>NZ_JBQFXC010000001.1:0-1156081 GCF_056540645.1 Ruegeria sp. AM5 | reverse complement strand
CAATCTCTCCGACCTCGGCGTCACCAAAGCCGCCATCCCCGAACTGGTCCAGGGCGCAATCATCGACCCCTCATGCGGAGGGAATCCGATCGAATTGACCGAAGAAAACCTGACAACGCTCTTCAACGCAGCACACTGACAGGCTTGCCGAACCCATCCCTCACCTCTCATACTGGTCGGAGGTGAGGGAGATTTTCATGACGAAAGAGATTGTTCTGATCCACGGTGCTTTTGCCGGGCCGTGGTGTATGGAGGATTATGCGGGCTTCTTTCGTGCACGTGGCTGGACGGTGCATACGCCCGCGCTACGCTATCATTGTGGCGACCCCAAGGCAGATCCCGATCCCGGCCTCACCGACACAAGCGTCCTAGATTACGCCAATGACATTGCAGACTTCGTGCAGGGGTTGGAGAGCAAACCTATTCTACTGGGCCATGCCATTGCGGGGGTAGTGGCGCAGAAGGTGGCGTCTCGGGGGTTGGCCAGCGCAATTGTCCTGATCAACCCAAACGCGGCCTGGGGCACATTGCCCGAAACCGACGACGAACGTGCCGTGCCGCGCGCGTTGATGGAGAGTGGGGCGTTCTGGAAACAGCCCATGCGCGTTGATTTCGATCTGATGGCCCCCTTTGCGCTCAACAAGATGCCCGAGGCGCAGCAGCATGAGGTGTTCGACCAGCTCGGCCCCGAAAGCGGGCGGGTGATGTTCGAGATGTTCTTCTGGATGTTCGACGACCACCACGCGATGAAGGTGGATATCGACAAGGTCGACTGCCCGGTGCTGATTGTTTCAGGCACCGAGGACCGGGCCGTGAACCCCAACACCTGCCGCGCTCTGGCGAAGCTTTACGGAGACCGTGCGACTTTCCTGCCCGTCGACAACCACGCGCATTTTCTGTTCATGGAGCCGGGCTGGGAAGGCCCAGCCGAACAGATTGCCGACTGGTTGGATCGGAATGTTGGGTAAGATGGGGTTTCACCCCATCGTCCCCGCTCCGCTTTAATGGGTTGGAAACCCATCCTACGTCAGTTGTTGGTTTGAAACGTGCTCTGCGGTTTCCAGACCAGAGAGCCATCGTCATTGCGATGACACCGCAACAGCCGTTCCTCGCGCGTGCTGATGGTTGAGGTGACGGTGTTGTCACCGGTCAGCAGGATGAACGCGTCTGGCGAATAGGCCATCCCGCCATAGTAGCAAAACCGCGTCTCGGCCCCGTCCGGAATGGGCGATGCAGTGCTGAGCATCTGCTGCGCGGGGGCTGCCGAGGCCAGCAGGGTCAGGGCCAGCCCTAGGGTTAGTGTTTTCATGTCGTCCTCCCGTTCGGAATTATTTCGTTAGATTTGGTTTTGGCGCCGGAAACCTCAAAATTCGTTCTTGGATTACGGATTGAGGGTAAGTGTGAACGGGATCAACGGGTTAGGCAAGGGGGTTGCGGTGTGCCGGGCTGAAGCCCGGCCTACGGGGTGGGAAGCACCGTACTATCTACCAGTTGCTTGATGCAAAGCATCAAGCACGCGCCCGACCTGCCCCCTTGGGCGGGCGCGTTCCGCACCCATCCTCGGGCAGGGCGCGAGGTTCTCAAAATGCACGGAAGTACTTGTCTCATCCAATGATAAATCGGATGCTACTTTTGCAATCTTACGGATTGCTGTTCTACGATTTTAAAGCCACGAAACGATGGTCTGGCAGTTTTTACTTCGACGCCAGCATAGCCTTTCAAAGCAGTTCTAAATTGAGCGGAAGTTAGATTTGAGTTGGCGCCGATGATAATCTCTCGCAACCTCAGTTCATCTCCAAATGGATGGAAGAACAAGTTTGCGCCACGTGCTTTCAGCTCTTTTTCTTCGCTCGTCAGTTCGACGTATGCTCGCCATTCGTTTTCGTATTCCCAATGCTTGCTCTTAGTGTCTCGAGCGTAAGCAACGAATTGCTCTAGCGCATCGAAGTCCTTAAGGACTTCTGGATCAAATTTAACGAAGCAGTCTGTGTAATCCATTTGGTTAACGTCGCCTGAGACATCAAATCCAAAACAAACCCCTTTGTGATTCCGAGCATAATGGCCCCACATAGTCGGGAGGCACCACTCGCTACTAAACGAGATGAATCCGCGTTCCTGCGAGAATCGATCGATGGTCTGGCCCCATGCTATTCGCGCTTCACGGTTGTCACCAAAGTCGAATGGCTTCATCTCGAAGATATCATTCACTTCGTTGGGGAAGGACAGTTTCAGGCGACGCCTTACAACGTTATCAAGAGCATGATCTGGGCCGGTGAAATAGTAAAGACGTTTGGGTTCACTCAAACGTCCAATTCCTCCACAAACCGCGCGTTTTCCTGAATGTATTGGAACCGCAGTTCGGGTTTTTTGCCCATCAGGCGCTCGACGAGGTCGCCGGTTTCGCCGGGTTCGTCCTCGTCGATGGTGACGCGGATCAGCTTGCGCGAGGCCGGGTCCATCGTGGTCTCTTTCAGGTCCTTGGCGTCCATTTCGCCCAGACCCTTGAAGCGCGAGACGTCAATCTTGCCTTTGCCGCCTAGACCTTTCTCCAGCCACTCGTCGCGCTCGGCCTCGTCCAGACAATAGACACGTTTGGCGCCTTGGGTCAGGCGGTAGAGGGGCGGGCAGGCCAGATACAGGTGGCCCGCGTCGATCATCGGGCGCATCTGCGTGAAGAAGAACGTCATCAGCAGCGATGCGATATGCGCCCCGTCCACATCCGCGTCGGTCATTATGATGATCTTGTCATAGCGCAGGTCGTCGACGTTGAACTTGGTGCCAAGGCCCACACCCAACGCTTGGGTCAGGTCGTTGATCTCGGCATTGGTGCCCAGTTTCGAACTGGCCGCGCCCAGCACGTTCAGAATCTTGCCACGCAGGGGCAGCAGGGCCTGTGTCTTGCGGTCGCGGCCCATCTTGGCGGACCCACCCGCCGAGTCGCCCTCGACAATGAATAATTCCGTGCCGTCGCGTGTTGAACTAGAACAGTCCACCAACTTGCCGGGGAGACGAAGTTTCTTAGTGGCGGACTTGCGTTGTGTTTCCTTCTCGGCCCGTCGGCGCAGGCGTTCTTCGGCCCTCAGGATGAGGAAGTCGAGGATCGCCCCGGCGGATTTCGTATCAGCCGCCAGCCAGTTATCGAAATGGTCGCGGACGGAGTTTTCGACCAGCCGTTGCGCCTCGACCGTGGCCAGACGGTCTTTGGTTTGGCCGACAAATTCCGGTTCCGAGATAAAGCAGGACACCAGCGCGCAGCCGCCGGTGATCAGGTCGTCACGGGTGATCTGACCTGCTTTCTTGTTGTTGATCAGCTCGCCATAGGCCTTGATCCCCTTGAGGACCGCAGCCCAGAAACCGGCGACATGGGTGCCGCCTTCGGGGGTGGGGACGGTGTTACAGTAGGACTGGATGAACCCATCGCGCGAAGGCGTCCAGTTGATCGCCCATTCGACTTTGCCGGGGGTGCCGAACTTCTCGTTAAAGTCCACGGTGCCAGCAAAGGGCTGCTCGGCATAGGTCGACGAGCCGTTCATCGTCTCCTTCAGATAGTCCGACAGGCCGCCGGGGAAGTGAAAGGTCGCCTCGGTCGGGGTTTCACCGTCGTCGATGGCGGATTTCCAGCGGATTTCGACGCCCGAGAACAGATAGGCCTTGGAGCGGATGGATTTGAATAGGCGCGCGGGTTTGAACTTGTGGTGGCCGAAGATGTCGGCGTCGGCGTGGAACGTGACGGTTGTACCGCGCCGGTTGGGCGCTGCGCCTACTTTTTCCACCGGTCCTAGAGGGATACCACGCGAGAACCGTTGTTCGAACAGCTGCTTGTCGCGTGCCACCTGCACGACCATCGAATCCGACAGGGCATTCACCACCGATGCACCCACACCGTGCAGACCGCCCGAAGTCTGATACGCCTTGCCCGAGAACTTGCCGCCCGCGTGCAGGGTACACAGGATCACCTCTAGCGCGGACTTGTCCGGGAATTTCGGGTGGGGGTCGATCGGAATACCGCGCCCGTTGTCGCGCACGGTCAGAGCGTAATCTGCGTGCAGTTCGACCTCTATCCGGTTGGCATGGCCCGCAACAGCTTCGTCCATTGAGTTGTCGAGTATCTCGGCCACCATATGGTGCAATGCACGCTCATCCGTGCCGCCGATATACATGCCGGGGCGTTTGCGGACCGGTTCCAGACCTTCCAGCACCTCGATGGACGAGGCGTCGTAAGCGGTCGTTGTTTCTGGCGTCAACAGATCGTCGGGCATGGGTGCTGCTCTTGTTTTTGAGTTTCCCCCATTATGGCAGGTGATGTGGTCCGGGGGAAGAGGGGCGCGAGGTGTTGTATCCGGTTTGTCGGGGCCAACGGAACCGAAGCGATATTCAGCGCTGTATTGCAGCGCGTTTACAATGACAGCCAGAGAGTTTTGTCTTTAAAGCCACCTCGAACAAGAGAACTTTTCTCAAGCACATCCGAATATTCGTCATCCCAATCACGGAACCGGTCATTTGTGACGATAGCAGCGCCGAGATCCCGCGCTACCTGAAGGACTAGCGGGTCGGCAGGAGTACCCTTCGGCGCAACCATCACGTGGCTGCATGGCAACCCAAGCAAAGCCGCAAGGGAACTGTCGTTCATATAGCGATCTGAGATTTTGTATCCTACATTGGCATCAAAGACGACGCCCGGTGTCCGCCCCTTTGTCTTCAACTCGTCGACAACCTCGCGCACTGAGACGATATTAGGAACACCGCCTTTCCAGTGCAAAACACTTGATCCATCGACGACAGCCCAGTTTTTTGAAGTATTGAGCGGGCGTAGCCTTTTTCCGAACAGTAGCAGCAAACTTGCCAATGCGCACGGACCTGTCAGCAATAACCAATCTGAGAACGCTGGATTGAACATAGCTATAGCAGAGCCAAAACAAGACAGGGCAATAACACAGATGAGAGGGCGCACAGTTGAAAAGTCTTTGGTCAGAAAGTTGTTTCAATAGGGACGTAGCAGACAGTAAGGGTAGCTGCCCAGCATATATCAGTTATGCAAAACAGATTGTTATTAAACCGCGAGCTTTCCAAGGTCTCGTCATATTTCGAAATCACGTTTAGGCTTTGTTCCGGAAGCAGAAATCAGGGGAGCAGAAGAATTGAGTTGGATCAGAACCATTCCACTCGAAGAGGCTACGGGAAAGCTGAGGAGGCTTTATGAACGGGTCACCGGGCCGGACAACAATGTGGACAATATCATGATGGCGCACAGTCTGCGGCCGCATTCGATGGAAGGCCATATGGCGATGTATAAGGCCGTACTGCATCACTCGGGCAACAAGATACCGAAGTGGTTTCTTGAGGTGTTGGGCGTGTGGGTCAGCTCTCTGAACAAGTGTGGATATTGCGTAGAACATCACTTTTCCGGATTGCAGCGGTTGCTGCATGATGAGGTGCGCGGCAATGCGATCCGTGCGGCGATTGAGGCGCGTGATCCGGCCTCGGCCCCGCTGGACGCGGCACAGGTCGAAGCGATGAGATATGCGCGCAAGCTGACCGAGGCACCTGGCGATCTGACTGAGGGGTATGTGATCGCTCTGCGAGAGGCGGGGTGGGAAGATGGCGAGATTCTTGAGATCAATCAGGTGTGTTCGTATTTCTCCTATGCGAACAGAACCGTTTTGGGGTTGGGGTGTTCGACTGACGGAGACGTTTTGGGCTTGTCGCCGAACAACTCGGACAATCCTGATGATTGGGGACATCGGTAAGTGCGGGGCTGGCCGCTCCCCTATGTATTTAGGGGTCATGTAAAGAACGGGCATAGGCCTGTTCTTTGACGCCCCGATAAAACCTATGTCAATTTGACACCAATCAAAGCGCGCCATGTGACAATCGGCTAAGCATCTCCTCGACAGTGAAACCGAGGAGAACATGTATGGATGCGGCACCCCAGATCAAACAAAAATCATCGCAGATCAAAGCTGTAACTGACCTGAAGGCGGATGCCTCGGCACCAACATCCGAGAAAATCCGGCAAGCTTTCGAGAGCGGCAAGTACCCCTATGGCCGCAAGATGGCACGCAAGGATTACGAGGCGCAAAAGGCCGAGCTGCAGGCAGAGTTGCTGAAGGTTCAATTGTGGGCGCAGGAGACCGGGCAGCGGTTTGTGCTGTTGTTCGAGGGCCGCGACGCCGCCGGCAAGGGTGGGACCATCAAGCGGTTTATGGAGCATCTGAACCCGCGTCAGGCGCGTGTGGTCGCATTGAACAAGCCGACGGATGAGGAGAAGGGGCAGTGGTATTACCAGCGTTATGTGCAGCAGCTGCCCACCGTGGGCGAGATGGTGTTTTATGATCGGTCCTGGTACAACCGTGCGGGCGTCGAGCGGGTGATGGGCTTCTGCTCACCCAATGAGTATCTGGAATTCATGCGGCAGACGCCCGAGTTGGAGCGGATGCTGGTGCGCTCGGGCATTCAACTTTATAAGTACTGGTTCTCGGTCACGCAGGAAGAGCAGCAGCGGCGCTTTGGGAGTCGTGAAACTGATCCGTTGAAGCAATGGAAACTGTCACCGATTGACAAGGCTAGCCTGAGCAAATGGGATGATTATACCGAGGCGAAAGAGGCGATGTTCTTCTACACCGACACCGCTGATGCGCCCTGGACGATTGTCAAATCCAACGACAAGAAACGCGCGCGTCTGAACTGCATGCGGCATTTTCTGTCGACGCTAGACTACCCGGACAAAGACCTCAGGATCGTTGGTGAGCCTGATCCGTTGATAGTTGGGCAGGCGCATCACGTAATTCATAACTCGGACCATATTCTGGGGACAGCGCTGCATCCTGACGCGAAGATCGGGTGAAAATCGATAAACTGTAAAGCCGTTGCACCAAAGGTGATGGCTTGCGTCGCTTTGTTCTCGTTAGTCTCATTATGAAATAAGTTTGTTCCGCTCTTGTCTCGGGCAGCGCGCAAGCCTAAGGCTGGCGGAATGAACAAGGTGATGACATATCCCGGCCATTTGCGCGCAATCGCGGTGCTGGGCCTGCCATTGATTGGCGGGCATCTGGCACAGTATGCGATTGGTTTGACCGATACCGTCATGCTAGGCTGGTACGGGGTCGAGGCATTGGCTGCCGTGACGCTGGCCAACAGCTATTACTTCGTCCTGTTCCTGTTTGGTGCCGGGTTTGGGTGGGCCGTAATGCCAATGGTGGCGACCGCTGCCGCCGAGGAGAATGAGACCAGCATTCGCCGCTCCACTCGCATGGGTCTGTGGCTATCACTTATCTATGCGACGGTGATGATCCCCCTTTTGTGGTGGTCCCATCCGATCCTGATTGCTTTGAAGCAAGAGCCGCAAGTTGCTGAAACTGCGTCAGTATACCTGCGGGTCGCGGGGTGGGGCTTGTTCCCGGCGCTGTTGGTGATGGTCCTGAAGTCCTATTTGGCCGCACTTGAGCGGACGCAGATTGTGCTGTGGATCACGATTGTTGCAGCTGTGGTCAATGGCGTGACCAACTATGCGCTGATCTTCGGAAACTGGGGCGCGCCCGAACTTGGGGTGATTGGTGCGGCTATCGCGTCAGTGGTGACGCAGATCGTATCATTGGTGGCGGTCGTGATCTATGCGGTGCGTGCGTTGCCGGAACACAGCTTGTTTCAGCGGTTTTGGCGCCCGGATTGGGAGATGTTCATGAGCGTGCTGCGTTTGGGCGTTCCCATCGGTCTGACGACACTGGCGGAGGTGTCGTTGTTCGCGATCTCAGCTGTCATGATGGGCTGGTTGGGTCCAGTGCCGCTGGCAGCTCACGGGATTGCGTTGAACCTCGCCTCGGCGACGTTCATGGTTCATTTGGGCTTGTCTAATGTGGCGACTATTCGGGCGGGCAACGCGTTGGGTCGACGGGATCGGGCGCATCTTGAGAAAGGCGCGATTACGGTGACCGGGATGTCGTTGATCGTGTCGGTCTTGACGATTGTTCTATTCCTGACATGCGCTGAGCCCCTGATCTCGCTGTTTATGGAGGCTGATGATCCGCAGCGGCCACAGATCCTGCTAATCGGCACTGGCCTGCTGGCGATGGCTGCGTTGTTCCAGCTGGTCGATGGGGCGCAGGTCATCGCACTAGGCCTGTTGCGAGGTTTGCAGGATGCAAAAATACCGATGGTGATGGCCGCACTTAGCTATTGGGTGATTGGTATCCCCGCTTCGTACTATTTCGGCTTTGTTCGAGGTATGGAGGGGATCGGAGTCTGGCTTGGCCTCGTGATTGGCCTCGCTTGTGCTGCCGTATTGTTGATGGCGCGCTTCTGGCTAAGGTCGGTGCGCGATGTAGGAGAAGTTCCCGCCTAGGGGATCATTCTTTGCTCATCCGGTCGGATTTCTTTCGAACAAGTACCGACCGCAAGTCGTGCATTGCCATCAGCAATGGGTCGGTCACGTCCTCTAATTGCGCATCCGTTGCTTTAGACTGAGCCCATTGCGTGGTCAGATTCAGGTAGTCAACCGCACGGTGAATATCATCCATATCGCGGCGGGATAGCAGGGCTTTGCGCTCTTCCATCCAGCGCGCGATTTCATCGTTGTCGGCGTCGCTTAGTACACGCTGGCCCTGCGGTTTGACCTCGCCATTGCGGATGTTGATGACCGCGATCTGTTCCATCTCGATCCGGCGATGGCGATTTTCCGTGTCGATCCTGAACACCGCTGCCCCATTTTCGCGCACGCGGAAATAGTATTCAGGCAGGGCTGTGGACATAACAAACTCCGGTATCAGGTGAGCGCGGCGCAAAAACGTTGGATGCGTGTGCAGGCTTCAGTCAGGGCTTCATCAGAGGTCGCATAGCTGACGCGGAAATTGGGCGACAGACCAAAAGCTGCGCCAAACACCACCGCCACGTCGGCCTCTTCCAGCAGGGCGATTGCGAAGGTTTCGTCCGAATCTATCACGGTGCCCGCGGGTGTGGTTTTCCCGATCAAGCCTGCAATTGATGGATAGACGTAGAACGCGCCTTCGGGTGTCGGGCACGAGATACCGTCGATTTGGCTGAGCATGTCGACGACCAGATCGCGACGGCGTTTGAAGATCTCATTATTCGGCGCAAGAAATGCTTGAGTTCCATTCAGAGCCTCGACTGCTGCCCATTGGCTGACCGAACTGGGATTCGAAGTTGATTGAGATTGCACCTTGCGCATCGCGGCGATCAACTCGACCGGGCCTGCCGCATAGCCAATACGCCAACCGGTCATGGCATAGGCTTTGGAGACGCCATTGCAGGTCAGCGTCCGATCATAAAGTCTCGGTTCCACCTGTGCGGGCGTGCAGAACTCGAACCCGTCATAGGCCAGGTGCTCATACATATCATCGGTCATCACCCAGACATGCGGATGTCGCATCAGGACATCAGTCAGTTCTTTTAGTTCAGAACGGCTATAGCCCGCCCCGGTGGGATTCGAGGGTGAGTTGAAGATGAACCATTTCGTTTTAGGTGTGATTGCGGCTTCCAGTTGATCCGCTGTCAGTTTGAAATTGGTCTGCAGCGAAGTTTCGACGATCACTGGTGTGCCACCGGCCAGTAACACCATGTCCGGGTAGCTGACCCAATAGGGCGCGGGGATGAGGACCTCATCGCCCTCGTTCAGCGTAGCCATCAGCGCGTTGTAAAGCGTCTGCTTACCCCCGGTCCCGACCGAGACCTGAGCGGGCGTATAGTCCAATCCGTGGTCACGCTTCATCTTGGCGCAGACCGCCTGTTTCAGCTCGGGGATGCCGTCCGGAGCAGTGTATTTGGTCTTGCCCGCAGCGATGGCGGCCACGGCGGCGTCCTTGATGTTCTGCGGCGTGTCGAAATCGGGCTCGCCTGCGCTCAGCCCGATCACATCGCGCCCGGCGGCCTTCAGCTCGGCTGCTTTGGACGTCATCGCGATGGTGGGCGAGGGTTTTACGCGTGACAGTGTCGCAGACAGGAAACTCATGGTCGGCCTCGGTTTGTATGTTCAGCCCGACTGTCATAGGGTGCGCCGAAATAACGATCAAGCCAATTGAGTTTTACCCTTTGGAGACCCCGATGAACGACGAAACAGACTGGTTCGGACCGGACACCGCAACCTTCGGGGATCGCGTTGCTGGCGCACGCGAAGCCGCAGGTATGACGCAGACCCAATTGGCCCGCAGGCTTGGTGTCAAAAAAGCCACGATCACCTCGTGGGAAGATGATTTGTCGGAACCCCGCGCGAACAAGCTGTCGATGATGGCGGGGCTACTGAATGTCTCGATCATGTGGCTTCTGACGGGCGAGGGCGACGGCATGGACGAAACAAGCCTGCATGGCGATACGGACTCGGAATTGCGCGATCTTGTTGCAGAGCTCCGCACGATTCGAGGTGAGATGCGAGCCAACTCCGAGCGTCTGGCTCGCGTCGAAAAAGCGCTGCGTCTGAAATTGGAACGCAATCAATGACCGAGCCGCGCGAGACCCGGATCAAGCGCATGAAAATGCGTTCGATGCGGCGGGGCATCAAAGAGATGGATTTGATCCTGGCGGCATATGCCGATCGCAATCTGTCTTCGATGGACGAGGCGGGATTGGACACATATGATGCCTTGCTGCATGAAAATGATCAGGACCTTTATCAATGGGTCACTGGTCAGGCCAGCCCGCCGGAACCACTGGCCGAATTGATCGCGGATATCGCGCAAACCTTTCAAAAATAAGCAATCATCAGGCTTAACCGATTTTTCGGGAATTCGCGTCATGTTTTCAGAAACAGCGCGATGAATCGGAGGATTGAATGAGTATGGAGTTACAGGTCACCGCGCCCGGGACCAAGGGGTTCATGACGAGCTATCTTGAGGCGTTGGCACTGGTCGAACGTCTACACCGCTTGCTTCTGGACGTCATCAAGGATGAATTCGAGCGCGTCGGCGTTTTGGAAATCAACGCGGTGCAGGCCCTGCTGTTGTTCAACATAGGCGACCATGAAGTAACCGCCGGAGAGTTGAAGAGCCGTGGTTACTATCAAGGCAGCAATGTCAGCTACAATCTTAAGAAACTGGTCGAGATGGGCTATATGCACCATCAACGATGCGAGATTGACCGCCGCTCGGTACGGGTACGCCTGACCCTGCGCGGGCGTGAGATTCGTGACATCGTGTCAGACCTGTTCGCCCGCCATGCAGAAGGGCTGCAAAACCGCGGCGTGATCGGGACCGATGGGATTGAAGAGATCACCGGTTCACTGCGTCGGGTCGAACGATATTGGACCGATCAGATTCGGTATATCTACTGATAGCTTTGATGGCTGAGTTTGGGACAGCGACAGACCCTCAAGCTCACGGATCAGTTTACGTGTCATCGCATCTTCATAGGCTTCGAAGCCAAGGGCGACTTCGACGAAAGCATCGGGGCCTCGGATGACCCATGCGTGGTAATAGGCGGATAGCTCCCCAATCTCTACCTGGCGGGTGTCTCCTGGATTGGGGTCGTCGATACCGATTACAAGGGCATTGATTGTAATATCAGTGTTTTGCAAAGCGGCTTTTATGTCCCGCGGGTGATGTCCGAGATTGTGTTTACCATCACCGGACAGATCCAGTGTTCGCCGCCAGCAATCGCTTTGGCTCTCCAACATCTCAGCACCGTACAACATGGCCGACCCGACCGCCGTTCCCTGCGGCGCTGATGAGCGTGTTGTGCTTTCTAAATGTTGCTGAATTCGACGCAGATCAGCAGTCGAGCGAACATCTGTCCAACCAAGCAAGAGGCGTTGGTGGCCAGGTTCGCTCCATTCGTAGATAGCGATCCGAATAAAGGTAGACGGGTTTGAAAGGATCAGTTGAACCACCTCGGGATGGCGCAACGCCGCCGCAAGGCCACTAAGTTGCAACCTGTACTCACGACTGTCGACCGAACCAGAGACATCCATTCCCAACGCCAAAGCCTGTCGACATTGCGCTGAAAGCGGGTTGGCCAGCAGGCAAAGAAGTGTCGCACACAGGCGGATCATTTCGCATTATCCGGTTGCAGCGCACTAAGTTCCAACCCTTTCAATTCCCGTTCCAGTTTGCGACGCATGGCACGCTCAAAATCTTCGAACCCGGCGGCGATCTCAAGAAAAGCACCGGGTCCGTGTAGTACATTTTTCTGAAAGAACGGGATCAAGTCGATTTCTCCTTCGAAATCAGCTGCATTGATCACCAGACCATTCACGGTCGTGTTTTCGAATGGAAAGTGCTTGTAGGCGATCTGTGGCCCGTAGCCATCGTTATTCTTGCCATCGCCCGAGATATCAATGGTTTGGAACAGACAATTCGGGGCGCTCTCCAGCAAGGTCGCCCCAAAAGCCAGTGCGTGACCCATCGCAGTCGGGAACTCGTCTTCCGATCGCTTCGATGTCCCGATCCGATGCGCGGCGGAGATCAAATTGGCCCGAGTATCGATTATCGTCCAATCCAAAAGCAATGTCTGGTTGAAACTGCCGGACCATTCATAGACGGCTAATGCAACCGGTTGAGGTGAAAGGAAGAAAGCCTCCTGCACCTCGGGCGCAATCAATGCGTTGGCCAGCCCCTGTCGTTGCAGCGCATCCTCGGTCGCGTCCACCGAGGTCGAGATGTCCATCGCCAGCGCCAGCGCCAGGCGGCAGGTCTCGGCCCAAAGGGGGCTGCCCGTGACAGCCAGCCCCAGTGCTCCCAGCCAGCGGATCACCAGTGGCCGGTGCTTTCCATGCTAGACCAAGGCTCCGCCGGGGCCAGCGCTTCACCATTTTGCAGCAACTCAACTGAGATATTGTCAGGCGAGCGGACGAATGCCATGCGCCCGTCGCGCGGCGGGCGGTTGATCACTACGCCATTGTCCTGAAGGTGTTGGCAGGTCTCGTAAATGTTGTCGACACCATAGGCGAGATGCCCGAAATGGCGGCTGTCGCTTGGCAGCGCATCGTCGCCATCCCAGTTGTATGTAAGTTCAATGGGCGCGTCCTCTTGTCCCGGTGGGGCGAGGAATACCAGTGTGAACCGCGCAGCCTCGCTTTCATAACGACGCGTTTCCTTCAGGCCCAATAGTTCATAAAACGCTATGGATTTCTCAAGATCCTTCACGCGGACCATGGTGTGGAGATATGTCAGCCCCATCGCGACTTTCCTTGCATTTGTTGTGATGCCAAGCACCTTAGCGCGCCTTCATCCCATGTCGAGGGGCTGGCCGGACACAAATCCGATTTAGCGCAATGCGCCGCACATATCGCGGTTCCGATGGCAAGCTTGCCGATATATAGTGGTCGGCGACTCATTGCTGGAAAGGATAATTTCATGCCTCTGTCTGCCGACCAACTGGCCGAGATCGAAGCTCAGCGCGCACAGTCGAGCCCGACCCGCCGCGTCGTTGCCGAAGGTATGGAAGATCATCTGTACACGGCGCATCAGGTTCTGGATCACGGATTTGTCCGCGTTATCGACTATATGGGCGACGATGCTGCGATCTGTCAGGCCGCGCGTGTTTCCTACGGCAAAGGCACCAAGTCGGTGCAAAATGATGAAGGCCTGATCCGCTATCTGATGCGCCACTGGCATTCGACCCCGTTTGAAATGTGCGAGATCAAGTTGCACGTCAAACTGCCCGTGTTCGTAGCCCGCCAGTGGATCCGCCACCGCACGGCGAATGTGAACGAATATTCGGCGCGGTATTCGATCCTGGATCGAGAGTTCTATATCCCGGCACCCGAACATGTCGCCGCGCAATCCGAGGTTAACAATCAGGGCCGTGGAGACACATTGCAAGGCGAAGAGGCCGCGCGTGTGTTGGAGATACTGAAAGCGGACAGTGCGCGCTGCTATGACAACTACGAGGCGATGATCGGTCAGGACGGCCAGCAAGGGCTTGCGCGTGAACTGGCGCGGATGAACCTTCCAGCCAACATTTATACGCAATGGTATTGGAAGGTGGACTTGCACAACTTGTTCCACTTCTTGCGTCTGCGTGCCGACCCGCACGCGCAGTACGAAATCCGCGTTTACGCAGATACCATGTGCAAGATTGTCGCCGACTGGGTACCGTTTGCCTACCGCGCGTTTGAGGACTACCGCCTTGGCGCAGTCAACCTCTCGGCGCAGATGGTGACCTGCTTGCGTCGGATGCTCAGCGGTGAAGATGTCACTCAGGAAAACTCAGGCATGACCGCACGGGAATGGCGTGAGTTTGAGGCTGTTATCAGAGAGGGTTGATTCAACAGAAAACCGAGCACGTCCCAAGGTGGGCGCGTTCACTAGGGTTTGCGGTTAACGGCCTGAAATTGGCCGTCAACCTTCTTTTATCTTTCCCGCCGGGGCGGGCTGTGCCTTACAGCGGCTTCAAATCAGCAGCCATTTGGCGGCCGTCACGTCCGTCCTGCAACTCGTACGAGACTTTCTGATTGTCAGCGAGTCCGGTCAGACCGGATCGTTCTACGGCCGAGATATGAACAAACACATCTTTGCCCCCTTCATCGGGCGCAATAAAACCATAGCCTTTGGTTGTATTAAACCATTTCACGGTGCCGGTTGGCATTTCCCGTGTCTCCTTCTACTTACAAGTTGTCCCACAAATTGGTGGGGGCCTTGGCTGGCAAAACCGCCACACGTCACTGTTCGCCCTCACGATACAGCCCGGGTCGCGTGTTTCGCCTTTTTCAACATTACACGGTGAAGTAAAAAATCAAGAATAACTGGGGCAGCCTGATGGGTTTGTCTAAATTTGCAGCGATTACAGGATTAGTTAGATAGTGCAGCTATATGGGTTAAAAACTTGCGATACGTGCCGTAAGGCATTGAAACTGCTTCCAGATGCGGTTTTCGTTGATGTCCGCGCGCAAGGGGTTCCCGATAATGTGCTGTCCGAGGCGTACGAGACTTTCGGCAAAGCCTTGCTCAATACGCGATCAACAACCTGGCGGGGATTGGATGATGACACACGCAATCGACCGGTGCTCGCGCTGTTGGCTGATCATCCGACCCTGATGAAACGCCCATTGATAGTATCCGATGGTCAGATGTATCTGGGCTGGACGCCTGAAACCCTTCAGGCCCTTGGTGTTGCCTGAAGAACTGCTTATGTGACACGGGCAACAAGCGGAGACCTGTGAATGCGAAACGCTGCCATGATTTTAGGCGTCATTGCCGGGCTGATCGGGATGATCGTCGGCTTTTTTGGCTACGGCTTTGTGGAACTGATCGACCAGTTTGGTGAGATCGAAGGCATTGCCGAGCAGGTAGAGAACCCCGAGTTGATCCAGACGGCTTCGATCGTGGCGCCTTTGTTGGCAATCGTTGGCGGGGCGATGGCCCATTCGCGGGCTCTGATTGCAGGCATTTTGCTGCTGATTTCTGCCGCTGGGATGTACTACGCCTTTGGCTTCGGTGTTTTCACCATGTTCCCGATTGCCTTTGCAGGCGCAGCAGGGTTGCTCGGGCTCGCCGCAGGAAAACCGGACGAGCCCAAGGCACATTTCTAGGTCACTTCAGGCGTAATAACCGATCCAGAGACAGCGGACCCGCGCCGTTGATCACAATCACCAGCAGCAGGAATGTCCACATCACGCGCTGATCCATCAACGTAATTGCGTTGTCGAACAAGCCGCCCAGTTTGATGCCATGCCCGGTGACATCGGTCAGTGTTTGAACCCAGACAAATCCGATCATGCCAAGCGCGGCAAGGCGCGTCAGCAGGCCGACCAGCAAAAGCACAGGCAGGACAAATTCGGCCACTGTGCCAAAGAAGATGACGACCCGCTGGAAAAAGGTCATCTGAGTCACATCATACAGCACCGCTTCGGCCGCTTTGGGAAAGATCTGACCGAAGGCTCCGGCCGATGGCGAAAAGATCGAGCCGTCGATTTTCAGCGTGGCCGAGTTCCAGTAGTAGACGAACAACACGGCGATAAAGACCACCCGAGCCAGGGTTGGTGTCAGCCAACCGGACGCGTGATCCGCTTTTTCCATCGCATTATTGTAAGTTGAGATCAGGGCAGTCATGTGTCCAGCCTTTCGATAGTCACAGAAGTTATTGCACCGCCCTGCAAAAGCAGTGCCAGAGTGGTTCCAAGATCAAATTCGGGTGTTTCGGCCATGGTGGATTCAAATGCCTCACCGATGGATTTGCCATCCTGAATCAGCGCGATCCATGCCGCACCACCCGGTGGCAATGGGTGTGGGGCAGGGTCGTAATCGGGACGCATGATCAAAACATCCTGAGCGCCCGCCTCGGGTTTCGGCGCGCCTTCTTCGGTGTTAAATAGCCAGATCGCATGTACGGGCCAGCTTGAACGCAACACTTGCGCCGACGGCGCGAGGGTCAGTTTGGCTTGCATCAAATCTTCCGGTGGCAAGCTGAGCGCTTCGGCATCTATGGGTTGTCGATCAGCGGCGTGGTAAGCCCTACGCAGCGCCAGTTCCAGACGGGCAACATCTGGCAGGTAGCCCAGATGCGATAACTGCTCCATTCCTTCCAGAAATTTAGGGAATTCCTCGCCATAAAACATCATCAGGGGTGAGGACGGCGGGTGCCGGCGCAAGAATATTCCAGCCAGCCCGTCCATATTCTGGGGTCCCAGCAGTTTTGTGATGACCGGGAAGGCCTGATGCATCGCCTCGGTCAGCGAGACGGCGACGTTGTTGCGATAGACGCTGAAGCGACGACCGGCGGGCTGCGCTTCGGCGTCCAATAGGCCATCAGGGATGGGCTGGCTGGCATCCAGCAGCGCGGTGTGGAATGTCGTTTGCGACACGCTCATGCGGGCACGCGATCCAGCGCTTTTTGCGCGCGCTCGGCTTCGGCCCGTAACACCGGCCAGTCCGGTACATCGGTGTCCCATTCAATCAACAGGGGTTTGGGGCCGGATTTGTCTAGTACGTAGTCCAGCAGCGCCCAGACCGGGTCCACCACTTCGCGCCCGTGGCTGTCGATCAGCAAGGGATGTCCATGATCGTCCTCGTCCTCATCATGCCCGCCCAGGTGAATCTCACCGACTTGGTCCAGCGGGTAGGCATCAATATAGCCCTGCGGTGAGAAATCCAGATTGGTGGCTGAAACAAAGACGTTGTTCACGTCCAGCAACAGCCCGCAGCCGGTGCGCCGGGTGATTTCGCGCAAGAAATCAGGTTCCGACCATGTGCTTTCCTCGAAGGCCAAATAGCTTGAGGGATTCTCTAACAGCATTTGCCGCCCGACCACCTCTTGCACCTGATCGATATGGTCGCAAACGCGGGCCAGAGTCGCATCAGTATAGGGCAGAGGAAGTAGATCGTTCAGGAAATGGCTGTCATGGGTTGACCATGCCAAATGCTCCGAAAAGCTGGCCGGGTTCAACCAGCCGACAAGATGCTTCAGGCGGTCCAGGTGATCTGGGTCAAGTGGCGTTTCGCCGCCGATCGACAGCCCGACACCATGCACTGAAATCGGGAATTGTTCGGACAGGTGACGCAGTTGTGCCAGAGGTCTGCCACCATCGCCCATATAGTTTTCGGCATGAATCTCTAGCCACGCCACAGGCTTGGCCTGTTCAAGAACCTGCGAGAAATGCTGTGGTTTGTAACCAACGCCCGGTGCTGCAGGCAGCCGGTTCGATCTGAGCGCATTGTCCAACATTTGCAAATCCCCTGATCACGTGGAAAGGGCGGGCGATCCTGCCCGCCCTTTCTGGTTCATTCGGAAAAGCCTTATGCAGGCAGGTCACGCTCCAGAGGCTCAAGCGAGCCTTTGCGATCTGCACCGTCTGCTGTTTTAGGCAGCTCGATGTCGGCGCAGGTGCCTGCGTCAACCAGGGTCCATGCGTTGCCCTGATAGTCGACGGTCGAAGTGCCCGCGCAAGTTGTGCCGGGGCCGGCTGCACAGTCGTTCTGACCCGCCAGAGAAACGCCATAGCACTTTTCTTTGGCCTGGGCTGTTGCGGTTGTGGCCGCGCCGGAAACGGCTGCAGCAACTGCGCTTGCGATAACCAGTGTTTTTGCAGTGTTCGACATCTTGGTAATCCTTGTTAATGACTGCGTATGTCTGCTTGTGACAACGACAAGGTAATGGTTCAGGGGCAGCAGTTGAATTCACGAGCCCGTGTCTCACAACCCCGTCAAAGGTCGTCATGCACCCTTGAACGTTAACAAATTGTTTTTGAATTGAAAAATGATATTTGTTTCAATCCGGCCCAAAATAACGGGCCGGATTTCTAGCGGTTTGCTGCCGAATGTTACAGCAGATCGGGGGGCGTTGTAGCCACGCTCAACTCATTTGTTACAGCCTCAAGCGATTGGACCCGCGTCTGTTTTTCGCCAAGGCGACGGACACTGACCGTGCGATCTTCGACTTCACGGTGACCAACGGCCAGAATGATCGGCACTTTGCCAACCGAATGTTCGCGGACTTTATAGTTGATCTTCTCGTTGCGAATATCCGCCTGGGCGCGGATGCCTGCTGCGCGAAGGGTGCTGACCACTTCGGCCACATACTCATCGGCCTCGGAGGTGATCGAGGCCACAACGACCTGGCGCGGGGCCAGCCAGAACGGCAGCTTGCCCGCGTGTTCTTCGATCAGAATGCCGATGAAACGTTCAAACGAGCCCAAGGTCGCGCGGTGCAACATAACTGGGCGGTGTTTGCCACCATCAGCGCCGATATACGTGGCGTCCAGTCGCTCGGGCAGAACAAAGTCCACCTGATGCGTGCCGCATTGCCAATCCCGCCCGATCGCATCGGTCAGAACAAACTCGAGTTTCGGGCCGTAGAATGCCCCTTCACCCGGGTTGAGTTCCGGCTCGATCCCAGCCGCGCGGGTTGCGCTGAGCAGGGCGGCTTCAGCCTTGTCCCACACTTCGTCCGATCCTGAGCGTTTTTCCGGCCGGTCCGAGAATTTGACCGAGAAGTTCTCAAACCCGAGGTCTTTGTAGATACCGGACAGGAACCGAATGAACTCAGCGGTTTCGGATTCGATCTGGTCTTCGGTGCAGAAGATATGGCCATCATCCTGGGTAAAGCCACGCACGCGCATGATGCCGTGCAGCGCGCCCGAAGGTTCGTACCGGTTACACGATCCGAACTCGGCCATGCGCAGAGGAAGGTCGCGATAGGATTTGAGACCCTGATTGAAAATCTGCACGTGGCAGGGGCAGTTCATCGGTTTCAGGGCGTTGACCGCCTTTTCCCGTGCATGTTCCTCGTCCACTTCGACGATGAACATGTTCTCTTGGTATTTGTCCCAATGACCCGAGGCTACCCACAGCTTGCGGTCGACGACCTGAGGGGTGTTGACCTCAACATAGCCACCTTTGCGCTGTTGCCGACGCATGTAATCTTGCAGAAGAGTGTAGATGGTCCAGCCATTAGGGTGCCAGAAAATCTGCCCTGGGGCCTCTTCCTGCATGTGGAACAAATCCATCTCGCGACCCAGCTTGCGGTGGTCGCGCTTGGCGGCTTCTTCCAACATGTGCAGATGAGCCTTCAGCTTTTCCTTGCCGGTGAAGGCCACGCCATAGATGCGCTGTAGCATTGCGCGGTCGCTGTCGCCGCGCCAATAAGCCCCGGCGATTGACATCAGCTTGAACGCGTCGCCCGGCAGTTGACCGGTGTGCTGCAAGTGCGGGCCACGGCAGAGATCCTGCCAGTGACCGTGCCAATACATGCGCAGTGGTTCATCACCCGGGATGGATTCGATCAGCTCAACTTTATAGGGCTCATTATTGGCCTTGTAGAACTCGATCGCGCGATCGCGGTCCCAGACCTCGGTGGTCACCGGGTCACGCTTGTTGATGATCTCTTTCATCTTTTTCTCGATGAGGCCGAGATCTTCGGGCGTAAACGGTTCCTCACGGTCAAAGTCATAGTACCAGCCGTTTTCGATGACGGGGCCAATGGTGACCTTGGTTGCGGGCCAAATCTCTTGCACGGCGCGGGCCATGACATGCGCCAGATCGTGTCGGATCAGCTCATTGGCTTGCGCCTCGTCCTTCATGGTATGAATAGCGATTTGCGCGTCGGCTTCGATTGGCCATTGCAGGTCCCAATGCTGTCCATTCACCGTGGCAGAAATGGCTTTTTTCGCCAGCGAGGTCGAGATGTCGGCGGCGACCTGTGCGGGCGTAACGCCTGCTTCATAGGATCGGGAATTGCCATCGGGAAAGGTAAGGGAGACTGACTGTGAGTCCAGGGCCATATCGGCTCTCCTCGTCGGTTTGGCGCCCACTGAACGCCCGGTTGCGGGTTATGTATGCTCGGCTCATGTGGCAGGTGGGGACACAGGTGTCAAGGGCAGGAGCGAGGGGCCAGCCCCTCGCACTCCCCGAGGTATTTTTAGCCAGATGAAGAAGGATCGGGCAATTGCAGAGAGGTGCGTGACATGCATGATGGGCTGACAAGCAATGAGGGTAGCATGGCAGAGGCAGAATTTCTGGAAACCGCGCAGGGACGACGTCTGGCGTATCACAAGAGTGATGGGCGCGGGCCGACCATCGTTTTTCTAGGTGGCTTGAAATCAGATATGGAGGGCACCAAGGCGCTGCACCTGGAAGCGTGGGCTCGCGCGCGCGGGCAGGGGTTCCTTCGGTTTGACTATTCGGGGCACGGTGAAAGCTCGGGCGCCTTTACTGACGGGTGTATCGGGGACTGGCACGAGGATACGCTGGCCGCAGTTTCTCGGTTAACTGATGGTCCGCTGGTTGTTGTGGGATCGTCGATGGGCGGGTGGCAAGCGCTGTTGCTGGCGCGTGTCATGCCCGAACGGATCGCAGGTATGGTGACAATTGCGGCGGCCCCAGATTTTACCGAGGATGGGTATTGGGCGTCGTTTTCGAACGAGCAGAAATCTGAACTAGAGACGGTTGGACATGTGGAACTGCCATCGGACTACATGGAGCCCTACGTCATCACCAAGCGGATGATTGAGGATGGGCGGCAGCGGTTGGTTTTGCGCGCTTCGCTTGATCTGCCTTTCCCTGTGCGTCTCCTGCAGGGGACAGCAGATACGGCCGTCTCGACCGATACGGCAGTGCGCCTGCTGGATCATGCCACTGGTCCGGACATGCAACTGCTGCTGGTCAAAGATGCGGATCACAGGTTTTCGGATGAGCGATGCCTCGGGCTGATTGAGCAGGCTCTGCGAGAAGTCCTGGAATGCACCTGATGCGTCGCCTGGGCTGGGTTTTGGCGCGGGTGATGGTGGGTTTGACGCTGGTTGGTGTGTTGATCTACGCCTTTGGCCCGCGCGAGCCAGTGGACCTGCATCCGCGTTTCGATCCGCGCAATTTTGGCGAGGGCGTTCAGGTTTACTTTGAAAGCATCGAATCCGCCTATGATGACATCGTGCCAGGTGTTGAAAAGCGCGTGATCTGGCAGGATGGTTTTGTTGAACAGCGGACAGCTTTTGCGGTGCTCTACATTCATGGGTTTTCCGCCACGTCCGAGGAGATCAGGCCAGTACCTGATCGCGTTGCGGACGCGTTGGGTGCCAACCTTGTCTACACAAGGCTTCAGGGGCATGGCCGCGATGGGGACGCAATGGCCGAAGGTACGGCGTCGGGCTGGATGCAGGATACAGCCGAGGCGTTGGCTGCCGCCAGGGCTGTTGGTGAGCAAGTCATTGTGCTCGCAACCTCGACGGGGGCGACCCTGGCCGCCGCGGCTGCGATGGACACGGAACTGAGCACTGATGTGGCTGCGTTGGTTTTGGTATCGCCGAACTTTGGCGTAAACTCGGCTGGTTCCTGGGTGCCATCCTTGCCGTGGGCCCGGCATTGGCTGCCGCCATTGATGGGACAGGACCGGGATGTCTCAAGCACTGATCCCGAGAAGAACATCTTTTGGACAACTGTTTATCCGTGGGAGGCGGTCGTGCCGATGTTTGCCCTTGTAGATGCGGTCAATGCGCTGGACTTCTCGGGCGCGCGGGTTCCGGCGCTGTTCTGGTTTTCTGATGATGATCAGGTGGTGCGTCCGGAAAAAATGCATGAGGCGGCCAAGACCTGGGGTGGTCAGGCGATGGTTTCATTGGTGACAATGGGGCCCGGGGATGATCCGGCCTCACACGTGGTCGCGGGGCGTCTGATGTCACCGGGTCAGACCGACGCGGCGGTCGCGGGCATATTGGAGTGGCTGTCAGAGCAGGGGATTCAGAGGCAAGGCGGTGGCTGAATATGCGTAGACCGGGCAGTATGTGGAGCCTTGAGACCTTGGGTCGCGTGCGACTATCCCGGCATTTTTTCATGCGTGATTTCCTATATTCCGAGATCGGGAACTTTCACGCATTGCAAAATATTCCCGACAACCCTGATCTTGCGATCGAGACCGGGCGCGCGTTTTGCGAGACCCTGCTGGATCCGCTGGAAGAAACCTTTGGTCGTATCGCGGTGCGCTCGGGCTATCGCTCGCGATCTCTGAACCGGTTCGGGAACGAGAACAGGTTGAACTGTGCCCGCAATGACAACCCGTTGGAGTGCCACATTTGGGATTGGGGCGAAGGTGACGCACGTGTAGCAGGGGCGTCGGTGGTAATTCCGTGGTTTGCAGACCGCTATGCGCAGGGGCGCGATTGGCGCGATCTGGCGTGGTGGATGCATGACCATCTGGATTATTCCGAGATTTGGTTTTTTCCCAAATTAAGCGCGTTCAATCTGGTTTGGCGGCCCAAGCCTGTACGGCGGATCGACAGCTATATCGCCCCGCGCGGCTGCTTGTTGCGGGCCGGGGCGGAGCCCGATGAACCGCTGGGCCAAAGGCAGGAACGCTATGCGGATTTCCCACCGTTTCGGGCGATCAGCTATCCGTGAAGTTTTACTTGCCCGCCGTTGGCAAACCTCTCATCCTGTAACAAAACAATAACAACGAGCGGAGGGCACCGAGGTGATCGAGCCGTTGGTTTTGCTACCCGGATTGATGTGCGATGCACGGTTGTTTCAGGCGCAGATCACCGCGCTGTCGCGTGAACGTGCAGTTATGGTCGCACCGATCACCGGCGGTGAACGGTTCGAAGAAATCGCGTCGGGCTTGCTGGATCAACTGCCGCACCGGTTTGCTTTGTGCGGGTTTGGTCTGGGTGGTGGCGTCGCGCTTGAGATCGTGCGGCGCGCACCTGAGAGGGTGACACGACTGGCCTTGCTGGCGACGGATGCGCAGGCCGACACACCTCATATCGCGGCGAGTCGCGAAGACCTGATCGTTGGCGCGCAGGCGGGGAGGTTGGACGAAGTGATGCGCAAGCTGATCGGCTCGGACATGTTGTCTCCCGGTCCGCAACGCATCCCGATTTTGAACGAAGTGTTGCAGATGGCCGAGGAATTGGGCTCGGATGTGTTTGTGCGTCAGATAAGAACCATGCAACGCCGTCCGGACCAACAAGGCACGCTGCGCCGGATCAGGATGCCCACGCTGATCATCTGCGGTGCCCATGATGCGGAGAATCCGGTCCGCAAGAATACCTTCATGGCTGATCTCATTCCGGATGCAGAGTTGCGCGTGATTGATGAGGCCGGGCACTATCCGACACTGGAAGCACCCGAATCCGTGATTGCGATGCTGCAGGATTGGCTCCGGAAACCACTGCGGCTGACCTAGTCGTAGAAAACCGCGCGCTGGTTCTTGGTCAGAACAGTTGGTTGCACCACCGGCCGACCGGTTTCAGAGTCAAAGAATGGCGTTTTCTTCCAGCTCCCGGACAGACGCGATTTTAGTACGCGTTTAAGCAGACCCATAGCGGCATAGCGGATTTTCTCATGAGACTGCTTGCCGTCAGCCCTTGGCACAAATCCACGCGTAGTAATGGGACCCAAACTGCTGGGGTGGGGAATACGTTTGACGATAAAACCTGCGAACGGAAATTTTGGAGTTGTCGGCGCCGTGGCCAGCGGCGCGTTGCAGCATCTGGCATACCATCGCAACATGCCCTTGGGGCTAAGTTGCATAGCTGCCAAGTGCTCGACCCCTGCATCGATCTTGATGTCTTCCGGTGACATCTGAAACACCTCGACTGGGTCGGGCGCAGGGTCGGGCTGTTCAAAATACAGCTGAGCCGCGCGGCAGTCATGGCAAAAACACACGACATGAGTGCCGGATACGACGCCGTGTTCAGTAATGCGCCCCGAAAGGGCGCCGCAATTGCAACGGAAAGGAAGGTCTCCTGCCGCTGCGCGGCTCATGCAACTTTGTTGCTATTGGCGGCTCGTTGACGGGGTTTGCGGCTGTTTTCATTCATGAAATCAATCACTAGCGGACGGATGTTGTCGCGCCAGCTGCGGCCCGCAAAAATGCCATAGTGACCCGCGCCGGGTTCAACATGGCTGGCCTTTTTGCTGTCGGGCAGACCCGTGCATAAATCCAGCGCCGCAATGCATTGCCCGGGGGCTGAGATATCGTCATTCGTGCCTTCGACCGATTTCACAGCCACATCAGTGATCTTGCCGATATCTACCTTGTGGCCGGCTACAACGAACTCGTTGCGCGCGATCTCACGGTTTTTGAAGACACGTTCAACGGTCGAAAGATAGAACTCGGCAGTCATGTCCATCACCGCCAGATATTCGTCATAGAACCGGTTATGGGCATCGTGGTCGGATGCCTCGTCACGAATAACGCGCTGGATCTGATCCGAGAACGCCTTACTGTGACGTTCGGCATTCATTGACATGAACGAAGCCAGTTGTAGCAAGCCGGGATACACCATCCGGCCTACGCCCTTGTATTTAAAGCCAACCCGCTGGATCATCGTTTCTTCCAACTGACCCATCGTTACACGGCGACCAAAATCCGTAACCTCGGTCGGAGTTGCGTCGGGGTCGACGGGACCGCCGATCAGGGTCAGGGTACTTGGCTGCGCCTTCGGCTCGACCTCGGCCAGATAGGCGGTTGCGGCCAGAGTCAGCGGTGCGGGCTGACAAACCGCAATAACATGCGTATCGGGGCCGAGCTCTTTCATAAAATCGACAAGGTAGAGCGTGTAATCCTCTACATCGAACTTGCCTTCGGACACGGGAATGTCGCGCGCGTTATGCCAATCGGTAATGTAGACCTCACAATTGACAAGCAGGCTTTTGACGGTCGAGCGGAGCAGGGTCGCGTAATGCCCCGACATCGGGGCAACCAGCAGCACCTTGCGTGGCTGTTCTTTGCGTCCATTAACGCGGAAATGGATCAGGTCGCCGAAAGGACGCTCAAGCACGGTTGTGATATCGACAAGATGGTCCTTGCCGTCTTCGCAGGTAAAGGTGCGGATGCCCCAATCAGGCTTGACGACCATACGCTGGAATGTGCGCTCGGTTACTTCGCCCCATGCAGCCATCCAGTTGAAGGCCGGGTTGGGTGTCATCGAGAACAGGGGGTAGGATGCCATCGCGCTTGCGGTTGCACCAAGCCATTGGTTGGTGTTACGCATGGTTTCCATCAGGTCATAGGTCATCATGTAGCGCATCGAATGTGCCTCCTGAGTATCAGCCTGAGAATTCGGACCATTCGCCGCTTTGCCCCCCGACGCCAACGACGTTATTCTGCACAGCAGCGAGACTAGGGGGGAATTGTTAAAATGACAACTACCGAAGACCAGACGCCAAAACTGACCGAAGAACATATTGAACGACTTAAAGAAAATATGGACAAAGTAGAAGAACTGTCCAAACGCCTGGTCGAGGTCATGGCCGGAAAAACGCCGCACACCCCCGCTCTGGATGGCCCGAATCAAGAGCTTTTTGCAAAAGCAGCAACTGCGTATTGGGCTGAAGCGTTTCAAAACCCCACAAAGCTGTTGGAGCAGCAAATTGAGTATTGGGGAAAATCGGTTCTCAACTTTGCGGAAGCGCAGAAAGCGATGACCCAAAGCGACGGGGATGTGCCCCCAGCCGCTACCAAAGATAAACGGTTTGCCAATCCAATGTGGGAAACCAACCCCTACTTTCGCCTCATTCGCCAGCAGTACCAAACCAATGCCGAAGCGATCGCGCAGGCCGTTGCATCGGTTGACGATTTGGAAACCAAGGATAAGCAGCGTCTGCAGTACTTCTCGCAACAGATCATAGATATGATGGCACCGACGAATTTTCTGGCCACCAACCCCGATGCGCTGGAAAAGGCGATCGAGACCGAAGGGCAGTCCCTGATACAGGGGCTGGAGAACCTCGTGTCGGACCTTGAGGCCAATGACGGCGAAATGGTTGTCAGACTTGCTGACGAAAGTGCCTTTGAGATTGGCGGGAATATCGCAACTACACCCGGCGACGTCGTCTATCGCAACCGAATGATGGAACTGATCCAGTATAAACCGGTGACCGAGACGGTGCACGAAACGCCGATCGTTCTGTTCCCGCCATGGATCAACAAGTTCTATATCTTGGACCTGAAGGCTCAGAACAGCCTGATCAAATGGGTGACAGAGCAGGGCTATACCCTGTTTGTGGTCAGCTGGGTGAATGCCGATAGCTCACACGCCGATATTGGGATGGAGGACTATATTCAGGAAGGGTTCCTGACCGCCATCGAAGAGGCGAAGAAAATCTGCAAGGTCAAGCAGGTCAATGCAGTTGGGTATTGCATTGCTGGTACGACGCTGAGCCTGACGCTTTCGCTGATGAAGCAGCGCGGTGACAAGTCGATCAAATCTGCCACTTTCTTCACCACCCTGACAGACTTTGGTGAGCAGGGGGAGTTCACGCCGTTCCTGCAAAATGACTTTGTAGATGGCATCGAAGAACAGGTCTCGAAGGATGGTATTCTAAAGGCATGGATCATCGGGCGAACGATGTCTTTCCTGCGATCCAGAGATCTCATCTATACTCCGGCGATCCGCAGCTACATGATGGGTGAAACACCGCCAGCGTTTGACCTGTTGTACTGGAACGGCGACGGGGCCAACCTGCCAGGCCGGATGGCGATCCAGTATCTGCGCGGTTTGTGTCAGAGCAACGATTTCGTCGACGACGGGTTCGAATTGCTTGGCCATAAGCTGCATATCAAGGATGTCGATGTGCCTTTGATGGCGATCACATGCGAGACGGATCATATTGCCGCGTGGAAGGATTGCTATCGCGGGGTACAGCAGATGGGCGCGAAGTCGAAGACCTTTGTGGTTTCCGAGTCCGGTCACATCGCGGGCATTGTGAACCCGCCCAGTAAGAAAAAATATGGTCACTATACCAATCCTGAGCTGAAGTGTGATGCTGATACATGGCTGAAAGAAGCTGACTTCCACGAAGGTTCGTGGTGGCCGATGTGGGAAGCGTGGTTAAAGAAGCGATCAGGCAAGCAGGTTCCCGCGCGCGATACCGGCGATTCGGATCATCCACGCCTTTGCCCGGCTCCGGGTACCTATGTTTTGGTCAAGGCAAACCGCTGATATCATTTTGAAACTCAAAAATTTCTGCGTTGCAGCAAGAAAAAGCTTGCAATGCTGCGATGCAGCAATCATATTGCCTTCAAGCTGATGAGAACCGGGGTGGGCCCGGAACGGCTAGAAGGATTTAGGACAATGGCAAAGACCCAAGACTTTACCGCGACCCTGAAAGACATGATGGGCGCGTTCCCGGTTGACACAACCGCTCTGGAAGACGCATTCAAATCGACCGCTTCTCTGAACGAAAAGCTGTCGGGTGTTGCTCTGGACGCAGCTGAGAAATCAGCTGAGATCTCGAACAAATGGACCAAAGAAACCCTGGCCAAACTGACCGAGATGTCGAAAGCAAAAACCGAGCCTGCGGATTACGCAAAAGCTGCAACCGACTTCGCAAGCGCGTCGGCTGAAGTTGCCGCTGAAAACCTGGCTGCTTTCGCTGAGATCGCGAAAAAAGTTCAGACCGAAACAGTTGAGCTGTTGATGGCGGCTGGCAAAGACGCTGCAGAAGATGCAACCGCAGCCGTCAAAAAAGCCACCAACGAGGTGACCGCTGCCGCAAAGAAAGCAGCAACCGCCAAGTAAGTAAGGCTGCGATATAGCACCCATTCCTCCCAAATGGTGTAATCGCTTCGGGCAGGTCGCTTGACCTGCCCTTTCTTTTTGTTCTGCAGTCGCATAACCTCTGCTGCAACGCATCATCCTTGGGGAGGGTACAGGGTGTCGGAACAAGACAAACCGCTGCTGATCAAGCGCTATGCCAGCCGTCGGCTGTATAACACCGAGACCAGCGATTACGTAACGCTTGAAGATATAGCCGGTTTCATCCGCGACGGGCGCGAGGTTCAGATCATTGACCTGAAAACCGGTGATGACCTGACTCGTCAGTATCTGCTTCAAATCATTGCCGAACACGAAAGCCGTGGCGAAAATGTTTTGCCGATTAATGTGCTGAACGATCTGGTGCGCAGCTACATGGTGCCGGGCGGGGGCATGATGCCGCAATTCCTGCAAAGCTCGTTCGACATGCTGCGCGAGAGCCAGTCCAAGATGATGGAAAACATGAACGCCATGAACCCAATGTCCCAGATGCCGGGGTTCGAGGCGATGCAGGCGCAGCAAAAGGCCTTTCTAAAAGCCATGACCGGTGGTCTGTCGGGAAACTGGTCGGGGCCGGATGATGAACAAGAAACATCGCCCGAACCCAAAGAGGATTTGGACGACATCAAAAAGCAACTTGCCGAGCTGCAGCAAAAACTATCGAAGCTGAGCTAGCCTGACCGATGCGCTGGCTGTCTGTTCTGGGCGCGTTGATCTGGGCCCAGACTGCACAGGCCCAAGGCCAGTTTACATCCGTGTGGGAACCTATCTGCACAATGGGTCGGGATACGGCTGCGGGCTGCGACGAGATTCGCGCGCGCGAAATTCTGGATGCAACGACCCCGCCCTGGCGCGCCATTGGCCGGGTCAATTTTGCCAGCCGCAGTCAGCGGTCCCATTGTACAGGCGTGCTGGTGTCTGAGCGGCTGGTTTTGACCGCGGCACATTGCTTGTACAACAGCGCGCGCAACCGCTGGATTCCTCCGGCCAGTATCCGGTTTGCCGCAGGGTATCAGCGCGGCGAGGCTGCCGCCGTGTCCAATGTATTGGCCTATCGGCTGGATTCGGAACAGGGGCGCGACGGTGTATTCAACAATCGCGCCGATCTGGATTGGGCCGTGTTGGAGTTGGCCGAGCCAATTGGAGAGCAGGTTGGTTTTTTCGATATTTCCCGGACTGTCCCGCAGATGGGCTCGTTCGCGGGCTATCCCGGATTGCGGCCCCACGTGCTCAGTCGCACCGATAGCTGTAATGCCGCACAGGCCGGCCAAGGGCTGATGCGCGCGATCTGCCCCGTCATGATGGGGGATTCCGGTGCGCCGTTTCTGATGCAAACAGAAACCGGGCTTGCCGTTGCCGGGATTTTGTCGCGCGTCGCGCCAACCCCTGACGGGATCGACGCATTGTTACTTTCAGTTCATGACCTTGATCTGCAATAGTACTGACGATCAGGTCCCGTAGACTGGCACCGGGCCGACAACCTCGCCAACAGAAGCCAGCAGGATGTCCGAGATTACGTCCAGTTCATCGCGCGTCAAACGCACGGGCAGACGTACATCGCAGGCCTTCATCAGCATCGCACGGGTCTGTGGCAGGTCGAACTGTTCGGGTAGGAACTGCCAGTTCCAGAAGGCACGAGCGTTATCCTGACTCAGGCCAAAGACCTGCACCTTGACACCGCGTGCCTCGGCTGCGGCGGCAAAGGCGCGGATTTCATCGTCGCTGAGGTCAACCAGATTGAATTGGATCGAATCCGGTGCGCGCTGCTCGGGTGTCAGGGGGGCAGGGACATCGATGTAGGGCGATGTGTTCAGACGATCAGCCACATAGTCATGGTTTGCCAGCCCGTCGCGGACACGGCGGGCTAGTTCGGGGATTTGTGGGCGAATGACTGCGGCGCTGAGGTTGCTCATGCGCAGGTTAAACAGTGGCAACTGGTTCTGCCATTTGGCAAAGGCCTGTTCCAGCTCTGGTGAGCCAGAGTGCTTTTTCCAGTTGTGTTCGTATGCGCCCGACATGATAACAGCGCGCGCCACAAGATCCGCATCGTCGCTGACCAGAATGCCACCTTCGCCTGCGTTGATCATTTTATAGGACTGGAACGAGAAGCAGCCGACCTTACCGATGGTGCCAATATTGCGCCCATGCCAGGTTGTGCCCAATGAGTGGGCGGCGTCTTCGATCACCGGGATGTCGCGAGCTTCACACAGCTCCATAATCGCGTCCATGTCCGAGGTATGGCCGCGCATATGGCTGATGATCACTGCCTGCACGCTGTCCAGCTTGGCCGTGAAATCGGCCATATCGACGCGATAATTGTCCCCGACTTCGCACAGAACCGGAATGCAATCCGCGTGAACAATCGATGACGGCACGGCGGCAAAGGTAAATCCGGGGATCAGAACCCGCGCATCGCGGGGCAACCCAAGCGCCTTGAGCGACAAAAACAGCGCGGCAGAACAGGAAGAAACCGCCAGCGCGTATTTTGTGCCGAGCAGTTCGGCAAACTCTGCCTCCAGAAGAGCAACGGGCGCATCCTGAGGTGCGGTATAGCGAAACAGATCGCCTGACTTCATCAGGGCGTCGATTGCGTCTCGGGCGGCTGCGGGGATGGGTTCGGCTTCATGAACGTTGGGTACAAGCGTCATATTTGGATTTCCCGAATTTTATCTTTGGGAAATATAAATTCGATGTGCAGGCAAGCCAAGTCCCAATTCGCATCGTCAGCGAGATTTCACCAATTCGTCGTAAAGAATGTGTTCAGATACCCAGCCTGTCACGCAGCGCATACCAAGTCATGGCCAGTATCAGCAACGGCGTCCGCAAAGCAGGACCACCCGGGAAGGGCACTGCAGGAACGCGGGCCATGGTATCGAACCCCTCAGCCTGCCCCTGGATCGCCAACGCCATGAGTTGCCCCGCATGGGTCGCGGTGCCGACGCCGTGGCCAGAATAACCCGAGGCGGACAGGATATTTGGCGCAACCCGGGTCAAATAGGGCATGCGCCGCATGGTGATGCCCAGCGTTCCGCCCCATGCGTAGTCGATTTTGACGTCACGCAGATGCGGAAAAATCTCGGTCATCGGCTTACGGACTTTTGCGGCGATGTCCTCGGGGAAACGATAACCATAACTTTCGCCACCCCCAAACAGCAGCCTGCCATCGGCGCTTAGCCGGAAATAGTTTATCACGAACTTGGTGTCAGCAACGGCGATATCTTTGGCCAAAACTTTTTGCACTTCAGCGCCCAAAGGTTCGGTTGCCGCGATGAAATTGTTGATGGGCATCACGTGCGATGCAACTTGCCGGTTCAGATCTCCGAGGTATCCGTTGCAGGCCAGAATAACGTGATCGGCAGTGATCTTGCCCTTTTCAGTGCGTACAGTGACACGAGCGCCCTGATCGATGCCAAGAACTTCGGTGTCTTCATGCAGTCTTGATCCGGTTCTGACGGCGGCACGCGCAAGGCCGAGGGCGTAGTTCAACGGGTGTAGGTGCGCGGCACCATTGTCCAGATACCCACCCGCATAGGCTGGTGAGGGGCAAAGCCCGCGCGCGGCATCGGCATCTAAAGTTTCGATTTGGTCGTATTTGTATTTACCCGACAGATGCGCCGCGTGATCATGTAGCTCTGCGCGCTCCGAGTTGTTAAAGCCCAGAACCGCAATGCCGGGCTTCAGGTCGCAATCGATCTGATGTTTTGAGATCAGAGATTTTACCAGATCCTTGGCTTCTTCGGCCAGATCCCAAAGCTTTAACGCATCTTCATCGCCGACAAGCCGTTCAAGATCCTCTTGATCCAAACGCTGCGCGCTGCCCAGTTGGCCTCCGTTGCGACCCGAAGCCCCAAAGCCCGCGCGATGAGCTTCCAGCAGGACAACATCGAACCCAGCCTCAGCCAGGTGCAATGCTGCCGAAAGGCCCGTGTAACCGCCTCCGACAATGCAGACGTCTGCGGTATGGTCGCCTTCAAGCGCCGGGTGGCGGTCAAAGGCGTGCGCCGTCGCGGCATACCAGCTCGGCGGGTACTCCGCCTTGCGGTCATTAGAATACAGCAGGTTCATCGCGTCTTTGCCCTAGACGTTCATCAGCAGATGCTCGCGTTCCCACGGGGAAATGACCTGCAGGAACTCTTCGTACTCAGCACGTTTGACGATGCCGTAGACACGGGCGAACTCGGGACCCAGAACTTCGTGCAGGGCAGTGGCTTCATCAAACAGATCCAGAGCTTCACCCATGATCTGAGGGATATCGCCGTCGCCTTCATAGGCGTCGCCATAGAATTGGCGGCGTGGGCGTTCTTGCTGAGTCAGGCCCAAATAGCCACAGGCCAACGACAATGCGATACCAAGATAAGGGTTGCAGTCCATGCCTGCGATGCGGTTTTCGACCCGGCGCGCCTCGGGGCCGGACAGAGGTACGCGAATGCCAGTTGTGCGATTGTCGCGTGCCCACTCCAGATTTATCGGGGCCGCATGGTCTTTGACGTAGCGGCGATAAGAATTCACATACGGTGCCATCACCGCCAGCCCTGCAGGCAGGTGGTTCTGCAAGCCGGCGATGAAGTTGTAGAAGGCGTCCGTTTCTCCGCCCTGAGGGCCCGAGAAGATATTCTGACCCGTTTCCATGTCGATAATCGAGTGATGGATGTGCATGGCCGAGCCCGGTTCATCTTCGATCGGTTTCGCCATGAATGTTGCAAAGCAGTTGTGACGCAACGCGGCTTCGCGGATCAGACGTTTGAAGTAAAATACCTCGTCCGCCAGCTTCACCGGATCGCCATGACGGAGGTTGATCTCTAGTTGTCCGGCACCGCCTTCTTGCGTGATCCCGTCGATCTCAAACCCCTGAAATTCGGCAAAGTCGTAGATGTCGTCGATCACCGGCCCGAATTCATCGACCGCTGTCATCGAGTAAGCTTGCCGCGCCGCCGCAGGTCGGCCCGAGCGGCCCATCATCGGCTTGATCCCTTGCGCGGGATCTACATTCGGCGCGACAAGAAAAAATTCCATCTCGGGGGCGACAACCGGCTTCCAACCTTTGTCGTGATACATCTTCACAACGCGTTTGAGCACATTGCGGGGGCTGAAAGGGATCGGCTCGCCATCTCGGTCGAACGCGTCGTGAATCACCTGCAAGGTCCAGTCGCCCGTCCAAGGAGCGGCCGACGCAGTTGAGAAATCGGGTTTCAGGATCATGTCCCGCTCGATGAAACCGTCCTCACCTGCAGCTTCGCCCCAATCCCCTGTGATGGTCTGGTAGAAAATGCTGTCGGGTAGGTGAAAATAGGATTGCTTGGCAAACTTTGACGCCGGGACCGCCTTGCCGCGGGCGATGCCGGGCAGGTCAGAGATGATGCATTCAACCTCATCCAGCCGTTTGCCTTCAAAGTAGGTGCGCGCCGCCTCAGGCAGCTGATCTGTCCAGTCGGCCATCAGGCCCTCGCTTTCTTTAGGAACTCTGCCATGTGGTGTCCGATTTTGGCATTATCATCCGGGGCATCTTTCCGGTTCGCTGCCGCCTGCATCAACGCATCGGGAACCACGCCTTTGCCTCGGGTCTCCATCAAGCCCTGTATGAAGTCATTTCCATATTCAGGATGGGCCTGCACGGTCCAGATCGTATCGCCATAGGTGACCATGGCGTTTTGGCAAAAGTCATTCGTACCGGTGACCACCGCACCTGCGGGCAGTTTGGTCACTTGATCCTGATGCCAAGCATTCAGGGTGACAGTCTGATCGCCAAAGCTGTATTCCGTGCGTCCTACGGCCCAGCCACCATCAAACTTTTCCACTCTTCCACCAAGCGCTTGTGCGATGATCTGATGGCCAAAGCAAACACCAATCAAAGGGTTCCCTGTCTTCTGAATATCCCGGATCAGCTGTTCAAGCGGGGGAATCCAAGCGTGATCTTCGTATGCGCCATGACGAGATCCGGTGATAATCCACCCGTCGGCCTGATGCGCGTCTTCCGGAAACTCACCATCGACCACTGCGTATGTTTGGAATTCAAAGCCGTTCCCACCCAGTAATGCGCGAAACATGCCATCATATTCCCCGAATTGCTCATGCAATTCATCGGGTGGGTGGCCGGTTACAAGGATGCCGATTTTCATAGTTCACCAAATTTGATCAAATTTATTCTAACGGAGCGAAGCGAGCTGGGCAAGAGGTTCAAACGCTCTCAAGATAGCTGAGCCAGTGCTCGTCAGGGGGGTGGGACGCGAATCGTGCAATTTCCTGCCGTTTGGTCATCACCAGGTTGCGGATCAGATCGTCCGGGAAAATGCGCGCAACTACCGGGTCAGTTTCGAAAGCAGAGATGGCCGACGGCCAGTCGGCTGCCAGCTGCGGCAGATCGGTCAACTCATAGGCATTGCCCGAAATCGGGCTGGGCGGTCGCAGGCCATCCTCGATCCCAACCATTGCCGCGCCCAGAACTGCGGCCAGCATGAGATAGGGGTTGATGTCACCGCCGGCAACGCGATGTTCGATCCGTCGGGCGGCAGGTGCACCACCCGGAATGCGCAGGGCCGCTGTGCGGTTTTCATAGGCCCAGCTTGCTCCGGTGGGTGCGTGGGCACCAGGCACGAGGCGCGTGTAAGAATTGCCATGCGGCGCGAAGATCAGCGTAGAGCCGGGCATCGCAGTCAGACATCCAGCAACCGCCGAGCGCAGTTCATCGGTTCCCTCGGCCCCTCCGTCATCGAAGACATTGCGTCCATCGACATCGACGACCGAGAAATGCACATGCATCCCGTTGCCCGCATCCTCGGCATAGGGCTTGGACATGAAGGTTGCTGTGAAGCCATGCTTGCGGGCCACGCCACGCGCCAAAGTCTTGAAAAGCCACGTATCATCGGCGCAGCGCATGGCGTCCTGATGGTTCAGATTGATCTCGAACTGACCGATCCCGCTTTCAGATATTGCAGTCTGAGCGGGAATACCCATAGCGGCGCAACCATCGTAGAGATCGGTGAAGAACGCATCAAACGCGTCCATTTCGGCCATCGACAGAACGGCTTCGTCCCGCAGCCTGCGGCGCGTGACTGGGTTGATCGGAGGCTGCGGTTGGTCGCCTGAGGCGTCAAGCAGAGTGAACTCGAGTTCGGTAGCGGCGATGACCGACCAGCCCCGTTCGGAGAATCGATCCAGAACCGTAGAAAGCGCGTGTCTCGGATCGCCTGCAAAAGGCGTGCCGTCATCGTGGTAGAGGCACATGGGCACCAGCGCGGTGGGTGTATCCAGCCAGGGCATGGGAATCGGACCACGCCCGGTGGGGCGCAACACACCATCTGCATCACCGCTTTCGAAGACAAGCGGGCTGCCTTCGATATCAGCGCCCCAGAGATCGACATTGAGCGCAGAGAACGGCATGCGTACGGCGCCTTTGTCCAACTTGGCACCGTATGAGGGCGGCACGCGTTTGCCACGCATCTGACCGTTGAGGTCACAGGCGGCGACGCGGAATGTATGCAGGGCGCTCAGGTCCATTGGGGGCTCCGTGGTCTAGTCACGAGAGGTTTAAATCAGGATTAGCGTCTTGTCACGAAATTTGATCAAATTACGAACAGGCGTCGCTTGCGGTGGGGCGCGATGTTGAAAATCAACCGACTTGTACAGTGGTCGAGACCGCTGTCTTCCGAGTTGTACAACATTCAGGTGCCCGATTGTGCCGGGCGTAGCGATGCCTATAGTCTCATATATGTTCATCTTTCTTACCATAGTGTTACTGATCGCAGGCGGGGTCGGCTATTACGTCTGGTCCAAGAGACAGGCCCGCGCGGCGCTGTTGGCGACGCGTCTGACCTCGGATCAACGGGACATCATTGATCAGCAAGTTCCCATCATCCGGCGGCTGCCCGCCGGGCTGCGCAGCCACTTGGATGGCAAGGTGAACCTGTTTCTGGATCAAGTGAGCTTCTACGGCTGCGACGGGTTGGAAGTGACTGAGGAGATGGAGCTGTCGATTGCGGCGCAGGCCTGTTTGCTCGTGATCAATAGCGACATTTGGTATGACAATCTGACGACCATTCTGATCTATCCCAATGCGTTCAAGTCAAAGCAGCAGCGGCGCTCGGGCTATGTCGTGTCCGAGAAAGAGATCGTGCGGACCGGGGAAAGCTGGGATCGCGGACCGGTCATTTTATCATGGGCACACAGCCAGCAGGGCGCTCTGGATGATCGCGACGGGCAGAACGTAGTGCTGCATGAATTTGCGCATCAGATCGATGATCTGTCCGGGGGTACAAATGGCGTACCGATCCTGAGTGAAGGGCAGACATTCGCGGAATGGGAAAAGGTGTTCCTGAGCGCCTATGACGCGCATATCGATGCGGTTGAAAGCGGGCGGCGGACAGTCATCGATCCGTATGGCGCGACCGGGCATGAAGAGTTCTTTGCCGTTTCGGTTGAAGTGTTCTTTGAGCGCCCGAAGGCGCTGAAGCACGAGGTGCCCGAGGTCTATGAGCAGCTTTCGAAACTGTTCCGGCTGAACCCGGTGGAGTGGGCTTAGCGCGCCAGATTTAGTCGGAAGCGCATCTTGGCTTTCCGCTCGGCAGGTAGGTGGCGGTTCAGGCGTTTGTTGACCCTTCCGAAGCCCCAAACGATGACCAGCGTCAGCAGGATGAAATAGAACGCCAGAATCGGGTAGGGGATGAACGGGTTGAAAGTCTTGTCCGCGAAGTAGCTGGCGTAATAGAGCGCGTCGCCCCGTTGTTGCCAGGCCGGGAAGGCCGAGAAGAAGACCAGTGTGGTGGACTGGAAGACAAAGATCGCTTCGTTCGTATAGGCGGGCCACGCCAGCCGCAGCATTGTGGGCCAAACGATACGTCGGAAGCGCGACCAACCGGACATGCCATAGGCGTCGGCGGCTTCGATATCGCCCTTGGGGATTGAACGAAGGGCGCCATAGAAGATCTCGCCCGAATAGGCGGAAGTATTCAGGAACAGCACGATCAGCGCCCCCAGCCAGGCCGAGGTGAAGGCGTCGAACATCGGATAGGGCTTCTTCAGCGAAAGGAAGAAGAAATAGGCGAAGAAGAACTGGATGAACAGCGGCGAGCCGCGGAACAAAAAGATGAACCACTCGGACGGTTTACGCAGCCATTTATTCGACGAGGCTTTGCCGACGGCCAACGCGGTGGCGAGGAAGAACCCCGTGACCATCGCCATGATCCCGAAATAGATATTCCAGATCATGCCCGAGCCGATCAGCGTGAAGTGCTCGCACAGGGTGAAATCGGTTTTGGGCAGCAGGCGCTCGCCAAAGCCCAGCGAACGGAGGCCGTAGTCCTGAATGGTCTGGATGCAGCTCATGCGGTGGTCTCCTTGCGCAGAAGCTCTCCGCCCGATGTGGCCTGACCATGGGACAGGCGGCGCATCAGTTTCTCAAGCCCGATTTCCGAGACGCGGGTCATGCCGAGGTAGAAGATCAGCAGGGCGAGGAAGTACCACATGCGCCAGTCGCCATGAGGGTAATCGGTAAAGCGGGATGTTTTTGTGCCGCCCAACTCGCGCGCCCAATAGACGATATCTTCGATGCCCAGCAGAAACAGCAGTGGCGTGGCCTTGATCAGCACCATCCACAGGTTCGATAGGCCGGGTAGGGCGTAGACCCACATTTGCGGCACCAGGATACGCCAAAAGGTCTGGCGGCGTGTCATGCCGTAGGCTGCGGCCGTCTCAAGCTGGGCGTGTGGTACAGCGCGCATGCCGCCGAACAGGACGTTGGCGGCAAACGCGCCGAACACGATAGAGAATGTGACGACGGCAAGGAAGAAGCCGTAGGTTTCATGCACCCATTCGGGTGCAGTGCCCAGCGGCAGCTTGGCGGCCTGACAGACGATGAAGTCGTTGCCCTGCCGCACCGGATCGGTCCATTCGGGGCAGAGCACTTTATGGCGCAGCCATTCAAAGCCCTGATCCAGAGCGATCACGAAGAACAGAAAGAAAGCGATATCAGGCACGCCACGCACGATGGCGATATAGGCCTTACCCAGCCAGCTAAGCGGCGGGAAATGCGATCGCGCTGCCATAGCGCCGGCAAAACCGAAGCTCAGGGCGACCGGGGCGGTGACGGCCAGCAGACCCAGCACCTTGAAGAACGACAAGTAGAACGACCAGTGGACGCCATTGGTCAGATAGCACGAGAACCAGCGGAACGTGCCCAGCGTGTCAGGATCAGCGCAGTAGGAGAACATAAGGCGTCTTTCGAACGTCTGGCCGGTCTCAGGTCCGGCAGGTCCGGCGCGCGCACGCGCCGGACAATTGGACGGAGGGCTTAGTTGGTTACGACCGAGCCGTCTGTGTTGTATGTAGCGATACCTTCGCCAAACCATTTGACCAGCATCTCGTTGAGCGTGCCGTCCGCCTTCATGGACGAAATAGCGTCATCGAACTTGCCGCGCAGTTCTGCGTCGCTCTCGCGCAGGCCCATGCCGATGCCACCGCCCAGCGGGACAAGATCGCCGACAAAGACCAGCTCGCCACCGGATTCCTCAACAATCGGGACCAAGAAGTCATAGTCCGCCAGCACCGCATCCGCTTCGCCGTTGCGCACGGCGGCGATGGTTTCTTCGGGGGTGGCGAATTCGACCAGAGTCGCGCCGGATTCAGCAACGTGACCGGCCTGAATGGTTGCGGTCTGTGCAGCGACGATGCCACCTTTCGTGTCAGCGCCATCTGAAGCAGCTACGTAAGCTGAGGCTGTCGGCGGGTAGTAGTTCTGGGTAAAGTCGATGACCTCATCGCGTTCGTCAGTGATCGACATGCCGGCGATGATGGTATCGTAGTTGCCCGAGACCAGGTTCGGAATGATCGAATCCCAGTCGTTCTTGACCCATTCGCATTCCAGACCAGCGCGCTTGCACAGCTCGTCACCGACTTCACGCTCGAAGCCGTCGATCTCACCAGCATCATTGATGAAGTTGTACGGAGGGTAGGCGCCTTCGGTGCCCATGCGCACGGTTTCGGCCATTGCGATACCGGCGGTCAACGCCAGCGCTGCGGTGGTCAGAATCAGGTTTTTCATGAGTTACTCCCCTTTATTGGTTCTGTCCGTTGGTTAAGCCGCCTGAGTGGCGGAGAGAAAGCCCTGAAGCCGTTCGGATTCAGGGGCAGTGAAAATGTCTTCGGCTGAACCCTCTTCTTCGATCAGGCCCTGATGCAGGAACACAACGTGGCTGGAGATATCCGCAGCCATCTTCATGTCATGGGTCACGATGATCATGGTGCGGCCTTCTGCGGCCAGATCCTTGATCACTTTGATCACTTCCTGTTCCAGTTCGGGATCGAGCGCTGAGGTCGGTTCGTCAAACAGCAGCGCCTGAGGTTCCATGCACAGCCCACGTGCGATTGCGGCGCGTTGTTGCTGTCCGCCCGATAGTTGCGCCGGATAGACGTCGCATTTGTCGCCAATGCCGACCTTCTCCAGATATTTGCGCGCGCTGTCTTCGACCTCGGCCTTGTCGCGGCCCATGACAGTGACCGGAGCCTCCATCACATTCTGCAGGATGGTCATATGGGCCCACAGATTGAACTGCTGGAACACCATCGACAGATTTGTGCGGATGCGCAGCACCTGCTTGGGATCGGCGGGACGGCGATGATTGTGGCTGCCAGTCCAACGGACGGGCTCGCCTTTGAACAGAATCTCGCCCTCTTGGCTGTCTTCCAACAGATTGCAGCAGCGAAGCAGGGTAGACTTCCCCGAGCCGGATGATCCGATCAGCGACACGACGTCGCCGCGATGTGCGGTGATGTCCACGCCCTTGAGCACCTCGAGTTGGCCAAAGCTTTTGTGCAGGTTCTTGATCTCAATGACGGGAGCGGCGTCTGTCACGGGCAGTCCAGATATGATTGGTGTTGGTGCGGTAATAGGGCTGAAAAATCGGGCTAATGCAATGCGCAATTGACAAGTTCACGCAGCGAAATTGCCAAATCGGGCGGTCGCGCTGTCTAAACTGTCAGTTTGTTGGGCGCATTCTGTGACTCGATGCACCATTATCGACAGGTCAGCCAGATCAATCTCTTGATTGCGGTCCAGAGATTCAGGTCACAGGATTCCGGATCAACCGAGGTGATCCTCAGCGAAACCGAATTTATTGAACTGGCTTGATCCAATCACCAAAACTGTTTGAATTTGGGAATAATTCGTTTTGAGTTAAAGATTGAAATATACGAATTCAATTCACGTAAGGGGCTTCTTGTGATCGCGCTATTATTTGCATTGTTCGCCGGCACGATGGTGCTGGCATACTTTAAGCTGGTCAGAATTTCATACGCATTGTTCGTGCTGACGCTTTTGGCGAGTGCCTACTGGCTGAAGTTTCACGCCACGACCCCCTTAACGATTCAACTGTGAGGTCGTCCAATGTCACCTGAATTTGCTCGTAACATGAATGCGATTGGTGCACTGGCGGTTTGCCTGGTTCTGGTGCTTGCCTTCTACTTTCAGCTTGTCCTTTACGAACTGCCCTGTCCGTTATGTTTGCTCCAACGCGTGGGATTCGTGGCCGTTGGGTTCGGGCTTGCTCTGAACCTGTTGTGGGGTACGCGCGCCAGAAACTATGGCATCGTGCTGGTGGCGGCGATCTTTGGGATCAGTGTTTCGATCCGGCAGATTCTGCTGCATATCGTGCCCGGAACAGGGCACTACGGCTCCCCGGTTCTGGGCCTACACTTCTATACCTGGGCGGGAGTTGCCTTTGGTTTGATCATCCTTGGCACCGCAATCATGCTGGTATTCGAGAAGCAGTATGATCTTGCGTCGGACGTTCGGGCAACCGAACGCTTCGGAGGAAGTACATTGGCCAAAACAGCGTTTTTCCTGATTTTGGCATTGGCCGTCGCGAACGCTGGTTCGGCGCTTTTGGAGTGTGGGCCCGGCATCTGTGACGATCCGCCGACAGACTACAAGTTTCTGAATGAGCTTGAAGGCAGCGATTCATAGCGCTGACAACGCCCAAAGGCTTGCCGGTTGATCAGACCTTCGCCGCCTTTTGTCTTGCAAGCGCCGAATCCACATCGCTCACGCCGAGCAGGCTGACGACAAGGCGTAGCAGAGAATCCTCTTCACCGCTGCGGTGCCCATCCGCCAGTGCGACCGACCACATGGCCTGCACAACGGCCAGGCGGTCGTCATAGGCGATGGCCTCTTTGATGGCGCGAGTAAAGCGGACGGTGTCGGGCGCCTCGGCTTCAAGGTCTTCGGCGCGGGCGCGCAGGGCTGCGGCCTCAAATGGCGACAGGCCGTAGCGTTCGGCCGAGATGCGGTCGATTCGGGCCATTTCGGTATCGGCATAGTCGTTGTCGGACCGAGCGATACGCACCAACAGGGCGGTGAGGGCCAGACGGGCATCATCTTCGACAAGCGGGTCGGGCTGCGGCTGCGTGAGCCGGGACAGGAAATCACTGAACATAAGCGTTTATATAGAGACAGCCTAGGTCGCTTCCAAGCGGCTTTGTATCCGCTCGCGTGCCGCTTTGCTGTCGTTGAAGCTGAGGCCCATGGCAATGCGGGCTTCTTCGACGATCTTGACCTCGCCCTCGTCCGAGTTGCCATCGGCCAGCACGACCTCCCACAGGGCGTCAAGCGCGGCCAAGCGTTCCTGAAGATCGGTGGTTTCGCGGATCAGTTTGCCGAATGTATCTGTTTCCGGAGCAGCTGCGTGCAATTTTTCGCAGGTGGCGCGGACCTTGGCGGCCTCGATCGCATTGTGCTGGTAAAGTCGCGCAAGAATGCGGTCGATCAGGCTGATCTCTTCCAGCTTGTAGTCGCGGTCGGCCTGCGCGACACGCACCAGCAATGCCCCCAGGGCCAGTTCGGCATCAGGATCGGGCAGTTTGTCATGTTGCGGCGGCCGAAAGGCCTGGAAGAATTTTTTCAACATATCGGCAGGATATTCCGTAATTCGAGGCGCGCCAAGCGGTGCTAGCCCTCATAGCCCTGAATAATCACAAGATCGCCGGTCGAAACCGGATCGCGCAAGGCCTTGGCGGCTTGATAGGCATCGCTTTCATAGCAGGCCAGCGCCTGTTCATAGCTGGGAAATTCGATGACAACTGTGCGGGCGCGAGCCTTGCCTTCGGGCTCGCTCCTCTCGCCGCCGCGTACAAGAAACTTGGTCCCGCAATCGGCGAATGGGGCCGCATTGGCAGCAATGTAAGATTTGTAGGTTTCAATGTCGTCTACATCGACATGGGCAACCCAGTATCCTTTGGCCACAAGGTGTCCTCCGCTGGTATCGGATGCAAGGTGCGGAGGAACAGGTTGAAATGCAATCCCCTAAAAGTGGATCATCCACCGGATTGCAGCGCGGCGCGTGCTGAATCCTGTAACCAAGCGGTCATTTGCCGATAGGGAACCGGGCCATAGCTGATCCGGGCCACGCCGAGTTTCGCCAGCGTCGGCGTGTCAGGCGTGCCGGGCAGGGCGATGATGTTGACCGGCAAGTCGGTGGCCGCGCAAAGCTGGCCGATCATGGATTCGTCTTTCAGGCCCGGCGCGAAGAACCCGCTGGCTCCGGCATCGGCGTAGGCTGCCGCGCGGGCCATGGCGTCATCCAGCATCGCTTGATCATGCGTGTCCGGAGCGGCTTTGAGGAAGATGTCAGTGCGGGCGTTGATGAAGGCGGGAACACCGGCCACGTCACAGCTTTCGCGCATCGCAGCGACACGCGCTGCCTGTGTTTCAATGTCATAAAGATCTTTAGTTCCAACGACCTGATCTTCGAAGTTAAAGCCGATTACTCCGGTTTCCAGCGCGCGTTTGACATTGGCCGATATGCCAAAAGTATCCTCGGCATAAGCGCCTTCGAGGTCCATGGTGACCGGTATATCAACCGCCTCGACAATGCGGCGAGCGTTGTCTAACGCCAACTCAAACGGGATGTTCTGGCCGTCCGAAAACCCCTGCGCCATCGCGACCGGAGCACTGCCAGTCGCCAGCGCTTTGGCCCCTGCATCGCGTACAGCGACGGCGCTGCCGGGGTCCCAAATGTTATAGAGGATGACCGGATCACCCTTCTTGTGCAGGGCGGCAAATGTTTCTGCTTGGGTAATCTGATCGGTCATGGCCGGTCTCCTGTCGCTGCTATGGCGGCAGTTAACCGTGCAAACCGCCGGCGCGTAAAGATATTTCGCGCCGACTGGTACAAATCTGTTATCGGCCCGTGATCAGACCAGACGCGAGGTGTCTTTCGCGGCGCGCACGAATTCGCGGAACAGGGGGTGCGGGTCGAAGGGTTTGGATTTCAGTTCCGGGTGATACTGAACACCAATAAACCATGGGTGATCCGACCATTCGACGATTTCCGGCAGGCGACCATCCGGGGACATGCCCGAGAAATTCAGGCCTGCCTTTTCCAGTTTGTCGCGGTACTTGATGTCGACCTCGTAGCGGTGACGGTGGCGTTCCTCAATCTGGGTGCCGCCATAGACTTCCGCGACCTTCGAGCCTTCGGCCAGAACCGCATCATAGGCGCCCAAACGCATGGTGCCGCCCTTGTCGTCTCCGACTTTGCGTTCGACCTTGTGGTTGCCCTGCACCCATTCTTTCAGGTGGTAAACAACGGGTTCAAAACGCTTTTTCCCGGCTTCATGGTCGAATTCTTCGGACCCGGCTTCGGTGATTCCCGCCGCGTTGCGTGCGGCTTCGATCACGGCCATCTGCATGCCCAGACAGATGCCCAGATAGGGCACCTTGTGCTCGCGCGCGTATTGAGCGGCCTTGATCTTGCCTTCGGTGCCGCGTTCGCCAAAACCACCGGGGACGAGGATGGCGTGGAAGCCTTCCAGATGCGGGGCGGCGTCTTCGGTGTCGAACACCTCGGCATCGACCCATTCAACCTTGACCTTGACGCGATTGGCCATGCCGCCATGGGTCAGCGCCTCGGCAATTGACTTATAGGCATCTTCAAGCTGGGTGTATTTGCCGACGATGGCTACTTTCACTTCGCCTTCGGCGTTGTGAATGCGGTCGCTGACGTCTTCCCATTTGGCCAGATCGGGCTTGGGGGCCGGGCTGATCTGGAATGCGTCCAGAACCGCCTGATCCAGACCTTCACGGTGATAGGCCAGCGGGGCGTCGTAGATGGTGCTGAGGTCTTGTGCGGCAATCACGCTGTCAGGGCGGACATTGCAGAAAAGGGCCAGCTTTTCGCGTTCTTTGGTTGGTATCGGTCCCTCGGACCGGCAGACCAGAATGTCGGGGGCTAGACCGATCGAGCGCAACTCTTTCACCGAATGCTGGGTTGGCTTGGTTTTCAACTCGCCCGAGGCTTTGATATAGGGCAGCAACGTCAGGTGCATGAAGATACACTGACCGCGCGGCTTGTCCTGACTGAACTGGCGGATCGCTTCAAAGAAGGGCAGGCCCTCAATATCACCTACGGTGCCGCCGATTTCACAGAGCATGAAATCAACTTCATCCTCGCCAATCGCGATGAAATCCTTGATCTCATTCGTGACGTGCGGGATCACCTGAATGGTTTTGCCGAGGTAATCTCCACGGCGTTCTTTCTCCAGCACGTTGGAATAAATCCGCCCCGAGCTGACCGAGTCGGTCTTGCGTGCCGCCACACCGGTGAAGCGTTCGTAATGGCCAAGGTCCAGATCGGTTTCAGCGCCGTCATCGGTAACGAATACTTCGCCATGTTCGAAGGGCGACATGGTGCCCGGATCGACGTTTAGATAGGGGTCCAGCTTGCGCAGACGCACCGAATATCCCCGGGCCTGCAACAGCGATCCCAACGCCGCCGAAGCCAGTCCTTTGCCCAAGGACGAAACCACACCACCAGTGATGAAAATAAAACGCGCCATGTTTTTCGGCTGCTCCCGTGAGACGTCATTATTAGCTGCCCGGCGGTTCGAAAAAACCGCTGCATCACGGGACTTCACGTATAAAGGATTCGCGCACATAGCGCAAGAGAACCGCAAGATGCTGTTGCAGTTCCCTTATGATTTTCTAGGTTTTGTGGCTTAGTCGGCCGCCTGCGGGATCAGCGGAGCATTGTCGCCTTGCGCCGGCGGCAACAATTCATCTGCCGATGGGACTGCCGGAGCGCTTTCCTCAGCCGGGGCCGGGGCAGGCACGCCCAAACGGTCAATCACCGAGCTGCCAGAAGATTTCTGGGCCGCCAGAATCGTCAGCGTGATCGAGGTGACGATAAAGCACGCGGCCAGGATCCATGTCAGCTTGCCCAACGCCGTTGCTGCCGCGCGGCCCGTCATGGCCCCGCCGCCACCGCCACCCATGCCAAGGCCGCCGCCTTCGGAACGTTGCATCAGCACAACGACAATCAGGCCCAAGGCCAGAAGAAGGTGGATGATGAGAACGACGTTTTCCATGGTGGTCCTGTACAGCGTGGCGTGTATCGCGTGGTACTTATGCAAGTTTGCCAGCGGGGGCAAGTCACGAGTTGGCATCACGTGCGGTGATGTTTCATATCACACCAAAGAGACTGGACAGAGCGCTGTGCTGTCGCGCAGGCTGCGCCTCATGCCACATGATGATCACGACCACCCGCACGCCCTGTTGCCTCCCGAACCCGCGCTGCGCGTCAAAGCGCTTGAGACGATTCTGACCCGCAAGGGTCTGATTGATCCTGCAGCGCTGGATGAAATCATCGATACTTATCAGAACAAGATAGGGCCACAGAACGGCGCGCATGTTGTTGCAAAGGCTTGGAGTGATCCCGATTTCAGAGCCGCGCTGCTGGCGGACGCCACATCGGTCGTGGCCGATCTGGGGTTTTACGGTCGTCAGGGTGAGCATATGGTGGTCGTCGAGAACACGCCTGAACAGCACAACATGGTCGTCTGCACCTTGTGCAGCTGTTACCCGTGGCCGCTGCTAGGAATTCCACCCGGCTGGTACAAATCTGACGCCTACCGCGCCCGCGCCGTGCGAGAGCCGCGCAAGGTCCTGTCTGAGTTTGGTGTTACCTTGCCCGAAGGTACATCGGTTCGCGTCTGGGATTCGACGGCCGAAATTCGTTACCTCGTCCTGCCGATGCGCCCAGAGGGCACAGAAGGATTGAACGCGGACGAATTGGCGGCGCTGGTCACCCGCGACAGCATGATCGGCACTGGGCTACCCAAGGTGCCGTCATGACGCGCGTACATGATATGGGAGGGCGCTTTGGTGATGGTCCGGTGAACCCGGAACCCGAAGACGCGCCGGTGTTTGCCGAAGACTGGCACGGTCGGGCGCTGGCGGTAACGCTCGCTGCGGGGTTTCTGGGGCAATGGAATATCGATGTCTCACGCCACGCGCGGGAAAGGTTGTCTCCTACGGACTACGCGCGGTTTTCTTACTATGAGAAATGGATGTCTGGTCTGGCTGATCTTCTGGTCGAAAAGGGTGTCCTGACGCTTGATGATTTGCGCGGTGTTGACGGGGATGGTGTTCATCCTCTGACTGAGCGTACTCTGAAGGCTGACGCCGTCGCAGGCGCCTTGGCCAAGGGCGGACCCGCAGATCGCCCGTCGAACGTCGCAGTTCGGTTTCAAACCGGGCAAGCCGTTCGAACCCTGGGCCACAGCGCCAATCGACTGGTTGATGGCGGCCACACCCGGTTGCCAATCTATGCCGCCGGTGCGACGGGTCGCATCCTCAGGCTGCATGGCACTCATGTCCTGCCGGATTCCAACGCCCATGGGTTGGGTGAAGCCCCTGAGCCGCTCTACGCGGTCGTGTTTCCCGCCTCAGAACTTTGGGCAAACCCTGAGCACCCGGCGGATGAAGTCGTGCTGGACCTCTGGCAGTCTTATTTGGAGCCCGCATGAGCGATTGTATCACTCACTCAGCCCCCGAGCCGATTTTTGCCGAGCCCTGGCACGCGCAGGTTTTTGCGGTCACAGTGGCCTTGAACGAAGCGGGCCGGTTTGATTGGCCGGACTGGGCGGAACGGTTTTCCAATACTTTGAAACGGAACGGCCTCAAAAAAGATCTGGATGGTGGGGACGATTACTTTCACGCTTGGTTGGAGACCTTGGAGGCGCTGCTGGCTGAGCAGGGGGAAGCGCCCACTGATGATGTCCAGGATCTTCGCAATGCATGGGAAGAGGCTTACCTGACAACACCCCACGGTCATCCCGTACAATTGCGCTAAAAGCAGAGGGGGCGCTGCCCCCGCCGCCCGTCCGGGCGACTCCCCCGAGGTACTTTTGGCCAGATGAAGCAGGGGATCCGCTCTTCATCAGGCCAAAATCACCTCCACCGGAGGCATCGCGAGCGGCACGATTTGTATCTGCGGCGAAATATCGGTTTCCCTGCCGTCTGTGCCCGGCTATATGAGCCGGGTTTGAATATTCAGCGCAAAAGGACCGGATATGGCCAACGTGGTTGTTGTCGGCGCCCAGTGGGGCGACGAAGGAAAAGGCAAGATCGTCGACTGGCTCAGTGAGCGAGCGGATGTGATCGCGCGTTTTCAGGGTGGACATAATGCCGGGCACACGCTGGTCATTGAGGGTGAGGTTTACAAACTGCATGCGCTACCTTCGGGCGTGGTACGCGGTGGAAAGCTGAGCGTGATCGGTAATGGGGTCGTTCTGGACCCTTGGCACCTGATCAAAGAGATCGGTACCATCCGCGCGCAGGGTGTCGATATCACGCCCGAGACGCTGATGATTGCCGAGAACACCCCGCTGATCCTACCGTTCCATGGCGAGCTGGATCGTGCGCGCGAAAGCCAGAACTCGGTGGCCAAGATCGGCACGACCGGTCGCGGGATCGGTCCATGCTATGAAGACAAGGTTGGTCGGCGTGTAATCCGGGTGGCTGATCTGGCTGATGATGCGACGCTGGCGCTGCGGGTCGATCGGGCTCTGGTCCATCACAATGCGCTGCGCAATGGGCTGGGGTTGGAACCTATTGATCGTGACGCGTTGATTGCGCAGTTGAAAGAGATCGCGCCGCAGATTTTGCCTTTCGCAGCACCGGTGTGGAAGGTGCTGAACGAGAAGCGCAAGGCAGGCAAGCGAATCCTGTTCGAAGGCGCACAGGGTGCGCTGCTGGATATCGATTTCGGGACCTATCCGTTTGTGACATCGTCGAATGTAATTGCGGGCCAGGCCTCGACAGGCGTTGGGATTGGGCCGGGTTCGATCGACTTCGTTTTGGGCATCGTCAAGGCGTACACGACCCGCGTGGGTGAGGGGCCTTTCCCAACCGAATTAGACGACGAAGATGGCCAACGCCTGGGCGAACGGGGGCATGAGTTCGGCACCACGACGGGGCGCAAACGCCGTTGTGGTTGGTTCGATGCCTGTCTGGTACGCCAAACCTGCGCGACCAGCGGTGTGAACGGCATCTCCCTGACCAAGCTGGATGTGTTGGACGGGTTCGAGACGCTGAAAATTTGTGTCGGGTATGAGCTGGATGGCAATCGTCTGGACTATCTGCCGACCGCCGCCGACCAGCAAGCACGTTGCACGCCGATTTACGAAGAGATGCCGGGCTGGAGCGAATCCACCGAAGGCGCGCGCAGTTGGGCAGACTTGCCTGCGAACGCGATCAAATACGTGCGCCGCGTCGAGGAATTGATCGAATGTCCGGTCGCCCTTTTGTCCACCAGCCCGGAGCGGGAGGACACCATTCTGGTGACCGACCCGTTTGCAGATTGATGAGCAGCAACGACAAACCCGGCCTCAGCTATAAGGCACGTCGGCGGTGGTCATTGGTGCTGCTGCTGATCGGGCTCCCCATCTATATCGTTGCGGTTGTGACAATCGTGAACTGGCTGGATCGCCCGCCGATCTGGCTGGAACTTCTGGTATATGTCGCGCTTGGCATTGTCTGGGCGTTGCCGTTCAAATTTGTCTTCCGCGGGGTGGGCAAAGAGGACCCGGATCAAGATCAAAGCTAAGCCGCCCGATTGTCTTGGTGTCTTCTGCGTGGCACGATGTTTGCGACTTTCTTTCGCGGCAACCAGAGGCAGATAGGGCATGAAAAACCGGGTATTAGCGGCGGTTACCACAACATGTATCGCGAGCAGCGCTCAGGCCGATGATTGGCGCTATACCATTGCGCCTTATTTCTGGGGGCCGGAATTCAGAACCTCACTGGACGTGGGACCAAACCCGCCGGTGAACGGGGATACCTCGATCTTCGACATTCTGAAGGGTGCGTTCCTGATCGCTGGTCAGGCCCGAAATGGGCGTTGGACCATTGGTGGTGAATTCAATTATCTCAATTTGGGTGACGATGTCTCGGTCGGTCGGTTTGACGATGCAGCCAGTTGGGATCTTGAAGGCACGATGGTCTCACTGGCGGCCAGCTATGCGGTCTATCAGGATGATCGGTCACGGTTGGAAGTGTTGGCCGGGCTGCGCCATTGGGACCTGGATGTTTCGACCACCGTGCTGGATCGCACCTTCAGCACAGATCAAAGCTGGACCGACCCGTTGATCGGCGCACGCTATAACTACGCGCTGAATGACCGCTGGAGCCTCACAGCGATGGGCAATATCGGCGGCTTCGGTTATGGCTCGGAATTCCAGTGGGAAGCGCTGGTGCAGGCTAGTTGGAAGTGGCGTGAGAATATCAACGTTGCGGGCGGGTATCGCCATCTGGATGTTGAGTTTGAAGACGGGCGCGATGTGATTGATCTGATCCTGACCGGCCCTTACGTGGCGCTGGCGTTCAACTTCTGAACTTGACTGGCTTTTTGGCTGCCAGCCACGAAACGAAAAAGGGCCAGAGTTTCCTCTGGCCCAATTTTGTCTTGAGGGGGAATTGGGGGATCTTGGTGTCAGCCAGCGGCACGCTCGTCGTCGCTCGGGCGGAACCCGATTTGGGTTGAGGCGGCAAAACGGCCACCTCCGGCCTTTTCGATTTTGCCGTCCCGCAGCAACTGACCGAATGAGCGCAAGCTTTCTTCGCGGTTGAACGAGTCCTGCTTGAGCGAGCGAACTTTGTTCATCAGCTGTGGACGCGAGAACTGCTCCTGACCTTCGATGAAGGACAGATAAGCCGCGGCAGCTTCCAGCAGGTCGAGTAGTGATTGGGCACCCTGTTCTTGCGCAAAGGCTGCAAAACCACCTTCTTCATCTGCAGATTCCTCGTCCGCCGAGGTGACACGGCGCGGTGTCACCGGGCCGGTGTCAGCCGTTTCGGTATCCACCCGCTGTTCAGCCACCAGTTTCAATGGTGCGGCAGCATCCGGGGTGGGGCGTTCACTGGTGACCTCGATCTCGGGTCGGCGTGGATTGACGACCGAGGCCAGATCACCGCGATAATCATCCTCGGGGGTCTGAGATTTGTCTGCGCCATCTTCGCGGTCTGCTTCGGTTGCAGCAACGGCAGTGCGCAGGTGAGAATATGTTTCGCGCTGGCCGCTGGTGGCAGGATCATCCATATGGGCGCCCGCTTCGTCCATCAGACGCGAGACGTCCTGATCCAGACCCGTCATATCGGGCAGCTCAGCCGTCGTGTTTGCCGCCAGCTCGGATTCTACCAGCGCCATTTCGTCAAGCAGCAGCGCCTCATCCTCGGCCGAGATGACGCCATGGGCGAGGCCGGTAAGATCCGGTGTTGTTTCATCTTCGTCGGTGTTGTCCTGGTCATTCAGGATGTTTGAGGGGCCTTCGTCTTCAGTTTCAGATTCGTCGTCGAGGTCCGAGAACAACACGTCCTTGTCCGTGACATCGGCTGCCGGCTGTTCGGGCGCTTCGTCCTCGTCTTCAAGATCGGCAGTGATCGCCGGTGAGATGATCGGGGCTGCTTCGACTTCGTCCTGCTCGTTGGTGGCAGGTGCGATAGGTTCTTCGTCCTGAACGGGCAGCTCAGCGATGGTTGCCATTTGCTCGGGTTCGGCAGGCTGTTCGACCTGCGGGGCCGTTGCCGGAGCGTCGTCCGTAGCAGTGTCTTCCAGATCGGCCGGGCTCAGCGCGCCGGACTCAAAAGCGGCAGAAATTGCATCTACCTTTGGCTTCACGGGCTGCAGATAGCTGACGTCTTCGTCTTCAGAGTATCCGGCAGGGGCAGCATCGGAATGCGAAACAACAGCCCGGATTCGCTGCAGCTTGGCTGCGATGCTGTCAGCGGCGGGAGCATCTTCGGATTGCGGAGCAGACGGAGCAGGGGGAACAACATCCGCGACAGGCTGAACAGGTTCAGGTGCTGTGGCTGGCGCAATTGCAGCGGGGGTCGGTGCAGCAACCGGGGCGGTTTCCGTTGCGCGCAGCAACAGGCCGGTCTCGTTCTGGCTGGCTTCAACCTTCTGTGCGGCGTCCCGCTGTGCGATCCGGGTCAGCATCTCGGCGTCAGGCTGAGGAGGTTCCGATCCGAAGTATCGGTCATCCGCTGCAAGGTCCCGGAAATACTCGGCGATCGCCTTCATTGTTTCAAATGAATCGTCAAAGCCTTCGAGGGTGCACGAGAAGGTGCCGTATGAAACGGTGAGTACCTTGTTGTTCTGTACCATCAGACGCATGTCCTTTACAAACTACCAGGTCGACTACCAGACACAGCAGGGGCAACCGACTCGAAACTCTAGCCATGAAGCTATCATTTTGTGGTTTCATTATGTCCAAAACTGGAAAATATGGTCAATCTTGTGGAAAATGGGGCAATTGTTCGCTCTGGCGGGCCAATCGGGCTGTTTGGTGGGGGCGAAATCTGTTCAGAGGATGTGAATCTGGTGCTAAATCGCGTCAATTCTGCCGTTGCGGCGGATGGCGGTGCGGCTGCGTTGATTGATTCGGGACGGATGCCGGACGCAGTGATCGGCGATTTGGACTCGATTACGGCAGAATATCGGGCCCGGATTCCCAAGGATCGGTTGTTCCGGATATCCGAGCAGAACAGCACCGATTTTGACAAGGCGCTGCGCAATATGGATGCGCCTGTGGTGCTGGCAGCAGGATTTCTGGGCGCGCGGGTGGATCATCAGTTGGTGGCGTTCAATACTCTGGTTCGGTTGCAGGATCGGCCTTGTGTCCTGTTGGGCGCACGAGAAATTGTCTTTCATGCGCCACCCAGGATCAGTCTGGAGCTCACAGTAGGAGACACGGTTTCATTGTTTCCGCTGCGGCGGGTGACCGGGCGCAGCGAGGGGCTGGAATGGCCGATTGATGATCTGGTGCTAGAACCGGACGGGCAGGTCGGAACCTCAAACCGAGCGCTAGGCGCGCTAACGCTTGAGGTCGATGGACCCGGGTTGCTGACGATCCTGCCGCGCGCGGCGTTGGATCAGGTCATGCAGGCGTTTCAGTCGGGCCGGACCGAGCGTTGGCCCGCTCGTGCAGGATAACGTAGAGCCCGGCCGCGATGGTGATGCCGATGCCTAGCGCGGCCAGCCCGTTTGGCAGATCGTGGAAGATCAGCCAGCCGATCAGGGTGGCGACCGGAATCTCTAGATATTGCATCGGGGCCAGAGTCGCAGACGGCGCATAGCGCAGAGACCATGTCATAAGTAGATGCGCCACGGTGCCCAGCACACCGATTCCCAGCAGCAGCCAGAGTGTCTCAGCCGTGGGCATGGTCAGGGACATTGCGGGCAGGCCGATTTGGGAACCCAGCAGGACAATCGGAAGCAAAAAGGCGGTCGCCATGGCCCCCGATACCGCCTGCAGTGCAACCGGGTCTGTTTCCTTGGCGATCTGCCGCGTAACCAACATGAACAGGGCGAAGACCACCGCAACGATCAGGGGCAGCAAGGCGGGCGCGCCGACCTCAGCAAAGCTGGGCTGGATCACCAGCAAGGTGCCAATGAATCCCACGACACAGGCGATCAAACGACGGGGGCCGACCTGTTCGCCCAAAACATATTTGCCCAACAGCAGCATGATGAAAGGCATTACAAAGGCGATGGCCACGGTATCGGCCAGCGGCATATATTGCAGCGCTGTGAACATCGCAGCGATCCCAATGATGTGCAGAAGGGTGCGGATCATCGTTAGGCGCAAAACGCGCGGTGTCATCTTCCATGGCTTGCCGGTCATCGCGATCAGTGGGATCAAGATCATCGCCTGAACAGCAAACCGCACCAGTACCAGCAGTCCCAAAGCTGTGGTTTCACCCAACAGCTTTGCCATCCCGTCACCCAGTGGTGCGAGCACGCAAAAACCGAGCATCAATATGATGCCGAGAACGGGGCGATCCTGAGTCATGTGCGCGACGCTAGCGGTTTCGCGGCAGAGGGGGAAGCTCTGATCTCAGGTGTCGGGCAGGGGTTGGACTTTGGTGTAATCCGGGCCGATGCAGGTGGGCAGGCCGTCACCAAGCTGCAGCCAGCTAAGCTTTTCCTCGTGCGCGACATGCAAGGCCGGACTGAGTACTTCGGGATTTTCCAGTGTCGCGACGTAGAGATGCATCACATCCGACATCACCGTCGACCGGAAGGATATCGGTGTGCCGCAATGGGGGCAGAAACTGCGCTCGACCCCGGGGGAGGAGTTGAAGCGTTTCGGTTCTTCCCCGATCCAGCGCCAATTGCCGTCGCGCACGCCGAAATAGGTGGTCATCGGAGCGGCGCATTGGCGACGGCAGCTGTCACAATGGCAGGTGACACAGGACAGAACCGGAGGATCAACCTCGTATCCAATCTTGCCGCACAGGCAGTGTCCGCGCATGTCACCCCACTTGTTCTTGCTGTCAGATCAGCAGTTCGGCACGTTGACGGCCAACCCGCCCAAAGATGTTTCTTTGTATTTCTCGTGCATATCCTCGCCGGTCTGGCGCATCGTTTCAATGGCCGCGTCCAAAGGCATAAAGTGCTTGCCGTCGCCACGCAGGGCCAGCGAGGCCGCCGAGACGGCCTTAATCGCGCCCAATCCGTTACGCTCGATACACGGCACCTGCACAAGGCCCGCGACTGGATCGCAGGTCATGCCAAGGTGATGTTCCAACGCGATCTCGGCGGCGTTTTCAACCTGCTCAGGCGTACCGCCCATCACGGCGCACATGCCTGCCGCAGCCATGGCTGACGCGCTGCCAACCTCGGCCTGACAGCCCGCTTCAGCGCCCGAGATCGAAGCGTTGAACTTGACCAGACCACCGATGGCGGCGGCGGTCAGCAGGAAATCCTCGACATGGCTTTCGGACGCGCCGGGCACGTGATCGAGGTAATAGCGCAGAACTGATGGCAGCACGCCTGCCGCGCCATTTGTAGGGGCGGTGACAACCTGCCCACCGGCTGCGTTTTCCTCGTTCACGGCCATGGCGTAGACGCTCATCCAGTCGTTGATCGTATGCGGGGCGTTCAGGTTCATGCCGCGTTCCGCCAGCAGGGCATCGTGAATGCCTTTGGCGCGGCGGCGCACGCTGAGACCACCGGGCAGGATGCCATCCGTTTTTAGCCCACGCTCGATGCAGTCATTCATGACCTGCCAAAGACGCGCGGTGCCTTTGGCAAAGCTATCCGCGCAACCGCGCGCGATCTCATTTTCGCGCTTCATCTGAGCGATGCTTTTACCGTTGTCTTTGGCCATTTGCAGCATTTCGGCGGCGGATTTGAACGGGAAGGGCACAGGCGCACCTTCGTCAGTTGCCTTGCCTTCGGCCAATTCCTCTTCCGTAAGAACAAATCCTCCACCGATGGAGTAGTAGACCTGACGCAGGATGACATCGCCTTGTGCGTCAGTGGCCATCAGGATCATACCATTGGCATGACCGGGCAGATTGTTGTCGTAGTCGAAGATCAGATCGGCTTTGGGATCAAAGCTCAGCGTCGGCAGGCCTTCGGGTGTCACCGTATGGGATTCTGCGATAGCTGCCAGTGTGGCTTCGGCCTTGTCGTTGTCATAGGTGTCAGGCACAAACCCGGCGAGGCCCAGAATGGTAGCGCGGTCGGTGGCGTGGCCGACACCCGTGAAAGCCAGCGAGCCGTGCAGTGAACCCCGCAAGCCCGCGAATTCGAACGGTGAGGCGCGCATCAGGTCAAGGAACCGTGCGGCGGCCACCATCGGACCCATGGTGTGGGAAGAAGATGGGCCGATGCCCACTTTGAACATATCGAAGACAGAGAGAAACATATCAGGTAGCTGAGCCTTCTGGAGGGTTGGCGTAGGTCGGCGAGGTGAAGGGAGTGACCCCCAGCCCCTCGGCGGCAATAGCTGCGCGGGTCGACGGGTTTGATTCTAGCTGCATCAGGATTTTTTGCAGATAAGGCGTGTCGGCGAGTTGATACCAGCTGCGGTCCGCCTTAGCGGGATAAAGCGCCATCCAGCGCATCATGCAGGCGACATATATCGTCAGGACTGAAGGGTGATCAGCACTGAACCAGTCGGGCGCTTTTTGGGCTTGAGCATCCAGCAGATTCAGGTGCTGCCGCAGCCGCGGGTGGATGCCGGAGCGTAGTGTATCGGCTTGATCTGCCGCGATGTATTTTTCGGCATAGAACAGGATTCGCAGATCGGCATGCAGGGTATTCGAGGCGAAGAACAGCCACTTCAGGAATGCCGCCCGATCAGGGCTGACCTGTGTCGGGGCTAATTGCCCATGCGTATCAGCCAGCCACAGCAGGATTGCGGCGGTCTCGAAGATCGGACCCTGGGGCGTCTCCAGCACCGGGATCAGCCCGTTCGGATTCAACGCCCGATACGCCGCACTATTCTGTGCATCGCTGGCGCGATCGACCAGTACGGTCTCATAGGGTAGGCCCATCTGTTCCAGCGCCAGTCGGATCACCAGCGAGGCGTTGTCGGGGGCGTAGTGCAGGCGGTATGGCGATTCCATGGCGACTATCTAAGGGGTCTGGCGATCACAATAGAGGCTGATTGCGACGTTTCCTATCGGAAACGCGTATTTCAGCGACATGTTAGCACAGGTATGGCGTGTTTTGCCTCTCGCAGTTGCGCGGGGCATTCCGTATAAGTCTGGCTGTATTCTTGGGGGAAGCTGCCATGACCAGAGATTTGTCGCCCATCGACAAAGCGAAATACGTTGCTGCCTGTCGCGCCGCCGATCTTGTTCAGGACGGGATGCGTGTGGGATTGGGGACAGGCTCGACCGCCGCGTGGTTGGTGCGCCGCCTGGGTGAACGGGTGCGCGATGAGGGGTTGAAAATCAAGGGCGTTCCGACGTCGACCGCGACGGCGCAATTGGCGCGGGAAGAAGGGATCGAGGTCGTCTCGCTGGATCAGGCCGGCTGGTTGGACCTGACGATCGACGGCGCGGATGAGTTCGATGGCGAGTTCAACCTGATCAAGGGCGGTGGTGCTGCGCTGTTGCAGGAAAAGATTGTGGCCACAGCCAGCGATCAGATGGTGGTGATCGCGGATGCAGGCAAAGAGGTTGAGACGCTGGGCGCATTCCCTCTGCCGGTTGAGGTGATCCCGTTCGGCTGGCAGACCACCCGCACCCTGATTGAAGAAGCGCTGGACACAATGGATGTGCTGGGCACCTCGGTCACTTTGCGCATGAACGGTGAGGCGCCCAAGGTTACAGATGAGGGCAATCACATTCTGGACCTGCATCTCAAGCGGATCGGCAATGCCCGCCAATTGGCACTGGTAATGAATCAGATCCCGGGTGTGGTCGAAAATGGGCTGTTCATTGATATTTGCGACAAGGTTGTCATTGGTTATGGCGATGGCCGGGTCGAATTGCGTGATATCAATGAGGGTACAGTCCTGACCGATATGCTGGGTGACGGTGGGGACAACCTGTTTTCCGATCTGGCGGACTAAAGATCAGGCAAGTAGCGCGATAAACTGCAGAAGAAAAATCACTATTTCCCGCGTCAGGGGTTGGCAGTTCAGGATTTGCGCCCAGATATCCAGTGAATTTTGGCCACGCGGAATAAAAGGAACTCGTACATGAGCTTTGACTATGATCTGTTCGTCATCGGAGGCGGCTCGGGCGGAGTTCGCGCGGCACGGGTGGCGGCGGGTGAAAACGGCGCCAAGGTGGCTCTGGCGGAAGAGGATCGTTACGGCGGAACCTGCGTGATCCGTGGCTGTGTACCCAAGAAGCTGATGGTTTTCGCCAGCGAGTTCGCGGATACGGTCGGGGACGCGCAGGCTTATGGCTGGGACATGCAGCCGGGTGCGTTCAACTGGAACACTTTCAAAGTTAAGCTGCACGCAGAGCTCGATCGGTTGGAAGGTATCTACCGCAATATCCTGAAGAACAATGGTGTCGAGAGTTTCGACCAGCGTGCTCATGTCGTTGATCCGCATACGGTGGAACTGGCTGATGGTACCCGCAAGTCAGCCAAGCATATTCTTGTCGCAACGGGCGGTCGCCCGGTTGTACCCGAGTTCCCCGGATCTGATCTTGCGATCACCTCGAATGAGATTTTCCACCTGGAGGAACTGCCCGAATCCATGCTGATCGTTGGCGGTGGCTATATCGCCTGTGAATTTGCCGGGATCATGAATGGGATGGGGGTCAAAACGACTCAGTTCTATCGCGGGGCGCAGATTCTGAGGGGCTTTGATGATGAGGCGCGCGGGCTGATCAGTGAAGAGATGTGCCAGAACGGGATCGACCTGCATCTGGGTACCAACGTGCTTGAGATGAAAAAGCAAGGCGACAAAATCTGGGTGAAGGCCACAAATGGCTCCGAGCAGCTATTCGACGTTGTGATGTATGCCACGGGTCGCGCGCCGAATGCGGATGATCTGGGGCTTGAGGCTTTGGGCGTTGCGCGCGGTCGCAAGGGTGAGATCATCGTGGATGAGTACAGCCAGACAGGCGTGCCCTCGATATTTGCCATTGGTGATGTAACCGATCGGGTGAACCTGACCCCTGTGGCGATCCGCGAAGGCATGGCCTTTGTCGAGACCGTCTTTAAAGGCAACCCAACGCCCGTTGATCACGAACTGATCCCGACCGCCATCTTTACCCAGCCGGAAATGGGTACTGTGGGCCTCAGCGAGGAAGCGGCTGCGGAACAGGAACCGATCGAGGTTTATGCGACCTCATTCAAGCCCATGCAGAAGGCGTTTGCCGGAGGCACACAGCGCGTGCTGATGAAGCTGATCGTGTCGCAAGAGACGCGGAAAATCCTCGGCTGTCACATCGTTGCGCCAGGCGCGGGTGAGATGATCCAACTTGCCGGAATTGCCGTAAAGATGGGTGCCACCAAAGAAGATTTCGACCGTACGGTTGCAGTTCATCCGGTGATGGCCGAAGAACTGGTGACAATGCGGCAACCTGTGCGCACGGCTTGATTTGCAAGCGCGCGCACACACGTTACAAGGGAACCCGTGATCACACGGTCCAACACAAGGGAAAAGATACATATGGCGGGCAACAGCGGCGGCCCCTGGGGGGGCGGAGGCTCATCCGGAGGCGGAGGAAATCGGGGTAACAACGGGGATGGGCGCAAGCCCCCCGAAGGTGACGGCCCGCAGATCCCCGAGATCGATGAGCTGATGAAAAAGGGCCAGGAACAGCTGCGCGTCCTGATGGGCGGTCGCGGCGGCGGTGGCCGTGGTACAAATGGTTCGGGCGGCGGCGGTGGACCCGCGTTTACTAAGGGAACCGTTGCGATTGGTCTGCTTGTTGCGGCTGGTCTTTGGGGTTTGGCGAGCTTCTATACCGTCAAACCGGAAGAACAATCCGTCGAACTATTTCTGGGCGAATTCTCGGCTGTGGGAAATCCGGGCCTGAATTTTGCCCCGTGGCCGTTTGTAACCGCCGAGGTCATTCCGGTGACCCGCGAACAGAACGAAGACATGGGCGGTGCTCGTGGCAGCGACGATGGTCTGATGTTGACCGGTGACGAGAATGTGGTTGATATCGATTATCAGGTTGTCTGGAACATCAACGACCCGGCGAAATTCCTGTTCAACCTGCGTGATCCGCGCCAGACGATCCGCGCCGTGTCTGAATCGGCGATGCGTGAGATTATTGCGCAGAGCGAACTTGCGCCGATCTTGAACCGGGATCGCGGTATCATTGCTGATCGCCTGCAGGAACTGATCCAAGAGACAATGGACAGCTACGATTCGGGTGTGAACATCGTTCGTGTGAACTTTGACAAGGCTGACCCACCGCAGGACGTGATTGCCGCGTTCCGCGACGTTCAGGCCGCCGCGCAGGAGCGTGACAGGTTGCAGAACGTCGCTGACGCCTATGCCAACCGCGTTCTCGCTGAGGCGCGTGGTGAAGCCGCGCAGGTACTGGAAGAGGCTGAAGCTTATCGTGCCCAGCAGATCAACGGTGCACAGGGTGAAGCCAGCCGCTTTAGCGCGGTTTTGGAGGAGTATTCCAAAGCACCTGATGTGACCCGCAAACGTCTGTATCTGGAACGCATGGAGCAGGTGCTGGGTGACGTGGACAAGATCATTCTGGATGAAAACTCGACAGGATCGGGGCAGGGCGTCGTGCCTTATCTGCCGCTCAACGAATTGCGCCGTAACCCTGCAGGGGAGAGCAACTGATGCGTAAGACAACGTTTATTCTGCCGATCATCTTTCTTGCGATTGTCGGTGTTCTGTCCTCGATCTTCATTGTGGACGAGCGTGAACGAGCTCTGGTTCTGCAATTTGGTCGCGTTGTTGCGGTTAAGGAAGATCCGGGGCTGGCATTCAAAATCCCGCTGATTCAGGAAGTGGTGCGGTATGACGACCGTATCCTGTCGATTGACGTTCAGCCGCTGGAAGTGACGCCTCTGGACGATCGTCGTCTGGTGGTCGATGCCTTCGCACGCTACCGGATTTCTGATCTGGAACAGTTCCGTCAGGCCGTTGGTGTCGGCGGTATCCCGGTTGCCGAGGATCGTCTGGACCGCATTCTGCGCGCCGAAACCCGCGAAGTACTGGGTTCGGTTTCGTCCCGTGACATCCTGAGTTCGGATCGTGCCGCACTGATGCTGCGTATCCGCAACAGCGCGATTGCACAGGCACGTGCGCTGGGCGTGAACGTAATCGACGTGCGTCTGAAGGCGACCGATCTGCCGCAGGCCAACCTTGAGGCGACGTTTGACCGGATGAAGGCAGAACGTGAACGTGAAGCGACCGACGAACGCGCCCGCGGTAACGAAGCCGCGCAGCGTGTGCGCGCGCAGGCCGACCGGACCGTGGTTGAACTGGTTTCCGACGCCAACCGTGAGGCCGAGATCATTCGCGGTGAGGCCGATGCCGAACGCAACGCGATCTTCGCCGAAGCCTATGGTGCCGATCCGGAGTTCTTTGAATTCTACCGTTCGCTGACCGCCTATGAGAATGCCCTGCAAGGCAGCAACAGCTCGTTGATCCTGAGCCCGGACTCGGAGTTCTTCAACTACCTTGCTTCTCCGACCGGGCGTCGGGCACCGGCAGCTGCGGCCGCTGAGTGATGGGCATGATCCTTCTGGCCTTCGGGCTGGTACTGATTGTCGAGGGGCTGGCCTATGCGCTGGCCCCTTCGCTTATTGAACGCATGCTTGAGGCGCTGCGCGCGTTGCCGGAACAGGCGCGGCGGCTGGTCGGGCTGCTTTGTGTGGTCAGTGGGCTGGTGCTGCTGTGGGGCGCATATCAGGTCGGTTTTTGATGCGATGGTTTCACGCACCGGTGATTTCCCCGCGATCCCGAGTTGCGGGCCGGGACAAACTGACTACATTGGTTGCAAAGAAGGGCATCCAGGTGATGCCAACAGAGAATTAGTCAACAAGGAGACCCCAAGTGCAGGCTAAGGCGCGCAGTGTGTCCGTCCGACGGGACGATTTTGTTATGAAGATGCGGCTGATGTGGCTGACCTTAGTGGGGGTGCTGCTGGTTTTGGCTCAATCTGTGTCCGCGCAGGCACGGGGTGATAGCCTGGCACCGCTGGCTGAACAGATTAGCCCTGCGGTGGTCAATATCACCACGTCGACACTGATCGAAGGCCAGACTGGCCCGCAAGGGATCGTGCCTGAGGGCTCACCATTCGAAGACTTTTTCCGAGAGTTTCAGGATCGCAATGGCGGAGACAATGAAAATCGTCCACGTCGCAGCAATGCGCTGGGCTCGGGCTTCGTGATCTCGGAAGACGGCTATATCGTCACCAACAATCACGTGATTGCCGAAGCCGATGAGATATTGGTCGAGTTTTTTCCCGGTGATGGCCAGCCCGCGAAAGATTTGGTTGCCAAGGTAATCGGCCGGGACGAAAAGACCGACATCGCGCTGCTGAAAGTCGAGGCGGAAGGGCCGCTGAAATACGTGCAGTTCGGTGACAGCGACATTGCCCGCGTGGGCGATTGGGTGATCGCGATGGGGAACCCGCTGGGGCAAGGCTTTTCGGTGTCAGCAGGGATTATCTCGGCCCGGAATCGGGCACTGAGCGGGTCATATGATGACTACATCCAGACCGATGCTGCGATCAACCGGGGCAACTCGGGTGGGCCGCTGTTCAACATGAATGGCGAGGTGATCGGCGTAAATACTGCGATCCTGTCGCCCAATGGCGGCTCGATCGGGATTGGTTTCTCGATGGCTTCGAACGTGGTGATCAAGGTCGTTGATCAACTGCGTGAGTTCGGGGAGACCCGCCGCGGTTGGCTGGGTGTGCGCATTCAGGACGTGACCGAGGATATGGCCGAGGCGATGGGGCTGGACAAACCCGGAGGTGCGTTGATCAGCGATGTACCGGACGGCCCGGCAAAAGAAGCGGGCCTGCTGGCCGGAGACGTGATCATCAGCTTTGATGGCGTCGAGGTCGAGGATACACGCGGCCTTGTGCGGCAGGTGGGAGAGACCACCGTTGGCAAATCTGTGCGTGTGGTCGTGCACCGTGATGGAGGCACCCAGACCGTGCTGGTGACGCTGGGCCGCCGCGAAGACGCCGAACGTGCAGAGAACGGCGAAGAGCCGGAAGCCGAAACGCCGACGGAGGAAGACAAGGATATTCTTGGCCTGACCATCGCTCCGCTGGGGGATAGCCAGCGCGAGGAATTGGGTCTGGATGCCGATGCCGAAGGATTGTTGGTGACCAATGTTGATGAATCCTCGGAAGCCTTTGAAAAGGGTCTGCGCGCCGGTGATCTTATCACTGAGGCGGGGCAGCAGAAGGTGACTTCGATCACTGATCTGGAGACGCGGATGGATGAGGCGCGTGAAGCAGGACGCAAATCTCTGTTGCTGCTGGTGCGGCGGGGCGGGGAACCCCGGTTCGTAGCGCTGAGCCTAGAATAATAAACTCAGCGAACAGATCCGAAATTAGAAGGTCGGGATATTTTCCCGGCCTTTTTCATACTTCGTTAAGAAAAAAGCCATATGCCGGGGAAGGCATATGGCTCTGTACAGGGAGAGGTCGGTGGACAGATATCGGGGATGATAAAACCGACCTCCTACGGTAACGGGATTGACCTTAGGGCAATCTTAAAGCTGCGTATGTGAAGCGGATCACATCTGTGCCGAAAATTTAGATTAAATCGGATTCGGCCAGTTGCCGCAGCGCGTCAAAGTCGTGGATCTGCAGCCCGCCGCGCGAAGCTTCGACGACATTGTCGCGTTTCCATGTCGAAATGGTCTTTGACACTGCCTCACGCGTCGCACCGACAAATTCGGCCAATTCGCTCTGCGAAAGCGTGATACGTGCCGTTGGGCTGTCCTGTTGTCCTGCCAGGTGCAAAAGCTTGCGCGCCAGTCGGATCGGCATCGGCAGGAATACCTGCTCGTTCAATTGAGCGCCCATATAACGCATGCGAAGACCGGCCAAGCGGATCAGATCCACCGCAAGGTCAGGATGTTCCCGGATCTGCGCCATCATGTCTTTCTGGCGAACGCGCAGGACTTTGGAGGGCTCAGCTGCTGTTACGGTTGCGGTGCGGGGACCGCTATCGAACAACGCGATTTCCCCGAACACCTCACCTGGGCGCATCATGCTGAGAGACAGCTTGCGCCCGCTCGACGCAAGAAATGACACTTCGAGCGCACCGGAAAGAATGGCATAGAGCGCATCGCCTTCATCGTCCTGCTCGAACAGGACATCGCCCCGATCCAATGTGACTTCGGTGGCCTGGGCTGCCAACATGGTGCGCAGCTCTTCAGAGGCTTCGGACAGGAATCCACTGTTGGGAAATGCCATCATTCGGGCGCTGATCTCCGGGGTTGAGTGGTGCGGGTGGTGACCCAACTTTTCACAGCTTCAAGCTTAAGCCAAGAAATTTTGTTAGCTTGTTACGCTTGGGCAAGAACAGTTATTGCTTGTCGGGATCATCCATATAGCTTTGCAGCAGGTTGAACTGCATCATCAGAAACGCCATCAAGGCGATGGGAAAGCCGAAGGTTTCGATCTTGACCCATAGGTCCGTTGACATCGTGCGCCAGACCAATTCATTGGCTGCGGCCAGTACTGCGAAACAGGCACACAGGCGCCGGGTGAGGATCATCCAGCCCTCGTGCTGCATGGGTAGCATCTCGTCCAGAACATATGCCAGGTAGGATTTCCCCTGCAAAAGCCCGATCCCGAGGATGGCGGAAAAGAAGCCATAGACCAGCGTTGTTTTCATCTTGAAAAACCGCTCGTCATTGAACCACGCGGTGAGGCCGCCGAAGAAAATCACCATGAATGCGGTGAAAATCTGCATCCGGCTGAGTTTGCCCGTCAGGTACCAAAGGATGCCCATGGCAGCCAGCATCAGCGGCACGAACAGGATGGTGGCGACGATGAACCCAGAATACTCGGTGCCGCCGATCACGAAATTGTCATCACGCAGGCGCAGGTAGATGAAGAAGAAGGCCAGTGGGGGGCCAAGTTCCAGTACCTGTTTGAGGAATGGGTTGATGTCTTTTTTCTCTGCCATGATTCCAACCTGCTGCTTACCCGCCCATTTCAACTATTACTGCGCCGAGTGCAATCAATGCCATCAACGCAATGCGTCTGGGGCCGACAGTTTCTTTCAGCACCAGCCAGCCGATGAGTGCTGCGAAAACGGTGGAGGTTTCGCGCAGGACCGCCGCCTCTCCGACCTTGTCCAGTCGCGTGGCGAGCATGATGGCACCGAAGGACATCGGCGCAATGATGCCGCCCGCGAACCCGCGAAGCATCAGAGGTCCAAGCGCAGGGCGGTGGATCATTGCGCGGTATCTGAGCGCAGCATAGATAGGCATCGCGGCCCCGTCGATCATGAAGAACCACGCAAGGAAGGTGAACGGGTCGGCCGTAGCGCGGATACCGTAGGCATCATAGGTCGTATAGAGCGCCACGAAGAGACCCGTGACGACCGCCAGCACCAGCGCGATTCGCAGCGTATCTCGATTGGTCTCAAGGTAGCGCAGGTTATAGGCGGCAAGGCCGAAGATACCCGCAAGAAGCGTCGCGACTCCAAGCCATTGGATGGCCGAGAAGGTTTCACCGAACAAAAGATAGGCTCCGATCACGGTGAAGAGCGGGCCAGTACCGCGCACGACCGGATAGACAACGGTATAGGAGCCTTTGGTGTAGGCCATCGCCTGCAGCACCTTATAGCCGATATGGATCAGCCAAACGACGCCAAAGATCGGCCACATGTAAGGTTCGGGCCATGGCACGATAAAGAAGGCGAATGGCATCGCCATAAGGCAGTAGCAGGCATCGATCGCCCCGCGCGACATCCACGGGTCGTGGCGGCCTTTTTGCAGTGCACCGAAAACCGCATGCAGGAAGGCCGCCATCAGCGCGAGCGCGAGGGCGAGTTGGTGGCCTGCTTCGGTGCCTTCGAGGGAGATCAGCCAGTCGCTCAAATCGGGGCTTTCGCTTGGGCGGAGAGAGTGGGGGGCTGTCTGCCCCCCACGCCCCCCGAAGGTATTTTCGGCCAGATGAAGGGGCGGATCAGGATTGTAAGCCCGTCAGGGCGGCGGCGAATTCTTCGGGATCAAACGGGGCGAGGTCGTCGATTTGCTCACCGACACCAATGGCGTGGATCGGAAGGCCGAACTTGTCGGCGAGGGCGACCAGCACGCCGCCTTTGGCTGTGCCGTCCAGTTTGGTCATCACGAGGCCCGAGACATCGGCCAGTTTGCGGAAGGTTTCGACCTGACTGAGGGCGTTTTGCCCGGTGGTGGCGTCCAGCACCAGCAGAGTGTTGTGCGGTGCGGTGTCGTCAACCTTGCGGATGACGCGGACGATTTTGGCCAGCTCTTCCATCAGGTCGGCGCGGTTTTGCAGGCGGCCTGCTGTGTCGATCATCAGCAGGTCGGCACCTTCGTTCTGCGCTTTGGTCAGCGCATCAAAGGCCAGCGAAGCAGGGTCGGAGCCTTCGGGGGCGGTGAGCACTGGAACGCCTGCGCGGTCACCCCAGACCTGCAGCTGCTCGACGGCGGCGGCGCGGAATGTGTCTCCGGCGGCGATGACGACTTTCTTGCCGGCGGCTTTGAACTGGCTGGCAAGCTTACCGATTGTCGTAGTTTTGCCCGAACCGTTGACGCCAACAACCAGCACCACTTGCGGGCGTTTGGGGTAGATCGGCATTGGTTTGGCCACGGGTTCCATCACGCGGGCAACCTCCTGCGCCAGCAGCTGTTTGATTTCCTGGGTCGAGAGTTTGCGACCAAAGCGGCCCTCGGCCATGTTGGACGTAACGCGCAAGGCGGTGTCGACGCCCATATCCGAGGCGATCAGAAGCTCTTCGAGTTGCTCCAGCATGTCGTCATCCAGCGTGCGGCGGACAACGGTCTTGGATTCATTTCGGCCGAACAGGCGACCCATCAAACCCTTGGATTCTGGAACCTCTGGGGGTGGAGGCGCCGGTGTGGGATCAGCCGGGATCGGAGCGGGAGGCTCGACCGGTTGGGGCGCGGGCGTGGGTTCCGGCACTTCGGGAACCGGTTGCGGTTCGGGCTCAGGTTCGGGGATCACCGGATCAGGATTTGGGGTTTCCTCGCCGCCATCCTCGACAATTGCATCCAGCCCCTCTTCGAGGCGCGATGAGGATTTGAACAGCTTGTCCTTGAGCTTTGAGAAAATCGCCATTTTTGATCTCCGCAGGTGTTCCCCTCACCTAATGTGGATTGAAGGCAGTTGCAAAGGGTCAGGTGAAGGCGATCAGAAACCCGGCTTGGGCAGCCCAGTAAAGCGGCCAGACCAGATAGGGCGTAAGCTTCAGGGTCGGGTGATTGGCAGGTAGCAGGAACTTTTCAGTCGCAAGCGCCAGATCCGAGGCGATGAAGGCCATCGCGGCGGGAAGGGCCCAGCGTAGTGCTCCAGTTTCGGGAAGGGCAAGAACGGTGATGCCCATGCCCAGGATGATTGGAATATAGGCGAGGACGGGGATTTTGAGGTCTCCGGCGCGGGGGGTGAGCAGCGTGGCCATAACGATGCCCAGGATGATCAGGGACCAGAAGATCGCGGGGTGGTCGAAGATCTGTTCAGGGCTGCTGCTGGGGCTCGTCATAAACAAGGCGATATAGGCCAAATGCCCCGCAGCAAATGCACCGATGCCTGCCATGAATGTGCTGTCGGTTTCGCGTGACAGAAGGGCATCACCTATCGCGCAGAAGGTGAGGGCGAGGATCAGGAGCCATGGCGCGCTTGCCAGTATGGCGACGCCTGCCAGCAGCACGACCGATGCTGTTTTCAGCATGCTACGCAGGGTGCCAGCCGGGCGCGCGGTAAGTGGCAGGTAGGCCAGCGCGCAGGCCGCCGCAATCCAGAAAAGAAGTGTCGTCATGGTGCGTCCCCGATGTTTTTGAGTCAATCATCGCCATGATCTCGGCGGTGCATCAAGGCGTGACGTGGAGTTATCTTGCCGATCGTCGCAATGTGGAAAGGTTGAATGGCACTTGTGGGCTGCTTCTGACACAGTGTGGTCATGATCCGAATTTGCTTGATTCTGCTGACCCTTGCCTCACAGCCCGTTGCGGCGCAGTCGCCTCTGACGGGGTCTGAATTCGATGCGTATACGCGTGGAAAAACCTTGTATTACGGGTTCGATGGGCAGGCCTACGGAGTCGAACGGTATCTGCCAGACCGCCGAGTCATCTGGTCATTTCTGGATGGCAATTGCATGAACGGAGTTTGGTACGAGCAGGAAGATCAGATCTGTTTCATCTATGAGGATCAACTGGCGCCGCAATGCTGGGTTTTCTGGCAATCCGGGGGCGGTTTGATCGCACAATTCGAGGGCGATCCGACAGCGACCGAGTTGTACGAGGCCGAGGATATTGGCGAAGAGATGTTGTGCTACGGACCGGATGTCGGGGTCTGAAATGGTCGCAGGTCTTCATAGTCCAGCATGACGTGATGTTGAAACGCGGGCCTTTCGGTTAGCCGTTCATAGTATCGACGCAAATGCGGTAACGGTGCGCGGACGATGTCGATATCGTAGTAGCGGTAAAGGACGTGGCCGAACTGTATATCCGCCAGTGTAAAATGCTCACCCGCAAGGAACGTGTTTTGGTCCAGCTCCTTGTCTGCGATTGCCAGTTTGATTTCCAAATCGCTGACGGCCCGATGGATCGCCGTTTGGTCCTGCTGTTCAACGGGTGTTCGCACAATTTGCCAGAACACCGGAACGGTAAACGCCATCGCCACGTTGAGTTTCGCCCATTCGGCCCATTTGTCGATCGTGGCGCGCCGGGCAGGATCTGAAGGCCAGAATGCCTGTTCGCCATATTGGGTGGCCAGATATCGCAGGATGGCGCCGGTTTCCCAAAGCGGTGGGTTGTCGCCATCTTGCAGGACGGGGATGGTTTTGTTTGGGTTCAGTGCCCGAAACGCTGCAGTGTCCAGCCCGCCGAAGCGATGGCCAAGATCGTGACGCTGGTATTCTAGGCCAAGCTCACCCACGCACCACATTAGGGCCTGAACGTTCGAGGATGTTTTACGGCCCCAGATCGTCAACATCGGTCAGAACAACGATCCCTGATCAGGAGGTGCCTGTTTGGATTTCTTGGGTGGCGCCTTGCCCGCAGCCCCGGTGCTGAGGCGACCGTCAGCGAATTCGATCTCAAGAACAGCGTGACCGGAGGCTTGAGCTTTGGTTGTGATGACCTCTCCTTCGGCGCGCACGACGGCGTAGCCACGTCCGAGCGTCGCTTTGTAGCTCAGCGTTTCGCGCAGGCGATCGGTGGCCTCCATCTGCTGGCGGAGGCGGTCCAGCCGTGTGGATTGTGCGGCATTCAAACGCTCGGACAGGCGATTCAGAGCGTCGCGCCGTGTTTCCAGCTCGCGCTGGATCGGGCGCATTGACAGGCGCGAGGACAGGTTGCGCCAGCGATCGCGGCGGGTTTCGACAAAGCTGCGCAGGGTCGAGGGGCGCAGACGCGCCGCACTGTCCAGCAGTTTGACGCGGCGGTTCTGAACACCCCGGATCAGCGCGTTGGGCAAGCGCTCGGATATCTGGTCTAGCCTTTGGCGCGGGCTTTCCAGCAGTGTGTCTGGGCGCGGCAGCGCGCGCGACAGATCGCGCAGCCGTTGACTGCGGCGTTGTACGGCATCTGTTGCCGCGCGCGACAGGCGGGCCCCTTGTTCGTTGGTCCAAGCCAGCAGTTCCATGCGGACCGGTACGGCAAGTTCGGCAGCGGCGGTTGGCGTAGGCGCGCGGCGGTCCGAGACATAGTCGATCAGGGTGGTGTCCGTCTCGTGCCCGACGGCCGAGATCAGCGGGATTTCTGAGGCTGCAGTCGCGTGCGCGACGCTTTCTTCGTTGAAGCCCCAGAGGTCTTCTATGGACCCACCGCCGCGCGCGACGATAATCAGGTCGGGTCGCGGGAGGGCCCCGCCCGGTGTGAGTTGATTGAAGCCTTCGATGGCGCGGGTCACTTCGGGGGCACAGTTTGCCCCCTGAACCGCGACGGGCCAGATCAGTACTTTGCGCGGGAACCGATCACGCAGCCGATGCAAGATGTCTCGGATCACCGCACCGGAGGGCGAAGTGACAACGCCGATGATCTGCGGCAAGTAGGGCAGGGGTTTCTTGCGTTCAGCCGCAAACAAGCCTTCGGATTCGAGCTGCTTTTTGCGCTTTTCCAGCAATGCCATCAGCGCGCCTTGCCCGGCGACGGCGACTTCATCGACATTCAGGTTGTATTTCGACTGGGCTCCAAAAGCTGTCAGGCGCCCGGTGACGACAACCTCGAGGCCTTCTTCGGGAACAACTGAAAGACCAGAAATCTGCCCTTTCCAAGTTGTGCAGGCCAGCACGTTCCGGTCGTCCTTTATGTCGTAATACAGATGACCCGAACGGGCCTTGAACACGCGGCCCACTTCTCCACGCACACGGATTCGGCCAAAGGTGCCCTCGAGCGTGCGCTTCACCTCGCCTGAGATGTCCGAGACAGTGTATTCGGGGGTGTTCTGACCCGGAATCGGGTCATCTAGCAGGTCGGACATTTCAGCGCCTTGTGTCAAATCTCTGCGCAGCTTAGAACGCCGCGCAGGCAAGGCCAAGCAGATCGGAGCGTTTCATGAATATCCTCATTCTCGGCAGCGGTGGACGCGAGCACAGTCTGGCTTGGGCGGTGATGCAAAACCCCAAATGTGATCGCCTGATTGTGGCGCCGGGGAATGCCGGGATCGCCCAGATCGCAGAGTGCGCGGCGGTGGACATTGAGAATGGCGGTGCTGTGGTCAACTTTGCCGAGGAAAACGCGATTGATTTCGTGATCGTTGGCCCCGAAGCGCCTTTGGCCGCAGGGGTCGCTGACCGGCTGCGCGAAGCGGGTGTGCTGGTTTTCGGGCCCTCGGCAGAAGCGGCGCGGCTGGAGGCCTCAAAAAGCTTCACCAAGGAAATCTGTGACGCATCCGGCGCGCCGACGGCGGCTTATGCCCGGTTCACCGAGGCTGAGCCCGCCAAGGAATACATCCGTGCGCAGGGGGCCCCGATTGTGGTCAAGGCCGATGGGCTGGCTGCCGGCAAGGGCGTGATCGTTGCGATGGACGAGCAAACCGCCCTGGACGCGATTGACGACATGTTCGGCGGAGCCTTTGGTGGCGCGGGGGCCGAAGTGGTGATCGAGGAGTTCATGGAGGGCGAGGAGGCGTCTCTGTTCGTGCTCTGTGACGGAGAGGATATCCTGTCGATCGGCACAGCGCAGGATCACAAGCGCGTCGGCGAGGGCGATACCGGGCTGAACACTGGGGGGATGGGCGCCTATTCTCCGGCCCCGGTGCTGAGCGCCGAGATCGAGGCCCTTGCGATGGATCAGATCGTGCGCCCGACGGTGGCCGAGATGAAGCGGCGCGGGACACCGTTTCAGGGTGTGCTCTACGCCGGTTTGATGATCAAGGATGGTCAGCCCAGGTTGGTGGAGTACAACGTGCGGTTCGGAGATCCCGAATGTCAGGTACTGATGATGCGCCTTGGCGCTCAGGCCATGGACCTGATGCACGCGGCGGCCGAGGGTCGCTTGGCTGAGACGCGGGTGAACTGGGCCGACGATCACGCCATCACGGTCGTGATGGCGGCAAAGGGGTATCCTGGTTCTTATGAAAAAGGCACTGTGATCAACGGCCTGGGCGATCTGGCCGAGGATAGTAGCAACATGGTATTCCACGCGGGGACAAAAGCGGCTGAAGGCAAGGTTCAGGCCGCGGGTGGCCGCGTTCTGAATGTGACTGCGCGTGGGGAAACGCTGAAAGACGCACGCGACCGGGCGTATGACATGGTTGAAGGTGTTGATTGGCCTGAAGGGTTCTTCCGTCGCGACATCGGCTGGCGCGCGCTTTAACTCAGTAGTCGGGCTGCGCCCGGCTTGATGATTTCGGGGCGAGGGGCCAGCCCCTCGCGCTCCCCGAGGTATTTATGGCCAGATGAAGATCGGATCAGCACTTTAGTGCGTTGGCCAGATCTTTGAGACTGTTGAGTGGTCCGAGGTCTTTTTGTCGCCAGCCTTTGCTGTACGAGACGCCTATGATCCGCGACCAGTCGGCGCTGGCGAGGATCAGCTCAGGGTGCGTTTCGCATTGGCGCAGACCGCCTGAAATAAAATCTTCTCCGATCCTGTGATTGGTAAGGCCAGGGATTGTCGCGATTTCAATGAGTTCACCGTCTTTGTAACGCCAGATGCGCAGAGTTTTCGCAAGGTGTGGGCGGTCGACATAGGCGATCTCAACATGTCCATCACCATCCAGATCGGCGGCACCGATGGGGGCGAGCCAGCGGTTGCGCGTGCCGATATGGGGGGTGGCGGCGATTTTTTGACCATTGACGTCATAGATCGCCAGTTGAGCACCCGTATGCTGCTGGGTCTCTACAACGATGACTTCGGGCAACCCGTCCTGATCGATATCGGCCAGGCGTGGGGCAAGATCTTCGAATACGCGGTCTTCAGGCAGACGTATTGTAACGGTCGAGCGTTTGGAGCTATCGACTTTTCGCCGCGCCGCCGAGGAAAGACTTGTACCGACGCCGATTTCCAAAGCACCGTATTCGATGGCGTCGCCAAGCACCCCGTGGGCGTAGCGTGTTGTTGGTTCCGTGAAGCGAGCAGATACTTTGGTTTCGCCGCTGGCTGCGGGCATATTCCCCGTTAGCCAAATGCAAACCATCAGAACAGCGCCGCGCGCCCGACGGTGCCAAAGGCGGTTGGGCTGGCGCGGCGCATCAGGGTGCATCAGATCTGCTTTTCGGGCATCTGCACAACCAGACCATCCAGCGCGTCGGTGACCTTGATCTGACAGGTCAGGCGCGAGCGGGTCGGGTCGGGTTCATAGGCGAAGTCCAGCATGTCTTCTTCCATGTCGTCCTTGGCGGGGATTCTCTCGACCCAGTCAGGATGAATATAGACGTGGCAGGTCGAGCAGGCGCAGGCGCCGCCGCAATCGGCCTCGATGCCGGGGATGTTGTTGTCGCGGGCCCCTTCCATGACCGTCAGCCCGTTGGCGACGTCGACTGTATGTTCGGTACCGCTGTGCTCGACATAGGTGATCTTTGCCATTGCTTGCGTCTTCCTTTTGCGATGTTCGAGAGCTTTCTTAGTGAAGGGAATTAGGTGATTCCAGTGGCAATTGCGACTCTGGATGCCGTGTTTGGAGTTTTGCGGCTTTGGTAAGGCTAAGTTTGCGTGCCTGGCGACGCGATTGTAGGGAAACCCTGAGAAAACGAATTTGCCTGATGAGTGCTACCAGCGCCCGGACGCGCCCCCGCCACCAGATCGACCGCCGCCGAAACCGCCCCCGCCAGAGCTTTGGGAAACCTGAGGGATATAGTAGCTGGTTTCTTCAGCGTAATCGCATTTTAGGCATTCGATCCGGCGAATACCCGAACCGGCCCTCGTTGTACTTGCGGAGAGCGTGATGCGTCGCCTCTGGCGCAGACTGCGGTTCCCACATTTTGGGCAGGTTCGAAGTCGTACCAGACCATCACTTATGAAATTGCGGCCTTTGAGCATCATAATCATCATGGCAAAGAGGCCAAATATCCAGAGACCTAGATCATCATTTGTTTTCTTGGCGGGCGCGGCCTCGCCAGTGCGAAAAGGCTGTATGATCTGATCTATGATAGCCGTAGTGCCGGCCTTGATCCCGATTGCATAATTGTTTGCTTTGAAAGCCGGGAGGAATTGCGTGTCAACAATGCGTTCCGCGGCGTGATCCCAGTCGCGCCCATAGGCGGCGCCAAGCTCGATTCGCATAGCCCGGTCATCCCGTAAGACCATGACAAGCACACCATCGTTTCGAGAAGCGTCGCCGATCCCCCAGTGGTCAAAAAGCCCGGTGGCAAACTGTTCGAGCGTCAGACCGTCGGCATAGCCGCCTTGAGTGCGCAGTGTCAGGATGGTCATTTCGACCCCTGTCTCGCGTTTGAGCCCATCTAGTTGCTCAGCAAGTGCCTCCTCGTCCAACGCGCTGAGCAAATTGGCAAAGTCGTTGACGGTCGTGCTTTGATAGTCGGGATAAGTTTGCCCAAATGCAGTATTGGCCCAAATCATTAATAAGACGAAAACAATTCTCATGGCTGCCCGCGTGTTTTTCGGAAGCGTATCACCGAGCGACACAATAGCAACCGGGATACGGCCCGACCCTGGAAGGTTGTGTGTCAAATGCCGATGATGGTTTTCGGTAACGATTACCGCCTGAACAATACCCCCTGCGACTGCCGGTCCCGATGATCCCCGCGCAGTTCTGCATGTAAGGCTCGGCCTGCCTGCACGCTGGGTCGGGCGCTCATCATGTCCAGCCAACGGGTGAAATGCGGTTTGTCCTCAAGCACCTGTTGCTGGCCTTCCCATAGGCTGGCCCAGCCCCAGATCGACATGTCGGCGATGGAGTAGAAATCGCCGGCGACGTATTCGTTTTCGGCCAGCCTGCGGTCGAGCACGCCGTAGAGACGCCCGACCTCACTGCGATAGCGGTCTTTCGGATAGGGATGGTCTTGTGGCGGGTCCAGATGTGGGGCGTATTTAAGGAAGTGATGCGCTTGGCCGGCCATCGGGCCTACGCCGCCCATTTGCCACATCAGCCATTCCTCGACTGCGATCCTGTCACGTTCGGTATTGCCGTAGAACCGCCCGGTCTTGCGGGCGAGGTACATCAGGATCGCGCCGCTTTCGAAGACCGAAACAGGCGCGCCGTCAGGGCCGTCCGGGTCGACGATGGCGGGCATACGGTTGTTAGGCGAGATCTTTAGAAACTCGGGATCGAACTGGTCGCCCTTGCCGATGTTGATCAGGTGGGTTTTGTAGGGCAGCTCCATCTCTTCCAGAGCGATGGACACTTTCCAGCCGTTGGGCGTGGGCCAGAAATAGAGTTCAATCATGGGGCCTCCTTGAGTTTGGGCGATCATGAAGCTTTCTGCACAAACGGCAAGAGCGCGCCTGGCCGTGTTACGAAAGCGTGACCGGTGATCAGTCGGGCTTGACGTGTTCCGGGGCGGGGCGTAAACGCATCTTCATTCATGTGGCGATTTGTTACCGGATTGCGGGCCACGTTAAACAACACCGCTAAAAGGTCAGGATGAAAGACCCCTTTCGCTTGGCCGCGTCTGGGGTTTTTTGTTTGCCTCCAATGCGGGGCTGAAAGGAATGAGATGAGCGAGAGCTGGAACAAACGCACCCAAGCCGTCCATGGCGGCATCCGTCGCAGTCAGTACAATGAGGTTTCTGAGTCGATCTTTCTGACGCAGGGGTTTGTCTACGATAACGCCGAGCAGGCCGAGGCCCGGTTTATTGAAAGCGGCCCGGATGAGTTCATCTATGCCCGCTACGGCAACCCCACCGTGTCGATGTTCGAGCAGCGTATCGCAGCTTTGGAAGGCGGCGAGGATGCGTTTGCCACCGCTTCAGGTATGGCCGCTGTGAACGGTGCGCTGACTTCGATGCTGCGGGCGGGCGACCATGTGGTTTCAGCCAAGGCGCTTTTTGGGTCCTGTCTGTATATCCTTGAAAACATCCTGACGCGTTATGGCGTTGAGGTGACCTTTGTAGACGGCACCGATCTGGACGCGTGGGAGGTCGCGATCCGGCCTGACACCAAGGCAGTGTTTTTTGAATCCATGTCGAACCCGACGCTTGAAGTGATCGACATCACGTCCGTGTCTAAGCTGGCCCATGCGGTGGGTGCGGTTGTAATCGTGGACAACGTGTTCTCGACACCCGTGTTCTCGCGCGCGATCGAACAGGGAGCCGACGTGGTGGTCTATTCGGCGACCAAGCATATCGACGGGCAGGGCCGGGCGCTGGGCGGCGTGATCATCGGCACTAAGGAATTCATCCGTGGCACGGTCGAGCCTTACATGAAGCACACCGGCGGTGCGCTTAGCCCGTTCAGCGCTTGGATCATGGTCAAAGGTCTTGAAACTATGGCCCTGCGCGTAAACGCGCAAGCCGACAGCGCGCAGAAGATTGCAGAAGCTTTAGAAGGGCATTCTGCATTGGAGCGGACTCTGTATCCCGGGCTGAGAACCCATGCGCAAAACGCGTTGGTGCAAGAGCAGCTGGGCGGCAAGGGCGGTACGGTTCTGTCGCTGGACATCAAGGGCGGCAAAGCGGCGGCGTTTGCTTTCCTGAATGCGCTGACGATCCCTGTGATCTCGAACAATCTGGGCGATGCCAAGTCGATCGCAACGCACCCGGCCACCACAACGCACCAGCGTCTGAGTGACGAACAACGCGATGAGTTGGGTATCACGCCGGGCCTGATCCGCCTTTCGGTTGGGCTTGAGGATGCCGGTGATTTGCTGGCGGATATCCAGCGCGCGCTAGACGTATCTCAGGGCTAGTGATGCGCCGGGAATGCACCATCAGGCGGATGTGATCCGCCTGATCCGGCGCATTTGGTTGTAAAATGACGATTTCTTGCCTCGAATTTCGATCCGGACTGCTATTCCGCGCGTATCGTTCAGGACTGGTAATTAAACCTCGGTGGTATATAACCGTCGGCCTAGCAAGGGATCCGTGCCAATGAACATTCATCCGCGCGACATCAACGAGACACCCGATCACGATCAGGCCGCAGCAGCGCTCAAGGTGCTGCGCGAATGGGCGAAATCAGCCTCGGCGGCCGAGATCAGTCAACTGGACCCGGCCATTGCGCAGCTTGTCCCGGGGCTGTTGCCGTCAAACTATCCAGCCCTGTCGCGCGAATATCCCCACGAGTTCGAGGCGGATGCAGCCTACAAGGCCACATTGCCGGATCTGCAAAACGGTCCGTCCAGCCTGATCCGGGGTTCGAAGCAGCAGATCCAGCATGTCGGCATCTCGAATTTCCGTCTGCCGATCCGGTTCCATCGCAAAAGCGGTGCCGAGCTGACACTTGAGACCTCGGTCACCGGGTCTGTCAGCCTTGAGGCCGAGAAGAAGGGCATCAACATGTCTCGTATCATGCGGTCCTTCTACAAGCACGCCGAGCGCACCTTTAGTTTTGAGGTGATGGAGGCAGCGCTGAACGACTATCTGACTGATCTGGATAGTTTGGATGCGCGCATACAGATGCGGTTTTCCTATCCCGATCGGATTGAGAGCCTGCGTTCGGGCTTGTCCGGATACCAGTATTACGACATCGCGCTGGAACTGGTTGATCAAGGCGGAGAACGTCTGAAGATTATGCATCTGGACTATGTCTATTCGTCCACATGCCCCTGTTCATTGGAACTGAGCGAACACGCGCGCGCAACCCGCGGGCAGTTGGCGACGCCGCATTCCCAGCGCTCGGTGGCGCGGATTTCGGTGGTTATCGATTGCAACGCCGATTGTCTGTGGTTCGAAGACCTGATCGCGCTGTGCCGCCGCGCGGTGCCAACCGAAACTCAGGTGATGGTCAAGCGCGAAGATGAACAGGCCTTTGCGGAACTGAACGCTGCCAATCCCATATTCGTGGAAGATGCCGCGCGTCTGTTCTGCGCCGAGCTGCAGGCCGATCATCATGTCGGCGATTTCCGTGTGATCGCCAGCCATCAGGAAAGCCTGCACAGCCATGATGCGGTCTCGATTCTAACCGAAGGTCCAACCTTCGAAACCGCGAGCCTGGACCCGCGTTTGTTCACGACGCTGTTTCATGTGGGCTGATTGACCCTGCGGAAGCTGCTGGAAAAACAGTCAAAAATCCTGCATGGGCGCTTTTTTGCCGCATTGCAGCAAGAAATGCTGCATCCGCACCCTGAATTGCGCTAGATTGTCCCCGAGTGCAGCTGCTGCGCATCCGTAAAAACCGGGTCGCGCAGCCCGAAAGGAAACCGGGACGTGCAACGCCTTGGACCGCCAACCTGCAAATCCGCCCGGACGATTGGGGCGGGCGGGGTCCTTTACTCATCTACCCGCTGCCTCGGTTTTATCAGGAGAGACATGCAATGAATCCGATTACTCAACCGCTTGAGTTTCAGGCAGCGGCCATCCGGATGGCCGGTTACGCAATGACCAGCCAGATTGAGATCATGCAGATCATGACCCGCGCGGCGTTTGATCTGCCGATGGTACCTCTGCACGGATTGAAGACAGCCGAGGCACCCGCACCGGTTGCCCGCAAAGCGGCGACCCCAGCAACGCGAAAGCCAGCAAGACCGGTTGCAAAAGCCAAGGTTGCAGCAAAGCCTAAAGCCGCGCCGAAACCCAAAGCAGCACCAAAGCCGAAGGCGGCGGCTAAGCCTGCGGCGGAACCAGCGCCGAAAACGGCGGCTCCTAAGGTTGCGGCCGCTGCACCCAAGGCGGCCCCGGTAGCCAAACCGGCTATGAAAGCAGCACCGGCGAAGGCCAAAGTATCTGCAAAACCCGCCTCGAAAGCGGCCAAGCCAATATCAACGGCGGCCAAGCCGGTTGCGGAGTTCAAATCTTCAGCACAAGCCAAGGCACAACCGGCAGCCGCAGCGCCGAAAGCATCAGCAAACACGGCAAAAGCGGCGCCCAAGGCACCTGCGGCAGCTAAGCCCGCCCCAGCAAAGTCCGCCCCGGCAAAAGCTGCGCCTCAGGCCACAGTGGCTCCGAAACCTGCCGCTGCAAAACCTGCGACGAAGAAACCCGCAGCTGCGTCGGCTGAGCAGGCCAAACCAGCACCGCGTCGCGCACGCGCCCCGTCGAAGCCACCCGCGATGCCGGGCGTTGAGATAAAATCCGACAGTTAACACGGATCATCTGCTTGACACCGTCGGGCTGGCGCGCCAACGCTGCCCGTCATGATGGATCTTCGCCCGGTCGGATATGTGATTGGCCTGCTGGTCGCCATTCTAGGGGCGACCATGCTACTGCCCATGCTTGTCGACATGATCGAGGGGCGGGGCGAGTGGCATGTTTTCTTTGAAAGCGCGGTCATCACACTGCTGACTGGCAGTGTTCTTGCGATGAGTTGTTCCAACGGGGTGGGCGAAGGTCTGACCATCCGTCAGACCTTTTTGCTGACCTCGGGTGTCTGGGTGGCGTTGCCGGTTTTTGGCGCAATTCCGTTTCTGTTCGGCGAAACTGAACTGCGTTTCGTCGATGCCTATTTCGAGGCGATGTCGGGGCTGACCACCACAGGTTCAACCGTGATCTCGGGGCTAGACGAACTGCCACAGGGCTTGTTGCTCTGGCGGGGCGTTTTGCAATGGTTGGGGGGCATCGGAATCATCGTCGTGGCGATGGTGTTCCTACCCGAGCTGCGCGTTGGTGGGATGCAGATCTTCCGCTCGGAAGGGTTTGAAACTATGGGGAAAATTCTTCCCCGCGCGCAAGAGATCGCCGGGCAGATTTCCTTGATCTACGTATTTCTGACGGTGGTCTGCGCATTGGTCTATGCCGGTTTCGGCATGAGCTTTTTTGACGCCGTCGTGCATGCCATGACCACAATCGCTACGGGCGGGTTTTCAAACTATGACAGCTCTTTCGCCCGGTTTTCGGGACCTCTGGAATATGCCGCTGCCATCTTCATGATCCTCGCGGCGCTGCCATTTGTGCGGTATGTGCAATTGGCCAATGGTCACACAAGCTCGTTGTGGAAAGACAGCCAGATTCGGGCGTTTCTGGCAACCATCGTGGTTCTGGTTGTGACTATGTCGATCTTCCTGACTTCGGTTTTTCCGCACCATTGGGAGCAGGCGTTCCGCGAGTCGCTGTTCAACATCACATCGATCATTTCGGGCACCGGGTACGCGAGTGTCGACTATATGGGCTGGGGCAGTTTCCCGGTCATGTTGTTCTTCCTGATCGGATTGATTGGCGGTTGCGCGGGGTCCACCGCGTGTTCGATCAAGGTGTTCCGCTATCAATTGCTGTTTGCGTCGATTAAAACCCAGCTCAGCCGAATTCGTTCGCCGCATGGTGTGTTCGTGCCGCGCTATGATGGACGACCGATCAGTCGCGACGTGCTGACCTCGGTCATGAGTTTCTTCATGTTCTTTGCACTATCGATGGGGGTTCTGTCGTGGGCGCTGGCCCTGACTGGGTTGGACTTTATCACCTCGGTATCGGGGGCCGCGACGGCACTGGCTAATGTTGGGCCGGGACTGGGGGAACAGATCGGGCCAGCAGGCAACTTTGCGGGGCTGAATGACGGTGCCAAGTGGCTGCTGACGATTGGGATGCTGGTCGGACGCCTTGAACTGCTGGCTGTCTACGCAATCTTTACCGTTCAATTCTGGAGAGGCTAATGAAACGACCCCTTGGGGCGCAGATCTCGCACATGCTTAAGGATCGTGGCGTTGACGTGATCTTTGGCATACCGGGCGTGCATAATCAGGAGATGTATCGCGGTATCGAAGAGGCCGGGATCACGCATGTTCTGGCCCGGCACGAGCAGGGGGCCGGTTTCATGGCCGATGGATATGCCCGCGCGTCTGGCAAGCCGGGGGTGGCCTATGTGATCACCGGACCGGGCCTGTGCAACATTATGACGCCGATGGGGCAGGCTTATTCGGATTCGGTGCCGATGCTGGTGTTGTCTTCTTGCCTCGAAGAGACACAAGCACTGCGTGGCCAATTGCATCAGATGAAGGATCAGCGCGCTGCGGCCGAGACAGTTACAGACTGGTCCTGTCAGGCGAACAATGCCCAGGCTGCCTATGGTCTGATCGAGCGCGCCTTCGAAGAGTTTGAGCTGTCGCGCCCGCGACCGAAACACATTCAGGTACCCATCGCGCAATTGGAGGCCGAGGCAGCGCCTGCGCCTTTTCCAAACCAGCCTTCCTTGCGCAACCAGACTGTTCCACCGGATGTGGCACCGGTTCTGTCGCTGCTGAATATCGCGCAGCGGCCTTTGTTCATATTAGGCGGCGGGTGCCGGTCTAACCTTTGGCGACAGATCCTGACCCAGTTGGGGGCGGCGTGCTTCACGACGTATGCCGGTCGCGGGCTGGCCGGGTCCGATTATCCGCTGGATTTCGGATCGATGCTGCCACGACCGGGCAGCGCCAAAGTAATTGCCTCGGCTGATCTTGTCGTTGTTGTCGGTGCTGAACTGGGCGAGGTTGATCTGTGGCGCCATGATCTGGGCCACAACGCAACTATGGTGCGTGTTGATCTGGACCCGCAAGTGCTGTCAGACCACAATCGTGCGGCTGTCAAACTGCAGGCAGATGGTGAGAGTTTTGCGCATGCGCTGTGGGCAGTGTCCGATCAGGTAAAACCAGCCGCTGGTTGGTCTGCGGACGAGGTGCGCGAGGCGCGCGCACGCTGGCGGGCCGAGGTAGATGCCGAGCGCCCGGGCATTGTCCCCGTGGTCGATGCACTCAGGGCGGCCATGCCCTTGGATACGATGATTTATTCGGACATGACCCAATTCGCGTATGTCGCGAAAGAAGTCTGGGACATGGGCTTTCCTTATCATTGGCACCACCCGACTGGATTTGGCACGCTGGGGTACGCCCTGCCAGCCGGGATCGGTGGTGCAGTAGCACGGCGGGGCAAACCCACAGCGGTCATCGCGGGTGACTATGGTTTTCACTACACAATGCAAGAGCTTGGGGTTGCTGTCGAACTCGGCCTGCCGCTACCCATCATTCTGTGGGACAATGGTAAACTCAAAGAGATTGAAGAGAGCATGGTGCGCGGACAGATCGCGCCCAATGCGGTGATCGCGCGAAACCCGGATTTCTGCAAACTGGCCGAGGCGTTCGGGGCGCTGTCAGCTGCACCGAAGACGCTGGATGAGATGCAGGCCGCAGTGCGCGCCGCCTTTCAGGCCGAGGTTCCCACATTGATACGGGTCACACCGGATATCCTGTAAACCTATGAAAAAAGGCGTGCACCTTCGTGCAGCGCCTTTTCCCTGAACCTGATTGTTCAGTCCCAGCAGTGAACCAGAACGGTCATTCCGTTGGCTCTGCGGCTCAGTTCGTTGGGTGAAATCTGGGCTGAGCCTTGCGCGGGCTGACCTGAGATGCCCGCCTTGGTCAGAACCTCGGTCAGACGTGCCACATTCGCCGCAAGGCTGACCGAGTCGGGCAGGGTACGCCCATCGGAAGGGGCAGGTAGCAACATGCCAACAACGCTGCCGCTATCGTCAAAAACAGGTCCTCCCGCGTCGCCGGGCTGGGCGGACAGTGCAAGGCGTTTGACGCCATCTTCTCCATTCAGGCCGCGGATATCAGCGATTTCGCCAAAGGTCAGAGTAGGGGCACCCAACGCGCCTTCGTAAGAAAAGCCCGAAACAGCGACCTGAGACTGAATACGCGGAACGCCCGCGCGGAACTCGGCAACACTGATCGGGGCAAGGGTCTGGCTAGGACGCAGCACAGCGACACCAAGGTCGGCATCCTGCCAAGCCAGCTGAACCTCTTGGTCTCCGTCCAGCGTGATGCGGGTGCAGCTTTCAGCGGCCTCGGTAACCGTCAGAACCGTACCATCAGCGTCGGCGAAGAAGCCCGATCGCGATAGCCGCGGTTTGCGGATTTGCAGTCCTGACATCAAATCGATGCGCTGGTCGGCATCCGCTCCGGCACCGGCATCCAGTACGGCATCGGTCGTGGCAAAGCTTGCGCGCATCGCGGCCAGAACTCGGGCACGGCGAGCCTCATCCCCGGCAGGCCAGACCAGCGTGAAACCTTTGATCTTGCCGTCTTTCAGAGCTGCTTGCGTGAACGAGGTCATGCCATTTCCGCGCCCTTCAATCGTGAAGCTGTTGCCCCGCAGGCTGCGCTCACCGTCCAGAGGAACGATTTCAAGCGACTGCATCACTTGATAGAGCGCCCGCAGGGTTGCGGCAGAGCCTTCCTGCGAGATCAGCAGCGCCTTGGCGTCCAGATCAGAAGTGGGGTTGAAATGGGCAAAGGGTGCCTCGTAACGGTCAAAGCCCAAGACGCCTATTGGCATGTCCAGTTCGATCCCGGCTTGCGGGTCGGAATAGCGTGCCATCCCGACGCTGATCAGTGGAGCGTTGTAGTCATCCATCAGGGTTTTGCGCTGCAGCGTGGTCAGAACGCCAGTCGCGTCGAACCCGTTGGAACGTTGCCAATCGCCCATCGAGCGGCGGGTGCCCTGACCAAAGGCTCCGTCAATTGTTGAATTGTAGAACCCGGCTGCCTGCAACGCGGTTTGCAGGTCTCTGCGCTCTTGCGCGGTCAAAAGGCGTTCGCCTTGCAGAGCCTGCGAACGGGTTTCATCTGCGTCCTGCAGGGTAAGACCGGCCAAGGGCTGCTCTGGCTGCGGCTCGGGCTGGATCGGGGCGGTGACGACGCCGCGGTTCAGGATGTTGGCACCGATGGGCCAGAACTGTTGCCCCAGCGCGCTGGAGAATGCGATGAAACTGTCCGATGGGATCTGACGCTCGGCCCGGTAAACGCGCAGCACCTGTTCGGCGTCGTCGCGTAAATAGGGCCCGATAACAATGGCATACCAGCCGGAATTCAGCCGAAACCCGTTCACATCGGGCAGTGCGTTCGCATAGACCTGCGCCCGTTCCTGCGCCTCGCGCAGCGACGGCTGCGCCTCGATCTGAACAAAGACGCCCGCATCTTGCTGGGCAAAAGCGGCGCGCAGGCCGAAGAAGATAAAGAATGTAATAACAGTAAATACGCGTGTCATTGTCTGCCCGTGTTCTGCAGTGTTTTCACTTTGGCGCAGATTACGCGGAATCGTGGTCCGATTGCCATGCCCGGAATACGGGGAATTCTGTGTGTGGCCGCTCAGCGACAGAGTGGCCGATTGGCCCGTTGACGCCCTTGGATGCCTTGCATAGGAAGGGCCGAACCCACCGGAACCGGGCGCTTGGGCGTCCAAGGGAATTGTCATGACCGAACCCAATAGCGCACCACGTTCATTTCAAGAGATTATCCTAAGGCTTCAGTCCTATTGGGCGTCGAAAGGTTGTGCGATCCTACAGCCCTATGACATGGAGGTCGGCGCAGGTACGTTCCATCCAGCAACCACGTTGCGCGCTTTGGGGTCCAAGGCTTGGTCAGCGGCCTACGTTCAGCCCTCGCGTCGCCCGACAGACGGACGTTATGGCGAAAACCCGAACCGGTTGCAGCATTACTATCAATACCAGGTGCTGATCAAACCCAGCCCGCCGGATCTGCAAGAGCTGTATCTGGGCAGCCTTGAGGCCATCGGCATCGACATGGATCTGCACGACATCCGCTTTGTCGAGGATGACTGGGAAAGCCCCACCCTGGGTGCTTGGGGGCTGGGCTGGGAGGTCTGGTGTGACGGCATGGAAGTCAGCCAGTTCACCTATTTCCAGCAGGTCGGCGGCCATGAGTGTGCGCCGGTTTCGGGTGAGCTGACCTATGGTCTGGAACGTCTGTCCATGTATGTACTGGGCATCGACCATGTGATGGACATGCCCTTCAACGATCCTCAGTCGCCCAGCCCGCTGACCTATGGCGACATCTTCAAGCAGACCGAAGAGGAATACGCCCGCTGGAACTTCGATATTGCCAATACCGAGGTCCTGCTGCGTCATTTCGAAGAGGCTGAAACCGAATGCGCGACCATTCTGGCGCAGGAACATGACGACCCGAAGACGGGCAAGCGCATCATCATGGCGCATCCCGCATATGATCAGTGCATCAAGGCCAGCCACATCTTCAACTTGCTGGACGCCCGCGGGGTGATTTCGGTTACCGAAAGACAGGCCTATATCGGCCGCGTTCGCGCATTGGCCAAGCAATGCGCAGATGCGTTCGTGCAGACCGAGGCTGCCGGGTTCGAAGCTTGATGCAGCGCCTAGGCCAGTCCGGGCAACAACGCCTTCAGGCCGTCTGCGATCATGCTGATTGCGATAGCCGCAAGGATCATGCCCATGAAGCGGCTCATTATCACTCGGGCATTGTCCGACAGCCGCTTAGCCAACGCCGATGCGTTCCAGAACGTGATCAAAAGCAAGGCCACCACGAACAGAAATACACCTGCATAGACAACGGCTTCGACCGGGGTTTTGATGTGGTGCGCATAAAGGATCAGTGTTGTGATTGTTCCGGGGCCGACCAGAATGGGAAAAGCCAAGGGATAGAACGCAACGGTCTCGGGCGCGGGATAGGATTTCTTTTCTCCGTCGGTTCCATGATGCGAGCTGCTCTGGTTCCCGTTCAGCATGTTCAGGCCGATCATCAGTACAACAAGGCCACCGGCGACGCGCAGGTCATCGACGCTGATGCCAAAGAGCCCAAGCGCGTGACTGCCGATCGCAGCGAAGGCGCCACCGAGGATCGTGCAATAAAGCGCAGTCTTCACAGCCACTTTGCGTTGATCCGAAATGGGCAGGTCTTGCGTTACACTCAGGAACACAGGCAAGTTGGTAATCGGATTCATGATTGCAAAAAGCGCGCCAAAGAATCCGACGGCAAGAGTGGTTTCCATGCGAGTAGCCTCGTTTCTGACCGTACTGCTTGGGAACCTGTCTTATTTTCTATGAACTTGAAAGAGGTGGCGTAAACGATGACTGGAAAATTGGTTGCGCTAATCCTTCTGATTTCTGGCTTTCTGGCCGGTGCTGGGATGTATTACCTGCAGGTTTATGGGTTCTATTATGAGGTAGAACCGCGCCCGGGCCAGGATGTGGTCCTGCTGGCGCAAGGGGCGGAAGCGCCCGAAGCCATCGCCTATACTGGGTTTAAGGCCATTGACGCCGACAGTTCTCCGATCCGGTATCGGGCCTGTTTCGAAACCGAGTTAAGGCCGGATCAGATGGTGGATTTTACCCCTGTCGAGAACCCCGAGCCATTGACCGCACCGGGATGGTTTGACTGCTACGACGCAGTTGCGCTGGCCGACGTATTGAAATCGGGTCAAGCACAGGCTTTCTTGGGCACCAAGAACATCCATTATGGTGTCGACCGGATCGTTGCCATTACACAGGATGGTAAAGGCTACGTCTGGCATGCGCTGAACAATTGCGGTGAAAAAGCCTATGACGGCACGGTTGTGGGCGAGGAGTGCCCACCCAGGCCCGAGGGCTGATGCAGATGGGGATGGTCGTTGAGATACCGGAGTTCCTGACAGCAACGCTGGGCTTTGCGGTCTATCTGCTGGGGGCAGAGATCAACGCCCGTGTCGCACAATTGCGCAGCTTCAACATCCCCGAGCCGGTAACCGGGGGCCTTCTGGCCTCGCTCGTGGTATTGGCGCTGTATCTTGGTTTCGGCATTGAGCTATCCTTTGGCTTGACCGCACGAGACTTTCTATTGGTTCTGTTCTTTGCCGGGATTGGTCTAAATGCCCGTCTGTCCGATTTGATCGCGGGTGGCAAGCCTTTGCTTTTGCTTCTGATTTTGACGCTTCTGACCATCTTTGCGCAAAACGTGATCGGCGCAGTGGGGGCCGCGATGTTCGGTTATCCGGCGCAAGCCGGGGTGCTGTTCGGGTCTGCTGCGCTGATCGGGGGGCACGGAACCGCGATCGCCTGGGCCCCCGAAGTTGCGGGCGCCACCGGTTTGAGTGGCGCAACCGAGTTGGGGGTGGCCGTGGCCACATTGGGTCTCGTGCTGGCCGCTCTGGTCGGGGGGCCGATTGCGCGGCTGCTGATCGAGGGGCGCAATCTCAGCCCCGAACGCCCCGGGGAAGAGCATACGGTGGGTTTGCCCAATGAGGTCGACCAGAAATCCGAGATTGATCATCTGACAATCATGCGGGTGCTGCTGTATCTCAACCTCGCGATCATTTCAGGCGCGATCCTGAGCGAAGCAATCAGCGCCGCAGGGCTGAAACTGCCGTTGTTTGTGCCCTGCCTTATCATGGGGATCGTGATTGCCAATCTCCGCGCCATGTTCGCGCCGAATGCCAAGCCGGTCTCACGCACACCCTCGCTGGCGCTGATCTCGGAATTCGCGCTTGGTGCATTTCTGGCGATGTCGCTGATGAGCCTGCAACTGTGGACCATCGCCGAACTGGGCCTTGCGATTGCGGTGATCATGACCGCCCAGACCCTGTTTGCCGTGGTGTTCGTGATCTGGGTTCTGTTTCCGTTGATGGGATCGAATTACCGCGCCGCCGTTCTGGCCGCCGGGTTCGGAGGGTTCGCTCTGGGTGCTACCCCCACAGCTATCGCAAATATGACCGCCGTAACCAAGCGATATGGCCCGTCGCCTATTGCCTTTATCGTACTGCCCCTTGTATCCGCATTCTTTGTGGACATCGCCAATGCCATCGTCATCCAGACGATTGTCAATTTCTAAGGACCGAAAATGCCCGACCTGCTGATCGAACTGTTTTCCGAGGAAATCCCCGCGCGCATGCAGACCCGCGCCGGTGAAGACCTGAAAAAGCGGATCACCGATGGTCTGGTCGAAGGCGGTCTGACCTATGGCTCTGCCGCTGCGCTGACGACGCCGCGTCGCCTGACGCTGGCGGTTGAAGGCCTGCTGGCGGAAAGCCCGACAATCCGCGAAGAACGCAAAGGCCCAAAGGTCGGCGCGCCTGACAAAGCCATCGAAGGCTTTCTACGCGGCGCGGGACTGACCCGAGACCAGCTGGAAGAGCGCGACACGCCCAAAGGCGCAGTGTATTTCGCCACCATTGAAAAGGCGGGTCGTCCAGCAGCTGAAATCATCGCCGAGGTCTTAGAAGCTACCATTCGAAACTTCCCCTGGCCCAAATCCATGCGCTGGGGGGCTGGATCGATGCGGTGGGTACGGCCCTTGCACTCGATCCTTTGCATCCTGACCGATGAAGCAGGCGCGCAGGTCGTGCCGCTTGCGATCGAAGGGATCACGTCCGGTGATACGACTGAGGGCCATCGTTTCATGGCCCCGAACCGGTTTACGGTGACCTCGTTCGAGGATTATGCCGCCAAGCTGAAACGCGCCTTCGTGGTGCTGTCGCCCGAAGAGCGTGCCGAACATATCTGGAACGATGCCCAGAACATGGCCTTCGCCGCAGGTCTGGAAGTCGTCGACGACAAGGGTCTGCTGGCAGAAGTTGCCGGTCTGATCGAATGGCCCGTTGTGCTGATGGGGCAGATCGACGAGGAGTTTCTTGAGCTGCCGCCCGAGGTACTGCAGACCTCGATGAAAGAGCATCAGAAGTTCTTTTCTGTGAAGAACCCCAAGACGGGGCGGATCGAGCGCTTCATTACCGTCGCCAATCGCGAGACCGCCGATAACGGCGCGACCATTTTGGCGGGGAACCAGAAGGTTTTGTCGGCCCGTCTGGCCGATGCGAAATTCTTCTGGGAGAACGACCTGCGCGTTGCCAAGTCGGACATCGCCCAATGGACCCGCGCGTTGGAGAATGTGACTTTCCACAACAAGCTGGGCACTCAGGCGGAACGCATCGACCGCATTGCCGCGCTGGCCCGAGAACTGGCCCCGGTGGTCGGGGTGGATGCGGATCAGGCCGAGAAAGCCGCGCGTTTGGCCAAGGCTGATCTGAACTCCGAAATGGTCTATGAATTTCCTGAACTTCAAGGGCTTATGGGGCGGTATTATATCGAAGCGGCTGGCGAAGACGCTGCCGTCGCGGCTGTGGCGCAGGAGCATTACTCGCCGCTGGGGCCGTCGGATGACGTGCCGACCGCACCGCTGTCGGTGACCGTAGCGCTGGCCGACAAGCTAGATACGCTGACAGGATTTTGGGCGATTGATGAGAAACCAACCGGGTCGAAGGACCCGTTTGCTCTGCGTCGCGCGGCGTTAGGGGTAATTCGACTAATCGTGAATAATGATCTGCGTCTTCGGTTGGACCGTTTTTTCGATAGTCAACTGGTTCGATCAGAACGCGCTATCAATGAGGCTTTGCCCGAAGCGAATGTCCGCGATCTCCTGGAAGAAATCGCAAAACATGGTGTCTTTGGTGCTTCATTCCAGACTGTCAAAGAAAAGCTTGAAGGATCGCCCGCAGCAGCATTTCTTGAGCTTGAGAAAAAGGTTCCTGACGCGTCTGACGATCTTCTCTCTTTCTTCCACGACCGCCTCAAAGTCTTCCTCCGAGACGAAGGCATCCGCCATGATGTCATCGACGCTTGTATCGCGATGGAGGGGAATGACGACCTCAACCTGCTGGTCAAACGCGCCCGCGCTCTGAATGCGGTGATTGCGACCGAGGATGGAGAGAACCTCGTGCAGGGGTTCAAGCGTGCGAACAACATCCTGTCTCAGGCGGAAGAGAAGGATGGAGTCGAATACTCTTACGGCGCGGATGTGAAGTTTGCTGAAACTGACAGCGAAAAGGCACTGTTTGCAGCGCTTGACGCGGCAGAGGCCAAGATCGATCCCGCGCTGAAGGCCGAGGATTTCCCGACAGCGATGGCGGCAATGGCCGAACTGCGCGGGCCGGTGGATGCGTTCTTTGAGGACGTGCAGGTCAATACCGATAATGACATTCTGCGCCGCAACCGTCTGAACCTGCTGAGCCAGATCCGTAAGGTCTGCTCTAGCGTTGCTGATCTGACGCGTATCGAGGGATAACGCCCTTGCGCCAAGGGCGCAGGGGCTTATGCTGCGGTGAAACCAAAAGGTGCCGCAGTGCAGAATAATCCGCATACCACGCTTATCACTCCAAAAGCACCCGTTGCCGCCAATACCCATGGTGGCCGGGCAAAGTGCCTGCAACGACTGGTCCGGCTGGACATGCCGGTGCCGCGGACCGTGGCCCTTTCTTTTGACGCGGTGCAGCGAATTGCCCAGGGCGACATTCCGGACATCGCGGCCATTCTGGAACAGTTCGACGCCGAGTCATTGCTGTGTGTACGGCCCAGTTCGGAAGATCCTGACTGGGGTGGACCGGGGGCGGTGCTGAATATCGGCATGAACGATGCCCGATATCTGGATCGGTCTGCGGAAATGGGGGCGGATGCAGCGGCGGCGCTATATCTGCGGTTTGTGCAGAGCTATGCGCTCCATATTGCGCGTCTGGACCCTGACGTATTCGATACCATCGATGCGGATGGGCGCGAAGGGCTGAGCTTGTCCCTACGGGCGTATGAAGATGAAACCGACGAGGCCTTCCCGCAAGATCGAGGAGAGCAACTGATTGGTGTTCTGCGTTCGATGGCGCGTGCCTGGGATGGCACGTCGGCCCGGCTGCTGCGGCAGGCCAAGGGCGCACCTGCGGATGCCGGTTTGGGGCTGGTGATTCAAGAGATGATCCCGGGCGTCGGGCAGGGCGAATGCGGCTCGGGCGTATTGCAACTGATTGACCCTGCGACAGGCATGCCCCAGATCACGGGCCGGTATCTGAGCCAGAGCCAGGGGCGCGATGCGCTGGGGGAAGGTGTCGCTGCGCTGTATCTGGAAAAGGATGAACGCGGCCAATCGCTGGAGGATGTGGCGCCCGAGGCTTTTGCCGATCTCAAGGCCCACGCTGCGTTAATGCGCGAGAAGCTGCGCGAAGAGATGCAGGTCGAATTCGTGGTGCAGAACGGCAAGGTGCATATTCTGGACGGCGTGCGGGTTCCGCGCGGGTCGCGGGCCGGGATGCGGATCGCGGTGCGCTTGGCCGAAGACGGGATCATTCCGCCGCAAGAGGCCGTGATGCGGATCGACCCGCATTCGCTGAATGAACTTCTGCACCGGCAGGTCCATCCTGAGGCCGAGCGTGATGTGCTGACCACAGCCATCGCGGCCAGCCCCGGTGCAGCGACCGGTCGAATTGTCTTTACGGCTGCCGAAGCGCAGGCCAGCGCAGCGCGGGGGGAGCCCTGTATTCTTGTGCGCCGTGAAACCTCGCCCGAAGATGTGCGCGGAATGCATGCCGCAGTAGCTGTTCTGACCGAAAAGGGCGGGATCACCAGCCATGCGGCGGTGATTGGCCGTGGTCTGGGTCTACCGTGTATTGTCGGCGCGTCCGAAATGCGGTTTCAGACCAAGAAAAAGCTGCTAAGTGCACCGGATGGGCGTGTGTTCAAGACAGGCGATATTCTGACCATCGATGGGACTTCGGGTCAGGTATTGGCCGGACAACCCGAGATGCTTGAAGCGGCGCTGGATGATTGCTTTCAGACACTGATGAGCTGGGCCGATGCCGAGCGGGACATCGCCATCCGCGCCAACGCCGATACACCCGCTGACGCGCAAACTGCACGAAACTTCAAAGCAGAAGGGATCGGGTTGTGCCGAACGGAACACATGTTCTTCGATCCCGGTCGTTTGACCGTAATGCGCGAAATGATCTTTGCGCAGACCCCATCTGGACGCGCTGCTGTGTTGGAACGGTTGCTGCCGATGCAACGGCAGGATTTTGTGCAGTTGTTCCGGATTATGGAGGGGCAGCCGGTCTGCATCCGCCTGTTCGATCCGCCCTTGCACGAGTTTCTGCCCACTACGCGCACTGGTCAGCGCGAGCTGGCTGAGGCGCTGGATTTGCCAATCTCGGATGTCGAACGTCGGGTCGAGGCGATGAGCGAATACAACCCGATGCTGGGATTGCGCGGGGTTCGTCTGGGTGTCACCGTGCCGGAAATCTACGACATGCAGGCACGCGCGATCTTCGAGGCGACGGTTGAGGCCAGCAAAGAAGGTGCCCCTGTCGTACCCGAGGTCATGATCCCGCTGGTCTCGGCCAAGCGCGAGGTTGAACTGGTCAAAACACGCATCGATACTGTAGCGGCCGAGGTTGCCTCGGAGCAGGGGCAGGAGTTCGACTATCGATTGGGAGTGATGGTGGAAACGCCTCGGGCCTGTCTGCGCGCGAATGAGATTGCGCCACATTCCGCTTTCCTAAGCTTTGGAACAAACGACCTGACCCAGATGACCTACGGATTGTCGCGCGATGACGCGGGGCGCTTCATGTCGGCATATGTCCGCCAAGGCGTGTTTGGCGAAGATCCATTTCACGTTCTGGATGCAGATGGGGTAGGTGAATTGCTGAAGCTGGGGGCCGAGCGCGGGCGTCAAGCCCAACCAGACGTTACGCTTTCTGTCTGTGGCGAACATGGTGGTAACCCCGAATCAATCGCAATCTGCCGGTCACTTGGATTCGACTATGTGTCCTGTTCCCCTTTCCGGGTTCCTGTCGCTCGGCTGTCTGCCGCTCAACTGGCGATTTCGTCCAAACTTGGGGGTTGACTAACTGTCTCCTACCTAGAAATAGTGGCGTAAGAAACGTTCCGCTGTCGATAATAATTGGCGGCGTGAGCGGTTTTTCTCTTGCATTTTTTTCAGAACTGGACGTCTCGCTTCGTCTGGGGTATTAGCCTCGTCGCGCCCGCCGGGGGAGGGTATGGCGCGTTTGTGCCTGTGCGAGGTTATCTGATGAGACGCTACATAGTGGCTGTTGCCGTGGGGGCCGCAGCCTTGCTACCGAGTTTGTCCTTTGCCGATAGGCAAGGCGATACAAAATCTGTTGAGTTGGTCACACGTAACGAGTTGCCAGCACAAAGCTTCCGCGATTACCTGAAACTGTTTAAGCCGCGTAAGGCGCCGGAAAAAGTCGAAATCTCCTACACCAAAGCCTGGCTGGACCAGCAGCCAAAGGCGACCGGAGATGAAAATTTCCGTTGTCTTGCCGAAGCGCTGTATTTCGAGGCTCGCGGTGAAAGCGTACGCGGTCAATTTGCAGTGGCCGAGGTTATCCTGAACCGTGTTGAAAGCGGTCGCTTTCCGGATTCACTGTGCGGTGTGATAAAGCAAGGAACGGGCAAGAAATATCAGTGCCAGTTCACCTACACCTGTGACGGGCAGAAAGAGATTATCAACGAAAAACGCGCTTATGATCGCGTTTCGAAAGTCGCCCGTGCCGCAATCGATGGTGTAGCTGAAGAGATGACCGCAGGTGCCACGCACTACCACACCAAGGCAGTGCGCCCGTCCTGGTCCCGCGTCTATAAAGAAACGGCGCGTATTGGCGTGCATATCTTCTACAAGCACAATTATCGCACGGCCAGCAACTGATTGACGCACCAGCGCTGGAAGGGTGCTGGCAACAGGCGTTTTACCAACTATGTTGCGAGCCAGGAGGCTTGCAATGACCATATCACGCCGACAGTTTCTGCAATCGACCCTGGCCTTGTCGATGATACCACGCGTGGCGATGGCATCTGCCACCGAACTGGTGGCACAGACTTCCCTCCAGCAGATCGCGCCCCAGGGATATCCGGAAACTCCGGTCTGGAGTTATGGCGGCGGTGTTCCGGGCGCGGAAATCCGTGTTCCGCAGGGGGCTCGGGTACGCCGCAAGCTTGTAAACATGCTGCCGCAACCAACGACCGTTCACTGGCATGGCATCCGGATCGACAATGCGATGGATGGAGTGCCCGGCCTGACGCAGGAAGTTGTGCAGCCAGATTCCAACTTTGAATATGATTTCGTGGTGCCGGATGCGGGAACCTATTGGTATCATGCGCACAACCAATCGATGGAGCAGGTCGCGCGTGGGCTTTATGGCCCTTTGATCGTCGAAGAAGCCAGCGGACCCGATGTTGATCAGGACCTGACCTTAATGCTGGACGATTGGCGCCTTGACACCGAGAGCGCAAAGATATCCAGCGATTTCGACAATGCTCATGATCTGAGCCATGCGGGTCGGCTGGGCAACATTGTAACGGTGAACGGAGAGTTTGACCCTTCTTATCCAGTGCAAGCGTCTGAACGATTGCGATTGCGGGTGATCAATGCCGCGAATGCCCGGGTATTCGACGTAGCGCTCGACGGGCTTGCTGGCTGGATTGTTGCGCTTGACGGTATGCCGCTTGAGGTTCCATTGCGAGTTGAGAGCAGTTTTCCTTTAGCGCCTGCGCAGCGGGTTGACTTGATCGTTGATGTCTCAGCGGAATCCGGCCAGACGGCAAGTATTGTGAGTGTAGAACGGGATGGCGCTTACGGACTCGTCAAATTTGATGTGTTCGGAGTAGCATCGCGTATTGCTGATGCAAAAGTTAGACCGTTGCCAGCAAACCGAATGCCCGAAATTGAACTGCAGAATACACCTCTGCATCGTATGACGATGCAGGGGGGGGCAATGCGCTGGCTGGAGAGCGCCAAATTGGGCGATTCCGAGCTGTCGGGGCGCGAGTTGGCTCAGCTTGGACGATTCTGGGCTTTGAACGGATATGCAGAGCGGCCAGATGATCCGTTTCTGGATGCGCGATTGGGATCAGTTCATCGGATTGAATTCGCAAATGAAACGGCGTTTCCACATGCGATGCATCTGCATGGACACCATTTTCGCATTATCCTGCAGGACGGTACACTGGGGCCGTGGCGCGACACTGTTCTAGTCGAACGAGGGCAGGTGCGGCAAGTAGCGTTGGTAGCTGACAATCCGGGCAACTGGCTGTTGCATTGTCACATGCTAGGCCATGCGGCATCGGGTATGATGAGCTGGTTCCGGGTCACGTAACGCCGCATTCCGTAGCTGGAAAGGCGTTTGCTGCGATGCTATACGCCCGCGAAACGCCTAAAGTGGGCTGATCATCAGTCCACCGAGCCCGAAAAGGTCCGCCGCATGAGCTCTGAAATCCGTCTTGCCTTTGCGCACCCGTCCGAACGGTCCGAGGCTACCGCCGCGCGCGGTGCGCTGGACCGCATTTCGCTGCGCGATCACATCGTTGAGGTCGAGATCGGGGCGTTTCAGGCCGAACGCGGTACCACGCAACGGATCTGCTTTAACATCGTGGTCGAGGTGCGTCCGCTGACAGACCCCATCGATGATGACGTGGATCGTATTCTGTCTTACGACCGTGTAACCGAAGCGATTGCGTTCGAGCTGGCTGCTGAGCGACTAAATTTGCTCGAGACACTGGCAGATCGCGTGGCGGAGCGCATTCTGCTTGAGCCTCAGGCTGTAAGAGCCTTTGTTCGCATTGAAAAACTGGATCGTGGACCTGGCGCGCTTGGCGTCGAGATCGTGCGCGGCAAGGATGCGGTACATCATGATGTGACCGAAGAAGAGCGGCCACATCCACGGTTGGTCTTTCTGTCGAATGCAGCGATTTCATCAGGTAATCTCACCGGCTGGATCGACCAGCTTGAGAATCGCCAGCGCCCGCTGATCCTGTGTGTTGGGGCGTCTGATCTGGATGTGCCGCAGACGGGTCACGCAATGACCCAACGCCGGATAGATCTGTTGGCAATTGAACAGAACGCCTGGGTTCTGGCTGCGCGCGATCACCGTTGCGTGGTCGTTTCAACGCGGACCGAGTTGGATTGGGCGATGAAAAACGGCCAGATTTGTGTTTGGGCACCCTCCAAAATTGTTCTGGATGCGGTCGATGGCCCCTCAGCCGCGCCGTCTGACGCGGTGGCGCTGGCTGCTTGGTTCGCAGCAACCTTTGAAGCCAGCGAGATGCTGGTTATTGGCGGAGACCTGCCCGAAGCCCCCAAAACGCCATTGCGCGCAGTTCCGGTAGAGCAGGCGCAACTGTGACCGTCTATTACCGCCCATTGGTCCAGCATGGGAGCACGCGCGTCGACGGGGCGGTGCCACTTGCAGGGCAGGTGCTGTGGTTCTCACAGGCCGAGCGGATTGAGCGCGGGCAAAGCACCCAGATCGTCGATGCCGTTGAAATCCCAAAGGAACAGCTGGATCGTCTGACCTGCGCGCGTCCAGCGATTGCCGGACTTGATATGGCACGAACGCAGATCATGGGCATTCTGAATGCCACGCCGGATAGCTTCTCGGATGGGGGGCTGCATAACTCGGTCGAGGCCGCTCGGACCGCTGCCGCCGACATGGTAGCGCATGGTGCAAGTATTCTGGACATTGGCGGCGAATCCACGCGCCCGGGCGCTGATTTTGTGCCTGAAGACGAAGAGATTGCCCGCACACGCCCTTTGATTGAGGCAATTCGGGGCGAGACGGATGTGTTGATCTCGATCGATACTCGCAAGGCCGGTGTTGCCAAGGCAGCGCATCAGGCGGGTGCGGGACTGATCAACGATGTGTCGGGATTTACCTTCGATCCTAAACTTGCACCATTTTGCGCGCAGATTGAGGCTCCGGTTTGTGTGATGCATATGCAGGGTGATCCGACCACGATGCAGGATGACCCGCACTATGACAATGTTCTGCTGGATGTTTACGATTTCCTTGAGGGGCAAATCGCGCATCTTGAAGGACTGGGGCTCAGCCGCGATTTGATTGTCATCGATCCGGGCATCGGGTTTGGCAAGAATCTGGACCACAACCTGACCCTTCTGCGCAATCTCAGCCTGTTTCACGGGCTGGGCTGTCCAATCCTTCTGGGCGTTTCGCGCAAGGGATTTATTGGTCAGATCGGTAAAGAGCCGCGCAAGGATGCCCGCGCGCCGGGGTCAATCGCGGTAGCTCTGGCGGGAATATCACAGGGCGTGCAGATTGTACGGGTACATGACGTGGCCGAGACGGCTCAGGCCTTGCGTCTATGGGCCGCCGTCCGGTAATCCGGGCAAAAGGAATTTTCAGGAGACCGACTTATGCGCAAGCTGTTTGGAACCGACGGGGTGCGGGGCACCGCCAACACGCACCCTATGACGGCGGAAATGGCTTTGCGGATTGGCGCGGCTGTGGGGCGTTATTTCCGCCGCGATGCCTCAGGCGTACATCGCGTTGTCATTGGCAAGGATACGCGGCTGTCGGGCTATATGCTGGAAAATGCGCTGACGGCAGGTTTGACCTCGACCGGTATGAACGTGCTTCTGCTGGGGCCGGTGCCGACTCCTGCGGTAGGGTTGATGACGCGCTCGATGCGCGCGGATCTGGGCGTGATGATCTCGGCTAGCCACAATCCGGCGATCGACAATGGAATTAAATTCTTTGGGCCGGACGGGTTCAAGCTGTCCGATCAGGCCGAGATTGAGATCGAGCGGCTGATCGAAGAAGGCGTAAGCCCCGCACAGGCGCAGAATATTGGTCGTGCGCGTCGGGTCGACGATGCGCGGTTCCGTTATGGCGAGCGTGTGAAATCATCGCTGCCGCGCAATCTGCGCTTGGATGGGCTGAAGGTTGTGATCGACTGCGCCAACGGTGCCGCGCACCGTACTGCGCCGGAAGTTCTTTGGGAGTTGGGAGCAGATGTGATCCCGGTCGGCATCGCGCCGAACGGCAAGAACATCAACCTCGGATGTGGCTCAACCCAGCCTCGTGTTGCGGCCGAAACCGTGGTTTCACACGGCGCCGATGTAGGTATCTGTCTGGATGGGGATGCCGACCGCGTCGTTGTGATCGACGAAACTGGCGCTGTCGCCGATGGGGATCAGTTGATGGCTCTGTTGGCGACCGCGTGGTCCCGCGCGGATCAGTTGAAAGGCGGCGCCTTGGTGGCCACTGTGATGTCGAACCTCGGGTTGGAGCGGCACCTGGCCGGGCAGGGGCTGCGTCTGGAGCGGACTGCCGTTGGCGACCGCTATGTGGTTGAACGGATGCGCGAGGGTGGTTTCAATCTTGGTGGCGAACAGTCAGGTCACATCGTGATGAGCGACTATGCCACAACCGGCGACGGTCTGATGGCGGGGCTGCATTTTCTGGCAGAGATGGTGCAATCCGGCAAGAAAGCCTCGGACCTATCGCGCCAGTTTGAGACGGTGCCGCAATTGCTGAAGAATGTGCGCTTTAGCGCAGGGCAGGCCCCGCTGGAAGCGGCCAGCGTCAAAAGCGCGATTTCCGAGGCCGAGGCGCGTCTGAATGGGCAGGGGCGTTTGCTGATCCGCAAATCGGGCACGGAACCTCTGATCCGGGTGATGGCGGAATGCGAGGATGCCGCACTGCTGACCCAAGTGGTCGATGGGATCGTATCCGAGGTTGAGGCGGCGACAGGTTAACGCCCCAGTAGCATTTTCTGCAGAGTGAACCACTGGCTGATTGCCAGCCCGGTTAGGATCATGGCAAGCGCGATATAGAACCGCAGCGGCAGGGCTTCGGATAGAATCCAGGCCCCGAACACCATCGACCAAACGGGCACCTGATAGTTCACCAGCGTCAGAAAGACGGACCCGGCGCTGCGGGTGATGGATACTCGCAGCAGGGTGGCGAAGGCCGTGGGGACAAGGCCCAGAACGATCAGGGCCAGACTGGGGCGCGTTCCCTGCCACGAGGGCAGCCCCTCGGTTAGCAGCATGATAGGTATCAATAGTACTGCGCCAACCAGCAGCGTCAGGGCTGCCAGAGCCATCGGTTCAATCGGAGGGCAGCGGCGGGTCAGGATCGACGAACTGGCGTAGCACAAGGCTGCCGTGACGCAGGCCATTTGCGCCAGTGGCTGCGTACCCTGACCCAATTGCGCCAGACCGGGCCCGATCAACACAAGCGCGCCAGAGAAGCCAAGGCAAACGCCGACCAGACGCCGTAGGTTCATAGGCTCATCCGAAAAGAAATGTGCCAGCGGCAGAACCATCAGCGGAATCGCCGCCATGGACAGACCCGCAAAGGCCGAAGGGACAAATTGTTGCCCCCAGCTTAACAGCATGAAGGGAACCGCCGTCGACAGAATGCCGATGAAGAAAATCGAACTCAAAAGGGCTGGTGTCAAACTCGGAATACGCCGTCCGGTAAGGCGCATCAGCACCAGCAGCATAACGGCACCCAATGTGGTGCGCGACGTCGCCACGGTGACCGGTCCATAGCCTTCCAGCGCCATGGCAACCACCATGAACGTCCCGCCCCAGATGAGGCCCAGCGTGAAAACACCGCTCCAATCCTGTTTTGTCGGTTGTTGAACCATTCCATCCACTTATCCCGCGAATCTGACGGTGTCACGCGCTGATATTGACATTAGGTAAGTCATTACTTACCGTAAGATATGGCTTACAAAGAAGTGCTTTCGGCTTTAGGGGATTCGACCCGTCGCAAGGTATTTGAGGAGGTGGCGGAGCGCCCCAGGGCGGTTGGTGATCTGGCTGCGGATTTGCCCGTAAGCCGCCCGGCGGTCTCGCAACATTTAAAGGTCTTGTCCGATGCCGGACTTGTCGTTTGCAGGGCTGAGGGAACGCGCCGCATCTATGCCGCCCGACCCGAGGGGCTGGCAGAACTGCGCGCCTGGCTCGAGCAATACTGGTCGGACGTGTTGGAGTGTTTCGCCGCCGAGGTAAACGAAGGACGAGATGCATGATCGAACCAATCATCAAGACCATTGTTGTGAACGCAGCGCCCGAGCACGCCTTTGATGTTTTTGTAAATCGCATTGCCAAATGGTGGCCATTGGATGGGCACGCTGTCTCAGCGGCGCAAGGCAAGCCTGCGCTGGCAGTTGTGATCGAACCTCATGTCGGCGGTGCGGTTTATGAAACCATGTTCGATGGCACCCGCGCTGATTGGGGCAAGGTATTGATCTTCGAGCAGGGGGCTCGCTTGGCCTTTAGCTGGCACCCTGGCACCAACACCGACCGCCCCACGCGGGTTGAGGTCCGGTTCGTAGCCCACGGAGCCGGGCATACCACGGTCACTCTGACCCATTCGGGCTGGGAAGTCTGGGCATCTGAGGCGTCGGACAAACGCACCGGTTACGACAGTGGCTGGGATTATGTTCTGGGCGAATGCTACGCAAATGCTGTCACCAAATGAAAAGGGCGGCCACCGGGGCCGCCCTTTCGCTGACATTTGTCAGACTTAGTTCTTTTCTTTGTCGACCATTTTACCAGCCGAGATCCAGGGCATCATGGCGCGCAGTTTTGCACCGGTTTCCTCGATCATGTGCTCATCGTTCGCACGGCGCGACGCTTTGATGGTCGGTTGGCCTACAGCGTTCTCCAGCATGAAGTCACGGACGAATTTACCCTGCTGGATGTCGTTCAGAACCTCTTTCATACGCGCTTTGGTCTCGTCGTATTTCAAAATACGCGGGCCGGTGACGTACTGGCCATATTCAGCCGTGTTCGAGATCGAATAATCCATGTTGGCGATGCCGCCTTCATAGATCAGGTCAACGATCAGCTTCACTTCGTGCAGACACTCGAAATATGCCATCTCGGGCGCGTAGCCGGCCTCAACCAGCGTTTCAAAGCCGCAGCGGATCAGTTCAACCAGACCGCCGCACAGAACAGCCTGCTCACCGAACAGGTCGGTTTCGCATTCCTCGCGGAAGTTGGTTTCGATGATGCCCGAACGGCCGCCACCGATGGCCGAGCAGTATGACAGGCCGATTTCCAGCGCTTTGCCGGTCGCGTCGTTGTCGACCGCGACGAGGCAAGGAACGCCGCCGCCTTTGGTGTATTCGCCGCGCACGGTGTGACCGGGGCCTTTGGGGGCCATCATGATCACGTCGACGCCTTCTTTCGGCTCGATCAGGCCAAAATGGACGTTCAGGCCGTGGGCGAACGCGATGGCCGCACCTGGCTTGATGTTGTCGTGCACGTATTTCTTGTACGTCTCAGCTTGCAGTTCGTCAGGCATGGTGAACATAATAACGTCGCACCAGGCTGCGGCTTCGGCGATGCCCATCACCTGCAGGCCTTCCGCTTCGGCTTTCTTGGCCGAGGGGGAGCCTTCGCGCAGGGCGATGACCAGGTTCTTGGCGCCCGAGTCGCGCAGGTTCAGCGCGTGGGCGTGGCCTTGCGAGCCGTAGCCCAGAATCGCCACTTTTTTGTCTTTGATCAGGTTGATGTCGCAATCGCGATCGTAATAGACGCGCATTTCGCCGGTCCTTTCAGTTTCGATTGATGTGCTTCTATCTTGCGTGATTGCTATTGGCGATAGGGTTTGGATTGAGTATTTGACAAATAGATGAAGAATAATTCTTCTATTGAACGAAATGTGAAAAAATCATGCTTGATGATGTTGATCGACGTATACTGCGCCACTTCCAGGCCGAGCCAAGCCTGACAACGGCAGAATTGGCTGAGCGATGCCGCATCACTTCGGGCGTCTGCTGGCGCCGGATCGAAAAAATGCAGGCGGCAGGAGTGATCGAGGGGCAGGAAGCCGTTATCGACTGGGCCGCCTTGGGCTATGCGGTCGAGGTCTCTTTGCGAATAACGCTGGACAAGACGCAGGCACGGGCGTTCGACGAATTCACGGCGGCGGCGCGGAACGTGGCCGAGGTGATCGAGATCCAGACCTTCCTTGGTCGGGTGGATGTGCGCCTATCGGTGTTGGCGCGAGATATGGCGCATTATCAACAGGTCTATCGCGATCGCATTCTGACCCTACCGCATATCGCCGATATCGAAGCCCTTATGCATATCGCCCGAGTCAAACGGGATGAGGTGTTGCCGGTATGATCGAACTGGATGAGATCGACCGCAGAATTCTGCGCGCGCTGGTGCAGGACGCGACCCAAAGCGCGGGGGCTCTGGGGCGCCGCTTTGGCTTATCGCAGCCTGCGACCTGGCGGCGTATTCGTCGACTGGAAGAAGCAGGCGTGATCAAGGGGCGGCGGCTGCGTCTGAATGCCGAGGCCCTGGGTTTTGGAGTGACCGTCTTTCTCGGCGTGAAACTTGCGCGAAAAGGGCAGGTCAGCCTTGAAGATTTTGAACGTGCCGTCAGCGCCATTCCCGAGGTGCAGACGGTTGAGCATGTGCTGGGTCTTTATGATTATCGCTTGCGCGTCGTGGCGCGGGATCTGGCAGACTTCGAACGGGTTCTGCGCCGAAGGGTGATGACCTTACCAGGGGCCGGAGAGGTCGAAGCCAATGTACTGCTGAGCGAAGAACGCCTGCCCGGGCCGATCGGTTAGTATTTAGTGCGGATGCGGAACCCCGGATGATGGGTCATGCGGGCGAAAGTCATCGGTTGCCCGTCCTTCCACGTGGTCCGTTCCAGCTGAATCATCGAAGTGCCAGTGGTTGTGCCCATGAAATCAGCTAGACGATTGTCCGCCGAGATCGCGCAAAAGGCGATTTCAGCTTCGGTGAACGGGGCAGCATTCAACAACCATTCGTGTGGGCCACTTTTGTTGAGGTCGGCTTGCTCGACCTCGGGTACGGCTTCGATATTGATCCAGCGTTCTTCAAGCTGGAAGGGGCGGTTGTCTGCATAGTGCATGCAGATCACGTGCAGAACGCGCGCGTCCGGTTCGACATTCAGTTGCGAGGTCAGCCAGCCGGGGCTGTAGACCACGTTCCGTTCCACCAGAGCATAGCGATAGGCTGAGTTTTGGTTCTCAACCGCTTGTCTCGCAAGTGAAATTTCAAGCTTGGCTTGTTTGCGTGGTTCTTTCTTGACCCGCGTTCCGCTTTTGCGCTTGCGCTCGACAAAGCCCTGTTCGGCGAGCTCCCTCAGCGCCCGGTTCACTGTGGCGCGGGCACAATTGAACTCTTCCGCTAATTGGGTTTCGGTGGGTAAAAGCGAGCCCTGAGGCCATATGCGGGATTCAATCCGCCGCTTTACCTCGTCTCGAACGACTTGAAAACTAATCCGCTTTTGCGCAGTCACGAGTAAAATTATCCGTTCTTGTTCAAAGTGTGTGTATCTGTTCAGAAACACGCTAGGGTGTAAAGGGGACCTGACTCTGGTTGGCGTCATTTCTGCTAATTGTGGCATGTAAAAACTCAAAATGAAATTTTTGGCTGTGGGTTACTTTGGGTCAACTTCAGGCCGCGTTTGACGCTTTACCGAGCGCGCAAGACAAGGCAGAACAAAAAGGACCCAATAGAAAGGATGCATCATGCCGGCACTACTGAATACTGTTGACCCGGGCGGGCTGGAGGAGTTCTCGGTGGTTTTTACCGACCGTTCTCTGAACCATATGTCTGCAAGTTTTCAGCGAGTCATGCGCGATATTTCGGCAATGCTGCGTGAAGTTTACAATGCTGAAGGCGTTGCGGTCATTCCCGGCGGAGGCACCTATGGGATGGAAGCCGTCGCGCGACAGTTTGCGCGGGGTGCTGATGTGCTTGTCGTACGCAATGGGTGGTTTTCATATCGGTGGAGCCAGATCATCGAGTCAGGTGATCTGACATCGTCGACCACCGTTCTCAAAGCGCGCGAAACCGGCAATTCCAGCCCGTCACCTTTTGCTCCGGCCCCGATTGATGAAGTTGTGGCGACAATCCATGAGAAACGACCGGGTATTGTCTTCGCGCCGCATGTTGAGACCTCGGCCGGAGTGATTCTGCCTGATGATTATGTGACAGCGATGGCCGCTGCTGCGCATGAGGTAGGGGCGTTGATGGTGCTGGACTGCATCGCCTCGGGCTGTGCCTGGGTCGATATGAAGGCCACCGGAGTGGATGTGCTGATCTCGGCTCCGCAGAAGGGGTGGAGCGCAACGCCATGCGCCGGTCTTGTCATGCTATCCGAACGCGCCGAGGCGCGGCTGGCAGAAACCTCATCCGATAGCTTTGCGATAGATTTGAAGAAATGGCGCCAGATCATGCAGGCCTACGAGAATGGCGGCCATGCCTATCACGCCACCATGCCGACGGATTCTCTGCTTTCCTTCCGCGACACAATGGCCGAGACGCGCGCGTACGGCTTCGAAAAGCTGCGCGCGGCGCAATGGGCGCTGGGTGATGGCGTCCGGGCCTATCTTAGGGACAAGGGCGTCATGTCGGTTGCCGCCGAAGGGTTCGGCGCGCCGGGTGTGGTGGTCAGCTATACAGCAGACCCCGAAGTGCAGAACGGCAAGAAGTTCGCGGCCCTGGGCATGCAGATCGCAGCCGGCGTACCGCTGCAATGTGACGAACCCGAAGGGTTCAGCACCTTCCGTCTCGGCCTGTTTGGCTTGGACAAGCTGTATGATGTTGACGACACGATTGCGCGCCTGAAACGGGTTCTGGATCAGGTGCTGTAATAGCGTGGCGGGTAGAAGCCCGCCCTGCGGTTCAGCGGACGCCGAGGCCCATTTGCATGAGCGTCTTGCGCACGGGTGGTAGGGAATAGAGCGCATTCAGCCCCATCGCTCGTGCGTCGCGCAGCGGACGCGCTTCGATCATGGAGGCGCGGTTCAGCAGGTCGATGCCCTTGACGCGCAGTTCGATCTCGGTATGGCGGGCCTTGTGATAGGAATCCAACATCTGCCCATCGCCTAAGCCCTCGGGCCGGGCTTGCGTCAATTCCAGCAAGCAGCGCAGATCGCCCAACGACATGTTCAGCCCCTGCGCACCAATAGGTGGCACCACATGCGCGGCCTCGGCCATCAGCGCGATGCGTTCGCCCGACAACCGTTCCGCCGACTGGCTGATGATCGGCCAAATCGTCCGGCGTGAGGCCAATTTCAGCGGTCCGAACAGCCCGCAAGAGCGTTCGGTCATGGCGGCTTCGAACGCGTCGGATTCAAGGTTTAGCAGTTCAACGGCACGTGGCCCACGTTCCATCCAGACAATCGCCGAGGACGGCTGGCCTTGCCAGTCGGGCAGGGGCACCAAAGTGAACGGCCCGCCCGAGCGGTGAATCTCGGTCGAGACATTGTCGTGTGGGATGGGATGGGTGACGGCGAAGGCGAGGGCCTTTTGGCCGTAGCGCGTGGTATGAACATTGATCCCGGCAGCTTCGCGCATTGGTGAACTGCGCCCGTCGGCGGCGATTACCAGTTTGCAGCGGATGCGGGTTCCGTCGCTCAGGCCGACCCGCGCCTCATTGGTGCGGGTGAACAGGCTGACCGTGCCGGTGCCCGGGCGGAAATCGACATTTGGCAATTCGGCCAAGCGTACTACCATCTCGCGGCGCAACAGCCAGTTGGGCAGGTTCCATCCGAATGGCTGGTCCGAGATATCGGCGGCGTTGAAATCACGCACGACGCGCGGTTCAGGCACATCTCCGCCCGCATCTACGATGCGCATGATCTGCAGGGGCGCGGCGTGGGCATCCAGTTTGGCCCAAAGCCCGCATTGTTCCAACAGACCGTGGGCAGGCTGCAAAAAAGCGGTGGTACGCAGATCCGATCCGTCCACGTCCCGCTCGGTGATCGGAGGGGTGGGATCGACGCAGACTACGTCGAACCCGGCAGCGCCAAAGGCGGCGGCGGCGGTCAATCCGGCGATTCCGCCGCCGGAAATCAGGATGTCACAGCTGTCAGTCATGAGTATGTCTCCGTTGCCGCAGACACTAGTGCTGTTGCGCGGTGGGCGCCAAGTGACATCCTGTCTCGTGCTTTATCCCCGAGAGATCAAAATCAGGACAAGGAACATCGTCGGCACCAGCATCAGGGCGGGAATATAAAGACCCGGCAGGCCGAACAGAAGGATGGAACAGCCCCACATGCTGACCAGCGCCGCGGCTGTATAATAAAGGTCTTCAGCTTCGGCATTGGCCGCGTCCCGGGCCATCCAGCCAAACACGGGAATTGCAAACAAAAGGCGCTGCCAAAGAGGCAGGCGCTGAGGCATCTCAAGCGCGGTCATTGGGGTCTCCGATTCTGTTCGTCGCTGAGCAGCATATGGGGTCAATTCTGCACCTGCGAAACGAACAGATCGTCGCAGTGTGACAGCCTATCGCAGGCGACCCAGAAACCCGGTCAGATCATCGGTGTGATGGTGAATATGGTCAGCCTCGTGCGGGTCAGGCGCGACGTGCACGGTACGCATTCCCATCTCGTGCGGGGCGGCCAGATTGCGTGGATCATCTTCGAACATGGCGGCTTTCGCTGTATCGATTCCATCCTGCGCAAAGATCGCCTCGAACGCGGCTTTTTGCGGCTTGGGACGATAGCCTGCGTGTTCTACGCCATAGATCGCGTCGAACAGCCCATTCAGACCGCGTGCCGCCAGAACGCGCTCGGCATAAGGTGCAGATCCATTGGTATAGACAATGCGTCGCCCGGGCAAAGCGCGGATATGTTCCGCCAGCGCAACATCGGGTTCCATATGGCTCATGTCCACCTGATGCACGGCGTGAAGATAGGGATCGGGGTCCAGATCGTGCTCTGCCATCAGGCCCGCGAGTGTCGTGCCGTATTCGCGCCAGTAATGCGAACGCAACCGGTCGGCCTCGGGGCGGTCGACGCCGATAGCTTGCACGACGTAATCCGTCATCAGCACTTCGATCTGATCGAACAGGCGCATATGCGGCGGGTAAAGCGTGTTGTCTAGATCGAACACCCATTGGGTGACATGGAAAAAGGCAGGTTTGACCATGCTTTGGGTTTAGGGCGATGGGCTGCGGTTTTCAATGCCGCACTTGATCGGGGGGGCGTGTGGCGGCTAGACAGGTCCGAACGAGGAGACAATTCAGCCGATGCCCCAATCCAAACAGTCCAATACGGACGCCTATAGCCTTATTCTCGAAGCGATAGACGTCGGTGTCTACAAGCCTGGTGATCGGCTGGTGGAAAGCGAACTGGCCGAGCGGTTTGGCGTTTCGCGTACTCCGATCCGCGAGGCGCTGCAGCGGCTGGAAACGCAGTCGTTGCTGGAACGGGACGGGCGGTCGTTGATCGTGGCCTCATTGGATCACAACCAGATGGCCGAGCTTTATGTTGTCCGGCGTGAATTGGAAGGGCTGGCCGCACGTCTGGCCGCAAAACACGCAACCGAAGAGGAAATTCGGGTCCTGCGGGACATGGTGGTGGCCGATAATGAGTTGATCGGAGATCCTGTTGCGCTGTCGCGGGCCAACCGGAGATTTCACGAACAGATTCACCTGGCTTCGCATAACCGCTATCTGGTGCAGCAGCTTGATCTGGTGCATCGGACCATGGCCTTGATGGCGACCACATCGCTGGCCGCAGAAGGGCGTGGCGAGATTGCGCAGAGCGAGCACAAAGGCATCGTGGACGCGATTGCGGCGCGAGACGAGGACGCGGCGGCCAAGGCGTTGCAGGATCACATTTCGGTCGCTTTCATGACGCGGCTGAAACAGGATGCGATCCGGCGCGAGAAATAGCGGCCTCACGTTCCTCGACCGCATGGCCGTGCTGGGTCTTGTCCCAGAAGAACGGATTGACCGCCAGTTCCCACAGGCCTTTGTAGGCCGCCAACACGCCCAGCGGATAGTAAAGCACCATGGTCGGCACCCAGGGTAGCAGGAACCTGCGTTTGCCTGCGATGACACCGCAGATACCCACCAATAGGTTGGCGGCTTCGGCGACGAGAAACAGAACCACGCAGGCAGTCAATAAACCGGGTGTCAGGATTGGTTGATACAGGTGGGGCAGCCCGAAAAAGATGGGCCAGAACGCCCACAAAAGCGGGGCCAGAAGGAATTGGCCCAGTGTTCCCAGAAAAAAGGCCTGTAAGCCCAAAAAGCGCAGCAACCCCAGATCGCGCAGCAATTGGCGTGGTGCGCGCATATGCACCAGATAGGTTACCATGAACCCTTTCAGCCAACGCGAACGCTGCTTGACCCATGGCCAGGCGCGAAAGTTCGCCTCTTCATAGGTCGTGGTGCTGACGATCTCGGTCCGATATCCGGCACGGCTTAGGCGGACACCCAGATCGGCATCTTCGGTGACATTATGGGCATCCCAACCGCCCAGTTCGACCAGCTTGTCGCGGCGAAAAAAGAAGGTTGTGCCGCCCAGCGGAACGACCAGACCAATTCGCGCGATGCCTTTCAGGACGACGCGAAACCAGCCGCTGTATTCGATGCTAAAACAGCGCGACCGCCAATTGGTGCGCGGATTATAGTAGTCTAGAATACCTTGCAGGCACACCACTTCCTTTGGGGCGTTCGCGAAATGGCGGACAACGGTTTCAATCTGATCGGATTGCGGCGCGTCTTCGGCATCCCAAACGCCCAAAATCTCTCCACGGCAGAAATCCAGCGCATAGTTCATCGCACGGGGCTTGGTGGTCAGGTCACCCCGATCCGGCACAACAATGGCGCGCATCCAGGTTGGCAGTTCTATTTGCCTGAGCGCCTCATTGGTTACGTCATCCCGCTCTTCCAGCACCAAAATGACATCCAGCAACGCTTTGGGATAGGTCAGGCGGCGCAGCCGGGCGATCAGGTCATCGGCAATCTCGCGTTCCTTATATAGCGGCACAAGGATCGAGACGCGGGGTAGGCGAAGTGACTCAGAGGTCTTTGTTGTTGGCTCAGATTTTTCTCGCCATAGATAAGCAATGAGCCCCGAGAGCCTGAGAGACAAGAACAGTCCTAGGGTCAGCAGTGCAAAGCCCAAAAGAAGGCCGAGGCCAACTATCGGGAAACAAACACAGAGTGCCGCGAACAGGATAAATCCAATGATCGGCCCACGGCGCGTCTGGGCCGACCAATTCCTGCAGCTTTGCCGCGCCTCAACGCGAGTTTCTGCAGCTTGTGCCAGCGGTTGAGCATATTGACGGGCGATGGCGGCATCGATCTGCTCGGGTCCTGCCAGAACCGGGATGATTGTGTAACGGTGGCGTTTCAATGCGTCTGCCACTGCGTCGAATGTATCTGGCCTGGCTGTAGCGATCAGCAGGATTGGCCCCACACGCATCCAGGGCAGTACATTGTGCTCCAACCAAAACTCGACCGGTTCGAGCAAACAGAGGTCTGCGGCAGGTGGTACCTGCGCAAGATCGGCGATCTGAAGGCCGGTTTGGTCAGACAGCGCCGAGAGAACCTGCGCACGGCTGGCCCATCCTTCACTGACCAGTATTTCCCCCAATGGCGCGTTCTGGAATACTTGCATCCGCAGGGCGCGCGCCAACTGGTCGGGTGTGATGATGCCTTGTTCGACGAGACATGTGCCGAGCGGTTTGCGCGAATGCGGCCCGGGCACAGGCTGCGCCAGTGTCTGACGCTGGAGATTCAATTCGACCATAACGAAACCCTGCCGCATGTAACATCCGGCAGGGTTGCTTAGTCAGAGTTAACACACGGTTAACGCTGTTGAATTTGCCTTTAAGCTTGTGCTTTTTGATCCGCCATCGCCGCGGCAAAGCGTTCGAACAGGTAGAAACTGTCCTGCGGGCCGGGTGACGCTTCTGGATGATGCTGCACCGAATAAACCGGGCGACCCGTCATGCGGATGCCGCAGTTCGAGCCGTCAAACAGAGAGCGATGCGTTTCGACTACGCCATCGGGCAGTGTTTCCGCGTCCACGGCGAAGCCGTGGTTCATCGAGGTGATCTCGACCTTGCCGGTTTCCATATCCTTGACAGGATGATTGGCACCATGGTGGCCGTGGTTCATCTTGATCGTCTGCCCGCCAAGCGCCAGTGCCAGCATCTGATGGCCTAGGCAAATGCCAAAGACGGGCAGATTTGTTGTATCCAGCACTTCCTTTATCATCGGAACAGCATATTCGCCGGTAGCCGCCGGATCGCCGGGTCCGTTTGACAGGAACACTCCGTCCGGCTTGTGTGCCAGCACCTCCGCAGCCGTTGCGGTGGCGGGCAATACGGTTACGTCGCAACCCGCCGAGGCGAGGCAGCGCAAGATGTTGCGCTTGGCACCATAGTCGATCGCGACCACCTTGTGCATCGGAGCTTCCTGACGCTGGTAGCCATCGGGCCAAGCCCAACGCATCTCATCCCAGCGATAGCTTTGGGCGCAGGTGACTTCTTTGGCCAGATCCATCCCTTCGAGACCCGCAAAACTACGCGCTGCAGCAATCAGGGCTTCGATATCGAAGTTTCCCTCGGGATCATGAGCTAGCGCCACGTGCGGTGCGCCTTGCTGGCGGATCGCGCGGGTCAGGCGGCGGGTATCGACGCCGCCGATTGCGATGCGACCACGGCGGGCTAACCAGCTTTTTAGCTCTTCTGTCGCGCGCCAATTCGACGGCTCGGTCGGGTCCCATTTGACCACCATCCCGGCTGCCACCGGGTCGCCGGTTTCGTCATCTTCGGGATTCACTCCGACATTGCCGATATGCGGGAAAGTGAAGGTCACGATCTGGCCCGCATAAGAAGGATCGGTCATGATCTCTTGATAGCCCGTCATGGCGGTGTTGAAACACAACTCGGCCTCGGTTTGACCGGTTGCGCCGAAGCCCACACCGTAAAACAGGGTTCCATCGGCCAACGCCAGACATGCGGTGGGCTTGGACGGGGCGTTCTGGGCCATGGCGCGACTCTCCTGCAAGGTAAACGGGCGCATAACTAAGTGGGTTATACGCTAGGGTCAAGTCTGTTCAAATTTTGGGCTATTGTTAAAAATCAATGAGTTACAATTAATGTCCACTGTTGTACCAACCTTTTTGTTTCGATATGGTCAGGGTTCCTTTGCCATGGGGATGGACAGACCATATGGATATGCGATCACGGGTGAACTCTGCCCTGAAGCAAGCTATGAAAGACAAAGCCGCCGAGCGTCTTTCGACACTGCGCCTGATCAATGCGGCGATCAAGGATCGTGATATTGCTTCGCGCGCCTCTGACAATGAAGAGACCAAGGGCTGCGGCGATGCTGAAGTGCTTGAAATTCTGGGTAAAATGACCAAGCAGCGCAAGGAAAGCGCACGCGCCTATGAAGAGGGCGGACGCCTTGATTTGGCCGAGCGGGAACTGCGCGAGGTTGAGGTGATTGAGGAATTCCTGCCCAAACAGCTGGACGACGACGAAGTTAGCAAGGCCATTCAGACCGCCATCACGTCTACTGGGGCGGGCTCAATCCGCGATATGGGCAAGGTGATGGGCGAGTTGAAGTCGCGCTATACCGGTCAGATGGATTTCGGCAAAGTAGGACCGATGGTCAAAGATCATCTTTGCGCTAACTCCAACGGCGCTTAATCACGTCGATTTGCGCAGTTTCTGACTCAGATCATCAAACAGCGCGATCCGCTCGTCCTCGGACAGGAACGCGCCGATCTCAACTTCGCGCCCATCGCCGATCAGCGTTACGTAGTGGGGTACCGGACCACCGCTGGTGTGCATTTCGGGACGGGCCCAATAGCGGTTGCAGGTCCATTCCTGATCGCCCTTGTCTGGGTGGTGGTGCACAAGGTGGGCTTGCGTCTGGCCTAAGGTCAGAACCTCGAACACGCTGCGCGCGCGATAGTTTGTCTGGATTGCCAACCAGAGGCCCAGAACCGTCAGCAGCAGGAACGGCAGCAGACCCCACAGGACGATCGAACCCAACATCGCCAGCAGCGGGATCAGTCCGAACAGGAACACCGACAAGATGACGGTCATTGCACCACGTGGTGGCAAGGAGTTGTGCGGCCAAAGCCGCAGTTCCTGTTCAGCGTCCGAGTTTTCTGTCCATTGATAAGGCATGGCGAGAACCTAGCTCAGACCGGCGCAATGTCGAAGCAAAAATCAGTCAGACAACGTGGCCGACGCGGACCCACGACAGGGCATCGTCAAGCCGGTCATCACCCCAGAACACTTCGTCGCGGACAACAAAGCTGGGTGCGCCGAAAACCCCCAGTTTGATGGCCTTGTTTGTCTCGTCCTCCAAGGCTGCAACAGCGTCCGGGCTGCGGGCACGGGCAAGCATCAGGCGTGGATCTTGTTGGCACCGAAGCAGGGCTTCGGAAATGGCGCTTTCGCTACCGGCTTCAATCCCGTCCTCGAACCAGATCCGATAAAGATTTTGCGTGAACCCGGCGCCCCAGCCGTCCTGCATGCCCAGCAAAGCCACCTGATTTGCCAGCGCCAGGTCAGAAATTGGATAGGGGGCGGGAAGTTTGGCGTGGATGTGATATTTCGCAGCGCGCCGCTCAATATCGCGCCACATATAGGCCGACTTCACCGGTTTGCCAGCGAAGGGAATATTTTGCTGTTCCGACATCACCGTGCGCACGTTGAAGGGGCGCCAGGTTACTGTCGCATCGTTTTCTTCGCACCAGCCATCCAGGCGCGTGATGGTCAGAAAACTGTAAGTGCTGCCGATTGAATACCAAAAGTCGATCTCGGGCATAGCAAGGCTCCTGTCAAAAGGGGCTTTGCCAACCAGAATACCGCAAAACGGAGGTTTTTTCGATCTTTGCGCAATTTAAGTGGTCAAACTAGCGCTTTATCGATGGGTTCTGTCGGCTGAGGGGCAGTGCCGCAGGAAGTCATCTGGCGCAGGTCGATTTCGATCATACGGCAGATGGACGAGATCGGAACATCGGTTACGTCGCCTTCGAACGGGTCCTCCATCGAGGCGCTGACCCGTTCAGTCACGAAGAAAATCCAGCAAACCAACGCCCCGATCGGAGCAAAGACTGCCCAGTCAAGCAGAACGGATTTTGTTACCGAGCAGCCCATGCCAGCGGTGATCGAGCGTTGGTCATTCAACGCCAGCGGTAACATGAAGATAAAAATATAGCTGAAGATGCGCCCGACCTCGGCGACCTGCCGCGGGGAAGGGGGTATTCTTGATACGTTCGCTTTGGCCTTGCGCGTCTGCAAACCGTGCTAGCCGGTTCATCAGCGCCACATGCCAATAGGGGTCGATCTTGCCGGATTGCGCCAGTGATGAAAGCCGCTCACCCTGAAGAAACAACAGGTACGCGGCACGGTTGGATTTCCCTTCGATCAGAGGCATATCAGCCGCCAGTTGGGTATCGCGCCAGCATTCGGGTTCCTGATGCAGCGCGATTTTGTCCACGACCGGTTTGTGCCCGAACATCCACGGGCGGCGGGCACGTCCATGCGTTGCGGGCTGGCGCAGCTGAAATGCCAGCATGTTGAGCCAAGCGATATGACGTTCCAGCAATTCACGCCGTATCTCGGGCGCAAGCGGCGTGCCGTCAGCCTGAACCAGATTGCTGATCGTGTTGCCCCAATCGCGACTGGCGTTGACGATGTCCCCCCAGATCTTGCGGGCCTCGACCCAGCGGCCATAGGCCGAGGTGTTCTTGAAACCCAGAAAAAATGCCACTGCCAAACCCAGCATCGTGACCGGTGGGCTGGAGTTCGAGATCAACTCAAGCGGAGTAACTTCATCCACTAGTTCAAGCGGGAGTATCCAGGCCATGACGATGCAAATGAACCCGGCAGAGCCTTTGACCAGTTGCCGAAGTGTGATGCCGTGATGGAGAATCATGTGGCGCGCACCCGTCTTAGATTATGCTGTTTTCGCAAATACTAGCGGCCTGATCTTTGGTGCGTCTACGTGTTGGGTGCAGCAAGTTGCGGACTGGGGGCGTAAAAAACACAAAGCCCCGCACGGGGCGGGGCTTTGCTGAATTTGGTTTGGATGGCGGGATTAGTGCGCGTGGCCCTTGTCCCAGTCTTCCTGCTTGGGCAGCTGCTCGAACGTGTGTTCAGGCGGCGGCGTGGGCAGGGTCCATTCCAACGTATCCGCGTATTCGTTCCACGGGTTCGGGCGTGTCTCTTTCGCACCACGCAGCAGGGCGTAGATCACGATGCCGAAGAACAGCAGGAACGAGGCGAACGAGATGAACGCACCAATCGACGAAACGAAGTTCCACTGAGCAAACGCTTCAGGGTAGTCGATATAGCGGCGTGGCATGCCCTGACGGCCCAGGAAGTGCTGCGGGAAGAAGGTCAGGTTGGCGCCGATGAAGAACAGCCAGAAGTGAACCTTGCCCCAGAACTCGGAATACTGACGGCCCGTCATCTTCGAGAAGTAGAAGTACACGCCAGCGAAGATCGCGAAGACGGCACCCAAGCTCATCACGTAGTGGAAGTGCGCAACGACGTAGTAGGTGTCGTGATAGGCACGGTCCACGCCGGCCTGCGACAGCACAACGCCGGTCACACCACCAACGGTGAACAGGAACAGGAAGCCGAAGGCGAACAGCATCGGGGTTTTGAACTCGATCGAGCCGCCCCACATGGTCGCGATCCACGAGAAGACCTTAACGCCGGTCGGAACCGCGATGACCATCGTGGCCAGCATGAAGTAGGCCTGCTGGCGCAGCGACATGCCAACGGTGTACATGTGGTGCGCCCATACGACGAAGCCCAGCACACCGATCGCGATGATCGCCCAGACCATCGGCAGGTAGCCGAAGATTGGTTTGCGCGCGAAGGTCGCGATCACGTGGCTGATGATGCCAAAGCCGGGCAGGATCACAATGTACACTTCCGGGTGGCCAAAGAACCAAAGGATGTGCTGATACAGGATCGGATCGCCGCCACCGGCCGGATCAAAGAAGGTGAAGCCAAAGTTGCGGTCCATCAGCAGCATGGTGATCGCGCCTGCCAGAACCGGCAGCGACAGCAGAATCAGCCACGAAGTGACGAAGATCGACCAGCTGAACAGAGGCACCTTGAACAGTGTCATGCCCGGGGCACGCATATTCAGGAAGGTGGTGATCATGTTGATCGCGCCGAGGATCGAGGAGGCGCCCGATACGTGCACGGCGAAGATCGCAAGGTCCATGGACATGCCGCCTTCGGTCGTCGACAGCGGTGGATACAAAACCCAGCCTACACCTGAACCAAGCTGGTCATTACCACCGGGGCTGAGCAGCGAGGCGACGCCCAGCGAGGTGCCAGCGACATACAGCCAGAAGGACAGGTTGTTCATCCGCGGGAACGCCATATCCGGCGCACCGATCTGCAACGGCATGAAATAGTTGCCAAATCCGCCGAAGAGGGCGGGGATGACAACGAAGAACATCATCAGAACACCGTGATAGGTGATCATCACGTTCCAGAGGTGACCGTTGGGGGTGCATGGATCGGCCATGAACCCTTCGAGGCACATATACTGAACACCGGGGTGCATCAGTTCGAGCCGCATATAGACAGTCATCAGAACCGAGATCAGACCGGCAAGGGCCGAAAAGACCAGGTAGAGAATCCCGATGTCCTTGTGGTTGGTCGACATGAACCAGCGGGTGAAAAAGCCGCGCTGATCTTCATGCTCGTGACCATGAATGGCTGCGTCTGCCATTAGGTGCCTCCTGTTGCAACTGTACCGCGCAGTCGGACCTCTCCAACGCGCGGGATTCCTGCTGGTTTTAGATTGCGAAGGGGCGACCTTCAATGGTCGAGTTTGATCTGGATCAAGATTAATTGTCGCGGGCAGACTGTGCTGCGCGATAATCTGACCTCGGATGCGAGGGATTTGGGGATTCAGTCCGCGATTACAAGTGGTGACGGGGAAACCCGCTTGACCCGCATCAAGCGGCGGCTCAGAACAAAGTGTAAGTCCAACACCGGAGGCCCGTAATGACCGCATATGATCCCGAAAATGTCTTTGCCAAGATCCTGCGCGGAGAAATCCCGTCAAACCGTGTGTATGAAGACGACGACACCGTCGCGCTGATGGATATCATGCCCCGGGCGGACGGGCACTTGTTGGTGATCCCCAAAACCCCCTGTCGCAACATGCTGGATGCAACGCCCGAGCAACTGGCAGCGGTGATGGCGACGGTACAGAAGATGGCTCACGCTGTGAAAGAAGCGTTTGACGCTGATGGCGTCACCGTTCAGCAATTCAATGAGGCCGCAGGCGGGCAAGAGGTATTTCACCTTCATGTGCATGTATTGCCGCGCCACGAGGGCGTCTCGATACGCCCGCCCGGTAAAATGGGCGATTTTGACCTGATTGCTCAACACGCTGACAAGATCCGCGCGGCACTGACCTGATCCACCTTCGAAGCGAGCTGTCGCAGGCGTCGTGATCACCAAACGCATGGAGCACGACACTTGCGTAACAGCGCTGCCCGTCGCAGACCTGAGGAATACGGATCAGTCTTGTTCCATTCATTTCATGCGTGCGATCCGGACTCGTAAATCATCAGGCTGCTGTCCGGCGATATCATTAGCCCGGTTCAAGTTTTTCCATTTGCACTTTCGAGTGTGAGCAAGGCCTCTAATTGGGCCAGCGGCTGGCCAGATCTTGGCCATGGCGTACGCATTGCAACCGCCGCAGCGCGGTTTCGTCATAGCGGCGCCGACTACCCGCGGTAGGTTCGAACGGCGGTAGAAGTCCAGAACCGGATCGTAGGTGCTCTGAATCCAGTGCGAAATGAGGGAGCCCCGATTGCATTCATTTTCGAAAACACCCCCTTGAACCTCTAGTCACTAGAGGAATTATGTAGCATGGTGATTCAGTAAATAGGACACACTAAAATGGCTCATCAGCATTCCCACAAAGGGCACAGCCACGCGCATGTTGATCCGCAGGCCGGCGATGCGCGCGTTGCCTGGGCCATCGCGGTCAATATGTTCTTGACGCTGGCACAGATTGTGGGCGGGGTTATTTCAGGTTCGCTCGCCTTGATTGCGGACGCCTTGCACAACCTGTCAGATGCGATTGCGCTGGTCATCGCATTCTTTGCCCGCAAGATCGCTCGTCGACCCGCAAACGCGCGTATGAGTTTCGGGTATGGCCGGGCCGAGGTTGTAGCGGCGCTGGTTAACTACACAACACTGATCGTTCTGTCGGTTTATCTGCTGTACGAAGGCGTAATGCGGTTTGTGGAGCCCGAGCCGGTTAATGGCTGGATCGTTGTCTGGATCGCTGGGATCGCATTGGTCGTCGACCTTGTCACCGCTATGCTGACCTATTCCATGTCCAAGGACAGCATGAATATTCGTGCGGCATTCCTGCACAATGTGGCCGATGCATTGGGGTCCGTCGCCGTGATTGTCGCAGGTACCGCTGTAATTGTCTTCAACTGGACTTGGGTCGACCCAGCGGTCACCATCATGATCTCACTTTACATCTTTTGGCACGTCAAATCCGAGATCGGTGAAACCATACGCGTTCTGATGTTGGGCGCGCCAACAGAATTGGATCCGGAAGAGGTCGCCACAGCCATTGAAGGCGTATCGGGCGTGGCAGGAGTTCACCACATCCATCTGTGGAGCATGCAGGAGCGTGAGCCCGCGCTGTCGGCGCATCTGGTCATCAAACCCGACGCACAAGATAGTGCCGAGGATATCCGGGTGATGGCCAAGCAGGTTCTGCAGAACAAGTTTGGGCTTGGTCATGTTACGCTTGAAATCGAAGCCAGCGGGCACGCTTGCGTCGGATCAACCCGATTTGGGCATCAACAGATTTAGGGGCCTAAAACGAGAATTGCCGTTCCGATATGGGGTCGGAACGGCAGACTCGTAACCAAACACTTTCACGGATTTCGCAGGGCAGCCCTGAGATCACCGGTTAACACACCACTCACTCATGAACGGTCACTACATACTATGTGGTCAGATGGCGTTTGTAAGGAGAGGATGTGAAGAATCCCTGAATTTGAGGCGAATTGAGACCATTCAAAGGAATTTTCTGAATGATTTTCGAAACAGAGTGCCCCAAATTCTAGCATTGTCTTTTGCGTATTCTGGCCAGATCTGTCCGAATACGTGGAATCACCTATAAACTAGGCGCCTTCGGTGGCGAATACCTCATCAAAGGTCTTTTTTAGCGCAACATCGACGTCATCCATGGTCACCGGCAACCCAAGATCGACCAGTGAGGTCACCCCGTGTTCCTGAATTCCGCAGGGCACGATACCGGTGAAATGTGACAGGTCCGGCTCGACATTGATTGAGATGCCGTGAAAGCTGATCCATTTCCGCAGGCGAATGCCGATGGCCGCGATCTTGTCCTCGGCTGGCTGGCCGGTGATCGTCAGCGGCTTGTCTTGCCGTTGCACCCAGACGCCCACGCGGCCGTCGCGGATCTCACCGGTGACATTGAACTCGGCCAGAGCCGCAATCACCCATGCCTCAAGCTGCTGCACAAAGCGGCGCACATCATGACCGCGTTTGCCCACATCAAGCATGACGTAAACAACGCGCTGACCGGGGCCGTGATAGGTGTACTGTCCACCGCGCTTGCTTTCATAGACCGGAAAGCGATCCGGATCGGTCAGATCTTCTCGCTTGGCAGAAGTCCCAGCGGTATAAAGCGGAGGGTGTTCCAACAGCCAAATGCATTCGTCCGCCTCACCCGCTGCAATCGCAGCAACGCGCGCCTCCATGAAGGCAGTGGCCTCGTCGTAGTCGATCAGCCCGTCGGTAGTCTTCCATTCCATGCTCGTTCCTTAGACCGTCTGCGGGGCAGGGGGAAGGGGTCAGGCGGCCTCGGCCAGGCAGCGTTGCAGGACCTGCGCATAAGTGTCCGTGCCCTGTGCGCCGGTCAGCAGATATTTCCCTCCAAACACCATCGAAGGCACGCCCGAGATGCCTCGGCTGGTCCAGAAATCTTGTTTTTCACGCACCGGTTGGGCATGCGCACCTGATTCAAGTGCGGTTCGCGCCGCCTCCGGGTTGAGCCCGGCCGTCTCGACCGCGCCCATCAACACTTCGACGTCAGAGACATCCTGTTGCTTGGTGAAATAGGTTTCGAACAGGGTCAGTTTCAGCGGATGCTGACGCCCCTGTGTTTCCGCCCAGTCAAGCAGTTGATGCGCGGCAAAGGTGTTCGCGATTCTGCTGTCATCAGTGAAATTGAAGGTGAACCCAAGTTCAGTACCCAACGCAGTCAACCGCTCGCGCGCCTGCTGGCTTTGCTCGGGCGTCGAGCCATATTTCTCGGCAATATGCTCCCTCAGATTCTGCCCCTCTGGCCCCATGTTGGGGTTCAGTTCGAACGGATGCCAACGCAATCTGGCCGGCACATTCTCTTGCTTCAGCGCGGCATCGAGTTGACGAAAACCTACGATACACCACGGACAGACCACATCCGAGACGACATCAATCTGCACGGTAGGGCGGGGATCGGGCGAGGGCATGGCTGCTCCAGATTGCATTGTATCGCGGTTAGATATGGCTAAAGCACGTGATTTCAATCGGCTGTGTTTTTGCCTCTTCACATCGCGCGGTTCAGCGTCTATACGCCCCTCTACCAAGTCATTGGCAGTGCGGTCGTGGCGGAATTGGTAGACGCGCAGCGTTGAGGTCGCTGTGGGGTAACACCCGTGGAAGTTCGAGTCTTCTCGACCGCACCAACATCCTGAAATCGTTACCCGAAATTGTCAGGTGAGACGGGCGCCCTGTTGGTTGAAGCGGTAGGTTCGATCCTGGGCGTAGCCGAAATGGACGGATTCACCAGCGTTGACCTGATGCTGGCCGAACAGGCGCGCGGTGATCTGGTGGTCTTGCATCATCGCGATCACGTTGGTGTCACCGCCCAGATGCTCGACATGGGTCACGTTCGCGGTCAGGGGGCCTTCGTCGTTCAGATACAGATCTTCGGGGCGTATACCCAGCGTCGTATCTGCGCTGTCGCCGATCACGCTGGCTGGGAAAAAATTCATCGAGGGCGCACCGAGGAAACCTGCAACGAACTGGTTAGCAGGATTATTGTAAAGCTCCATCGGGCTTCCGACCTGTTCGACACGCCCATCGCGCAGCACGACGATCTTATCGGCGAGCGTCATCGCCTCGGTCTGGTCATGGGTGACGTAGATCATAGATGCGTCGAGCTGCTGGTGCAGGTTGGCGATCTCAAGCCGCGTGTTCATGCGCAAGGCGGCATCGAGGTTGGACAAGGGTTCGTCGAACAGAAACAGTTTGGGTTCTCGCACGATGGCGCGACCGATGGCGACTCGTTGGCGCTGGCCGCCTGACAGTTCTGAGGGGTAACGGTCGATATAGGGCTCAAGGTTCAGCATCTTGCTGGCCTTGGCGACGCGTTCTTCGATGACCTGCTTGCTCTGGCCTTCCTGTTTCAGTGCCAGCGACATGTTCTTGCGCACATTCAGGTGGGGATAGAGTGCATAGCTTTGGAACACCATCGCGATGCCGCGTTTCGAGGGCGGCGTAAGGTTCATCACCTCTCCGCCAATGCGCACTTCGCCCGAGGTCACGTCCTCCAGCCCCGCGATCACGCGTAGCAGGGTGGACTTGCCGCAGCCGGAGGGGCCGACGAAGACGACGAATTCTCCGTCTTCGACTTCGATGTTAATATCTTTCAGTACCTCGACAGTGCCGAAGGACTTGTTCACGTTTGTCAGCGTCAGGGCGGTCATGTGCATGCCTCTTTCAGCGAAATGGGTTGGCCAGTGCGGATGCATTCATCGGCAGCGAGGCAGATGGCCAGCGATTGCACGGCGTCGTTCATATGGCGGGTCAGGTCGATATCCTCGGCGATGGCGCGCAGCATATAGGCTTGTTCGGCATCGCAGAGCTCCTGATGACCGGGTTCATCCGGCATGTCGATTTTCTGGTCGCCGTCGGGGCGATGGACCAGAAGGCCGCCGACCTTGGTGTGTCCGTCGATATCGGCGGATGCGCCCTTGTTGCCATCGGTGATCGAGACCGAGCCGTTGGGCGACACGATGTCTTTCACGAAGAACGCGGTTTCGGACATCATCGGGCCCCAACCGGCCTCATACCAGCCGACCGAGCCATCCTCGAAGACCACCTGAAACTGGCCGTAGTTGTACATGTCTTCGGCGATCTCATCGCTTAGGCGAAGGCCCATGCCGTGGACTCGCACGGGGTCGGAGTCAGTGATCTGACACATCACGTCGACATAATGCACACCGCAATCGACGATGGGCGAGGTGGTCTGCATTAGAGCTTTGTGTGTTTCCCACTCGGCCCCGCTGCTTTGTTGGTTGAGATTCAGTCGGAAGACGTAAGGCCCGCCAAGGTCGCGCGCCTCGGCGATCAGGCGCATCCACGAAGGATGGTGGCGCAGGATGTAACCGATCACCAGTTTGCGGTCGGTTTCAATGGCCTTTTCGACAACGCGCTTGGCATCTGCCACAGTGGTCGCTAGCGGCTTTTCGACAAATACATGCGCCCCGGCCTCCATCGCCGCGCAGGCGAAATCGGCGTGGCTGTCGGAGTAGGTCGCCACGACCACCAGATCGGGCTTGGTCTCTGCCAGAGCGGTGTGAAAATCCGAATAGGCCGGATAGATCGACAGATCTGGATGATCCACGCGACCGGATCGGTTCACCAACCCAACAATCTGCGCGTCCGGGTGATGATGGTGGGCCAAAGCGTGGCTCAGCCCCATATTGCCGAGGCCAGCGATCAGAACTTTGGTCATTTGACAGCTCCTGAAGTGATGCCGCGGATCAGTTGGCGCGAGAAGATGACATAGAGCACCAGCACCGGCAGGATCGCCATGCTGAGCGCCGACAGAACCGCGTTCCAGTCGGTGACGAACTGGCCGATAAAGACTTGGCTGCCCAGCGTCAGTGTTTTGGTTTCCTCGGCCGGGGCAAGGATCAGCGGGAACCAAAGGTCGTTCCAGATGGGGATCATGTTGAACACGGCCACGGTCGCCATGGCGGGGCGGACCAGCGGTAGGACCAATCGGAAGAATATGGTGTATTCGGATAGCCCATCGACGCGGCCTGCGTTCTTCAGATCGTCCGAGACTTGCCGCATGAATTCAGACAGGATGAACACCGCCAGCGGCAGACCTTGCGCGGTATAGACAAGGATCAGGGCCCAAAGGGTGTTCACCAACCCGGTTGCCACCATCATCTCAAGTATCGCCACGGTGCCGATGCGGATCGGGATCATAATCCCAAGCGCCAGATAGAGGCCCATCAGAGTGTTGCCCTTGAATTTGTATTCGCTCAGGGCAAAAGCGGCCATGGCGCCGAACAGCAGAACGAAGGCCAGCGACACCACGGTCACGATCAGTGAGTTTTGGAAATAGAGGAAGAAATCCCCCTGTTTCATAACCGTCTGGTAACCGATGAGAGAAAAGCTTTCGGCATCGGGCAGAGCGAGCGGCTCGCGGAAAATCGAGCGTCGGGTTTTGAAGCTGTTGATGATGATCACGAAGACCGGGAAGAGGGCGATCAACGTGTAGAGGATCAGCGCCCCATGCATGGCGGCCGTGTTCAGCGGGTTATGGCGTGCTTTGTTCATCCGGCTATCCTCACAGTTGATACCGGCGCATCCGGGTCTGGATGCCGAAGAGGTAGATGCAGACACCCACGAGAATGATGGCGAACATCGCGCCAGCGATGGCGGAGCCCATATGCGGGTCGCCAAGTTGCAGCTGGAAGCCAAAGAAGGTGCGGTACATGAAGGTGCCGAGGATGTCGGTTGAGAAATCCGGGCCCGCCAGTGCACCTTGCGAGACATAGATCAGATCGAACGCGTTAAAATTGCCCACAAATGTAAGGATCGAGATGATGCCGATCGAGGGAATGATCAGCGGCAGCTTGATCTTCCAGAACGCCGAAGCACCGGTGATGCCGTCTATTTCTCCGGCTTCAAGGATCTCTTCGGGGATCGACAGCAGGGCGGCGTAGACCAACATCATCGGGATGCCGACGAATTGCCAGACCGAGACAAGTGCCAGTGTTGTCAGCGCGTATTCTTCCTTGCCCAGCCATGGTGCAAACAGCGACTTCAGACCAATGGCGTCCAGCATTGAAGGTGCGATGCCCCAAAGCGGGGACAATATCAGCTTCCACGCGAAACCGACGATCACAAAGCTCAGAATGGTCGGAATGAAGATCGCGGACCGATAGAGCGCGGCAAACCGCAAGCGTGGATGCGACAGAAGCGCGGCCAAAGCTATGCCGATGGGGTTCTGAACCAGCATGTGGATCAGGAAGAACCAGAAGTTGTTGCCCAAAGCGTTCCAGAACTGCTCGGACCAGATCGGATCGAAGAACAGGGTGCGGAAATTCTGCAAGCCCACGTAGATACGTGTCTGATCAACCTCGGTGAACAGTGCGAGGCGCAGTGTGTTGAACAAGGGGAAGATCATCACTGCCGTGTAGACCAGCACCGCAGGGGCGAGGAAAACGGCAATGTGCCAGCGTATGCGGCGGGTCTGCATGGGAATCTCCGGGGGAAAGGTCCGGACGCGACGCGGTGGCCGCGTCCGGTGTGAGTGGCCTAGGTGTTACTGATGCGGTGCGTACCAGCTGGCCAGACCGTCTTGCAGTTGCTGACCCAGTGCCTCGGGTGTCTCGGCACCCTTGATGGCTGCAACGGATGCACCCCAAGTCTCGTTTTCGAGGTTCGGTGTGCCGCGCGACAGGATTTGGTAGGTCGAGCGGATTGTGCTTTCGCACTCATCCCGCCAACCGACGATTTCTTTGGCCAGTGGATCTTCCAGCTCGACCGGAGTGCTGGACAGCGGGAAGAAACCAGGTAGGGCGTTACCGAAGATGCTGGCGAATTCCGGGCTTGCGACCCAAGCCAGGAAGGTGCGTGCAGCTTCTTGGTTTTCGCTCGCCGCGTTCATGCCTATGCCGATATCGGTGTGGTCCGAAATATAGCAGGTATCGCCCGCGTTCTGGACCGGTGGCTTAAAGGCGCCCATTTCGAAATCGGCCTGCGTGTTGAAGCCCGAGATTTCCCAGCTGCCTGCTGGATAGACCGCTGCACGACCCAGGGTGAACAGGTTCTGGCTGTCGGGATAGGTCTGTGCCTCATACCCGTCGCCGAGGTAGTCCGCCCACTTGGCCAGTGTCGCATACGGGGCGACCCACTGGGGGTCGGTCAGCTTCTGCTCGCCTTTGATCAGCGCCTGACGACCTTCTTCACCCTTCCAGTAGTTCGGGCCGATATTGTTATAGCCCATCGTTGCGGCTTCCCACTGGTCATTGGTGCCCATCGCCATCGGGATATAGGTACCGTCTTCCTTGATCTTATCGAGGGCGGCAAAGAACTCAGCTTCGGTAGTTGGAACTTCGATGCCCAACTCATTGAACGCATCTTTGTTGTAGATGAAGCCGTGAATCACTGACGCCATCGGGACGCAGAAACTGGCCGAACCGTCATCGGTTTGCCACGCAGATTTGGCCACGTCCGAGAAATTTCCCATGGCCTCAAGATCAGACAGATCGGTCAGGTGCCCCGACTCGTATAGCGCAAGCGAGGCATCAAACGGACGGCAGGTAATCAGATCGCCAGCCGAACCGGCCTCGAGCTTTGAGTTTAAGACAGCGTTGTATTCTGCCGGTGCAGAGGGCGAGAATATTACTTTGATGCCGGGATTCTCGGCCTCGAACGCCGGAATGATCTTTTCCTGCCACAATGCCAGATCGTCGTTTCGCCAACTTTCGATGGTCAAAGTGGCCTCTTGCGCATAGGCGCTTGTGACCAGCGCCGTGCTCATCAAGGCAAGGCTCAGAACTTTGCGTGTCATTTGATATCTCCCAGGTTGATGGTTTCTTGGTTTTGTTTCATCCGCTCCAGCGCAGGGCGGAGGTGATCGTCGGTGTTGCTTAGCATTGCTTGCGCCGCGTCCAGGGACCCTGCGCCTACAGCCAAAAGGGCCGCGCATTTGAGGTTGCCCTCTGCCGCAGTCAACGCCTTTGTAGCCTGAGCGGAGGAAACGCCGGTCAACTGACAGACGATCCCGTTGGCTCGGGCGCGTAGCTTGTCATTGTCAGCACGCAAATTGATCATCATGCCGTCCTGAATATGCCCCAGCTCCATCGCCATCAGCGTCGAAAGCATGTTCAGTGCGATTTTCTGCGCTGTACCAGCGCCCATGCGGGTAGAGCCCGAGATCAGTTCAGGTGGTGTCGAAAGCAGGATTGGATGGTCAGAAAGCTGCAACAGTTCGGTGCCCCCGTTATTGGCAATGCCGATAACCGTGGCGCCTCTGTCCCGCGCGATCCGCGCTGCTGCGGTTGTGTACGGTGTGGTTCCGCTGGCCGAGACGGTGATCAAGGTGTCTTTGGCAGAAAGATCGGCCAGTTCACGGGCAAGGCCGTCGGTGGCATCTTCGACATCTCCCGGCATCTCTACCCCTGAGGGCAATCCACCTGCCATGTGGATGCGAATCTGGCGGGCTGGTATCGAAAAAGTTCCCCCCAGTTCCAGCGCATCCGAGGCGGCCATCAAGCCGGAAGAGCCTGCCGCCAAATAGCGCAAAACCCCGCCCGATCGGATGGATTGCGCCATAGCTTTTGCGCCTGCGCAGAGGGTGGGCAGCGAGGAAAGCGGGGCAGCGGCAGCGTCGGCTTGCGAGCGGGCCAGCAGCTCGGCTACCTCAGTCAGCGGTCGGGCGTCAAGTCCGATCGCGTCTTGATGTAGCTGTTCGGTAACTGGCTTGGTCACGTGATTCTCCCCCGAGATTTTGAATATCATACCTTTTAGATACCATTAGTCTACCATTTTATTTTTATACCCACTATTTTCAAGATTTAGACAATTATTACTGCATTATTGTGGAATTTGGTCTTCAAAATTAGAAATAGGTATTATAAAGGTATCTCCATGAGTCGCCCTTCTGATACCATTGTGCTGGCCGCTGATGGCGGTGGAACACGCTGCCGTCTTGCTGTTTCAGACGGCTCTGCGGTTCAGTGTGTCGAGGTTGGTGCGGCAAATGTATCAACCGATTTTGACGCAGCCTGCGCTGAGTTGATGCACGGAATTGCTGCTTTGGCCCGACGTGCCGGACTAGAGGCAACTCAAATCGCTCGTGCGCCAGCCTACTTGGGGCTGGCCGGTATCACGGGGCGCGCGCTGGCTGATCGGCTGGCAGAAAAGCTGCCATTTGACCATGTTCTGATTGAAGATGACAGGCCCGCCGCATTACGTGGTGCGTTGGGTTCGAAAGACGGTTTCGTAGCGCATTGCGGAACGGGTTCTTTTCTGGCGGTCCAGAATGGGGATCGCAGGTCATTTGCCGGGGGCTGGGGACCTGTTCTCGGGGATCAGGCCTCGGCGCAATGGGTTGGGCGGCGGGCTTTGGCCTTTACGCTTGACTGTGTGGACGCTCTGAAGCCTGCGTCTGAATTGGCGGACAGCCTGTTGTCGCGTTTTGATGGCGCTGCTGGGATTGTCAGGACCGCCTCCAAGATGTCGCCTACCGAGTTCGGAGCGCTGGCGCCTGTTGTCACGCAACACGCAAAGCAAGGGGATGCGCTTGCGCTGTCGATCATGGAGGATAGTGCGCAGTATTTGGCGGATCAGATGTTGGCGATGGGCTGGATGCCCGGCCTTTCGATCTGCCTGACCGGCGGCATCGGCCCGCAATATGCGGAATTTCTGCCTGCGCCAATGCAACAGGAATTGGCCGAACCGCTGGGCGATCCGTTGACCGGTGCCACCGCGTTGGCCCACGCCTTTCAAAAGGAGACCCGACATGAGCGTTGCTGACTTCTTGCGGCCCGAGGGTTGGCTGGGTCAGACTGCCGGTCCGCGTTACGTGCAGTTGCGGCAGCGGCTGGAGCAGGGGATCGAAGAGGGTATTCTGGCCCCGAACAGTTCACTCCCGCCCGAGCGCGAGATTGCCGAACTGACAGACCTGTCGCGGGTGACGGTCCGCAAGGCGATTCAGGAACTTGTGCGCAAAGGCGCGATTGAACAGCGGCAAGGCTCGGGATCATTCGTGCGTCAAGCGGTTGCGCGGGTTGAGCAGTCGCTGTCGCATTTGACCTCGTTTACCGAAGACATGGAGAGGCGCGGTTTTGAAACGACTTCAACCTGGTTGGAGCGCGGAATATTCCTGCCGTCACCTGATGAGATGCTGGCGCTGGGCCTATCGGCGAGTGATCAGGTCGCCCGCATTCATCGTCTGCGCGCGGCTGGCGGGCGACCGATGGCGCTGGAACGCGCGGCGTTGCCGCTGGATATATTGCCCAACCCGACTGAGGTTACCGGATCTCTCTATGCCTTACTCGAACACTCAGGCAATCGTCCGGTGCGCGCGATCCAGAAAATCTCGGCCATCAATCTCGAAGCAACCGAGGCTGGATTGCTTGATGTTGCAGAAGGTACGGCGGGGCTGCGCATTCAGCGGACCTCGTATCTAGAAAGCGGGCGCGTTGCTGAACTGACCCGATCCATCTATCACGGCGATGCTTACGATTTCGTGGCAGAGCTGCGTCTGTCAACCTGAAAGGCGGGGCTCATGTCCAGCGATACAACTCAAATGCGGCAGGAAATCAATGAGATACCTTTTGCCGTTGATCGGCTTCTCACTGATGGTGCCACGGCGATTACAAAGACGGCCAGCGCGATCCGCGCGCACGATCCCGGCTTCCTGATTTCGGTTGCGCGAGGTTCGTCGGACCATGCCTGCAGCTATCTGAAATACGCTTCGGAACTGCTGCTGGGCCTGCCCATGGCCTCGGTTGGGCCGAGCGTGAAATCGATCTACGGGGTCGATATGCGATGCCCCGGTGCGCTGTGTATTTCGGTATCTCAATCGGGTCAAAGCCCCGACATCGTACAGCTGACGAAGTCCCTGACAGAAGGCGGCGCATGTTCGGTGGCGATCACGAACGATACCACGTCTGCACTGGCCCAGAACGCCACCTCGGCTCTGCCCATCCTTGCAGGCCCCGAGCTTAGCGTGGCTGCCACCAAGACTTTCGTCACCTCTCTGGTCGCCGGGCTTTGGCTGTTGGCCGAGGTAAAGGGTGATGACACTTTGCTGGCTGCAATTCACAAATTGCCGGAAGATTTATCGCGGGCGATCACCTGCGATTGGAGCGCGGTGGTCGAGGCAGTCGATGGACAATCCCTGTTCACGTTGGGACGTGGGATGTCCTGGGCAATTTCGAATGAGGCGGCGCTGAAATTCAAGGAAACCTGCCAGATTCATGCGGAAAGCTATTCCTCGGCCGAAGTTCTGCATGGCCCGGTTTCGATCGTGGATCAGGGCTTTCCGGTGATTGCGTTCTCGTCCGGAGACGCGGCTGAGGCCAACATCGCCGAAGTCGCCGATGCGCTCGCAGCTAAGGGCGCAAAAGTCTTCGCAACGACCAATCAGGTGTCTGATGCCGTGAGGCTACCACATGTCCGCACCACGCACTGGATGACAGATCCGGTAGCCTCAATCGCTTCGTTCTACGGTATGGTCGAAACTGTGGCCACGCGCCGGGGCATCAATCCCGATGCGCCGCGTCACCTGCGGAAAGTGACGGAGACGGTATGACCGATGCGACGATCACCTTCGCGGGTGGGCCTATCTTTGATGGTAAAACCCTGAAGGACGGCCACGCCGCCCGTTTCGTCGGCGGGCTGCTCGACAGTATTTTGCCCGAAGCCGAGTTGCCTTCGGATGAGATGGTTCAGGATCTGTCGGGCGATATTTTAAGCCCCGGCTATGTAGATTTGCAGGTGAATGGCGGCGGAGGCGTCATGTTCAACGACGATCCATCGGTCGAGACAGTACAGCGTATTGCGGCGGCTCATCGCAAGCTTGGCGCGACGTCGATCCTTCCGACGCTGATCACGGACACGCCCGAAAAGACAACGGCTGCCATTTCTGCTGCTTCTCAGGCCATTCAGCGCGGAGTTCAGGGGATTGTCGGCTTGCATCTTGAGGGGCCGCATCTCTCGGTGCGACGCAAGGGCGCGCATGACGGCGGGCTGATCCGCCGGATGCAGGACGCTGATCTTGCACAGCTGATAGAAGCGGCAGGGGCGTTGCCTGCATTGATGGTTACGCTTGCGCCTGAAAGTGTCACGATTGCTCAGGTCGAAACGCTCAGCAAGGCGGGGGTCATCGTGTCGTTGGGGCACAGTGATGCCGAGTTTCAAACCTGCGTGGCTTACGCACAGGCGGGCGCGCACTGCGCCACCCATTTGTTTAACGCGATGAGTCAGTTGGGCAACCGCGAACCGGGGCTGGTTGGCGCAGTCTTGTCCAGCGGTGCGATGTCTGCCGGGTTGATAGCGGATGCAATCCATGTTCACCCGCAGACGATGCGCGCCGCCTTTGCAGCTAAACAGGGGCCGGGGCATCTGTTTCTGGTGAGCGACGCGATGGCCGTTGCTGGAACGGATCTGCGGGAATTCAAGCTGGAAGGGCGTGTCATCCAACGTGAAAACAGCAGGCTGACCTTACCGGATGGAACCCTGGCCGGGGCCGATCTGAACCTGACCACCGCGCTGCGCGTGTTGACAACGGATGTCGGCGTTTCACTGACGGACGCCTTGGCAGCGGCCACACGCATTCCGGCGGATATCATTTCCCAGCGCTCAATCGCGCGCCTGAACTTGATCTCGCAGGCCATTCGCATTTCTCCGGACTTGTCGCAGGCCCGTCCGGCGGTTGCTTAACCTCGCATTGCAACAAATTGCGAAACACCGCGTTTTTCGCATCTCGCCTCAACTGTAGCGGTTGTGTAAGACCTTAGGCGAACGTGGTTTGGGAATGTCTGTATGTATCAGATAATTGGAATAGTTGGCAGGGCATTGACCACCCGGATCGCGCAATGATCCAAACGCGTGGCGTTTTCATTGGTCAGCGTACGGATTGTTTGGGCGCGCGCCTGCTGATGATCCTGACCTGTATCCGTCTGGCCGAAGACTTTGGGACGGAATACCGGGTGAACTGGTTCCCGCAAGGCGCCGATGCGCCGGAGTTGGATCATCCTGAGGAGTTATTCACCAAAGACTGGATGGATGCGCATTTCCTTGATCAGGCAGAGTTCGACGCGATAAGCGCGACCGCTCTGCCAATTTGGGCCTTCCAACACGATCCATCGCCCGAGCGGCTGATCGACCATTTGGCTTCTGGCCGTTCGGTTCTGGTCGAAGAAGCGAGCGAGATATTTGGCTTCCCGTGGGAAGATATCGAAACCATCCGTCCCCGCTATCGCGATTTCATACATAGCGTTGGATTTGTGGATGAGGTTCGTCAGATCATGGATCGCGCGGATCAGAAGCTCTCGGGGCAGGGGGTTTCGGCTTACCACATTCGGCGCGGAGAAATCCTGAACGGATTACCATGGAAGCATTCGATCTGGCCCGCCAAGATCGAACCTGACGAGTTTTACGAGGCCCATCTGGAGAAATCCAAGGGCCAGACGGCGATCATGTTTTCGGATCAGCCAGAGGTGATAGACCGTTTCAAGCAACGGTTTCCGGAGCTCATGCAGATGTCGGATATCGCTGATCTGTCGGCTCTGACCCGGGCGCAGCGGGACTTTCTGGAGCTTTTTGCGATGTCACGGGCGGATCAGGTGATCGCGCCACACATATCTGGCTTTTCAATGGCTGCAGCCCGGATTTCGGGGCAGCAGCGTAAAGTGTTCCGCGATGTATTGTCCAAGGATGAGATGCAGGCGGCCAATGCGCGGTTCATCGAACGGGTTGCGAAGGGGCCATCGGCCTTTCTGAATCCCTCAGAGGCGGCGCATATCTATTCAAAGGCGGTGCAACATCTGTCAGCGCAGGATCGCTGCGAAGAGGCGTATGATAATGCGAAACCTATTCTGGACGCCGGGGCCGACAACGCCTTTATGCCACTTCTGCAATCCCTGAACTGTTTTTACCTGTCGAAGTGGCAGGAAAGCGAGGCACATGCCAAAGAGGGATTGCAGAACCCGCATCTCTGGCCCGAAGACTATACTGTTTTGTGCGCGTTGCGCGGCGCTGTTCTTGGCATGCAGGGCAAGCGCGGTGCGGCGACGCTGCACTTTGCTAAAGCGTTCTGGTCCAAACCCTTACGGCCGGATGTTGTGGTGCTGGGGTCCAGAATGCTCTACTGCGCCCAACTTGCGCTTAGGCTAATGCCGCCTGTGGATTGGTCGTTGCAGAAGGTCGTTCGGCAACGCCGATTTCCACCGTTCAATAACCTGTATCTGGTTCAGCGCAATGTTGTTGTCAGGCGTCCTTGCAACTTCGATTTCATACTCTTGGATTGGGCCGAGTTGGCGCTGGATCAACGCGCAAGTCGTATCTTTGATCACCAACAAAGATTGGAAGCGCTTTCTACCTCACTCGATGAGGTTCACGACGTGCCAGCAGACGACCCGCGATTGTTGGGCGCGAGGGTGATACTACAGAGGCATCTAGGGGAAATATCCGGAGCTCAGGCGATCGATAAAACCCGCCAGATCGTAGCTGGTGTGCCGGAAAGTGCCTTGTACCAAAAGCGGCTGGCCGAACTTTACGAAGCAGAAGGCGATACCGAAGCTGCGCATCGAACGATGGCTGAGGCGCTGGCTTGTGACCCGGAAAGCCCGTTTCTCATGTTCGCCATGGGTCACTTGCTTGAGCGGACGGGCAAGATCGGGCAGGGCGAGAAGCTTATTCTGAAAGCTGCCGATCTTGATGACGTGACCGTCGTTATTCAGGGCATGGCGGGCCAGATACACATGCGGCGCGGGAACAAGAACAAGGCACGTCCCTATCTTGAGAAAGCGCGCGATCTCTATCCGCCTCACAAGCGCTTTACCAATCAGCTGAACCGGCTTTCGGGTCAGGCCTGACGCTAATCCAGCGCGACCTCTTGCCGTAGTTTTCCGGTTGTCTTGTCGAAGATCAGAATCCGATTGTCCTCGGTCACGACCGCATACCAGTTGTTGCCGATGGTCAACGCTTGCGCTTTTGCGCCGTCCGGAAGTTCGATCTGGTCGGGCAGCTTCGGAGTGCGGTCCGATAGGCGGATGACAATCAGGGCGAATGTCACTAGAACCCCGCCAATCATTACCGCGGTCAACAGCATGACCATACGCCGCAGCAGTCGAAGCTGCGGTGTTTCCTGCGGTTCCTGAGGTTCGGAAGGGACAGTCATGGGCACCCGCCTGATAGAGTTTCATATCGCGGCCGCTCCGCCGCCCCGCCTTGATAAGGCGCTTGCGCGGGATGTGCCAGCGGAAGAGAACCTGTCGCGCACCCGGCTGGCCCGACTGATCAATGAGGGTGCCGTCACCGTTGATGGCGTCGCCGTTGAAGACCCCAAAGCTAAGATAACCGAAGGCGCGCAGATTGGGATCACCGTGGCCGAGGCCGAAGATAGTCATATCGGCGCTGAGGATATCCCACTTGAAGTCGTCTATGAGGACGACGATCTGATCGTGATCAACAAACCAGCAGGGATGGTCGTGCATCCGGCGCCGGGCTCGCCGAACGGTACGCTAGTCAATGCGCTGCTGCATCATTGCGGGGATGATCTCTCGGGTGTTGGGGGCGTCAAGCGCCCGGGCATCGTGCACCGGATCGACAAGGAAACCAGCGGGTTGCTGGTTGTGGCGAAATCGGATGCGGCGCATCACGGGCTGGCTGCCCAGTTCGAGGCGCATAGCGTCGAGCGCTATTATCGCGCGTTCTGCTATGGTGTGCCGGATGCCAATGACCCTCGGTTGCGTGGGATCAAGGGTGTCAGTTTTGAGCCCGGCAACATCATGCGCCTAACAACTCAACTGGCGCGGCACAAGACGGATCGGCAAAAGCAGGCCGTGCTGTTTCACGGAGGCCGCCACGCAGTGACACGGGCGCGGATTGTCGAAGTTTTTGGAACGCCCGGCGGTCTGTCCTTGATCGAATGCTGGCTTGAGACGGGCCGAACGCATCAAATCCGTGTCCATATGGCCCATGCCGGCCACGGGCTTGTCGGAGACCCGGTTTACGGCGGAAAGCGCAAACTGGCCGCGCGGGCATTCACGCCCGAAACCGCCGAGGCGGTGCAGGCTTTCCCCCGCCAAGCTCTGCACGCAGCAGTGTTAGGCTTCGAACACCCGGTTTCGGGCCAGGCATTACGTTTTGAAGCCCCGCTGCCGCAGGATATGGCGGACCTGCTGGAAAATCTCAGAAAACCACTGAAATAAACTGCAAAGGCTTGTGAAAAAGGCCTTTTCAGCTTTCCTTTACATAGGGTTAATCTCAGACTGTTAACAGATCCTCTTGAATGTATCGGGTCTGGTACCCATATCCCATGTTAAGGGCTTAAACATTTGTCCAAGGGGCAGAAATAAATGGCAAATTACTCAAATCTTCCAGCGCCGACACCCGAGGGTGGGCTGAACCGCTATATGCAGGAGATTCGCAAGTTTCCTCTGCTGGAGCCGGAGGAAGAATATATGCTGGCCAAGCGCTGGGTCGAGGAACAGGATACCGAGGCCGCGCATAAAATGGTCACGTCTCATCTGCGCTTGGCGGCCAAGATCGCCATGGGATATCGCGGCTATGGCTTGCCGCAGGCCGAGGTGATTTCCGAAGCCAATGTGGGCCTGATGCAGGCGGTCAAGAAATTTGACCCCGAAAAAGGCTTCCGGTTGGCGACCTATGCCATGTGGTGGATCCGCGCTTCGATCCAGGAATACGTCCTTCGGTCGTGGTCGATGGTGAAACTGGGTACAACATCGGCGCAGAAAAAGCTGTTCTTCAACCTGCGTAAAGCAAAGGCACGCATTGGCGCGCTGGAAGAAGGTGATCTGCGTCCTGAAAACGTGGCCAAGATTGCAGAAGACCTCGGAGTGACCGAGGAAGAAGTGATCAGCATGAACCGTCGGATGTCCGGTGGCGATGCTTCGCTGAACGCGACCGTGGGGTCCGAAGGCGAAGGCACCATGCAGTGGCAGGATTGGCTGGAAGATGAAGATGCCGATCAGGCTGGTGACTACGAGGCGCGCGATGAATTGGAAGCCCGGCGCGAATTGCTCGCTGCTGCGCTGGATGTTCTGAACGATCGCGAGAAAGACATCCTGACTCAGCGCCGTCTGATGGACCAGGCTGTTACGCTGGAAGAGCTGAGCACGCAGTACAATGTCAGCCGTGAACGTATTCGTCAGATCGAAGTGCGCGCATTTGAGAAGCTGCAAAAGAAGATGCGAGAGCTTGCGCGCGAAAAAGGTATGCTGGGTTCAAACTAACCCCAGACTGATATCAGCCCGCCATATGAGCGGGCTGATTTTTTTAGTTATGCGAAAATGAAATCGGACTCGGACAGGTGGCTTGCCCAGATGCCTGATAGATAGATGCTGTCTCCGTCGTCCAACTCGATCTTGGTCCCGAAGAGCTTTCCGTCGATATCGTCTTCGATGTCCTCAAAGCTGGTGATGCCATCGTATTCGGACAGGTCGATCTTGTCCTTGCCGACGCGGAAATCGACAATCCAGTCGTGACCGTCGCCTTCATCGAACACAAACGTGTCCTTACCGCGCCCACCAAAGAGTTTGTCATTGCCTTCGCCGCCGTCGATGATGTCTTTCCCACGACCTCCGAAGATTTTGTCATGGCCTTCATCGCCACGCAGAATATCCTTTCCGCGCCCCCCGAAGATTATGTCGTTCCCGGCACCGCCAAGCGCCACATCATTGCCCGAGCCGGTTTTGATCACGTCATTGCCACCATCACCGTGAACAAAGTCTTTGCCGCGTCCGGTAAAGATGAATTCATCGCTGCTGTCACCCAGGATAAAGTCCGTGTTCTTTTTGCCCAGAATGCCCGACACCGAGACGGGTAGAAGTACGCCGTCAAGTACGTGAATGATACCGTTTGACGCATCCACGTCGAACGCGATCAAGCCGGGATCGTCGATGCCCGGATCGGCATCGCCCAGACTGGGGGGATCGCTTTCAAGGTTCAGTTCGACTGACGACCCAAGCAGAGTTTGGATTTCAGCCCCGTCGCCTAGACCGACCACTGTGGTGCTGTCGAACTCACCATCGACCACGTGATACTTCAAAATGTTGGTTAGCAAAGGGATAGGGTCTCCGCCGCCAAGCAGGGTGAGCGCCTTGATGATGTGGCCCAATGCTCCAGCCTCGTCATCCCCTTTATACCCAAGTGTTTGTGCCAGAGTAATAAAGGCGGCGTCATTTGGGGCAAAGACGGTCAGTTCTGCCTCAGGATTGTCCAGCGTTTCCGCCAGCCCGGCTGCAATCACCGCTTCGCGGAGAATGTCGAAATCCTGATTGTCGCTGTCAAACGTTCCGGGATCACCGCTTTTTAGCACTGTTCCTGTAATCGTATGTGTTGCTGGCATTTCATTAAGCCTCCCACCCTGTTTGCCGTTGCTCCGGATGTTGCCAGAGCACCATCCGAGCATGATTCAGTCGATGTTTGAGCTACGGCGGCAGTATCAGACTGGATCAACAAAACTGATTTGCGAGGGCAGGTTTGACGCAAATCGATTTTAGATTATCGATATAAAGTATAAGGTTATCGGGTTTTTTTAATCTCATCAAAAAATTTACCGAGGCGTATGATTTTCAAATAGATAGAGAAGGGACTGACTTATTGGCAGGTGGTTGATAGACAGATCAGGAACTGAATTACATTGAGCTCGCCGTGAGCGGGTTACATCAATTTTTAGGGGGGGCGCATGCATAAACCGGTCAATTGGGGTGTTCTGGGTGCAGCCAGATTCGCACGACAACACATGGCGCCCGCCATCCATGCGGCAGAGGGCGCGCGGCTGGCGGGGTTGGCGACCTCGGATACGGCCAAGGCCGAGCCCTTTGCCAGATATTGCCCTGATTTGAATGTCTACAACAGCTATGAGGCATTGCTAGCCGATCCTGAGATTGAGGCGGTGTACATCCCGCTGCCCAACCATCTTCACGTCGAATGGAGCCTGAAGGCGCTGGATGCGGGCAAGCATGTGCTGTGCGAAAAGCCGATGACCATGCGGGCCGATGAGTTTGACGCGCTGATCGCAAAGAGGGACCAGACGGGTTTGCTGGCTGCCGAAGCATATATGATCGTGCATCACCCTCAGTGGCATCTGACCCGTAAACTGATCGCGGACGGAGTGATCGGCCGGCTGGTCCATGTCACCGGGGCGTTCAGCTATGACAACCGGGCGGACACGGGCAACATCCGCAACCGTGCGGAAACCGGTGGGGGCGGGCTGCGTGACATCGGGGTGTATGTTATCGGCAGCGCTCGGTTTGCGACTGGGCAAGAGCCGGTCTCGGTCAACGGTGCGATCCGGTGGGAAAATGACGTGGATGTCTTCACCGAGATACGCGCGCAGTTTCCCGAATTTACCTATTCCGCCTACGTCTCTACACGCATGCATCCACATCAGGAAATGGTGTTTCACGGAGAAGGTGGCATGATCCGTCTAACCGCTCCGTTCAATGCCCGTGTGTTCGGCGAGGCGCGGGTTGAACTGCACCGACCGGGCCTTGAAGTTCTGGTGCCCCGGTTTCCAGCGGACAACCACTATCAATTGCAGGTCGAAGCGTTCTGCCGATCGGTTCGCGAAGGGGTCGAATATCCCTGTTCGTTGGAATTCGTGAGGGGTACACAAGAGGTTATCGATCAGGTCTTTGACGCCGCCGTTTCGCTCTAGCTTGCCACGCCTGTGGTGTCTCGCGTATCCTGTCCCGACCGGATCAGGAGGGCTAAATGGCAGGCGGCTGGGCGCGCGATGGCGCGGTGAGTGAACAGATCGAAGCGTCGATTTCAGATGAACTGGCGCGGATGCAGGCGCAAAAGCGACCTGTGGGCGAAAGCCTGACCCATTGTGCCGAATGCGAAGAACCGATCCCCGAAAAACGCCGCCTTGCTCTGCCCGGCGTAAAGCTGTGCCTGGATTGCCAGCAAGAGCGTGACAGCAGCTTCAAATCTCGCGGCGGGATCAATCGGCGGGGTTCGAAAGACAGTCAGTTGAAATAACGCGAGGAGCACCCGGTGAAGGATCAGCCGCAGAGATCAGTACTGCAAAACGGGTTGGTTCTTGGGTTCCTAGCCGCGTTTCTATGGGGCACGCACAGCGTTATCGTGCGATATTTGACTAGTGATCTCGGCGGGTTACAGATTGCCGTGTCTCGCCTGTTCATTGCTGCTTTTGCGATTTACTGCATGTTGCGGGTGATGGGCGCACGGGTTTCAATCCAGTACAGGGATTGGAACTTCCGGCTGGCGGTGTTGTCGACGGTGGTGAACTATATCCTGTTCCACATAGGTTTGGAACATACAGGTGCTGCTAATGCGATGGTGCTTGAGAATACCGCGCCGTTCTTCGTGTTGATATTTCTGTATTTCTTCGCGGATACCACCGTTGGCCGGACTGATGTATTGGCAACCCTGCTGGCGATCCTCGGTGTGTTTCTAACCGTCTATCGGGATTTTCAAGGCGGGGGAGAACCCCTGCTGGGCGATCTGATGGAAATCGGGGCGGGACTTAGCTGGGCGGTGTTCCTGATTTCCAGCAGCCGCGCGATGCAGTCATCGGAGACCACTGCCGAAAGGTTGAACTTCCTGTTTGGCATCTTTTTGTGTTCGGGCGTTTTGCTGGTGCCACTGGCGGCTTTTTCTATTCAGATGCCGACCGCAAACGACGTGATCTTCTTGATCCTTCTGGGCGTTTTGCCGACCGCGCTTGCCTATTATCTTTGGTACGAGGCCGCCGCCCGCGTGTCGACTTTGACGGCGACGTTGCTATTCGCCGCCTCGGTTGTGTTTACCTTTGTCAACTCGGCACTGTTTCTGGGCGCAACGATCACACCGCTTTCGATTGTTGGCGCGATATTGATTGTCACGGCCATTTTCGTGACGACGATGAAATCAGCCAAAGAGAAATGAGGCAGCCATACAGGCTGCCTTTCAACTTTAGCTTTCCATCGCTTCCAGTTCGTCAATAAATCCCGAGATCATCGACAGGCCTTTGTCCCAGAACTCGGGATCACTGGCGTCCAGTCCGAACGGGGCCAGAAGCTCTTTATGGTGCTTGGAGCCACCGGCACGCAGCATTTCGAAATACTTGTCCTCGAACCCGTCCGCACCGCTTTCGTAAACCGAATAGAGCGCGTTCACCAAGCCGTCGCCAAACGCATAGGCATAGACGTAGAACGGTGAGTGGACGAAGTGCGGGATATAGGCCCAGAAGGTCTCGTACCCGTCCATGAATTCGAATGCGGGGCCAAGGCTTTCAGCCTGAACGCTCATCCAAAGGGCGTTGATGTCGTCTGGTGTCAGCTCGCCCTCACGACGGGCGGCGTGCAGTTTGCATTCGAAGTCGTAGAAGGCGATCTGGCGAACGACTGTGTTGATCATGTCCTCGACCTTACCGGCCAGAAGCACCTTGCGCTGTTCCGCTGTCTCGGCCTGATCCAGCATTTTGCGGAAGGTCAGCATTTCACCAAAGACCGAAGCAGTTTCGGCCAAGGTCAGCGGGGTCGATGAAAGCATCTCGCCCTGATCGGCGGCCAATACCTGATGCACGCCGTGGCCCAATTCATGCGCCAAGGTCATCACATCGCGCGGTTTGCCCAGATAGTTGAGCATCACGTAGGGATGAACTTCGGTCACGGTGGGATGCGCAAAGGCGCCAGGCGCTTTGCCGGGCTTCACGGCCGCATCGATCCAACCCTTCGAGAAGAAGGGAGCTGCGATCTCACCCATCCGAGGATCAAACGCGTTATAGGCGTCCATCACCGTCTTCTCGGCCTCGGACCAATCGACGATGCGGGTGTCCTCCATCGGCAACGGAGCATTACGGTCCCACACTTGCATCACGTCCAGACCAAGCCATTTGCGTTTCAGTTCGTAGTAACGATGGCTCAGCTTGGGGTAGGCGGCCACAACGGCCTCGCGCAGGGCTTCGACCACTTCGGGCTCGACATCGTTCGACAGGTGACGACCGGTCTGGGCAGATGGCATTTTGCGCCAGCGATCAACGATCTCTTTTTCTTTGGCTTGCGTGTTATGAACGCGCGCGAAGGTTTTGATATTGCTTTGGAAAACGGTGGCGAGTTCGCGCGCTGCGGCTTCACGCTTGGCGCGATCCTGCTCGGTCAGCAGGTTCAGCGTACCTTCGATATTCAGCTCTTCACCATCGACGGTGAAGGTCAGGCCCGCGATTGTTTCGTCGAATAGGCGTTCCCACGCGTCGCCGACAACGCCGAGGTCGTGCAGGAATTTTTCCAACTCATCAGACAGTTGATAGGGTTTCATCGCGCGAATGCGACGGAACACGGGCTCGTATCGCGCCAGATCGGCATTGGCGGCAAAATGAGCAGCCAGCGCGTCATCGTCGATGCGATTCAGTTCCAGCGTGAAGAACACCAGAGGCGTGGTGAAGACGGTGATCTTCTCCTGCATGTCAGACAGGAACTTGGCGCGATCCGCGTCGGTGGTCAGTTGGTAATAGCGTAATCCGGCAAAGGACATGATCCGCCCGGCGATGGCGTTGATCTTTTCGTTGCGCAGCACGCAGGTCAGTAGGCCAGCTGCGTCCAATTCGGCCAGCTTACCCTCATAATCTGTGGCAAAGGACGCACATTCGCCTTCCAGCCAGTCCAGATCGCGGGCCAGTTCGGGTGCATCTTCCGAGGCATAGAGGTCCGTCAGATCCCATTCCGGCAAATTGCCCAGATCATCGGTACCGCCGCCTGCATTTGCGTCACGGACGGGAAAGGGAAGGTCGCGCATGGAACACCTCGAATAAACTGCGTTGGCAAACATTTAGGCGCGGCACGTCCGGATCACAAGCAAGCTGTCTGGTCAAACCTTAATGACAGGGCTCGGGTTTTGGTTTCGCCGCGGCTGCCGCGAAATGTGCAGCAAGTTGATCAAAGACCGGCCCGCGCACCTCGGGTGCCTCCATCAGAACTTCGTGTTCGCCGTCGGGGATCTCGACCAGAGTACCGCTAGGCCAGTTGGCCATACGTGCCCGAATGGCCTTGCGGTCTACGATCTGTTCATGGCTACCCAAGAAGGTCAGGGCAGGGATCTCGGGCGCGGTCTGCTCCATCAGCCAGGTGCATTCATCCAGCGCCTCGCGCAGCCAGATGGTAGACGGTGCGCCCAAAGCAAGTTCAGGGTGTGCGGCCAACTGATCCTGCATCATTCGGTACATCGCCGGATCGCGTGTCAGCACGTTTCCTTCGAAGGGCTGTGAGGCCACATAGCTCTCCAGCGTGGTGGTGGGCGGTGTTTTCTCGCCCAAGCCCAAGCGTGGCCCCCAATAGGCAGTTAGCTGGCTGAGCGGCTTCATGATTGGTGTAAAGAAAATCCCCCACATCGGGCCCGTAAAGGCGCAGGCCGCAAAATCAGCCCCCTCCAGAACGGCGCGAAGCCCGATAGCCCCGCCCATGGAATGGCCTATGACGTACCAGGGCTTGGGCAACTCCAGTTTTTCGGCCAGTTTCAGTATTGAGCGAACGTCGTGCTGGTAATCGGTGAATTGTTCGATATGACCGATCCGCGGATCATCCAGCAGGCGATCTGCAAGCCCTTGCCCGCGCCAATCGACCGCGAGGCTTGCAAAGCCCCGGTTCACAAATTCCTTGGCGGTATCACCATATTTTTCGATGTATTCCGTGCGACCGGGGAACAGCATCACCGTGCCGTGCGTATCGCCTCCGGGCAGCCAATGTGCCACGCGGATACGTTTGCGATCTTCGGTGATCAGCCAATGCGCCGCACCATCGGCAGGGCCGCCGGCCACGTCTTCGAATAAGGGGGCCGGCGAAAACTCCATCAGGCCAGCACCGAGGCGAGTTTCATGGCGATACCCATGTCTCCGTCAACGCTCAGCTTGCCGGACATAAACGCGCCGGTTGGGTTCAGGTCGCCGCTGAGGATCTGTTCAAAGGTGTCCGCATCGGCGCTGAGGGTCACATCAGCATCTTCGTCGCTTACCCGCGCACCGCTTGCATCCAGAATGATAGAACCCAGATCGGCAATGGCAAATTTGGCTGACGCATCGAAATCGCCGCCCGACAGTTTCTCATTCAATGCCGCCGCGGCTTTTTCCAGAATATCGCTCATGGTCTTCCTCATATTGTTCATGCGCCGTGAATGGACATCCCCGGTCGCTACGCTACACTGACCATTGTTATGGGTATTGCAATCACCAATCTCAAACGTACCGTCGCGGCACTTGCCGTCATAGTCACGTTTTCCACCAGTTGCATCGCGCAGCAGGCGGATTCGCGGGACGAGGCATCACTGTTGCAGCAACTGGCGCAATCGACGCCCGAACAGGCCATCGGATTGGATCGGCAATTGCAGGCGCTGTGGTCACAATCAGGTTCGGCTTCGGCGGATTTGCTGTTGGAACGCGGACGCGAAGCGCTGGATGACGGGGATGTCGAGGCCGCGCTTGATCATTTGACGGCGCTTACCGATCACGCACCCGAATTTGCCGAGGGTTGGCATGTGCGCGCTTCGGTTTTCTTCGGCATTGACAGGTTTGGCATGGCTGCGGCGGATCTTGAACAGGCATTGACGCTGAATCCGAACAACTACGACGCTATCTACGGCCTTGGCCTCATCTTTGAGATCGTGGGCAAGCCAGAACAAGCACTTGAGGCCTATTCACGTGCGCTGGCTATACATCCCCATCATGAAGAAGTAACCAATGCCGTGAATCGGCTGAAGCCTCAGGTTGAAGGCAAGGCGCTGTAAGTCTCAGGGCGCAGGGGGCAAAGGTGAGCGGGTCATCCCGGGTAGTGGCCGTACTTGGCCCGACGAACACAGGTAAAACTCACTACGCGATTGAACGTATGCTGGGGTACCGGACCGGTGTCATCGGTCTGCCGCTGCGGCTGCTCGCGCGCGAAGTCTATGACAAGATTGTCGCTATTCGCGGTCCGTCTGTTGTGGCGCTGGTGACAGGCGAGGAACGGATCGTACCGCCGCGCACCCAATACTGGGTCTGTACAGTTGAGGCGATGCCAGAAGGCATGGGCACTGATTTTGTGGCGATTGACGAAATTCAGCTTTGCGCGGATCCCGAGCGCGGCCATGTCTTTACTGACCGCCTGTTGCGGTCGCGCGGCACCAATGAAACGCTGTTTCTCGGCTCTGACACCATGCGCGGCCCCATCGCGGCCCTTGTGCCCGAAGCGCAGTTCATCCGGCGTGAACGGATGTCTCAGCTGGTCTATTCCGGTTCGAAAAAGATCAGCCGAATGCCTGCGCGCAGTGCGATCGTCGGATTCTCGGTCGACAATGTCTATGCCATCGCCGAGCTGCTTCGTCGCCAAAAGGGCGGGGCGGCGGTCGTCATGGGGGCGCTCAGCCCTCGCACGCGGAATGCGCAGGTTGACCTCTATCAAAACGGTGAGGTTGATTATCTGGTGGCTACGGATGCCATCGGTATGGGGTTGAACCTGGATGTGAACCATGTGGCGTTCTCATCTCTGACCAAGTTTGATGGCCGCCGAATGCGGCCTCTGGCCCCCAACGAGTTGGCCCAGATTGCAGGACGGGCCGGGCGCGGCATGTCGGATGGCACGTTTGGTGTGACGGGCGAGGCTCCGCCGCTGGATGAGGGCGTAGCCCAAGCCATTATGGACGGCCGGTTCACGCCTATGAAAAAGTTGAATTGGCGGAATGCCGCTTTGCGGTTCGGCTCAATCGACGCACTAGTCGACTCGCTTGAGGTCAGCCCAGACAATGAGCACCTGATCAAAGCGCGGCCAGCTGACGATCTGAACGTCCTGAAATCTCTGTCCCAAGTCACCGAAGTCGTTGCCCGTGCCAGCGATGGACCGTCGATCCGTTTGCTATGGGATGTGTGCAGAATCCCCGATTTTCGCGGCATCAGCCATGCCGAACATGCCAGCCTGCTTGAGGTGATCTATGGCCACCTGCATGAGCGCGGAAGTATACCCGATGATTTCATGGCGCGGCAAATCCGCGGTATCGACCAAACCCATGGCGACATTGATGCATTGTCCAAAAGGTTGGCATATATTCGCACTTGGACATATGTTGCGCAACGAAATGGTTGGGTGCGTGACGAATCCCATTGGCGCGAGGAAACGCGCACTGTAGAAGACAGGCTGTCGGACGCTCTTCACGACCGTTTGACTCAGCGATTTGTGGACCGGCGCACGTCAGTGTTGCTGCGCCGGCTCAAACAGAAGGAGGCCCTTTTGGCCGAAGTAAATGACAAGGGTGAAGTGACCGTCGAAGGCGAATTCGTCGGTCGTCTGGAAGGGTTCCGGTTTACCCCGGACAAAAGCGCGCAGGGGACTGAAGCGAAAGCCTTGAAGTCAGCCTCTCTGCAAGCACTCGCGCCGCAATTCCATCTGCGTGCCGATCGCTTCTACAATGCGCCCGATACCGAAATTGATTTCACCGATCAGGGTGGCCTGATGTGGGGCGAGTATGCCGTGGGCAAACTTGTTGCCGGTGCCGAGCCTCTCAAGCCTGTGGTCGAGGTTTTTGTCGATGAGGCCGCCGGGCCGGACGTGGAACAGAAGGTTCAGCGCCGCCTGCAGCATTTCATCGACCGCAAAGTGGCAGCCCTGTTCGAGCCGCTGCTGAACCTGTCGCGGGATGAGGAGCTGAGCGGTCTGGCCAAAGGTTTTGCCTTCCGCATGGTCGAGGCGCTGGGCGTTCTGCCGCGCGCGCAGGTCGCGCAAGAGGTCAAGGATCTGGATCAGGATGCCCGTGGTGCACTGCGTAAACATGGCATCCGGTTCGGTCAATTCACCATCTTCATGCCGCTGCTGCTGAAACCCGCGCCAACGCGCCTGCGTCTGGTACTTTGGGCATTGTCCGGTGGCTTGCAGGAGTTCCCCGAAGCACCACCTCCGGGTCTGGTTACCGTTCCGGTCGCCAAGGACGCGCCGCAGGGCTATGACACCATGTGCGGCTACCGCGATGCGGGCGAACGCTCGATCCGGATCGATATGCTGGAACGGTTGGCCGACATGCTGCGGTCCGAGGATAGCCGCGGTGGGTTCGAAGCCAAACCCGACATGTTGTCAATTACCGGCATGACCTTGGAACAGTTTGCAGACCTGATGCAGGGACTGGGTTACAAGGCCGAACGCGGCGAACGTGAGAAGGCCAAACCGGTCCCCACGGAGCAGCCTGTGGCGGAAGCTGAGGAACAACCCGTCGTCGATGAGACACCGACCGCAAATGCCGAAGCGGATGACGTCGGTATAACCGCCGAGACGGCAGCCGAAGCCTCCGAAAGCACCGAGGCGGCAACCGAGGCTCCGGCCACTGAGAAATCAGCAGAGTCCAAATCGGATGAGCCCGAAATTGAGGTGTTCTACACCTTCACTTGGGGGCGCCAACGTCAGCAAAACCGTGGTCCGCGTCGCGAGCAGGGGCAGGGCAAGGGCAAGCCGCGTGGTAAACCTCAGGGCAAGCCGCATAGCAAGAAGGGGGGCAAGCCTCAGGGCGCCAAGACCTTCTCGTCACGGCCACCCAAAAAGGAAAAGGCAATCGATCCCGATAACCCATTTGCGGCAGCGTTGATGGGTCTGAAGGACGGCAACTGATCCGCGATGGCCGAGGCCAAGCTGCGGATCGACAAATGGTTGTGGCAGGCGCGGTTCTTCAAGACCCGTAGCCTGGCCGCCAAACAGGTCAGCGGCGGCCATGTGCGTCTGAACGGAAATCGGGTGCTGAAACCGGCGCAAGCCGTGGCACCCGGAGATGTCCTGACCTTTCCGCAGGGGCGTATTGTTCGGGTTGTACGTATCGAAGCGCTTGGCGTGCGTCGCGGCCCGGCCCCCGAGGCGCAAGCTTTGTACTTTGATATGACCGAAAAGCAGGACGTATCGCCCAAGAATCCTGCGTTTGAGGGAAAAGGTCGTCCAACCAAGAAAGAAAGACGCGCGCTTGATCTTTCTCGCATCCCAAAGGGGTGATCTGACCTTGAAGCGGCGGTCAGACTGGATTAGCTAGTCGCCAAAGCGCAAACGGGAAATCCAACATGACCTACGTTGTCACCGAAAACTGCATTGGCTGCAAATACACCGACTGTGTCGAGGTTTGTCCGGTGGATTGTTTCTACGAAGGTGAAAACACATTGGTCATTCACCCCGACGAATGCATTGACTGCGGTGTCTGCGAACCCGAATGCCCCGCCGACGCCATCCGCCCGGACACCGAGCCGGGGATGGAGCAGTGGGTCGAGTTCAACCGGAAATACTCGGAAATGTGGCCGGTGATCGTGACCAAAAAAGACCCCTTGCCCGAGGCCGAGGAACGCGACGGCGAAGAAGGCAAGATGGAGAAATATTTCTCGGAAGCCCCCGGCGAGGGCGGTTGACCGATTCGGCAGCCGGTTACCGTTCATTTGGCATCAATCTGTGCATTAATTAGTTGAGGTAGAAAGGGAATTTCCCATTTACCTTGGCGCGGTCTTTTGAGTGTCGCAAATTTGTGATATACTAGGGACCGAATGATGACTGTGATTGGGATGTGCTCCGTAAGTATGCTCGCTTTGGAGTTCTGAATTTACGACAAATAAGCCGCCTGACGGGGCCATGCAGGGCCTCGGCTGTGGTGCTTTTGTCGTCTCATATCCCGATCAGAAATGAAGGATGAATATGAATGTCGAAATCGAAAAAGCTTGAGTTCCGCCCGAACGATTATGTCGTCTACCCGGCTCATGGCGTAGGTCAGATCGTATCAATCGAAGAGCAGGAAGTTGCAGGCTTCTCGCTTGAGCTGTTCGTGATTTCTTTTGAAAAAGACAAGATGACCCTGCGGGTACCAACCAACAAGGTCACCGAATCCGGTCTGCGGTCGCTTAGCTCGCCGGATGTTATCAGCCAGGCAATGAAGACGCTTAAAGGCAAGGCCAAGGTCAAACGCGCCATGTGGTCGCGCCGGGCGCAGGAATACGAGCAAAAGATCAACTCGGGCGACTTGATCTCGATCGCCGAAGTGGTCCGCGACCTGCACCGCACCGACGACCAGCGCGAGCAGAGTTATTCCGAGCGTCAGCTTTACGAAGCCGCCCTGGAACGTCTGACACGCGAAGTGGCCGCGGTTTCTGGCGCCGATGAGATTTCGGCTGCCAAACAGGTCGATGAGGTTCTGACCTCACGCGCAGCCTGATCGCGTTCGAGAAAATTTAAGGGTCGTCCCGATATCCGGGGCGGCCCTTTTTCGTGACTAGGCGCTTGGTCTTGTGGTGTGTGTCGGGTATTTTTCTGTAACTGCAGGAAGATACGGGGACATGATGAAGCAAACTGTCAAGTTTCTCTACATCAGCCACGAGCCGGTCTCGGTCTGGTTTCGCTATGGGCTGATCCTGTTCGATATCGCCTCGATCATCTTTTTTGTCTCCACGGCGAATATCCCGCATGGGCCTGGGCTGACGGCGGCAAGTTTGGGTGTCGGGCTGATCATCCTAATGGATTTCTGCGCGCGGATGTGGATTTCCAAAGACCGCTGGAAACTGCTGCGCCAGATTTACACGATGGCAGACATCGTTGTGATCGTGTCGCTGCTGCTTGACCCGTTCCTGACCGGCAATCTCGCGTTTCTTCGGATATTGCGCGCGTTGCGGCTGATCCATTCCTATCATCTGCTGCGGGATTTGCGCCGAGATAGTCCTTTCTTCCGAACCCACGAGGACGCGGTGATTGCGGCGATCAATCTGATGGTCTTTGTTTTTGCAACCTCGACTGCAGTACTGGTCTTTTTCGTCCCCGAAGATGCGCAGACCCCCTATATCGACGCGCTTTATTTCACTATGGCGACCCTGACGACAACGGGGTTCGGAGATATCACGCTGGGCACACCAGCGGGAAAGCTGTTTTCCGTTTTCATCATGGTTGTTGGCGTGGCGTTGTTTGTCCGTCTGGCGCAGGCGATCTTCATGCCGCAGAAAGTGCGCTACAAATGCCCAAGCTGCGGCCTGTTCCGGCACGATCCGGATGCTGTGCATTGCAAACACTGTGGCGCGACGCTGCGCATTGAAACCGGTGGGGCGTCTTAGATTGAGGCTGTTAGCGCCAGGAGGAAGATGATTTCCGAGACCTGCTGCGTGGCCCCCAGAATATCACCGGTTTGGCCACCGATCTTGGTCTTGGCGATGCGAGCGACAAAAGCCGCTGCAAGTAGGGCGCAGAGCATCGGCGTGATGGCTGATCCACCCAGCAGCAATAGCGACAGGACGATAGCCAACACGATACTGGCCAGCACCGCAGACAAGGGGGGCGCACCAACCGAATGGCTCAGCCCCGATTTGCGAGCGTTGGGTAGCACGCGCATCAGCACGGGCATCATGGCGCGTGAGAACAGGCAGGCGGCCAATATGCCCGTCAACAGACCCGCACCGATCAGTGCCATGACAGCAGCAATTCGAAGCAGTTGGCCCAGCAACAGGGCCAGTACGCCGTAAGTGCCGATATGGCTGTCCTTCATGATCTCCAGTCGACGTTCGGTTGTGAAGCCGCCCCAAAGCCCGTCGGCCGTATCGGCTAGCCCGTCTTCGTGCATCGCTCCGGTTGCGATGATCAACGTGGCGACCAGCAGGGCGGCGGTGGCAAGGGTTGGCAGCTGCGCCCAGATTGCAATCCAGGCGACGCCGCAAGCCAGCGCCCCCACAACAAGCCCGGCAAGGGGATAGGCCCAAGCCGCACGCGACTGGCGGGTGAACGCTTGATCGGGCAGGCGTGGCAGGGGCAGGCGCGTCAAAAGGACCAGAGCCAGCGAGATATCCCACAGGGAAAACGGGGCGGTGTCGTTTTTGGTCACTCCCAGGCCTTTCCGGGTCTTGTTGCTTTGCCAGCATTGGTTAAACACACACAACCACTCTGATGCAACGAGGCTTTCCATGCTGCCCGAACTCAATGACCTGAACAGTTTCCGCAATGCGCTGACCGGCGCACCCGGTCCGGACACCGCTGCCAAGCAGGGCGCGGAAGAGCGCAACGGTCAACTAACCAAACCGCCCGGCGCGTTGGGGCGGCTTGAGGATCTGGCGATCTGGTATGCAGGTTGGCGCGGGGATGCGCGGCCTCAGATCGATGCGCCGCAGGTCATCGTGTTTGCGGGCAACCATGGCGTAACTGCTCAAGGTGTCTCGGCGTTCCCGCCCGAAGTGACGGTGCAGATGGTCATGAATTTCGAACATGGCGGCGCGGCGATCAACCAGTTGGCAAAGGCTGCGGGCGCGAAGATGGACGTGCACGCGCTGGAGCTGGACCGTCCGACCGCAGATTTTACCCAAGCCCCCGCGATGAGCGAAGAGGAATTTCTAAGCGCACTGCGCACAGGATGGCAGGCGGTTGATCCGCAGGCCGATCTGCTGGTTGTTGGAGAGATGGGGATCGGAAATACCACGCCGGCTGCAGCCATCGCTTGCGCGCTGTTTGGCGGGGATGCTGCCGACTGGACTGGCCGCGGGACCGGTGTGGATGATGCAGGTCTGGCGAACAAAACCCGGGTTGTTGCGGAAGGCGTCGCTCTGCACGGTCAGGGCGATGGGCTGCATATTCTAAGGTGCCTCGGCGGACGCGAGATTGCGGCTATGGCTGGTGCGATAGCCGCCGCGCGCGTATTGCGGATACCGGTTATTCTGGATGGATTCATCTGCACCGCAGCTGCAGCCTGTCTGGCGCAGATTTCGGAAACAGCGCTGGATCACACTGTCGCTGGCCACCAAAGTGCAGAGGGCGCACATGCCGCGATGCTGGACAAGCTGGGCAAAGAGCCGTTGCTGAGCCTAGGTTTGCGCTTGGGCGAGGGCTCGGGCGGGGCGTTGGCGATCAACATTCTGAAAAGCGCGGTTGCTTGCCATTCCGGCATGGCGACATTCGCTGAAGCGGGTGTGTCGGACGCCTAAGGCAGGGGCAGGGGGCGCTGCCCCCTTCGTAGCTGGCTAAAAATTACCCGAAATATTTTGGAACAGACGAACGCGGAGGAGGTTGCTTGCCTGTTGCGGGGCAAAGCCGTCGGAATGGCGGGTCAGGCAGATTTCTTGGCATGTTCTTCGGCCAATTCCAGCAGGGCGGTTTCAAGATCCTTTTCCAGTTGCCGCGCACGCTCGATGTATTTCTTGTTTTCGGCTGTCGGCATGCCGGGGATCCACAGTTCTGCAAGCTCGCGCACCGATCCCCGGTCGTGGTGATAGAAGGTCTGCTCGGCCTGTGCGGCCTCGTATTCACTGAGGCCGATATTCTCCAAAACATAGCGGCCCGCGCGTAGCGATCCGTCGAACATCTCGCGGACAATGTCGTTGGCCCCGGCCTGATACAGTTCATAGACATGGTTGCGGTCGCGGGCGCGGGCGATGATGTGCAGATCGGGCCGCTGGCGGCGGGCATATCCGACGAGACGGGTGACCTGTTTGTAGTCATCCATGGCCGCGACAAGGACCGCTGCCTTTTCGATTCCAGCAGCGCGCAGCAATTCGGGGCGAGTGGGGTCGCCAAGGAAGCCTTTGACACCGAACCGTCGCATCAGCTGGATCGTTTCGATATCGTGGTCCAGAACAACTGTTTTAAACCCACTTGCCTGTACCAGCCGGTTGACGATCTGCCCGAAGCGACCGATCCCGGCAATGATGACAGGGCCTTTTTCGTCGATCTGATCGGGTTCAACCTGCGGATTGCTCTCGCCGAGAAAGCGCGAAAGTACGTCGTAGACGATAAACAGAAGCGGTGTGATCAACATGGTCAGCGCGATGATCATCAACAGTTTTTGCGACAAGCCCGGCGGAATCACGTTCTGCTGCGTAGAAAACGCCAACAAGACAAAGCCGAATTCGCCGGCCTGGGCCAAACCCAGCGTGAACAGCCAGTGATCGCGCCCGCGCAGCTTGAAGGCGCGCCCGACGATGAACAGGATGATCCCCTTGGCCAGTATGACCAGCAAGGCCAAACCGATCAGGTCAAACGGGTCGGCGAAGAAATACCCGATATCGATCCCAGCGCCCACGGTGATGAAGAACAGGCCCAGCAACAGCCCCTTGAACGGCTCAAGGTCGCTTTCCATTTCGTGTCGGAATTCCGAACTGGCCAGAACCACTCCGGCGAGAAACGCGCCAAGAGCGGGCGACAGGCCCACAAGGGTCATCAGGAACGAGATGCCGACCACGATCATTAGCGCCAGTGCCGTATACATTTCGCGCAGGTGGGTGGCGTGGATGAAACGGAACAGTGGGCGGGTCAGGTAGATGCCGGCCAATACGACAAACGCGACGGCGCCAATGGTGACAAGCGTAACGGCCCAGCCGGGCAGACCTTCGACCAGCGAGAGTTTGGCGTGATAATCCGCGTCTTTGGCTATGCCTACGCCACGGCTGATGGAGCCGTCATCTTCGATGTGGATGCTTGCGGGCAGGGCAAGCAGCGGCAGGAAAGCTAGGATCGGGATTACGGCAATGTCCTGCGTCAGCAGGACCGAGAAGGTCGCTCGACCTCCGTTGGTTTGCATCAGGCCCTTTTCGGACAGGGTCTGCAGCACGATTGCAGTGGAAGAAAGTGACAAGGTTAATCCAACCGCCAGCGCCACCGACCACTGATGACCCGCATAGAACGCCACAGCTGCGATTGCGGCGGTCGACAGGCCGACCTGCAGCCCGCCCAAGCCTAACAATTTGTCCCGCATATCCCACAAGGCACGGGGCTCAAGCTCGAGCCCGATCAGGAACAGCATCATCACGACGCCGAATTCGGCCACATGCTGTAGGCTTTCGGTCTCTGCGCCAACTAGCCCCAGAATTGGTCCAATCGCGATGCCTGCGGCCAGATAACCCAGCACCGATCCCAGACCCAGACGGGCGGAAAGCGGCACCGCGATCACCGCAGCTGCCAGATAGATCGATGCCTGATAAAGGAACTCGTTCATTATTGTCCTCTTAAATCCGCTCAGGTCGGGAGCGGCGCGTCGCGTTTCAATTGGTCCATTACGATCTGGCTTTGCACCCGTGCAACTGCAGGATGCGGCAGGATCACTTCGTGAAGCAAGGTATTGAGTGCGGATAAGTCGTCACAATAGACGTGAAGCAGATAATCTGCCTCACCTGTCATCGTCCAGGCGCTGGTGATCTCGGGGCGGGTGTTGACCATGCGGGCGAAGCCTGCGGATTGTTCGGGACCATGAGTGCCCAGATGCACCTGAATGAACCCCTGAACCTGTAGCCCCAGCCTCAGCGGGTCCAGTCGTGCGGTGTACCCAGTGATATAACCCTCGGCCTCAAGGCGCTGTCGGCGACGGCCCGCCTGACTGGCGGATAGATTCAGCACATCACCCAATTGCTGCGACGTCAGATGCGCGTCGCGCTGCAAAGCTGCGAGTATTCCGATATCAATCCGATCCAGCACGTGCGGCGTTTCCTCAAGATTTGCAATCAATATGCGGAAAGTACGCATCTAAACTTAGTTTATACGAAAACAATGCGCAGAAACAGCACTCATTAAGGCGTATTTTTGAATCAGCAAAGAAATTCCTGTTTTCCGAGGAGACGCGCCATGGGTCCTTTCCCGCATAACGCCCCGAAATCTGTCATCAGCGAAGAAAACCCAGCCGGTACCGACGGGTTTGAGTTTGTTGAATTCGCACACCCCGAGCCGCAAGAGCTGCGAGACCTGTTTGCGCGAATGGGCTTCGACTATGTCGGCTATCACCGCAACACCCCCAAGGTCGAGCTTTGGCAACAGGGTGATGTAACCTACATCCTGAACGCGGATCCTGACAGTTTTGCAGCCAAATTCGTGGCCGAGCACGGCCCCTGCGCCCCTGCCATGGGCTGGCGCGTTGTTGATGCTCAGAAGGCTTATGAGCACGCGATCGCCAAAGGGGCTGAGCCTTATGATGGCGCAGACAAGACCATGAATGTTCCGGCGATCAAGGGCATTGGTGGTTCGCTGATCTACTTCATCGATCAGTATTATGACACCTCGCCCTACAACGAGGAATTTGAATGGCTGGAGCAGTCAAAACCGCGCGGCGATGGGTTCTACTATCTCGATCATCTGACCCACAACGTGTTCAAGGGCAACATGGACAAGTGGTTCAAATTCTACGGCGACCTGTTCAACTTCCGTGAAATCCGCTTTTTCGACATTCAAGGTAAGTTCACCGGGCTTTACAGTCGCGCGTTGACTTCACCTTGTGGTCGTATCCGTATTCCGATCAATGAAGATCGTGGCGAGACCGGACAGATCGTCTCCTACCTGAAGAAGTACAATGGCGAAGGCATCCAGCATATCGCGGTGGGCAGCGACGACATCTACGCCTCGACCGATGCCATTGCCGAGAAGGGTCTGAAGTTCATGCCCGGTCCGAACGAGGCCTATTATGACATGTCTTACGACCGTGTGTCCGGCCATGATGAGCCCAAGCATCGGATGATGAAGCACGGCATTCTGATCGACGGTGAAGGTGTAGTTGATGGCGGTGAGACCAAGATTCTGCTGCAGATCTTTTCGAAAACAGTCATTGGCCCGATCTTCTTTGAGTTCATTCAGCGTAAAGGGGATGACGGGTTTGGTGAAGGCAATTTCAAAGCCCTGTTTGAATCGATCGAACGTGAGCAGATCGAGTCGGGTGAAATCTCGGCAGCCTAAACATGAATCAATGAAATCAACCGAGCGCCGTGTCTGACCGACATGGCGCTTTTTCTTTACCCGCGCGGCATCTTGAGCGTGATGTTCTTGCCGCGCTTCTGATAGCGCAACTCGCTGTCGCCGATGGCGATGACATTACCTCCGTCGATGCGATCGCCCACCTTCAGCTTTTTGTAGCGTCCGCTGGGCAGGCGGACCAAAGCACGGCGGTTTGCCGGGGTGCCGTACACGCCGATTAGGTTCAACTTGCGCAGGTTAATCGCGTTGTCGATGGTTGCTTGTCTCGCAACTGACGCGGAAGACGGAATTTTGGGATTGACCGTTCTGGGCTGGAACGAACCAACTTCATCGGCATTACTGGCCACATTTGCGGTCGAGGCCAGCGCTGCACTCCCAGAACTAGGTTGCCGTGTCGCGCGCGCCGTGATGCTGGCAGGCCTGATTTTTGGACGGGGTACCCGTACAACAGCCAGCGCAGTCGGGGTTTCATCGACCTGCGGAGGGGTTTGCAGAGACTCGGGCCGCAGCTTAGGCCGGACCGAGGCCAGCTCTTGCAGGGATCGACCGCCAAGTTGCTGGCGTTCGAATTGATCCACCAGATTTTCCGGGCGTGGCCGTGGGCGAAACGCCGCGAGTCTCTCATCGACCTCTTCTATGACAACGGGTTCTGTTTCGAACCTGGTTGGGGGTTCAGGGGGCACGGATGCGGGACGACCCAGATAAACCATCACACCGGCCGGGTTCAGCGTGCCTTCGGCACTTGGCGTCACAAGTCCGCGTTCATCCAGGTTGAACCGCTGCCCCGCGTGGCCTGGCAAAGAGATCGACTCAAAAGACGCATCTGTGTCCAGGCTGGCAAGTTCGGGTAGTGCGACGGAATCGGTCGACAGGTCCGAGCGATCGACCGATGTGAGATATTGATTATCCACGCCAGCCACAGGCGCTGGCTCCAGGCCTGAAGGTTCAACGGGGGCGGTGCCGGTAAACTCACGAAACTCGGTTCTGCTCTCTGGCAGATCAGCGATGTCTTCGACCGGCTCCGGTTCAATCTTCAGTGCTTCGAGAATGGCCTCGTCCGTGGGGGTGAGCACCGGTTCTTCCTCTGCCACTTCAGGTTCTTGTGGGAGGCTTGCGATCTCGGTTTCCTGAGGTTCGGGCTGTGCCTGCGGTTCTGCCGTCACAATTTCTGGCTCTGGCTGCAGCTCGGGCTCCAACGGCTCGGCCACCTCGACAATTTCAGGGTCAGAGCTGTTGTAAGACCAGACACCCAGCAACATTCCAACCACAACCGACGCTGCGATCGCAGGAATTGCAAAGCGTTTCAGATCCGTTCCTGTTTTGGCAGATGAGGGCAGTGCTTTGGTAACAGGCTCAAATGCAGGGGGGGCTGCATCTTCAGCGATGGCGTGAACCGGTATGTCCGGCGTATCAACGGGTTTGGGGGCCGCAATCACAGCGTCCTCATCCACAATGATCGGCAGTTCCAGAAATGGCGCGTCCAAAGTATCGTTGCCGGTTGCGCTGACCCAGAATGCCTCGGGGATAAAGCCATGATCGGTGGCAAATGCGCTGGCTTCGTCCAGCGTTTGCTGGGCCACAGCGGCAACCGGGGTCTCAGTCCCCACGTCGCCCGCGACATAAGCCAGCTCTGATAGCTCATAGGGCGTGGCTGCGGCCAACGTATCCTTGACCTTTTTCGCCGCTGCATCGGTGTCCAAACCATCGGTGTCGACAACCAAGAGGCGCACCTGATCGGATGGAATCACAAGCTTGCAACTCAGGTCATTTTCCAGCGCGAATCCCTGATCCCGAAGGGCCTGCATCTGGTCCGCGAAATCCGACGCATCTAACGGAACGGTTCCAATGCAGTACCAGTCTCCATCCGACTGATGATGCAAGGAAATGCCGTTTTCAGAAAATGACAGCGCAAAGGCGGGTTTCATAATCGCGATGAACCATAATTGTCGGCTTTTATGCAAACGCTTAGATGTCTGCCCGCCGAGATTAGAGCAGGAACTCGCCGAGGGAAAGAAAAAGGCACGTTTCCCCCTTGCCGTGTACGGGCCTGACCACCCATCTTGAGGGCAAGCATCAAGGAGGGATCATCTTGAAGACACTTGCTTTTTTGGCCGCCATGGCCGCTGCCACCGCGACGCTGCCCGCCCATGCGGAAGAACGTCGCATCTCGGTCAGCGGGACCGGTACGGCTCTGGTTGCACCCGATATGGCAACGATAACACTGGGCGTGACCAATCAGGATGCGCAGGCATCGGTAGCGATGCAGGCGACCTCGGACGCGGTGACGCAGATCCTCAAACGACTGGACGAAATGGGATTGGAGGCGCGCGATGTTCAGACGCGCGATCTTTCGCTTTCACCGGTCTGGTCGGGGCGCAGCAATTCCAGCAATGAGCCACCCAAGATCACTGGGTTCACCGCGTCCAACCGCGTTTCGGTACGCGTGCGGGATCTGGATAATCTGGGCCAGATCATGGATGCGGTCATCAAGGACGGTGCCAATGATTTCGGCAGTCTGAGTTTTGGCGTGCAAGAGCCCAAACCGCTTGAGGCTGAAGCACGGGCCAAGGCTGTGGCAGATGCGACCGAGAAGGCGCAGCAACTAGCGCAGGCGTCCGGGGTTACGCTGGGTCCCGTCCTATCGATCAACGACCACGGCGGAGGTGTTCGCCCGATGGCTCAGATGCGCGAGATGGCTATGTCGGACGCCGGTGGCGTGCCGGTCGCAGGCGGAGAGATTTCCGTTTCGGTCAATATCGCGATGGAGTTCGAAATCGCGGAGTAATCTACGATCCAACCCGGGCTTGCAGCGGTTGGCGCTGCCGGCCCGATGCATCGAAATTCCCCGGCGCAAGCCAGTTCTCGAATGCCGCGCGAATGCGCGGCCACTCGCTGTCGATAATCGAAAACCACGCCGTATCCCGGTTGCGTCCTTTGTAATGTGTCGCCTGCCGGAAGACGCCCTCGAACGTGAAACCCAAACGTTCAGCTGCGCGTTTTGATGGCGCGTTCAGGGCGTCGCATTTCCATTCATAGCGGCGATAACCAAGCTCATCGAACACACGGCGCATCATCAGATACATAACCTCGGTCGATTGCGGTTTGCGCTGGAGCAGGGGAGAGAAGTGGATATGGCCTACCTCGATTGAACCCGCTGCTGGTTCGACCCGAAGGTATGAGGCCATCCCCACGGGTACCTCATCCGCGTCGAGCACTGTATGAAACATCGGGTCCGCATCCACGCAGTTTGACTGCGCCCATGCGGTGAAATCAGCCTCAGAGTCGAACGGGCCGTAGGGCAGATAAGTCCAATTGTGGCCGTCCGTATCGTTGGCAAACGCCCGGTACAAGCCGGGCGCGTGCCTGTTTACATCCAGTGGCACAACGGAACAGAACCGGCCCTGCATCGGTGTGTAAGGCGGGGTGGGGCGAGGAAACTCGCCCGCGACCGGCAAGCCGATGGGTTGACCCAGTTCATTTGTGTTGTGCCCGGTCATCGGATCAGGCGCTGGCTTTGGACAGAGCCTGATCGAGATCAGCGATCAGATCGTCTGCATCCTCGATCCCGATGGACACGCGCACCACTCCAGGGCCTGCGCCTGCAGCTTCCTGCTGCTCGGGCGTCAACTGACGGTGTGTGGTCGAGGCCGAGTGGATGATCAGCGACCGTGCGTCGCCAAGGTTGGCCACGTGGCTGAAGATCTCAAGCGCGTTCACCAGCTTTACGCAGGCGTCATAGCCGCCCTTGACCGCAAAGGTGAACAGGGCGCCCGCGCCGCGCGGGTAGTGCTTTTTTACCCTGTCGCTATAGGGCGAGGATGGCAGGCCAGCATATGTCACGTAATCCACACGGTCGTCTGCCTCGAGCCACGCTGCTATTTTCTGCGCGTTTTCGACATGGCGCTCCATCCGTAGCGATAGCGTTTCTATCCCCATCAGCGTGTAGTGCGCCGCCTGAGGGTTCATCGTCATGCCCAGATCGCGTAGACTGATCGCGATGCCGTGGAATGTAAAGGCGAGCGGGCCGAAGGTCTCGTGGAATTTCAGGCCGTGATAGGCAGGTTCAGGTTGGCTGAGCGATGGGAACTTATCATTTGCCGACCAGTCGAACTTGCCCGAGTCAACGATACATCCGCCTGTGACGGTGCCGTTCCCGGTCAGATACTTGGTTGTCGAATGCACGACCAGCGTTGCGCCATGTTCGATCGGACGGCAGAGGTAAGGCGTGGCCGAGGTGTTATCGACGATCAGCGGAACTCCTGCGGCATCGGCCACATCGGCCAGCGCGCGAATATCAGTTACATAGCCGCCCGGATTGGCGATGGATTCGCAGAACACCGCGCGGGTGTTCTCATCGATAGCGTCCTTGACGGCGTCCAGATCGTCGGTGTCGACGAACTTGGCCGACCATCCAAAGCGTTTGATCGTCTGGCTGAATTGGGTGACCGTGCCGCCGTACAGACGGGTCGATGCGATAACGTTGCAGCCCGGTCCCATCAGCGGGAACAGCGCCATGATCTGTGCTGCGTGGCCAGAAGAACAGCAAACCGCGCCAACACCGCCCTCCAGCGTGGCGACACGTTCCTGCAACACCGCAACAGTGGGGTTGGTCAGGCGCGAATAGATGAAGCCCACTTCCTGCAGATTGAATAACGCGGCGGCGTGATCGGCATCGCGGAACACATAGGCAGTGGTCTGATAAATCGGCGTCTGGCGCGCCCCGGTGGCAGGGTCAGGGCGGGCCCCGGCGTGAACTTGCAGCGTGTCAAAACCGTAGGTCGGGCCGTCAGACATCTTTGAAATCTCCTGTTGGAATGTGTGTTGCTGAATCTCTAGGACATTGGCTCGCCCGGCACAATGTCCGCGTCACCGCAGCCAAAGCCCCTTGGACTTGATCGTTTTGCGAATGACCTGTTCGCGTGCGGGCAGGTTGTTTCGGTCGAACAATGCCCGGATCTTCGCACCCTTGCGCTGTATCACCAGCTTCTTCAGTGGATCATAGCCTTTGAGCACTTTTTTGATCTTGTTCGGGGCCACGACGGTTTCCAATACCTCGACCACATGATCGCTTTCGCGGGCGTAGAGCATCGGGAACAGGCGATAGTGGCAGCTGACCGACCCATCCAGCAGGCCCTCGGGCAGGGCATCCCGTCCGCCACCGAAGGAATGGATGACCAGCGGCAAGGCGATCTGATCTAGCCACGGGTTCAAAACTTGCCCGGTCAGTTCGGGGATTTCCTCGTCGCGAATGGTGCGGGCATAGCCCATAAACCGCTCACCAAATTGGCGGGGGCATTTGTAGAAGAAATAACCGGCGTTAAAATACAGGTAGCGCCGCCAATAACCCTCGGGCTGGCTGGGATCGAGAGAGCTTTCGAAATCCAGCCCGAACCGGTCATACAGTGCGCGCCAGATACCCTCATATCCTGGGCCGTAGAGCGTGGGTTTGGGCCATGTTCCCTCGACCCGAAGTGAGGCGCCGGGCTGTTCGAAATCGAACGGGACGTCGGAAATTTCGCCGGTGATCAGAGTGTCGGAGTCGAAAAAGACAAAGGGCTCACCCTCTGGCATCGCCAGCAAAGCTTCGATCTTGTTGCCATTGGGATAGCTCGAGCCAAAAGCATGAGATTCAAAAGGCAGAATCTCGGCACCCAGATGCTGCAGGGCTTCAAGAACTTCGGCATCCTGAATGCTGGGGTTCTGAGGCCAAAGAGGGCCGGGCTGTGGCACCCCCACGAACAGCCGACCTTTGAACCCTGATGAGCTGTGGCGCAGCGAGGCGGCGAAAAGCAATGCCTCGTATTGCAGCCGGTTGTTTTGCCCGATGATGAGGATGTTGAATGTCGCCGGGCTTGCCTGCATCGTGTTGCGCTTTCTGATCGGGCCGGTATTCGGCCGCTGCCTCAACCGGAAGTACAACAAGCTGTGAAGGGCGTCAAAACCCCAAACATGACCGGTTTGCAAATCCGGCTCGTGCTCCCATCTAATGTGACAGCAACGCATGAGGATTGCAGATGCGGGTCAATGCAGATTTCACACAGCGGGTCGCCGTTCACTTTGATCAGACCGAATGGGTCGCGTCACCGGCTGCTGGCGTCGAACGCAAGATGCTGGACCGCATTGGCGAGGAAGTGGCGCGTGCCACAACCATCGTGCGCTTTGCCCCCGGCAGCGCGTTTTCGTCGCATACTCATGACGGGGGTGAGGAATATCTGGTGCTGGACGGAGTGTTCCAGGATGAAACCGGAGATTTCCCTGTCGGCAGCTATGTACGCAATCCCCCGACGTCCTCCCATACACCTTCGGCCAGCGAAGGCGCGACTATTCTGGTCAAACTGCATCAGTTCGACCCCGATGACCGCACCGAGGTTCGGCGCTCGATCAACGGGGGCGGAGATATCGATTTGTTCAAGGATGCGCATGAGGATGTCCAGGTGCAAACCTGGGGCGCGGGCGAACATATTGAATTGGACGCCGACAAGGGGTTTGAGGTCTTTGTTATCGAAGGTGGCTTTGCCGAGGCGGGCGAAGAATTTGGCACTTGGGACTGGTTGCGCTTGCCGCCTGGATCACGCTTTGCTGCTGTAGCAGGAGAGGGCGGAGCCCGTGTTTGGATCAAATCCGGCCACCTGGGTGGGATGGTCTGAGCCGCCGCTGCCAACAAAATAGGCAATTTCTGACTGAATCCGGACCATTCCGCCCGGATTTTTCATTTTTTGACCATTTGGCAAATTTTACCAATTGATAAAAAATCAGATTGTGGCAAGCTGGGGTCCATAACAAACATATCTACAGGGAGTAGAGTGATGGCACAGGGCCAGATGGCACCCGGGATCGTCTCCGGGCGGCTTTCCAGCGATGAGCTGACCTCGAATTTCACCGATCTGCATCCGCCACTGGCCCCGCACGAGGCCGCCGTGGCCGCCGATCGATGCTATTTCTGCTATGACGCGCCATGTGTGACGGCCTGTCCGACGGATATCGATATTCCGTTGTTCATTCGCCAGATTCAGGCCGGGCAACCGCAGGCGGCAGGGCAGACCATTCTGGAGCAGAACATTCTGGGCGGCATGTGTGCCCGGGTTTGTCCGACCGAAACTTTGTGTGAAGAGGCTTGCGTGCGTGAGACGGCCGAAGGCAAGCCGGTCGAGATCGGACGCCTGCAGCGTTATGCAACCGATGATGTGATGGCCTCGGGTGCGCATCCGTTCGAGCGCGCCGCATCAACCGGCAAGACAATTGCCGTAGTTGGGGCAGGGCCCGCCGGTCTGGCCTGTGCGCATCGTCTGGCGATGCAGGGGCACGATGTGGTGATCCACGAAGGCAAGCCCAAGCCAGGCGGTCTGAACGAATACGGGATTGCGGCGTATAAATCTACCAATGATTTTGCACAGGCCGAGGTCGATTGGCTGCTTAAAATAGGCGGGATCGCGATCGAGACCGGTTCGATTCTGGGAGAGACGATTTCTCTGGAAGGGTTGCAGGAGAACTATGACGCTGTTTTCCTGTCAATAGGACTTGCGGGGGTGAACGCACTGCGGGCTGATGGGGTCGATAAAGACGGGGTGCGCCCGGCGGTCGACTTTATCTCGGATGTGCGACAGGCCAGCGATCTGGTTGATCTACCTGTGGGTCGCAATGTCGTTGTGATTGGCGGTGGTATGACTGCCGTAGATGCGGCAGTGAAATCGAAACTGCTAGGCGCTGAGCACGTCACCATCGCCTATCGCCGAGGTCGCGACGCGATGGGTGCAAGCCGGTACGAACAGGATTTGGCGGCGTCGCATGGTGTTCGGATTCTCTGCAATGTTCAGCCGGTGGCTATTCACGGAAATGGTGCCGCAGCAGAGATCGAATTGGAGTATACTGCGAGCCATGATGGTCGACTGACCGGAACGGGTGAATCGGTCCGTGTGCCGGCCGATCAGGTTCTTAAGGCCATCGGTCAGACGCTTGACGGTGCGCCGGAAGGCCTAACGCTGGATGGCAATAAGATTGCCGTGACCGGGGCGGGACGCACTTCAATGACCGGTGTGTGGGCTGGCGGAGACTGTGCGGCAGGAGGCGAAGACCTGACCGTGACCGCCGTAGCCGAAGGTCGCGATGCCGCGATGGATATCCACGCTGCTCTGAGCGCGTGAAACTCAAAGACAAAGATGCAGAGCTGCATCAGGGAGGCCGGATAAATGGCTGATTTAACATCAAACTTTCTTGGAATATCTAGCCCGAACCCGTATTGGCTGGCCTCCGCGCCACCGACGGATAAGGAGTACAATGTTCGCCGCGCCTTCGAGGCCGGATGGGGCGGCGTAGTGTGGAAGACCTTGGGGGCCGAGGGGCCTCCGGTCGTGAATGTGAACGGCCCACGCTATGGCGCGATTTATGGCGCGGACCGCCGGTTGTTGGGACTCAACAACATCGAACTGATCACAGATCGGCCGCTTGAGGTGAACCTTGAGGAAATGGCCCGCGTAAAGGCGGATTATCCAGATCGCGCCCTGATCGCCTCGATCATGGTGCCCTGTGAGGAGGCTGCTTGGAAGGCCATTCTGCCGCGTGTTGCTGAAACCGGTGCGGACGGGATCGAGCTGAATTTTGGCTGTCCGCACGGGATGAGTGAACGGGGTATGGGGTCTGCCGTCGGGCAGGTGCCGGAATACATCGAAATGGTGACCCGTTGGTGCAAACAGTATTACGACCGCCCAGTTATCGTGAAGCTAACGCCGAACATTACGGATATCCGCAAACCGGCAGCGGCAGCCAAGAATGGCGGTGCGGATGCTGTATCGCTGATCAATACGATTAACTCGATCACCAGCGTCAATCTGGATACGTTCAGCCCCGAACCCTCGATTGACGGTAAAGGCAGCCATGGTGGCTACTGCGGACCGGCGGTGAAACCAATCGCGTTGTCGATGGTATCCGAGATTGCGCGGGCCGAAGCCACGCATGGGCTGCCGATCTCAGGCATCGGTGGCGTCACCACTTGGCGCGATGCAGCAGAGTTTATCTCGCTGGGTTGCGGCAATGTTCAGGTCTGCACTGCAGCGATGACCTACGGGTTCAAAATCATCGATGAATTGACGGCTGGCTTGTCGGAATGGATGGATGAGAAAGGCTATGCCAATATCGACGAAGTGATCGGACGCGCAGTGCCCAATGTGACGGATTGGCAATATCTGAACCTCAACTACATCGCCAAAGCGAAGATCGATCAGGATCAGTGCATCAAATGCGGTCGCTGTTTTGCAGCCTGTGAAGACACCAGCCATCAGGCGATTTCGATGTCGGAGGATCGGGTGTTCGAAGTTATCGACGAGGAATGCGTGGCCTGCAATCTTTGCGTGGATGTGTGCCCTGTAGAGGGGTGTATTTCCATGGAGCCGATGGCCGCCGGAGCGGTTGATCCGCGCACAGGCAAGGTCGTTGATCCTGAATATGCCAATTGGACGACACACCCCAACAACCCCATGGCGAAAGCGGCGGAGTAGTCAGAGATATTTCGTCAAAAATCTTGGCGGAGAAAATTCGGCGAATTTTCTCAGAACAGAATGTCGATGGGTCCGTTGTGGCAGATGATGACATATTGATTGGCGGTGCGGATCAAATGGTATCCGCGCCGTTTCACTTCAGCCTGAAAAGCCGCGTGACCAACCTCGCGTTCGACCCAAGCAACTAAGCGTCGCACAACAGCTCCCGTTCGAGCAGATCGGGACGAGAAAAGCTGGGTGATCCAAGGCTCGGGATCTGAGCGATACGTCATCATGCTCCGAGCTTTTCTCAATAGGGTTAAGCGTCTCTTAAGGTGTAAGCAGTTTTCGATAGAGCGTTTCCACGAACGGAACCGCGCCTTCGAAAGGGTCTTCTTCCCCAAGAATTGCCCGGACTTGAACATCGAAATCCGCATAATGCTGTGTCTGTGCCCAGATCGAGAAAATCAGATGATAGGGATGGACTCGTGCAATTTTGCCCTGAGCCATCCAGCTTGTCAGAATCGTGGTTTTTTCATCGACCAGTTTTTTGAGATCGCTGGACAAAGCTTCATGAATGCGCGGCGCGCCCTGAACAAGCTCATTGGCAAAGAGGCGGCTCTCGCGAGGCAGGTCGCGGCTCATCTCAAGCTTGCGTTGGATATAAGACAGTATTTCTTCCAGCGGGTCGCCATCCTCATTCAACGCGTGCAGGGGAGCGAGCCAGACTTCAAGCAGTCCCGACAACAGGGCTGTATGGATCGCTTCTTTCGATGGAAAATAATAGAGCAGGTTGGGCTTGCTCAGCCCCGCCTCAGCTGCAATTTGGTCGACGGTTGCGCCGCGAAAACCGTGGGCTGAGAACACATTCAGGGCCGCCTCGAGAATCGCTGCTCGGTTCTTTTGCTGAATCCGGGTTGGGGCGCGGTCTTTGGGCATGTTCACCTGTTGTCCTTTTTTCGGCCAGTTGGGCGTCAATTATGTCGAAAATTCCGGCAGGCCACTGCAATTTCTTGACTGATGTCGAACCCGTGATAGCGTGAGTTTGACCAGATGGTCAAATCAAGACACCAAAAGCGAGCCAAATCGCAAGCAACAGGGAAGAACATGATGGCAGCTCCGGCGCAGAATCTCAGGATCAATGGCGACAGGTTATGGGACAGCCTGATGGAGATGGCCAAGATCGGCCCAGGCGTCGCGGGTGGCAACAACCGTCAGACGCTAACGGACGAGGACGCCGAAGGGCGCGCGCTGTTTCAGAAATGGTGCGAGGATGCCGGTTGCTCGATGGGGTTGGACCAGATGGGCAACATGTTTGCCCGACGAGAGGGAGCGGACCCCGAGGCACTGCCGGTTTATGTAGGGTCGCATTTGGATACGCAGCCCACAGGTGGCAAGTATGATGGCGTTCTTGGCGTGCTTGGTGGGCTGGAGATCATTCGCACGCTGAATGACCTAGGCATCAAGACCAAGCACCCTATTGTGGCCACCAATTGGACCAACGAAGAAGGGACGCGATATGCCCCGGCGATGTTGTCTTCGGGGGTGTTTGCCGGAATGCACACTCAGGACTGGGCTTATGCACGTGAGGATGCCGAAGGAAAGAAGTTCGGAGATGAATTGAACCGCATCGGTTGGCGCGGCGATGAAGAGGTTGGTGCGCGCAAGATGCACGCTTTCTTTGAGTTGCACATTGAACAGGGCCCGATTCTGGAAGCTGAGGGTAAGGATATTGGCGTTGTAACCCATGGTCAGGGTTTGAGCTGGACCCAGGTTACCGTGACCGGCAAGGATGCGCATACTGGGTCTACACCGATGCCGATGCGCAAGAATGCCGGGCTGGCGATGGCGCGTATTCTTGAGAAAGTGGACGAGATTGCATGGTCGCATGCACCTCATGCCGTGGGTGCGGCGGGGCATATCGATGTCTATCCGAACTCACGCAATGTGATCCCTGGAAAGGCAGTGTTCACGGTCGATTTTCGCTCGCCCGAGTTGGACGTGATCACTGATATGGAGAACCGTCTGCGAGTCGCGGCTGAAGATATCGTCGAAGAGATGGGGCTGCAGATCGAATTCGAGAAAGTGGGCGGTTTTGATCCGGTGAAGTTTGATGAAGGTTGCGTGGCGGCGGTGCGCGATGCGGCTGAGCGGTTGGGGTATTCGCATACGGATATCATCTCGGGCGCCGGTCATGATGCCTGCTGGATCAACCGGGTGGCGCCAACAGCGATGGTGATGTGCCCATGCGTTGATGGGTTGAGCCATAATGAAGCTGAGCAGATCAGCAAGGATTGGGCTGCAGCTGGGGCGGATGTTCTGTTGCATGCGGTCGTTGAGACAGCAGAGATTGTGGAATAGGGGGCTCTGCCCCCGTCGCCCGATGGGCGGCTTCCCCGGGATATATTTAGCCAGATGAAGCAAGCGGCGTAGACCGCATCAGGGAGTTTAACATGAGCACTGTGATCAAGAACGGAACCGTTGTGACCGCTGATCTGACCTACAAGGCGGATGTGAAGGTAGAAGGTGGTGTGATTACTGAGATTGGGCCGGACCTGCGAGGTGACAAGGAACTGGATGCGTCGGGCTGTTATGTAATGCCGGGTGGGATTGATCCTCATACTCATCTTGAGATGCCGTTCATGGGGACGTACTCCAGCGATGATTTTGAAAGCGGAACCCGGGCGGCGCTGGCGGGCGGAACCACGATGGTGGTGGATTTCGCGTTGCCCAATCCGGGTGAAAGCCTGTTGGATGCGCTGAAGCGGTGGGACAACAAATCGACTCGGGCGAACTGTGATTATTCGTTCCACATGGCGGTGACCTGGTGGGGTGAGCAGGTGTTTGATGACATTAAGACCGTCATCGAGACGCGCGGCATCAACACGTTCAAGCATTTCATGGCCTATAAAGGCGCACTGATGGTGAACGACGATGAGCTTTTTGCCTCGTTCAAGCGTTTGGCCGAGCTGGGCGGCACTGCGATGGTGCATGCCGAGAACGGCGATGTGGTTGCTGAGCTGAGCGCGAAACTGCTCGCCGAAGGCAATACTGGACCAGAGGCACATGCTTATTCCCGCCCACCGCAGGTGGAAGGTGAGGCAACCAACCGGGCGATCATGATTGCAGATATGGCGGGTGTGCCGCTCTATGTGGTGCATACTTCCTGTGAGGAGGCGCACGAGGCCATCCGGCGCGCCAAGATGCAGGGCAAGCGGGTTTGGGGCGAACCTTTGATCCAACACCTGACATTGGATGAGAGTGAATACTTCCACCACGATTGGGAGCATGCAGCACGGCGAGTCATGAGCCCTCCGTTCCGGAACAAACAGCATCAGGATAGCTTGTGGAACGGTTTGCAGTCCGGAACACTGAGTGTGGTGGCCACGGATCACTGTGCCTTTACGACCGAGCAGAAACGCTATGGCGTTGGGGATTTCACCAAGATTCCGAACGGGACCGGAGGGCTGGAGGATCGGATGCCGATGCTTTGGACACATGGGGTGAATACAGGTAGGTTGACACCGAATGAGTTCGTGGCCGTGACTTCAACTAATATTGCCAAGATATTGAATTGTTATCCGAAAAAAGGTGCGGTTCTCGTGGGAGCGGATGCTGATCTGGTGGTTTGGGATCCGGATAAGGCCAAGGTGATCTCGGCCGATACGCAGCAATCGTCGATCGATTACAACGTGTTCGAAGGCAAGGAAGTGCGCGGGTTGCCCCGGTTCACGCTAACTCGTGGGGCGGTGGCCGTACATGATGGCGAGATTCAGACTCAGGAAGGGCACGGGAAGTTCGTGGCGCGTGAGGCCAATACCCATGTGAACAAGGCGCTAAGCACCTGGAAAGAGTTGACAGCGCCCCGGCCTGTTGAGCGGACAGGTATACCGGCAACGGGTGTATAAACCCCTTGGGTCGCCTTTCCGGCGACCCGGGTTTGAGCTTCTTCAAGGCAATGGAATGAATACAGAAAATACTACTCAGCCCGTTATTGAGGCAAGGCAGCTGGATCTTACATTTCAGACGAATGATGGGCCTATTCATGCGCTGAAAGATGTGAACTTGTCGATTGGCAAGGGGGAGTTCGTTAGTTTTATCGGCCCCTCGGGCTGCGGCAAGACGACGTTCCTGCGCTGTATCGCAGCGCTGGAAACACCGACCGGCGGGACCCTGACCGTGAATGGCATGACGCCTGACGAAGCACGGCGAAAGCGCGCTTATGGGTATGTGTTTCAGGCGGCTGGGCTCTACCCGTGGCGGACCATTGCAAAGAACATCAAGCTGCCGCTTGAGATCATGGGCTATTCCTCTGCCGAGCAGGAGGAACGCGTTAGAAAGGTTCTGGAACTTGTTGATCTTGATGGATTTGGCGGTAAGTTCCCCTGGCAGCTCTCGGGCGGGATGCAACAGCGGGCCAGTATTGCGCGGGCCTTGGCATTTGATGCGGATATACTGCTGATGGACGAACCGTTCGGTGCGCTTGATGAGATCGTGCGCGACCATCTGAACGAACAGCTTCTGGCATTATGGGCGCGCACCGAGAAGACCATTGGTTTCGTGACACATTCGATCCCCGAAGCGGTGTATCTCAGCACCAAGATCGTGGTGATGAGCCCTCGGCCTGGCCGGATCACGGATGTGATCGATAGCCCTCTGCCGAAAGAGCGGCCTCTGGATATCCGTGACACGCCCGAGTTTATCGAAGTCGCCCACCGAGTGCGAGAAGGATTGCGAGCGGGTCATGGGGATGAAGTGTGATGGCGGGTAAAGGCATCAGACGGGCATCCCGCGAAGATGTGGGGGATTGCGCGCGTATTATCGCGACCTGGGCCGCCCAGACCGATTGGATACCCGAGGAATTGCCAGAAGAAAAGCTGGCGGATCTGATCCTTGAGGCGTTTCCGAATAGGGACATCTGGATCGCAGGTGATCCGATTGATTGCTATATGTCTGTCGATCCGGTCGAACATAAGGTTGGTGCGCTGTATTGTTTGCGCACTGGGCAGGGCATCGGCAAGCAATTGCTGGATAAGGCGAAGGAGGGGCGCGACCATCTTTGGCTGACCACACATGTGCCAAATGTCGACGCGCAACGGTTTTATCGGCGCGAGGGCTTTGTTGAGACGGGAAGAGAGCCTCCGGTGCCACCTGACACAGTGCCTGTCATTCGGATGGAGTGGCACGCATGAAGCAGATCATTGCAGTCCTCACCGTGATCGCCGCCATTGTCGTTGTCTGGTACGCGGCCTGTATTCCCATGAATATCAAAGGGGTTCTGACCGAACAGGAGCGCGCGGGTGCTGAAGTCCAACCACCTTCAGCCAAGGATCGCCGGGACATGGGGGAGATCGGTCTGGCTTTGAACAACGCGTTTGCAATCCCAGCCACATGGGAGCAGGACCGCCCCCGCCTGCCTGCACCCCATCAAGTTGGGATTGAGTTGTGGGAAACCACGATTGAGAAAAAAATCACCTCGAAACGCTCTCTGATTTATCATGGCTGGGTCACGCTGAGCGCTACGATGCTGGGTTTTGCTATCGGAACCGGGTTGGGCATCCTGCTGGCGGTCGGGATCGTGCACAGTCGGGTGATGGATCTGTCGGTGATGCCCTGGGCGATCGTCAGCCAGACCATTCCTATCATTGCGCTGGCTCCGATGATCATCGTTGTTCTGTATTCTGTTGGGGTTCAGGGGATCATTCCTAAGGCGATCATTTCGGCGTATCTGAGTTTCTTCCCCGTCGTCGTAGGCATGGTAAAAGGGCTGCGCAGCCCGGATGCTATGCAGTTGGATTTGCTGCGAACCTACAATGCCAGCCGTTCGCAGGGGTTTTGGAAACTGCGGCTGCCGGCCTCGATGCCCTATCTGTTTACATCGCTGAAAATTGGCGTCGCTGCTTCGCTGGTCGGGGCCATTGTTGGAGAACTGCCGACCGGGGCTGTTGCCGGGTTGGGTGCACGGCTGCTGGCCGGTAGCTACTATGGCCAGACGGTACAGATCTGGTCGGCGCTGTTTGCTGCGGCCATTCTCGCCGCCTGTCTCGTCGGGTTGCTGGGGCTGATCGAGCGGACCGTCCTGAAACGAATGGGGATGGCACAATGATACCTATTGTTGGTGCAATCGCTGTCTGGTTATTGGGTTGGTGGTTGAACAGCCGTCTGGCCAGCGGACCCTATTCTGACACATGGATGGTGCGGTTTCTTGCGCCCCTGATCTTCGGTCTGACCGTGATTGGCATCTGGGAACTGGTGGTGCGTGGACTAGAAGTGCCCTTGGTCATTCTGCCCGCGCCATCAGTCATCTGGGACCGTTTCTGGGACAGTTTGCCAACACTTTGGGCTGACTTTGTTCAAACGATCATCAAGGGAGCACTCAGCGGCTACATCATCGGCTGCGGTTCGGCCTTTCTCATGGCAATTGCCGTGGATAGATGGGATTTCCTGCGCCTCGGGCTTCTTCCCGTCGGCAACTTTGTTGCAGCGCTGCCTATCGTGGGCACCGCACCCATTTTAGTGATGTGGTTCGGGTTCGACTGGCATTCCAAGGCGGCGGTCGTCGTAGTGATGGTGTTCTTCCCGATGCTGGTGAACACGGTGGCAGGGCTGCGCGAAGCCACAACGATGCAGCGCGATCTGATGGAGACCTATGCCGCCACCTATTGGCAGAGCTTCCTGAAACTTCGCCTCCCCGCCGCGATGCCGTTTATTTTCAACGGGCTCAAGATTTCTACCACTCTGGCGCTGATCGGCGCTATCGTGGCTGAGTTCTTTGGCTCCCCCACATTGGGCATGGGCTTTCGGATATCGACCAGCGTCGGGCAATTGTCGCTGGATATGGTGTGGGCCGAGATTGTAGTGGCCGCGCTGGCGGGGACGGCCTTCTATGGCGTAGTGGCGATGATCGAAAAGGCGGTGACCTTCTGGCATCCGTCGCAGCGAGGATAAAGGAATAACTCAACAGACCCCATAAACGGGGCAAACATAAGCAACTAGGAGATATGAAGATGAAGAAGCTACTCAGTGGGGCGGTTGCGGCCTTTAGCCTGGCAGCCAGTGCGACACTTGCTGCGGATGAGGTGACACTACAATTGAAGTGGGTCACGCAAGCGCAGTTTGCGGGCTATTATGTGGCAAAAGACAAAGGGTTCTACGAAGAAGAGGGGCTGGACGTCACCATTCTGCCCGGTGGTCCTGATATTGCGCCCACACAGGTGATCGCAGGTGGTGGAGCAGACGTTACGGTGGAATGGATGCCGGCTGCACTTGCCGCGCGCGAAAAGGGTCTGCCTCTGGTGAACATCGCGCAGCCTTTCAAGAGCTCGGGCATGATGCTGACCTGCTGGAAAGATGCGGGGATTGCCTCGCCTGAAGATCTCAAAAATCGCACGCTGGGAGTCTGGTTCTTCGGCAACGAATTCCCGTTCATGAGCTGGATGAGTCAGCTGGGAATCGGTACCGATGGCAAAAGCGACAGCGGTGTCGAAGTGCTGAAACAAGGCTTTAACGTCGACCCGCTGCTGCAGCGTCAGGCCGATTGCATCAGCACCATGACCTACAATGAGTATTGGCAGGTCATTGATGCCGGTGTCACGCCTGAAGAACTGGTAACCTTCAAATACGAAGATCAGGGCGTCGCCACGCTTGAGGATGGTCTATATGTGCTTGAAGAAAATTTGAGCGATGCGGCCTTCACCGACAAGATGGAACGGTTTGTCCGTGCCTCGATGAAGGGTTGGAAATACGCCGAAGAGAACCCGGATGAAGCCGCCGAGATCGTTCTCGAAAACGATGCAACCGGTGCCCAGACCGAGGAGCATCAAAAGCGGATGATGGGCGAGATTGCCAAGCTGACCGCAGGGTCGAACGGGGCGCTGGATCCAGCCGATTTCGACCGCACGGTTGATACCCTGCTGGCGGGTGGATCTGATCCGGTTATCACCAAAAAGCCTGAAGGGGCATGGACACATCAGATCACCGACGCTGCGCTGAACTGAACCAGCTACAGCAAAAGACGTGCCGATCAAACGCGGCCCTGACGGGGCCGCGTTCTTAGTTTTGAATGTCGAATTTGTGCCTGTACTTGCTGGCCAGAACCTTTAGTATTTCCCTGTAATTCATAGCATTTTGTCACAGCATACGGCATGAATGGTAGAAAATGCAGGGATTTGCATCAGAATTCACTCAGGCGCTCTCGCTGATCCTCGAAGGGGATGCAGAGCTGTGGGCAATTGTGTTGTTGTCGCTGCGTGTTTCGATCTTTGCTGTTCTGATTTCGGCGGTCATCGGGATGCCTATTGGGGCAGCTTTGGCCGTCGCGCGGTTTCCGGGACGGCGGGCGCTGATTATCCTTGTGAACGCTCTGATGGGGTTCCCACCAGTCGTCGTCGGTTTGCTGGTCTACCTGATGTTGTCCCGATCCGGTCCTCTGGGGGTGCTGGAACTTCTCTACACTCCTACCGCAATGGTCATAGCGCAGGTGGTGCTGGTGACGCCGATCATGGCCGCACTTACCCGGCAGGTAGTCGAGATGCTGGCCGAAGAGTATTCTGAACAGCTTCGCTCGCTCGGCGTATCGCGGTTGGCTTCGATCCCGGTGCTGTTGTGGGACGCGCGTTTGGCTCTGGTCACCGCATTACTGGCCGGGTTTGGCCGGGCAATCGCCGAGGTAGGCGCAGTGATCATCGTCGGCGGCAATATCAATCACGTGACGCGCGTGATGACGACCACGATTGCGCTTGAGACTTCGAAGGGGAACTTGGCGCTGGCGCTGGCCTTGGGTGTGATCCTGATCGGTTTGGCCGTGGCGGTAAACGCGATGGTCAGCGCGTTGACCCTGCGGGCCGAGCGGGAAGGGCTGCGCCATGCGTGATGTCGTGACCGAGGCGCCGGGTATGTTAGAGGTCCAAGGGTTGCACATTGCACGCGAAGGCAAGGTGCTGCTCGATGTCCCGCATTTGTGCCTGGATGGCCCGGGTCCGACCATGATCTTGGGTCCAAACGGCGCTGGCAAAAGTCTGTTGCTGCGTTGTCTGCATGGTCTGATTCAACCCGACAGCGGGCGTGTCTGTCAGGACGGTGTTGTGTTGAATGCAGCCCACAAAGCGCGGCAGGCGATGGTGTTTCAAAGCCCCGTGCTGCTGCGCCGCTCGGTCGCGGCCAATCTGGACTTTGTGCTAAAGCGGAAATCGATGCCCCGTGCCTTGCGCAGGCATCGTATCGAAGCTTTGCTGGCCGAAGGAGGACTGGATGGTAAAGCACGTCAATCCGCGCGTTCGCTGTCTGGTGGCGAGGCGCAAAGGTTGGCGATCCTGCGCGCGTTGGCCTTAGACCCCAAGACCTTGTTCCTGGACGAACCCACCAGCGCATTGGATCCAAGTGCTATGCAGATGATCGAACGGATGGTCTTGCGCGCCTCGGCCCGGGGTGTGCGCATCGTGATGGTGACGCATGACATCGGGCAGGCGCGGCGCCTGGCATCTGACATCGTGATGATGCAGGCAGGGCGTGTGGTGGAACACGGAAGGGCGCAGCAGGTTCTGGAAGCCCCCAAAAGCAACGAGTCGCGCCGGTATCTGGCTGGCGGTCTGGTAACCTGATGAACAGAGATGGAGACTTCGAATGATCCCTGATTTCGTTCGGGCATCAATTGTCGCGCTTGGGCTGACCGCAGGCGCAGGTTTGGCCGAAGAACCCTTTATCGTTGTGCAATCAACGACCTCGACGCAGAATTCGGGTCTGCTGGACTATATCCTGCCGGGGTTCGAGGCCGAAACCGGTATCGATGTACGGGTTGTGGCCGTCGGGACCGGTCAGGCGATCCGGAACGCAATCAACGGCGATGGCGATGTTCTTCTGGTTCACTCCAAGCCCGCTGAAGAGCAGTTTGTAGCAGACGGTTGGGGTGTCGAACGGTTCGATGTCATGTACAATGATTTTGTATTGGTTGGCCCAAAATCTGATCCGGCCGGAATTGCCGGGGGCAACGACATTACAACCGCTTTGACAGCTGTGGCCGAAACGAAGGTACCCTTTGCCTCGCGCGGGGATGACAGCGGGACCCACAAAGCCGAGATGCGCTATTGGGAGGCGACAGGCGTTGACCCGACGGCGGCGTCGGGGACTTGGTATCGCGAGACCGGATCGGGGATGGGGGCAACGCTGAACGTGGCCAGCGGCATGGACGCGTATGCTCTGACCGACCGGGCAACCTGGTTATCCTTCGGAAACCGGGGCAATCTGGAGGTCTTGGTCGAGGGCGATCCGCGCCTGTTTAACCAATATGGTGTAATCCTCGTGAACCCTGAAAAGCACTCCGGCGTTCGCGCCGCTGCCGGGCAAAGGTTTATCGATTGGCTTATCGGCCCTGATGGACAGGCGGCGATTGCGTCTTACACGCTGGATGGTGAGCAGTTGTTTTTTCCAAACGCACAGTAAGTTTGACTTGGGTTAGCGCAACCGCGAATAGACGACAGATCAACCACTGGCGCCGTTGTGGTGGATCCGACCCAGATTTGCGAGGTCATAGCCGCCTAGTTCATCGGCGCGTTCGGTAAAACGCTCGGATTTCACAAACTGGGTCAGCGTCTGCATGGGGACCTCGAAGAAGGCGCGGCGCCAGATTGCAAGGTCCAGACGCTCGGAATGGGTGGGCACAAAACTTAGCCTGTACGGGCGCGCCAGTGCACCGAGGCCAAAACCAACCTCTGCCTTGCCGTCACGCAGGGCGGTGGCCAGCTCTTCTTCTGTGCGGGCGCAAACAGGCAGTGTGTTCAGATCATCACGATCCAGACCGTGGGCGTCGAGCAGTGCATCGAACAGACGCTGGCTGGCGGCGCTGTCTTGCCGCAGAATGATCCGTCTGCCTTTCAGATCCTGAAACCCCGAGATGTCCGAAGTGCCGGGTGCCAGCAACAGGCCGCGCTGCCGGTTGGCAATCTGGTAGAGGATCACAGGTGCTTCGCCAATCGTGTCGCGCAGGGTCTGAGTGTTGAAGCCTTCCGGTTCGTGGATATGCAAGGCCGCCGCCTGTGCGCTGCGCTCCGCAAGACGATTCAGCCCGTCGAAAGACCCATCATAGTAAGTCGCAAGCCCAGAGCCGCTTTCCCGCAAAGCCCAGTCCAGCAGGGGATCGTGGCTACCTGCCACGATCGGCGGCAGGGGTGGTTCGACGACATCGGGGCCAGAGCGTGAGGCGTTGAGCCACGCTATGATCTCGGCTTTTGGGAACAACAGCTTGCCCATGGCGCGTACACAGGGGATTTCGCCCGAGGATGCCAGATCATAGGCCTTCCGCTCACCAATGCGCAGCAGATCCGCCAATTCGCGGGTGGTCAGGTATTGCGGCATTCAGTCGAGGCGTACAGCCGAACCGGACGTCTTGTCGGCGGCGCTGAAACCGAATTGATCCAGCGTGTAAGGAGCGGCGACAGTGATCACGACCATCGCGGCGACGGCGGTCAGAAAGGCTTTCATGTTCTCCTCCGGCTCAATCCTGCGGTGCGGTGGCGCTGCGCAGGAACGCGACCAGATCTAACCGGTCCTGTGCTTGCGTGATCCGCTGCATTGGCATCTTTGACCCCGGAATGTAGTGGTCCGGGCCTTCGTCGAAAAGAGCATTTATTGTCTCTTCATTCCAAATAATATCAGAGTCTTGCAGCGTATCCGAGTACAAATAACCGGGCAATGTGCCCGCTTTCCGCCCAAAGATGTCGTGCAAGGTAGGGCCTGCACGTCGACCCCCATCCGGCGTCAGGCTGTGACAGATCGAACATTTGCGCGCAAATTGCCGTTCTCCGTTGCCCATCTCGCTTGGGTCTTTCAGAAAGCTGGGTTCGGCAGCGGCCATCTGTTCGCGATCGCCCAGTGCTGAAACGGGCCAGCTGTACATTGCCTCATCAATGCCGCCTGCGTGAAGATTTTGACCATCGGCAGAAAAAGCGAGCGCCCAAACCGGACCGCGCAAGGTGGCACGGAAATCTTGTGCAATGCGCCATTCAGCCGTGTCGATGACCATTATAAAGCCCTCACCATCGCCGACAGCCAACAGCTTGCGATCGGGGCTCAATGCCATGGCGAGGATCGGGCGCCGATCCAACGTAAAGTCATGTTCTTCTTCGGTGGTGAGGCTCAGGATGCGTGTCACTCCATCGACGGTACCGTAGGCGATCCAGTTGTCTTGTGCGTTCAGGACCAATTCATTGATGCCAAAACCATGCTCGATCAGGCGATTTGTTTCCTGACCGCTGGCGACATCCCAGATACGCAACGCTCCGTCGACACCTGCCGAATATAGCTGCTTTCCGTCCGGCGTAAAAACAACTGCATTCACCCCGCTGCCGATTGGCCCAAGCAGGGTCGGCTCGGACCCGTCCACCGGCCACAGGCCGATGGTGCCATCCCAGCTGGCCGTCGCGATATGAGTTTTCGACGCTGCAATGCCGATAATCTTGCCTTTGTGCTGCCCGACTACATCGCCGCCGGGCCAGCGGCGGAGTGTGAAGTCATCCCCGGCAGAATAGATTGCAGTGCCATTGAAAACGACCGAGTTCACTGCCGCTTCGTGCCCCTCCAGCCATTCCGGTGTCTGTCCGGTCCACAGACCGACCGAATTGTCGAAACTGGCCGTTGCGATGCGCCCATCCGGCGCCGAAGCGATCCCCATGATCGGCCCGCCATGGCCTTTGAGCGTGAAAAACTCGGACCAGGCGGGCAGGGGGGTCAAAACAAGCGCAAGAGCGAGCCAGCGCATCTATTCTGCAGGTGAGGCCGCTGCCTTGCCGGCCTCTTTTTCTTGCACCTCTTCCAGCCACAGCGAGTGGTGCTCGCGTGCCCATTGTTCTTCGACTTCACCGGTGCCCATGGCGTCAAACGCACCCTCCATGCCCACCGAGCCAAGGTAGATATGGGCGATGATGATGGCGATGAACACGTAGGCGACCATGACATGCCAAACTTGGGCATATTGCATCTCTTCCTGCGGTGACATCTGCACTGGCAGGTTCAGACCCAACGCCTGCGGAATACCTGTCGAATTGGCGATTGAGAAGGTTTTGGCGAACATCGGCAGCTCGAACGGGAATAGCAGCGACAGGCCTGACAGGCTGATAGAGACACCCAGTAGAATGCAAGCCCAGAAGATTATCTTTTGACCCGCATTGAATTTCTTGGCTGGTGGATGGCTGTCTTTGGTGAACAAGCCCCCCCCGGCGGCCAACCATTTCAGGTCGGTCTTGTTGGGGATGTTATGGGCAATCCAGTTTATGGTGATGATTATTAGACCCAACATGAAGGCCCATGCGAGGTTGTTGTGAAGCCACTTGCACCCTTGCGCGATAGTGGCGAACCCTTCTTTGCCAAAGACCGGGATCAAGAAATCGCGGCCATAAAGGGTCAGCAGGCCTGTAATGCCGAGCACAAGGAACGACCCGGCAAAGAGCCAGTGACCGAAACGTTCGAAACTGTTGAAACGAAGGACCGTGCGGCCGGTTTTTTCTCCGTCGATGCGGATTTTTCCTCGGATCAGAAAGAATAGCACAATGATCGCAAGCATTCCGCCCAGAATGTAGGTTCCATATTCACGCAACGGGCCAGTTCGGAAGTTCAACCACCACATGCCGCCGTCTTGAATCAGCACGCTGTCCGCAGGTCCCTGGGATGAAACGGTGACGTCCGCAGATCCGTAACGCAGCGCGCGGTAGACGTCACTGTCAGAGGCAACACCATGGGTGCCGAACTGTCCCAGCAGGCCTTCAACATTGCCCTGACCGGTGTTTTCAGACCTGTAGCTGTTGTCGACCTTCTCGCCACGCTGGCGGGCCAGAATGTCCTCAAGCGTGGTTGCGCCGCCGGTTGTAGACCGGTCGGTCGAATCCGCAGGGGCGGCCCCCTCACTGGTTTGAGCGCCCGCAACTTGGGTCAGCGTTAGCGAAAGCAGGAAAGCGATGAATAAGCGCAACATCGGAACCTCAATAAAAATCCAATGCAGGATGACCCACATCTGCGGGTCATCCGTTTTGCTTTGGTAGACGGGGTCAGCCGTCTTTCTGATCGTAGGCCGTGCCCCAACCCCAAGCGCCCGAACCAAATCCGCGCGCGACGACACGCTCGCGGTAAATAGCCGAGACCACATCGCCATCGCCGGCGAGCAGGGCCTTGGTAGAACACATCTCGGCGCAGATGGGCAATTTGCCCTCTGCGATCCGGTTGCGACCGTATTTGGCGAACTCTGCGGTCGAGTGCGTTTCCTCGGGGCCGCCAGCACAGAAGGTACATTTGTCCATCTTGCCGCGCGATCCGAAGTTGCCCGCCTGCGGGTATTGCGGCGCGCCGAAGGGGCACGCATAGAAGCAATAGCCGCAGCCAATGCACAGGTCCTTGGAGTGCAGGACGACCCCTTCTTCGTTCTGATAGAAGCAGTCGACCGGGCACACCGCCATACAGGGCGCATCCGAACAATGCATACAGGCCACCGAGATCGAGCGTTCACCCGGATTGCCGTCATTGATCGTCACCACCCTGCGGCGGTTGATGCCCCACGGCACCTCGTGCTCGTTCTTACACGCGGTTACGCAGGCATTACACTCGATGCAGCGTTCAGCGTCGCAGAGAAACTTTGCTCTAGCCATTATCGTCCTCCTTACGCTGACCAGATTTTGCAGAGAGTCGCTTTGGTCTCTTGCATCTGGGTCACTGAATCATAGCCATAGGTCTGGGCGGTGTTGGTACTTTCACCCAGCACATAGGGGTCTGCACCAGCAGGATACTTGTGCCGCTGGTCTTCGCCCTGGAAATGGCCGCCAAAGTGGAAGGGCATGAAGGCGACACCGGCGCCGACTCTGTTAGTCAGCATCGCCATCACCTTGACCTTGCCGCCCTCAGGACCTTCGACCCAGACCTGTGATCCGTCCCGAATACCAAGGTTGTTGGCATCGCGCGGATTGATCTCGACGAACATGTCCTGCTGGAGTTCAGCCAGCCACGGGTTCGACCGCGTCTCATCGCCGCCACCCTCATACTCGACCAGACGACCAGACGTGAGGATTATCGGGTAATCCTTTGAAAAGTCGTTCTTTTGGATCGACGCATAAAGGGTAGGTAGACGATAGGCCTGACGGTCATCGTAGGTTGGATAGTCCTCCACCAGATCGCGCCGGTTTGTATAGAGCGGCTCGCGGTGCAGTGGGATCGGATCCGGGAAGGTCCATACGACCGCGCGTGCCTTTGCGTTCCCGAAGGGCGCACAGCCATGGGCAATCGCGACCCGTTGGATACCGCCGCTAAGGTCGGTTTTCCAGTTGGTCTCTGGTCCCGCAACGGCGTCGATGGCCGCACGTTCCTCAGCCGTCAGATCACCGTCCCAGCCAAGGTCCATCAGCATCTGCATCGTGAATTCCGGATAACCATCCTGAATTTCCGAACCAACGCTATAGACCCCTTCGGCCAGCAGGTTGTCGCCGTCACGTTCCACTCCGAAACGGGCGCGGAAGGTCAGGCCGCCTTCGGCCACCGGTTTGGACATATCATACAGGTTTGGTGTCCCCGTATGACCCATCTCAGCCGTTCCCCAGCAGGGCCAGGGCAGACCGTAATACTCGCCGTCGTTGGGGCCACCAATGGCTTGCAGCGTGGTTCTGTCGAACGTGTGCTGGTTGGCCATATGGCTTTTCAGACGCTCCGGCGACTGACCGGTATAGCCAATTGTCCAAAGGCCGCTGTTGAACTCACGCGTGATGCTTTCAACATTCGGGGTTTCGGGATCTTCCATCTCGATATTGCGGAAGAACCGATCCGCCCAGCCAAATTTGTTGGCGAACTTGGCCATGATGACCTCGTCCGGCAGGCTTTCGAACAGAGGTTCGACCACGCGGTCCCGCCACTGCAGCGATCGGTTCGAGGCCGTGACCGAGCCACGGGTTTCGAACTGCGTACAGGCGGGCAGCAGATAGACGCCATCGGTGCGGTCATGCAGCACGGCCGAGACGGTGGGATACGGGTCGATCACGACCAGCATGTCCAGCTTCTCCATCGCCGTCTTCATTTCCGTCATCCGGGTCTGCGAGTTGGGCGCGTGGCCCCACAGAACCATGGCGCGGACGTTGTTGTCCTGATCCATGTTGGCCGGATCTTCGAGAACACCGTCGATCCAGCGGGAGACCGGGATGCCGCGCTCATTCTGCAGCGGTTTATCCTTGCCTTCCTTGTCTTTGATCGTGGCGAACTGGCCTGCAAGCCACTCGGGCTCTTCACCCCAGACACGGGCCCAGTGACCCCATGCGCCTTTTGACAAGCCATAGTAGCCGGGCAGGGTATGGGACAGAACACCAAGGTCTGTCGCGCCTTGCACGTTGTCATGGCCGCGGAAGATGTTGGTGCCACCACCCGAGGTGCCCATGTTGCCAAGCGCAAGCTGAAGCACGCAGTAGGCGCGAGTGTTGTTGTTGCCGTTGGTGTGCTGCGTACCACCCATGCACCATACAACGGTACCGGGGCGGTTGTTCACCATGGTCCGTGCGACGCGGCGCAGCTGCGAGCCGGGCGTACCGGTGACGCGCTCAACCTCATCCGGGTTCCACTTGGCAACCTCTTCGCGGATCTGGTCCATGCCCCAGACACGGGTGCGGATGAACTCTTTGTCCTCCCAGCCGTTGTCGAAGATGTGCCACAGGATACCCCAGATCAGAGCGACGTCCGTACCGGGGCGGAAGCGGACATATTCATCCGCATGGGCCGCGGTGCGCGTAAAGCGCGGGTCGCAGACGATTAAAGGCGCATTGTTCTGCTCTTTCGCGCGCAGGATATGCAGCAGCGAGACGGGGTGCGCCTCGGCCGGGTTACCACCGATGATGAAGATGGCCCGGCTGTTGTGCATGTCGTTGTACGAATTGGTCATGGCGCCGTAGCCCCATGTATTCGCAACACCCGCAACAGTGGTCGAGTGGCAGATACGGGCCTGATGGTCCACGTTGTTCGTGCCCCAGTAGGCGGCGAACTTGCGGAACAGATAGGCCTGTTCGTTATTGTGCTTCGCAGACCCCAGCCAGTACACGCTGTCCGGCCCGGATTCTTCGCGGATGCTCATCATGCCATCGCCGATCTCGTTGATCGCCTCTTCCCAGCTGATGCGCTTCCACTCGCCACCTTCCTTTTTCATCGGATATTTCAGGCGGCGCTCGCCATGGGCGTGCTCGCGGACCGAGGCCCCCTTGGCGCAGTGTGCACCCAGATTGAATGGGCTGTCCCAGCCAGGTTCTTGCCCGATCCAGACTCCGTTCTGTACCTCGGCAACGACCGTGCAGCCGACCGAGCAGTGAGTGCATACGGATTTGATATTCTCAACGGCGGTGTTTGCCGCTGTCTGGGCACTGGCGGGCGTCACGGTTCCACCCGTGGCGCTGATCGCGGCAAGGCCTCCGATCGTCAGGCCCGAGCCACGCAAGAATGCGCGGCGATCGACGGTTTTCTCGCCGACCTGGGACAGGATACTTGTCCGCTGGGGGCGTCTCGCAACCCCGTTGGTCTTTTTCCTAAGCATTTCTTTCCTCCCTTGCTGGCCATGTAACCCATGGCTGGCTTGGTACTTCGCGAAACCGACGTCAGGGCCAATCGCAACCGTCTGTCGGGTATGACTACGTCCGGGTCAGAACCGGGCGCTGTCGAGGTATGCGCGCGTATGCGCGGTGTCCTGCATCCGGGTTTCGTCCGTCGGCAGTTCGGCTGCTTCGGCTTTCCCAGACAGGCTGGCGGCGGCTACAGCAGCGGGCGCTGCGGTTCCGGCCAGTTTCAGGAAGTCGCGGCGGGTTGCGCCTTCTTCCTTGGTCTTGCTCATGGGCTCCTCCTGTCCCAATTGCGGTTTGGTGCCTAAAGGCACCGGCGAGTGGCGGGCTAGGCCGCCGTCATTCGAAAGGCTTCACGTTCGATCTCCATGAACACCCGACCAGCCGTGCCGACCGAGGCGTAGAGAACCGAGTTCTCGGCACCTTCCAAATCCGAATAGAAATGCGCGGCCCAGGGCCCAATATGTTTGCTCCAGAACGCCTTTTGATCTTCCAGCGTGGCGGGCGCGCCGAACCGACCGACGATCATGCCCGCCATCATTTCCATTAGCGAGGCGATGTTGTCTTCGGGTTCATATACATTCTGCGCCCGGGTGATGCCCCGCGCGGCCATGTCATTGCGCAGCTGCGCCAGGGGTTTTTCGTTCAGAAATCCCGTCAGGTAGAAAGAGGCATAAGGCAGCAGTTCGCCTCGGCCCAATCCGATGAAAAGTGCGTTGAATTCGCGCTCTGCGGCGGCAGGCTTGGTCACCTTGGTCACCCGTGCCATTGCCTGAATGGCCTGACCTAGATCCGAGTCATCACCGCTTAGCCCGGCCAACTGATCCAAAAGCAACTGATCGGGTGGACCGGCCAATAGCAGGCCAAGAAAATTATAGAAATCCGCACGCAGACGATCCTCAGTTGAGATATCCAATGTTTGCGCGTTGTCTGCGGTCATAGAGTTATCCTTCGAATTCGAATTTCATACGGCGTGGAGCAGGGGTGAGTTCGATTTCCTCTGGCTCTTCCATTTCAACCATCTGTGGGGCTTCCGGTTCTGGTTCGACGGCGTTGATCGGTTCTTCACCTGACTCGATCGCCTCGGGCATGTCAGCTTCTGTTTCTGCTTCGGACACTTCTGCCTCGGCAGCGAGCGCTTCGACATGCGCCAACATACCCTTGCCAACCTGATACGCGGTCTGGATGTTCTCAATCACGCAGGCCGCATCGGTATAATCCTCGCCGTAATCGACCAGCCCGTCGACATTGGCCAGAACAGGATTCAACCGCCATAGGCGCCGCAAGGCGCGGCGGCGCAGACGGTCAGGTACAGCTTTGGCCATGAAGCCCGAGACATCATCGCCGGCTTCCAGTGTATCGGGATCGGGCAGATCAAACTCGGCCAGAATTTCAGCGTCGCTTTTTTCCTCCAGCTCAGCTTGCCGCGTTGTGATGATCTGTTCCTCTGCGGCCAGAGCTTCTGCTTCGGTCTCGGCCTGAACGGCGGCCTTGCGGCGGGACCAGAAATCGCGGGTCTGGGTCATTGCAGCACCCGACGCGGAGCCCGGTAGACATCTGAATCCTGCCGGATTCGTGCATCGCCCTTGCCGTCTTCCACCAGATCGGTGCGTTTCTTGTCCCGTTTACGTTTTATGAACACCTCGTCCTGATGATGCTGCAGGGTGAAATCGCGGAGCCATGCAATCAACCCTTCGGTCATCGGAATCTTCTCAACGATCTCTTCGCCGGTATCCGCATAATCCTGACCCTCGAACGGTGAGGCGGTGATCAATACGGCATTCAGGGGTGTTTCGCCTTTCAGCTCATCCCGCAAAACCAGGTACAGCGAAGGTTGACCGTCCGACAGGTTGACCATGTAGGCTTCGGTTTCATCGGCCCAGAGGGCGAGGGGCAGGGTGGCTGCATGGTATTCGATGGCCTCACCTTCACGTCGCAACTCTTGCCAGTCGGCAGGCCCTGCACCTGGCAAAACAGCGACCGCGCGCCAGTTCCAACGCGCCCAGCGTGTCACCCCGGGTGTTCTGCGCACGACGACGCCAATTGTCATTTCAGTCCGGCTTGCGGCCTTGGCCACTGGCTCCTCCCCGGAAGGCTCTCCCCTGCCTTCCATTGATGTACTATGTTACATAAATTGGCGACCTGCCAAGTCTAGTTTCGCCTAATATGAGACATTCACTTAGAGTTTATTTCCAACTTCAGGTTTTGATGGCGATTTGTGATGAAAAATAATGCACATATCGGGATTTTCTCTGATGCTTCGCATTGCCTCGGCGCGGATTGGGTCTAAGCTGCTGATGGGGCAGAACGCAGCGTCGGGAGGGGAAATGGCCAGCAAGCTCATATTGTGTGATTGCGAGGGGACGCAGTCCCTGAACGCAGATGGTATTTCTGCAGCCTGCGATACGGAGTGCTCGAAGGTGCATACCGCCCTTTGTACGCGCCAGATTCAAACTGCCGCCGAGTTGATGACGGGCGATGAGCAGGTGGTGTTTGCTTGCGCTCAGGAAGGTGCAGTTTTTAGCGAGCTTGCCGAGGAACTGGGTGTTGAAGCCCCCGGATTTGTCGATCTGCGCGACCGAGCTGGCTGGTCCGAACAGGGGACCGATGCAACCCCCAAAATGGCTGCGCTCGCGGCTGAGGCATTACTGCCGCAGCCAGTGACTCCAAGTTTCGATGTCATCAGTGAAGGTACCTGCTGTATTGTGGGGCCCGGAGAGGTTGTCTTTCCGTTGGCCGAACAGCTGTCCGCTGTGTTGGCAGTGACTGTAATTGTGGTTGACGATGCAGAACCGCTAAGCCGCAACTATGACGTAGCGCGCGCACGAATACGCAGACTGACCGGCGCGCTGGGCGGATTTGTTTGGCATCTGGATCAGGTGCAGCAACTAGAGCCCGGTGGACGCGGAGAATTTGGTTGGAGCACACCCCGTGACGGTGCAACGTCGCGTTGCGACATTGTCGTTGATCTGACCGGAGCAACACCTTTGGTAAATGCCCCCGAAAAGCGCGAGGGGTACTTGCGCGCTGATCCCCGCGATGCGGTGGCCGTCGCGCGTCTTGCTTTTGAAGCGGTGCAACTGGTCGGGACCTTTGAAAAACCGCTCTATGTCCGATTGGATGAGACGCTTTGCGCCCATTCGCGAGCGGAACAAACGGGGTGTTCAAACTGTCTGGACGTCTGCCCGACCGGTGCGATCACACCGGCTGGCGATCATGTAGCCATTGATCCGATGATTTGCGCTGGGTGCGGTGAGTGTTCGGCGTTGTGCCCGTCGACTGCTATCACATATGAAGATCCTCCGGTCTCGGCGGTATTGTCGCGGATGCACATACTGGCCCGGACCTTCCGGCGCGCGGGCGGCGTTGCACCGCGATTACTGGTGCACGACGCCCATGGGGCGCAGATGATCCGGATGGCGGCCCGGTTTGGACGGGGACTGCCAGCGGATGTCATTCCGCTGGAGCTGAATGTGGTTTCGGGCTTTGGACATGCCGAGATGCTCGCAGCGCTGGCGCATGGCTTTGCGCGCGCCGATATCCTGATTAGCCCTAAGACCGAACGGGACGCGCTTGATCTTGAATTAGAGCTGGCTCGGGCTATCGCAATGCACGACGCGCTGATTCTGATTGATGAAACCGACCCGGATGCGCTGGCAGATCTGCTTTATGCGCAGAATGTTCCGCAGCCATTGGCTGATCCGGTGCTTCCACTGGGTAATCGTCGTCAAATAGCGCGTCTGGCGGCTCAAGCTTTGAACCCGGAGGTCGAGGTGCCGCTGGCCCTGCCCGAGGGCGCGCCTTATGGCGCGATTACAGTGAATACCGACACCTGTACATTGTGCCTGAGTTGCGTGTCCCTTTGCCCATCGGGGGCGCTGATCGATAACCCGGACAAGCCGCAGTTGAACTTCCAGCAGGACGCCTGCCTGCAATGCGGGATTTGCCGAACGATCTGCCCAGAACAGGCGATCACACTAGTGCCCCAGCTTGATCTGAGCGACCAAGCGCTGTCACAACAGGTGCTGAATGAAGAGGAACCCTTTGAATGCGTCGAATGCGGCGCAGCGTTTGGCGTTAAATCAACGGTTGAGCGGATCATGGAAAAGTTGTCGGGCACACATCCGATGTTCGCGACCTCGGATCAGGCGCGGATGATCCAGATGTGCGACAATTGCCGGGTGAACGCCCAGTTCCATAGCGCTGACAATCCATTTCAATCCGCCCCCAGACCACGGGTTGTCACAACGGATGATTACCTTTCAAAGCGCAAGGATCACTGAAGTTGCAGTGGCGCGCCCAGATCGGCGGCGCGCATGGCGGTCACGAAAGCCAGAATTGCTTCGAGGTCATCCAGGCTCATCTCGACCGGATGGATCGGCGAGGGACGCTCGGGCGGGAAAGGTTCGGTGACGCCCTCGATCTGCGTGAAAGCTGGGTGTGGGTTCAGGGCAAAGAACGCCTGAAACCGTTCCGACCAGTCGGGCATTGCGCGCAGCACTGCGAAAGACGGGGTCGAACCCAGCCCGTTCATCCGATTCTTTGGGCCAATTACGTGGCACCGGCCACAATGGGTCATCGACAGATCTTCGCCAAGCAGCGCGTTTCCGTCGACCACGACCTCTTTGGTAACAGTGGCAGTTTCGAAACTTGCGCTAAAGGGCGTGCCCTCGTCGGGGATGAAGTTTTCAACCGTCCGTCTGCCAATGTCGGAAAGTAGCCATTCACGAAACCTTACCTGCTTGGCGCTGTCGTCGATTCTTAGATGATAGACCACCCCGTCACGGGCAAAGACCGGATCGCCGGGCGAACTCGGGGCCAGTGACATGACGCCGCTTTCATCCGCAACAACACGTATTCCGGTCTTGAGAGAAAAGCGCGGAAGAATATGTTGCAAAAGACCTGAGTTTGTCACCTCATCCGGGGCGGCAAGGCCCAATGCCTCTTGCGACCAAGAGGGGGTGGCGGTGAGCGTCAGGCTCAGGCACAACAGGACAAAGCGCATGGTTAAGCCTAACGGCGGCTGACCCGATGCGTCAAATGTACAAAATGAGACGGAGACACATGCAATGAGCGGCGACTATATTCTGTCGATACGCAAGGCGCCCAGCGTGGGGCGGATCAAGGGGAATACGGCATGAGCATCCGTGATGCAGTTCTAGCGAACTTGAAGAAGATTACCGATCCGGTTTCTGGTCAGGATATTGTGAGCGCGGGTATCGTGCGTGCATTGAATGTTGAAGGCGATACCGTTCGGTTTGTGCTGGAGATCGATCCCAAACAGGCCGAGAAGATGGAGCCCGTTCGCGCCACAGCCGAACAGGCGGCGCAGATGGTTGATGGTGTTTCAAAGGTCTCGGCAATGTTGACCGCGCATTCGGACAAGGCACCGCCTGATTTGAAGCCCAAGCCCAAGCCCTCACAAACCGGACCGCAGGCCGTTCCCGGTGTGGACCGGATCATCGCGGTTGCGTCGGGCAAGGGTGGCGTGGGCAAGTCCACCGTGTCGGCCAACCTTGCCTGTGCGCTGGCTGCTGAAGGCCGTCGCGTAGGCCTGTTGGACGCAGACGTATATGGCCCTTCACAACCCCGGATGCTGGGTGTGTCGGGGCGACCGGCCAGCCCAGATGGCAAGACGATCCTGCCGCTGCGCAATCACGGTGTCACCATGATGTCGATGGGGTTAATGACCAACGAAGGGCAGGCGGTTGTCTGGCGCGGCCCCATGCTGATGGGCGCCTTGCAGCAGATGATGAGTCAGGTGCAATGGGGCGCATTGGATGTGTTGATCGTTGATCTGCCCCCCGGAACCGGCGATGTGCAACTGACGCTGAGCCAAAAGTTTCAGGTGGATGGAGCCATTGTCGTCTCAACCCCACAGGATGTGGCTTTGATCGACGCCCGCAAGGGGATCGATATGTTCAACCAGCTCAAGACGCCCATTGTTGGGATGATCGAAAATATGTCGACGCATATTTGCTCGAATTGCGGACACGAAGAACATGTCTTTGGCCATGGCGGTGTTGCCTCAGAAGCCGAGGCGCTGGGCGTGCCATTGCTAGGGGAAATTCCGCTGCATCTGGATATCCGAGTTGCCGCCGACGGGGGTGCCCCCATCGTTGTCAGCAAACCTGACAGCCCGCAAGCCGAAGCCTTCCGCAAGATCGCCCGCGACATGATTACCAAGGGCAACGCGTGACCCAGCCGGTCTTTCCCCCATTGCTCAAAGGGCAACCTGCCAAGGCTGGCGAAGACCCGTTCGAGCGTGCCCAGGCGATGGCAGCGCTGGGCTGTGACGCGGGAACTGTGGTCCACAATATTCAGGCGGATCGTCTGCGCGTTGCGATTGTATTCGCGCCCGAGGTTCCGTTGCAGGATGCTATGGCGATGCTGCCGCTTTGTGTTGTTGGGTTCCAGAATGCGCTGGGCGCGCTGGCCCCGCCCGAGGTCGCGGTGCACTTTGGTTGGGATGGGCTGATCTGTGTAAACGGTGCAAAATGTGGGACAATAAAAGTCTCAGCCTCGTCTGCCGAGGTGGATGAGGTTCCCGATTGGCTGATCGTTGGTTGGGAACTGGCCTTGCTTCAAACCAGCGATGCACCGGGGGAAACACCGGATGTTACCTCGCTCTATGATGAAGGATGCGCCGAGGTTTCTGCGACGCAGTTGGTCGAGAGCTGGTCGCGTCACATGTTGACCTGGTTGAACCGCTGGAACGAGGACGGTAACGCGCTGCTTCACGCTGAGTGGATGGGGCTGCTGCGCGGTGTCGGAGAACCTATTGGAGAAGGGGGTGTCTTTCTGGGCACCGATGAGCGCTTCGGTATGCTGATCCGCGACGGCGCGAACACACATATACGCCCGCTGACAGAATTATTGGAGACCGCCAGATGAAACTCGCCCGTGCTATCCATTTTGATGAAAGCGATATGAACGTGTTTCATTCACCCGCAAGAACCGGTGAATGGTGCATCTCGGGCGGATTCGAGTTTTCGAACTGGAGTGAGGCTGATCTGGAAGGCAAGGCGCGTCAGGCCTTTGCCAATGGATGGCTGGGGCTTGAAACCTTCGGGCGCGTTACATTTGTTGCCGTCACACAAGTCGAGCAGGCCGAGATTGACCAGATCACGCAATATCTGGCCGAGCATTTCGTGCAATTCTACGGCGCGCCTTCGGTTGAAGCCGCGTTAGAAGTGGCGCAGGCCGAAGTCTCACATATGTCCGAGCTGTGCGAAGATCATGCCCCGAACACATTGCTGACCGTCGCCCGAGAGCTGACGGGGGCTGGGGTGCACGAGGCATTCCGAGTGATCACCCCGCAAGAGACGCAACTTGAAGCGTTGGCCGTCCACGGCTCGCTGGACGATTAGATCAGATCGGCGAAGCCGCCGAATTGTCCGCGCTTGAAGATCAGCCCCTGACCTGGGCGATGCATGACCTGTTCAACATGACCAACAAGGATCAGGTGGTCACCTGCCTCATGACGGGCCGACAGGCGGCAATCGAAGCGGGCGAGGCATTCTGCAAGTCGGGGGCGCCCGGCGTCATCCTCCTGCCAATCCGCATGGGAAAAATCGAACCCGTTTCGCGCGAATTGCAATGCTTGGTCGTGCTGGTCCTGCGCCATTACATGGATCGCATAATATTCGCAGTTGTGGAACGCGTCGTACCGGTTCGAATCCCGATCTAGACACCACAGGACCAGCGGCGGGTCCAGCGATACAGACGCAAATGAGTTCACCGTGATTGCTGCAGGGCCCTCGGAGGTATTTGTGGTCACAACGGTGACGCCGGTGCCGAAACAGCTCAGGGCCTCGCGAAAGGCAAGGCTTTGCTCGGGGCTGGGAATGAAGGTCTTTTCAGTCATCGCGCGCTCGTACATGGGCCTGTCTCAGGTGCCACGCGACGCCAGAATTGTCTACGGAAAGCTGCGGTGGTTTTAGCAATTTCTGGTCAGTTCAGGTCTTCAAGCAACCGTCCGTGTTTGCGAGTCTCGGTGATGACGTCGCCAAAGGTCACCAAATTACGGGCCGTAAGCATCGGTAGCATCCGAACCAGCACTTCGGCGGTCGCGACGGCATCACCCAAGGCCGTGTGACGCAGGGCTTCGGGAATTGTTATGCCAAGCCGTTCGCAGACCGCGTCCAGCGTATGCGTTTCGCTTGCCCCGAACAGCACCGCCGACAGCAGGACCGTGTCCAGAATGGGGTGGCTCCATTCCACCCCCATACGCTCGGCATGGCGGCGCAGGAAAGCCATGTCGAATGGTGCATTGTGGGCAACAATGACCGCATCACGAGCGAATTGGTGAAAGCTTCGACCGGCCTCGCCAATGTCAGGCGCACCCTGAACCATCCTGTCGCTGACCTTATGCACCTTGGTCGATGCCGGGGGGATCGGGATGCCGGGATCGACCAGAGTATCCAGCCGTTCGCCTTCGACGATCTTACCCTTTACGACGCGCACCGCACCGATCTGTACGATCTCATCCTTATGCGGGAGCAGGCCCGTGGTTTCGGTGTCAAAGACTACGAAGCAGAGGTCCAACAGGGGTCTATCTTCAAACGCGTCGTCACCGGGTGTGTCGAGAAGTTCGAAATCGTAAACCAGCGGGCGGGCCGCGTCGGGATCGATCTGCGCAGCACTGTCATCGAAAACCAGCATGTAACCAGGGGCATCGCCCAAGGGTTTCATACGGGCCGAATAGGATTGCCGCCCATCAACACTGGTCAGCGTGCAATGGACGTCTTTCCCGGTCTTGACCAGCTTCGCATAAGAATCCGTCAGGCCCGTCGCTTCGAGATAGTCAAACAGCGACGCGTTCAACCGGGGATGTGCGATCTGTGCCAGAACCTCAGCCGCCTGCGCGTCATATAGTACGATCTGATGCTTCGGTCCGGCCAAAAGCATGGCAACCGGAATCTCGGTCAGGAGCGCGGTGAGACGCTGTTTTTCCGAGGCCAGATGGGCCGTTTCCGCAGCCACGGCCTCAGCCGTGGTCATGGCGTTGGCAGCCAGTTGTTCGGCCAGTCCAGCGGCGGCGGGGGCCAGATCGCCCAAATAGCGCGCCGCCTGAAGGTCCAGATCCGTGCTGACCCCGGCGTGTGCGCGCGCCCGGAGTTGGGCCGAGAGCCGCTCGATCGGTTTTGCAACGTTATCATCAAAAAGAAGCCAGACTCCGGCAACTAGCGCCAACATTCCCAAAGCGATCAGTATCTCTGCGAAGATGAACGCATCCATAAGGGCGGGATCACTTGCCCTCTGATAACCGACCCACAAAGCCAGGGTGCTGATGATCAGCCCTCCTGCCGCAAGTAATAAGAAGAACAGGAACACCCTCAGGCGCAGGCTCAGATGGTTCAACATAGTCAGACCCCGCAGGTTGCCTCGATTACCGGATCTTCAGCGTCGATCTTGATCCAGCTGGCGTTCAGCAAACGTCCGTCATCGGCGAATTCGGCCCCGTCTGCCAAGTTGGCGCGGCTGTTTTCGGCGCAGTTTACAGCGACCGGCATCTTCGAGACCGGTGCCCAGCGACCAAAAAAGTAAAGATCGACCAGACGCTCGTCCGGCAAATTGGCATTGGTGCGTACCGATGTGGCGTCGATCGCAGCAAAGCGGTCGACAAAGGGCACGGCGTACGTCCAAGGGCGATAAAAGGCGCGGCTTTCCACCTCCTGCACGATGGTGAGGCTGTCGGGCAGTTGGTCGCGCGTACGGTCATACCAAGAATACTCGCTGGTAATCGTCATACCGATCATCCCCGCACCTGCCGCAACCGGCGCGGCCCATTTGGGCAAGCGGCCCCCGGTCAGCTTGTTCACCACCATCACGACACCCGCAAAGGCAAAGCCTGCAAAAATCGTGCCGATCAGTTCCAGAAACATGTGATTTCTCCGTTCATTTCCAGTTTCTTAACCCAGCATTCCTTTGCCATGGCCAACCGCTGATTGCATGGTTTTTACCACGACAAAGGCATCGCGGAGATGACTTCGCTCAAAGTCCGACAATTCAGCGGGCGGCAGGTAATTGTCCGGTGCATCCCCGGATTTGACCAGACGCACTTGATGTTCCAATCGGGTCTCAGCGATCAGGTCATATGCGTCCAGTAAATCGCGTGCGCCAGACGCGCTGAGCACACCCGCAGCCTCGGCGGCGCTAAGACGGGCGCGGGTGTTCGCTTCGGTTAATTGTCCCTGCAGGCTGTAGATGCGTGCCAGATCCACGACAGGCACCACGCCATTATGCTTGAGGTCGAGCGTATTGCGATGCTCACCCGAACGTATGGTGGCGAATCCACGCAGCAGGCCCAGAGGAGGCGTGTGTTTCAGTGAGTTCGAAATCATATGCGCGACAAAGATCGAATTCGCATTGGCTGCCGCCAGCGTATCGGCCTGCAGGTCGGTGAACAGATCGAAGGACCCTCCGATGGGCCGCAGGTCAAACATCACCGAGGCCAGCATTTGCGCCTCGGGGTTGGGTTTGGCAATCCAGCCATTGAAATACTCGCGCCAGACACGCACGGGCTGGCACCAGCGAGGGTTGGTCGCCATCATGTCACCGGGGCAATAGAAATAACCGCAGGTATCCAGCCCGTCTGAGACGAATTTGGCCAGCGCAGCGAAGTAGGCCATATCACCGTCTGCCACACTGTCATCAAGCATCAGGCAATTGTCCTGATCAGAAACTCCGGTCTGTTCCTGCCGGCCTTGCGAGCCGCAAGCAAGCCACAAGTAGGGCACTGGCGGTGCACCCAGTTCAGCCTCAGCCAGTGCCAGCAACCGCCGCGTCGCAGTGTCTGCGATGTCGGTGATCAGCCGTGTAACGATCTCGTGCCGGTTGCCACCCGCGACGAGTTGGACCAGCAGTTGTGGTATCTCAGCGGTGACTTGAGCCATCTCTTGCGGGCTGTCGGCGCGAGCAATTCGTCCTACCAACTCGGCAGAATTGACCGCCTGATAGCGGGTGAGGTCGGTTTGGGTTACGATTCCGACCAGCTTACCGGCCTCGGAAACTGGAATATGACCGATGCCACGTTCCATCATCACGTGTAATACGTCCGAGCCGATATCTGTCGGGGCAAGAATGATTGGATCGGCGGTCATGATCGCCGAAACCGCGGTGTCAGCGGGCATCGCCTCGGCGACGTATTTGCCGGAAATATCGCGGAGGGTTGCGATACCCAATAATCTGTCCCCTTCGGTCACGCAAAGCGATGAGATATGGCGGTCGCGCATGATCTGCGCGGCGTTTTGAACCGGAGTATCGGGCGGGCAGGTGGCAGGGTCACGAGCCATCAGCACATCAATTGCACTGGTAGCCAGGCTTTGCGGTCCGCTCCGCCCACCGCGTGAACGATTAAAGAACTTGGACACCACATCGTGACCTTCGATCAGGTTTTTCACAAGGTCTGGCGGCAACACGATCAACACTGACGGCGTGTGCGCGCGCGCATGTGTGGCGGCTTTGCCGTCCTTCAGCAATCCGCGCTCACCAAAAGAATTGCGCAATCCCAGATGCGAAACGACAGCGCCGTTCTCATCGGTAATTTCTACCTGTCCTTCATAGATCACAAAGACGCCGGGCAGAGCGTTGCCCAACTGGTAAATGCTGCCATCGGCATCGACTTCGCGCACTTCGATCTGCTTGGCCAGATCGTCCAAAGCATCATGGGGCAACGAGTCATAGGGGTGTACAGACTTCAGAAACCGGGTGATTTCGTCATGGGACAGGGGCATTTACGCTCTCCGGAGTTCCGAATAAAAAATCCCGCCCGGTGGTGTGCCGGGCGGGAACAGTAAGTCGAAAGATGCGATCGAAGACAAGAGCCGCCGACCGCATCACACTCAGTGATCCTGAGCTGCGCCCGCACCACGGGGAATGCGAATGCTTTCGACCATATCTTTGATCTCCTGCGGAGTCTCTTTGGTCATACCGGCAACGACGTAGGCGACGCCGAAGTTGATCATCGCACCGATGGCGCCGAACGAGGTCGACTTGATCGGACCCAGAAGCGGATCAGCATCGGTGAACGAGTTGGTGCCCGGAATGAACAGCCAGCCCTTATGCAGGAAGATGTAGACCAGGGTTACGGTCAGACCAGCCAGCATACCTGCAACCGCGCCGGTGTTGTTGATGCGGGTCGAGAAGATCCCCATCATCAGCGCCGGGAAGATCGAGGCAGCCGCCAGACCGAAGGCCAAGGCCACGGTTTGTGCCGCAAAGCCCGGAGGGTTGAGACCCAGGTAGGTTGCAACAACGATGGCTACAGCCATTGCAATCCGTGCCGCCAGAAGTTCACCCTTTTCAGAGATCGACGGGTTGATTGCACCTTTGACAAGGTCATGGGACACAGCCGACGAGATCGCCAGCAGCAGGCCCGCAGCGGTTGACAGAGCAGCCGCAAGACCACCAGCAGCGACCAGACCAATCACCCAACCTGGCAAGTTGGCAATCTCAGGATTGGCCAGAACCAGGATGTCGCGGTTGAACTTGGTCAGCTCGTTACCGACCCAGCCTTTTTCTTCGGCGATTGCAGTCATCGCCTCGGATTTGTCGTTGTAGTACTGGATCTTGCCGTCGCCGTTCTTGTCTTCCCAATCCAGCAGACCGGTTTTCTGCCAAGTGGCCATCCAGTCGTAACGCGGATCATTGTCGATTTCCTCAACCGAAACAGCGCCACCTTCGATGCCACCATTGGGCCACATCATGTCGGTGATGTTCAGGCGCGCCATTGCACCAACAGCAGGAGCCGTCAGGTACAGCAGAGCGATGAAGACCAGCGCCCAGCCTGCCGACCAACGTGCGTCAGACACTTTGGGAACGGTGAAGAAGCGCATGATGACGTGCGGCAGACCCGCAGTACCGATCATCAGCGACAGGGTGAACAGCACCATGTTAAGCGTATTCGAGTGGTGGGCCGTGTAGTCGTTGAAGCCCAACTCGGTCACGATGGCGTCCAGCTTGGTCAGCAGGGGTTCACCGCTGGCGGTGTCACCAAACAGACCCAGCGCCGGAACAGGCGTGCCGGTCAGCTGCAGCGAGATAAAGATGGCCGGGATGGTATAAGCGGTGATCAGCACGCAGTACTGAGCGACCTGAGTGTAGGTCACGCCCTTCATCCCACCAAACACTGCGTAGGCAAACACAACGCCGGCGCCGATCAGCAGACCTGTAGTGTTGGACACTTCGAGGAAGCGGCCAAAGGCCACGCCAACACCGGTCATCTGACCGATCACGTAGGTCACCGACGCAACGATCAGACAGATAACCGCCACGATACGTGCGGTCTGGCTGTAGAAACGGTCGCCGATGAATTCCGACACGGTGAACTTGCCGAACTTACGCAGGTAAGGAGCAAGCAGCAGAGCCAGCAGCACGTAACCACCGGTCCAACCCATCAGGAAGGTCGAGTTGTCATAGCCGGTAAAGGCAATCAGACCCGCCATCGAGATGAACGAGGCCGCAGACATCCAGTCCGCTGCTGTCGCCATACCGTTGGTGACCGGGTGAACGCCGCGACCGGCGGCATAGAATTCCGATGTGGAACCCGCACGGGCCCAGATCGCGATGCCGATGTAAAGCGCAAAAGACGCGCCCACAAACAGCAGGTTGATGGTAAACTGATCCATGCCGATTACTCCTCGTCCACGCCGTGCTCAGCGTCGAGCTTGTTCATGCGCCAGGCGTAGTTGAAGATCAGCACCAGAAAGACCAGGATCGATCCTTGCTGAGCGAACCAAAAGCCCAGATCTGTACCGCCAACGGCGATGCCGGACAGCAGCGGACGCAGCAGAATGCCGAATCCAAACGACACCAGCGCCCAAATCGCGAGGCTGATGTAGATGAGGCGCAGGTTGGCCTGCCAATAGCCCTTGTCGGCTTCGGCAGTCTGCGCGGAGTTTGTTGAATGATCCGCCATCGCGGGTTCCTCCTTCGCTTCCCTCATTGGCGGCCCATTGCCCAACTCCTCCAGTGCGGTGGGCCGCTTCTCGGTTGTGCCAAACGCCCCGTGACGTCAGGCATAGCTTCTCTGGTCCGCCAAGGCGGGTCCATTGAAGTATTCTGATTTAGGATCAAAGCCCTAGGGCTTATCTCCTCCCCTTATTTCATGACCTCGCCGACAATCCCTTGAAGGTCTTGCGCGATGTCGTCGATCTGGCCCATGGCATCGATGCCTTTCAGCACACCTTGGGCTTGATAGTAGTCAATCAGCGGTGCGGTCTGCGCGTGATAGGCCGCCAGACGCGACGCGACCGTCTCGGCATTGTCGTCGGCGCGGCGTTTGAATTCTGTGTGTCCGCACTTGTCGCATTTGCCGTCTTCGACGGGCTGCTTGTACGTGTCGTGATAGCCCTCACCGCATCCAGCGCAGGTGTAGCGGCCAGAAATCCGCGTCACCATCTCGGCGTCTTCAACTTCAAGGCTGATGGCCGCGTTGATCTTCTGATCTGAAGACGCGAGCAGACCATCAAGAGCCTCGGCCTGGACTGTGGTCCGGGGGAAACCATCCAGTATGACGCCCTTGGCGCAGTCCGGTTCCGCCATGCGGTCGCGAAGGATCGCGATGACGATGCCGTCGCTAACAAGATCGCCCGCCTCCATGACCGCTTTGGCAGCATTACCAGCCTCGGTACCTGCGGCGACCGCGTCACGCAGCAGATCACCGGTGCTGAGTTGTACAAGCCCGAACTTCTCTTCAAGCATACGAGCCTGCGTACCCTTCCCGGCGCCCGGAGGGCCGAGAAGGATCAGAACAGCGGGGGATATGGTCGTGGCAGCGTCCATCACATCCTCACTTGTTTGCCCGGTTTTCGATCAGTTCTTCGACCACTGACGGATCGGCCAGGGTCGACGTATCGCCAAGCGAACCAAAGTCGTTCTCGGCAATCTTGCGCAGAATTCGGCGCATGATCTTGCCCGAGCGAGTCTTGGGCAGGCCGGGGGCCCACTGGATCACGTCAGGCGAGGCAATCGGGCCGATCTCGGTCCGGACCCAGGTGCGCAGCTCTTTCAGCAGCTCATCCGACGGCTCGCGGTCATTCATCAAAGTGACATAGCAATAGATGCCTTGCCCTTTGATTTCATGGGGGTAACCAACCACGGCGGCCTCGGCGACGGCGGCATGGGCGACCAGCGCGCTTTCCACCTCGGCCGTGCCCATCCGGTGGCCGGAGACGTTGATTACATCATCGACGCGGCCAGTGATCCAGTAATCGCCATCCTCATCGCGACGGCAGCCATCGCCGGTGAAGTAGTAGCCTTTGTAGTCCGAGAAATAGGTCTTCTCGAACCGCTCATGATCGCCCCAAACAGTGCGCATTTGACCGGGCCAGCTGTCTTTGATGCACAGAACACCCTCAACGCCATTTCCCTCGATCTCAACACCGGATTGCGGGTCCAGAACCACCGGCTGGATGCCGAAGAACGGTTTCATCGCCGAGCCGGGCTTCATCGCATGCGCACCGGGCAGGGGGGTCATCAGGTGACCGCCGGTTTCGGTCTGCCACCAGGTGTCAACAATCGGGCATTTACCTTTGCCAACAACTTCATTGTACCAGTTCCAGGCTTCCGGGTTGATCGGCTCGCCGACTGTGCCCAGCGTCCGGAGATCGCTCAGGTCGCATTTCTCGACGAACTCGGTACCCTGACCCATCAGAGCGCGAATTGCCGTCGGAGCGGTGTAGAACTGGTTCACCTTGTGCTTTTCGCACACCTGCCAGAAGCGTGATGCATCCGGGTAGGTCGGCACGCCTTCGAACATCAGTGTGGTCGCGCCGTTGGCCAGTGGTCCGTAGACGATATAGCTGTGACCGGTGACCCAGCCGACATCGGCGGTGCACCAGTAGACGTCGCCTTCATGGTAGTCGAATGTGATCTCATGCGTCATCGCGGCATAGACCAGATAACCGCCGGTCGTATGGACGACACCTTTGGGCTGACCGGTCGAACCGGAAGTATAGAGAATGAACAGCGGATCTTCGGCATTCATCTCGGCGGGTGCGCAATAGTCATCCGCTTCAAGCGCCATTTCGTTGTAATCATAGTCGCGGCCATCAATCCAAGTGGTCTGCCCACCGGTGCGTTTGACCACCAGACATTTCACGCTGTCTTTGCAGTGCAGCAGGGCCGCGTCTGCGTTGGACTTCAGCGGAGTCTTGCGGCCACCACGTGGTGCCTCATCGGCAGTGATGACGACCTTGGCATCACATCCGTTGACTCGGGCTGCCAACGCATCGGGTGAAAACCCAGCAAATACAATCGAATGGATTGCTCCGATCCGTGCACAAGCCAGCATCGCATAGGCGGCTTCAGGGATCATCGGCAGATAGATTACAACGCGGTCACCTTTGCGCACGCCCATCGACTCGAGAATATTGGCCATGCGGCAGGTGCGACGGTGCAGTTCGGCGTAGGTAATGTGCTGAGCTTCGTCGTTTGGATCATCCGGTTCCCAGATGATCGCTGTCTGATCGCCGCGCGTATTCAAATGACGATCAAGGCAGTTGGCCGAGACGTTTAGCGTGCCGTCCGCATACCAGTTGATACCAACCGAACCAAAATCATAGCTGACGTCTTTGACCTGAGTATAAGGCTTGATCCAGTCAACGCGCTTGCCTTGCTCATCCCAGAATGCTTCGGGGTTGTTGATCGACGCAGCGTACATATCTGCGTATTTGTCGGCGTCGACATGCGCACGGGCGACAGTTTCTGCGGATGGCGGATATGTCTTGGCATCTGCCTGGGCAGCGGTAGTCATCTTTGAGGCTCCTCCCTCTGGACTGGATTACATGGGATCGATTTTGCCAGCCGATCAGGCAATGTCGATCCGGTTCCTCCCCAAGTTGAATAATACGGGGATCAGAAAAGAAATAAATAAATTGCCATAATCCTTGGATTTCTTTGTAAAGAAATTTCATTTCCGGCACTAATATTGTAAACAACTCTGAAATTATGCGTAAAATATAATTTAAAACAGTAAGATAGCTGTAATGACATCAGCGCTCATTGGCATGTGTCTGGGGCTTTGGCCGATAGCTTCACTTTAATCTCGAAGTCTGGTGGCGATAACACCACTTCTCCTCGCAGGGGTTGGCAGCTTCTAGACTTGGCGCTAGCTTCACAATCAAGCATCCCGATAGGGGGCGCAACTAAGGGAGATACCACTATGAAAAAGATGTTGAGCGGTGCGGCTTTTGCCGCCCTGAGTGTGGCGTTTGTCACCGAAGCAGCCGCGACCGAATGGAATGCCTCGGTCTGGGGTAAGCGCCGCGCATTTACCGAGCATGTTGAGAAACTGGCTGAACTGGTGAACGAAAAAACCGGCGGCGATTTCACCATCAATGTTAGCTATGGTGGATTGTCGAAGCCCAAGGAAAACCTGGATGGTATCGAGATTGGCGCGTTCGAGATGGCGCAGTTCTGTGCGGGCTATCACCGCGATAAGAACCGCGCGATCACCGTTTTGGAACTGCCCTTCCTTGGCGTAAACACATTGGATGAAGAGGTGGCCGTCAGCCACGCAGTCTATGATCATCCAGCAGTCAAGGACGAGATGGCGCAGTGGAACGCGCGCATCATCATGACTTCACCGATGCCTCAATATAACCTTGTTGGTACCGGTGACCCTCGTGATGAGCTTGCCGAGTTCGACGGTATGCGCGTACGCGCCACTGGCGGTTTGGGGCAAGCATTTGAAGCGGTTGGTGGCGTACCTACGTCCGTGCCCGCGACCGAAGCCTATAATGCGATGGAATCTGGCGTGGTCGATACCGTGGCCTTCGCTCAGCATGCGCATTTGTCATTCGGGACGATCAACGAAGCTGACTGGTGGACGGCCAATCTGAATCCTGGAACGGTAAACTGTCCGGTGGTGGTGAATATCGACGCTTATGAAGCGCTGCCAGCCGAACATCGCGAAGCGCTGGACAGCTCGATTGATGAGGCTATCGATCACTATCTGGCCAACTACGGTGGACTGCTTGAAAAGTGGGATGGCGTGCTGGCAGAGAAAGGCGTTGAAAAGGTCGAGATTGACGATGCCGTGCTTGAGGAGTTTCGCGCCAAAGCCGCTGATCCGATTCGCGCGAAGTGGATCGAAGACATGACCGCTCAGGGTCTACCTGCGCAGGATCTTTATGATCTTGTGCAATCGACACTGCAACAGCAGCGCGGCGGTAACTGATCGCCACAGCCGGGTGTCATTAGGCACCCGGCATCTCCTTCAATCAAAGGAATGCTGAGATGGCAGGACATGCCACGGTGCTTGAGGATGGCAGTCTTCTAAGCCGGTTGGATCACCGTTTGTTACGTCTAGAGCGTTTTATGGCGTTGATCAGCGGATTCGCGGTTTTCGGGCTGATGGTGCTGGCTGTTGTGTCAGTCAGCGGCCGAAACGCATTAAACGCGCCTTTGCCCGGATATGTTGACTGGATTGAACAGGCGATGCCCTTGATCGCGTTTCTGGGTATCTCGTTTGTGCAACGTGATGGCGGGCACATCCGAATGGATATCGTTATCTCGCGCCTGAAAGGGCGGGCGCTGTGGTTGTTCGAGCTGATCTCGGTTCTGTTGATACTGCTGCTGATGCTGGCGCTGGTTTGGGGTAGTTGGTCCCACTTTGACCGCTCATTTGACTTCGGCGCTCCGATGTGGAGTCGCGACAGCTCGATTGATATCGGGATTCCTATTTGGCCAGCCAAGCTGCTGGCACCCGTTGCTTTTTCGGTGCTGTGCGCCCGGCTAATCTTGCAGGTCTGGGGCTATGGACGCGCCTTCATGCTGGGGCTCGAGGCACCGGTGGCCGTACCGCTGATACAGGATGCCGCCGCACAGGCTGCAGCCGAGGCCGAACAATTCGAAGGACGTAACTGACCCATGGACACGATTGATATCGGCCTTTGGGTCACTGCCGGACTGTTGGTTCTTGTCGTCACTGGCATGCGGGTGGCATTTGCTGCAGGTCTGGCAGGGTTGGTTGGCCTTGTTTGGATATTCTGGGCAAAGTTTGGGTATGATCCCGAGCGGTTTGGTAAGGCACTGACGGTGGCCGTCAAAACGGCTGGCCAGGTGCCACATTCCAAGGTGGCGTCTCATACGCTGAGCCTGATCCCAACATTCATCCTGATCGGCTATCTAGCCTACTACGCTGGCCTGACCCGCGCCTTGTTTGAGGCGGCAAAACGCTGGGTGGCATGGGTGCCTGGCGGGTTGGCCGTTTCAACGATTTTTGCGACCGCCGGTTTCGCCGCCGTATCAGGTGCATCGGTCGCCACATCAGCCGTCTTTGCGCGCATCGCCATCCCTGAAATGCTGGCCGTCGGGTATAATAAACGTTTCGCCGCCGGTGTGGTTGCCGCTGGCGGGACCTTGGCCTCGCTAATCCCCCCATCTGCGATCCTTGTGATTTACGCCATCATTGTCGAGCAGGATGTGGGAAAACTGCTGCTCGCAGGCTTCATCCCCGGCGCGTTTTCGGCGGTGATCTATGGCTTGCTGATCGTCGGTATCGCCGTGATCTTCAAGTCCGTCGGACCACCGGTCACCGGGTTTACTTGGAAACAACGATTTGCTGCTCTTCCGGGCGCACTGCCCATTGTGGCGGTGATCCTCATCATAATCTGCTTTGTCTATAACCCCTTCGGCGACAAGGCTTGGGGCACCCCGACCGAGGGCGGGGCCATCGGGGCCTTCATCGTGTTCTGCTTTGCCCTGATCCACGGCATGCGCTGGCCTGAATTCAAATCGGCTTTGCTTGAAACCGCCAAACTGACCGCCATGATCTTCGCAATCATCTGGGGTGTTCTGATCTATGTGCGGTTTCTAGGATTTGCTGATTTGCCGGGGGCGTTTTCCGACTGGATCACTTCGCTCGAAATGTCACCTATGTTGATCCTGATCTGCATACTGCTGGCCTATGCAGTGCTGGGCATGTTCATGGATGCGATCGGTATGCTGCTTTTGACACTTCCGGTCGTGTATCCCGCCGTTATGGCCCTGAACGGAGGCGAGGCCGTCAGCGCAGCAGACAGCGCCTTTGGTATGTCCGGGCCGATGTGTGCGATCTGGTTTGGAATCTTGGTGGTCAAAATGGCCGAGTTTTGCCTGATCACACCTCCTATTGGTCTAAACTGTTTTGTTGTCGCAGGCGTGAGGCCTGATCTTAGTGTTCAGGATGTCTTCAAAGGGGTAACGCCGTTCTTCATTGCCGATGCACTTACCATCGCACTGCTGGTGGCCTTTCCAGGGATTGTTCTATACCTGCCATCGCTTGCGGGATAAGAAAAAGCCCCGGCCAAAGGCCGGGGCACAGTTTTAGAAGTGCGGGTTCTTTATCCTGCCCGCATCAACATCCCGAACAGATCCCGCGGGTCGTCAGGGTCTGCCAGCATATCCAATGGCTCATAGAAATCAGTGCCTTCAATCGCGCTTTTGATGTAACGTAGTGCCGAGAAGTCCTCGATCGCGAAGCCGACACTGTCGAACAACGTGATCTGTCGATCATCGGTGCGCCCTTTGGCCTGTCCGGTCATCACTTCCCACATCTCGGTGACAGGGTGATCATTCTCCAGAGCTTGAATTTCACCTTCGATCCGCGTTTGCTCGGGGTATTCTACAAAGATATTCGAGCGCAGAAGGATATCGCGGTGCAGTTCGGTTTTGCCGGGGCAATCACCGCCAATCGCGTTGATGTGCACACCGTGGCCGACCATGTTGTCGGTCAGGATGGTGGCGTATTTCTTGTCAGCGGTGCAGGTCGTTATGATCTGAGCGCCTTCGATTGCGTCCTCCGGCGTTTTGCAGGGCACGACCGTCAGCCCTTTGCCCTGCAGATTGGCTGCACATTTCGCCGTCGCGTTCGGGTCGGTGTCGTAGAGCCTGACCGTGTCGATCCCGCACATGGCTTTGAAGGCGAGGCACTGGAACTCGGATTGCGCGCCGTTTCCAATCATCGCCATCGTCGTTGCGGATTTGGGCGCGAGATATTTACCGACCAGAGCAGAGGTTGCCGCTGTCCGCAAAGCAGTCAACATCGTCATTTCGGTCAACAATGTCGGGTAACCGGTATAGACATCAGCCAGCAGGCCAAACGCGGTCACGGTCTGCAGGCCCTCAGACGTATTTTTGGGATGCCCGTTGACGTATTTGAACCCGTATGCCTCACCATCCGAGGTTGGCATCAGTTCGATCACCCCATGTGGTGAGTGGGCCGGGATGCGGGGCGTTTTGTCAAAGCTCTCCCAGCGTTTAAAATCGGATTCGATCTGCGCGGCAATCTGCGTGATCATCTGTTCGACCCCGATGTGGTGGACCAGACGCATCATGTTGTCGACGGATACAAATGGCACGAGGGCCTTATCAGAAGGTTGCATCAAAGACTCCTATCGGCGGGAAAGATGGATACCAGCGATCATACAACGTACGGATCCACCGGCTGTTTCAATTGTGGGAACCGAGAGCGGCAGCGGAGTTGCACTGGCTTCGATGATCGCGACTTGAGCAGGTGTAAGAGCCTGTAGCGCTCGGCTGGACAACGCCAGGACAAGACCATCATTGCCACTAAGCTCAATCGCGTTTCCTGCAAAATCTGCAATCTGCTCATGGGACAGATCGATGACAGTACGGCCAGATTCCTCAAGCCGTGCCCGAACTGTTGCCCGACGTTCTGGGTTGGAAATCATGTCCAAACAGATAAGGGCGTAGTGCGTGCCGATCCCCATTAGGACATTGGTGTGATAGACATCACGGCCTTCAGCGTCCTTTGCATCAAAGGCAATCGGCTCATAGTTGAAATGCGTACAGAAACGCTCCAACAACACCGGATCGGCGCGGTTGGATCGAACGGTGTAGGCAATACGGCCCACGTGATCCAGAACCATTGCGCCCGTGCCCTCAAGCGCGAGGTCGTCCTGTTCGAGGCCGGAATAGTCGATGACGTCTTGCACTCGATATTCCCTCTTCAGTAACTCAATTACATCTGAGCGTCTTTCGCGTCTGCGCGATGGAACGAACATCGGATAAACAGCGACATGACCGCCTGGATGGGTCGAAAACCAGTTGTTTGGGAACACGCTGTCGGGGGTGTCACGTTCGCCTTTGTCGTCAAACACATGAACGGTCACACCAGCAGCGCGAAGCTGTTCTACTGCTTTGTCATGCTCATCCCGCGCGGCAGCAGACGTCGCTGCAGCAGATCGATTTGCCAGTGTTTGAAATGCATTGTCGTCGCGGGTTTCAGGATTCGACGCAAATGCGTGCGGGCGCACCATCACGACAGCTGAAGGAGATTGAAGAGAAATCATCAGAAGCTCCGGGTTGGGCGATCGAAGATGCGACGACCCATCAGCGAGGCTGCAAGATCGACCATCAGTTTTGCGGTTCGGCCGCGCTCATCCAGGAATGGGTTCAGTTCAACTAGATCCAGCGAACAAACGAGACCGCTTTCATGCAGCAATTCCATGACCAGATGGGCCTCACGTTCGGTGGCACCGCCGGGGACAGTGGTGCCGACGGCTGGTGCGATCGACGGGTCAAGGAAATCTACATCCAGCGAGACATGCAGGATGCCGTTTGCTGCGCGTACTTTATCAAGGAAGGCCAGTAGGGGTGCCTTGATCCCGTGCTCGTCGATGCTACGCATATCGGCCAGCATCGCGTGATCTTTTTCCAACGCCGCACGTTCGGCGGGATCGACCGAGCGCAGACCGATCATACCGACGCGATCCGTTGGGATCGGCGATATCAGCGGTGGAAAGGCGTCAAAGCCTGACTGGCCAGTGAAATAAGCGACCGGCGTTCCATGCAAATTGCCGCTGGCCGTGCTGCTGGGCGTATGAAAATCGCTATGTGCATCCAGCCAGAGCACGAAAAGAGGGCGCCCGATACGGTCTGCATGTGCCGCCATTCCTGCCACCGTGCCCATCGACAGGGCGTGATCACCGCCCATGAAAATAGGAAGGCCTTCAAGCGCGGCCTCTTGTGCCGTGCGGCTTAGCGCCTGTGTCCAGCCCACGCATTCCGGTAAAGAGAACAGATGGGTGTCTTCCGAAATGTCGACGGCATCTGGTCGCGTGTCACCGATGTCCGACACAGAATGCCCGAGATCTGACAGCGCTTGGGCGAGACCCGCGACCCGATAGGCATCTGGACCCATCCGACAGCCTTGGCGGTGTTTGCCGGCATCCATCGGCGCTCCGGCGAGAATGATGTTCATTTTGCTCATAAGTCTATCTATCGATACGATATGAGTTGAGAAAAGAGATCAAATTGGTCAAAGTGAATTGGCTAATTCCGATTTGGTAATCACGCATGGACGAACTGGACAATCGCTTATTGAACGCACTGCACAGAGATGCTCGGGCATCGTTGTCGGAACTGGCTGAACTGCTCGGGGTGACCCGAACAACCGTGCGCAGCCGACTAAAGCGGCTTCAGCAGTCTGGCGAAATCGTCGGCTTTACCGTTGTGACACGGCAGGGCGTGTCGGAAAGCCCTGTTCGTGGATTGATGATGCTTGAGATCGCAGGCCGCGGGACCGAGCGGATCAGATCGCGGATCGCTGCGATGCGTCAGGTTCGGGCGGTGCACTCAACCAATGGAAGTTGGGATCTGATCGCAGAGATCGGAACCGATACACTGGATGAGCTTGATGAAGTCCTGTTCCAGATCCGTCGGATGGAGGGCGTCACACGATCTGAGACCAATCTGTTGCTCTCGACACGCAAGGGACGCTCGTGACGCGTTGGCCTAGGCCCTTTGCCGGATGGAAAATTCGTGCAAAGCTTTGAATTGACACTGATCTGAGGATCGCGGGGCAGGGGCGAACGGAATGACGACACAGCCGACAACGGAAGAGACACGCGCCGTACGTCTGGCCGAGTATGTGACAGGGCTGTTGGAAAAGCCGCTGGTCAAGATTGCGGTTCCGTTGCTGATTACAGGAATCGCGCTTGCGGTTCTGCATGACCTCTCTGCGCATGTGAAATGGTCAGATATCCAAAGCGATATCGCAGCGAAACCATGGAAATTCATGTTTTTTGCGATGTGCTGGACGGCTTTCAGTTTTCTGTCGCTTTCGTTCTACGATGTGCTTGCCGTGCAGAGCGTCGCCGATGGAAAAGTGCCTTTGCCCGTCGCAGGGATGGCCGGAGCAAGCGGCTATGCGGTATCGAACTGCCTGGGATTCTCCTATATCACCGGCACCGCGATCCGATACCGTATCTATGCGTCGCTGGGGCTTGATCTTGGCCGCGTGGCCGGGGTGATCGCGACCTCTTGGGTGGCGTTCTGGATGGGACTGATCCTGCTTTTGGGCCTGTTGCTTACAATACACCCGGATGGCATTTCCAAGGTCCTGCCGATCAGTGAAACGACGGAAACTGTGATCGGTCTGAGCATGTTGGCGGGGCTTGCGGTCTTGTTTGTCTGGCTTTCAAGCGGAGGGCGGCGATTGGCCTATGGTGGGTTTGGGTTCAATCTGCCGGGCGGCAAGCTGGCAAGTCTGCTGACAATCGCGGCGGTAGGCGATCTGTTCGGCGCTTCAATGGCGCTGTATGTGCTCATGCCGGACGATCTGGGGGTTGGCTACCCGTATTTCTTCGCGGTCTATATAGGCGCTATAGCGGTGGGTATCCTTAGCCATGCACCGGGTGGAATCGGTGTGTTCGAAGCCACTCTGATCGCTGGTCTAGGGGCGTCGGGCCGGTCTGATGTGATCGCTGCGCTTCTGCTCTACCGACTGGTCTATACGTTCCTTCCGTTTGCCATCGCCAGCCTGTCGATCGCGGTCGCGTCGGTGCTGACACAGCGCCATCGCATCGGGGGCGCGGTCACTTGGGTCTATCGCGCAATTCGCCCCATTGTCCCGATGGTGGCTGCCGGCGTCGCGGCTGTGGCGGGAGTTATCCTGTTGGTTTCAGGGGCTTTGCCTTCCAGTTCACAGAACCTTGGCGTACTGCGAGAGGTTTTGCCTTTGTCATTTGTCGAGGCATCTCATCTTGCAGGCAGCGCCGTGGGTGTCCTACTGCTACTTGTCTCACGTGGCCTATTCCGCAAGCTCTATCGGGCATGGGTTGTTGCCATGCTTTTGATGGTGGCGGGTTTCTTCGCCTCGCTCGCCAAAGGGCTTGATACGCATGAAGCCCTTTCATTGCTGTTCACGATTGGCCTTTTGGCGATGTTTCGGGGTGCGTTTTACCGGGTAAGCGGTGCATCTATCTTTCGGCTGAATATCCCTTGGCTGGTCAGCGTCGTCGCGTTGCTGGCGGTGATTTTCTGGATTGGATTGTTCGCTTATTCCCATGTCGAATATCAAAACGCGCTGTGGTGGGACTTTGCCTGGAGTGGAGATGCCTCGCGATTCCTGCGGTCCAGCCTCGTGGTGGCCGTGATCGTTGGCATCGTGGCGGTGAACTCGCTGTTCGGCCGTGAAATCCCCGCGCCGGTTAGGACTGAAATCCCCGAAGTTGTCGAACGTCTCGTGATGGAGAGCGAAGACACCGAATCTCAGATTTCACTGACGGGTGATAAGCAATTCCTGATCTCGCCTGACGAAACCGCATTCCTTGCCTATGCCGATACTGGCAATGCGCTGATCACCAAAGGAGAGCCTGTGGGTGATGAGCAAGCGGGACAGCAACTGATCTGGCAATTGCGAGAAATGGCCGATCGCGAAGGCAAGCTTTGTGCGTTTTACAGTGTATCGACCAAATATCTGCCGACATTCCTGGACCTCGGCCTATCGATCCTGAAGATCGGAGAAGTGGCCCGCGTACCGCTGCAGAATTTCTCGCTGGACGGAAAATCGCGCAAACGGTTCCGGCAGGCGAAGAACAGGGCTGAGCGTGAGGGGTACAAGTTCGAAATTATCCCCAAAGAACAGCTTGCACCGGTGTTGCCCGAACTTCGTCAGATCTCGGACGATTGGTTGGCGCAAAAGGCAGGTGAGGAAAAGGGTTTTGCCTTGGGCGGCTTTGATGATGCCTACCTTTCTTATTTCGACCATGCGGTTCTGCGGGATGAGACGGGCAAGATCATGGCCTTTGCGAACCTGTTTCAAGGCGGAAACAAATCCGAACTGTCTCTGGATTTGATGCGTTATGAACCGGACAGCCCCAGCTTTGTCATGGATGCGCTGTTTGCTGAGATGATGGTCTGGGGGTCCGAGCAGGGATTCCACTGGTTCTCACTGGGTGCTGCGCCATTTTCAGGGATCGAAAACCGGCAGTTGGCCTCGCTTTGGAATCGGATCGGTGGGTTCGTTTATGAACATGGCGAACAATTCTACCACTTCGAAGGCTTGCGCGCCTTCAAGCAGAAATTCGATCCGGAATGGAGCCCCAACTATCTAGCCAGCCCCGGCGGGTTGGCCGCGCCACGTATCCTCTACGAAGTTAACATCCTGATCTCGGGTGGCCTGCGCGGGTTGACGAAATAGGCCTTAGTTCAAGCTGGCGCGTGTTGGCGTTTTCTCCAACAGATCACCCCAATCGGTGCGATAGGCCATCTCGGCCAGCACCGTCTCGGGTAGGAATTCCTGATTCTGCCGAATCTGCCAACCACCACCCAGACCTTTGTAGATCGCGACCAGATTCGAAGAGACCTCCTGCCGGGCCTCGATCAGGTTCGCCTGCGATCGTAATAGCGCGGTCTGCGTGTTCAGGATACGCGAATAGCTGGCGATGCCGTCTCGGTACTGATCGACCGCGATTTCAGCCGCCTTGCGCGAAGCTTCGACGCTGCGTTGATAAAAGGTGACCTGTTTGCGCGCCTGTGCGTAAGCAACCATCGCGCTTTCGACCTCGGAATACGCGGTAAGAACAGTATTCTGATAGTTGGCGATCAACGCTTGATAGGCGGCATCCTGCGCGCGGACATTGTTCTTGATGCGGCCATAATTCAGGACGTTCCAGACAACGCCTGCGCTAGCCAATCCTGTGGCGCTGTTGGTGCTGAACAGATCGCGCCCACCCGAGGCCTGCAACCCGATCGCGCCCGACAGAATGAACTGCGGATAGAGATCAGCTAACGCGATCCCGACCTGCGCCGATTGGGTGGCTGCCGCCAACTCGGCGGCGCGGACGTCAGGTCGTCGCCGCAGCAATTCGGCGGGCACACCAACGGCCACGTTGCTGCGCCCTGTTGGAATTCGGCCTGAATTGCCGATCAAGCCAGTCATCTGGGAAGGGGTTTTGCCCAATAGAACGGCCAGCGCGTTCTTGGCCTGTTGAATATCGCTTTCCAATTCGGGCACGAGTGCCTTGGTGTTGTTGAGCAGAGCAGTTGATTCCTGAACATCCAGCTCGGTTGTAACGCCGTTGTTGAAGCGCAGCTGAGTGAGGTCTGCCGATGCCTGCTGAATCGTGATGTTTTCCCGCGCGATGCGCAGAGCCTCTTGCAACGAACGGATGTTGATATAAAGCGCCGCTACGTCCCCGGTCAGCGTGACCAGTGCGTCGTCATAATTAGCAACCTGCAGTGCCAGGTTCGATCGCGCGGCCTGTACGCCGCGACGTTGCTGGCCCCATAGGTCCAGTTCCCATTGCGCATCAAACCCAACTTGCGAAGTCGAGAATTCGGTGTCCAAGGGAATGATCCGCCGGATGTCCGAAATCGGTCCAAGATTGTCGCTGATCTGTCGGCGTTGGAGCGAACCGCCCACGGCCTGCGATTGCGGGTAGAGCTCTCCGAATGCGATACCAAGTTGCGCGCGGGCCTGAAGTACGCGGGCACCTGCGACCTGTATGGTCAGGTTCTGCGCATAGGCTTCGGCGATCAGTTTGTTCAGCGTCGGATCATTGAACGTTTCCCACCAGCGCACAACCGGGGCGCTGCGCGAGGTCAGGCCGCTCTGGCCCGCGCTGGGGTTGTTGACCTCCATCCATTGCTTCACGACCGGAGAGTTGGGGCGCACAAAATCAGGCCCCACCGGCGTACAGGCGGTGAGGGTAGCGGCGCAAAGGGCAGTGCCTAACAACCGGCGGAGTGTCATCGTACGCATCCTCAGATATCCAGTGGCCGGATGAAGTTGGCGAAGGAATAGAGGCGAATGTTGATGCGCCTCAGAAATTCAAAGCTTTTTCCCATGCCGGTGTAAATCGCCACCGCAGCGTGGCCACCTGCAGGAAAAGTATGCCCCTCAGGCACATCGACCGAGATCTGAACAGCGATCCGACCGGGCAGTTTTGGCAGCTCAAAGCCGGGCAGGCGGCCTGAGGGCAAGTATTGGCCCTGACGTGTGGCCCACCAGACCGCCTCAACCTTGCCGGTCAGAATTTCTCCGGGATAGAGGTCCAGAGCAACTTCGACCGGTTGGCCGACCTCGACAAATTTCAGGTTCTGCTGGCGGAAGGTGGCTAGAATATAGGGGTCTTCTTCGGTGACAAAGCTGGCAATGGCACCCAGACGAATTTCCCCCACAACCATCCCCGGGCGGGCCTGTTGCGAAACGATCATGCCATTTTCGGGGGCATAGATCGTTGTGTTGTCGAGAAAATACTCGGCCTCGGCCAGCTGCGCCTCAGCCTCAATAATGCCCGTATTCACGCCGTCGATCTGCGAATCCAGCGCAAGGTTGGCCTTTTCAAGATTGGCCTGAGCTTCCTTAATCTTCGCCTGATCTTCCGCGACCTGTTCGTTCCAGCGGTCTAGTTCATCCTGGCGGGCGCCCCCGGCGGGAACGAGGTTCTCGTATCGCGCTTGTTCGGTCAGCGCATAGGCCAGCTGCGCGTTCGCGCGTTCGACTGCTTCTCCCGCCGCGATAACGTCCTGTTCAAGGATCTTTGCGTTTTGCTGCGCCGCCACCAGCTGTGCATTCGCCTTGTCCACGGCCAGCGAAAACACCGTGTCGTCGAACTTATACAGCGGATCGCCCTTAGTGACCCAGGTGTTGGGCTCGACCAAAACCTCGGACAGGATTGTGGGCTGAGTCAGACGCGGGACGATCTGGATGGTGGAGCGCACGACGTGGCTGTCGACGGAAAAGGGCTGAAAGAAGCGCAGCGCGACCAAAAAGATCAGCAGCAGATGAGCGCCGACCCAGAATGAGACGATCCCCCACATGATGTTGAATTTCAGCCATTGCACCTTGAAGAAGATGAACCAGACAAAAATAATGTAGAAAAGCGTGATGCCTAGGGCGACGAACATGAGTGCTGAATTCCTTTGGCCTTAGGCTTGCTTTGTTTCGTCGGTATCAAGTGGGTCCTGGTATTCCGGTTTGACGGTGCCTCCCAGACGCTTGATTTCATCCCTTATGGCCTTGCGTTCTTCATCAGGGCCGCGGCGCATGTCGACGGTGACGCCGTCGTGAAACGCCCAGATAAAGGCGTGCACCCAAGGGACAATCGCCAAAAATCCCATCCATCCCATGATCTTGACCGCTTCGGCATGGGGGTGATTGCGTTTGATCGCGATACGTCCGGGCAGGCCCATTATGAATAGAAACAAAGCCATCACCGCTGCCAGCAGCAAGATAAGTGCCACAAATGTCAGATAGTCATAGTAGCCCAGCGGCTGCCCCAAAAGTCCCATGCTCGCGCCTCCTGTTGTTGGAAACTGTTCCATCCTCAGGCGCTGTTGTCCAGCTAATCAATCACTTTCTGGCTGATCGGAGGGACGCATCAGCATTCAATAATTTTGGTGTTCCAGTCTATGCACTTCTGATGGAGGTCGTCGGGTAGCGGTAGATCGGTATAAACCATATCAACATCGGATAATGAGGCGATGCGTGCGGGCGCGGTGCGCTGAAACTTTGAAGCATCCGCTACTAGGCTGATCTGCCGGGCTTGTTCAATGATAGTTTGACTGACCAGTACTTCTTGGAGATCGAAATCCATTAGATCCCCATCCGCATCCAATGCGGAACAGCCGATAATCGCGTGATCGAATTTGAACTGGCGGATGGTCGAGACCGCAAGATTCCCGACCAACCCACTATCTGATCTGCGCAGCACACCGCCTGCAACGACGATCTGGCAATCGGGGTTATCGGCCAGGATATTGGCAACGTTCATATTGTTGGTCACGACCATTAGGTTTTTGTGTTTCAGCAATTGGCGGGCAACGGCCTCGGTCGAGGTGCCTATGTTCATAAAGATCGAGCTGCCCTCGGGGATGTCGGCCGCGCAGCGTTCAGCGATGCGTGTCTTGGCTTCATGATTCAGGGCGCGCCGGTCTTCGTATCCAATATTAGACACGCCAGAACGCAGAACGGCACCCCCGTGAACCCGATCCAACTTACCAGCTTCTGACAGTTCAGTCAGGTCACGGCGAATGGTTTGAACCGTCACCTGAAAGCGCTCGGCCAGTCCTTCGACAGTAACGCGGCCCTCTTGCTCGGCGACTAAAAGAATGTCCGATTGGCGAAATGATAGTGACATGGGCGGTCCTGAGTTCCGGTGTTTTCGTTTTTGTTCTAATTTTGCGGTTAAGCAAGGGAATTCGTTAGTTGCACTTATTAATATTCGTTGTTTCAGCTAAAAACGAACAATATCGAAAAATAAAGTTGACGATACGAACCATCATGCTGCTAATGCGCTTGAAACTGCCACGTTGGGGAATCAATTGGATATGTCATCGGACAGCAGCCAAGTTACCGATCTTTTTGTGATCGGCGGGGGTATAAATGGGTGCGGTATCGCACGTGATGCGGCAGGTCGGGGCCTATCGGTCACCTTGGCTGAAATGAACGATCTGGCCTCGGCGACGTCGTCAGCCTCGACCAAACTGTTTCATGGCGGGCTACGGTACCTGGAATTTTTTGAATTTCGTTTGGTGCGTGAAGCGCTGGTCGAACGCGAGACCTTACTGCGCGCTATGCCCCATATCAGTTGGCCCATGCGTTTCGTGCTGCCCTATCACGCCGATATGCGTTTTGACTCTGAAACGCCGACCTCACGGTTGCTCAGTACGGTGATGCCATGGATGCGCGGGCGTCGTCCTGCGTGGCTAATACGGCTTGGCCTTTTTTTGTATGACAATCTGGGCGGTCGCAAAATCCTGCCGGGTACACGTTCGCTGAACCTGCGCGCGGCACCCGAGGGGGCTCCGCTGCAAGACAAATTTGAAACCGCCTATGAATACTCGGACTGCTGGGTCGAGGATTCGCGGCTGGTGGTCCTGAACGCCCGCGATGCCGAGGCACGCGGGGCCAAGATCATGGTCAGGACCGAGGTTCTTTCGGCTGAGCGGATCGATGAACTGTGGCAGGTTACGATCCGGGATCGGGATAGCGGCAAGACCGAAACCGTCCTTGCGAAGATGTTGATCAATGCGGGCGGACCTTGGGTAGGTGACATCATCCAGACCAAGATCCGGGTCAATTCCCGAGAAGGCGTCCGTCTGGTGCGTGGCAGCCATATCGTGACACCCAAGCTGTTTGACCATGACAAGTGCTATTTCTTTCAGGGCGAAGACGGGCGCATCATCTTTGCGATCCCGTACGAGCAGGATTTTACCTTGATCGGAACCACGGATCAGGATCATTCTGACCCCTCCGAGCCTCCGATTTGTACCGAGGCCGAGCAGGAGTATCTGTGCGCTTTCGCATCGAAATACTTCGCGAAGCCCGTTACCCGTGAAGATATTGTCTGGACCTATTCAGGCGTCCGTCCGCTATATGATGACGGCGCAAGCAGTGCCACGGCGGCTACCCGCGATTACACGCTTAAAGTTGATGCCGAGAGCGGGGCTCCGGTGTTGAATGTCTTTGGTGGTAAAATCACCACCTACAGACGCCTCGCGGAAAGCGCGCTGGAGAAGATTGGAGAACATTTCCCAGATCTTGGCGGACCATGGACCGCAGGCGTCCCATTGCCCGGCGGGGATTTTCCGGTCGACGGCGCGCAGGATTTGATCGGGAAACTGATAGCGGAGTACCCGTTCCTGACCGATTTTTGGGCCCGTCGATTGATCCGGGCCTATGGCACCGAGACCTGGGACCTTCTGGGTCCGGCAAAAGATCAGAGCGATCTGGGTGACGATTTCGGCGCGACATTGACCGAGGCCGAACTGGTTTGGCTGATGGACAAGGAATACGCGCGCACCGCTCAGGATGTCGTGTGGCGGCGCAATAAGCTGGGTCTAAGGCTCAGCCCCGAACAGATCAGCCGGATAGACGACTGGATGGCCAAACGGTTAACTGACTAGCGTGCGGATCAGTCGATCCAAGCAAAAAAGATACGCCCCGCAGATGTGCGGGGCGTTTTGCGATTTCAATGCCGGTCTTATGCGGCTTCTTCTGACGGTTCCGGATCGTTCTTGCTGCCTTTGACCCATTCGCGCAGGCTCTGCATCACAGCGTAAAGGACCGGTACCAGAATGACCCCGAACAGAGTGGCTGCCAGCATGCCGCCGAACACGGCAACGCCGATGGCCTTCTGGCTGGCAGCTCCGGCCCCGTTCGCGGCCAGCAGGGGAACCACGCCCAAAAGGAAGGACAGGGCGGTCATCATCACAGCGCGGAAACGCTGATATGCGGCTTCGGCCGCGGCCTCCTTGATTGACAGCCCCTTGGCCCTTTGCTCCATCGCGAATTCGACGATCAGAATCCCGTTCTTTGACGCAAGCCCGACAAGCATGATCATTCCGATCTGCGTGTAGAGGTTGATGTCGCTGCCAACGATCGCCACCGCTGCGACGGCACCGAACAAGGCCACGGTCACCGACATTAGGATCGAAACGGGCATCGTCCAACTTTCATATTGGCCGACAAGGAACAGGTACCCAAACAGGATCGCCAACCCAAGGATCACCACGACCAGACCGCCCGAGGCCAGCTGCTGCTGCGCCGTTCCGGTCCATTCATAGGCATAGCCGGGGGGCAAGGCAGTCGCCGACTCCTCGGTCATGACATTGATGGCGTCCCCGGTCGAGAGCCCCGGTGCCGGAACCGCTGTCACAGTGGCCGAGCGGAACAGGTTATGCCGCTTTAGCAGGACCGGACCCAGCACGTTCTCGATATCGATCAGCGTGCCAAGCGGTACCATCTCACCTTTGGTGGAACGTACATAAAGCTCTGAGATATCATCGACCTTATTCCGGTATGACCCTTCGGCCTGGATCATTACGCGATAGACACGACCAAACAGGTTGAAGTCATTCACGTAATACGAGCCAAGCTGCGCCTGCATGGTCTGGAAAATCTCGGCCACCGAGACTTGCAGGGTTTTGGCCTTTTCCCGATCCAGATCGACAAACAATTGCGGCACGTTCGCACGGAAGGTGGTGTAGGCCTGCGCGATCTCAGGACGCTGGTTTGCGGCATAGACATACGACCCAACGGCCGAGGCCAGATCCTGCGGCGAGCCGCCACCGGTCTGCTGCACTTCCATTTCAACCCCTGCAGACATACCAAGGCCCTGAATGGGTGGCGGGTTGAACGCAACAATCGATGCGGCAGACTCACCATATGCAATCGCCAGAACCTGGTTCAGGATCGCATCCGCACTGAGCTCGGGTTCCTGCCGCTCTTCCCAGTTGGTCAGGTTGACAAAGATGGCTGCGCCATTGGTAGTGGTCCCGTTCAACAGCGAGAACCCATTGACCAGAACGGTACTGGATACGCCGGAGATCTGTTGAATCTGTTCATCGATCCGCGCAGAAACCGCCTCGGTCCGTTCAAGCGTCGCCGCATCGGGAAGCTGGATATCGACGAACAGATATCCGTTGTCTTCCAGCGGAATGAACCCTTTGGACGTGTTGCCCATAATGGTCCCAGTACCCGCTGCGAATGCTGCAATGATCCCCAGCGAAATGACCGGCAGGATCAGTAGCTTTCGCACGATGGCGACATAGCCGCTGCGCATTCCGCCGATAAATTTCTCGAACACGGCCAGCAACCCTTTGGGCGGCCCCGAGCGCGCCTGTAGCACAAGCCCGCACAAGGCCGGTGAAAGGGTCAAGGCGTTGATCGACGAGATTACCACAGCAGTCGAGATCGTTACCGCAAACTGGGAATACAATCGTCCGGATATGCCGGGCATGAAAGTCACCGGCACGAAGACGGCCAGTAGCACCAGCGTGGTCGCGATCACGGGCCCGGTGATCTGGCCCATGGCCTTGCGGGTTGCCTCGGCAGGGGGCAGACCTTCATCGGCGATTATACGTTCGACGTTTTCCACCACGACGATGGCGTCATCTACAACGATCCCGATGGCCAGCACCAATGCGAACAGCGAGATCGTGTTCAGCGACATGCCAAAGGCCAGCAGGAAGGCAAATGTCCCGATCAATGAGACCGGAATTGCTACCGCCGGAATGATCGTCGCCCGCCAACTGCCAAGGAAGATGAACACAACTGTGATCACCAATATGAATGTCAGGATGAGGGTCGAGACCACGTCATTGAGCGACTGTTCCACGAAATCCGTCGTATTGAATGGAACATCGTATTCGACATCCGTGGGAAAGGACCGTGACAGGCGCTCAAGTTCGGCCTCAACACGTTCGGACACCGCAAGGGCGTTTGCGCCGGGGGCCTGATAGATGCCGATAACGGTCGCAGGAACGCTTTCGAAATAGCCCGAGGCGGAATAGAACTGCGCCCCTAGCTCGACGCGCGCAATGTCTTTGACGCGCACAATCGCACCGGCTTCGCCTGTACGGATTACAATATCTCCGAATTCATCGGCCGAGGTCAGGCGGCCTTTGGTCTTGATCGTATACTGAAAGGTCTGCCCTTCAGGTACAGGCGGTGACCCGATTGAGCCCGCAGAGACCTCGATATTCTGTTCGCGGATGGCATTGATCACATCACCCGGAGTGATTGACAGCGCGGCCATCTTGTCCGGGTCCATCCAGATCCGCATGGCGTATTCCAGATTGGTCAAAACATCCGCTTTACCCACGCCCTGAACCCGCGCCAGAGCGTCTTTCAAGTTGATTGAGGCATAGTTCGACAGGAACACACTGTCATATGTGCCATTGGGCGAGGTCAGCGTGACCAGCAACAACATGTTGGTTGACGCTTTTTGCGTGACAACACCGGATGAAGTCACTTCGGACGGCAGCGATGCCATCGCCTGTGCCACACGGTTCTGCACGTTGACCGAGGCGATATCGGGGTCGGTGCCCACCTCGAACGTAACGTTCAACGAATACGAGCCGTTATCCGATGAGGTCGACGTCATGTAGATCATGTCGTCCACACCGTTGACCTGCGCCTCGATCGGGGCGGCCACGGTATTTTCCACGGTTTCGGCATTTGCACCTGTATAGGTGGCCGTTACGCTGACCACCGGCGGCGTGATATCGGGAAACTGCGCAACCGGCAGAACCAGATAACCGATCCCGCCCAAAATGGTCAGGACCAGCGAAATGACAAGCGCCAGCTTGGGCCGGCTGATAAACAGGGCTGAGAACATCAGTTATTCTCCGGCTGCTCGGACGCAACGACTGCATCAACGGCGACGCCGGGGCGCACGCGTTGCAGGCCTTCGACGATGACGCTTTCGCCTTCGCGCAGGCCATCTGTGACGATAATCGCCGAATCCACGGTATCTCCGGTTGTGATGTAGCGTTGTTCAACCATCTGCTTGTCATTGACGACCAGAACGAATTCGCCGCGCTGATCACGCTGCAGCGCTGCTTGAGGGATCAATACCTGCAGCGTCGGCTCAAGCGCTTCGATCTGAACGTTTACGAAGGCACCATCAACGAGCAGACGCTTGGCATTGTCGAATTGAGCTGTGATCGTAATGGCTCCGGTCAGCGGATCAATGCGGTTGTCGACAAAAATGATTTCGCCGGTTTCATCCAGCTCAGTACCGTTCGGCAGAGTCACATGAACATTCGGGCTTTGGCTGCTTTCAGCTAGCGTGGCCGGGTCTTCACCAAATTGTTCAAGAACCGACGTGAACTGCTTCTCATTCAACGAAAAATTCACATAGATGGGGGCTTCGCTGACCAGGGTGACAAGCGGCGGATTGTTGGGGCCCACAACATCACCGACACTGGTTTCCACGCGGCCGATGCGGCCCGAAAACGGGGCGTGGATCTGTGTGTAGCTGAGATCAAGCTCGGCCTGTTGGATCGCTGCATTGGCGGCTTTGACCTCGGCCTCGGCGACCAGTTCATTGGCTCGGGCAATGTCACGTTCTGATTCCGGTGTAGCGTCGCGCTTGTACAGCTCTTCCTTGCGGGCGAGATCGACTTTGGCCAGTTCAAGGTTTGCCTGCGCCCGGTCCAGATCGGCTTTACGCGCCTCAAGCGTGGCTTCGTAAAGATCCGGTTCGATCGTGAACAGCAGGTCATCCTCATTCACCGGAGAGCCATCGTCGACGTTCTGGCTGTCCAGGAAACCACTGACGCGCGCGATAATATCGACCTTGTCGATTGCCTCGGCCCGTCCAATGAAGGTGGCCTGATCGGTGATCTCTTCGGTATAAGCTGCGGCGATCGACACCTTGGGCGCAGGGGCATCGCCCTGATCCTGCGCGACCGCTATCTGAGGCAGGCTGGAACATGCAAACAAAGCGGCAGAAACGCCTAGTGCCCTGAAATAGCCGCGTGGGCGGAGTGCTGGCTTCTTAAATGCAAGGGACATGTTGACGCCTCGTTCAAAGTAAAGATTGCACAACCGGGCAACAGAAACCCCCGGATGAGTCGATTGATTTTATAGGCAGGATGGCGGGTTTGACGCAGTTTCTCAAGCGTGTTGAGGTAATGCGTTGGCAAGAATCGACCCGAAATTTCTTTCCAATCTGCAGACTTAGCCTGCATCCGCAGGCGTTTATCTGCCCGATGTCAATTGGGGCGGGCGAATTTTCTCTGCCAAAAACCAGCAGCGGAGACGTTTCAGGGCTCCGCTGCGGCATTCATAAATCGAATTTTGTTGTTATTCACGCGTTCCCGCAAACCGATTCTGCCAGTCTTCGCGCTGTTCGTCCGTGATTTTGGCAAACAGCACGTCGGGAACCGAAAATTCATGGCCAGCGGGCAGGGCGCGCAGCGCGGCATCGATATCTTCGGGCCAGCTGGTATCGAGTGTGTTCATCGCGCTAAGCATTTTTGCAGACGCATCGGGAATGAACGGCGCGCTCAGAACTGCATAGAGGCGGATCAGGTTCAGCCCCAGCCGCACCTGCGCCGCAGCCTGCGCAGGATCTTCCTTAAAGGTAGACCATGGTGCGGCAGCCTGCAGATACTCGTTGCCCGCGACCCAGATCGCTCGCAGCTCTTGCGCGGATTTGCGCACTTCCATCGCTTCCATGTGGCCTTCGTAGGCACGTACTCGTCTAGTAAGCTCAGCAATCAGGGTCTGTTCACGTTCGCCATACGCACCACCTTCGGGCACTGCTTCACCGAATTTCGAGCGGCAGAACTTAGTGATCCGGCTGACAAAGTTACCCAGAACATCCGCAAGATCTTTGTTCACCGACTGCTGGAAGTTCTCCCATGTGAACTCGCTGTCGCTGCTTTCTGGCGCATGGCTCAACAGCCACCAGCGCCAGTAGTCGGCGGGCAGAATGTCCAGCGCCTGATCCATGAACACTCCACGGCCCTGTGAGGTCGAGAATTGGCCACCGTCATAGTTCAGGTAGTTGAATGATTTCAGGTGGTCGACCATCTTCCAGGGCTCGCCCGATCCCAGAATGGTGGCCGGGAAAGACAGGGTGTGGAAGGGCACATTGTCCTTGCCCATGAACTGAACGTAACGCACATCATCCGCGCCTTTGTCGGTGCGCCACCAACGTTCCCAATCGGCATCAGACTTACCATTGGCGTCGGCCCATTCCTTGGCGCAGGCGATGTATTCAATGGGGGCATCGAACCAGACATAGAAGACTTTGCCTTCCATGCCGGGCCAATCTTGATCACCTTTCTTGACTGGTACACCCCAATCCAGATCGCGGGTAATGCCGCGATCCTGCAGGCCGTCGCCATCGTGCAACCACTTCTTGGCGATCGAGGTTGTCAGGATCGGCCAGTCTGTCTTGCTGTCGATCCACGCGTCCAGCTGATCTTTCATTGCGGATTGACGCAAATACAGATGCTTGGTCTCACGCACCTCAAGATCGGTCGAGCCGCTGATCGCGCTGCGGGGCTCGATCAGGTCGGTCGGGTCTAGCTGCTTGGTACAATTTTCGCACTGATCACCGCGCGCGCGCTCATAACCGCAATTGGGGCAAGTGCCTTCGATATAGCGGTCGGGCAGAAAACGGCCATCGGCGTTGGAATAAACCTGCTTTTCGCTGACTTCCCGGATCAGCCGGGCCTCATCCAGTTTGCCAGCGAAATGTTGGGTCAGTTTACGGTTCTGATCGCTGGACGAGCGGCCAAAGTGATCAAAGCTCAGGCCAAAGCGCTTGGCGATATCGGCCTGTACTGCGTACATGTCAGCGCAATATTCAGCCACAGGTTTGCCCGCTTTGGCGGCGGCCAGCTCGGCCGGGGTGCCGTGCTCGTCGGTTGCACACAGGAACATGACCTCATTGCCCCGGCCGCGCTGATAGCGAGCGTACAGATCGGCAGGCAATTGCGAGCCGATCAGGTTGCCGAGATGTTTGATCCCGTTGATGTAAGGGATCGCCGAGGTGATGAGAATTCGGGCCATAATGCGCTTCCACGTATCTGTCTGCGCGCCCGTCTACCTTATGTGGCCAGTAAGCAAAAGCCCGCATTCATACCCGCTTGAATTTAACGGGTACTACTACGCGACTTCGTGCATTCCCGCGAGTTTGTGTCGCGTTCGTCAGCGATTTCGCCCCGTGCGTACCAATGGTGTATGATGATCAGGAGAACCCAGCTTAGGGGGAATTTCATTATGCAGAGTTTATGGAATTTCATTATGCAGAGTTTATGGATGGGCTGCTGTGCCGCCGTTGCAGCTATTGTATTTACCGCCAGCGCCATCGCCGACCAGAGCGCCACAGATGATCCGGTGTATGCTTTTGACCACGCTATGCTCTCGATCTTTCACCGTGGCCAGGATGCGCTGACGGCTGAAACCAGGCCCGTCATGATTATCGCACGTGATGTCACAGTCATGACCGAAGACGGAGAGGCGAGCTATCCAAGGGATGCGCCAACCTATCAACATCTGAAGTCCACGTCGCATGTTGTGTTGGGATTGATCGGGGCGGTGACTCCATGGCCTGATGAAAATACCGATGATGAGCGCTGGAAGGCGGAGTTTGCAATTATCATCAATGAGATAGATGTATTTCTTGCGGCATTGGACGAACTGGACATAGCCAAGGACGACTTGGCGAGCCAGCGCAAAATGCTCGAAACAGCCCGGGCATTTGCTCAAGGTGCACTCGACAAGGATCAGATCACACGTGAAACGGTTTCGCAGGTGATCAACGACATGCGGCCCATCTGGGCAGAGAATATGGAGAAATCTGCACGTGCGGAGTTGAACGCACTTCATACCGCCGTGTCCGATGCACGCGCAGCCATAAGCGAAGAGGAGTGGGCCAAGATGTATGTGGTGCATCACGGCGGCTCCAGCGTCAAAGACGTCAATGTCGTGCTACTGTACCTACAGCGCGTGATGCCGGAAAAGGTTGCTGCCGGGCAGGTTCTGTTCGCTGAGAACGCACACGGGAACGACGCGTTGGCCGGATACGCCGGATACGTTCGAATGCAGAGGCATGTTGGTGCATGGGTGTTCGGGGACCCTGAACGGATGCGGGTTGACCTGCTGGGATATGAGGCGGGATCGATCCTGGATGAAATGATCCCGGCACCACCGCCAAAGCCCACCGATTAGAGAATTACTTCAGCAGGTGTGAACAGGTGATACGTTTCGCACGGGCGAAAGAAATTGAGCTTAATGTCATGGTTGCAGATTGTACCTGACATTTGGATGTAAATAACCTCAGGTTGAAACACAGAATCACAACCTCTTGAAATTGTAGCAATGACTTCCCATTTAAAATGTATACAAAAGTATACAATAACGAGGGCAATCTGCTGATGTTTGACTTTTTACTAGAGGGCGCATTTGTGCCCTTTACCTTGGCGCTTGCGCTTCTGTTCGGTCTTCTGGGCCTTGAACTGATCGCATTGGTTTTCGGGGGAAGTCTTCTGGCAGGCGAGGGCGAGGTTGATCTGGACATGGTCGACGCGCCCGATCTGGACGTCGTCGACTTTGATCTGGATATCGACGCCGACATCGATCTGAGTGACTTGGAACTGGCCGAAATTGAAACCGATGTGCCTGCGGCTACGCCCGTCGGCCCGTTTGGCTGGTTGGGCATTGGCAAGATGCCATTCATGATCTGGCTCGTTGTGCTGCTGGCTGGTTTCGGCCTGAGTGGCATAGGCCTGCAACTGGCGCTGCGTGATCTGCTGGGCTTTGACTTACCTGCATGGTTGGCCGCGATTCCGGCCGGAGTATTCGGCCTATGGTTCGCACGTGGCTTTGGTGGTGTCTTCGCTCGCCTCCTGCCCAAAACCGAAACCGAAGCGATGTCGGAACGGATGCTGGCCCGCCGCCGTGGCGTGATCACTCAGGGTATCGCATCGCGAGGCCGTCCAGCCGAAGTCCGCGTCATGGATCGCTTTGGCAACACGCACTACCTGCGCGCAGAGCCGTTGCAGGACAAAGATGCGCTGGAGCAGGGAACAGAAGTCCTTGTTCTGCGTGATCGACGGCGCGACCGGTTCGTTCTGGTTCGCATGTCAGTTTAACCAAAAAATCTTAACCCCAATCCGGAGGATATTGCATGGAACTATCATTCCTGGCCGTTACAGTTGTGACTATTTTAGCCGTACTCTTGTTCATAGGCCTTGTACTTGGCCGCCTTTATCGACGCGCCACGCGCGAGATCAGCCTGGTGAAAACCGGCGCGGGTGGCAAAAAGGTCATCATGGATGGCGGCGTCATCATCGTACCGTTGCTGCACGAAGTCAGCCCGGTCAACATGAAGACTCTGCGCCTTGAGGTGCAGCGCAGTGGTGAGGCCGCGCTCATCACCAAAGACCGGATGCGTGTCGACGTGGGTGTCGAATTCTACGTCTCGGTGATGGCGACTGAAGAGGGCATCGCACGCGCCGCGCAAACGCTGGGTGATCGCACCTTTGACGTCGAGCAACTGCGTGAGATGATCGAAGGCAAGCTGATCGACGGTCTGCGTGCCGTGGCCGCTCAGATGACCATGGATGGTCTTCATGAAAACCGCGCCGACTTTGTGCAGGAAGTGCAGAATGCGGTGTCCGAAGACTTGCTGAAGAACGGTTTGTCGCTGGAATCGGTCTCGCTGACTGCGCTCGACCAGACTCCGTTTGAAGCGCTGGACGAGAACAACGCCTTTAACGCCGTGGGTATGCGCAAGCTGGCCGAGGTGATTGCCATATCCAAGAAAGAACGCGCGCAGATAGACGCCGAGGCCGAGGTTGAGGTGCGTCGTGCGGCGATGGAAGCGGAGCGTCAGAAGTTGCTGATCGAACAGGACGAACAGCAGGCACGCATCGAGCAGGCGCAGAAGGTGGAAACTCTTCGTGTGGCGCAAGAGGCGGAGATCGCTGCGCGAACTGAAGACTCGGTACGCGAAACCGAACGCGCCCGGATTGCCCGTGAAGAGGCCATTCGTTCCGCCGAGATTGAGCGCGAGCGCAAGATCCGCGATGCTGAGATCGCCAAAGAGCGTGAGATCGAAGTGGCGGAACAGGAACGCCAGATCATCATCGCGCAGAAATCCGAAGAGGAAAGCCGTGCGCGCGCATCCGCCGATCTGGCTCGAGCCGAGGCGACCAAAGCAACCGAAGCTGTGGCTACGGCGCGCGAAGTGGCCGAGGCCGAGCGTCAGAAGCAGATTGTTCTGATTGAAGCCACTCGTGAGGCCGAACGTCAGGCCACCGCGATCCGTTTGTCAGCGCAGGCCGAGAAAGAGGCCGCCGCAGATCGCGCCGAAGCCCGCCGCGAGGAAGCGCAGGCCGAAGCAGACGCGTTGAACATTCGCGCCGAGGCCAAGAAGAACGACATGCTGGCCGAGGCGGAAGGTAAGCGTGCGATCGTAGAGGCCGACAATGCCCTGTCACCTGAGCAGATCCGGATGAAGGTCGACTTGACCCGCATTGAAACCATGCCCTCGATCATCTCGGAAATGGTCAAACCGGCCGAAAAAATCGACTCGATCAAAATCCATCAGGTTGGTGGGATCGGAGCTGCCAATGGTGGTGGTGTTTCAAGCGGTGAAAAGCCGGTTGTCAATCAGGCGTTGGATTCGATCATGGGAATGGCCGTGCAGATGCCAGCGCTCAAGAAACTGGGCGAAGAGCTTGGCTTGTCCATGGAGAACGGCGTCGGGGGCGTGGTGAACGGTGCGCTTGAGAGCACCGGGGACCCAGATGAGGTGGTCGACGCGGTCGAGGACAACGGGCCAGCGGTCCAGCAGTAAAACAGAAGGGCCGGGATTTCCCGGCCCTTTTTCATTGCTTTTCGCGAGAACCCTTGAGCAGCCTGCCGATGGTAAAGGATGTGCGCGGTGCATAGACATAATTCGTCCGTTTCTCGGGCGTCGGGCGCGAACGCATACGGGCGAGGCCAAAGACAATAAGAAACACATGACCCAATGCAACAAAAGCAAACAGGGCTCCGGGGCCGAATTGCTGGATCAACGTGGATGAGATGTAGGGCGATGCAATCGCCCCCAGCGCGTACCAGAACATCAAGGCCGCTGCCAATTCAACGCGTTGTTCGGTCGTGGCAAAATCATTCGCATGGGCCGAGGAAACCGAGAAAATCGGAAACGTGGTCAGGCCAAAGAACCCGGCGGCCAGCATAACGCCGACCGTTCCAGTTCCGCTAGCCAACATCGTGACACCGCAGCTTAGCACCGCTGCCACGGATAGCCAGATCAGCACCCAGCGTCGATCATACTTGTCTGCGAGCCAACCCAAGGGGTACTGGGCCAGTGCGCCGCCCAGAACGAAAGAGGCCAGAAAGAAGGCAATCTGATCTACGCCCAATCCGACCTCCTGACCGTATACCGGGCCGACCATGCGCAATGATGCCGAGCTAAGCGCAGCCACGATAACGCCCGCCACAGCCAGTGGTGAGCTGTGCCAGGCCAGCTTGGGACGCAGGCGCGGGGTGTCCGGTGTCTTGGGTTGGCTGGCGCGAGTTAGGGCCAGCGGCAAGATCGATGCACAGCATAGGATCGCAAGCAGGTTGTACGAAACGTAAGAGGCGGGTGGCAGAACAGCAATGATAAGCTGTGCACAAAGCGAGGCCCCCATATCGGCGATACGATACGTACCCATCGCGCGCCCACGGGTTTCGTTGGTGACCTTGGCGTTCAGCCAAGCCTCGATCACGGTGTAACAACCGGCGACACAGGTGCCCGACGCGATACGCAGCGCGGCCCAGACATAAGGGTTTTCAGTCAGCGTATGCCCCAGCAACCCCATCGCGCCCAAAGCGGTGCAGACCGCAAATGCGCGCGAGTGCCCGACGCTGCCCATAAGCCGCGGAGCCCACCAGCAACCAACAAAGAACCCAATGAAGTGCGATGACCCCAGCAGACCGATCTGTTCGGTCGAAAAATCAAGCGTCAGCCCCGAGATTGCATCCAGCGGACCAACACCGCCCGTTGAGAGCTGCAGCAGAATGACCGAAAGAAAGAGGGCGGCAAATGAAATGATCGTACGCATGATAGGTGCAACTTGACCTTGTCGCCACGAAATGCGCGCGCCTAATCGACGCCCTGACGTCGTTTTTTGCCTTTTTTGTGGTTAATCCTGCCGGATGATTTCGGCGTGGATGTCCAGGCCGATCGTGGGTTGTACAAGATCAGGATATCCAGACGCGCCAAACTCATTTCGATTGATCGCCCCCTCTAGCCGGATGGACAGGGTGTCCAAATCATCCACCGCGCTTCCCGGTCTCCGATACAGATTGGCGCTCAAAGTCACCGGACGCGTGATACCGCGCACTGTCAGATCGCCGGTCACGGTTGCACCTTCCGAGATACGGCCAGTGGGTCCCAGCTGAATCTTAGTCGTGATGAAACGGATGGTGGGGTATTGGGCAGCGTTCAACACACTTTTTCCCAACATCGGACCTCGGGCAAATGGTAGGTTCGTCCGCGCCCGGGCCACGTCCAGCACGACATCGACCCGGCTGTTTTGCAAGCGATTGGTATCAATCAGAATTTGGGCCGACTGTACTGGCATCGTGCCCGTCTGAAGCGCGCCGGACAAATCATAGGTGAAGCCAACGGAACTGCGCGATGCTGCCAGCGCATATGGGGTGAGGGCGGCCATCGCTGCCCGTGCCATTGGTAACGCGCAAAGGCTTGCAATCAGGCTGCGTCGGGTAAGGTTCCTCATGCCATCGCCGTGCGACCGCGCGGGCGCGAGCGTTTCATGAGCATCAGCACGATTGCGATGTTCAGCCCGTTCCAAAGGATGCCATTGATGAAAGCAAGCTGATAACTGCCAGTCACGTCATAAATCCAGCCCGACATCCAACCACCCAGAGCCATGCCGAGGATAGTCATCATCATGACAAAACCCACGCGCGCACCGGCCTCTTGCGGGGGCATATATTCACGTACAATCAGCGCGTAGCTGGGGACGATACCACCCTGGGCCAGCCCGAATAGCATGCTGACGACATAAAGCGAAACCATCCCATCATAAGGGAGAAACAGGAACAGAGCGATACATTGCAGGACCGAGCCAATCAGCAGTGTTGAAAGCCCTCCCAACCGGTCCGCGACAAGCCCCGAGATGATGCGGCTAACCACGCCGCCCAACAGCATCAGAGACAGCATCTCGGCCCCAACGGCCGGGCCATAGCCCAAGCCCACACAATAGGAGACAATATGGACCTGGGGCATCGACATGGCCACGCAGCAGCCGATACCAGCCAACCCAAGGATGTACTGCAGGGCGCGGGGTGAAAAGCCGACGCTTTGTGCTTTGACCTGTGCTGCCGCTGCTGCCGTGCCGTGCGCCTCGACGGGGACCTGTCTGCGCAAAAGCAGGGACAGAGGAATGACGGCGACCAGGGTGATGACGGCGAGACTCAGATAAACCTGCTGCCACCCGTCGCGCTGCAGAATGCCCGACAGCAGCGTGGGCCATATCGCGCCAGACAGGTAGTTGCCACTGGCCACCAGTGCCACAGCAATCCCTCGCCTGCGCATGAACCAATGCGAGATATCGGCGATCAGTGGTCCAAATCCGATTGACGTACCGAGCCCCAGCAGAAGATGCGCAACCGACAGCAGCGCGATATTCGGCGCAAGGGTTGCCAGCAGATAGCTTACCGCACTCAGCACAGCGGCGCCGATCAACGCCATTGTCACGCCCAGTCGGTCCACCAGCTTGCCCAGCCACATGTTGCCGAAGGCAAAGCCGATCATGGCGAGCGTATAGGGCATCGACGCTGCGGCTCGGTCCGCGCCAAACTCGGCCTCGATGGCGGGCATGACGACGATCACAGCCCACATGCCCACATTGACCACGGTTGCGATGGCCAGGGTGATCAGCAGGCGAAGCCACGAATATCGGCTGTCATGGATCGGGTGTGTCATGCCGGCACGCTAGGGGGCAAGTCCGGTTTTGGCCAGTCACAAGTTATGTGATCATCGGGGCGTCTTCGGATTTGATCTGCTTTAACTGCAGTCCGCAATGAGGAGCAGCCCGCGTCACGTGCCAACTGGCCGGGGGCAGGGCGCGGGCGCGGCGGCGGGTCAGACACCAACTGCAGGCCTCGTCCCGATAGGTGGGCACCATATGCCAGCGCGTCTCAATCCCCTGTGCGCCACCATCGTCAGGCGTCAGCAGTAGCCCCAGCGGGGCCTGTCCCGATATACCGCCCTGTTCGGCAGCCAGATGCATCCGCCGGACCGGGGTCAGACCCGGCGGGCCGGGCAAATCGCCAATGACCAACGGGGCGGCACCGCTGCGCAAGGCTTCTTCCACGCACCACAACAGGTCTTCAGGTTTGTCAGGGTGGATCAGCAGAAACCGGGACGGATCGGCAAAAGGCAGCATGCCCTCGGGATGCAGCTGCGCCACCTCCCAAGCCGGGGCAATCCACATCACTGGCCCTTGAGTCTGCCCCGCCACCCACAGAGCAAAGCTACGCCGGGCAGGGCCGCAGGCTTCGTGTACACGGGCCAGTTGCAGACTGATCTGTGGGTGCAGGGCCACCCCGGGTGGGGTGCGCGCGGGCTTGCGGCCAAGAAGATTGGTGGACATGCTGATCAAATTAGCATGTTCTTACTTTGTTCTCAATTGAGGAATGCGGTCAACGCGACAGGATTAGACGCCCATCTGCGAACTGGATGTTCGAAAAGCGGTGCAGATACGCCATCCCTAGCAAGGATTGACCCAGATCGCCTTCATTGACTGAGGCCAGGATATCGCGATCGGTGATGGGGCCCAAAGACAGGCTGTCCAGCCGAACCGGCGCTGTACGCACAATGCCATTGGCCGTCGAGGCGCGACCGAGATAGTTCAATTGATCCGTATCGATTCCAATTCGTTCGGCATCTTTCGGGCTGATGACGATATTGCTGGCCCCGGTATCGACCAGAAAGGTCACCGCTGTGCCATTCACCAGCATTGGTAAATAGTAGTGTCCATCATAAGAGCGGGGCACTTCAATCCGCTGATCGGTCACAGTCAGTTGCGGGGTCGGGCTGACGGTTGAACGGATGTCATCCCACAATCCGACAACGGCAATGACACCGATAAAGATAAACACCCAAGCCGCGACCTGCTGCATGGTTTTGCCCAAAGACTGACGGTTCTGAGTGATAAACCACATCAACAGGGCCGCACCCAGCAGAACCAGATAGGTCAAGCGCCCAATATCGTAGCCGTCCATTCAATCACCCGAAATCAGTTTTCTCATACCAATATGGTGTTTCACGAGGCGAAACCAAAGGCTTTGAGGCCATCAAGAATGAACTGAACCGACAGTGCAGCCAGCAGCATACCCAGCAGCCGTGTCAGCACGTTCAGCCCGGTCTTACCAAGAATACGGGCGATCATGCCTCCGGCCAGAAAGAACACAAATACAACCAACATGACGGCCAGCATAACAGCGCAGGCCGCTGCGATCCCAGGGACGCCCGGGTTTTGTCCGGCCAAAAGAATGATTGTTGCGATCGATCCGGGGCCCGCGATCAGGGGGATGGCCAAAGGGAACACCGAAGGGTCAGAATGATCTTCTTCCTCGGCGCGGTCCTCGCGGCGTTTGGTACGGCGGTCGAACAGCATGTCCAGCGCAGTCAGAAACAAAAGCGCGCCACCTGCAACGCGGAAGGCTTCCATCGAGATGCCGACGAATCCAAGAACCGCTTCACCAAAAGCGGCAAAGGCGATCAGGATGAAAACCGCGGTCAGGCAGCTGCGAATGGCAATCTTACGGCGTGTGGCCGCATCCATGTCCTGCGTCAAGGCAACGAAAATTGGCGTGGTTCCGAAAGGGTCGATCACCACAAACATCGTGGTGAAAGCCGTTATGAAAAAGGCCATGTCGATCATGCTGCGCTCTCTGCCTGTTCCAACCGTTCTGCGGCGGCGACCCATAGGGCTTCAGCCTTTTGCATGGCTTCGACCACCTCGGCGAATTTGCGGTTCCAGGTTTCCAGATCGTTGATCCGGTCATCTTCATAAAGCGCAGGATCCGCCAGCTTGGCAGAAAGCTTGTCGTGCATATTGGTCAGTTTCTCGACCCGGTCTTCGCATTTGCGCAGATCCGCACGCAGGGCCAATACGGTCTCGCGTGACGCACGTTTGGGTTTGGGCGCCTGTAGTTTATCTTTGACCGGTTTCTCGCGGGCCAGCAAAAGAGTGCGATAGGCCTCAAGATCGCCATCGAATGGCTTCACGGTGCCATCCGAGACCAGCCATAGCCGATCAGCGACAAGCGACAGTAGATGCATGTCGTGGCTGACCAAGATGACCGCGCCGGAATAGGCAGTCAGTGCCTCGACCAACGCTTCGCGGCTTTCGATGTCCAGATGGTTCGTCGGTTCGTCAAGGATCAGCATATGCGGCGCGTCGATGGTAGCGATCAGCAGCGACAAGCGCGCCTTTTGTCCGCCCGACAGGCGACCGACCAGCGTTTCCGCTTGATCCGCGTTCAATCCGAACCCCGCCAGACGCGAGCGCCACTTGCCGGGCGCCTCATTAGGGCGCAGGCGGCGCAAGTGATCCAATGGTGTTTCGTCCACATGCAGCTCATCTACCTGATGCTGCGCGAAATAGCCGATGCGCAGCTTGGAGCTTCGGGTCATTTTACCCGCCATCAGGGGTAGGCGGTCAGATAGCAGTTTCGAAAGGGTCGACTTGCCCTGACCATTCTTGCCTAGCAGAGCGATGCGATCATCCTGATCAATACGCAGGTTCAGTCGTCGCAGAACCTCGGTCTCACCATAACCGGTCACGCCTCCTTCAAGCTGAATGATCGGTGGCGACAGCTCTTCTGGCTCGGGGAATGAAAAGGCGCGCAAAGCCGCCTCTTGCGGAGTTGAAACCAGTTGGATGCGCTCGATCATCTTCAAACGAGACTGGGCCTGTACGGCCTTTGACGCCTTATAGCGGAAACGATCCACGAAACTTTGCAGATGTGCGATGCGGGCCTTGGCCTTGGCGTTTTCCGACTCTGCTTGTGCCAGACGTTCAGCGCGACGTTCGGCAAACTTGTCGTAGGGAACCGCGTAATAAGTCAGTTTGCGATCTTCGAGATGCAGAATTGATCCGACGGCGCGGTTCAACAACCCCCGGTCGTGGCTGATGATGATGACGGTGTGAGGGTATTTGGCCAGATAGCTTTCAAGCCACAACGCACCTTCAAGGTCCAGATAATTGGTCGGTTCGTCCAACAGCAACAGGTCAGGCTGCGAAAACAGTACGGCCGCCAGCGCTACCCTCATGCGCCATCCGCCCGAGAAATCCGAACAGGGTTTCAGCTGATCCTCATCGTCAAAGCCCAGTCCTTTGAGGATCGAGGCTGCCCGAGCCTCAGCCGACCAAGCATCAATATCAGCCAGCCGTGTCTGGATTTCAGCAATGCGGTTCGGATCTATTGCGCTGTCTGCTTCGGCCATCAATGTGCTGCGTTCCACATCCGCGGCCAGAACCGTGTTGATCAGCGAGACATCCGAGGACGGCACTTCCTGCGCCACGCCCCCGATCCGCGCACGTTTGGGCAGGGATATATTGCCTGATTCCAGCGACAGCTCGCCCCGGATCAACCGAAAGAGCGTCGTCTTTCCGGTACCATTGCGCCCGACAAGGCCGACCTTGTGGCCATCGGGAATGGTCGCACTGGCCCCGTCGAACAGAGGACGCCCTTCAACGGCGTATGTGATGTTATCGATCCGTAGCATGAGGCGCTCTTATCAGAGCATCCAAGACGCCGCCAGAGGTCACCATGTTCAAGCCAGAAGCAATGTGTTAGCGCTGTTCCGGTTCGTCTTCCAAACGGTTTCGATATGCGTGCGGCTCAATCTCCTCCGACCCTGATAACTCTGATCTTTGCAACGGCGCTCTCGGTTCTGACACTGAATATGTTCCTGCCGTCGCTGGCGCATATGAGCGAAGATTTCGGCGTGGATTATGGCCTGATGAACGTGGCCGTCGCAGGGTACCTATTTGTCTCGGCGGTCTTGCAGTTGATCGTCGGGCCGCTGTCGGATCGCTACGGGCGAAGACCTGTCTTGTTGATCGCGATGGTCATATTTGTCGCCGCATCAATTGGATGCGTCTTAGCCGAGTCAATCTGGGTTTTCCTTTCGTTTCGGATGATTCAGGCGGCGGTGGTGGCCGGGCCGGTGCTGTCGAGTGCTTCGATCCGCGACCGATATCCACCAAACGAGGCCGCCAGCAAGCTGGGTTATGTCGCAATGGCCATGGCACTGGCACCGATGCTTGGGCCAATGCTAGGCGGCGCGCTGGATATGCTTTTTGGTTGGCGGGCCGGGTTCGTGCTGTATTCGCTGCTTGGGGCAGGGGTGCTGTTGCTGCTTTGGGCTGACATGGGTGAAACCAACACCAACCGCTCGTCGACTTTCGCGGCGCAGATGCGGGAATACCCGCATTTGTTCCGCGCGCGTAGGTTCTGGGGTTACGCCTTATGCGCCGCGTTCTCCATCGGCGGTTTTTTTAGTTTTATCACCGGCGCGCCATTGGTCGCCGCAGCCTGGTTCGACCTGAGCCCAGCAATGCTGGGTCTGGGCATCGGTATCATCACGGGCGGGTTTATGGTCGGCAACTTTGTCACCGGGCGCATCGCAAAGCGCACCCAGCTGACGACAATGATCTTGTTCGGTCGGGTCGTGGCCTCGGTTGGGCCATTTTGCGGGCTGCTGCTGTTCATCGGCAATATGGGCTCGGTCTGGGTGTTTTTTGGATCCGCCATCTGCGTTGGTTTCGGAAATGGTTTGACCAATGCAAATGCCTCGGCCGGGGTGATGTCGGTGCGCCCGAAATTGGCCGGCAGCGCGGCTGGATTATCAGGCGCTTTGATCGTGGCGCTGGGGGCGGTCTTGACCATGATGACCGGGACGTTCGTAAGCCCCGAAAACGGGCCTTATCTGGTGCTGAGCATGATGTGCGGCAGCAGCTTTGCGGGTCTTTTGGCAGTGCTCTATGTCCGCCGGTTGGATCGTACCGACCCGCTGCCCGAGGCGATCTGAGCGATAAACGATCATAACGCTTTTCATGAGGCAAATACCATGTTAGGCGGCGCGCGATGGATTTCGGCGCGGGTATCGCGCCCTTAAGTCAAGGAGAGGCCAATATGGCACTGGAACGCACATTCTCGATCATCAAACCCGATGCAACCCGCCGCAACCTGACTGGCAAAATCAATGCCAAGTTCGAAGAAGCTGGCCTACGCATCGTCGCGCAAAAGCGCATTCACATGACCAAAGCTCAAGCTGGCAAGTTCTATGACGTGCACGCCGAGCGTCCGTTCTATGACGAACTGTGCGAATTCATGTCGTCGGCCCCTGTTGTTGTTCAGGTTCTGGAAGGCGAAGGTGCCATTGCCAAGAACCGTGAAGTCATGGGCGCAACAAACCCCGCAGACGCGGCTCCCGGCACTATCCGCGCCGAATTCGCTGAATCGGTCGGTGAAAACTCGGTCCACGGTTCGGACGCACCGGAAACTGCCGCGGTTGAGATCGCCTACTTCTTCTCGGGCATCGAACTGGTCGGCTAATCGGCCGTCAGATCACAGCTTTAGGCCGTACCCCATATCGGGTGCGGCCTTTCTTATGAGGGCAGGGCTCAAGAGTGTTTGTCCGCATTGCTTTAGTCGACAGGAGCGAAATGCCGTCATGAGCACAAACAAACGCATTGTTCTTTCCAGTGATCACGCTGCAATCGACCTCAGGCAGGCTATCTCTGCTTACGTTGAATCCCAAGGTTGGGAGGCCGTAGATATCGGTCCGACCACATCGGAAAGCACTCATTATCCCGAACACGGAGCTGCCGCAGCGCGCCTTGTGGCATCGGGTGATTGTCGCTTTGGTATCATCCTGTGTGGCACCGGGCAGGGCATCATGATAGCGGCCAACAAAATCAACGGCGTCAGATGTGGTGTTTGCAGTGATGTCTTTTCGGCCCAGATGATCCGGCAGCACAATGACGCAAACATGCTCTCGCTGGGGGCGCGGATTCTCGATGAAAAGCAAGCACTGGAAATCACGGCTGCTTTCCTGGCATCCGAATTTGAAGGTGGTCGCCACGCAATGCGGGTCGATATGATCGGGGCGCTCGAAGCCTAGTCTGCCGCCAAATCCTTGGCCGATATACGCACGCCCAAAGCATCAAGATCGGCAATCATCTGATGCTTTGGTGCTATGCTGACTCCGGCCTTGATCGCATCGAACCGTTCGCGCAAGGCCTTCTTTTCCTCGCCCTTGCAGTCATTCCAGGGGCGACCTTGCAAGCCCATGACCAATACATAATAGCCGATGAAATGAGGGCGCGTTCCGGCCTGCAATAGGCGCGAATAAGCCTCGTCTGCTCCCAACGCGCGCAACTCCTGAGCCGTCATAATGCCCGCTCGTGCGCAGGCTTGTTCGAATGCCGGGCCAAGATTGCGGATGGAGGAGATCGGATCAGACATGCCTTGTCTTATCCCGCCCCAAGCGGCCTGTCACCCGCTCAAGGTTGTTTGCGGCTTCCCTTTCCGCTACCCAAGCATTGGAGGGGTCAAGAATGAACGATCTAAGCCTAGAGAATGTCGCGCAAAATCTGGACCTGATGAACCCGCCCGAGGGGTTTGTCGACGACCCGTTCCCCTTTTATGATGCACTGCTTAAGCATGCACCTGTATTGCGGCAGCCTGACGGTTCCATGTTGTTGTCGCGCCATGCGGATCTGGATGCCATTTATCGCAACACGACGCTTTATTCCTCGGATAAGGAGGCTGCGTTCGGCCCTAAATTCGGTGTTGGCTCGCCGTTATTCGAACATCATACAACTTCACTGGTGTTCTCCGATCCACCGCTGCACACGCGGGTGCGCAAGATCATGACCTCAGCCCTGACGCCCCGGGCAATCGCGCGGATGGAGCCGGGTCTGATCGAAACCGTTGATACGCTGCTGGATGATATGGCGGGCAGGGGACGGGTTGATCTGATTGCGGATTTTGCCTCGACCATTCCAATCCAAATCATCGGCAATCTGCTGGATGTACCGATGGATGAACGCGCGCCTCTGCGCGATTGGTCTCTGGCTATCCTTGGTGCTTTGGAACCCGCTTTGACGGAAGCTCAGCTGGAAAAGGGTCACACTGCTGTTCGCGACTTCAAAACTTACCTTCGGGATCTCGTCGCCCGTCGTCGCGCAAAACCGGGAGATCCGGAAACAGATGTTCTGACACGTCTGATCCGTGGCGAAGGCGTGGATGAGATGCTGAGCGAGATTGAGCTTCTGCAAAACTGCATCTTCATACTGAACGCGGGCCACGAAACGACCACCAATCTGATCGGCAATGGGCTGGCGCTGCTTCATGACTATCCAGAACAACGCCAAAGACTGTTGGAAGATGGCGAATTGATTGCTCCGGCGGTTGAAGAGGTCTTGCGCTTTCGGTCGCCCAACCAATTTGGCAATCGGGAAACTACGGCGGACGTTGAAATCCGAGGACATCAGATCGCCAAAGGAACGAACCTGCATCTCTGTATCGGGGCAGCGAACCGTGATCCCGAGGTGTTCACCGACCCGACCCGGTTTGACATCACACGCAAGCCGAACAGGCACCTAGCTTTCGCAGGCGGGCCGCATGTCTGCGTTGGCCTGACTTTGGCGCGTCTTGAAGGTCGTGTTGCATTGGGCCGGTTATTGAATCGTTTTCCCGATTACCAGATTCAAGGAAAACGGGTGCAGGGTGGTCGCATTCGCTTTCACGGATACGCTTCCTTGCCTGCAGTTATGTAATTTGATCAACGCTCTAGTAGATGTTCTTCATGAAATTAAGAATTGCGTGACAACTTCAGAGTTGTCTCAAGCCCTGGCTTCCGGTTACGCGCAAGAAACGTGCCGCCGTGCATATGCGAAATTGCCGCCACAAGCGCTAGTCCAAGACCAGCATTGCGCCCTGTCCTTGCGGGATCAAGCGTGACAAACGGCATCTGCAATCGGGGCAGATCGCTTTCTGGTACGCCAGGGCCCCGGTCGCGAACGCTGAGTAACGCATAGTCGCCGTCGTCTCGAATTTCGATGGTGATCGCCGTGCCAGTCGGGGCGTAGCGCATGGCGTTTTCAAGAAGGTTCGACAGTGCTTGAGACAGCAGAGGGCGATGGCCTTGGATTGGGTCCGCGTTTCCAACGACCTCAAGTCGGATGTTCTGATCAGACGCGACAGGTTCGTATAACTCAACCACATCACCGACCAGTTGCAAAAGCTCTACCGGTTCAAATTGTTCGCGGCCCAGACCGGCCTCGGCGCGCGAAATCTCGGTCAGTTGGCTGAGAACGCGCAGCAGGTGGTCAATCTCTCCGGTCGCGCGCGCCATGTCGATCTCGCGATCTTGATCGCTTTTGCCGGGCTCAGCAAGGGATTCGACCCGTTGCCGCAGTCGCGACAGGGGAGAGCGCAGGTCATGAGCAATAGAATTGGACGTTGTGCGCAGGTTGCTGATCAGTTCTTCAATACGATCCAGCATGTTGTTCAATGTGGCCGCGACCTGATCGAATTCATCGCCCGTGCCACGTAGAGGCATGCGCAGAGCTAAATCTCCGGAAACGATATTGTCGGCTGTATTGGCGATGTCTTTCAGTCGTGAAAACACCAGCCGGGTCAGCAGCCAGCCGGTCAACAAACTCAGCGCCAATGCCGTGGCAAGTGCCAGTGCAACAGACCGGAACAGAACCCGGTCGAATTGCTGTCTGGCCAATGAATCACGCCCGACAAGCAGCCTTTCGCCACCCGGCAGCCGGACCGAAGCGGCAGAGATCGGGACATATTGATCCGTATCTTCTTTGCGAAGCTGAAGGTCGACCCAGCCGCTACCTGGAGTTATCCCTTCCGGCCAATGCGTCAGGTTGCCCGCCAGTTTCGTGCCTTGCCGACCTGTCAGCAAGTACAAGGCATCCCGCTCAGCCGCTGTCGGCAAGCGGCGGTCGATGGCCGAGATCAACCCGATCATGCCACGCCGTTCATATTCATCTGCCAGGCCCGTAAGCTCGGCCTGAACGACCGAACGCGTCTCGCCTGAAATCGTGCGATTGGCCGTAAAATACACCATCGTCAGAACGGTCGCCGTCAGCAAAGTGCTAAGCACCATGCTGGCCAGAACCAACCGAGTACGAGAGTTTTTCAGCGACAGGCGCAGGTTATCCATCCGAAACCATGTATCCGGCGCCTCGGACTGTTTCAATCACCGGGTCGGCTCCGTCTTCATCAAGCTGGCGGCGCAGTTTCGAAATATGGACGTCGACCACGTTGGTGTTCGGGTCAAAGTGGTAATCCCACACACCTTCAAGCAACATCGTGCGCGAGACGACGCGGTTTTTTCGGCGCAGAAAGAACTCCAGAATTTGAAATTCGCGCGGGGTCAGGGTGATTTCACGACCGTTGCGCGTGACCTTGCGGGTCAACAGATCCATTTCGAGATCGCGGCAGGCAAGGGTAGGCGTTTCTTCGGCTTCTTGCGGTCGACGCAACAGGGCTTCGATCCGGGCATGAAGTTCCTGGAATGAAAATGGTTTGACCAGATAATCGTCTGCGCCCGCGCGGAGGCCTTTGACTCGCTCGTCCACTGCACTCATGGCGGTTAACATCAGAACAGGTGTTTTCAACCCAGCCGCACGCATTGACTTAATCAGTGATAACCCGTCCAGCCCGGGAAGCATTCGGTCCAGCACGACCGCATCAAATCCGCCGTCAGTTGCGTGGTACAGGCCTTCGCGGCCATCTGATGCGACTTCGACAACATAGCCTTCTTCACCAAATCCCTTGGCAATGAAGTCCCGTGTGTCTTGGTCATCTTCAACGATCAACAAGCGTCTGCTCATGGTCAGGGCTCCTTCCCAATGGGATTTAAACACACATACTCTTTGAAAAAAACATGCCGGGTGCAAAGGTGCACCCGGCTGTTCCGGCGGCACGTGGACAATCCGTGCCTGCCAGAATAAGCGCTCCAGATTTCCCCATCATGTGGCGCGCTTAGGTGTAGGGTTAGGCGATTTCGACCGCGACGAAGATCTGGTTGCCACCGCGATTGATCAAAACCAGAGCTGGATCCGTCTTTTCGTTCTCCAGCGCTTCTTTCAAAGCGTCTGGCGTAACTGTATCCAGATTGCCCAGTCGAACGATCACATCACCACGCTGCAATCCGGCCTTGGCCGCAGGGCTTTCGGGCTCCAGATCGGTGACAACAACACCATCGACGTTCTCGGCCACGCCAATCTCGGCGCGGGCGGTTTCGGTCAGCGGTGCCACGGTTACGCCCAGCGACGTACCTTCGAACTTGTCTTCAACCACGCTATCGGTCGCCGCCGAGGCTGACTGATGCTGACCGATTGTCAGTTCGATCTGTTCTTCTTTGCCATTTCGAAGAACAGTCAGCGTGCTATCAGTACCTACCTTGGTCGTGCCAACCAGGATCGGAAGATCGCTACTGGAATCAACGGCTTCGTCATTGAAGGTCAGGATCACGTCACCTTGCTGCAGTACGCCATCGGCCGGGCTGTCAGGTACAACATCCGATACCAGCGCACCTGTTGCCGTATCGATACCCATCGCAGCAGCCAGTTCGGGGCTGACATTCTGGATCGACACTCCCAACCAACCGCGGCTGACCTCGCCGTCATCGCGCAGATCAGCCGTGATGTGATCTACAATATTCGAAGTCACCGCAAAGCCGAGTCCGACTGAGCCGCCGCTGGGCGAATAGATCGCCGAGTTCACACCGATCACCTCACCATCCATGTTGAATAGCGGACCACCCGAGTTGCCTTTGTTGATAGCAGCGTCGGTCTGGATGAATTCGGCGTAGGGACCTTCCGAAATATTGCGCCCCTTCGCGGAAACAATACCGGTCGTAACGGTTGCATTCAGGCCAAACGGGTTGCCGATGGCGACGACGTCTTCGCCCACGCGAATGACATCGCTGTCACCCATTTGAACGGCTTGCAGGTCTTCTCCTGCGTCGATTTTAAGCACGGCGATGTCCGTAAGCGGATCTGTACCAACGATTTCAGCTTCGAATGTGCGGTTATCGCTCAGACGTACGGTCACTTCGCTGGCGTTGTCGACAACGTGGTGGTTGGTGACGATGTATCCTGCCTTATCCAGCACAAAGCCTGATCCCAAACCCTGGCTGGGGCCTCGCTGCGGCATGTCAAATCCTTCAGGACCGCCGAACCGTTTAAAGAACTCGCCAAAGGGATGGTTTTCGAGGTCGAACTCCTGACCTTGTGTGGGGCGTGGTTTGGCATCTTGCCTGGCGGTGATCGTGACCACCGAAGGCGAGACGGTTTCGACCAGATCGGCCAGAGCCTCGTCTGCCATTGCGGGCAGGGCGGTGGTGGCCATCATGGCCGCGCCCAGTGCGGTAGCTCCCATCCAGCTGGATGTGCGTGGAATAAGCAGTGAGGATTTACGGATGCTCATTTTGACTCCTGTCTATTTCGGCGGTTGATCCCGCGCATTGAGAGAGGAGATGCACTGGCAACCTTGGGATATCCTGAGAGAAATATTAAGAAACCTTAATTTCGCCACGTTTCGCCGCTTTAATGACTCCGTTCAACGTGCTCGGGTAGCAAGAATCAGCTTGGGTGCTATGTGGCGAATCGGTGGATTGTTGCCGATAAAGTCAATAATTTCGAAAAAGCATTGAATTGATTCATTTTTGTTAACAAAGAAACGACGCTTTTGCGGTCTCAAAAATACTTCTCCTAAAAGTTGCGTGAGATGGAGTGTTCAGATTTCGAACACGCCCATCGATGCCTTTGAAATAGGTAAGTTAGCCGTATTCTAAGTGCGCAACTGACGGAAACTTCTGGAAAAAGTATAAGTCGATGCAACCATTGGTAGAATCCAGAGTGTTGCATTGTTGCTCAAAAGCCAGTGCGCCTGCGCTGAAATTTACCATTTCATCCAATTTTACATTGTTTGAACGCATCGGATCAGCGACATTGGAGTTGCCCAAGTGAGGGGGGCCTTAGGCACTAGGGGGTGTCAAAGGCGCATCTCAGTCTCCATAGCGCTGAGCGGCATGTTAACGAGGGGGTCTTGTTTAGGTTCAGCAGCACAACGTCGGGAAGCCTGATTGGCGATCTGACCGCGCTTTAGAGATTGGTGAAAGTGGTAGTCCTGTTTTTGGGCATGCGACCCGGTCATTATTGACCGGGTCGCGTTTATTTGAGGGGCTGCTTTTGCGGTCGGCCCGCACTCCAACGGGTCCAATCGGCGGGTGTATCCAAATCAAGCAGCGCATTCTGGGCGGGCAGGCGATGCAGATGAACCTTGCCCTTGTAGCGTTGCACGACAATCTGCGCGCCGCTGTCACCGTTCAGTTCCGAAAGCTCTGAAAATAGAGAACGATCAAACACGACAGGATGGCCGGGAGCGCCTTCGTCAGTAGCCCCACGCCATATCAGATTGTCAGGGTGGGTTTTGACTGATCGGAGAACACTGTTCAGGTCTTGGGTTGTGAGGTCCGGAAGGTCCGATAACAGGATCATGACCGCAGGTGCATTTGCTGGAACGGAGGCCATTGCGCCTCTCAAACTGGCATTCATGCCTTCTTGCGCATTTGGGATTTCGACCAGTTGAACACCGAGGCCCTCCAGCACCGTATATCGGGGATGTGGGGCCGGGGGCAGGGCGATGATAACGTGACCTGCGGCAAGCGCCCGCTGAGCCACTCGGCGCAGAAGCGGCACGCCTTCAATCGGTTGCATTAACTTATCAGCACCACCCATGCGGCTGGATTGCCCGGCAGCGAGCAGGATGATGGGAATCTGGGTCATTTCGCAAGCATGCCGTCGGTGGATTAATAAGTCATCCCCGCATTCTTGCGCCATCGGGATCGAAAAGTGGGGTCGTGATGACACGCGCTTTGTGCATCTGACCTAGAATTTCAATTTCAACCGCACGTCCCTCGGTGGCCTGTTCAGTCGGGAGGAACCCCATGGCAATCGACTTGCCCGCAAAGTGCGAATACCCACCAGATGTACAGAAGCCGACAACAGCGCCGTCTAACCAGATCGGTTCGTACGCGTTTACATCCGCATCTGCCGCGTCGACCTCAAAAGCCACCAAGCAGCGATCAACGCCAGATGCGCGCTCGGCCTCGGCCGCTGCTCGGCCGATGAAATCACTGTTCTTGGAGAATGAGATGAACCGATCCAACCCGGTTTCTGCCGCTGTATAGTCGGGTGAAAATTCTCGCATCCACGAGCCAAAGAACTTGTCCAGACGCAGACTCATCATTGCGCGCATGCCAAATGGGGTCATGTCATGGGCTTGACCCGCTTGCCACAGGTTCCACCATAGTTGCCGTTGGGCCATTGGGTCGCAATAAATCTCATAACCCAGATCGCCGGTATAGCTGACACGCTGAACGATGCAGTCGGTCATGCCAATTGTCATCTCGCGCACGTCGAGGAACCTGAGCGAGTTGACTGCTTCTCGGGTGCAGGCCGACAAAACCTCGGTGGCCTTGGGGCCTGCGATCTGAAACCCATTCAACCGGTCGCTGATGTTCTCGATGCCCACGCCATGGTCCTGGTTTTTCAGGAACCAGCGCATATGAAATGCCTGACTGCCGTAGGAGGCGGTCAGGTGAAACAGGTCGTCGCCCAAGCCGGAGACGGTGAAATCGCCGATCAGCTTACCTTTATGCGACAACATTGGCGTCAGTGAAACGCGGCCTGGTTTGGGTATGCGGCCCGCCATGATGCGATCCAGCCATGCACGAGCACCGGCACCGGTAATACGGTATTTTCCGAAATTGTGGACTTCGTTGATCCCAACACCTCCACGCACGGCACGAACTTCGCGGCCGGTGGCCTCAAAGGCGTTGGAACGGCGGAACGAGGGTGTCTCGAAATCCGGTTCATCGCCTTGGGCAAAGTAGTTTGGTACTTCCAGCCCGTATTGCTGCCCCCAAACGGCACCGAGATCGCTGAAGATGTCGTACATTGGTGTGGTTCGGTTGGGACGCGCTGCAGGCAGTTCCTCGTTCGGATAAGCGACGCTGAACCGCTTCTGATAGTTCTCGATCACCTTGGGGCGCGTATAGCCCGGGCTGATCCAATCGCCAAACCGCGCCACATCCATGGCAAACACATCGCGTTCGGGTTCGCCTTCGATCATCCATTGAGCAAGGGTCAAGCCAACACCACCGCCTTGGCTGAAACCGGCCATGACACCGCAGGCTGACCAGTAGTTCCGCACGCCAGGCACCGGACCGACCAGAGGGTTGCCATCCGGGGCAAAGGTAAACGGCCCATGGATGACGGATTTGACACCCGCCTCAGCGAGAACAGGGAAGCGTTTGTAGGCGAATTCGATGCTATCGGTAATCTTGTCGAAGTCATCGGGTAGCAATTCATGGCCAAACTCCCACGGGGTGCCGTCGACCGCCCAAGGCTTGCAGGGCTGTTCGTAGAAGCCGATGCACAGTCCACGCCCTTCCTGCCGCAGATAGCTTTCGCCAGCGGGGTCCATCACATGCGGGTGCTCGCTACCTGCGTCGATGATGGCCTCGATCTCGGGTATGTTATCGGTGACCAGATATTGATGCTCCATCGGATGCAACGGGAAATAGATCCCGGCCATCGCACCGACCTCGCGCGCCCACAATCCGCCCGCATTGACGATATGTTCGGCGTGAATTGTACCCTTGTCGGTCACCACGTCCCAAGTTCCGTCCGGGCGCTGGTTGGTCTCGCGCACCATGCAATGTGTTTCGATCGTAGCCCCGCCCATACGCGCGGCCTTGGCGTATGCGTGTGTTGTACCCGACGGATCAAGGTGCCCGTCCAGCGGATCATACAGCGCACCAAGGATGCCATCGGTGTTGGTGATCGGAGCAATTTTTTTGATCTCCTCAGGCCCGACGATCTCGGTCTCAAGACCCATGAATCGGTGCTTGGCGCGTTCGGCGAGCAACATGTCGAACCGGTCTTGATTGTCGGCCAGCGTGACGCCGCCGACGTGGTGCAGGCCACACGACATGCCAGTGATCTCTTCCAGCTCTTTGTACAGCCGGATGGTATAGCCCTGCAGGGCGGCCATGTTTGTATCACCGTTCAGGGTGTGAAACCCGCCCGCCGCATGCCAGGTCGAACCGCTGGTCAGCTCAGACCGTTCCAGCAGCATCACATCCGACCAACCGAGCTTGGTCAGGTGATAGAGGACCGAGCATCCGACAACGCCGCCTCCGATAACTGCGACACGGGTGGTGGTTTTCACGATGTTTCTCCCTCGGCTTTTGGGCGAGCCTGCCGAGGGCTCTGGCGTATTACTGTTCCATTCGCGACACCGCGCGTCGTTTGCTGAATACGCATGCTGTAGGGCTTAGAGAGGACGAACCTTGAGGGCGGTGATCCTGTTGCCTTCGCGGGCCGTGACCTCAAACCGGAAACCGTGGAACGAGAATACTTGGCCCACAATGGGGATCATCTGAGCCTCGTGGATCACCAACCCGGCCAGCGTGTTGGCCTCTTCATCCGGCAGCGACCAGTCTAGCGCGCGGTTGGCGTCGCGGATGGTCATCGCGCCTTCGACCAGATATTGGCCGTCGTCAGATCGGGTAACGGGGACATCTTCGTCGATGTCGAACTCGTCTGCGATCTCGCCCACGATCTCTTCCAGAATATCTTCCAGCGTGATCAGCCCGCGCAGCGATCCATATTCGTCAACAACAAGCGCGAAGTGGCTGTGCATGCGAAGAAACTCACGCATTTGGTCGTCCAGAGTGGTGGTTTCGGGCACGAAATAAGGATCATTGGCAACCTTCGCGATGTCGAAGTTCTTAAGCCGTTCAGGGTCACCATCCGCGCCACCTACCTGCGCATACATTGCGCGGAACAAGTCTTTGGCGTGCACGACACCCACGATGTTTTCCTGTTCTTCACGGAACACAGGCAGGCGGGTGTGTGGGCTTTCCAGACACTGTTTCAGGATCGCCTCGGGTTCGTCATCCGCATCGATCATCTCAATATTCGAGCGGTGAAGCATGATCTCTTCCACCGCGCGGTCGCCAAGATCGAGCGCGCCCAGAATACGGTCGCGATCTTCTTTTTCGACCACACCTTCGGAATGGCCCAGTTGCAATGCGCCAGCGATTTCTTCACGGACCGCAAGGATGTTGCTATCAGGGTCGATCTGTACGCCGAACAGGCGCAATACACCGCGCACCAGCAGTCGGACGGCAGCCACCACCGGAGAGAACACCGTTACGACGACGCTGATAACGGGTGCCACCAAGGCGGCGGCTTTTTCGGCGTTGGTAATCGCGTAGGTCTTGGGCAGCACCTCGGCAAAGATCAGCACCAGAAGGGTCATCACGAGCGTCGCCAGCGCCACACCGCTTTCGCCGAACAGGCGTGTAAACAGGGCGGTCGCCAACGAAGCGGCAAGGATGTTGACAAGGTTGTTGCCGAGAAGGACCGAGCCGATCAGACGTTCGTTATCATCGGTGATTTCCAGCGCTTTTTTCGCCCCGCGCGAGCCTTTGTCAGCCTGCGCTCTCAGCTTGCCACGCGATGATGCGGTCAGCGCAGTTTCGGAGCCCGAGAAAAAGCCCGATAGGACAAGGAGAAGAAGAATGGATCCTGTCGTGATCCAGAATGCGCCATCAAGCAGAGAAGGAGTGGGTTCCATTGGTCCTAGGTTGTTCGTGTTGCTGCATTCGTTATGGGGGTGCGGGCCCGGCCAATCAAGGGGTTAGCCCTGATCTGAGGTGTCGTCTTTGGCCAGCGGGTGGTGTTCCAACACCAGTTCCGACAGGCGTTCATCCAGAACATGCGTATAGATCTCGGTCGTCGCCACATCTGCATGGCCCAACAGCGTCTGGATCGAGCGCAAATCCGCGCCATTGGCCAGCAGGTGCGTCGCAAACGCATGGCGCAGCGTGTGAGGTGTGACTTTTTCAGGCGAAACACCGCCTTCGATCGCCAGTTCCTTGACCAGCAGAAAGAAGCGATGCCGCGTCAGGTGACCGGATTTCCCGCGCGACGGGAACAGGAAACGCGACGCTTGTCCTCCCTTGGAAACGGCTTTTTCCTCGGCCGCATCGCGGGCTTGCAGCCAGTCTGCCAACGCCTCGCGGGCAGGGGGGGACAGCGGAACCATCCGCTCTTTCCCGCCTTTGCCGAGGACCAGCAGCATGCGGGGATCACCTCTGGCTGAACTGACCGGCAGCGACACCAGTTCTGTCACCCGCATCCCCGTCGCATAGAGCAGTTCCATCAGGCACGTGTTGCGAATTTTGTCTGCGTCGGATCGACCCGTGCGCCGCGCTGCTGCAAGCAGGCGGTCAACTTCGGGCACGTCCAGTGTCTTAGGCAATCGCTTGGGGCGCCCTGGTCCCTTGATCTGGATGGCCGGGTTGCTTTCGCGCCAGCCTTCTTCGAAAGCAAATCGATACAATTGTTTGATCGCCGACAACCGCCGTGCCCTTGTCGAGCGCGACAGGCCCTGCGCATCGCAATCGATCAGGTAACCTTCGATCCGATCGCGATCCGCTTCGGAAAAGCCCGATTTCCGACGCGTCAACCAATCAGAGAAATCTTTCAGATCCCGGCCATAGGCGAGCAGGGTGTTGGTGGCGGCGCCAAGCTCAGCAGCTTGCGCTTCGAGGAAGGTGGAAATCCACAGCTCCTGAGACGCGGGCGCGGTCATGCTCAAGCCCCGTTCAAGATCATCAACTGCAACGCGGCCCGACGTGCGGTGTCTTCAAGACCCACGCGGCGGAACGCAGCGATTGCAGCGGTCAGGTCGACCAGATTGCCGCGCGCGCCATGGGCGAACAATTGCATCGTTTCCAGAATGGCTTCGCCCAATTGATCGTTACTCAGCAGCCCGTCGATATCCGAAGGGATGGGCGCGGACCAGGCAAAGCCCTGCGAAATGGCATCCGCCAGAGGGGTTGGCGACGGCGCGCGTTGCGGATCGCCCTGTGCCAGGGCGGCCAGAAACATATTCGCATCGGAACCTTCGGGCACATCTTGCGCCGCGTCTTCATAAAGCTCGGACAACAGCAGAATACGCCACCGCAGATTCTCGGCGGCCGAACCAGATAGTTTCATTGCTGCCAGACGCGGGGCAAAAAGTTCGGCAAACGGAACCTCAAGCCCGACGGTTTTCATCTGAGCCCAGACCTCAACAAGAGTTTTGGAAACCGCCTCGGGATTTCCGGTTTCCAATGCGGTTTCGAACCGTTGGATGGCGGCCACGCGATCCCACACGGCGCCCGAAGCAGCCGGCGAACGTTCGGTATATAGGCCAAGCAACTGATTGGGTGTCAGCGCCCCAATCCGCGTCAATCGTTCAGCAGCTTCGACCTGGGCTTTCCAGCCCGCCACATCGCGCAGATCGGCATTGGCGAACGCCCGTGGCAGTGAAGCCGTGGGCAAACGTTCACCAATGGCTTCGAACAGACGGAACGTAAGCGGATTCGGGTCGTCGGGCTGAGGAAGATACTCAGCCCCTTCGAACAATTCCGGGCTGAGAAAGCGATCGAGCAACGCAAGCTGGTCTTCGGGCAGCACCTGCAGCGCATGAGCGGCTTCGAGTGTCAGAGCAGCTGACGCCCAATCTCCACGACGGGCCTTGCAGAATATTTGCGCTGCGTAATCCCGAGACAAATTCGGCTGCGCGATCAGCGCCGTACAACTCCGGTCTTCGTCACCCGTCAGCAACGTCGCATCGAACCAGCGTTTGAAACGAGCTTGCGTATCGGTCGGACCGGCCAGTTGAACCAGAGACTGTACCGGATCGGATGCGCCCAATTGCATAAGGCGGTCCAGTCGCGCCATAAGCAATTTGTCTTCTGCCTGTCCTCCGCTTGGGGGACGTGCCTCGGAAAGGAGCAGGGTGAACAGCAGCCGTTGCATTGCGGGGTTGGACTTGACCCGCACCTGCCCGATCAGTTCCGCCAGACGATCCGCATCGCTGTTCTGCCACAAGTTGACTGGCAGACCCGTGACGGAAGAGGCCACCAAACCCAACGGAGGCGACAGCGCCTCAAGCGGGGTGACCTGCACGTCCGGCTGTAACCCTGTCTGGGTGACAGGTGGCTCTAATAGCACTGTGCCCGGCAGATTCTCAGGCGGGTCGGTCAGCCAGTCGATGATCGACAAGGGCTCCGTCGATTGTGCCTGCGCAGTTCCGGCCAGAAAAAGCGCCAGAAGAGTAGTCTTAGTCGGCATTCAAGATGACCGGTTCGCGGACTTCACTTTGAGGAGCGGAAAAGTCCGCACCAAAATACGGCCCGACATAGGCATACCCAACCAGCCCGATGAAACACAGGCAGATGAGGTAAATCAGGAACTTGATTAAACGGCCCATGGGTGAACGCTGCCTCAATTTTTGCTTTTGCCCAAGTTATAACTAGCATTTTTCTTAAGATCACGTCATTCACGACGAAATGAGCGAAATTAAGCATAACACGGTGCGTTCCGACACAGCGGCGCAGTTTCAACTGCACAAAACCGTCGTTTTGGTCGGAATGATGGGGGCTGGAAAGACTGCGGTGGGCCGGGCCCTTGCGGCGCGGCTCGGCGTTCCCTTTCTCGATAGCGATTCCGAGATCGAATCGGCGGCCAACATGACCATCCCCGAGATCTTTGCCCGTGATGGTGAGGCGTTCTTTCGCAGCAAGGAAAGTCAGATCATCGGGCGGCTTTTGGACGAGGAAAAAGGCATCCTGTCGACCGGAGGCGGCGCGTTTCTGGCAGAAGGCAATCGAAAAATGATCTCAGATCGCGGTGCATCTGTGTGGTTGCGGGCCGATCTGAACGTGTTGTGGAATCGCGTCAAACATAAAGACACGCGCCCGTTGCTGCGTACGGAAGACCCGTATGCAACGTTGCGCGGTTTGTACGAGGCGCGCGTGCCGATCTATGAACAGGCCGATCTGGTGGCTGACTCAGATGGCGAAACCGCAATCGAAGATATGGTGGATCGGGTGATCTCTGCATTGGTGACGCGCCCTGATATTTTGGAACGAATTTAATGCATCAAACCGTACATGTTGATCTGGCCGAGCGTTCTTATGATGTAGAGATCGGCCCCGGCCTTTTGGCGCAATCTGGGGAACGGATTGCTCCACTGATAAAGCGTAAGCGTGTCGCGGTTCTGACGGATGAGACTGTCGCGGGCCTGCATCTGGATGCACTGCGTGAAGGCCTGGCCTCAGCCGGGATCGAGATGAATGCTCTGGCAATGCCAGCGGGTGAGGCCACCAAAAGCTGGCCGCATTTTGAGCGCGCGGTAGAATGGTTGCTGGCAGAGAAGGTCGAACGGAACGACATCGTCGTTGCGCTAGGAGGGGGTGTGATCGGTGATCTGGCGGGATTTGCTGCAGCAGTGATGCGGCGCGGGGTGCGCTTTGTTCAGATACCAACCTCGCTGCTGGCACAGGTCGACAGCTCGGTTGGCGGCAAGACCGGGATCAACGCGCCACAGGGCAAGAACCTGATTGGAGCGTTTCACCAGCCGTCACTGGTGTTGGCCGACACGGACGTGCTGGGTACGTTACAGACGCGGGACTTTCTCGCTGGATATGGCGAAGTCGTCAAATATGGACTGCTGGGCGATGCCCAGTTCTTTGAGTGGCTTGAAGATAACGGGCCTCTGTTAGCATCCGGCGACATGGCTGCGCGCGTGCAGGCCGTCACACGCTCGGTTCAGATGAAGGCCGATATCGTGGCACGCGACGAGACCGAGCAGGGCGACCGGGCGCTGCTCAATCTGGGTCATACTTTCTGCCACGCGCTTGAGGCTGCAACCGATTATTCTGATCGATTGCTGCACGGTGAAGGTGTCGCCATCGGCTGTGCGCTGGCGTTTGAAACTTCTTCTCGCTTGGGGCTTTGCCCGCAAGAAGATCCAAGCCGTGTCAGGGCGCATTTGCGCGCCATGGGCATGAAGACTGATCTGGCCGATATTCCGGGTGAAATGCCGGATGCAGAAACGCTGGTCGATCTGATGGCGCAGGACAAAAAGGTCATGGATGGCCAGTTGCGTTTCATTATGGCACGAGGCATCGGAAAGGCCTTCGTCACTTCAGAAGTGCCGCGCGAGACAGTGGTCTCGGTGCTTGATGATGCGCTGGCCGCCTGCTGAGATTCAGCGCCCCTGGATTACCATCAGCTCGCCGATGTTTTCGCGGGTGATATAGCCAACCATGTGTCCCGATTTGGTGCATACAGCAATTGCGGGTGCACCTTTATGCAGGCCATTCAGAACTTGGTCCAAACCGCTGGTGAGCGCGACTTGTGGTATGTTCTTATCCATAATCGACGCTGCAGGCTCGGATCGGGGATGGTCGCTTGCTAACGCTGCGAACAGTCGGTCACGGGTGACAAAACCCAAAAGGCTGCCATCCTCGGCCAAGACGGGAAACTCGTGCTGGGTCGTATGAATGACCGCTTGAGCCGCCGTCGCCAACGTATCATCGGGCGACAACGCCTTGAACTCGGTGATCATCGCATCCCGGGCCTTAACACGCCGCGCAACCGAACGTAGCGCAACGTCCTGGTTTTCGGAATTCGCGGCAATGAAGACAAAGACGGCGATCAGAACCAGTATCGGGTTGCCAGAGGTCAGCCCCAGAAAACCAAGCCCGACCGCTACGATCTGACCGCCAAGGGCGGCGATCCGCGTGGCCTTGGCACGTTCCATCTTCATACATAGCAAGGCGCGGAATACACGCCCGCCGTCCATCGGAAATGCCGGGATCATGTTGAAGGCCGCCAGCAGCAGATTCACATAGGCCAGACGGCTCAATAGGTTCGTGCCTGCCGAGTCGATCTGGGCCAGCGATCCAAGTTGTATCCCCGCGCCTAAAACCACGAGGATGGCCCAGATGACGACGTTTACGGCCGGGCCTGCTAAGGCGACCCAAACCTCCTGCATCGGTTTTTCTGGCATCCGCTCAAGACGTGCCAGTCCACCGATTGGCAGCAAAGTGATATCAGGGGTGCGAATCCCGTATCGCTTTGCCATGAGCGCGTGACCGAATTCATGCGCGACGACACAGGCAAACAAAGCCAGAACGAACAGGATGTTGTTGAGCGCAGCGGGCCAACCGCCGCTGGAATACGCTGCAAAACCAACCCAGGCGAGCAGCAGGAAGAAGGTGACATGGACCCTCAGTTCCGAGCCGAGCAATCGGCCAAGTGAGAAGGACCATGCCATGTTGTTTCTCCGTTTGGTTTAGAACGGAATCTCGTCGTCATCGATGCCGCCGGATGCAGGGGCAGGGGCGCTGGACTGACCACCATAGGGATCACCATAGCCTCCTCCGGCCTGACCACCGCCATAGCCACCACCACCGCCGCCGCCTTCACCGCGGGCATCCAGCATAGTCAGCTCGCTGCGGTAAGGGCGCAGGACAACCTCAGTCGAATAGCGATCCTGCCCCGACTGATCCTGCCACTTGCGGGTCTCTAACTGGCCCTCGACATAGACTTTGCTGCCTTTACGCAAATACTGCTCGGCAACGCGAACCAGAGGTTCCGAGAAGATGGCGACTGTGTGCCATTGGGTTCGATCCCGACGCTCACCAGTGTTGCGGTCTTTCCATGTCTCTGATGTTGCGATGCGCAGGTTGCACACCTTACCACCGTTCTGGAACGATCGCACCTCGGGGTCGGCACCGAGATTGCCGATCAGAATGACCTTGTTGACTGAACCCGCCATATATTCCCTCGTTTTACTCTGACTGGATGGCGCCCGAATCTGGCGCTGTATTCTGCTGCTGACCCTATACGGGCTACGACTTGGTTGAAACATGATTGATCGTGCAACGGTGAGCAGGAAAACATTAGGACTGTCTTAACCAAGCTTTCATTTCCGGCTGATTTAATTATAATCTGATTGGTTGTTGAGGGTGCAGGATTGGCATTAATGCGTTTTCTGGTCGGTGGTATCTCGGTATTGGGTCTTTGTCTGACGTCGTTCGCGACGCAGGCAGAAACGCTGTCCACCAAGAATCGCAAGGCGATATTCCTCAAGCAATCCAAGGTTTTGGATAATCGGGCCGCTACGCAATATCGCGGCTCTGAACGGCTTAAACCCAAGACCGAGCGTGGGAAATTCGTCAAGCGTTACACTGGTAACTACCGGGGCCAGTATCTGGATCATGCCAGAAAAGCAGCGCGGCAACATAACGTGCCGGAAGAACTTTTCCTGCGACTTGTTCAACAAGAAAGCGGGTGGAACCCGAATGCCAAATCCCACAAAGGGGCCTTAGGTCTTGCGCAACTGATGCCCCAGACCGCGCGGCTGCTGGGCGTCAATCCGCACGATCCGATCCAGAATCTGGAGGGTGGTGCGCGTTATCTTTCCTGGCAATACCGCAAGTTCAAGTCCTGGCGCCTTGCACTGGCAGCTTACAATGCAGGGCCCAAAGCAGTTGAAAAGCACGGCGGAATTCCACCCTACAAGGAAACCCAGAACTACGTAAAAGTGATCTGGGGGGGCTAGCTGCGCCGCAGCGTGTCTGTTTCTTGATCTACCGCCAAACGCTGTCCTAGTCTGATTGGATAACCTTTCGGACTTGTGCGAATTACGATGATCCAAGATCGACCCAACATACCACCCGAAACAATGGCGAACTGGCAGCGTTTGGTCGACCTTGTTTCGCAGCTGGCCGATGTGCCCGCCACTTTGATCATGAAGACCGAAGCGCCGGATCATGCGGTTCTGATCACATCGGATCATCCAGAAAACCCATACCCGGTCGGCATGAATTTTCGACTGAACCCCAAGCTCTATTGTCAGGGCGTTCTGGAACGCGACGGCGAATTTGTTGTCGAGGACGCAACATGTGACCCGGCCTGGAGCGACAATGAGGACATGGAGCATGGCATGTCCTTCTATATCGGTTTTCCGCTGAAGTGGCCGGATGGTTCGGTATTCGGAACAATCTGCGTCTTGGACCGTCACCGCAATCGCCGGGCCTTGTTGTTTCGTGAAGGTTTGGCACAGTTTGCGCGCATGGTTGAATCGGATTTGGCTTTGATCCAAGAGGTTTACCTGCGCCGAGCGCTGGAAGTGAAGTTGAATGAAACTCTGGCGCAACTGGAGCACCGCGTCGCGGCGAGGACGCGGGAGCTGCAGGAAACAAACACGGCGTTACGGGTGCTGTTGACCAGTTTGGACGACGATCGGAAAGACCGGGATCAGGATATCGTAGATCAGGTTCGCACGATGGTGTTGCCTTATCTGGACAAGTTGCGCGGGCTATTGACCGAAGGTGACGCCTCGAAAGTTTATCTGGAACTGGCCGAGCGTAATCTGCAAGAGATTACTTCAATGATTTCCGACAAGCTTTCGGATGCGTTTTCGGTCATGACGCCGACCGAGATCGAAATTGCTCAGCTGGTCATGTCGGGCAAAACCACGAAAGATATCGCCCGGGCGATGTCGCGCGAAACTTCTACAATTGATTTTCATCGTAACAATATTCGTCGAAAACTTGGCCTCGAAGGCCGTGATCAGAACTTGCGAAGCCATCTTTTGTCGATTTCGTGATTTCTGAATATGGGGATTTCCCCCATATTCCCCCCCGATTTTTCTGATCTGAGCAACCTGTGCCACGCGCGCTAGGCTGGTCGCAAGGGTGCGGACCAAGCCGTGCCTTTTCAACTCGGGAGGATAAAAAATGGATCGCAAAGATCTGAAACCCACAATTCTAAACGGAGAACGCGACACATTGGCAAGTGGTCTGTCGCGTCGATCGTTCTTTATGGCTGCCGGGGCCGCCGGCGTCGGTGCAGGGGCCTCACTGTTGGGTAGCAAACCGGCCGAGGCGCAATCGCAGGCCTGGCTGCAGCCTGGCAATAATAACCACGTAATCGATCTACAGGGCTCGACTGGTCAGGCAAGCACGGGAGCGGTTGGAATCGATTATTACGGTCACTGCGCGATCAAAATTACCTCTCCAAACGGAGCGACCGTGTTGTTTGATCCTTGGCGCGATGATCCCTCCGGCGCATGGGGCCTGTGGTTCCGCAACGAGTTCCCGCAGATCCCAGTTGATATCACCATGTCCACTCATGCTCATTTTGACCATGACGCTATCGAGCGACCAAGTTCCACAATGGTTTTAGACAGGATGGCGGGCATTTTTGAATTTGCTGATCTTAAGATCACAGGTTTTGCTGACAAACATGCCTGCGTTGCGCCGGGTTGGTACGAATGGACCAACGCCTTGGCCGAGTTTGGCGCGGAAGCTTGTCCGCCCAACAACGTCGGACATATGGACATGGTGGTCTACCTTGTCGAAACCGGAGGCATTCGCACCTTGATCTGGGGCGACAACCGCCACAATCCGCCTCAGGAGTTCTGGGATGCTATAGGACAGGTAGACGTGCTGACTTTGCCCGTCGACGGATCGGAACACATCCTTAGCTTCGATCAGGGCAACGATATTGTCGCCAAGCTCAAGCCCAAGATCATCATCCCGACGCACTACCTCAATGAGGTTACGTCATACACGCTTACGACGCTGCAGGCCGCAGACGATTGGGTCAAAAGCCAGCAGAGTTACAAGATGCTCGACAGCGCCAGTCTAAAACTGGAAGCCGGAGATGTGGCGGGTATGAACCAGGAGTTCATGCACTTCGGCAACAACGTGATGACGGGCTGATTACGATCAGAAACTGCCACTCACCCACGACCTGCGTCGCCTGTCTCCCCAATAAACGTGACGCAAATTGAAAGGGCCGGTCTTTGACCGGCCCTTTTCTTTCGTTCGTGCGGATTTATTCGGCCGCAATTTTGATAACCGGCTCCATTTTGGCCAGAATGTCTTCGGCAAGATGACATTTCACCTGATGACCATCCGCAAGTGTTTGCACCGGGGGCACATGGGATTCGCATCGCCCATCCGGCACTTCTGATTTCCAGCGACAGCGTGTTTGGAACGGGCAACCCGGCGGCGGATTCATGGCCGAGGGGATATCGCCCTCAAGCACGATGTGCTGCTTTTCGATCGATGTGTCCGCGATTGGAACCGCACTTAACAATGCCTCAGTGTAGGGATGATAGGGTGGGCTAAAGACCTGATCGGTGGTGCCCAGTTCAACCACATGCCCCAGATACATCACCATCACACGGTCACTGAGATAGCGTACGATTGAAAGGTCGTGACTGATGAACAGCAGCGTGGTTTTGTGCTCGCGCTGAATCTCCATCAACAGGTCCGTAACGGCAGCTTGTACGGATACGTCCAGCGCCGAAACCGGTTCATCCGCAACCACGATCCGTGCATCACCGGCAAAGGCGCGGGCGATACCGACGCGCTGCTTCTGACCGCCTGATAGCTGGCGTGGCATCCTGTCCGCGAAGGCGCGGGGCAATTTCACGAGATCCAGCAGTTCCAGCATCCGCTTCTTGCGATCGGCCTCGGAGTCACCGACGCCAAAGATTTCCAGCGCCCGGATGATTTGACGGCCTACGGTCATCGACGGGTTCAGCGTGTCGAACGGGTTCTGAAACACCATCTGCACTTCGCCAACGGTCTTGGCGTCGCGTTCTTCGATGGGCACGTCCTCGATATTGCGATTGTCCAGCAGGATCTGCCCGTCGGTGGCCGTTTCCAGCCCCATCAAGACCTTCGCAAAAGTGGATTTGCCGCAACCGGATTCGCCGACGATGGCAAGCGTCTCGGATTCATGCGCTTCAAAGCTTAGCGTCTCATTGGCCTTGACCACTTTGGTCTCACCACCGCCGAACAATGCATTCGCAGCCACCTCATAGTATTTCTTGAGGTTATCCATTTTCAGAACAGTCCGGCCAATCTCGCCTTTCTCTTTCTGCTCACTAACGGTGATTGGCGCGTTCCAGTCGATTTCCTGAAATTTCAAGCATCGCGTATGGTGTCGGTCGTTGCCCGGTACCGCCTCCATCAGGATATCCTTAGCGTCACAGCGGCCTTCTTCGAAATAGTCGCAGCGCGGACCAAAGTTACAGCCCGGAGGCCGCTCATGAGGCAGGGGAAAGTTACCCGGTATGGCCACCAGTGGGCGCGAGTTCTTGTCGGCGCCCGGCAGCGGGATCGAGCGGAACAGCGCCTGTGTATACGGGTGCTGCATCTCGTCGAATACATCTTTGATCGAGCCACGCTCGACGGCTTCACCTGAATACATCACGCACAGCCGGTCGCAGGTTTCCAGCACCAGACCCAGATTGTGCGAAATGAACAGCATCGAGGTGCCGTATTTCTTGCCCAGATCCTTGACCAACTCGACCACGGCGGCCTCGACCGTCACGTCCAGAGCGGTTGTTGGCTCATCCAAGATCAACAAGGCAGGTTTCGACATCAGCGCCATAGCAATCACGATCCGCTGCTGCTGACCGCCTGACAGCTGATGCGGGAACGAGTTCAGCATCCGCTCAGGGTCGGGCAGGCGCACATCGGTGACCACTTCCAACGCACGAGCATAGGCCTCTTCGGCACCAACGCCCTCATGAATCATTGGCACTTCCATCAGCTGTTTGCCGATCTTCATCGCCGGATTCAGCGATGCCATCGGCTCCTGATAGATCATCGCGATTTCATTGCCACGAATGTCGCGCAGCTCTTCGGTGGTCATCTCGCCCAAATCGCGGCCTTTGAACTTGATCGAGCCGCCAACGATGCGCCCGTTCTTGCCCAGATCCTGCATGACACCCAGCGCCACGGTAGATTTCCCACAACCTGATTCACCCACCAAACCGACGGCTTCGCCGGGTTGCACACTGACCGAGAAATCCATCACGGCAGGGATCTCACGAAGGCGGGTAAAGAAGGAAATCGAAAGCTTGTCGATCTCCAGGATTGGCCCGTCATAATCCGCCAGTTTGTTCATCTTATTACTCCTCGCGAGAGTCCGGGGGTTCCCCTTCATCTGGCTAAAAAATATCTCGGGGGTCCGGGGGCAGAGCCCCCGGCCTCGATCACAATCAGTCCTTCAGACTTTCTTCGCGCAGACCGTCCGCCAGTAGGTTCAAGCCAAGAACCAGCGACAGCAATGCCAGCGCGGGCGGCAGTGCGGGATGTAGATAGATCGACAGAAGCTTGCGCCCCTCGTTGATCGTCGAGCCCCAGTCCGGGCTTTCCGGTGGCAGCCCCAGCCCAAAGAAACCCAAGGTTCCAAGCAGGATGGTCGTGTAGCCGATGCGCAGGCAGAAATCGACGATCAGCGGACCACGCGCGTTGGGCAGGATTTCCCACAGCATGATGTACCATGGACCCTCGCCGCGCGTTTGGGCCGCAGCCACATAGTCGCGAGTTTTGATGTCCAGCGCCAGTCCGCGTACGATGCGGAACACGGTCGGAGAGTTCACGAAGACCACCGAGACGAACACCACCAGAATACCGCCTGGAATATCGAACAGATCAAGGTAGGTCGGCAGACCCCAGATGCGGTAGCTGTCGGTGTTGATGATGTAGCCACCGGTCGAAATCAGCGACAGGTAGAGCCAGAGCGCAACACCCAGAACCCCGATCAACAAAGGCGTTCGAAAACTGGGACGCGTATAGAAACGCGAATTCAGCAGAACGCCGAGGAAGATGATCGGGAACACGAACAGGATCGCGGCCATATAGTTCGGCACGCCGGTCGCTACGATCTCGGGCGTGACCAAAAGGTAGAACAGCAAGATCACGGGAAAAGCCAGGATCAGGTTCGCGAGGAATGACAGGAGCGTATCCAGACGCCCGCCATAGTAGCCTGCGGGTAAACCCAGAGTGATACCGACCATGAAGGCAAACATCGTCGCCAGCGGCGCGATCTGCACGACGATCCAGGCACCTTTAACCATACGGCTAAAGACGTCGCGCGCGAGGTTATCTCCACCCAGCAAATACCAAGCGTATTGTCCATCCTCCAGATTGGGAAGCGGGGTGCCCGGCACCTTGTTCTTCATGCCCGAGACCTGCGACAGGGGATCGTGGGTTACGATCAGATCGAGTGCGCCAAATATGCCGGTGAACACCCAGAACATCACAAGGCCAAAGCCGATCATACCAATGGGGCTGTCGAACAGCTTGCCATATAGGCCCAGCTTGCGCTTGAACGCAATCGACATCGCATAAAGGATGATCAGCGACAGCCAGACGGGCAGAAACTGCTGAGAGATAGCGCCGATGATGCCAGCACTGGTCCCCATCAGGATGCCAAGGACAATGTACGCCACCGCAATTCCCACACTTGCCAGAAAGCTATAGCGCAGCGCCGATTGTATCAGGATTCTCAGGCCAGAGCTCGAACTGAGCGTCCCATCGGCATTCACAATCATCTGATCTTCGGGCAGCACGATACTTGCCAGCATCCAGACAACGATGGACAAAAGCATCAGTCCCAACGCAAGCATCAACAGCGGGTTCAGGAAGGCGATAGAGCCGGTCCAGGTAAGTGGTTCCATGATCTATCCCTCCTTACGAAATGCGGATGCGCGGGTTGAGGTAGACATAGCCGATATCCGAGATCAGCTGCGTCACCAGCACCACAAAGACCGACACGACCGAGATCGCCAGCAGCAGCTGGATGTCATTGTTGCCCGCTGCCTGTACAAGCGCCCAGCCAAAGCCCTTGTAGTTGAACAGGGTCTCGACGATCACGACACCATTCAGCAGCCATGGGAACTGCAGCATGATGACTGTAAAGGGCGCGATAAGCGCGTTGCGCAGCGCGTGTTTCATGACGATGTTCGGGAATGACACGCCTTTCAGACGCGCCGTCCTGATGTATTGCGCCGTCATCACCTCGGTCATTGAGGCGCGGGTCATCCGGGCGATATAGCCCATCCCGTAAAGCGCGATGGTCAACACTGGTAAGAAGAAATTCTCAAATGTCGGGTTCTCCATCGCCTGAGTGGCGGTGCCTTTGAACCATTTGAGTCCGACGGCGGAGGATGTGAAGATCGCAATGAAGATAACGCCCGAGACGTATTCTGGGGTCGCCGTCGTCGTGATGGCAAAGGTTGAAAGCGTCCGGTCAGTGGCCGAACCTTCCTTCATCCCGGCCAGGATGCCCAGAATAAGTGCCGAAGGGACCATCAGCAGCATCACCCAGAACATCAGCCGTCCGGTCAGTGCCAGCCGGTTGCCAACAACGGTAGAGACCTCTTCCTTGAAGACAGTTGAATATCCCCAGTACCCCTGCAGGATACCGCAGAAATTCGGAGATTCCTCGGCAGTTTTGCCTGGCAGGATACATCTACCCTGAACGGTACCGTCCTCATTCGTGTGTCGGAACGAGGGCAGGACACCGAGCCATTCACCGTATTTGATCGGCGTGGACTGGAGGTAGCCGTTTTTCTCCAGATAGCTTTCGACCTGTTCATCAGACATCCTGAAATTGCCCTGCGTCTTCGCAAGCTTTTCCAGGTTCGGGTAGAGATTGGTAAGGAAGAAGACCAGGAATGTCAGGCACAATGCTGTCAGCAGCATAATCCCCACACGCCTAAGAATAAAAAGTCCCATGTTAGCCCCTGTTGATCGGCTGGCGTGACAGGCATTTCGCCCCACGCATTGCTATTATTCTGGTCGCCGTATTGAGGACGAAGGGCCGCGCCAGATTGGCGCGGCCCTTGTAGGTTTCGGCTTAGGAAGTCAGGCCGAACTTATAAAGCTGCGGCAGGTCCGCAATGTGCTTTTCGACACCGACCATATTGTCGCGGTGGTGACGCATCGCGGTCCGCCAATAGGGCTGGATGACCACGCCTTCGTCGATCATGATCGCCTGCAGCTTCGCCATCACCTCACGGCGCATATCGACATCCGCGATCGAGTTCGCCTCGGCCAGCAGCTTGTCGAACTCTTCGTTGGCAAAACCAGATTCGTTCCAAGCGACACCCGACTTATACGCCAGTGCCAGAACCTGCGTGCCCAGCGGGCGGTGGTTCCAGTTGGTCGAGGAATACGGGTACTTGGTCCAGTCGTTCCAGAATGTCGAACCGGGCAGAACCGTGTGCTTTGCCTTGATGCCCGCATCGTTCAACTGAGCCACTACCGCAGCCGTGGTATTGCGACGCCAGTCATCGTCGATCGACTGCACTTCGTGTTCGAAATCGCCCATACCCGCTTCGTCCATCAGCGCCTTTGCGCCTGCTGGATCGTAAGGGATACGCGTCACAGCCGAGTCGTACTCGGGGTGCATCGGGCCTACATGACAGTTGTCGGCAGTGATGCCGTAGCCGGACATGCCAAGTTCAAGGCAGACGGCGTTGTCAACTGCCATGGCGAGGGCCTGACGGACCCTCTTGTCGCCGTAGATCTTGTTGCCATCGGCGTCTTCAGCCAGCTGGTTGGGGCGAATTACGATGGTAAAGCCCGATGGGATTTCCGAGCGGACAAGCCCAATACTGTCAAAGATGTCGACAAACTCGCCAACCGATTCCCAGTTCATATCGATCTCTTCGGCCTCATAGGCGGCCAGGAAAGCGGCAGGGTCAGTGCCATAATCGATGAATTCGATCCGGTCGATATAGCCGCCTTTACCAGCTTCGTAGCCCCACCAGTCAAAGCCTTCGTTGCGGACCAGAACGCCCTTCACGCCGACCTCATGGCTTTCGGGCATCATGAAACCCGTACCAACTGGGTTGGACAGCATATCATTTGCATCAAAGCTGCTGTGTACAATTGCACCCGGATAATCTGCCATGCCGGGGATGATTGTGATATCCGGCGCGTTGCACTTCAGCTTGACTGTATGCGAGTCGACAACGGTGATGGCGCCATCTGCGGCTTTCTGAGTGCTCTCATCCATCAGTGAGGCCATGCGCGAGGCCATCGAGTTCCCTTCCAGAGACCCGTCGCACCAACCTTCGATATTGCGAGCTACGTCTTCGGCAGTGAAATCGTCACCATTGTTCCACTTCACACCTTTGCGGACGTTCAGCGTGTATTCGGTGGCGTCATCATTGGCTTCCCAGCTTTCCAGCAGCATGGGTTTGAACGAGCCGTCATTATTGTATTCGACAAGATATTCCAGCCAGCCAGCCGTGAAGGTTGCGATCTGCGTCCAGTCATATGTGCGCGGGTCTTTCAGTGCGCGCACTTCCATTTGATAGCGGATGGTGCCGCCACGCTGAGGTTCGGCAGCGGCTGCCGGTGACTGCAGGCCAATCATGCCATATGCCGTCGGTACGGCAACGCCCAGCGCGGTTACACGGGCCAGAAATTCACGACGGCTCAGATTGCCCTCACGATATTCCTTGGCGTGCATCTCTGCCGCCCAATGCATCGGCTTTCCGTTGATTGTCTGGTTTTCCATAGATGTCTCCCTGTGACACATAATTTTTTTAGATTTCGTGTTTCTGATTGATAGAGCCGGGCACTACAGGGACCGTTTGGTCTCGGTTGGTAGGGCCACGGGCTTGGATTTACGATTTATCAACATCCCCATAGCCGCATTCGGCACCAGTTTTTTCCCTGCGTCAATGTTGGAAATCGTCATAGATGGTACAAAAACGACATCCGGGCAGAAAGTGAGGTTCGGAAAGTTTCAATGTGAAAGGAAACGAGACACGTTGTGACGGATAGATGGATATATATCTATCTCTCACCATGGTGCTGATTAAGGCGTTGTTATATTGGGCTTTATCGTATCCGGCGACTGCAGCCTTCAACACGCAGCGTCAAGGTGATGCCAGAACTTCATGCGCGCACGGAACCATGTGCGTTGGCGCTTGGCAAACTGACGTGTCGCGATCGTCGCTTTTTCGCGCGCCTCATCCAGTGTCATGCGGCCGTCCAGGTAGCCCATTAGCTCCGGAACGCCGATCGCTTTACAGGAGGGAAAAGAGGGGTCATAGCGATCGCGCATGGCCTCCACTTCCTCTATAGCTCCTTGGTCCAACATCAGGTTGAACCGCCGGTTGATGCGATCCAGAAGCCAGTCTTTTCTGGCGTCGAAAACAATCGGTGCCGTGTTTTGAATATCCAGTATCGGGGCGGGTGTGTCAGCCTGCCATTCCGAAAGGGATCGCCCGGTTGCGCTCTGAACCTCCCAGGCGCGCTGAACACGCGCGCGGTTTTGGGTATCGATCCTCTGCAGGGTCAGACCGTCCAAACCCGCGATTAGTTCTTGCAACGGCAACTTATCCGCGTGTTCCCGGATTTCCGGCGGGGTTGCGGGGATATCGGCCATCCCCTCGGTCAGAGCTGTGAAATACAGACCGGTCCCTCCGACGATTATCGGACGAGGGCGTTGCGACAGCATCGGCGTGACCTCTCGCAGCCAATGACCAGTCGAATAGGTCTGGTCATAGGCAACATGCCCATACAGACGGTGCGGTGCGCGGGCCTCATCCTCGGGCGAGGGGCGGGCCGAGATAATACGCCAGCAGTCATAGACCTGACTGGCATCGGCGTTGACAATCACGCCTCCGAAACGCTCGGCGATCAACAGCGCCAGCGCCGATTTACCCGAGGCAGTGGGCCCGGCGATCAATACAGGTTTGTCATAGGGAATCGACGGCAATTGCGCCAAAAGCCGGTTCTCAGAGTTGTCGGCCATGACTGGTTGCCCCGTTCCTGACTATCCGCATTGAACCTGCGGAGGTTTTGCTTCATTTTGCGCCGGAAAATAACCCCGTGCCAGCCCGGAGCGCAACATGAGCCTTTCCCCTTCCGTCGAGACCACCGAGACCCCAAAAACAACATATGACCGTGTCATGTTGAAGATTTCCGGCGAGGCGCTGATGGGAGATCAGGGATTCGGACTGCATCCGCCCACCGTTCAGCGCATCGCGCAAGAGGTCAAATCGGTTCATGATCTTGGTGTTGAGATTTGCATGGTCATCGGTGGTGGCAATATCTTCCGTGGTCTGTCTGGTTCGGCGCAGGGGATGGAGCGTACGACAGCCGACTACATGGGCATGCTGGCGACTGTCATGAACGCGCTAGCGATGCAATCCGCGCTGGAGGGGGTAGGGGTCTTTACACGTGTAATTTCGGCCATTCGGATGGATGAGGTGTGCGAGCCCTACATTCGCCGCCGTGCTGTTCGTCACCTTGAGAAAAAGCGGGTTTGCATCTTTGCCGCAGGAACCGGGAACCCCTATTTCACCACCGATACCGCTGCGACTCTGCGCGCTAACGAAATGGCGTGTCAGGCGATCTTCATGGGCAAGAACGGTGTGGATGGCGTTTATGACAAAGACCCCAAGGTACACTCGGATGCAGTGCGCTATGATCAGGTTTCCTATGACGATGTTTTGGCCAAGCGGCTGCGCGTAATGGACGCATCGGCCATTGCGTTGGCGCGCGACAACAATCTGCCACTGATCGTCTTCGGTCTGGATGAACCCGGCGGGTTCCGCGGCATCCTGGCGGGTGAGGGGACTTATACCAAAGTTCAGGGCTAATGCTGATTTGAACAACACTGAGCCGGGCATCTCTGCCCGGCATTTTCCTACTTAAAAGAAACTAAGCCCCCGCGTGGGCCAATGTCTTCGTCAGTGCACGCATTGCGTGGCGGCAAAAAATACCATTAACGCAATCACTTGACCCAACCTTCTACCTCTGGCTATCTGGCCGGGTCTGCTGGTGGTGATGGGGCCATCATGGGGGCTGCCGTCGATCCTTACCCGTTCCAAGGACCTGCGGCTGGGCTGGAAGACCTGCCTTGTTTTCGGGGATGTCCGGACTTTGCGCGGGCAACAACCCGGACTGTAGTGCATGATAAGGGAGAGAGATGCGATGGGCGCTCTTGATATTGAATTCGTTCGGGCACAATTCCCGGCCTTTTCGGAACCCAGCCTTCAAGGACAGGCCTTTTTTGAGAATGCAGGTGGGTCCTATACCTGCAAACCTGTGCTTGATCGGTTGAGCCGGTTCTACATCCAGCGAAAGGTTCAGCCCTACGCGCCCTATGAGGCGAGCCGTGCGGGTGGCGCGGAAATGGACGAAGCACGAGCGCGACTTGCCGCGATATTGGGGGTGGAAGCAGATGAGCTGAGCTTTGGCCCTTCGACAACGCAGAACACCTATGTACTGGCTCAGGCATTCCGGCAGTGGATGCAGCCGGGCGAAGCGATTGTCGTGACCAATCAGGACCACGAAGCAAACTCGGGGCCCTGGCGGCGATTGGCCGATGAGGGGATCGAAATTCGGGAATGGAAGATTGATCCGGAGAGTGGGTCTTTGAACCCGCAAGATTTGGAGAATTTGCTGGACGAGAAAGTGCGGCTGGTGTGCTTTCCGCATTGCTCGAATGTTGTTGGGGAAATCAACCCGGTCACCGAAATCACCGCGATCGCCCATGCTGCAGGTGCTTTTGCCTGTGTCGACGGGGTTTCTTACGCACCGCACGGGTTCCCCAATGTCGGTGATCTGGGCCCTGATATCTATCTGTTTTCCGCCTACAAAACCTATGGCCCGCATCAGGGTTGCATGGTTATTCGACGAGCTCTGGGTGAATTGCTGCCCAACCAAGCGCATTATTTCAACGGCGACACTCTTTTCAAGCGGTTCACACCAGCCGGGCCTGACCATGCTCAGATCGCGGCCAGCGCAGGCATGGCGGACTATGTGGACCTGCTTTGTACCCATCATGGCGGACCGGAAGCAGGAGCTTCGGCACGGGGGTCCTTTGTGCATGATCTGATGCGGGAACACGAGGTCGCTCTGTTGCAACCTCTGCTGGACGCGGTCAAAGACCGGAACGCTCTGCGCCTGATCGGACCGTCTGATGCCAGTCGGCGCGCACCGACGGTAGCGTTAAGTCTGAATAAGAAGGCCGAGCCTGTTGCTGCCGAGCTTTCCAAACACGGTATCATGGCAGGTGGCGGTGATTTCTACGCACATCGCCCGTTGCAAGCGATGGGCGTTGACGCAGAACAAGGGGTCTTGCGCCTTAGCTTTACACACTACACCAGTCGACAGGAAATTGATCAGCTTTTGGAGGCGCTTGACCGCGTTTTGTGATCCAGTTTCTGCGGCGCTTCGTAGTTCGAAGAAAACATGGGGCGGACATGAATTTTGATCATTCTCCGATCATTTTGTGGTTCAGGCGCGATCTTCGGTTAGGAGATCATCCGGCGCTGAGCGCGGCGGTGCAATCAGGTCGACCCATCGTGCCCGTATTTGTTCTCGATCATCAGGTTCAGACTTTGGGTGCCGCGCCGAAATGGCGCCTTGGTCTGGGCCTTGACGCTTTTGCCGGCAGGCTTGAGCAGCTTGGCAGCAAGTTGATACTGCGCCAGGGTCAAGCACTGGATGTTCTTTGTGAACTGGTCAGAGAAACTGGGGCAGGCTCCGTATTCTGGACGCGGGCTTATGATCCAGAGGCGATCAACAGGGATACCCAGATCAAGGCTGCTTTGACCGAACAGGGTATCCAGGCACAGTCTTTTGCTGGCCTGCTTTTGTTTGAGCCTTGGACGATCGCCACCAAAACCGGCCAGCCGTTTCGGGTCTTCACTCCGATGTGGCGATCAGTGCAGGGGCGCGAAGTCTCTTTGCCCGAGCCCGCGCCCACGCGGCTTATGACGCCGAAAACCTGGCCTGCGTCCGATCAATTGTCTGATTGGCGACTGGATCGGGATATGCAGCGCGGGGCCGCAGTGGTCCGCCCGTTTGTCCACCCGGGCGAAAATGCGGCGCTGGACCAGTTGGATGCGTTTCTAGAACGTATTGATCAGTATCGCGAACAGCGGGATCAACTGGATCAATCTGGAACCTCTGATCTTTCAGAATACCTTGCTCTGGGCGAGATCGGGCCGCGTACAATCTGGCATCGAGTGCAAATCGCCGACCAAACCGGGGCGCATGGTGGTGAAGGCTATCTGCGTCAGCTTGTGTGGCGTGAGTTCGCATATCACTTAATGTACCACTGGCCGCATCTTCTGAGTGCCAATTGGAAGCCTGAATGGGACGCATTCCCTTGGAATACTGATCCCGACACGCCCGAAGTGCGCGCGTGGCGTCAGGCAAGAACCGGAATTCCGCTTGTCGATGCCGGTCTAAGACAAATGTATGTCACCGGACGCATGCACAACCGAGCGCGGATGATTGTCGCGAGTTATCTGACAAAGCATCTGATGACGCATTGGAAAATCGGCGCCGACTGGTTCGGGGATTGTCTGATCGACTGGGACCCGGCTGCAAATGCGATGGGATGGCAATGGGTGGCCGGTTCCGGCCCTGATGCCGCACCGTATTTCCGTATCTTCAATCCCGATACCCAGCGCGAGCGGTTTGACCGAAACTCAAGTTATGTGCGCCGTTGGATAGCCGAGGGTCAAACCGAACCGCCATACACCGCGCTGGCCTATTTTGATGCCGTGCCGCGATCATGGGGGCTGTCCTTTGAGCAGATGTATCCCGCGCCGGTGGTGGGGCTGAAGGAAGGCCGCGCCCGTGCGTTGGGCGCGTATAATGCCGGAAAAAACCAGTAAGGAACTGAAAACTTGCCAGAAACCGAATCCCGTCCTAGCTTTGTTCCGCAACCGCAGAGGGGAGAGCGGATGTTCCTGACGAGCACCGAAGGGCAGGAAAACCTGCCGAGATATTTTGTACAAGTCTTCAAGATGTTGAATCGGATGGAGAGCGGCCGACTTGACATCGCGCTGCCTGATGGCCGCGTTTTCCGCGCGGATGCGCCTAAACCTGGTCCGGTGGCGCATGTGGATATTCACGACCCCGACGTCTTTGCCCGGTTGGTGCGCGAGGGAGAGCTGGGCTTCTCGGACGGCTACCTTGAAGGCGATTGGAGCACACCGGATCTGCGAAGTTTCATGGACCTTGTGCATCTGGGAACTGAAACGGTCTACGATGATTTTACCGGGCAGTTTCTTGTGCGAGCCTATGAAAGACTGCGGTTTTGGTTGCACCGCAATCACCGTTCGCAGGCGAAAAAGAACATCTCGTATCACTATGATCTCGGCAACGATTTCTATGGCCTGTGGCTGGATGACACGATGACCTATTCCAGCGCCATCTTTGAAACGGGTCAGGAAAGCCTCGAAAACGCGCAAACTGCGAAATATGCCAGCCTGGTGGATGAAATGGGGGCCAAACCGGGGGACCACATTCTTGAGATCGGGTGCGGCTGGGGTGGGTTCGCCGAATATGCCGCGAAAGAGCGTGGGCTGCGTGTCACCGGGCTGACCATCAGTCAGGAGCAGTTGAAATTCGCCAGGGAGCGCATTGAAAAAGCAGGGCTTTCTAACCTTGTGGAATTCAAGCTACAGGATTACCGCGATGAGCAGGGTCAATATGACGGAATTGCCTCGATCGAGATGTTCGAGGCGGTCGGTCAGAAATACTGGCCCGCATATTTCAATACGGTCCGTGATCGGTTGAAGCCTGGTGCCCATGCCACTTTGCAGATCATCACGGTCGCGGATCATCGCTGGGACATCTACAAGAACGGCGTTGATTTCATTCAGAAATATATCTTTCCTGGCGGGATGCTGCCCGCCCCTTCAATCCTTCGGGATCAGATCGGTCAGGCCGGGTTGACGGTGGTGCGCTCAAAAGAGTTTGGCAAAAGCTACGATCTGACCCTGCGTCGCTGGTACGAGACCTTCAATGCCAAGTGGGATCAGATATCGGAACTGGGGTTTGATGAGCGTTTTCGCCGCATGTGGAATTATTATTTGACCGCATGTGGCGCAGCCTTTGACACCGGTAATTGTGATGTGACACAGATCACAATAGCCAAACCCAGTTGAAGAACGGAAAAATCGGATGCCTACAGCCTCACGTCTCACCGCCGCGTTGTGTCTGCTGGTGATCGCGTTCCTTGTGTCGGGCATGATCATCGACAACGGGGAAGAGGGTAAAGACTATGGTTATTTCACCTACGTGAACATATTTTTGGGCTGGGTCTGCGGCTGGGTCGTCATGGGTAAACGCGCTGGCCGTGGCTGGACGGCGGCGGTCAACAACGGCTTGACCGGTGTCGCTGCGCTGGTGTTCTGGGGGCTGTTCGTTCAGGGCACGTACGAGATGTTCAGTCAGGCGATGCGCCATCGGTTTGGTGGTCCGTTTGAGGCTCTGCTTGCCATCTTTCAGATCGGGATTGGCTATGGTGAACAGCTTCTGGCACCGGAAATCCTGCTTACGCTGGGTTTTGGTGCTGTTCTCAGCGGCATACTTACCGAAATTGCCTTTCGCCGCTGGCGTTAAATCTGATCTGCAAATTCGGGGCCGCTGCTTTGTCCAATCTGTTTTTCTATGGCACTTTGCGCCATGTCTCTTTGCTGGAACTCGTCATGGGTCGCAGCGCAGGCGATTTATCGGCGATGCAGGCTGTTTTGCCGGATCACGCCGTATACGCGGTTCAAGATCAACCCTTTCCAATGATTGTCACCGAAAAGGGCAGTAAGGCCAGTGGCGTTCTGGTGCAGGGCCTAGGTGACGTCGAGCGTAGTCGATTGGCCTTCTATGAAGGCGGTTTCGAATATGAACTGCGCCCGGAGACAATCGTGGCTGAGGATGGAAAAGAACATCAGGCCTTGGTGTTCTTTCCGGATACTGAGATTTGGAAAAAAGGCGCACCGTGGGATCTTGAAACCTGGATCAGGGATTGGGGTGCGCTTTCGGTGTTCGCGGCAGACGAGGTGATGGCCCATTATGGAAGAGTCGATGCCTCGGACATCGTGCGCAGCTTTCCAGCCATAAGAACACGCGCCTGGGCCAGATTAGCGGCAAGACAACGTGGAGCGGGGGATGAGCGGAGCGTTGCGGATGACGTGATCGTTCATGACCGCAAGCGCGCCTATGTCAACTATTTTGGGATGGATGAAATTGAACTGCAGCATCGTCAGAATAACGGCGAGATGAGTCCGGTGCTGCATCGCAATGGATTGATGCAAGGGTCCGCTGTGGTCGTCCTACCTTATGATCCGGTGCGCGATACGGTGTTGCTGGTAGAGCAATTCCGCGCGCCCGTGTTCCTGATCGACGACCCCGAGCCGTGGATGTGGGAGCCTGTGGCTGGCATGATCGACCCGGGCGAAACACCTCAGCAGGCGGCCACCCGCGAGGCCATGGAAGAAGCGCAGATTTCACTATACCAACTGGAATATGCAGGTGGTGCCTATTCATCCAGCGGATCGTCAACAGAATATGTTTATCTCTATGTCGGTCTTGGGGATCTGACTAGTACGGTTGAAAGCGGTGGCCTCGCTTCCGAAGGTGAGGATATCCGCAGCAGAATTCTGCCGTTTGATGAATTCATGAGCATGGTAGATGCTCATGTTTTCAAGGATCTGCCGCTTCTAACTCTTGCTTATTGGTTGGCGCGGAACCGCGATCGACTGCGCGCTAAGTGATCCCTGCTTGTGATCGCGTCAGGGCACCTGTAAATCTGCTGCAATACCATATGACAAGAGGATGCCATGCGCATTGCACGAGACCTTGCCGACGCTGTCGGTAAAACACCTTTGATCCGGCTGCGTCGCGTCAGCGAAGAAACGGGATGCGAGATTCTCGGCAAGGCCGAATTCATGAACCCGGGTCAGTCCGTCAAAGACCGTGCTGCGTTGTTTATCATCCGCGATGCGATAGCGCGCGGTGATCTGAAACCCGGCGGCACGATTGTTGAGGGCACGGCCGGGAATACCGGCATCGGTCTGGCGCTGGTTGGTGCCTCGATGGGGTTCAAGACGGTGATCGTCATTCCTGAAACCCAATCCGAAGAGAAAAAGGATATGCTCCGCCTGGCGGGGGCTCAGCTTGTGCAGGTGCCTGCGGCGCCGTACCGTAATCCCAACAACTTTGTGCACTATTCGCGCCGTCTGGCCGAGCAGTTGGCTCAAACCGAACCAAATGGCGCGATTTGGGCCAATCAGTTCGACAATGTCGCCAACCGTCAGGCGCATGTGGAAACCACTGGTCCCGAAATCTGGGAGCAGACCGGCGGTAAAGTCGATGGCTTCATCTGTGCCGTTGGATCGGGTGGTACTCTGGCCGGGGTGGCTGAAGCGTTGCAGCCCAAGGGTGTCAAGATCGGTTTGGCTGATCCGATGGGGGCGGGGCTCTATTCCTTCTACACTACGGGTGAGATCGCGATGGAGGGTGGTTCTATTGCCGAAGGTATCGGACAGGTGCGGATTACCAAGAACCTCGAAGGGTTCACCCCTGACCATTCCTGGCAGATTACCGATAGCGAAGCGCTGCCCTATATCTTCGATCTGCTGCGCGAAGAGGGTCTGGTGATGGGCGGTTCAACTGCGATCAACATTGCCGGTGCTGTCCGTTTGGCGAAAGAACTGGGGCCAGGGCACACCATTGTTACGATTTTGTGTGACTACGGCACCCGCTATCAATCCAAACTGTTCAATCCTGAATTCCTGCGTGAAAAGGTACTTCCCGTGCCCGATTGGATGACCGATGCGCCGCGCAGTATTCCTGGCGTGTTTGAGGACGTGTGATGCTGCAACAGGTCCGCCTGTGTCTGGTTCTGGTGCTATTCTGCCTGATTGGGTTGGGCGGGATCGCCTCTGCCCAACTTACTGACCGGCAGAGCGAGTATTATCAGGGCTGGGTCAGCACGGCGGACCGGGCGGAATCTGTTATTCGCGCGAACCGTGCATCCAACGCAGCATTAGAGAATTTGCGTTCGGAAATAAATGAGTATCGCGAAGACTTTAACAAAGCCCGAGGTGCCAACACCGATCGTATTCAGACGCTGGAAAGCCAACTCAAGGCGCTTGGCCCAAAGCCGGCTGACGGGGAAAGCGAGGCCGAAGACATTGCCAAGCTGCGCGCGCAACTCGAAACCCAGCTGAACAGTTTGCGTGTTCCCCGCATCATCTCGGAAGAGGCTTTCAGTCGCGCGAATGGGCTGATCAGCGAAATTGATCGGATCGTCCGGGACAGACAAAAGAAAGAGATGCTGAAACGCGGGCCGTCGCCGCTCAACCCCGTCTATTGGGGACCAGCCTGGGTCGACATCAAAGAGGCGACGCACAGTCTTATTAACGAAACCATCGAAAACTTGCGCTCTGATGTGGTGCGCGAACAAATCCGCGAGCGCGGTCTTGGCATTCTCGTGCTGTTGGTTGTTTCAGCAGTTCTATTGCTGTTTGGGCGCAAATGGTCCGAGAAAGGCGGCGAATATCTCCGCTCGCTAGGAGGTAGCGGCAGCGGGGTTTGGACCTTTATTGTTTCGCTGTTGCGCATTCTATTGCCTTGGTTGGGCGTGTTGGCGTTGGTCACCGCTGTCGTGCTAACTGGCGTGTTGGGCCTGCGCGGTACACTTTTGTTCCAGCAAATTCCCTATTGGGCCGCGATTATCTTCTATTTTGATTGGATCGGCCGGCAGGTCTATCTGATGGGAGCGGCGCAGAACTTCCAAAGACTGTCCGCAGGCAAAATCAGAGAATTGCGGGTTTATATCGACCTGTTGGCGGTCATGCTTATTCTGCATGAGCTGGCGCAATTGTTCGAGCAGATCGAGAATATCTCGGACGCGACCCGCGCCGTTGTTGGCTTCCCGATCGTTGTGGTGTCTGCCCTTCTTCTGCTGCGTGTGCGTCAGGTCCGCCAATCAGAGCCTCAGCAAGAACAGACGGACCAGGAAGCTACCCGCCGTGGCGCAGGGTTCAGCCAATTGGTCGAGTTCTTGCGGCGCGCCTTGTTCATGCTTGGGATTGCGACTCCAATCTTGGGGGCCTTCGGATACATCAACGCTGCCGAAGCTATCGTATTTCCTGCCATCAAAACGCTGGTTCTGATTGCAGCTCTGGTGATCGTGCAGCGATTTATCGGTACAGTGTATGGCTGGCTTTCGGGGCAGGGCGACGCCGCGCGCGATTCACTGTTTTCGGTTCTGGTCGGGTTTGCGCTTGCCATTCTGGCGTTGCCGATATTGGCGCTTTACTGGGGCGCGCGCCAGACGGACCTGCTTGAAGCTTGGTCGCGATTGTTGCTGGGGTTCGATATTGGCGGGGTTACGATTTCACCCAGTAACTTCCTGACGTTCGTTGCCATTTTCGCCATTGGATATACGCTGACCCGTTTGCTGCAAAGCGGGCTGCGCAATTCACTGCTGCCGAAGACCAGCATTGATCCCGGCGGGCAGAATGCCATCGTGTCGGGTACCGGATATGTCGGAATTTTTCTATCGGCACTGATCGCTATCATGGTTGCCGGTTTTGACCTGTCCTCGCTTGCGATCGTGGCGGGTGCTTTGTCGGTCGGCATCGGTTTCGGTCTTCAGACCATTGTATCGAACTTTGTCTCAGGGATCATCCTGCTGGTTGAGCGTCCTATCTCCAAAGGTGACTGGATCGATGTGAACGGGATGATGGGATATGTGCGCGATATCTCAGTCCGGTCGACGCGGATCGAGACGTTCGACCGGACGGATGTGATCGTTCCAAACTCGGACCTGATCAGTGGGGTGGTTACGAATTACACCCGGGGCAATACGATTGGCCGAGTGATCGTGCCTGTAGGCGTCGCCTATGGTACCGATACCCGCAAGGTCGAAACTATTCTGGGCGAGATCGCAAACGGGCACCCGATGGTTCTGGCCAATCCCGCGCCCAGCGTAGTGTTCCAGGGCTTCGGTGCAGACTCGTTGGATTTTGAAATCCGCGCAATCCTGCGGGATGTGAACTGGGTGCTGTCTGTCAAATCCGACATGAACCACGAGATCAATCGCCGGTTCGTTGAGGAAGGTATCGAGATCCCGTTCGCGCAGCGTGACCTGTGGCTCCGTAACCCTGAGGTGCTGACGGGTCAGTCCGATCCGTCCAATGATGCTTCTGCCGTGGATGACGACCTATCACCCCAAGCGCCATCGACAAAACCAGTGGACATGACAGCAGACGATCTGGACGCGGCAGGGGATCAGGACGGCGAGGGCGACAACCACTGAGCGTGATGCGATCGGCATTTTCCCGCAAATGGTTATCGGACTGTTTCATTTTGATGTAGTCTGAAGTCATTTGCAGGAGGAATTTTGATGGTTACATTTTCACACAGTCTCGCGCGTATTGCCGTCTGGAATCTGGCCGGCTTCAATCCAGTAAACACAAGTCTGGGTATTCCAGCCAGCAGTGACCGGGTCACCCATCAAATCGAAGGGCTGGCCCTGCTGGACGCCGAACTGATCACTCTGGTCGAGGTCAGCCCCATCGAACATATCGATCGGCTGGCCTTGGGTCTGGCCGATAAGGGGCTGGACTATCAGGTCAAGATCCTGCCGCAGCCCAACGGCAATATCCATATCGGGTTTCTGCACAAACCGGGGGTCTCGGTGACAGGTTTGCAGCTGATCGACGGCTCGGAAGGTGACGATCCCGGCGGACGGCAGGCCCTGATCGCCGATGTCGAGGTCGGCAAATTCAAGGCCAAGCTGATCGCTGTGCATCTTAAATCCGGACGAGACCGGCCCGAGCAGCAGATACGTGACAGCCAATGCAGGATTATCGGAGACAAGATCGCCGAGATCCGCTCGACCCCCGGTCTGACACAACGCACAATCCTGCTGATGGGTGATTTCAACATGATCCCCGGTCAGGACGTCAGCAATTTCCACCATCTTGGCGGGGATGACATGATGGACTTTGTTTCGTGCTGGGACCTGCAAGACCGGTTCTCGCATATTCTGGATAAGGGTCGCGCCAATTTACTGGACGGTTTTGCCGTATCACGCACCTATTCCACCGATTATGTCCGCGGCAGCCTGCGGCTGTTTCCAATGCACTGGACCATGAATATGGGGCGCGAGGCGTTCAAGGATGAGGTGTCGGATCATCTGCCATTTGTCGCCAGCTTTCGTATTTTCTGACCCGTCCATTTTTGCGAAAGGGGCCTTGCGCTCGGTTCAGAAATTCGCATAAGTCACCTCTACCGGAGAGGTGGCCGAGTGGTCGAAGGCGCACGCCTGGAAAGTGTGTAGGCGGGAAACCGTCTCCAGGGTTCGAATCCCTGTCTCTCCGCCATATACCCCATGAAATCTGAGATGCCTTGCGGTCTATGCGAGACTGTTTTGTGCACGGCTTTCAATGTGAAGTGTCGTGCACAATGCACCGGATTGATGAGATTTGACTCAATCTGACAACAAGGCGATGACTTGATCGGTTTCAGGTCTTCGTCGCGATGCCACTGGCACTTGAACCGCTAGAGCACGCCCTGTCGGGCAGGATTGCGCGTGGGCCGTTACGAGTGCACCAGATTTCAATGGCTCTTCGAGTAAGCATAGGTGCCCCATTAGCACGCCAGCTGCGGCCTTGGCCTCTTCCACGGCAAGGCTGTAAAGCGAAAAATGCGGGCCAGTTTTGACATCTGGGACCTCACAACCTGTGCTTCGCGACCATGTGGACCAATCGCTGCTCCACGTCTGATCGTGCAACAAGGGAGTGCCTTGAAACCCGTTGTTGTCGGTCACCCGATCCAGCAGAGCAGGGGCGCAAACCGGTTGGGTTTCATCCTCGCACAGCACAATTTGGTCAGGTGCTTCGTCCAAGGTCGCGAAGAAGATCGCCAAATCGAACATCTCACGCGACAGGCTGGGTGGTGTTTCCAGCGCCGTGACCGAAAAATTGATATGCGGAAAACACTCTCTGATCCGGCGCAATCGTTTGGGCAACCAGAGTTGGGCAACAGCAGGCAAAGCGGCGATGTGAAAATCGGCATTTGGTTTAAGGTTTCGCAAGGCCCGAGCGGCATCGCCCATCTGATCAAAGGCTGTGGTGAAGACAGCGACAAGTGATTGACCTTGGGGCGTCAGTTCAACCCCTTGCGCGTTGCGGCGAAACAGCGGCGCACCTGCCCAACCCTCCAACGCCTTTACATGCTGTGAGATCGCACCCGGAGAAACGTTCAGCTCTTCCGCCGCCGCGACAAAGCTGACATGCCGCGCCGCGGCCTCGAACGCCCTCATTGCATTCAGCGGAGGTCCCTTGGGGCGTTTGGGGGCGACACTCATCGATCTAGCCTTAGTTTTTCTACGCCAAGAAATAACAATTCTGCTTTGCGGTGTCACGCGAAAGCCGCCAAACTGCGAAAAACAGGAGGATGTCAGATGACACTTGTACAAAGAGACTGGGTGCCTGCCGCAAGCGAAACCCTGATTCAGGATATCGCGACCAAGGCCGCATCGTTGTCGTCTGGCGATTTACTGGCCCGGATCGAGAATCTGGCAGAGGAAAACCGGCGCATTCACGAAAAAGAGTGCTTCAATCTCAACCCGGCGACAAATGTCATGAACCCAAGGGCCGAGGTACTTTTGTCGTCAGGCATCGGGTCCAGACCATCGCTGGGATATCCCGGTGACAAATATGAAATGGGGTTGGAGGCGATCGAAGAGATCGAAGTCATCGCAGCAGAGTTGTGTGCCGATGTTTTCGACGCGCAATTCGCCGAGGTTCGCGTGCCTTCGGGCGCAATTGCCAACCTCTATGGTTTTATGGCGACCTGCAAACCCGGTGATGCGATAATCGCTCCGCCAGCATCGATTGGTGGCCATGTGACTCATCATTTGGCGGGGTGTGCGGGGCTGTTTGGTCTGCGCTCTATTGAGGCCCCCGTCAATGCGGATGGGTATACCGTTGATCTGGAACGCTTGAGGGCATTGGCGAAGACCGAATGCCCCAAGCTAATCACGATAGGCGGCAGTCTGAACCTGTTTGAGCATCCTGTGGCCGAGGTGCGTGCCATAGCAGATGAAATTGGCGCAAAGGTCATGTTCGACGCCGCCCATCAGTGCGGCATCATCGCAGGGCGTGCGTGGTGCAACCCGCTGAAGGAGGGTGCGCATTTCATGACCATGAGTACCTACAAAAGCCTGGGCGGACCGGCCGGGGGTCTGATTGTGTCGAACGATGCAGAAATCGCCAAGGCGCTGGATGCAATTGCTTTCCCCGGTATGACAGCCAACTTTGATGCCGCAAAAACGGCTGCACTTGCCGTCACCATGCTGGATTGGAAAGAGTTCGGCTCAGCCTATGCAGATGAGATGATTGCGATGTCCAAAGCACTTGCTGCCGCGTTGGATGCGCAAGGTGTTCCGGTCTTCGCAGGTGGAGAGGGTTTCACCAATTCGCATCAATTCGCGGTACTGGCAGCGCCGTATGGTGGCGGTCAGACTGCCTCCAAACTGCTTCGTAAATCCGGGTTTCTGGCATGTGGCATCGGATTGCCAGTTGAGCCGGTGGAAGGCGACATGAATGGCCTACGGATCGGCACGCCCGAGCTGGTCCGGTGGGGTATGACAGCAGGAGATGCAGAGCGTCTGGCAGAACTGATCCGACGTGGCTTGAGCGGTGAATCCGTTCTATCCGAGGTATCAGGATGGCGTGGTGAGTTCGATAGGTTGCATTTTGTGATTTGAACCAGTTGCGGCCAATCAGGTCACAGGCCCTGATTGGCCGCTCGATCAGAAACGCGGTTTAGCCGTTATCTGCTTCTTTCAGACCTTCGATCTGAAGGTCGAAACCTTCCTGAATGTGGCTGGTGAAAGTTTCCAGCGCTTCGGTGACATCACCCGTCGCAATCGCGTCAACGAGCGTCAGGTGGTTTCCGAGCGATTTGGATATATCAACGTTCTCAATTGCTGAAAACAGATGGAACGCCATCGCTTTGCCCCAGATCATATCGAACATGTCGATAAGAAATTTGTTGCCCGCCTCAACCATGAAGGCACGATGAATGCGTCGGTTTGCGATAAAATAGTCTCGTGTCGTTGGCTGGCTCAGATCTTCTTCGCGACGAATGAGTTCGCGCAATCGATCAAGAACCTCTGGTTCAGCGTGTACCGCAAGTATGCGCGCGGCTTGACCTTCGATGGCTGCGCGTGCCTGGTATAGTTGCCGAACCTCGGTCTGGTCCATGCGCGCCAGTCGAAATCCGCCGCTGGCGGCCACTTCCAACACGCCTTCAGTCTCCAACCGCATGAGCGCTTCGCGTACAGGCGTCCTGCTGATGTTCAACTCGGCGGCCAACTTTTCCTGCACTAGCCGATCTTCACCGGTGATCTCGCGACTCATGATGGCTTCGACCAGTTGGTCATAGACCTCGTCCGCCAGGCGTCTGCGCTGTGTTTTGATTTGTTTCAGAGCCACTCGGAGCCTCTCTTTCTGTCCTTCATGAATTCTGTATTCAATAAAACAACTGCTGCCAAGGCGAATGGGGTTGCTATTGTTCGTGTACTGTATACAGTATACAAGAAAGAATGAACAGGGAGCTCTTCATGTGTGGAATTGCTGGTAGAATACTGGCCGCGCCCGGGAAGGTTGGGGCGGATCTTGTTGACCTGATGGATGCGCAGGAACATCGAGGCGCCGACAGCACTGGCTTCGCCGTTTATGGTTTGCCACGAGAAACGGGATACGTTTTACGCGGAATGGGATTCGACAAGTCTCAACAGGATGCGGATCTCTCCGCGTTTGAAACGATATTGCGTGAACACGGAAGCAGCTTTCTGTCTGACCCCCAAATCGTAACGGACCAAAGTCTTCACTATTGCTTTCGGATGGAAATTTCAGACCCAAGGAATCTTCAAGCCTGGGTCGCGGACGCGGATGAGCTGACAGACCGCATTGAAGTTCAATCCTGTGGCCGCAGTCTTGAGATCATTAAGGATATTGGCGGTGCTGAAGCCGTGGCCGAAAAGCACGGAGTTCGCGATATGATAGGAACACATGGGCTGGGGCATGCACGGCTTGCTACGGAAAGTTCGGTATTGCCTAACGCATCGCATCCGTTCTGGGCGCGCCCATTTTCGGATGTCGCGATCGTACATAACGGGCAGATCACCGATTACTTCACCTGGCGCGATAAGCTGACCCGAATGGGATATCGGTTCTTGACTGAGAATGACAGCGAGTTGATTGCCGTGTGGGTCAGCGACCAGATGAAGGCGGGCCTGACCATGGGGCAGGCGCTAAAGAAGTCCATTACCTCTATCGATGGTGTGTTTACCTACATGATCGCAACGCCAAACGGGATTGGGTTTGCCAAAGACCGATTTGCAATGAAACCTCTGGTCGTCGTCAACCGCAATGGCGATCTGGCGGCTGCGACCGAAGAACAAGCGGTCCGCCGGGTGATGACCGAGGAATGCGATGTGATCAACTACGACGGCCCGTCGCTGACCGGTATCTGGGGCGTCGGAAACCGGAGTTTGGCGGCATGAATGAGGTGGCTGCAAAGATGGATGAGATCGTCATCGAAGTCGGCAAGCGACATATCCGCGAGGTCAATCGTGAGATAATGGAAGCCTGCACAATGGGTCGGCCGATCCGCGTGGTAGATACGCTGTCTCGTCATAATTTGGGCGTGGGTCTGCCCGACAATGTGGATATCACTTTCGAGGGGTCGGTTGGTTATTACTGCGGCGGTCTCAATACCGGGGCGAAAATCACTATCGAACGCAACTGCGGCTGGGCCGTTGGCGAAGGTATGGCCAAAGGGCACATCACTGTCGGTGGCTATGCCGGTATGTCCTGTGGTGCTGCGATGATCGGCGGCACGATCCATGTCAAAGGCGATGCGGGGCCAAGGGTGGGCGTTGCGATGAAAGGTGGAAACATCGTCGTCGAAGGAAAGATTGGCTATCAGTCCGGCTTCATGGCGCATTCCGGTCGGATCATAGCGCTTGGCGGTGCGGGTGAATCCTGTGCTGATGCGCTTTGGGAAGGCGAAGTCTGGGTAGCTGGCGAGGTCGACAGCCTGGGTGTGGATGTCGACGTGATCGAACCGACTGCTGAAGAAGTGGCCGAGGTCGATGCGATCCTCGACCCGCTCGGGCTTGTCGACAGTTCGCGAAATTGGCGCAAAATGGTTTCGGGCCAGCGTCTTTGGTATTTTGAAAGCAGGGACGCAAGCGCATGGCTCATGATCTGAGTAAACCTTACGAATATCCGTTCGACGTTGCCTCGGAAGAGGAAATCAGGTTCCGCGATGCGGGAGCGATCGACGGCCGCCCGGCTGGCGTTCCTTCGTCGTATGACGAAGGAGGATCGACCCGCTGGACACCCGAGGCGATCTCGGAAGTTCACGCGCTGGCGCAGCTTGGGCGCTATCAGGTGCGTGGATACAACACGTTCAACAAGCAATTGCCGACCTTTGATGATCTGACATTCGTTCCTGCAACGATGACCCGCCTGCCGCTGGAAGGCTATCGCGAGAATTGCGATACGACGACCGTACTGGGTGGAGGGCGCGGCCTTGTGGAGCGCCCGCTTGAATTGAAGATCCCGATCTACATCGCTTCAATGTCCTTTGGTGCTTTGTCGGCATCGGCCAAGGCATCGCTGGGTTATGGGGCCTCGAAAGTAGGAACCATGACTTGCACGGGTGAGGGTGGCATGCTGGAAGAGGAGCGCGAAGCCTCCCAACGCCTGCTCTATCAGATGTCACCCGCGCGGTATGGTGTGGATCTGGATCATCTGCGCCGCGCGGATGCCTTGGAACTTGTCGTGGGGCAGGGTGCGAAACCCGGAACCGGGGGTCTGTTGCTGGGTATGAAGGTCAGCCCGCGCGTCAGCCAGATGCGAACTTTGCCCGAAGGCGTGGATCAGCGATCTACGATCCGCCATCCAGATTTTCTCGGCGCTGATGATTTGGCAGTGAAGATTGAAGAATTGCGCATCGCCACCAACTATCAGGTGCCGATCTTCATCAAGATGGGTGCGACACGTCCCCGGTTTGACGTGGCAGTTGCCGCCAAAGCGGGTGCTGATGTTGTAGTAGTTGATGGTGCCGAAGGTGGTACCGGCGCGTCTCCGGAGTTGTTGTTAAACCATACCGGTATCCCGACGATGAGCGCCATTCGCGCTGCGCGTGAAGCATTAGACGAATGCGGCATGACCGGCAAAGTCTCTCTGGTCGCTGCCGGTGGCATTCGGTCCGGTGTGGACGCGGCGAAGTGTCTGGCCCTCGGTGCTGACGCTGTGATGATCGGCAACGCGGCCATGGTTGCGCTAGGGTGCAACAGTCCGCGCTATCTCGAAGATTACGCGGCCTTGGGAACATCCCCCGGTGCCTGCCACCATTGTCACACAGGTCGCTGCCCGGTCGGGATTGCGACGCAGGATGAAAGTCTCGAAGCTCGTATGAACCCGAATGCAGGGGCAGAGCGCATTGCGCGCTATCTGACGGCCATGACCATGGAGATTACAGCGCTTGCGAAAGCCTGCGGAAAGTCCTCGGTACACAATCTGGAAACTGAAGACCTGCGCGCGCTTAGCTTTCAAGCGTCAGCTTTCACTGGGGTGAAAATGGCTGGAATTGACAGGGCTTTTGACTGGTGAAAATCGCAGTTCTTGAGTTGACTAGCCACCCGCTGCCATTGTTGGAGGGAATGCCGCGGACTTCACAGCAGATTCATGAGTGGATCGCCCCACACCTACCGGAAGCCGAGTTCGTAGTAGTAGGGGTTGTTGATGGAGAACCGCTCCCGGACGAGAGCGATTTCGACGGTGCTATAGTCGGCGGATCTGAATTTGGCGTATATGATGACACGGATTGGATGCAGCCGCTACGTGCCTTCCTGGACCGTTGTCGAGAAATCCGAAAACCAGTCTTTGGTATCTGTTTCGGTCATCAGATCATGGCTGACGTCTATGGTGGTCAGGCCGAGAAAGCCGAGGTAGGCAATGTCGTTGGCGCACGGCCCTTCAACTATGGCGGAGATAGCGTGGATGCATATGTCTGGCATCAGGATCAGGTAACAAGCATTCCGGACTCGGCTCGGGTGACCGGATCAGCGAGCCACTGTCCAGTTGGTGCACTGGATTATGATTTTCCTGCCCGCTCTGTTCAGTTTCATCCCGAATACAAGGCGCATCACTTGCGCGATCTGTTCACCAGAGGTCGAGAGGTGCTTTTGTCAGCTACGGAGGCGGATGATGGGATGTCCTCGATCAACGCGGCAAAGGTGCCGGACGATATTGCAGCGCTTCAAGCAGTAGAGCTTTTTCGCGGTGCATACGTCCCTGAACAATAAGCCTTTGAGCGAACGGCTCTTGATCCTAATCAAGTCGAGCAAAGCTGCATTATGTATACTGTATACGCAATCGGTTGGGAGATTTGGCAATGACGGGATACAAGGATTTCTTTGAGAGGATTGCGCGGATTGTGAATGCTCCACGCGAGGGAAGTATCAGCGATCTGGAGCTATCGGATCTCGGCCTGTCCCGCGCTGATTTGGCCATGTTGCGCTCTGGCGCGCCCAATGCGCGAGAGCGTATCCTTTCTATGGCAAGTCAGTTTGGTCTTAGCGAAGATGATCTCAATGCACATCCTAAGCTTAGCCTTGAGCTTGCAGAAAAATGTGGGCATTGCCGTCAGGCGAAAACCTGCCGCGATGCAATTCGATCAGGTAATCGCTTGCCGCAGGAGAAGTGCCCGAACTCAGGTTTTTATAGTGCTCTGTCGGACCTTTAACGCCCGCTTGGACTTTCTTTTGGGCTCAGTTTTCTTCGACCAGTGATCTTGAAACGATCAGCCGTTCCGAAATCCTTCATTCCAACACCGGCCGCAAACTCTGCAAAAACCGGCGCGTGTTTGAACAGATGTCCCGAGCAGCCTCCGGCGAACAGCACGTTTTCATGCTCGGGGTGCCAGTCGACAATAAAGTGCGTGTCAGGTGTCAGGATGATTTGGTTGAATTTGGAATCCACCACCCGCTCACCCTCAAGGCCCGGAAGACGATGACGGATATAGCTGCGAGTGCGTCCTAGCGTTTCCTGTCGGATTAGCCTTTCGTCATTGTCCAGATCGATCTTGTCCGGGATGACGACTGCCGCTTTTACCCCTGAACCCTCGGAGGAGGGCAGCCCGAATGAGCCCTGACCATGATCGATCCAGCAGGGCATTCGGCTCATATCGAACTCCTCGGACCCATCTGGCGTCGAGGTATAGAGGACATTCACACCAACCACCGTCGATATCGGCTTGATCGTCCTGGGGAACATGTCCGCCATCCAGGGGCCGGTTGAGACAATGATAAGATCAGCCTCAAGCGGCTTTCCATCCAGCATTGGGCGCTCTGATCCATCGGTGGTCACGCGACCGCGCTGTACGATCCCGCCCGCTCGACGAAACAGCTCAAGCCCGGTCAGGACGCAGCGATGCGCCATCAACATTCCGGCTTCGGGTTCGAACAGGGCGTATTCGATGTCAGGAACGCGAAACTGCGGAAATCGCGATTCGATGTCCTGCCGTCCGAACTTGTAGTAGGGCACACCAACGCGGTCGAAGGTTTCGGCTGTGGCGTTCTCCCAGTCGCAATGACCGCCTGTTGCAAGAATCAGCGCACCGCATTCATACATCAGGTTCTGGCCGCTCTCGGCTTGCAGTTCCAGCCAGCGCAGGCGGCTTTCGCGGGCCCAACGTGTATAGAACTCATCCCGCCCGGAAATCGCACGGATGACACGGTTGTAATCCGTTGAAGATGCACGGGAATGTCCCGGTTCCCAGCGATCTATCAAAGTCACTGCCTCACCACGTCGTTGCAGTGTAAGCGCCGTCATGACGCCGACGATGCCGCCTCCGACAACGATGACCGAGTTCTTGGACATGATGCAGATTTTCCTTGTTTATCGATTGTCTTTGTGAATACTGTATACAGAATACAACAATTATAAAGCCAAAAAACAGGGAGAGCGCATCAATGAGTTCGGGATTTGATCTGCCCGAAGGTACGCACACCGTCATACTCGGTGTGGGTGACCTCAACGGCATCATGCGCGGCAAGCGCATTCCGGCCAGCCACTGGGACCACGTCTGCAAAAGCGGCAATGCGCTGTCGATTGCATTGATGGCGATCGATATGACGTGCGACGTCTGGGATACGCCTTATGTCAATTTCGACAACGGCTACCCCGATATGCACGTCTTCCCAATGACCCAGCCCGTCGCTGTGCCGTGGGAGCCAGGCGTCGCTGTTTGCTTTGGTCGGGCGGAAGGTATGGATCACAAGCCGGTTCCGATCGACCCTCGACAGGCGCTGGTGCGTCAGGTTGAACGGGCCCGCGAAATGGGGTTCGAGGTCAATGTCGGTACTGAACTTGAATTTTATCTACTGGATCCGGAGACCGGACAGCCGCGCGATAGCGGGATTCAGGTCTACGGTCTGGGCCGTGCTGCGCGGATGGAGCACATCGTTGGACCGATCCGCCAGCAGATCAACGAGTGCGGTATCCCCATCGAGCAATCGAACCCGGAATATGCTGCGGGTCAGATTGAGGTGAATATCCGCTACGGCGAAGCGCTCGCAGCGGCAGATCGTGTCGTCTTGTTCAAGTCGCTGATCCGCCAGCTGGGCATCGCCCACGGCTATCTGGCAACCTTCATGCCAAAACCGTTCTACGATCAGTCCGGCAACGGCTTCCACACACACTACTCGCTTTGGAAAGACGGCAAGAATGTCTTTGCCGATAACGGCAAGATAAACGATACCGGCAAATCCTTCATCGCCGGGCTACAACAACGCATGTGCGAAACGGCAATCTGTGGCAGTGGCACCGTCAATGGTTATCGACGCCGTCAGCCTTATACTTTCTGCCCGATCAACACGAGCTGGGGTTATGACAACCGGACCGTTGGTATTCGGGTCATTGAAGGATCCGACAGCGCGGTGCGCGTGGAAAAACGCGATGCTGGTGCGGATGCCAACCCCTACCTTCTGTTGGCGGCCGAGATTGCAGCGGGGCTGGACGGGATCGAGCAGGGCCTGGCTCCGTCAGAGCCGACAACCGGCAACGGTTACGAAGAAGGGATCGGCGATCCGATCCCAACCGACTTGCCAACGGCGATCGAACTGGCGCGAGGATCCGAATGGCTTCGCGATCTCATGGGCGAAATGCTGTGGGAGCTGGTTCTGCAGCAGGCTGAGCGCGAGCTTGAATTCTTCAATCAACAGGTCACTCCGGTTGAGTTGGACCGCTACCTGAGGACCTTCTGATGCATTTGGGCAAGGTCGCCGGGACCGTCACAGCCACGGCCAAAGACGCAAAACTGGTCGGTACGAAACTGCTGGTGACGGATTTGGTCGATAGCAAAGGCAAGGTGATCGAACCGGCGCGGGTCGCCGTCGACACCTGCGGTGCCGGGGTGGGGGATACGGTTCTGCTGGTCAACGGCTCGGCGGCGCGTATGGCCGCCGGTCTGTCCACCGCGCCCGTCGATCTGGCGATCATCGCGATTGTGGATCGCGTGTCCACGACCTGAACCAAGAACACCAAACATCTAAATTTCTTTGGAGGAACGAAAAATGGCGAAACCAGTGGCGGGGCAAATGGCCCTGGGCATGATCGAAACGCGCGGACTGGTCGGCGCGATCGAAGCGGCAGATGCGATGGTCAAGGCGGCCAGCGTTTCGATTGTCGGCCAAACCAAGGCTGGCGGAGGCCTAGTCACCACCCTTGTGCGTGGTGAAGTCGGCGCAGTCAAAGCCGCCGCGGATGCCGGTGCGACAGCGGCAAACAAAGTGGGTGAAGTCGTATCCGTCCACGTGATCGCGCGCCCACATGATGAACTTGAGGCCATAATCGACAGCCTTGGTGCTGGCTCTGCGGCTTAATCCGTCTGTCTTGAGGAGACGCTATGTCAGCCGGTTTCGAGGAATTCACACGTGCAGCGACACGTGGCTCAACCCGGGGTGCACCTGAACATCCCAAGCTCGACCGGATATCGGTGTTGGGCGGCGGGGCTGATGCACGCCTGTTGGCCGCTCTTTGCCTTGCCGAAGGGGCTGAGGTCACCTTGTTTTCGGCCTATGGGGCCGAACTGTCGCTGTTGGCCCAGTCCTCGGGCATTTCGCTTCGCGGTGAAGGTCCGGTCGGGACCTATCAAGTCGATCGGGATGGGCCGTCGGTGCGCACAACCGCTGAGCTGGATGCAGCGGTGCGCGATGCACAGGTGATATTCCTGACCGGACCGCTTCACAAACAGCGCACTTATGCGATGGTGCTGGCCGATCACCTCAGCGACGGGCAAATCTTGGTCCTTGCGCCGGGACGATCTTTGGGGGCTGTGGAAACAGCCTGGTTGTTGCGGATCGGAGGCTGCGCGGCGGACGTCACGCTGGTCGAGGTTCAGGGTCTGCCATACTGGTTCCGTTCCGAGGGCGCAGCTTTGACGCTTTCGCAGGCGGCACCGATGGCTGCGGCAACCTTGCCGCGCGGTCGGGAAGAGGTTCTGGACGCCGTGTCCGCCTATTTGTCCAACGTTCAGGCGGTCGACTCGGTTTTGTCGTGCGGCTTCAACGATCTGTCGGCCGCAGTCGAGATACCTGCGCTGATCCTCGGCGGTGCCGCAATGGGGACAGGTGGTCCTGACATTCCAATGGGTGGTGTTCAGCTTGAGGATAACCAGACCTTTGCGTCTCTGATTGGTCCGGACCAGACGGAGGTCATTCAGGGGCTTGCAGACGAACGGCGACGCATTGCTGCTGCGTTTGGAGTTCGCAACCTGCCGGAGACAGGGCAGTGGATAGCCACCTTTGCCGGCGCCGAACGTGGCTCGGGCGCGCGTCCGATCCCGGATCAGCAAACGTCGCGCGGTATGATGCGGGATGGCGTGTTGGGCTCGCTTGTACCTTTGGTCTCAGCGGGTGAGCTTGCGGGTATCCCGAGCCCGCTGACGAACAGCCTAATCGCGATGTCCGACCGAATTTTGGGGGCGGATGTGGCTGCCGCCGGACGGCGCCTCGAAGCCATAGGGGTTTCAGCGGGCGACGTTGATCAAGCGCGCCGTATCTTTGACACCATGGTCACCGGAGCTTCTTGATGGATGCAGATCTGAAATCAATCGCCGCCGCACGGCGTGCCGCAGATAGCGCTTTCGAGGCTTATCGCGCCTTTTTGGGCACTGACCCGGCGCAGGTAGACGCAATAGTCGACGCGATGGCGCGCGCCATCGAGCCCGATGCCGAACGGCTGGGGCAAATGGCCGTCGAGGAAACCGGATATGGGAATGTGCCGGACAAGCGCGTCAAGAACCTGTTCAACGCGCTTTCAGTCGCGGATTATCTAAGAGATGTGACAACGCTGGGATTGCTCTGGCGCGATGATGCGACAAAGATCGCAGCCTTCGGTGAACCGATGGGCGTTGTGGCAGCTCTGATCCCGGTGACGAACCCCACTTCAACGATCATCTACAAAGTGCTTTCTGCGGTGAAGGCAGGCAATGCGATCGTGTGCGCGCCGCATCCGCGTGGCGTGAGTTGTGGCATCGAAACGGTGCGAATTATGGCGCGCGTGGCTGAACAAATGGGTGCGCCCAAGGGTCTAATCCAATGTCTGGATTCCGTGACAATTCAGGGCACAGCCGAGTTGATGAAACATCGCCGTACCTCGGTTGTGATGGCAACCGGTGGTCCTGCCATGGTCAAAGCGGCGTATTCCAGCGGCAAACCCACGCTCGCGGTCGGTGCGGGCAACGTGCCGTGTTACGTACACAAGTCGAAAGCACGCGATCTGGCGGAAGTCGCCGAGATGATCGTGACGTCGAAGAGCTTTGACTACGGGACCGCCTGCGTCAGTGAGCAGGCCGTCGTCGCTGATCCCGAGATCGCACGTGATTTGCGCCACGAGCTTAAATTGAAAGGTGCCTATTTCTGCACTCCGGCCGAAGCGGATCGTCTTGCCGGGGTGATCTTCAAAGGCGTGCAGGCCATGGACCCTGAGAAGGTGGGGCAAAGCCCGCAGGCGCTGGCTGACGCTGCTGGTTTTTCCATCCCCCCACGCACCCGGTGCCTTGTTTCGGAAGAGACTGAAGTAGGCTGGAAACGCCCGCTGTCTGCAGAAAAGCTGAACCCCGTTCTGGCGTTCTACGCGGCGAAATCCACAGACCATGGGATCGATCTGGCGCAATCCATCGCCAAGTTCGAAGGCTGGGGTCATTCCTCAGTCATCCATTCGGACGACCCTGAGATCGTGGCCCGTTTTGCCACCGTGCCGACGGGTCGGGTACTGGTGAATACACCGGGCATCATGGGCGGTATGGGATATTCGACTGATCTGGAACCATCCTTCATGCTGGGCACTGGCACGTGGTCAGGTTCGATCACTTCGGACAATGTGACGGCCCTGCATCTCATCAACATCAAACGGGTAGCCTATGAAAGCAGACCCTGGCGCGACATTTACGAGGAGTATGGCGCATGAGCGAGATTACCATCCGGGCGCTGATGCAGATCGACAACCTGCAACCAAAATTCGCCGCCTATAACGGTGCGACGGTGCAAGGGTCGGTGCCTTTGTCCGGGGATACGGTTTTGATCGGAGAGTTTGCGCCGGGTAACGGAGTATTCTCGCTGATCGACCGGGCGCTCAAGGCATCTTCGGTTGAGGCGACAACACAGATGGTCGAGCGCGAGTTCGGGTTCTTTATCCTGCGGTCTCCGTCGAATGCGGAGGTGTCCGCCGCGCGCGATGCGATGCTGGCCGAGCTCGGCGCAACAATGTCTGACCGGTTGAAACCGGCGATCAGTTCCACGCAGATTATTACCAGCGTCGAACCCTATCAGGCGCAACTGCTGAACAAATGGCGCAAGGGGGCTCTGATCGTTCCAGGGCAGACGTTGGGCATCGTCGAATGTGCCCCGGCTGCTTATATCTCGATTGCCGCGAATGAAGCGGAGAAGGCGGCAGAGATCGATATTGTCGAAGTGCGCGCCGTGGGGCGGTTTGGCCGCCTGTTCATCTCGGGGTCTGAAAACTCGGTCAAGACCGCCGTCGAGGCCGCAACCCGCGCGATAGAGGCGGTGGACGGGCAAGCCAACTGATGGCAGTGCCGCGCGTCATAGGTTCAGAGGCGGTCGAAGATGCCCGCCGTCGCGGTCGGATCGTGTTTGAAGTCCTGCCCGACGATATCGTGACGGCCTTGGCACGCGAAACTGCCGAGCGTGTTGGCATAAAGCTTGTCGACGGACCGCTCGAAAAGCCACAACCAACGCGTACAGACGCTGCTATTTCAATGCAGCGTGTGTTGTATCGCCGCTCGCCCAAATGGGTTGCTCCGGTGCGTTCGAAACGCAAGGTCCGAAGGCTTGGCAAACTTGCCATGATCGGGGCAGGGGGCGTCGGGGGCAATGTGGCGCATCTGGCGGCGATGCAGGATATCGCGGATGAGATTGCACTGATCGACATTGCTCCGGGGATGGCGGCTGCAACCGCGTTGGATTTGAATCACACTTCAGGCATCACCGGAGCGCGCGCCCGGTGTATTGGCGGCGAGTCGCTGGACCTTGTGGCAGGGGCTGAGGTGGTCGTGGTGACCGCAGGCCGTGCCCGGCGTCCGGGTATGAGCCGCGCGGATCTGATCGACGTGAATGCGCGCGTGATCCGCCAGGCCGCTGAGGCCATACGCTCCGCTGCGCCTGATGCCATCGTCATCGTGGTGACAAATCCGCTTGACGAAATGACCGTAGAAATGCTGAGCGCAACCGGGTTCCCTCGTGAAAGAGTGCTGGGCATGGCCGGTACTCTGGACAGCAGCCGGTTTCGCAACGCCCTTGCTATGGCTGCGGGAGTAGCGCCCGCTGATGTCGAAGCCTTCACGCTCGGAAGCCACGGGGACGAGATGGCGCCAATCCCAAGCCGGGCAAAAATTAAGGGCAGGGCATTGGATGTGTTTTTATCGCCTGATCAGATTGAGGCTTGCGTTCAGGACGCCGTGACCGGCGGTGGGCAGGTAGTTGCCCTGAAGAAATCCGGTTCCGCAACCATAGCACCGGCGCACGCGTCGATCGAGTTGATCGACCATATCCGGGGCGCACGCACCGGCCCGGTTCCGGTCTCGGTCATGTTGCAGGGGGAATATGGCATCGATGGGGTTGTGCTTGGTGTTCCTGCCCATCTGGGGTCTTCCGGGTTGGTCGAAGTCGAGGAGTTGCGGCTGACCGATCAAGAACAAGCAGCCTTGCAGAAAGCGGCGGATGCCATCCGATCGAGGTTAGGCCTGTGACCCTCCGCATCTGGAAGTCAGGCGGGCGGTTCGAAGAAGTTGCGTCTTATTCCCGCGCAAAGCGCATCGGTCCCTTCGTTTGGGTCGCAGGGACCACAGCGATCGAACCCAGCGGGCGTATTCATGCGCCAGGAGATGTGGGAGCCCAAACAAAATACATTCTGTCCCGCATAGAAGAGGCGCTTAAGGCCGTCGGTGCCGAGATGCGCCATGTAGGCCGGGTCCGCGCCTATCTGACCGATCTGTCGCGCGCGGGTGAATTCGCGAGCGTTCACGGAGAGGTATTCAAACATATCGATCCTGTTCTGACAGCCGTTCAAGCCGGGCTGACGCAACCCGGTTTGACGGTGGAAATCGATGTGGATGCGGTAATTCACGACGAAAACGGCGAAATCAGCGGAATCTGAACATGAGTCACCAAGAAAGGATTTGATCGAACTATCGTCTTGTGTACTGTATACAGAATACAAGAAGGGCACAATAAGACACAGGGAGCTAATGTGATGATCAAGACAGCGCTACTCAGCGGAACATGTATCGCGCTTGTGGCCTCGGCGGCCGCAGCTGAAATCAAGGTGGGCTTTATTGGATCTCTTTCCTCAGACACCGGTCTGTCGACGCTGCGTGGTGCAGAGATCGCGATTGAAGAGCTTAATGCGAATGGCGGCGTTATGGGGGAACAGATCACGCTGGTGTCCGCCGACACTGGGCAGGATCCGACCGAAGGGGTGCGGGCCTATGAATACTTGGCGGAAACCGAAGAAGTGGATTTCATCATCTCAGGCTCTATCGATGATGTTTCGTTGGGCTGGCTGCCGCGAATGCAGGAATACCGGATTCCGACGCTGGACACGTGGACGTCATATATCGGCATCATCGACATGGTGGTCGAAGATCCCGAAAGCATGGCGCCATATTTCATGAACATCGCCTCAGACGAGGCTCTTGCCACGCTTTATATCAATTTCGGTGCGGATGTTCTGAAGGAAAAGATGGGTTGGGACTCCGTTGTCATTCTGGCTGAGGATACAGCGTTTGGCGAAGCGATCACCGGATTGGTGACCGAGGCGCTTGCGCCGGTTGCGGGGATCGAGGTCAAGGACATCATCACCTATGACGTCGCCACCGTAGATTTCGCGCCGATTTTCAGCCGGGCGCAGGATACCGGGGCTGACTTTATCTATCAGGTCTCATCCGTAAATTCGCAGGTGGTTTCGTCGCAATATGTCAAACTGCAGGTGCCCATGGCGATGACAGGGGTGAACGTAGCCGCTTTAGGTATGGAATATTGGGAAGACACTGGCGGAGCCGGTGGCGGCATCTCGACCCTGTCACCGATCCCTTCCGTGGGATTCAAGCTGGATCCGGCCAGTCAGGCCTTTGTTGATACCTATCAGGCCAAGTATGACAGCCGCCCACTGCTGCCGCATTTCAATGGGTTCAACGCCTACCACGGTCTGAAACAGGCTATGGCTGCCGCGGAAGAGGCGGGTGGTTTCGACAATGTCGAAGGCTGGGCCGACGCAATGAAGAAGCAGGATCTGGTTCTTGAAATGGATGGTCAGCTTTGGCTGCGCTACGCCTTCTGGGGCGATGATGAGGTCGAGCCTGTGACAGGCCGCACCTATCCCCACAACATTCGCTTTGATCTTTCCGAGCCGTTTGATGATGCGGCCCCGTCAATGGTCGTGGTCCAGTGGTACGAAGACGGCACTGCCGCAGTTGTGTACCCCGAGAAATACGCGACGGGCGAGTTCACGCTGCCCAGCTGGGTAAAGCCATAAACCTGCCCCAACTATAGCTTGAAACGGGTGCGCGGCGACGCGCACTCGCAGCCAAGGATCCACACATGTTGCAGATACTGATTCAGGGGCTTTTGCTCAGCGGTCTCTACGCGCTCATCGCTATGGGGTTCACGCTGATCTTCAGCATCGGTCGCGTTCTGAATCTTGCCTATGGTGCCTATCTGATGGTCGGCGGCTACATTTACTTCTGGATATCGCAATCGCTTGGAATGCCTAAGCTTATGGGGGTTGCCGTGGCCGCTGCGCTGGGTGTGCTGATGGGAGTTCTGAAGTACCGTTTGATTGTCAAAACGCTCAAAGGGGATCACGTGGCCGTCGAGATTTCGACGCTGATCCTTGCGGTCGTCATTCAGGCCGGGATCGTTTTGGTCTTTGGCGACAGCAGCAAAATCCTTTTGCCGATTGTTCCCGGGGTGATCAATGTGGCCGGGGCCTCGGTCACGTATAACATCCTGATTGCAACCCTTATTAGCTGGGCAATTCTGCTAGGGCTCTATGCCTTTGTGCGGCTCACACATACCGGACGGGCGATGCAGGCGGTGTCGATGGATGCTAAAGGCGCTGCAATTTCCGGGATCGATCCGGATCGCATCAATCTGATCACCTGGGGTATCTCTGGCGCATTGGGCGCAATCGGAGGCGTCTTCTTTGCCAGCTACACTCAGCTATCGCCATCCATGTGGGTGGCTCCGCTAATCATTTCGGTGGCTGTGGTTATCGTTGGCGGGATCGGCTCGATCTTGGGCACTTTGGTGGTGGCGCATATTGTGGGCTTCCTCGAAGTCATCGTTGTGGCGACGCTTGCACCTGAGTTGCGGGGTGTCTTCACTATGCTGTTGATCATCGGGGTGCTGGTCACGCGACCGCAGGGCCTGTTCGGCCGAGAGGAGCTGTGACGATGGGGCTACGCTGGTTTCACTTTGCACTCTGGGGTGGCTTGATCGTCGGAATGTTCCTGCTTCCGCAATTCGTCTCGAACGGGACGATGCGCACGATGATCTTTGCCAACTACCTGGCGATCTTCGCTATCAGCTGGGACGTGTTGTCTGGCCGAACAGGCTATGTGAGCTTTGGTCATCCGTTCCTGATCGGTATCGGGGCCTACACCACGGCAATCCTGACCAAGCGCTTTGACGTCGCTGTCGAAATCTCGATCCCGATCGCCGTACTTGTTACCATGATCGCGGGCCTATTGGTGCTGCTTCCAGCGCTGCGTATCCGTGGAAGTTATTTTGCGCTCGTTACGCTGGCGTTCATGGAGTTGCTGTATCAACTGGTTCAGGTCATTCGCCCGGATCTGACTGGCGGAACGCGCGGCATGTCGGGCATTCAAACGCTGACACGCGGCGCGGCCAACGGGTATTACCTGTCCACGACGCTGATGTTGGCAATCGCCGTCAGCATGTGGCTTTTGATGAAGACGCGACTAGGTACGGCCTTGTCTGCCATCGGAATGAACGAGGAAAGTGTGCGCGGTTCGGGCCTCAGCACCACGCGCCTCAAAGCTTTTGCCTTTCTGACAAGTGCGATGATCGCGGGCTTGGGTGGTGCCTTCTACGTTCATTATCTGGGATCGCTCGCGCCGCGTGCGTTGTTTGATATTAACTTCCTGTTCACAATCATCGTTGCGGCACTTCTGGGCGGAACCTCGACCATCATTGGCCCCATGATCGGCGCGTTCTTCATGACATTCCTGTTGGAGTATCTGCGACCGGTCCTACCTGGCGCCGAACGGTATTTCGTCTACGGAGCCATAGCTCTGCTCCTCTACATGTATCAGCCGAAAGGTATTGTTGAGCTGGTTCGGCGTGGTTTCAAAGGCCTGGGCAAGGGGCGGACGACATGAGCGTGGCGTTACAGGTTTCAGGTCTGGTAAAACGTTTCGGCGGATTAGTCGCGACGAATGATCTGTCGTTTTCTCTCAAAGAGGGCGAGTCGCTTGGATTGATCGGTCCCAACGGGGCAGGCAAGACGACCGTGTTCAGCCAGATCATGGGTGAGTTGCGGCAAAACGGCGGAACGATCGAACTGTTCGGGCAGGAAATCTCGACGCTGTCGACCCCGCAACGCATTCGCGCCGGGGTCAGCCGGACCTATCAGATCCCACGCCCGTTTGGTGATATGAGCGTTGCCGAAAACATCCGGGTTGGCCTAATGCCCGACAATATCTGGCAGATGATCGTCTCACCCCCAGATAAAGAACGTGAGCGAGAGCTTGCGCTCAGCGTCGGGTTTACAGAAGCGGACTTGAATCGCGCGCCGACAGAACTGGCCATGGGTGATCTGCGTAAACTTGAGATGGCGCGCACAATGGCAACCGCGCCCAAGGTGATGCTGCTGGATGAAGTGTTTGCGGGTCTCACCACAGGAGAGATCGCCCAAATCTCTGATCTCATTCAGTCGATGCGCAAAGATGGGATGACTTTTCTGATCGTCAGCCATGATTTGCCTGCGCTTGAGCCATTGGTCGACCGTGCGATCGCCATTGAACGGGGCACCATGATTGCCGAGGGCTCGTTCAGCGAAGTCATGAACGACAAGGCTGTTCAGGCCTCGTATCTGGGGGGCGCGTAATGTCGTATCTGGAAATCGAAAACCTGTCGGCATTCTATGGCAAGGCGCAAGCGCTGACCGACATCTCGATCACCGTCCAACCCGGTGAGATTGTCGCTGTGGTGGGTCCAAATGGGGCTGGAAAATCGACCTTGCTGGACAGCATCATGGGGCTAGTCAAAATCGAGGGCGATATCCGGCTCAGGGGGCACAGCCTTGCCGGTCGGACGCCTTCCGAAATTGTACGACATGGCGTGGGTTATGCGCCCGAACGCTTCAACCTGTTTCCCTATATGTCGGTGCGTGACAACCTAATGGTCGGTGCCTTCACGGCCCGCGAAGACATCCAGAGCAATCTGGCAATGGTACACAGCCTGTTCCCGCGTCTCGAAGAGAGGGAAGGGCAGGAGACCTCGACCCAGTCGGGCGGGGAACGTCAGATGGTCTCGTTCGGACGCGCGCTGATGACCAGCCCCGAGCTGTTGCTCGTCGACGAACCGACGATTGGTCTGGCCCCAAAAATCTGTCACGAAATCGCCGAGGTGGTGCGCAAGCTCAACAAGGAATACGGGCTGACAGTTGTAATCACCGAGCAAAACGCCAATTTCGCGCTTTCGCTTGCGAGCCGGATTTACGTGCTCGAGTCAGGACGCATGCAGACATCAGGCACCGCAGATGAGTTGCGGAATGATAAGCGATTGCTTGAGGCCTACTTTGGCGGTCACTAAAAGCCGCTCAAAAGCGGTAAGTCGCGCCAATCAGTGGACCGGATTGGTCGAACTTGAAATCGTTTCCGTCGATGTCTTGGTCGAATGAGATATAGCGGTATCCACCGCGGATCAGCCAACGATCATTAATCGCATAGTCGGCTGTCAGCAGAACCTGCCATGTCTCGCTGCCACTGCGGAAGCCGCCATAGTCTACAAACCCAGTTCCTGACCATTTGTCCGAGAACTTGACGCGTGCGCGGGCCCCGATCACGGGATCGGTCCAGCTTGAATCAACCGTTGTTCGACGGCCGGGGGCCGCGCCTGGTTGCAATTCAAAGTCGGTTTCCGTGCTGAACCACCTGAATCCACCGACAATATCCACATTTGCGGTTTGATCCTCGTAGACCCTATAGCCGACATAGCCGCTGAGAAATTGCGTGGTGAAGGATGTGTCCAAGCCTGAGCTGGCAGGGCCGGGAGTGTCGCTGCTGAAAGACAGATTGGTATAGTTATAGTCGGCCAACAGGGACCACCGGCCATTTGTGGCGGCAAACGCGGCCATGAAGGCAAAATCGAGATTGTCCAACGCATCGGAAAAACTCAGGGTGCCATCCAGTGTACCCATCGGTGTGCTGAGTGAGGTCTCAGTTTCCGGCATGAAAAGATAGATTGAGGCCTCATATGACCAGTCCGACTGTTGGGCCAAGGCCATTGGTGCCATCGAACCTGCCATTGTGAGGCCAAGCGCCAATCCTGTCCACTTTACTGTCACATCCATTTTTCCGTCTCCCGCCAAGAATCTTGAATTGAAATTCCGTTGTCGCCTCATGCCAATCTAGCCAAGCGCAATGTTCATTCTTTCATGCTGCCACGTCTTCGGATTTGCCTGCGCCGTCACCGACACGATTGATATCGGTGCTGGGAAAAAACTCGGACCAGACATGCCAGAACACGCCTGCGCGCAGGGTTTCGACCCGTTGCAGTTGGCCCTGATCAGACATTCCCCAAAAGTCACATTGGGTCACGGGTTGACCGCTGTCATTGTACCAAACGCCCAAGCTTTCAAATTTCGGATCGAGGCTGACGACGATATCCCGCCCGCCGACACGCGCGTTGACGATCCAATCGTTGTCGACAACGAAATCGTCGGTCCAGCAGGTGGCATCCTGTCCGATTGTGATCCCCCAGACATAGGTTTTATTCGGCAGCCGATTGTCCGAACGGTCCATGTTGTCCATCACCGGAGCCTCTTCCTGATGCTGGCGGCCAATGCCCCAGCCGAACGTGATCTCGGTCATCATGTCCAGCAGCCGCAGCAAGGGGTTTGGGGAGGGTTTGTTCAAAAACACCTCGCCTTCCGGGAAAGCCTTTTGAAATCCACGGAAAGTCATCCGATAGGTTGGCCAGGGTGTCATCTGCGCTTCGGGCCGCAAAGGGCACGCGAGGCCGTTTGCATTTGTGTCACGATCCGCTTCGCGAAAGCCGTATATGTGCTGGATGGGCTCACCGGTGTCATTATCACGCAAGATCAGGTTGTTGCCGTGCTGGGCGAGAACCTCAAGGTTTAGCCGTTTGCCTTCGATGCTTGGCGCATAGCCCTGACCGAGATTGGCCATGGCGCAATAGGTCATCACGACGTCTTCTCCGCCCAGCCCCTTTTCATCGCCCGCCAAATGTGGGCGCATGATTTGTGCATCAGGATGGGCGCGGGCATGGCCTTCATTTTCAATCACCATCACGGGGGCAGTCGGACCGACATATTTGCGGGCCTCGTCGATGGGAAAATACTGCGCGTCATTTAGCTGATTTCTCAGACCTAGATGAACCCAGACATAGGGAAAGCCATAGAGAAGTAGAACAAGTAAAGCGGCAATGAGCCAAAGCCAGAACGGCCCGGCTCCCAGAGCGAAATGCGCGAGCGTTGCGAGAGCAAATGCGCCCAACCCGATGGCAATCAAGCGGTATTCATTGCGGATGAAACGCACCATATTCTCGCGCTTTACCTTCAACAGCATCTGGGACACGTCGCCCAAATCACGGAAGTAGACGAACCCGATCCCAAGTGATCCGATTAAACCCAGTGCGAATAGGAGTAATCCAAGCATGTGATGATCCTAGAAACTTGAGTGAATGACGACGGCGACACCGTGCTATTGCTGCGGGGATTGGCTTTTGATCAGGAAAGCCTCGACCGCTTGTTGGGTTTCGGGGCGCAGGTTCTCGATCCCTTCATAGGGCACGCCATACGCGGGTGGCGTGTCGGGGAATTTCTCTTTGCGGGCCATGTGTCGGCCAAGGATGCGTGCGAATTCCTGCCCGCCCCAGGCGCCAACCTCGGTCGAGACTGAATATTCCTCGCGCGTGTCCCGGTAGAGATCAAAGAACTTTGCCAGAATGGCGCTTTCCCCGGCTCCCGGCAGTTTGAGCTTAAGCTGGTCCTTCACGATCGCCTCGGGTTTGTTCACCGAATAGATGATCACGTGATCTCTGCGCGCTTTGGCTTCGTCCGCAAACAATAGCGCTGCGGATTGATCGACGCCATCCACCAGACGATCTCGCGGGATGTATTGCTCGGCCCCCGCAAAACGTGAAAGCGTTGTATAAAGGTCCGACACGTGAATGATGCTGTTCAGCAAACCATCTGCCTGAATCATCCCCGGCCAGCGAATAAAGGCATCGACCCGAACACCGCCCTCGGTCGTATCCCCTTTGCCACCAGCATATATCATCGGAGTATAGCCCGATTGCGGGGCGTATTTGGTAAAGTGGCCGTTGTCCCCCATAACGATGACGATGGTATTCTCGCTGACCCCCAACTCTGCCATGCTGGCGAACAAATCACCCAACCATTGATCCAAAAGTTGCATCTTGTCGACATAGAGACCGCCATTCGCGCTTTCGGGACCAGAGCGTCCGGCGCGGGTATTATCCAGAGGGATCATCGGCCAATATTGCAGGAAAAAGGGGGTATCGTCGCTGGCAAGACGTTCAAGCTCTGACAAGGTTTTGTCCTGAAAGGCCTGGTTCATCTCATCGTATTTGGCCGCATTCCAGCGCTCACCTGACTCCATCCGAATTTCGCGAATAGGACCGCCTGTTTCGCCTTCGATGACGGTCATCATCGCTGAGGCGTCCGGCCTGAACCAACCGTCCAGCGTGTATTTGTCATCATAATCTCTGATCGCGACCGAGACCTGCTCTTTGATTGCATCATCATTAAAGATCGTCAGCTGACCCTGCTGGTGAATTGCGTGTTGCGCATAGTCAAAGCCTTGGTTCATCGCCCAACTTTCCGCGATATCCCCCATGTGCCACTTGCCAACATGGCTGGTTGCGTAGCCAACCTGTTTCAGCACTTCGGCCAATGTCACTTCTGCCCCCGGCAGGCCAAAGCCGGCAATATCAACGGTGGTATCACCCATTCCCATGCGTACAGGCAGCCGCCCTGTCATTTGGGCGACGCGAGTAGGGGTGCAAGAGGGTTCGGTATACATCCGAACCATGCGCATTGCGTCGTCGGAGAAATCGTTGATATTCGGCGTCGAATAACCCCGAACGGCGTTCAACTCGGGTATCCCCATGTCGCCGAATCCCAGATCATCGATCAGAACGCTGATGATGTTCGGTGGCTTACCGTTGTTGCCTTCGCGAAATGCAGCCAGGGCTTCATCCACAGCCATATCATCCTGGGCCCATTGCTCTGCGCGCTGTGCTTGCAAGATATAGAATTCGGCATCGTGTTGGATTGGGTTTTCTTGCGCGAACGTGCTGCGCGCGGCAAGGCCGACGAATAAAACCAATACCCCTGAAATCTTCATTCGATATCCCCCGATCGTGTACTGGGCGGAACGCAAACACTCCTGCCGCTGATTTCACATTAAAACATTATCATATTTAAACAGGAATTTCTGTAGCCTTCACTGCTGCCAGCTGGTGAACACATCGCGAGCCAGTTCAGATTCCGGGCGCAGGTTGTCGATGCCCTCGTAGGGGATGCCGCGCCCGATTTCGGAATGCGGGTGTTTCGCGATCATCTTCTGATGGCGTTTGATCATGTCCTGAAACGACGCTCCGGCCCAAAGTGAGTAACCGACCAAAGGGTGCAGTTCGCGTGGATCACGATAGATGTTGAAGGTCGGGGCCGCCGCTCCGGGTTGGCCGGGCGCGGGCAGGTGCATTTTGAATTCCTGCTTGACCACCGAGCGCAAAACCGGGCCTTCATAGACATATACATAATCGCGGCGACCGTTGCCTTCACCGTTCAGCAGCAGGGCGGTCTGATCGACACCATCGATGATGCGGTCGCGCGGGATATGATCAGTCGCGCCTGCGATCCGAGCCATTGTGGTATAGATATCAGACACATGAAAGATATCTCCGGCGGCGCTGTCAGCCTCGATTACTCCGGGCCAGCGAATGAATGCATCCGTGCGTACGCCACCTTCCAGATGTTGGGTCTTACCGCCACGATAGATCAGTTGATTGAGCCCCGAAGTTCCTTCGTAGTGGTACATCAGTCCATTGTCGGCCATCAAAACCACAATCGTGTTGTCGGCTTTTCCGGTTTCTTCGAGCTTGACCAGCAGGTCACCGATCCAGCCATCCAGTAGTTGCAGTTTGTCAGCATGAAACCCGCCGTTGCGAGAGATCGCGTTCTCGGCATAAACGAAATTCAACGGGTAGAGCGGCCAATATTGCAGGAAAAACGGTTCTTCCTCAGCTGCGGCACGCTCCAATTGCTCAAGAGCCTGACGCTGATACCTCTCGTTCATCGCTTCATACTTGGCTTGGGTCCAGACCTCGCCCGGTGACATATCCACCTCTCGAGCGGTGCCGCCTGCTTCTGCCTCGACACCGGTCACCAGCCCGTAGGGCTTGAAACGTTCATCCAGCAGAAACTGATTGTTCTGCCCCTCGGGCACGTATCCAAGCATGTTATTCGCGCGCATCGCCTCGGGGGTCATGAGGCTCAGTTGAACTTGTTGATGTAGGGGGAAGGCAGCCCAGTCGAAACCTTGATTATGGGGGTAGGCCTGTTCGATATCACCTTGGTGCCACTTGCCGACATGTACGGTGTTGTAGCCAACTTCTTTCAGGATCTCGGGCAGGGTCACCTCGCTGGCTGGAAGGCCTTCGCCTACCAGAGCCACTTTGACTTCTGTCACACCGGCACGCACCGGATGTCGCCCCGTTAGCATTGCCGTGCGGGTCGGCGTGCACGAGGGTTCCGTGTACATTCGCATCAGCGACAAACCTTCGGTGGCGAACTGGTTGATGCTGGGCGTTTCGATGCCCATGACGTAGTTCATCTTGCGATCACCCATCTGACCAAAGCTGATGTCGTCGATCAGGATGTACAGGATATTGGGTGGTTTGCCCCCGTTTGCGTCGCGGATTTCGGCCAGTTTCGCGTCAATCTCAATGTCCTGGGCATCCCAGACCGCGCCGAACTGGGCACGCAGAAATTCGAACTCACCATCGTGAATAATCGGGTTCTGTTGGGCATATGCCGAACCTGCAGTGAGGATTAGCGCGGGCAAAATGTGTTTCAGGGTCATTTCAAGCCTTTCGTTTTATCCATATGCCCAGGCGTACGGGGAACGTCTGACAGCTTTGCTTCGATAGAGCTTCGCAAATCAGTAACGGTTTCCGCCAGATCCGCGAGGTACCGAGGGCGAACGCCCGTGTCGGAAAGAGGAGACTGAGCCAGCTCGGTCATCATCTCCTGATAATCGAGGCAAATCCGGTCGAACTCACTGTCTTGCGCGCGCATGTTTCGCAGCAGAACGGAGGTTCCCGGGAATTGTGCGTCAAAGAAGTCTTCTTCGTCCATCCGCGTTGCCTTCGTGGAAATTGCTCGTAAAGCATGCGTTCCCTAGAATATGACTTGAACGTATAAAGCCGCATGCTACCGTAGCATCATGGGGTCAAGCCATTGTCATGAAAGGATAGTTCTTGACTGCCCAGGCGGATAACAAACAACGTGACACAGCGCCTTCTTTCTCGGATGAGGAGGTGCGAAGTGCTCTTGAGCGGGTATTGAACTCAGGTGGCTTCAAAGGATCTGCCCGAATGCGGGCCTTTCTTAGCTATGTCGTGACCGAAGCGCTTGCGGGCCGCACGGATGAGATCCGCGCCAAGACCATTGCCATGGATGTTTATGGCTACAGCGCCGACGACTTGACCAAGCGGGAAGGGGTTGTGCGCGTTGATGCGGGTCGTGTCCGGCGAAAGCTAAAAGCTTACTACGGAGGTGATGGCGCAACTGATGCGGTGGTGATTTCGCTGCCTGTCGGTAGCTATGCACCCGAATTTACGCTGGGGAGTTCGCAAGCCCAGAACCCACAGGGCATTCGGCGAAGCGCGTTGGTCATCGCGTTCTCTCTGGCTTTGATTGGCTTAGGCATCTGGGTGTCAGGCTATTACTCAAAGAATGAGCCACGCAGCGCTGTGGGCCGAGGGCAAAGCGCAATTTATGACGTATCTCCCGCGCGGGTAGAAGCGATAAACCTTTGCAGTGCTGGCCGCGATGTGATGTTCCCCGTCGTTGACCTATCGCGCCTGCAGCCGGCTTTGCTGATTTTTGAGACGGCGATTGAACGAGATCCACTCTTTTTCTGCGGCTATGCCGGAGCGGCACAGGTCGAGACCATGCTGGCCATTTTGTTGTTCTTTGAACCGGATGCAGAAAAGTATTTGAAGTCTGCCGATGAAAAAAGCGCCCATGCGATGGATATCGCACCTGATGAGGCTTGGGCGCTTTCGGCGCGGGCCTGGCTGGAATTTGCACTGGGCAATTACGATCGGGCATCGGCCCTGTCTCGCAGAGCCGTTGATCTGGCCCCGACCGATCCGCATGTTGCTGAGTTCGATGCGCTTATTTTACTCTATACTCTGAATTTCGAGCGGATCCTGGCGCAATCTGAATGGTATGAAGAGCTCGCGGAACGCAGCGGCGGGCTTGTCTTTGGCAATGTACTGGGGTCTGCGCATTTTCATACCGAAGACTATGCAGCGGCGATCCGAACTTACGAGGACACGATCGAGCGCGGAGGACCATTTGGGCCGATATCAGCGGCCTATCTGATGGCCGCGCATTGGAACAATGGCGAACAAGTCGAGGCACGGCGTCTCGCCAATGTTTACCAGAAAACTTGGCCTGGTTTTCCGCTGGAGGACCTGAAACGCCGCGTATTCAAAGAGTCGCAACCCGTTGATGCGCTTATTGCAGGGGTCAGGGCAGCGGGAGTCCCGTTGATCGACCGCGAGACCGCCCGCGAACGCGATTGACTGGCATGGTCTTATTCGTCCTGTGCGACCAGACCCAGACCGCGCAGATAGATTCCAATTCCGCTCTCCAGAAGGTCTTCAGGCGGGAAGGGGGAACTTGCGCCGGTATTGCGTGCGAAAAGTTCGACAACACCATGGCTCATGGCCCAGATATGGGCGCTGAACATCGAAGCGGGCGGACGCTTCTCCGGCGGAATATGCTGCGACAGATCGCTGGCGGCCTTTTCAAGTACGTTTTTGGCCCGGTTCGCGGCCAGCGCCAGTTCCGGTGTACGATTGATCGAAATCCCGCTTTCGAACATCGCGATATAATAGCCGGGGTGCTTGCGGGCGAAGGCAAGATAGGCGCGGCCCGTGGCCTCAAACGCCGCAAGCGCCGAGGGTTGCCCTTTGTCATAGGCAAATTGCATCAGGTCGGCGAACATCTCAAACCCCTGACGGGCAGCCTCGGCGATCAGGTCCTCACGCCCTTCGAAATGGCGATAGACGGCGGCAGGAGTGACCCCAGCGGTCTTTGCGGCCTCTGACAATGTAAAACCGGTCGGTCCCTTCTGTTCGATCAGGGACAAGGCGGCCTCCATCAAGGCTTGCTTTAGGTTTCCGTGGTGATATCCGCGTTTCGTCATCCCGGCCTCAGGCGCGTTTTATTGTATATATGCAGCGGCCAGGGCCTAATCCAGCGTAGGCTGAGCAGAGCGTTGCAATTAGCTTATGCATCCCAGATTTCCGGACCACCACTGATCTTTTCATCCGGCATGCCCACCACTTCCAGGTTTTTGCCTTCGTAGTCGAGTTGGCTTAGCACGGTGCGAATGGCTGCCAGCCGGGCGCGTTTCTTGTCATCTGATCGAATGATCGTCCAAGGGCAGTTTTCGGAATGGCTTCGTGTAAGGGTTTCGGTAATCGACTGGCTGTATTCGTCCCATTTGTGTAGGCCTGCGATGTCGATCGGGCTGAGTTTCCACTGCTTCAGAGGGTCGGTTTCGCGGGCAAGAAAGCGGTTAAGTTGCTCGGCGCGCCCGACATTCAGCCAGAACTTGAAGATATGTATGCCATCATTGCTAAACCCGGTTTCCAAGGGCAGGACCTGCCTGAAAAAACGTTCACGCTCTTCCGTCGTGCAGAAGCCAAAGACATTTTCGACAACGCCCCGATTATACCAACTGCGATCAAAAAACACGATTTCACCAGCCGATGGGAGATGAGAGATATAGCGTTGGAAATACCATTGGCTGCGTTCTGCGTCCGAGGGTTTGCTAAGCGCCACGTTCCGCGCGCCCCTTGGGTTCAAATTCTCGCGGAACCTTTTGATGGTTCCGCCTTTGCCAGCGGCGTCACGGCCCTCGAACAGGATAGCGATGCGCTGGTCGTTCTCCTTGACCCATCGCTGCATCTTGACCAGCTCAATCTGCAGACCTTCCATCTGCTGATCGTATTCCTTGCCTTTAAGCTTTTTGGAGTAGGGGTAGGTCGGGTTCAGAATTTCACCCTTCTTGGCCTCTTCAATAGCCGAGCGTATGGGTCTTGGGGCGTGGTTGTGAAAATAGTTCTCGATAGTGTCCGGGTCTGATTGGGTCATGCACGCCTCGCCATAAAATCCATATCTTACTATGAATTACGGATGGACTTAACGCAAACCCGCGCGCTCGGCTGCGCGGTCGATTGCGGCGGCAACCTCTGGGGCGGCCACAACCTGCGGCATGTGTCCTATGCCGTCCAATTCGATCAGCTCAGCGCCGGGAATCTGTTCGATCAGGCGCTCGGAATGCCAGCCCAGCCCGACAGTCGTATCCGCCGTACCGTGGACAATTTCGGTCGGCACGGAGATCTCGCCATAGCGGGGTTGAAGCTCGGTGATTTCATCCAGCAGATTTGCACGCTGTTTGGCATTTGCGTGCATCGAAGACTGGCGCATGGTCAAGCCCGGCCCGAAATGCTCGGCATATCCTTCGGGGGCTTTTTGCGGTGCAAACACCTGGTCCAACGCCTTCGTAACAAACCAGTCAGGAACAAATGCGCTGACCAAAGGCAAAGCAAGGGCGTTGCCCGCTGTCGTCGCACCAATAGTGTTGAACGCGTCCAGAGGTGTTTCCCACGGGATCGCCGCCGGAGCGATCAGGACCAAAGCTGCGATGTTGTCGGGCCGGGTGACAGCCCAGGCAAGCGAAACCGAACCGCCATAGCTTTGCCCGGCGACGATCGGTTTTTCTGCGCCTAGTTTCGATGCAGCCCGTTGTAGGATTTCCGCTTGTTCGACAATGGTTTCACCGTCGGAGTTAAAGCTATCTGAATATCCAAGACCCGGGCGGTCAAAGACGATGACGCGATAGGTCTCGGCCAGAATTGGGGCCAGCGCAAAAGTCATGTCGCGCGTGTTTCCGCTGGACCCGTGGATAAGCACCACATCCGGCCCTACGCCCATCACGACGGCATGCACAGCAACGCCATCGACATCGACGATCTGGCCTTCTGGCGGAAACGAAGCCTCGGCGCTGCTTTCACGCTGCGCGCTGCGCCATGCGGTCACAAGGGCGAGACCCACAAGCGCAACGCTGAGCGATATCAAAAGCTTACTGGCCAATTTTACTCATATCAAACGGGGTTGTCTGGTAAATTTCATTGATCCAGTTACCATAAAGCAGATGCGCGTGACTGCGCCACCTGTTCTGAGGGTTCTGGCTTGGATCATCGTCGGGATAGTAGTTGATAGGCACATTAATCGGCGTGTTATTTGCGATGTCCCGGTCATATTCCTGTTTAAGCGTATCGCTGTCATACTCAAAGTGATTGAAGATATAGAGCGCCCGATGCACGGGATCTTCGATCAGGCAGGGGCCGACATCATCACTGCCAAGCAGGGTGATCAGATCAGGAACCGCATCGATCTCGTATTGCCGCATCTCGGTCCAGCGGCTAACGGGTATCACGCAATCATCAGAAAAACCACGCAAAAATGGAGACGCGGGTGCAAGGTTCCGGTGCCGGAAGCAGCCAAAGGCCTTCGCATCCAGCATGTGTTTTTCAACGTCGTGGAAATGGTTGATCATCGCCATACCACCCCAGCATACGCCAAATGTGGAATGCACATTGGTCTGGGTCCACTCGAACACTTCGCGGATTTCATCCCAATAGGTGACGTCAGCGAAATCCAGATGTTCGATTGGTGCACCGGTTATGATCAGGCCGTCGAACTTCTGGTCCTTCACCTCCTGAAAAGGATGGTAGAACTCGGCCATATGCTCGGCGGCGGTATTCTTGGTCTGGTGTTCCGTCATGCGGATCAGCGATAGCTCAATCTGCAGCGGGGTCGCTCCGATCAGGCGTGCGAACTGGTTTTCGGTCTGTATCTTCTTTGGCATCAGGTTCAAAAGCCCGATCCGAAGGGGGCGAATATCCTGCCGTGCGGCCTGATCATCAGCCATGACCATGACGCCCTCATTTGTCAGGACTTCAAAGGCGGGCAGGTCGGAGGGGATTTTGATCGGCATTTGGTCACGCTGTTGAAACTGCGAAGGAAGTCTGGAACTTAGGCGGGGTTGGGGCGGGTCTCAAGGGTGCGTTCGATCAACTCATCGAAATCGCCACTATCCCGCACTTTGGCGATGTCATCGGCTGCTATTGTAACGCCCCAATTTCGGGCCATCGCTTCATAGCGTGGCTGCCGGTGCGCCAGCGCTTGCGCATAGGTCCAGCGGATGAATGCATCCGGATCAACCTCGGTGCCGGAACACTTGTTGAGGGCGAGGTATTCGTCCCAAACCCTCTGCAGGAACTCGGCCTTATAGGACATAGGCTTTGGTGCCTTGTCGAAGCGTTTGATCAGTTCTTCAGTGTGGGCTTCATCGCCCTTGATCCAGATCATCAGGGTCTGGCGCGACAATTCAGTCAGAATGTGGTCATTTGGATTGTCAGGCTCTACCCATTCGCAGATTGACCCGCCGGTATCGCAGATAAAGTGTGGATAGCTATAAAGACGGTTGGCCCGATCTATGAAATACTTGGTATCCAACAGGGCATGGATTTCGGCCTGCCGAAACTGGTCTTGCCGCAGCTGATATTCCGAGATTTCAAGGCCGCCCAGATCGGGATTGCCCGGCTTGCCCAGATAAGTCGACACCGGGGTCAGGTTTTGAAACGTGATGTTCGACCCGATATATATTGAATCCGACAGCAAAAGCTCGCGGAGAAAGGGTACTTTCATCGCCTCAGCCTTGGCATTGTCCGCGATATGTTCGCCCATATAGCGGGTGCCGATGCGGTAATCGATTGAATAGTGGAACCAGTCCCCGGCATCTCGCAGCGTGTTTGAGACATAGGATTTTCCCAACCCGGACATACCGAAGAACAACACCTTCTTTCGCGCAGCCTGACGCCAGTCCGTTGCCGAGTTGTAGATCATAATCCGCCGTCCCTTGTTTTGCCCTAGCTAAAACGGGCCGCTGGCGGCGTCAATCGCGTCGGCGAGATCGGCTGAGGATGAGCAAGCCGATCGCCAGTACCGTAAAACCGATAAAAGCACGTGGTGGCAAAGCTTCATCGCGCACCAAAGCACCCATTAGGATTGCGATTGGCGGAATGATGAGCGTTACGAGCAGAACATTGCCGCTGCCTGCTTGTTGTAGCACCCGATAGTACAGCAAATAGGCTCCGGCTGTTGCCAGCAGGGCGTAATAGGCGATTGCCAGCCAGGTTTGCAGGGGCAGGGTGAAGGTCGGAACTCCATCGACCAACAACATAACAGGCGTCATCAGGATCGCGGATCCGGTCAACATACCTGCCGCGGCGATCTTAGGGGGAAGGGCGCTCATGTGGCTACGCGCCCAGATGGCTGCAAACGCATAAGAAAGCGTCCCAGCCAGGATCGCAACCTGACCCAGGTTGCTTGGGTTTAGGTTGCTAAACTGTCTGAGGCCAATTGTGATTGAAACGCCTAGAAACCCAAGCCCTACGCCAAGGAGGCGGGTTTTGGTCAGCCTCTCGTCGCGAAAAAACAAGGCCGCTAAAAGGACGCCGAAGATCGCGGTGGCAGCGTTCAGAATCGATGTCAGCCCAGTTTCGACATAGAGCTGCCCCCAGGCCATAAGCGAGAATGGCAGGACATTGTTCAACAGCCCCATGATCAGAAAAATACCCCAGACCTTCGGATCGCTCGGGACCGGTTGGCGTTGAAAGCTGATGACGATCCACAACGCCAGCGCTGCCCAAAAAACCCTGTGGAAAACTGATGTTATGACGGGAATCGTATCAAGTGCGATTCGGATCGCAAGGAATGACATTCCCCAAATGACACCAAGCAGTATCAATTCGGACCAAGCGCGAGCTGTGAGTGTTTTCTGAGAAGTCATGGCTTGTTCTGGCATCTCTCAATCAGCAAATCGACCCGGAACATGCGAAAAAGCCCCACCGAGATGGCGGGGCTTAATATGCACATCTGCATCTGCTTTAGTTCAGCGCGTAAGTCACCTGAATACCAACGCTCCATGCGCTGTTGCCAGTGAACGTGGCACGGTTATCGGGGCCAGTACCGTTGGCAGTGGCATCCCCAATATCCGTATAGCGTACACCACCGGAAATCTTGGCCTTTTCAAGAGAGTAAGTGCCGCCCAGGCCGATACTCCAGAACCCATCCGTCGGGCCTAGGTTAGAGACCGAGTTCCCCTGAGAGCTCTCGTAGCCCAGCGTTACCGCGCCAGAGAATTCTTCGCTGAACTGATAGCCGAGACCCAGTGAGTAGGTCCATGTCGCCTCTTCGTAGTCGACCAGGTTAATACCGGTCAGACCAGTATAGACCGGCGGTGCGTACACGGTTTGCGGCCAGTCAACCCAACGGATCGAACCAAACAACAGCGTTTTTGGCGCGACACCTGTCTGGAAATCGAGATTGACCGATTGAGGCGTCACAACCTCGGTCGATGAATCAGCGCTGACGCGACCCACGACGGGTATGCCGGGTGGTACAATTCCAGTGATGGCATCGTTCGCTTCGGTCTGCGACAGATCATGTGTGATTTTCGAGTTATAGGTCAGAGCGACCCGTGCGGCGATATCTGGCCGTTCCCAAGCAACACCGACAACGTAACCGAAATCGATCTCGGCATCCGTTTCAACGCGGTATCCGCCGGACGCGAATGGTGTTGTGCTTGCACCAGCGATCGGAACTGAAACACTTGCTTTCAGACGCTGGGCGCGGAGACCACCGATAACACTAAAGCCACCATCCAATTTGTAGCGAAGCAAAGCCGTGATCGCATCGGTATCTGCTTTTGCGCGAAGCACGTCAGTTGTTGCTCCGGGAAGACCTGCCAGAGCCAAGACATTCTGCGACAAGGGATAATCCGAAGAATAGTCGATATCCGCGCCAAACGGCTCGTCATAAACCAGCGCGAAGTCGAGCTTTTCGGTCAAAGAAGTCTTGTATGCCAGATGCGGCGTGAAAAAGCTGTTCGAGACATTGCCCGAGTCAATCGTTTCCCCAAACGTCGGGCTGGTCGGGATTTGATCCTCCATCGATCCGCTTACGTCCGGCTTTGTATACCCAAGCCGAAACTGCACGACAGATCCCTCTTCGAAAAGGATGTTAACACCTTGCCCACTTCGGTCTAGGCCGCCGGCCTGCGCCGCGGTTGCCCCAATGCACAATGCGCATGTGTGCAACAACACTCGTTTCATATATTCCTCCCTACACTGTCCAAATTGCCTGTTATACGCATCCTCATTGGGCGTATTCGGCCTCGTTACCGCTTTTTACTGTCTTAAACTTTAAAATTGGGTCAACCGGTGACGGAGCGTTATTCAGCAAAATAGCTCTATGCGGGTGTTGCTGAATTGCTACGGTTCTCGGACCAAACGTTCAGGAAAATCCCGGCAAAGATCACCGCGGCCCCCAGAAGCGTCCAGTGATCCAGCGGCTCGTGATAAAGGACCATCCCGAGGATCGCGATGGTCGGAAGGCGTGCAAAATCAAACGGCACGACCACGGTCGCAGGCGCGATGGCCAGGGCATTGGTAATACAGTAGTGGGCCAATAGGCCTGCCAAGCCGACAAGCAAAAGAAGCGGCGCAGTCGTTAAGGTTGGAAGTGTTATTTGCCCATCCAGACCTGATGCAACCAGACCCAAACCGGCCTGCATCAAAGTAAGCCAGAACATAATGCATCCGATGCTGGCTGTGCGCGTTAAGGACTTGGTTGATATTGCTGTTAACGCGAAGAAAATCGCAGATGCGGCCGCAGCAATAACGCCGGGACTAAGTGTGGCGGCCCCTGGACGGGCCACAATGAGAATCCCGGCAAATCCGATCAGGGCTGCGGTCAGACGCAAAGCGGTCAACCTCTCGTGCAGCAGCAGTGGGGATAGCAGGATCACCCAGATGGGTTGAGTGAATTCGAGTGCAAAGACCTGGGCCAACGGGATCACCGTTACTGCATAGAACCACAGGTTCTGCCCGGTGAAATGCAACACGTTCCGAATACCATGCAAACCAAGACGTTTGGTGGTTACCTGATGCCATTTGCGTGAAGTCGAGAGGACGATTGCCACCACGCAGATACCAATTAGGCTGCGATAGAACATGATCTCAAAGGTGTCGTGCGTCACGCTCAGCTCGCGGCCGGCAATGGCCATCGATGTGAATGAGGCGATCGCCCCTGTCATCCACAGCGCCGCCTTACCGATCTGCATTTTATTGCTGTTCATGAGATCTCTTACATGTGCTGTGGTGCAACGGGCTGAATAGATTGCGTTTTACCCGATGAAGCAAGGCTAAATGTAAGTCTGGCCGTCTATGATCGCTTTGGGTGAGGGGCTTAGATGATGCCAGTATTCTGACGCGAACCCGCAAATAAAAGGGGTTCTTAGCCGTTCGGCGTGCTGGCTCTGATACTCAGGTGGTTGGCAGAGCTTTGCTGACCGAATCGCCGTTCAACACGTATCGAGCACCGGTATGAGGGCAGGTAACCTCACCACGCCCAGTGAGAGGTAAATCCAACTGCTCGCCATACTCGCTCATCCAGCCAATCTGTTTGGCAGCGACGCCCACCATCAGTGCGTATGGCTTCACGTCAGCATTAACAACGGCACCTGCGCCGATAAAAGCGTATTCCCCGATTGTAGCACCGCAAACGATCGTGCAATTGGCGCCCAGCGTGGCCCCTTTCTTTACCAGAGTATTGCGGTATTCGGCCTTTCGTTCGATCAATGAACGCGGGTTGTACACATTCGTGAACACCATGCTCGGCCCACAGAATACGCCGTCTTCCAGCGTGATGTTGTCATAGATCGAAACGTTGTTCTGAATTTTGCAATCGTCGCCAATTATGACCTTGTTCCCAACGAAGACATTCTGCCCGAGTGAAACATTTCGGCCCAGCTTGGCGCCTCCGCAGATGTGCACCCAATGCCAGATTCGGCAGCCATCTCCGATCTGCGCGCCTTCATCGACGATTGCCGTTTCATGTACCGAGTAGTTGCTCATCGAATTGTCCTTCTCCCGTCAAACGCGGTGCATTTCAGCACTGTCGAGGGGGAATAATCATTCCCATTCAATCGTTCCGGGAGGTTTCGAGGTGATGTCGTAAGTGCACCGGTTGATGCCCTTGACTTCGTTGATGATACGCGTGGCGGTTTCACCGAGGAATTCGTGGCTGAAAGGATAGTAGTCCGCTGTCATGCCATCGACGGATGTGACCGCGCGGAGGGCGCAGGCATAATCGTATGTTCGTCCATCCCCCATTACACCGACCGTGCGCACCGGAAGAATGGCGACAAAGGCCTGCCAAATCTCATCATACAGACCATGTTTGCGAATCTGGTCGATATAGATGGCATCGGCTTCGCGCAGGATCTCAAGCTTTTCGCGAGTTATCTCACCCGGGCAGCGGATGGCAAGGCCGGGGCCGGGGAAGGGGTGGCGACCGATGAAGCTGTCGGGCAGGCCCAACTCGCGGCCCAACGCGCGGACCTCGTCCTTGAAGAGTTCACGCAGAGGCTCGACCAGCTTCAGGCCCATCTTTTCAGGCAGGCCACCCACATTGTGGTGCGATTTGATGGTCACAGATGGACCGCCTGAAAACGACACGGATTCAATCACATCTGGATACAAGGTGCCCTGTGCCAAGAACTCGGCGCCGTCGATTGTGTCGGCGTGTTTCTGGAACACGTCGATGAACAGCTTGCCGATAATCTTGCGCTTGGTTTCAGGATCGGATTGTCCATCAAGTTCACCCAGGAACAGTTCGCTTTCGTCCGCGTGGATCAACTGGATGTTGTAATTGTCGCGGAACATGCCGACGACTTCGGCAGCCTCGTTCTTGCGTAGCAGCCCATGGTCGACAAACACGCAGGTCAGCTGATCGCCAATCGCCTCATGTATCAGGATCGCCGCAACCGAGCTGTCGACACCGCCAGACAAGCCACAAATGACTTTTTTGTCCCCGACCTGTTCGCGGATTTTGCGGATCATCTCGTCCCGATAAGCCCCCATGGTCCAATCGCCCTTGAACCCTGCCAGTTTGACAAAATTCTCATAGAGCTTTGCACCCTTGGGTGTGTGGTGAACCTCGGGGTGAAATTGCACCGCATAGAAATGACGCGAGGCGTCGGCCGTGATGGCATACGGCGCGTTGGGTGAAGTGCCGAACACCTCAAAACCCGGAGCGATTTCGCTTACATGATCGCCGTGGCTCATCCAGACCTGCTCGTCACCTTCGGCGAACCAGCCATCGAGGATATCAAGCCGATTATTCTGAGTAACAAATGCGCGGCCAAATTCTGCGGTGCCGTGCCCGCTTTCAACCTTGCCGCCCAGTTGATGCATCATCACCTGCTGACCATAGCAGATGCCCAGGATCGGCACGCCGTAGTCAAAAATCTCTTGCGGGGCGCGGGGTGAACCCTCGCGCGTAACACTGTCAGGGCCGCCCGAAAAAATGACGGCCTTGGGCGCCATCTCTCGCACGAAATCCATCGTGACGTTCTGGTAGGGGTGGATTTCGCAATAGACGTTCAGTTCGCGCAAGCGGCGGGCAATAAGCTGCGTCACCTGGCTGCCGAAGTCGATGATCAAAAGGCGGTCATGGCTGTCTTGGGTCATGATTGGCTATTAGGTCGCAAGCCTTGCTTGTGCAAGCGTAATGACGTCAATTCAGCGAGGAGGCTGATACATGACCACCATAAAACTCAGAACTGCCGAACGAAGCGACGCCAAGTCGATACAAGTTTGTATCGCAAGCGCTTATGCCGATGCGATGAGAGACATTGCCGATCTGCCGGATGTTACGTCTGGTATCGAGGAAGAGATCGCAGAGCATCAGGTCGTCATTGCTGAAGTGGACGGTACACTTTTTGGTGTCATCATATTTGATCAACAGGCCGAGGCTATGATGATATTCAATCTCGCCGTTTCGCCAGAGGCTCAGGGCAAGGGTATTGCGCGGCAACTGCTTGCAGTTGCTGAAGCTAAGGCCGTTGAGGCCGGGCTTTCAGTCCTGCGCTTGCGGACACATCGGCTGATGCGTGCAACCCGCGAAATGTACACTCATCTGGGGTGGGTTGAGGTCGAGGTGTCAGGAAACACTGTCGTTATGCAGAAAAAGGCAAAGTAGTAACCGACAGACATATGTCGCAGCGGCCCGCGGTTCATGTCGCTTTTACCTCTAGAGCGCCGTAAACTACCTGTGGCGAAGTTTGCCGTTCATGTAACACATCTACCAAACCAACCAATCACGGGATTTACTCAATGGCAGAGGCAAACACCCGGCGCAGGGCACGGGGTGGCGGTGGTGCCGCCCGTCGTGCCGAGCGTACGGCGGTCAAGATCGAAACCGCGAAATATATCGAACGCAATATCCCCAATTTCGAGGTCCTCAACGAAGAGGCGCTGGAGATTATCGAAACCAATGCGGAAACCGTATTGGCTGAGATTGGCGTCAATTTCGTAGACAATCCGGCAGCGCTTGAGCGCTGGAAAGACGCGGGTGCAGATGTCGATGGTGAGCGGGTCCGCCTGCCGCGCGGCCTGGCACGTGAGCTGATCAAGACCGCCCCTAGCGAATTTACCCAGCACGCCCGCAATCCTGAGAAATCGGTAGTCATCGGCGGCCGCAATATGGTTCTGGCTCCGGTCTATGGTCCTCCGTTCGTACGCGATGCGCAAGGCGGACGTCGTTACGCGACAATGGACGATTTCAACAAGTTCGTGAAGCTGGCCTACATGTCCAAGTGGCTGCACCATTCGGGCGGTACGGTCTGCGAACCGACAGATATTCCGGTAAACAAGCGCCATTTGGACATGCTGATGGCGCATATGACTCTGTCCGACAAACCGTTCATGGGTTCGGTCACTGATCCCAGCCGGGCGCAGGATTCGATCGAGATGTGCGAGATCCTGTTCGGCAAAGAGTTCGTGCAGAACAACACCGTGATGACATCGTTGACCAACATCAACTCGCCGATGACCTTTGACGACGTGATGATGGGTTCTCTGGAAGTTTATGCCGCAAACAATCAGGCCTGCATTATTTCGCCGTTCATCGTGGGTGGTGCTATGGCACCGGTTTCGGTCGCGGGCACGCTGACGCAGGTTCTGGCCGAGGTCATGGCAGGTGTAGCATATAGCCAGATCATCCGTCCGGGTGCTCCTGCGATCTTTGGGGCGTTCGTATCGTCGATCGACATGAATTCAGGAGCGCCGACCTTTGGCACCCCAGAGGCTTCGCACGTCACTTATGGCGCGGGTCAGTTGGCGCGCCGACTGGGTCTGCCATATCGCTCTGCGGGTTCGTTCTGTGGTTCAAAATTGCCGGATGCGCAAGCTGCGTATGAGACCGCGAACTCGTTGAACATGGGCCTGATGTCGGGTGTGAATTTCATGCTGCATTCCTGCGGTTGGCTCGAAGGCGGCTTGGTGGCAGATTTCGAGAAATTCGTCATGGATGCCGATCAGCTCGGCGTTTTGCACGGATTGGCCAAAGGTGTGGCCTATGATGAGAATGCACAGGCGATGGACGCCATCCGCGAAGTCGGTCCCGGAGGTCACTATTTGGGTTGTGCCCATACGCAAGCCAACTTCAAGGAAGCGTTCTGGAAAACCGATCTCTTGGATTATAAGCCGTTTGAGACCTGGGAAGAAGAAGGCGCCCGCGATACACGGACGCTGGCTTCGGCACGGGTTGAGCATCTGTTGGCGAACTACCAGCAGCCGCAGCTTGACCCTGATGTAAAGGCGGCGCTCGACGCATATGTTGCCGAAAAGAAAGCATCGATGCCGGACGCGTTCACCTAATTACTGATACTGCGTTGCGCGACTGGCCTGATACAGTTGCGCTTCGCCATTCAATGCAATCAGCAGATCAAGATGGCGAACCAGTGAATAGGCCGCATCTTCTTCGATGCGTTGCGCGTTAATCTCACGCTCCAATTCCAGCAAACGGATCAACGCTGCACCAGTGCCCGGTGTTGATCCATATCCAAGAAGCCGTTGCAGGTGGCGGTCGCGATTATAGTCCTGCGCCCCGATCTTGGCGGCACGGGCCAGTAGTCGCGGGCGGCGGAGTGTGGTGATCATGGTCATCAGGTCCTGCACGGCAGCTTTCCTTCTTTTTCAATTTCGCTGTCTGAAATGTGACACAACCTAAGCGGGTGTTGCCTTGTGCGGGATCACCCCGAACTATGGTTTCACCACTGTTTATCTTTTTGAATCAATTCTGCTCTGTGCCGTCTGTGATTAACGAACGAGTAACGAAAGCAACTCTAGTTAGATTTGGTTAACTAAGAATCCGACGGCTAAAACTGTCAGTTTGTTTTGTCGACGAGGGCAAAGAAATATGGAAAACAGCGTGGCATTCACTGTTCCGGCATGGGTTCCCGAAGGGGCGCAACGATATCTGGACCATACGGAGTCAGGGCGATCTATTCGGGATATTGCGCGGTCCGTAGGGTGCCATGCCTCGACCATTCTGCGTCAGATCCGCAGGGTTGAGATGCGCAGGGACGATCCTTTGGTGGATGCAGCTCTGCATTCTCTGGCCCAGTCACACTTTGCGCCAATGGAGCGCACAGGTTCTGCATTTGCAATCGTGACGTCTGAGGCAGAACGGCCCGAAGCCCAAGACGACGAATTCGAGCGCGAGTCGCTGCGTGTACTGAGGCGCATGTGTGAATCCGGTGCAGTGCTTGCCGTGGCCGAGGATATGCACAAGGCTGTTGTGGTTCGGGACAACGGCGAAGGTGGAACTACCAAAACGGCAGTTGTAGATTGCCGGATCGCGCAGGCTCTGGCGCTGAATGATTGGATTTCATGCGATTGTCCGGGTCGGATCTCACGCTACCGGATTTCAACCTCGGGCAGGGCTGCGCTAAGTCATTTGATTGCCGAGGCCGAAAACCGAGCGCGCACGCAGAATGAATTTGGCATGGCGGAAGCGCAGGCCGCATTCAAACCCGCAACTGCGGGTGCAAGGGCGCCATCGCAGCCCCGCGTTCGTTACAGCACTGTGGAAAGCCCGCTGATCGCTTTGGCGCGCCGCCGCGACCGGGATGGCAAGCTGTTTCTGGATGAAACTCTGGTGAGCGCGGGCGAGCGCTTGCGTGAGGATTTCGAACTGGCGCAGATCGGACCTCAGGTCACACAAAATTGGGATCGCTTTCTGACAGGCGGAGGACGCGGTGACTTTGCCTCGGACAGCCATGTGGGGCGAGGACCTTCTGGTGCCAGAGATCGTGTGGCCCGCGCGCTGTCTGACCTTGGGCCGGGTTTGAGCGACGTCGCGCTGCGCTGTTGTTGTTATTTAGAAGGGCTTGAGCTGGCTGAAAAGCGGATGGGCTGGTCTGCGCGATCAGGCAAGATCGTGCTGCGGATCGCGTTGCAAAGGCTGAAGCGCCACTACGAGGACCAGACCGAGCGGGATCGGATGATCGGCTGAACGATTCATGCAGCCATATACCGGCCTTGCGGAAATGACCCCAAATGATAGTCAGGGGTTATGAATTTTACCTTCCGCCAGCTGCAATATTTCCAGGCCGTCGCCGAACAGCGTAACTTTGGCCGTGCCGCGCAGGTCTGCCATGTGTCGCAGCCTGCGCTTTCGGTTCAAATCAAGGCACTGGAAGACTCGATTGGTGGGCCGTTGTTCGAACGGCAGGCCCGCGACATCCTGTTGACACCACTTGGTCGAGACGTTTTGGACTATGCCCAACATGTCCTGAACGCGGCCGAACGGTTGGACCGGTTTGCACGCGACCATTCGGGTGGCCATAGGTCCCTGTCGATCGGGATTATTCCTACGGTTGCACCATATTTGCTGCCGGGGGTGCTAGCCGGGTTGCGGGCTGCGGATGTCTCGTTACGGGTTCAGATTCGTGAGGCCCGGACCGAGCGATTGCTATCCATGTTGGGCTTGGGCGAAATAGATGCCGCCGTACTGGCGCTGCCCTTGGGAAATGGAACTTTCCACGAAGAGCCACTATTCGAAGATCGGTTCTTGCTGGCAGGAAGTCAGACTCGCTTGAATCGATTGACCATCAGCCCGGAAGAGTTGCGGCCTGTGGACTTGAAGACAGCGCAATTGATGCTGTTGGAAGACGGGCACTGCCTGACAGATCAGGCGCTAGAAGTTTGCGGTCAGGATCGTACCAGCGGCCAAATTAATATGGGTGCGTCTTCGCTTGCCACGTTGTCGCGTTTGGTCGCCGAAGGGTTTGGCCTGACGTTGATGCCTGAACTTGCGGCGCAGGCCGAGACGGATGCAGTCCCTGGTCTGCGATTGTTGCGATTTGGTGCGCCGCAACCGGCGAGGACCATTGGCCTGGTGCGTCGCAGCTCGACCGGAGCGGAGGAGTGGTTCGATCGATTGGCGCAAGTAATCCGGCAGGTCGGTGAAGACGTGGTAGCTAAAACTCGAACCTAACGAAAAAGGCCCGCCGAAATGGTGGGCCTTTCAAAGTAGTGCATGACAGGATTATGCCAGCGCCGGTTCGCGGGCTTCGTCCAGATGCTTCATTAGGTTTTCTGGGGACGACACGCCGTAAGGGTCTTCGGGGCAGTTATCCATCAGGCCGGGCTCTTCGAACCATGCCTCCACAACGCCATCGTTGACGATGGCTGCGTAACGCCACGAGCGCATGCCAAAGCCCAGATTGTCCTTGTCGACCAGCATACCCATTTTACGCGTGAACTCACCGGACCCATCAGGAATGACCTTGACGTTTTCCAGACCCTGATCGGCGGCCCATTTGTTCATGACAAAGCTGTCGTTGACGGACATGCAGTAGATTGCATCGATGCCCTTGGCCGCAAAATCGCCGTGGCCTTTTTCGAAACCAGGCAATTGATAGGTCGAGCATGTCGGGGTGAATGCGCCGGGCAGCGAGAACAGGATAACGCGCTTGCCTGCAAAATAATCCGCAGTTGTCTTGTCTTCCCAACGGAACGGGTTGGGGCCTTCGACCGCCTCATCGCGGACACGGGTATGGAAGGTTACGTCAGGTAGTTTTGCACCGGTTTTCATCATCAAACTCCTGTGATTCACATATGTTTGCCGCGAGAGTTAAAATGATTCTAACTCGGCTTCAATGATATATATGCTGCAAAAGCATAATATCTTTGATGGCGTTAAAGCATTATAAGTAATGCGTAAAATGATGTGCATGGTCACTTTCGCTGCACGCACGTAGACGTGCCGCATAGCGGCTATGCGCCGCTGGTGTAACCAAATGAGTCGGTCTATGTTATGAACAAAGAAAATTGACCCAAAGTCAGGAAAGCCAGCCGTGCGTGATCTGAAAATACCCGAGCAAAGACACCCCGAAAAGGCACATCGACCTGACAATGCGGCTCCGCGCAAACCGAACTGGATTCGGGTCAAAGCGCCGGGTGGCAAGGGCTATGCCGAGACGCATAAGATAATGCGTGACAACAATCTGGTCACCGTCTGCGAAGAAGCCGGATGCCCGAATGTGGGTGAGTGCTGGAGCCAGGGTCACGCGACCATGATGATCATGGGCGAAATCTGCACGCGCGGTTGTACCTTCTGCAACATTGCGACCGGTAAGCCGGATACTCTGGATGCATTTGAACCGGGTCGCGTGGCGCATGCGGTGCAGAAGCTGGGCTTGAACCATGTGGTCATCACATCCGTGGACCGGGATGACCTGCAGGATGGAGGGGCTGACCATTTCGCCCAAACCATACGCGCAGTACGCCACCGCTCGCCCAAGACTACGATCGAGATTCTGACGCCGGATTTCCTGAAATGCGATCCCTCGGTGCTTGAGATTGTGGTCGAGGCCAAGCCAGATGTGTTCAATCACAATCTTGAAACGGTGCCGGGCCTTTATCCTCAGGTGCGTCCCGGTGCGCGATATTTCCACTCATTGCGCTTGCTGCAGCGGGTCAAAGAGATGGACCCGTCCATTTTCACCAAATCCGGCATAATGGTCGGACTGGGCGAGGACGAGCAGCAAGTTCGTCAGGTCATGGATGACATGCGCGCGGCGGATATCGATTTTCTGACTATCGGCCAGTATCTGCAGCCAACACCCAAGCATCATGGCATTGACCGCTTTGTTACACCCGAAGAGTTTGCGGCCTATGAAAAAGCTGCGTTCGGAAAAGGTTTCCTTATGGTCTCGGCAACTCCTTTGACCCGGTCGTCTTACCATGCGGGCGATGATTTCGCCCGTTTGCGCGAAGCTCGACAAAAGAAGTTGAACCAGAGGTGAAACCCGAACTTCAATCCTGGCTTACCGAAAAGCGCCATGAACTGCATCAAGTGCCTGAGATATCGGGCGAGGAACGTGGAACCGCGACGAGTATCTCGAACTTGCTTCAGGCGTGTGATCCCGATGCGGTGCTGACAGGTATCGGTGGCCACGGTGTCGCGGCGGTTTATGATAGCGGACAGCCCGGACCTACCATCGGAATCCGGTGTGAATTGGACGGTTTACCGATCCAGGAAATCTCAAGTGCCCGATACGCGTCGCAACATCCCGGAAAGGGGCATCTTTGCGGGCATGATGGCCATATGGCGATGGTGCTTGGTGTTGCCTTTGTATTGGGGGACAAGCGTCCGACCAAGGGGCGGGTGGTTCTGATTTTTCAACCCGCCGAAGAAACCGGTCAAGGTGCGATTGCCTATCGTGCTGATCCCAAGTTTGCGGATATCGCTCCGGACTATGTGTTTTCTTTACACAATTTGCCGGGTTTGGAATTGGGCGGGGTTGAGCTTTGCTCGGGTCCGGCGAATTGCGCCTCGCGTGGGATGCGAATTGTTTTGACGGGCAAAACCTCGCACGCGGCGGCTCCTCAGGATGGAGTGTCGCCAGCCGGTGCGTTGGCAGAGCTTATGCCTGCTTTGGCCATTCTGGGGCAGGGTGGGGCGCTGGATGCAGAATATGCGCTGACAACGGTAACCCATGCTAGGCTGGGTGAGGCCACTTTTGGTATCGCACCCGGTCAGGCCGAACTGTGGGTGACCCTGCGCACGGTCTCGGACAGCCGGATGGCAAGCCTGATCCGCGACGCAGAACAGCTGGTGGCTACACGTGCTCATGCACAGGGATTAGGTGTTGAAATCACCTATGACGATGTGTTTGAGGCTTGCACAAATTCGGGTGAAGCCGTGCAGATCCTGTCAGAGGCCTGCCAAAGCCGCGACATTCCTTGCAAGCTGGTTGCAACCCCACAAAGGTTTTCGGAAGATTTTGGGCAGTTCGGAAAAGGCGCAAAAAACGCCATGTTCTGGCTAGGCGCGGGGCGGGATCATCCGCAGCTACACAATCCCGACTATGATTTCCCGGATGCTTTGATCCCGATCGGGACAGATATTTTTCTGGCTGCTATCGAACAAACGCTCAAGGCCTGAGTTTTCTGGGCTGGCTTTCTGCCCATTCGGGCCACCACCCCATATATTCAATTCCGGCAATCATCAGGCAGATAAGGATCGCGCCAAACACCAGTTTCACGCGCCGTTCCGAGGGCGGGTTTCGCCCCCATTTTGACATGCGAACAAAGTGGCGCAGACTCATCAGTCCTGATCTTCGACAAATCGAACCTTGCCGATAAACGGCAGGTTGCGATTGCGCTGCGCATAGTCGATGCCATAACCCACGACAAATTCATCAGGGATTTCAAACCCGATCCAGTCCGAGCGGAAATCAACCTCGCGCCGGCTGGGTTTGTCCAGAAGGGCGATGGATTTCAACCGGTGCGGCTTGCGGGTACGGAGCAGCTTGGAGACATGATTCAGGGTATGGCCGGTATCCACGATATCCTCGACTACCAAAACATCGCGCCCTTCAATGGCGCCGCGTAAGTCCTTAAGAATACGAACTTCTCGACTGCTTTCCATCGAGTCTCCGTAGGACGATGCCTCCAGAAAATCGACCTCGATGGGCAGGTCCAGCTCACGCACCAGATCAGCGATAAAGACGAAGCTGCCGCGCAGCAGGCCGACAACGACCAGCTTGTCGGTGCCGCCGAATTCAGCCGTTATTTCGCGGCAAAGCTCTTCGATCCGGGCAGCAATTGCCTTGGCCGAGATCATCTCATCTATCACATATGCGCGCTGGCTCATCGCTGCCCCCTTGATCTTTGGCGCGCAACATACGAAATCACGCGCCATTGTCACCAGTTAATCCCGGATATCATGCCAACCCATTCCGAGACCCGCCCGCTGCCTTACACCGCTCAGCAGATGTATGATCTGGTCGCGGATGTGGCGAAATACCCCGAGTTCCTGCCATGGTGCGCTGCGGCCCGCATCCGTCGGACCTATCAAGCCGGAGATGGCAAGGTGATGGAGGCGGATCTGGTGATTTCATTCAAGGTATTCCGAGAACGCTTTGGCAGTCGGGTCACGCTATTTGATGAGCTGAAACGGATCGATACCGAGTATCTGGACGGTCCGTTCAAATACATGCGCTCGGATTGGGAATTCGAGGATACAGTTGATGGCTGCAACGTCTCGTTCCACGTTGATTTCGAATTCAAGAACGCGGTTCTGCAAGGAATCATTGGCGTGGTTTTCAACGAAGCCATGCACCGTATCGTCCGAGCATTCGAACAACGTGCTGCCGTCCTGTACGGCTGAGGCTTTACGCCCGAGCGGCGCGCGCTAGACTGCGCCACATGACCGATTTGACAACTGCCCTTGCCGAGTTTGCTGCTGGTTCTGTGTCGACCACGGCGCAGGCTCGTATCGTGACATCTCTATCCGCGTTGGACTGGCTTGCTGTGGGGCGGGCAGGCGCAGATGAGCCGGTTTCCCGCATCATACGTCAGATGGTTCTTTCCGAGAGCGGTGCCGCACAGGCGCGTTTGTTCGGAGGCGGTGATGCGCCGCTACGTGCAGCTGCGCTGGTGAATGGTACCATTTCTCATGCGCTTGATTATGACGACACGCATTTCGCTCATATCGGTCATCCATCGGTTGCTGTTTTTCCTGCAGCCCTTGCTCTTACTGCGTGGGAAGACCGACCTCTGGTCGATCTGCTTGAGGCAGCGCTAGTGGGAATGGAGTTATCGATCCGCATCGGTTTGTGGCTTGGTCGTGGTCATTATCAGGCTGGTTTTCACCAAACAGCCACGGCTGGCGCGTTTGGGGCTGCGGTGGCTGCGGGTCGGATTATGGCATTTGACGTAAAGCAGATGCGTGACCTGTTGGGGCTAACCGCGACCCGGGCCTCAGGGCAGAAATCACAGTTCGGGACCATGGGTAAACCCTATAACGCTGGACTTGCGGCCTCGAACGGGGTTGAGGCCGCCCAGTTGATCCGCAACGGTTTTCAACCCGGTGCTGACGCATTGGAAGGCCCGTTTGGGTTTGGGGCGACACATTTGGGAGCTGACGATTTAGCTGCTGCGCTTGATGGTTTGGGGGACGAGTGGCTGTTCGAAAGCATCAGCCACAAATTCCACGCTTGCTGCCATGGCCTGCACGCGGCGCTCGAGGCTGCGCGCGATCTCGACGTCGCCGAGCCTGAGGTGGCCGAGATCAAGATCAAAACCCACCCCCGCTGGATGAGCGTGTGCAATCAACTGCAGCCGACCAGTGGGTTAGGAGCGAAGTTTTCCTATCGTACCGTGATCGCAATGCAGGCAATGGGCTACGATACAGCTCTGCCAGGGAGCTATTCCGACAAGATTTGTGCTGATCCAAGACTGCAATCCTTAAGGGACCGGATCACGGTCGAGGCGGATGAGAGTCTATCCGAGACACAAGCCCATCTGTCCCTGTTACGCCGGGACGGCGCGCGCCGCGAGGCCAGCCATGATCTGCTGGCACCGATGTCTCTATCGGATCGCGAAGATCGCGTCAGGGAGAAAGCGGCGAAGCTGATCGGGGGGGATGAGGCGGACGCCATCTGGTCGATGCTGCGCACCGGCGGGCGCGCAGCGGATTTGGCTGACAGGTTAACCGATTAAGTGACCCGCCAATGCAGCGGAAAGCCCGGATCGAATACGGTCACGGGGCCGTCGCCGCTTTCGATTTTGGTCGGATAGACGACCTCATCGCCTTTGGTCAGCGTGATGGTCTCTTCGTTCACTGGCAGGCGATAGAAGGCCGGGCCGTTGAGTGACGCGAACGCCTCTAGCTTGTCCAACGCATCTGCGCGCTCGAACATTTCGGCCAGCAGTGACATTGTATTAGTTGCAGTGAAACAGCCGGCGCAGCCACAGGCCATTTCCTTGTTAGCATCCGTGTGCGGCGCGCTGTCTGTGCCCAAGAAGAAACGCGTATCGCCTGATGTCGCGGCGGTCAGCAGCGCCAGCCGATGCTCTTCGCGCTTGGCGACCGGCAAGCAGTAGTAATGCGGCTTGATGCCGCCAACCAGAATGTGGTTGCGGTTGATGATCAGGTGATGCGTTGTAATCGTCGCACCCAGATCTTTCTCGTTCGCCTTGACGTAATCCACGCCGTTTGACGTCGTGATGTGCTCCATCACCACGCGCAGTCCGGGTGTTGCTTTGCGAATCGGATCAAGAACGCGGTCGATGAACACCGCCTCACGATCGAAGATATCGATCTCGGCATCCGTGACTTCGCCGTGCACACACAGCGGCAGACCGATCTCGGCCATCTTCTCCAGCACCGGGCGCACCTTGTCGAAATCGCGAACGCCAGAAGACGAGTTGGTTGTTGCCCCAGCCGGGTAAAGCTTGACCGCCTTGACCAATCCGCTTGCATGTGCGGCGGCCACATCCGCCGGGTCCGTGTCTTCGGTCAGGTAGAGCGTCATCAGCGGCTCAAACGTCATATCCTCAGGCAGAGCAGCAAGGATGCGGTCCCGATAAGCTGCTGCGTCGTCACCTTTGACAACGGGCGGAACCAGATTCGGCATGATGATGGCACGGGCAAAATGGCGCGCGGTTTCAGGCAAGACGGCTTGCAGCATCGCGCCATCGCGCAGATGCAAATGCCAGTCATCGGGGCGGCGGATCGTCAGGGATTGGGTCATGGCCCCCGGCTAACACAGCCGCTTGGGTGGTGAAAGACCCTCTTGCCCTTGCCGATGAGACAGATCGCCGTAAGTCACTGACGGATGGTGGTCTTGACCTCTGGTTGTGGTCATGACCTGTTGGGGCGCAGGAAAAAGGGGAACTCATGACACAGCCAAACTCCATCGATGCCGTGCAAGAGCTTTTGGGCTCTGAGGGTTATGTCTGTGGCCGGGCTTTGGCGACGGTTGTGTTTCTTTCGCTGAAACTTGGTCGACCTCTATTTCTGGAAGGCGAGGCGGGCGTCGGCAAGACTGAGATCGCCAAGGCGCTGGCCGCAGGATTGGGGCGGCGCCTGATCAGGTTGCAGTGCTACGAAGGCCTTGATGCCTCTTCCGCTGTGTATGAGTGGAATTTCCCCGCCCAGATGGTGGCGATCCGAACCGCAGAAGCGTCGGGTGGGGCGGACCGAGGCGCGTTGCAGACCGAGCTGTTCTCGGATGATTATCTGATCGAGCGCCCCTTGCTGCAGGCCATGCGCCCGGATGCTACTGGGGCACCTGTACTGCTAATTGACGAATTGGACCGGACCGACGAACCCTTTGAGGCTTTCTTGCTGGAGGCGCTCAGTGACTTTCAGGTCACGATCCCCGAGCTTGGTACTGTCAAAGCTCCAGAACCGCCCATTGTGATCGTTACCTCGAACCGCACGCGCGAAGTACATGACGCGCTGAAACGCCGCTGCCTATATCATTGGGTTGATTACCCTGACTTTGCGCGCGAAATCGAAATCCTGCACGCCCGAGCGCCGGAAGCGGCAGAAGCGCTGAGCCGTGAGGTGGTCGCCTTTGTTCAGCGCTTGCGCACTGAAGATTTGTTCAAGAAACCGGGGGTGGCCGAGACTATCGATTGGGCCAAGTGCCTGCTGGCGCTGGACGTTATCAACCTCAGTCCCGAAGTAATCGGCGATACGTTGGGTGCCATCCTGAAATACCAGGACGACATCCAAAAGTTGCAGGGGTCCGAGGCCAAACGCATTCTGGATCAGGCGAAAGCCGATCTCGAACCAGCTTGATGCTTCATATGCTCGAAAATACTTTGGGGGTTTGATGGCCGAACAACTCCCACTCGATATCCCGGACAACCCCAAACTGGCCCAGAACATCACCCATTTTGCGCGCGCTTTGCGCAAGGCCGGACTGCCGATAGGAACTGGGCGCGTGGTTGACGCGATCCGCGCCGTGCAGGCTGCGGGGTTCACCGAGAAACGAGATTTCTACTGGACGCTGCATGCCTGTTTCGTGAACCGGCCGGAACATCGAACGGTTTTTGCGCAAGTCTTCCGCCTCTATTGGCGCGATCCGCGGTATCTAGAACATATGATGTCCATGATGCTGCCCGCCATTCGCGGTGTTCAGGAGGAGCGCAAAGCGGATGCGGCTGAAAAGCGCGCGGCTGAGGCGTTATTGGATGGCGTCGAACGCGACTTGCCAGAATCAACCGAGCAACAAGAGGAAAGCGAGATCGAGATCGACGCAACCCAAACCGCGTCATCTGAAGAACGCTTGCGCAACCTCGATTTCGAACAGATGAGTACATCCGAGATCGCCCAGGCCAAACGCATGCTGTCGCGCCTGAACTTACCGGTAAAACCCATCGAGTCTCGCCGAGGTCAGGCCAGTCACCTCGGTCACCGCGTTGATCGCGCTCGGACACTTAGGTCAGCGATGCGGCAGGGTGGCGAACTACGCGATATCGCGCACTTGCAACCCAAACCTCGGTGGCCGAATTTGGTGGCGTTGTGCGATATATCCGGGTCGATGAGCCAATACAGTCGGATCATTCTGCACTTTCTACACGCGGTTTCGAATGCCAAAGGCGCAGGTTGGGCCAAAGTGCACGCCTTCACGTTTGGCACGCGCCTGACCAACATCACCCGCCATCTGCATCAACGTGATGTCGATGCAGCGCTGGCCGCTGCTGGGGCCGAAGCGCAGGACTGGGAAGGCGGAACCCGGATCGGAGAATGCCTACATCAGTTCAACCGCGACTGGTCGCGGCGTGTCATGGGGCAGGGGGCGGTCGTGTTGCTGATCACCGACGGGTTAGAGCGGGGCGATCCCGAGATGCTGGAAAAGGAAATCGAGCGTTTGCACCTGTCGTCACGACGCTTGATCTGGTTGAACCCTCTGTTGCGCTGGGACGGGTTCGCACCGAAAGCTCAGGGTGTGGCGACAATGCTTCCACATGTCGACAGCTTCCGCGCCGGGCATTCGATTGCGTCGCTGGAAGATCTGGCCGCCGTGATTTCGCAACCAGATGATCAGGGGCAGAAAGCGCGGCTGATGTCCGCGCTTTCAGACTAGCTGTTACGAAAGCTGCTCTTCATTGCACTTCCTTGCCATCTCCATGGCTTTGTAAGTGCCAGTCAGGTCAACGGTGAAGGCGAACTCTTTCTCCGGGAAAACGACCATCACCTTCTTCTTGGCAAGATCATCTGCGAACTGAGGGTCGTCTGACAGAACATACCCGCCCGAATAGCCCTTGGTGATGTTGCCCTTCATACCGGTGGCTTCTCCGACATAAATATTGTCGCCGATAAGGATGGCAACAGCCTCTTTCTCGCCTTTCTTGATGTTGGTTTTGGCCTTGGTGAAGACACCAACGTAGCCAACGCCGCGATCTTCGGTCAGGCCCATCTGCACGACATTTTCAGCGTCATCAACCGCTTCGATAAGGCAGGATTTCTTGTCCTGATCGATGAAAACCTTCCAGCCTTCGACCTCACCGTATTTCAGAAATGTGTCAGCCCAGCCGGTGCTGGCAGTCAACAGGCCGATCGCTGCTCCGAGTGTAAGAATGCGTTTCAACTGTTTGTCTCCGCTATGAAATATGTTGGGACGATCCCGAATAGGCCCCGGAATCGCATGCAGGCTAGAATGACGCCTTCCAACATTCAACAATTTGTGAATGTGAGTTCAAAATCGGCTTGTTAGCGCCACAAGATCGACCCGCTGAGCGCTTTTCATTGCTCCAAAGCTGACTATGTTGAACCCAAGCAAGGCCGGAGGTCTAAATGGAACGATTCGATAGCAGCCCGGAAACCGCACTAAAATGGTATCGCGCCGGGAAGGGTGCGGCTTTGGCCACCGTGGTTGAGACCTGGGGCAGCGCGCCGCGCCGTGTAGGCGCGCAGTTGGTCATTGCGGGCGATGGTCGGATCGAAGGCTCGGTTTCTGGTGGTTGCGTCGAAGGTGCCGTGATCGTCGAAGCGCTGGAAGCCATAGAGGAAGGCGAGGCAAGGCTGCTAGAGTTCGGTGTAAGCGACGAGGATGCGTTTGCAGTCGGTCTGGCCTGCGGCGGTACGATCAGGGTTTTGGTTGAACCGGTCGGCAAGGTCCTGCCCGAACCAATGCTGGCCGAACTGGTCGCGGCACGGGCGCGGCGCGTACCCTTGGCCTATGAAGTCAACGTCGAGACGGGCCAGCGCGCGTTGCGCCGTAATGCCTATTCCGAACGCTTGCGTATGGACAGGTCCGGGTTCGAAGAGGATGGGCAAACCTTTGTCGCTGTCCACAACCCACCGCTACGGTTGATAGTGGTGGGAGCGGTGCACATCGCCCAAGCTCTGGTGCCGATGGCCCGGATCGCGGGCTATGACCCGGCGATTATAGATCCGCGCGAGGCCTTCGCATCGGACGCACGTTTTCCCGGAGAAACCATCCTGACGGATTGGCCGGATGAGGCTGTATCAAAGCTGGGTCTCGACTCGCGCACGGCGCTTGTGTTGCTGACCCACGACCCCAAACTTGATGACCCCGCGCTTCAGGCCGGTTTGGCGGCCGATGTGTTCTACATCGGCGCACTCGGATCTAAGCGCACACATGCCAAACGCGTGGAGCGGATGAAGCAGGCCGGGTTCAACGATGACCAGATTTCACTGATTCACGGACCTGTTGGGCTCGATATCGGGGCGGCTGGACCGTCTGAGATAGCCGTTGCGATTCTGGCGCAGATGACGGCGGTCCTGCGAGGCAGAGCGTGAAGTTTGGTCCGGTACCCGTTTCCGACGCCTACGGCGCGATATTGGCCCATTCCGTCAAAGCGGGAAACCGCAAGCTTAGGAAAGGTATAACGCTTTCGTCCGAGCACATAGCCGAGTTGCACCAAGCCGGTCTGACCGAGGTCACAGTCGCCAGACTGGAGCAAGGTGATTGCCATGAGGACGAAGCCGCAGCGCTGCTGGCAGAAGCGCTTGCGCCAAGTCCCGCACAGGCAAATCTGCGTGTCACCGAAGCCTTTACAGGCCGGGTCAACCTTTTAGCAAATGGACCAGGCGTCGCGGTGCTGGATACCGATGCCTTGCAAAAGTTCAATCAGGTCAACCCGATGATCACGGTTGCCACGGTGCCGCAATATCAGCAGATGGCGGCTGGCGGCATGGTCGCGACGATCAAGGTGATTTCTTATGCCGTACCTCGATCCGACGTTGAGAGTGCGGCCCGTCATGCGCAGGACGCTATTCGGTTATCGGTGCCCAAATACGAAAACGCGGGTCTCATCGTTACCGACATTGCTGGCGGGCCATCTAATGAAAAAGGTATCGCTGCTATTCGTAGCCGGGTTGAGGCTTTGGGTATGAATCTGTCAGATGTTCAGGTGGTGCCGCATCGGATGGGCGACTTAACAGCATCGATTTCGACCATTCGGGGTGAGATCGTCATGATCCTGACCGGATCGGCCACGTCGGATAAAGATGATGTGGCGCCTGCTTCTGTGCGGGCGGCGGGGGGTATCGTCGACCGGTTTGGAATGCCGGTCGATCCGGGGAACCTGTTGTTTTTGGGATCTTCCGGCGAGCGCCCCATCATCGGTTTGCCCGGATGCGCGCGCTCACCAGCATTGAACGGGGCGGATTGGGTCTTGTCCCGCGTTGCTTGCGGAATCGAAACGACGGGCGCGGACATCGCAGGGATGGGTGTCGGTGGGCTGCTAAAAGAAATCCCGACGCGGCCACAGCCCCGCGCTGCCAAGAGTAAATGACGCAACGGCAATTTTGCCCTGTTTGGTAGACGCATCATTGTTAGAAGGCTGATCAGCGAAACTGCGGAAAAATCAGGCAAATATTTTTGTTCTCAAACGAAATTTACCGTGTTTAACTCTGGCTTAGCAAATAAGCCAAAAAAAGGGGAGGATCTTATGACCAAGGTCTCAATGACCGTGAACGGCGTTGCCGTCAGCGGTGATGTTGAAGGGCGGACTCTATTATCCGGATTTCTACGCGACCACCTGAATTTGACAGGCACACATATTGGCTGCGACACGGCTCAATGTGGCGCGTGCGTGGTGCACGTGAATGGTGAGGCGGTCAAATCCTGCAACATGCTGGCGCTGGAAGCAGACGGCGCGGATGTGGGCACGATCGAGGGGCAGGCGGCCGAAGATGGCACGCTGAACGTGATCCAACAGGCCTTTCAGGATCATCACGGGCTGCAATGTGGGTTTTGCACTCCGGGCATGGTGATGAGCGCTGCAGCACTGCTCAAGGATAACCCGCGCCCGACCGAAGGCGAAATTCGTAAATACCTTGAGGGTAACCTATGCCGGTGCACAGGTTACCACAACATCGTCAAGGCAATCATGGCCGCATCGGGTCAAGACGTTTCCAGCATCGCCGCCGAGTGAGGCGGTTAAGAATTTTCGACGAAAATTCTTTTCCACGGAGGAGAACAAGCAATGCCCAAAGACAGTGGCATCGGAGCCAGTTCCAAGCGGCGCGAGGACGTACGCTTTCTGACCGGAGCAGGCAATTACACCGACGACATCAACGTACATGGCCAGGCCTATGTGCATTTCCTACGGTCCGACATCGCGCATGGCCGGATCACCAACATTGACACATCTGCCGCCGAGGGTATGCCGGGGGTTGTGAAGGTGTTCACCGGCAAGGACTTTGAAGGCGTGGGCGGAATGCCCTGCGGCTGGGAAGTAACCGACCGTCATGGCGCCCCGATGCAGGAACCACCGCATCCCATTCTGGCGCAAGGCAAGGTCCGACATGTAGGCGATCCCATCGCTGCCGTTGTCGCGGACAGCCTTGAACTCGCCCGCGATGCGGCGGAAGCGATTGAAGTGGATATCGAAGAGCTCCCCGCCGTGCTGGATATGAAAGCCGCAGCGCAGGATGGCGCGACGCTTATCCATGAGGATCTGAAGAACAACATCTGCTATGACTGGCATCTGGGCGAAGAAGACAATGACAAGGTCAATGAGGTTTTTGCCAACGCGGCCCATGTCACCACTCTGGACCTGATCAATAACCGTCTGGTCGCAAACCCAATGGAACCACGCGTTGCGGTGGCCGAGTACAGCCGGGGTACGGATGAGTACACGCTCTACACCACTTCGCAGAACCCGCATGTGATCCGCCTGCTGATGTGCGCATTTGTTCTGGGCTTGCCTGAACACAAAGTGCGTGTCGTAGCGCCTGATGTTGGTGGTGGATTTGGCACGAAGATTTTCCACTACGCGGAAGAGGCGTTCTGTACGTTCGCTGCCAAGGCCTGCAACCGCCCGGTCAAATGGACCGCCAGCCGGTCCGAGGCGTTTATGTCGGATGCGCAGGGCCGCGACCACGTCAGCACGATTGAGCTCGCTTTGGACGCGGACAATAACTTCACAGGCCTTCGCACCAACACCTACGCCAATCTGGGCGCGTATCTGTCGACCTTCTCAAGCTCGGTTCCGACTTGGCTGCATGGCACTCTGATGGCGGGCAACTACAAGACGCCGGTCATTCAGGTGAACGTGAAGGCAATGTTCACCAACACAGTGCCGGTGGACGCTTATCGCGGTGCGGGTCGGCCAGAGGCAACCTATCAGTTGGAGCGCGTCATCGACAAGGCAGCGCGTGAACTGGGTGTCGATCCGATCGCCCTGCGTCGCCAGAATTTCATCACCCAGTTCCCGTATGACACACCGGTGGCGCTGACCTACGACACCGGGGATTACAACGGGACGATGGATAAGCTTGAGGCTGCTGCTGATTTGGCTGGCTTTGCCGCGCGGCGGGCGGAAAGCGAGGCCAATGGCAAGCTGCGTGGTCTAGGCGTCAATTGCTATATCGAGGCCTGCGGCATCGCGCCCTCGAACATCGTCGGTATGCTGGGGGCCCGGGCAGGGCTCTATGATGCAGCTACGGTTCGGGTAAACGCCACTGGTTCTATCAGTGTCATGGTTGGTGCACATAGCCACGGGCAGGGGCATGAGACTGCTTTCCCGCAGGTAGTGGCCGACATGATCGGCATCGACGAGTCGATGGTCGAGATTGTGCATGGCGACACCTCGAAGATCCCGTTCGGCATGGGCACTTATGGCTCACGCTCGCTGGCGGTCTGTGGTTCGGCCATGGTTAAGGCGACCGAAAAGGTCATCGACAAGGCCAAGAAGATCGCGGCCCACCTGCTCGAGGCGTCCGAGGCCGATATCGAGCTGAAGGACGGCCAGTTCAGCGTCGCGGGCACTGACAAGTCGGTGGCCTGGGGTGATGTGACTCTGACAGCCTATGTACCGCACAACTTCCCATTGGAGGTTGAGCCGGGGCTGGAGGAGACCGCATTTTATGACCCGGCCAACTTCACATTCCCAGCGGGGGCATATGCCTGCGAGGTTGAGGTGGATCCCGAGACTGGACAGGTGACCATCGAAGCCTTCACCGCTGCGGATGACTTTGGCAACATCGTTAACCCGATGATTGTGGATGGTCAGGTACATGGCGGTATCGGTCAGGGTATCGGTCAGGCTTTGTTGGAAAATTGCGCCTATGACGAGAATGGCCAGTTGCTGAGCGCATCCTTCATGGATTACGCGATGCCACGCGCCGATGATCTGCCGTTCTATGCAGTCGACCATTCCAGCCAGACGCCGTGTACGCACAACCCGTTGGGTGTGAAGGGCTGCGGTGAAGCTGGTGCGATTGGCTCGCCGCCTGCGGTAGTCAACGCGGTTCTGGATGCGCTGAACTCGGGTGGAAAGGCTGTTGATCACATTGACATGCCGATGAGCCCGTCGCGTGTTTGGACAGCAATGCATGGTTGAGAGGTTCGGGTGCGAGGGGCCAGCCCCTCGCGCTCCCCGAGATATTTATAGCCAGATGAAGGGCGGATCCGCGCTTTTCGGAAAGGAAGAACGAAATGTACAATTTCGAGTTTGAGAAACCCTCGACCATCGCTGAGGCGGTTACTGCGTTGGGAGTTGAGGATGCGCAGGCATTGGGGGGTGGGCAAACCCTGATCCCCACAATGAAGCAGCGGTTGGCCGCGCCATCCAAGCTGGTTTCGGTCAATGGAATCGCTGAAATGAAAGGGGTCTGCGTCGAGGATGATGGCTCGGTAGCGATAGGCGGTGCGACAACCCACGCAAATGTGGCCGCTGAAGCTGTTGGTAACTATCCGGCGCTGGCAGCGCTGGCCGGCCAGATCGGTGATCCTGCGGTGCGTAATCGTGGCACTATTGGCGGTTCGATTGCCAACAATGATCCAGCGGCCTGTTATCCGGCGGGAGTACTGGGTTCAGGCGCGACCATTGTCACCAATAATCGCCAGATAGCGGCGGATGACTTCTTTCAGGGCATGTTTACGACAGCTCTGGAAGAGGGCGAGATTATCACTTCGGTGCGTTTCCCCGTGCCTCAGGCGGCGAGTTATCAGAAGTTTTTGCAGCCCGCGTCTCGGTTTGCGTTGGTCGGGGTATATCTTGCCCGGTTTGCCAATGGCGTTCGAGTTGCAGTAACCGGCGCAAGCGAGGACGGAGTTTTCCGCTGGGCAGAGGCTGAGGAGGCCCTGAACAAAGAGTTCCGCGCGGACGCTTTGATGGGGCTGCACATTAATCCGATGAACATGATTGGTGATCTGCACGGCAGCAAAACGTACCGGGCGCATCTGGTCACTGTTATGACGAAACGGGCTGTCGAAGCTTGCAGCTGATCTGATTGTTGATCAGCGTTGAGAGCCTCTGTGAAAGCCGGGGCTCTTTATTCTTTCCGAACTCTTGGGGGCTTGGCGGGGCGCCAGTAGGCGCCGGTGTCTTCTCGGGCCGTCTGATAGCGTTCCACGCGGTCACGCGCGGCTGACCCCCCTGCGGCAAAGAGATGACCCAGCAGGCATTCAAGCACTACCATCGCTCCGGAGAAGCTGGAAAAGTGATGTTGCGCGCGGGTACTGACAGGCAGCACGATGTCAGGGTCAACACCAGGGGCGATGACGTCGCTATCCGACAATAACGCGATGCGCATTCCGCGTTTACGCGCAAAACGCATGGATTGTATGGTGTCAGAGGAATAGGGGTGAACGGTAATAGCGAAAAGGCAGTCCGCTTCATCGGCCTCGAGCAAATCATCGATGGCTGATCCCATATGTCGCGGGATAAGCTGAAATCCTGGGTGTGCCATCCGACCCGCATAGTGGAGATAATAGGCCAAAGCATAGCTAGCCCGGGTCGCGGTTATGAAACAGCGATTAGCTGCAATCATGTACTCCGTGACCTGTTGCATCAAATCAGGATCGGCCAGTCGCAAGGAGCGGGCTACGACGTTCAGTTCGTTTTGCGCAAACCCAGCTTGCGCGGCGCTGAATTGGCCCCCCGATTTCATGCGATCCAGCCAGCCCTGACCCAGCCGATCTTCTCGGTCTGTGACAAGGGTTTGGCGAAAGGGTCGTCTGAACGACTCAAAACTGTCGAATCCCATGCGTTGTGCCAACCGCACCAAAACGTTTGAACTGACACCGATCTTTTCGGCGGTAAGCCGAACCGGGTCGAGCCCGAAATCGCCAGGGTGGTCGATGATGTATTTCGCTGCGGCTTGCATTTGCTGAGGCAGGGTGTCGATTTCGTGCCGAAGCTGCTCGGTCAGTTGGGATGAGGTGTGTTGCATTTGGTAAGAAAAAACAAATGTTATGAAGAATGCAAATTGAAAACGTGAGCGAGGTGTTTAATTCGGGATCGTAAAAAACAGGTGACGGAATGTCTGGGACTGGTTTGAGGATGACGAGAAGGCCATATGTGTTGGTGGCTCCGAACGGGGCGCGGCGGGGGCATGGGGATCATCCTGCGCTGCCGATCACAACGGACGAAATCGTCAAAGCTGCGAAGACCTGCAATCGGGCAGGTGCGCAAGGCCTGCACCTGCATGTTCGTGATCAGGCGGGTCAGCATTCGCTTGATGCGGGTTTGTATTGTGAAACCATTGCTGAACTGCGTGCTGCGGCCCCTGACATGGACATCCAGATTACGACAGAAGCTGCTGGCGTTTTCAGCGTTCAAGCACAACTTGCTTGTTTGCAAGATGTGCGCCCGGACTGGGCTTCGATTTCGGTGCGCGAGATTGCACGGTCGCCCGAACTTGCGCCAAAGGTCTACGCACTATGCGCGGAACAAGGGACTCGTGTTCAGCATATCCTCTATGATGTCGCTGACGTCGAGTTACTGACCCATTGGCAGGCTAAAGGGGTGGTAAAATCGGATCAGGTCGACCGTCTGCTTGTCCTTGGTCGCTATGCCACGGCGAAAGAATCGAGTCCGAATGATCTGGATGTGTTTCCGCACAGCGCTGATCCATGGATGGTCTGTGCCTTTGGAGGGCAGGAGCATGCGTGCCTGCAAAAGGCCGCGCAGTTGGGTGGCGATGTGCGCGTGGGTTTCGAAAACAGCCTTGCAGGTCCGAATGGCCAGGCTTGGGCAGACAATGCTGCATCAGTCGCGGCGCTCATTAATCTTCTGAAAAGGACTTCGACATGAGTCACGTATTTCCACGTCACACCAAGTCGGAACTGCCTGAGGCCGCTGGTGGTGACGGCTGTTATCTGATCGATTCAACCGGCCGTCGTTATTTGGATTGCGGGGATGCTGCCGTTTCATGCCTCGGCCATTCCAACGCCGCTGTGGTCAAAGCGGTGCAGGATCAGGTGGCGCAGATTGCGTTTGCGCATACCGGCTTTATGACCTCGGAACCGGCAGAGGCACTGGCTGATCTGCTGATTGAACACGCCCCCGGCGATCTGGACCGGGTCTACTTTGTCTCGGGCGGGTCAGAGGCGACCGAGGCTGCTATCAAACTGGCGCGGCAGTATTATCTTGAAACCGGTCAGCCAGAACGCCGCCATGTGATCGCGCGTCGGCAAAGCTATCACGGCAACACTTTGGGGGCACTTTCGGCGGGTGGCAATGAATGGCGGCGGGCGCAGTTTGCACCGATGCTGATCGAGATGACTCATATCGCTCCTTGCTATGAGTACGCCGAAAAGCCTGAGGATGAGAGCAGTTTTGAATATGGTCAGCGCGTTGCGAATGAGCTGGAGGCAGAAATCCTGCGCCTTGGGCCTGAAACGGTCATGGCTTTCATGGCAGAGCCGGTGGTTGGTGCGACGCTTGGGGCTGTTCCGGCAGTCGAGGGGTACTACAAGCGAATCCGTGAAATTTGCGATCAACACGGCGTTCTTCTGATCCTCGACGAAGTAATGTGCGGCATGGGTCGTACCGGGCATTTGTTTGCCTGTGATCATGACGATGTCGCGCCAGATATTCTTTGTATCGCCAAAGGGTTGGGGGCAGGGTATCAGCCTATCGGAGCCATGCTGTGTTCGGGTCGAATCTATGATGCGATCCGGGATGGATCGGGCTTCTTCCAGCATGGCCACACCTATATCGGTCATCCGGTTGCGACTGCGGCTGCGCTTGCCGTTGTACAGGAACTTACTTCTCGTGACCTGCCAGCGCGGGCCGGCGTAATGGGGGGCAAATTGCAGAGCATGTTGGAAAACAAGTTTGGCCAACACCCGAATGTCGGGGACATACGGGGCCGCGGCTTATTCCGAGGAATTGAGTTGGTCGAGGATCGGGATACGAAAACCCCGTTTGATCCATCGCGTGGCGTGGCGGGCAAAATCAAGAAGGCAGCGATGGCCGAGGGATTGATCTGTTACCCGATGTCGGGAACGCGTGATGGACGCAACGGCGACCATATTCTACTGGCTCCGCCCTTTATCATCGAAGATGACCAACTGGTCGAGCTTGTAGACAAGCTGGATCGGGCGATATCCTCGGTGATCTGATTTAGGCGAGAAGCCAGAAAACAAAGAAGCCCCTCCGATTTCGGAGGGGCTTTTGTCATTCTACAAAAAGAAAACCTACTTCTGTGGCAGCGGGCCAATCATCATGATCATCTGACGGCCTTCCATCTTGGGCATGTTCTCGATCTTGCCCAGATCCTTGACGTCTTCGGCCACACGTTCCAGCAGCTCACGCCCCAGGTTCTGGTGCGCCATCTCGCGGCCCCGGAAACGCAGGGTGACTTTGACCTTGTCGCCGTTCTCAAGAAACTTGAACACGTTGCGCATCTTGACGTCATAGTCATGCGTGTCGGTGTTGGGCCGGAACTTGACCTCTTTCACCTCAATGATCTTTTGCTTCTTGCGGGCTTCGCTTTCGCGTTTCTGCTGTTCGTACTTGAACTTGCCGAAATCCATGATTTTGCAGACCGGCGGGTTCGCGTTGGGCGAAATCTCAACCAGATCGAGGCCGACATCGGCGGCCATCTGCATGGCCTTTGCGGGATGAACCACCCCGACATTTTCACCTTCGGCGCCAATCAGGCGAATTTCGGGAGCACGGATCTTGTCATTGACGCGCGGGCCGGTATCTCGCTGTGGCGGCGCGTTGTGAGGTCTGCGGGCTATGGGTTCATTCCTTTGATGATTGCAGAATTTCGAGCCCGGAATTTAGACCGGGCTGAGAGGTGTTTCAAGCGGCATAAATTGCAAGCCGCATGAATTTTCCATGAATTTCGTGAGTTTTTGCCGGTTTAGGGTGTCGATAACTCCACCGGCAAACCCCATTAGCCCACAAATGCCTTTTCAATCACGAATTCCTTGGGTTCGGAATTGGCGCCTTCTCGCAGGCCGAACTCTTCCAGAATTGCTTTGATGTCATGGTTGAAGGCAAGGCTGCCACAAACCATCGCGCGATCAGTGTCTGGCTTGATACCACCTTCGATGCCCAGATCGGCAAATACGGTGCCGTCTTTCAACAGCTCGGTTATACGGCCCATCTTTGGGCTCTCTTCCCGCGTGGTGGTGGGGTAATAGCGAATCTTGTCGGCGAAACCGTCACCAATCAGTTCGGCCAGCAACTCGTCCTGTTTGACGCTCTCGATCAACTCGCGACCGTAATCCAGTTCAGCTACGTCGCGGCAGGTATGGGTGATGATAACCTCGTCATAATCCTCATAGGTCTGCGGTTCACGCAGCAGCGACGCGAAGGGCGCAAAGCCTGTGCCGGTAGCGAAGAACCAGATGCGCTTGCCTGGCAGCAATGCGTCATGCACCAGCGTGCCGACGGGTTTGGGCCGAAGGATGATCTGATCACCAGGCTGGATGTGCTGCAGTTTTGAGGTCAGCGGGCCGTCTTGCACTTTGATCGAGTAGAATTCCAGTTCCTCATCCCATGAAGGCGAGGCGATGGAATAGGCGCGCAACAGCGGTTTGCCATTGTCGCCCAGTAGGCCGATCATAACGAACTCACCCGAGCGAAAGCGCAAGGAAGCCGGGCGCGACACCTTGAAAGAAAACAGGCGGTCGGTCCAGTGCTTGACCTCGGTCACGGTCTGGGCATCGGGCAGGACAGGGGCCTTAACGGCGGTTGCTTCACTCACGGGTTTCATCTCTGTCATCGTTTCACTACCGGTCTGCTAAACCGACATCTCCGTTTAATCTTTGATCCAAGTCAGGAAAAGGGGCAGATTGCCCCTTTCGTATCACAGGTTGGCGATGGCGGGTCAGCCGCGCAGGCGGGCCTGGTAGTTGTTGTCCTGCCAATTGGCCCGGGCCAGCCACTGATCTTCGGGCTGCCGGTTCGCCAAGGTGTCATCAATTTCGACTTCGTCAAAGCCGCTACGACGCGCCATGGCGTATTGGTCTGCAAGAACATGGCCTTTTGCCCGCAGGCGACCTGTATAACCTTTCAGACGCAGAACGCGCGCGATCGTAAAGCCGCGCCCATCCGCTGAGGATGGAAAGTCCACGCGCACCATCTGGGCGCTGCCCAGGCGGTCAAACAGTTCATCGGGGTCAGTGTCCGAGGCGATATCCAGTGCAACCACGTCATTCGCTGCATCGTCCAGCGTGACATAGCCATCGGTCCAATCATCGGGGGCAAAGCCCTCGTCGTTTACGATTACGTTCATGTTTTCTCTCCGATGCGCACCATTTTTCCATCAACAAAATGGATGCCGCATTCTTCCTTGTTCTGATCGCGCCAGCGCCCGGCGCGGGGGTCTTCGCCTTCTTTGACCGGCGAAGTGCAGGGCGCACAGCCGATCGAGGGGTATCCTTTGGCCACCAGCGGATGCCGGGGCAGGTTGTTTTCTTCCATATAGGCGCGCACATCCTCGGGCGCCCAGTGGGCCAAGGGGTTGACCTTGATCCGACCGGTTCCGTCCTCGACCTCGAAAAAGTCCAGCGCGGCACGGGTGCCGGACTGAAACCGTTTGCGCCCGGTGATCCAGCCACAATACCCGGTCAGAGCTTTCTGCAGCGGGAAGGTCTTGCGCAGGTTGCAGCAGGCATCGGTGTCACTCAGACGCAACGCGCCATAAGGATCGTCGCGCTGAACATCTTCATCCTCGGCGCGGATGATCTGCACATTGCGCAGGCCCAGACGCTCGCTGACCTCCTGCTGGTATTCCAGCGTTTCGGCAAACAGCATCTGGGTGTCCACGAACAGCACTGGGGTCATCTTGTCGATCACTGCAGCCATATGCAGCAACACCACCGATTCTGCGCCAAAGCTGGAGACCAGAGCAAGCTCCTCGATCTCGTCCAATGCGCCATGCATCACATCATGGGCACTGTGGTGGCGGAAGCGGGCGTTCAGCGCCTCGACCTTTTCGGTCAGTTCGGCGCGGTCAGCCCCCAGTTCCGTTTGGATCAGGTCAAGCGGCATTGGCCTGTGCCTCGGGGTAAAGCGCCGCTTTGAACGGTGCCATGCCAACGCGGCGATAGGTCTGCAAGAAGGTCTCTTCCGCGCTGTCGCGCTGCTCCAGATACGTGTCGACGATGCGCTCGACCGCCGGAACGATCTCGTCATAGGCGAAGCCCGGGCCAGTACGATCACCGATGGCTGCGGATTCAGTACCGTCACCACCCAGAGTGATCTGGTAGTTTTCGACGCCAGCGCGGTCCAGGCCAAGAATGCCGATGTGACCCACATGGTGGTGACCACAGGCGTTGATGCAGCCCGAGATCTTGATCTTCAGGTGGCCGATATCATGCTCCAGTTTCAGGTCTTCGAACCGGGTCGCGATTTCCTGCGCCACGGGAATCGAACGTGCCGTCGCCAGTGCGCAGTAATCCATACCGGGACAGGCGATAATGTCGCTGATCAAGCCGATATTTGCGGTGGCCAGCTCGTGTTCTTTCAGCGTTGCGTGGATCGCGGGCAGGTCGGATTTGTGGACATGCGGCAGGATTACGTTCTGCTCATGGCTGATACGCAGTTCGTCGTAGGCGAACTCTTCGGCCAGATCGGCCATCACGCGCATCTGCTCTGCAGTCGCATCGCCCGGCGTCTGGCCGTGCTTCTTGATCGAGATCGTGACGATCGCGTGGTCCGCGTTCTTGTGCGGCGCGATGTTGGTGTCGACCCACGAACGGAAGACCGGATCGTTGGTGTAGGCACTCTCGAACGAGGCAACCGAACCATCACGGAAGGCTGGAGGCGCAAAGTGGCCTTTGATTTCTTCCAGCAGGCTCATATCCGCGCCTTTGAATTGCGGGCGAACCTTCAGGAATCGCTCGTTCACTTTGGCACGGATGGCGTCGATGCCATGCTCGTGCACGGTGATCTTGATGCGCGCCTTGTACTTGTTGTCGCGACGGCCGATCTGGTTCCACACGGAAACGGTGGCCTCAAGATAGGCCAGCAGGTCGTCAAAGGCGACGAATTCCGATAGCTCTTTGCCGATCATGGGCGTGCGGCCCAGACCACCGCCAACGATGACGCGGGCACCCAGAACACCATCACGCTCGACCAGTTGCAGACCGATGTCATGCGCCTTGATCACGGCGCGGTCATTCTCGCTGCCGGTGATGGCGATCTTGAATTTGCGCGGCATGAACTGGAATTCAGGGTGGTCGGTTGACCACTGGCGCAGCAGTTCGGCATAGGGGCGCGGATCAGCGACCTCATCCGCGGCGGCACCGGCGAAATGATCGGCGGTCACGTTGCGGATGGTGTTACCCGAGGTCTGGATGGCGTGCATGCCAACCTCGGCCAGTGCGTCCAGCATATCCGGCACGTCGTTCAGCTTCGGCCAGTTGTACTGAATGTTCTGACGGGTGGTAAAATGGCCGTAACCTTTGTCCCATTTCTCGGCCAGCAAAGCGAGCTGACGCATCTGAGCACTGGACAGCGTGCCATATGGAATAGCGACCCGCAGCATATAAGCGTGCAATTGCAGATACAGACCATTCATCAGGCGCAGTGGCTTGAATTCGTCTTCAGTCAGCGAACCGTCAATGCGACGCTCAACCTGCGCACGGAACTGCGCGTTGCGTTCTGCCAAAAATGCTGTGTCGAACTCGGAGTAGCGATACATGTTTAGCTGTCCTTAGTTGCAGCCCCGGACCCGGGGCCTTGAAGGGGAGAGAGAATGGCCTGAGATCAGGCCCGAGGCTGCGGGGAGGTTTCCTGTTTGCCGTGGGCATAGTTGGACGGACCAGTCCGGCGGAAATCCTCCCGAAAATGGGTGGGTTCGGGGCCGTTTTCTCCGGCCACCGCGTCGGCAAGATAGGCGCCGACGATCTTGTTGGCCTGACGCGCGGCATCCAGCAGACGAACCTGAGCGTGGGCTTCGTCCGTGATCAGTTCGGCATCGGACAACTCGCGCGACCACCGGTCATCTTCGGTCTGGTAAATCACATCACCTTCCAACAAGTCGTTGGCGGTGACGACTTTGGGGGTAAAAGCGCGGGCCATCAGGCAAGCTCCTTATTGAAAACCGAGATTATGTGCGGGTATTGCGCAACTCGGGCGACGCCGGGTTTGTGAATGCGCGAATTTGTATGTTCGACCTGCATCGGATCATCTCGTGACTGAATTGACTTGAGTGCCAATATAGGAAATATTCCCGCCAGATCGCCATATGCGCTAAGAAATAAGAACATATGTTCCCCTTGCGACGGCCAGAAGAAGATTTGTTCTAAATTGGAAGGGAAATTGGAATGTCGGTGCGGATAGACGACACGGATCGGAAAATTCTAGCCGAGCTGCAACGGGATGCGAGCCAGTCGCTTGACGAAATCGCGGCTCGTGTCGGCAGTTCCAAGACGCCGGTCTGGAATCGCATTCGCAAGCTGAGGGGGGCAGGAGTCATCGGCCAGCAGACCGTTTTGCTGGATGCCGAAGCGCTGGGATTCGAGGCCACATTCTTTGTACTGATCCGCACCTCGGAGCATGAAGCGGAATGGCAGCAGAAGTTCCTGAAAGCCCTACGCGATCGCCCGGAAGTGCAGGAGGCGCACCGGTTGGCAGGAGACATTGATTACATTCTGAAAGTCCGCGTCAAGAATGCACGCGCTTATGATGCTTTTTATCAGGCCCTGATTTCAGAGGTGCGGGTGCATAACGTCACGGCTCTGCTTTCGATGGAAGAGATCAAATCGACCACGATGCTGCCGCTGAAATCTGTCGGGTAGCTTGAGTGGGGGCTCTGCCCCCGTCGCCCGAGGGCGACTCCCCCGAGATATTTATGGCCAGATGAAGAACGGATCTGGATTTCTAGGCCGGGTGAGAGGTCAGGCCGTTACCATGAGTTTGGTTAGGCCATGAAAATGGTAGCTGTCCGAATATTGCGGCCGTGTTGTCAGTTTTAGTTTTGGGCATCGTTGGAATAGGATGGGAAGTGCGACCCGCATTTCCAGCCGGGCCAATGGGGCGCCCACGCAGAAGTGGAGGCCGCCGCCAAAGCTGGTATTGGCGCTGATTTCCCGCATCGGGTCGAATGTGTCGGGCCGGGACCACACAGCTGGGTCGCGATTGGCGGCACCCAAAAGTAGGGCGACTTCGTCACCACGCGCAAAGCCGTGCCCGAAGAGTTCAATATCTTCATAGGCATACCGTGTGAACATGTGGAGTGGAGGATCGAAACGTAGCATTTCCTCGATTGCACCGTCGACGGTTTCGGGTGTCAGGACTTGCTGCTGCGTCTTTGTCGCCAACACCGTCTTCACGCCGTTTCCGATGGCGTGCACGGTTGCTTCGTGACCGGCATTCAGCAACAGAATGCAAGTCGTGATCAGTTCCTCGCGTGAGAGCTTTTCGCCATCCTCCTCTGCGGCGATCAACCGTGTGATCAGGTCGTCACGAGGGTCGGTGCGGCGTTTTTCGATATATTCTTCGAGATAGGCGGTGAAGTCTTGTGTGGCACTGACGGCTTCGTCTTCGGTCTGGCGTGTCCTATTTGCCTGATACATGGCCACCATGGCGTGCGACCAGTGTAGTAGTTGCAGCGCCATCTCCTCGGGCACACCTAGAAGACGGCAGATCGTGATCACGGGGACCTGGGTGCAATAGGCGTCCAGCAGATCGAAGGGGCCGTCGGGGAATTCCTTGATCAAATCGTGACACAACTGTTCTGTGGACCCTTCAAGCGCTGTGATGGCGCGCGAGGTGAACGCCCGCAGGACCAGGGAGCGCAGCCGGGTATGACGCGGGGGTTCAAGCTCTAACATCGAATGGGATTCGACATTGAGCCAGGGTGCAAGGTGATCGGGGCCGGGGTTTGCAAGTTCCGCCGGGATTTCACGCCCGAAGCGTCGATCGCGCAGCAGAGTTTGCACCGCTTTGTGCGAGACAGCCGCGACAAGGCCGTAGTCTTTCCAGTAGAACAGATCGCCCGACTGACGTGCGCTGTCATAAAAAGGGTATGGGTTTTGCACGAATGCCGGGTCGGTCGGGGATTGGGTCAGCGTCTTCATGCGGTGCAGACTTGCCATGGCGGCTGCTGAATGCAAGACCCTAGATATGCAACGTTTTTGGATCATAGCCGGTTTCTTATGCGCGGTCGGATTGCTGTCAGCGGCGGTCTGGACATATGGCTATCGTCAGGCCCTGTCGCAACTGAGCGAGAAGGCCGAGGCCGATTTAGAACTGGCTGCCGACCGTCTGAGCACGCAAATGCAGGTCTATCAGGAAGTGGCCGCCTTGATGGCGGATCATCCTGCTTTGCAGGAGCTAGAAACATTAGAACAGCAACGGGCCGCCCGAAAGGTGCTGCTGGATGTGGCAGACAAAACCGCTGCCGTTAACGTTATGTACCTGAATCCGGAGGGTCAGGTTCTTGTCGCGGCCCAACCGGTGACGCAGCGCGACATGTCCGCACATCCGGCCTTCGAGCGCGCCATGCAGGGGGCCTTGGGCAGCGCACATGGGGTCGAAGACGCAAGCAGTGACCGCATTTATTCATACGCGGCCCCGTCATTCGGGGATTTGGGCCAAATAGAAGGCGCGTTGATGGTTCTGGCCGATGTGCAGGATGTGGAACAAACATGGCGCGGCAGTACCGATGCGGTGTTTTTCGTTGATACGGATGGGGTTGTCTTTATCTCGAACCGATCGGATCTGCTACTATGGCGCCGCGGGCAAGGGCAGCAGGGCCTGATGTCACCCGAAGGTGAGAATGTCGATTTCGCCTCAACCTGGATTGCGGGATATGAAGTGTGGAAGCTCAATTGGGGTCGCTATCTGCCCCGTCGCGCCCTTCATCTGACGCTCGATCTTCCGGTGATTGCGATGACCGCAGAGATGCTGGTGGATGTCGCTCCGGCGCGCCGGTTGGCGGGGTTGCAGGCGGCGGCGGTTGCGGCGATCTGTTTCGCCTTTGGTGCTTTGTTGTTTCTGGCCTCGGAACGCCGTCGGACACTTGCAGAGGCAAACACCGTGCTGGAAAGCCGGGTCGCGCAACGTACGCGCGCTTTGACGGCGGCTAATAGCGCTTTGCGTCACGAAGTTGCCGAGAGGCAGGAGGCGGAAGCCGCGCTCAAACAAGCGCAGGCCGATTTGGTTCAGGCTGGTAAGTTGAGCGCTTTGGGCAAGATGTCGGCAGGCATCAGTCATGAATTGAACCAGCCCTTGATGGCGATTCAGCAGTTTGCCGACAACGGATCTGCTTTTCTTGAGCGCGGCAAGGACCAGAGAGCTGGCGAAAATCTGAGCCGCATTTCCGATATGGCCGCACGCATGGCGCGGATCATCAAGAACCTGCGGGCTTTTGCGAGAAATGAAAGCGAACCAATGGGGCGCGTTGATCTGGTCCAGGTTCTGAACACTGCCACCGAATTGACCGAGGCGCGCCTGCGCGATGAGAATGTCGCGTTGGAGTGGGTGCCGCCAAAGGATGCGGTCTATGCTTGGGGTGGAGAGGTGCGACTGGTACAGGTGTTTGTCAACCTAATCAATAATGCAGCGGATGCGATGGTCGATCGACCGACGCGCAGGATATTGGTCACTCTGTCAGGGGGGAAGCCTATTCGCGTGTCGGTGCGGGATACCGGACCCGGCATCGAGGACCCCGACCGCGTGTTTGAGCCGTTCTACACCACAAAAACGGTTGGGTCGTCCGAGGGGATGGGTCTGGGGCTGTCGATATCCTACGGTCTGGTTCAGAGCTTCGGGGGGGATATTCGCGGTGCCAACACGGACGAGGGTGCTGAATTCAAGGTTGAACTGGAACCCTTTGAAGAAGATGAGGCAGCATGATCCGCAAAGTGCTTTTGGTCGATGATGATGCCGCCGTGCGTGAGGCCTTGGCGCAAACCCTCGAATTGGCCGAGTATGAACCGGTCACCGCGGGATCTTTCGTGGCCGCAAAGGATCATATTCATCGTGACTTCGGCGGTGTGATTATCTCGGATATTCGCATGCCGGGGCGGGATGGGTTTCATCTGCTCGCATACGCGCGCGAGGTTGATCCTGAGCTTCCGGTGGTATTGCTGACAGGCGAAGGCGATATCCCGATGGCGGTACAGGCCATGGGGCAGGGAGCATTTGATTTTCTGGAAAAGCCCTGTGCAGCAGCGGACTTATTGGCGGTACTGGAGCGAGCCTTCGCAGCGCGCGCAGAAATTCTGCAGGAACGCGAGCAACGGCGCGAACTTGAGCGTGGCGATCCCGCAGCACGCATGCTGTTTGGGTTGTCAGATCAAGCCGAGGCCTTGCGTGAGCGAGTGCGGAGCGTAGCGCCAACACGGGCCGAGGTACTGGTTACCGGGCCAGCGGGTAGCGGAGTTTCAAAGGTCGCTGAAGTTGTCCATCTGATGTCTCCGGTTGGACAGGGGCCATTTGTCAAACGCCCTGCCTCAGGCCTGAACCCGGATGATTTATTGCGTGTCTGCAAGGACGCGGCAGGCGGATCGCTGTATCTGGATGAGATCTCGGCGATGTCGGATGCCACGCAATACGCCGCGCTGGAACTGATCGAACAAGGGACGGAAGCCAGAATCATCGCGGGGGCAACGGCCGATTTGTCGGACCTTACTGCACAAGGAAGATTCAATGCCGATCTGTTCTATAGGTTGGATGTCATGCGAGTGCGAATCCCGGCCCTGTCAGAACGGCCCGAGGATATCCCCGTCATCTTTCGCCGCTATGTGGCGCAGGCCGCTGAGCAGGCCGGGATTGCGGAACCTGAAGTGACACCCGAGCATCTGGCCTCGCTAATGGCGCAGGATTGGCCGGGCAATGCCCGATCGTTGATGTCGGCGGCAATGCGGTTTGTGTTGGGGATGCCGGATGAGGTTGCACAGGCCGCTGATCTGGGGTTGAGCGAACAATTGGCGCGGGTTGAGAGGTCTTTGCTGATTGCAGCCCTTGGGCGCCACAATGGCAAGGCTGCGGATGCCGCCAAAGCACTGAAGCTGCCGCGCAAAACTTTTTATGACAAGCTGACCCGCTACCACATCAGGCCAGAAGACTATCGTCGTTAGCAAAACGCTTCCGCCTGGGCGGGCTGCGGTTGCGCTGCGTCTTAAGCGAGCGATTCGCTCGCATCGATTCGGATATTGTGCGGAAATTCGCACAAGGTGCTGACTGCCTGTGCGAAAAATCGCACAGCGTAGTTCTGCCGAAACACCAGATTTATAACGAACATCATTTAACCGTAAGAAATTATTTGGAAAAAACAGATTTCAGCAACATCTAAACAAAATGTTGAGAGTGAGGAGCCGATTCGGTTCACTCCGCAACATACGGCGCTGATTGAGCGCTCGATGGAAGTTTTAGGGAAGTCTGGGAGGATAAGACTGATGAAATTCCTGACAACGGCAGCAACCGCAATCGCACTGTCCGTGACAGCGACCGCTGGTGTAGCAGCCTGCGATGATGGCGAGATCGTCGTGAAGTTTGCGCATGTGACCAATACGGACAAACACCCCAAGGGCATCGCCGCTTCGCTGCTTGAGCAGCGCGTCAATGACGAGATGAACGGCGTGATGTGCATGGAGGTTTATCCGAACTCCACTCTTTACAACGATGACAAGGTTCTTGAAGCGATGCTGCAGGGCGACGTGCAGTTGGCCGCGCCCTCGCTGTCGAAGTTCGAGAAATTTACAAAGCAATTCCGCCTGTTCGATCTGCCGTTCATGTTCAAGAACATCGATGCTGTGGATGCGTTCCAAGCCTCGGCTGATGGTCAGGCGATGAAAGACAGCATGCAGCGCCGCGGCCTTCAGGGGCTGGCATTCTGGCACAATGGCATGAAGCAGATGTCTGCGAACAAGCCGTTGGAAGATCCTTCGGATGCGAACGGCCTGAAGTTCCGCGTTCAGTCATCGGACGTATTGGTTGCCCAGATGGAAGCAATTGGTGGCAGCCCTCAGAAGATGGCGTTCTCAGAAGTGTACGGTGCTCTGCAACAGGGCGTTGTTGACGGGCAGGAAAACACCTGGTCGAACATCTACGGCAAGAAGTTCTTCGAGGTGCAGGACGGCATCACAGAAACGAACCACGGTATCATCGATTATCTGGTTGTAACCTCAGTTGACTGGCTGGACAGCCTGGAGCCTGAAGTTCGCGATCAATTCCTGACGATTCTCGCCGAAGTGACCGAGACCCGTAACAAGGAGGCCTTTTCCGTAAACGAAGCTGCCAAGGCTTCGATCACTGACGCAGGGGGCATCATCCGGGAACTGAACCCCGAGCAGCGCCAGGCCTGGGTCGATGCGATGAAGCCAGTCTGGGATAAATTTGCCGGTGACGTTGGTCAGGACAAGATCGACGCCGCACAGGCGATCAACGCCGGGTTCTGATACCGGTTCAAGCCACGCGTCCGGGGACTGGGGAGTTATGGACGCATAGGCTGGGCGGGCCTTAGTGGCCCGCCACACTCCCACCACTCTCATCAAAAAAATGCGGGGACAGAGAGATGTCTGGTGCGAAACCCGGCCAAGGCGGGCTGGTCGACCATATCGAAGAAACCATGATTGCGTGCCTGTTGGGTCTGATGACAATTGTCACCTTCGCCAATGTGATCGCGCGGTTTGTATTCAATTCTAACATTCTTTGGGCGCTGGAACTGACAGTATTCACCTTCGGTTGGTTGGTGCTGCTGGGTGCGTCTTATGCAGTGAAGAAGCATGCACATCTGGGTGTTGATGCGATCCTTAACATGCTGGCCCCCGCGCCACGCCGGGTTTTGGCGCTGATAGCCGTGGCTTGCTGTCTGGTGTTTTCTCTGCTCCTGCTCAAGGGGTCGTATGACTACTGGGCAGTGTTTGCCGATCTGCCGCCAACCTCGGGTCGCTGGTTTCCGACCGGCTTTGACATGAGCGCGCGCAGCCAGAGCTTCTATGAAGTTGATGATATCCCGATGGTCGCGCCGCTGCGGTTTCTGGAAGATATGATCAACTATGGCGAATATTACGAGAAACTGCCCAAGGTCGTTCCCTATTTCGTACTGCCTCTTTCGATGTTGCTGCTGGTGATCCGTTTTGCACAGGTCGCAGTACAGATTTGGCGCGGTGAAACTGATCGCCTTGTAGCTAGCCACGAGGTTGAGGACGAGATCGAAGAAGTCCGCGCCCAGCAGGGGGAGCATGACTGATGGACGTCGTACTACTTTTCTCGATGGTCATTGGCCTATTGTTGATCGGAGTTCCGATTGCGGTGGCACTTGGTCTCAGCTCGACCCTATTCCTGCTGATCTATTCCGACAGCTCATTGGCTTCGGTCGCTGGCACGCTGTTCGAGGCGTTTGAGGGACATTTCACCCTCTTGGCTATCCCGTTTTTCATTCTCGCGTCATCTTTCATGACTACAGGTGGAGTGGCGCGGCGGATCATCCGGTTCTCGATCGCTTGTGTGGGGCACTTGCCCGGAGGTCTGGCAATTGCTGGCGTCTTCGCGTGTATGTTGTTTGCGGCCTTGTCGGGTTCATCTCCGGCGACAGTTGTCGCAATCGGGTCGATCGTCATCGCTGGCATGCGTCAGGTGGGCTATTCCAAGGAATTCGCCGCCGGTGTGATCTGTAACGCAGGGACACTGGGCATTCTGATTCCGCCATCAATCGTGATGGTGGTCTATGCGGCAGCCGTGGAGGTTTCGGTCGGGCGGATGTTCCTTGCGGGCGTTATTCCGGGTTTGATGGCCGGTCTGATGCTGATGATCACCATTTACGTCATGGCCAAGGTCAAGAATCTTCCCAAAGGCGATTGGAAAGGTTGGGGCGAAGTCTTCACGTCAGCACGCGAGGCCGGTTGGGGTCTGTTCCTGATCGTCATCATCCTCGGCGGTATCTACGGAGGTATCTTTACCCCGACCGAGGCCGCGGCTGTTGCTGCCGTCTATGCGTTCCTGATCGCAAGTTTTGTCTACAAGGATATGGGTCCGCTCAGCACTGAAGGGGATGCGCAGAACATCTCGCTGCTCAAGAAACCCTATGCGTTGATCACGGCCTTTGTGCACCCCGACACCAAGCATACGCTGTTCGAGGCCGGCAAGCTGACTGTCACGCTGCTGTTCGTGATCGCCAACGCGCTGATCCTGAAACATGTGCTGACGGATGAGCAGGTGCCCCAGCATATCGCAAGCGCTATGCTATCGGCGGGTCTGGGGCCAGTGACTTTCCTGATTGTAGTCAACGTGATCCTGCTGATCGGTGGCCAGTTCATGGAGCCCTCAGGTCTGCTGGTCATTGTGGCCCCCCTGGTGTTCCCGATTGCCATCGAGCTGGGCATCGATCCGATCCATCTGGGCATCATCATGGTGGTGAACATGGAGATCGGGATGATCACGCCTCCGGTCGGGTTGAACTTGTTCGTAACCTCTGGCGTGGCGGGTATGCCGATGATGAGTGTTGTGAGGGCAGCGTTGCCGTTCTTGGCCGTGCTGTTCGTCTTCCTCATCATGGTTACGTATATCCCGTGGATTTCGACATTCCTGCCCAACACATTCATGGGGCCTGAGATCATAACCAACTAGATCGGTTAAACCGAGCATATGAACCGGGCGGTGTAATCCGCCCGGTTTTTTTGTCTTGAAACTGATGCCCAAACGCATATCTGAGGGTCAGAGGACGACCTCACCATCATGGACGATTATTCGGGACGACCCGATCTCGGAAAGTGAGGTGTTCTTATGCCCTGGATATTACTATTGTTTGCTGGCCTGCTCGAAATCGTCTGGGCCGTCGCGATGAAGCAGACCGCTGGTTTCACGCGGCTGTGGCCGACGGCGATCATGGGTGTTGCGATGATCGGGTCATTTGGCCTGCTTGCAATGGCGATGCGGGATCTACCGCTTGGCACCGCCTACACGATCTGGACCGGGATCGGCGCAGTAGGGGCGTTCACTGTTGGCATCCTATTCCTGGGTGAAGCGCTGACGCCCATGCGGATCGGCGCTGCGATTCTAATCGTGACGGGTTTGGTCATCATGAAACTGGCCTAAGCGTTGACCGCCGTTGTGGTGTCGGGCAGCTTTGCGAAACAACTCCGAACAAAGGACACCTGCATATGCTGACCGACACCGATGCACGCTTGCTCCGCGTCGCCTATGATGAGGCGAAAGCTGGATTTGACGAAGGAGGCTGCCCAATCGGTTCAGTGCTTGCGCGGGGTGGTGAGGTCGTTGCGCAAGGGCGTAATCAGCGTGTCCAACTGGGCGACCCGATTGCCCATGGGGAAATGGATGCGCTGCGCAAGGCAGGGCGGCAGAAGACCTATCGCGATACTGTGCTCTATACCTCGCTGTCGCCTTGCATGATGTGTTCTGGCACGATCGTACAGTTCGGTATCCCGCGTGTTGTGATCGGAGACACCGTGAATTTTGGCGGCAATGAGGACTTCCTGCGCGATCGTGGTGTCGAGGTCATCATCGCAGATGACCCGGACTGCATTGCATTGATGAAGCGTTTTATCGAAGAGAAGCCCGCGCTTTGGGCCGAAGATATTGCCGAATGAGGTTGGCGATCAGGCGCTTTCAAGCGCCTGAATGATGCCCGAGAAATCAGTTGCTTTCAGACTGGCGCCACCCACCAACGCTCCGTCAACATTTGAAACGCCGAAAATCTCGGCAGCATTACCGGGTTTGACCGATCCGCCATACAGCAGGCGGACTGACCGGCCGACACCTTCGCCAAATCGGCGTTCCAGACGTGCGCGTATGAAATCGTGCACTTCTCCGATCTCTTCCAAAGTTGGAACCTTACCGGTGCCGATGGCCCAGATCGGCTCATATGCGACAATCAGGTTCTCGCCTGTCGCTTGATCCGGGATCGAACCCGACATCTGTCCACCGATGATATCCAGAGTATTTGCTGCTTCGCGCTGTTCAAGGCTTTCACCAACGCAGATGATCGTCTTCAGGCCTGCATCCATGGCGGTGCGGGCTTTGGCACGGATGTCTTCGTTCTGCTCAGCATGATCTTCACGGCGCTCGGAATGGCCAAGAATCACTGAGCTTGCCCCTGCATCCAACAGCATCTCGGCACTCAGATCCCCGGTATGCGCACCCGAGAGCGCCGCGTGGCAGTCTTGGCCACCAACGGTAATGCCCGAACCTTCAACCGTATTTGCCGCGCGATGAAGCAAAGTGGCTGGTGGGCATATCAGGATTTCTACCGCAGAAGATGGGTGCGAGGCTTTCAACGCTTCCAACTCGCTCAGCGCAACGCCAGTTCCGTTCATTTTCCAGTTGCCTGCCGCCAACTTACGCCGCATCGCGATCCCTCCGGTTTTCTGCTTTGAACCCTCGGATATCACCCGCAGGCGGGGCTGACAATTCCGGTTGCATAGCGCTACTTGTCAGGACACATTGCGCGCGTTGTTGCGGAGGATGGCATGATAGACGATCTCGATCTCGCCAAATTGGATCTGCGTGATCCAGCTGAGATGGAAAAGCTGAGACATGCTGTTCGCCAGATCGGATTTCTAACGATCTTCAATTCCGGCCTTGATGCCGCCCGTGTGAAGCAGGTGATCGACACTTATCGCGATTTTTTTCGTCAACCCGATGAGATCAAGCAGAGCGTCGATATGGCAGCTACGGGTGCCAACCGCGGTTGGGGTGCGCCGCGTTCCGAACAGGTGGATCTCAGGGCGAACCCGGATTTCAAAGAAGTCTTTGATAGCGGTTTTGAACTGCCAGCCGATGATCCCTATGCGGGGCGTGGATTAAGTGTGTATGCCCCAAATCTCTGGCCAGACGGGGCCGACGCGTTTCGGAGAACGATCCAGAGTTACTATTCAGACGCCTGCTCAGTTGCCATTCGCGTTTTGCGCGCGATTGCGATTGCCATCGGTAGGGATGCAAACAGTTTTGATGCGGCCTTTGATACGCCAATGGCGCTGCTGCGCGGTAACTTCTGTCCGCAACGTCCTGATTGGGCAGGGGAAAAGGACTTTGGTATCGGCGCGCATACGGATTATGGCTGCCTGACTTTGCTGGCCACGGACGGCACACCGGGTCTGGAAGTTCGTATGTCTGATGGCGATTGGCAAGCTGTAAACGCCACGCCGGGACAATTCATAATCAATTTCGGGGAGATGCTGGAGTTTTGGACGGCAGGAGAAGTCAAAGCGACCGAGCATAGAGTCAAAGGCAGCGTGAACGAGAGGATCTCGGTTCCGTTGTTCTTTAATCCTTCTTACGACACAAATGTTGCGCCGCCGGGTTCATACGCCACGATCCGCGCCGGAGAGCACCTGACGCGGCGATTTAATGAGACCTACGTCCACCTAAAAGCTGCGAGTTAGCGTTGTTCAGCCAAGGTTTCGTCGAACTTAATCGATTCTCCGCATCCGCATGCATCGACTACATTCGGGTTCCGGAACTTGAACCCGGCCTCAAGCAGTGAAACCTCGTAGTCGATCTCGGTTCCGAACAGGAACATCTGTGCCATGGGGGCGATCATAACACGCGCGCCATCCTGCTCGACCACTTCGTCGTTCGGGTCGGCATCATCGACGTAGTCCATGGTGTATTCCATCCCCGCGCAGCCGCCTTTCTTGACGCCGATGCGCAATCCGGTGTGACCGCCGGATTTCATAAGCCGAACAATCTGTTCAGCGGCTTTAGGTGTCATGGTCACGGCTTGTTTGCCGGGAATGCCAAACATGGTGGGCTCCGTTATCGCGCGTTATCTCTAATCTAAGGCCGACACGCGCCGGGCTCAAGAGAGAGCCTGTTCAAATACACACTCCGCGCAGGGTTGTCACGATGGTGCGCAAAGCTTTAGCGTATCTGAAGTAAAGGACAGGCATTCCAGAGAGGTTTGGATCGATGAGAGCGCAGAACTGGGCAGGAGCCGCCATTTTCACATCTATGTTGTTGGCGTCCGCGTCTGCGGCATTTGCGATAGATGACACAAAACGGCACCCGGTCAACTGTGCTACCGCACCCGGTGATCTGCGCGCAATCGCAGCTGAAAAGAAACATGCCGAGGACCAGCAGGCTGAAAGCGTGTTCTCGATCCTCCCTGCCGGTGCCTTGCTGGGTCTCGTCACAGGAACCGAGAGCAAGCACCTGAAGATGCTGTCAGGCGACTATATAAAAGAGCTGGACGCGCGCGCTGCTGAAATCAAATCGACCTGTAACTTAGAATAATCAAACAAAAAGGGCCGCTCTCGGGCAAGAGCGGCCCGGAATGGGCCCATTGAATGGGGGATGGCTATGGTCAGAGGCCCATGCAATTCACGAAGTATGTCAATTTAGCGGGGCAATCGGATAAGACGCCCGCTACTCGACATCCTGCGCCAGCACGTCCAGCAGATCGAAAAACGCATGCTTAATCACTGGGTCAGTACCTGAGGACCTTGTGACCCAGCATTGTGACAACATGAAAACGGTTAAGTAACACGCAGTACACCGTTTTGTAACATCGCCATGTTTTTGTGAGTAAGTCGAGAGTTACATGAAACCCAGCTCAAGCCGGGCTTCATCTGACATCATTTCCATGCCCCAAGGTGGCTCCCAAGTCAGTTCGACGTCGACCTCTTTGACGCCAGCAACGGGTTCGATAGCTTCCACGATCCAACCGGGCATTTCGCCTGCGACAGGACAGCCTGGCGCAGTGAGGGTCATGATCACCTTGACCGCGTTTTCTCCGGTGATGTCGATCGTATAGATCAGACCGAGATCGTAGATATTGACTGGTATTTCTGGGTCAAACACCGTCCGGCAAGCTTCGACCACGGGTTCGTAGAGCGGGTGATCGATGGTCGAGGGAGCGATCAGGGGGCTGCCTTCGAACTGTTCACTGGGGTGGGTCATTGATGCCTCGGGTCTGTTACCTGAGAAATTATATAGGGAAAGTGCCGGGCAGCGTCCAGAGGTGCCGTGGCGCCTGATTTGAGCGCCACGACAGATCAGTCGTTGATGTCGTGCTTGAAGGTTTTGACCTGACCGTGCGGCAGGGCAAACATACGGCGCAGAACCAGCCATGCGACCAGTGACAGAACAGCAAATATCAACAGTAGAACGGGCAGGGATAGCGTGAGGCCAGGGATCAGCAAAACCACTCCGGTAATGGCTGCACCGATGGCAAAACCCAGGAAAATGAAGCCGGGCAGCGCGACCTCAAGGATGCCCAGAGCAAGCGCTCCGGCCAACCAAATCCACCACGTCAGCCAGAAAGGATCGGCCATCATTTTCCTCCTTTAAGCATGTCAAAGGCATTGCCGAAGGCTTCAAGTGCGTTTGCAGGCACAACGATGGTCTGCGAGCCGGTGCCGTTGCCTAGGGCGTTCAGCGATTCCACCTGTTTCAACGCAACCTGATACTGTGCCGCTTCCAGCCCGTTGTCTTGAATGGCCTTTGCTACGACCTGAGTCGCATAAGCTTCGGCCTCAGCCGAGATTCGGCGGGCCTTGGCGGTCTGCTCTGCCGCATAAAGTTCGGCATCTGCCTGCAGCTCAACGGCACGCTTTTGGCCCTCGGCCTCGGTCACCTGCGCGCGGCGGGCACGTTCGGCGTTCAATTGCTGCAACATCGCGTCACGAGTGGCCTGATCAAGATTTACGTCCAGAATCTCGGCGCGGGTTACTTCGATCCCCCAATCGTCAACAGCGGTTTCTACGCTTTCCTGAATACGTTCAATCAGTTGCGCCCGGTTCGATTGCACTTCATCCAGGTCCATCTTACCGATCTCGGCGCGGACGATACCGGCTACAGTCGTTGCAATCGCACCGTCGACATCGCGGATGCGATAGACCGTCTTTTCCGGCTCGAGAATGCGGTAGAACACCGAAGTATCGATCTGCACCAGAACATTGTCCTTGGTAATTGCGTCTTGCGTTGCGTTTGGCAACTGACGCTCAAGGATGGATATCTTGTGGCGGGCAACATCTAGAAAAGGAACGATAAAATTGATCCCGGGCCCAAGCACCGAATGCAGGCGGCCAAACCGTTCAACAACGTATTTCTCGGATTGAGGCACGATCTTGATGCCCTTGAAGATGACAATGGCAATAAGCGCCGCTGCCAGCAGGTAGATAATGTTCGAAGTAATCAGTCCGATAATCTGGTCTTCTATCATACTGTCCTCATTTATTGTGTACTATGGTATACATATGGGGATTGAATCGCTCAATTTCAACTCTGGTATGGATTGTACAGGCTGGAATGCAAATCTGTGAAAGCGTTCATACAGGCCAGAAATTCCCTTTTGTGGCAGCTTTGCATCCCACTGGTGTTTGCGTTATCGGACGAGGATGAAATTGATTATCGATACAGACCCCGGCATCGACGACGCAATGGCCATTGCCTATGCCGCCGCTGCGTCCGAAATTGACCTGATCGGCCTGACCACCGTGTTCGGCAACACCCATGTGCATCAATCCAGCCGCAATGCGCGATTTCTGGTGGACAAACTGGGGCTCGGCATTCCCGTGGCCCAAGGCGCGCCCTTCGCATTGGGAGAGATCGCGCATTCACCTTCGGAACATGTGCACGGCCCCGAAGGCTTTGGTGACCTGACCCAGATTGAAGAGATCGGTGAAAACCACGCCCTGTCCGCCGCAGAGTTTCTTGTCGACATGGCGCGCAGCCATCGCGGAGAGCTGGTCGTATGCGCGGTTGGGCCATTGACCAATATCGCTGATGCCATGCGATTGGACCCTGAGTTTGCAGAGAATCTTGGCAAGCTCGTCATCATGGGCGGGGCCGTGTACTGCCCGGGCAACATCACCGAACATGCCGAGGCGAATATCTATCACGATGCCAAAGCTGCAGACGAAGTCTTTGCCGCGCCGCCGCCTACGATTCTGGTGGGATTGGATGTGACTCTGAAAACGCTCTACGAGACCGCTGATTTTGAGGCGCTCGCTGAACGTTCCCCTGACATGGGTGGTTTTCTGCGTGATATCTCGCGCTTCTATTTAAAGTTCTATAAAGAGATCGGTGGGCTTGAAGGGTGCGGACTGCATGACTCGACTGCCGTTATCGCCTGCACCCATGAACCGATGTTCGAAATGGTCGAAACGGGTTTGCAGGTGGCGTTGGACGGGGCTGAAATCGGTGCGACTCGTCCTGACCCTGCACGGCCACCAGTGCGAGTGTGCCGGGATGTCGATGGGGCAGGGGTGGTGCGCCTGTTTACGGACCGTGTAGCCTCGCTGCCCTGACGGGTTGCAATGCCCTTGCAGATCGGGCAAAGCCTGCCCGGTTCAGCGATCCAAGGCGTTACCATGACCCAGCGATTTTCTTTCGACCTGAAATCCACCGATGGCAAGGCCCGCACAGGCGTGATCAACACGCCGCGCGGTGAGGTGCGGACGCCAGCGTTCATGCCTGTGGGCACAGCCGCGACCGTCAAGGCGATGATGCCGGAAAGTGTGCGCGCCACGGGTGCCGATATTCTGTTGGGCAACACCTATCATCTGATGCTGCGCCCAACGGCCGAGCGTATCGATCGTTTGGGAGGCCTGCACAAGTTCATGAACTGGGACCGGCCCATCCTGACGGATTCTGGCGGATTTCAGGTGATGTCGCTGGCCGGTCTGCGCAAACTTACCGAGAAGGGCGTGACCTTTAAATCTCACGTCGATGGCTCGAAGCACGAATTGACGCCGGAACGGTCGATGGAAATCCAGCGGCTTTTGGGCTCGGACATCGTCATGTGCTTTGATGAATGCCCTGCGCTGCCCGCCGATCGCGACCGTATCGCCGAGTCCATGCGCCTTTCGATGCGGTGGGCTGCACGGTCACGTGAAGCGTTTGGAGACCGCCCTGGACATGCCCTGTTTGGGATCATGCAGGGCGGGCTGGAACAAGATCTTCGGGAAGAAAGTGCCGAGGCACTTAAGCAGGTCGGTTTTGAAGGCTACGCCGTCGGCGGCCTTGCCGTGGGTGAGGGGCAGGAGGCCATGTTCAGCTGCCTTGACTATGCGCCTGACTTCTTGCCCCAGTATAAACCGCGTTATCTGATGGGCGTAGGCAAGCCTGATGATATCGTAGGTGCCGTTGCACGTGGGATAGATATGATGGATTGCGTTCTACCTTCGCGGTCGGGTCGCACCGGGCAGGTGTTCACGCGTTATGGTGTGGTCAATATCAAGAACGCCCGCCATGCTGACGACCCACGCCCGCTGGATGAGAACTGCACATGCCCCGCGTGTTCAAGTTATTCTCGCGCCTACTTGCATCACGTGTTCCGCTCGAATGAGATGATCTCGGGCATGCTGCTGACTTGGCACAATCTGCATTACTTTCAGGATATCATGCAGAGAATGCGGGACGCGATTTCACAGGGCACATTCGCAGAGTGGCAATCGCAATTCCACGCGCTTCGGGAGCAAGGCGATATTGAACCGCTGTAGATTGTGGCCATTGCGGTGACAAACGCGGTATTTTTTGCTATACTGTTCGCGCATTATTTACCATTTTCATTTGTTTTGTTCAGGAGGATTCAATGCCTCGCTTTATTGTTTCTATCGCAATCGTTCTTTGCGCATCGACATCTCTTGCGGATGTCTGGACCTTCGAAACCCCGTCCGAGAATATTCAGTGTGTCGTCGGGCAGGGGGCGAGTGTTTCGGACCTGTCTTGCACTATAATTGAGCGGAGTGGTGCGCCTGCGTTCCCGCGCCCGGCGGATTGTCAGTCGGACTGGGGACATGATTTTTTCATGACCAATACGGGCGCCGTCCGCATGCTGTGCCAACCAGTCAGCCATAACCGGGATGGATTTGACCGTGCAGACTACGGCGTAACTGGAGAGTTTGGCGGGTTCGTTTGCCATTCCTCGAAAAAGGGCTTGGAATGTAGAAACGAAGTCGGTCATGGCTTCTTTTTGTCCCGAGCTAAGCAGAGGGTGTTCTGATCCACGCTGGATGATTTGTTGCCCGTTTTAATGCTGGGTTCGCTAAAATCGGTGGATATGTCTGTCGGATGCCTTGAAGTCCCCAAATCATCCGGTCATGCTGCATCACGACAAACGACGATGAGGTTGAAATGGGGGAACAGGTGCCCCACCTTTATCGTCCAAGACAGGAGATGGCCAAAGGTTGCCTGAATCAGGGACCAGCGCCGTCTTGCCAATGATAAGGATAGAGCATGCAAGAGCCTCTGAATTCCTCATACCCCGTCCTGCCGCTGCGCGATATCGTGGTCTTCCCACATATGATCGTGCCGCTGTTCGTGGGCCGTGACAAATCGGTCCGCGCCCTGGAAGAGGTGATGCAGGATGACAAGCAAATTCTGTTGTCCAGCCAGATTGATCCTGGTGAGGATGATCCGGAAATCGACGGTATCTACCGCTCGGGCGTTCTGGCCAACGTGCTGCAACTGCTGAAACTGCCCGATGGCACCGTGAAGGTGCTTGTCGAGGGGCAGGCGCGGGTGCAGATCACAGAATTCCTTGAAAACGATCAGTTTTTCGAAGCGCGCGCCGAGTATCTGACCGAGATTCCGGGCGATGTCACCACGACCGAAGCACTGCTGCGCACCGTCGCCGATGAGTTCGAGCGCTATGCCAAAGTGCGCAAGAACATCCCCGAAGAAGCGCTGGCCGCTGTTGGTGAAACCACCGAGCCTGCAAAGTTGGCCGACCTTGTGTCAGGTCATCTGGGCATCGAGGTTGAACAGAAACAGGAACTGCTTGAGACGCTCTCGGTGAGCGAGCGGCTTGAGAAGGTCTATGGCCTGATGCAGGGCGAAATGTCGGTTCTGCAGGTCGAGAAAAAGATCAAGACCCGCGTCAAATCCCAGATGGAGAAGACGCAGCGCGAGTACTATCTGAATGAGCAGATGAAAGCCATTCAGAAGGAGCTTGGCGATGGTGAGGACGGCAGCAACGAAGTTGCCGAACTGGAAGCCAAGATCAACGAGACCAAGCTGTCGAAAGAGGCGCGCGAAAAGGCCGAAGGTGAGCTGAAAAAGCTTAAGAACATGTCGCCCATGTCGGCTGAAGCGACCGTTGTGCGCAACTATCTGGACTGGATCCTGTCACTGCCGTGGGGCACCAAATCTCGCGTTAAAAAGGATCTGGGTCGCGCGCAGGACATTCTGGACGCCGATCATTATGGACTTGAGAAAGTCAAAGAGCGGATCGTCGAATATCTGGCGGTTCAGCAGCGCTCGAAAAAGCTGAAAGGCCCGATCCTGTGCCTTGTTGGCCCTCCGGGTGTGGGTAAAACCTCGCTGGGTAAATCGGTCGCAAAAGCCACGGGGCGCGAATTCATTCGCATCTCGCTGGGTGGTGTGCGCGACGAATCTGAGATTCGTGGCCACCGTCGGACTTATATCGGGTCGATGCCCGGCAAGATCATTCAGGCGCTGAAGAAGGCGAAAACCACAAACCCTCTCATCCTGCTCGATGAAATCGACAAGATGGGGCAGGATTTCCGTGGCGATCCAGCCTCGGCGATGCTGGAGGTGTTGGACCCGGAACAGAACAACACGTTCATGGATCATTATCTTGAGGTCGAATATGACCTGTCCAACGTGATGTTCCTGACCACGTCTAACAGCTACAACATGCCTGGGCCTCTGCTAGACCGGATGGAGATCATCCCGCTGGCCGGTTACACCGAAGAGGAAAAGAGCGAGATCGCCAAGCAACACCTGATCGACAAACAGGTCAAAAACCATGGTCTGAAAGCCAAGGAGTTTGAGCTGACCGATGAGGCGCTGCAATCGATCATCCGCACCTATACCCGCGAGGCGGGTGTGCGGAACCTCGAACGCGAAATCGCCAAAGTGGCGCGGAAATCGCTGACCAAGATCATCAAGAAAGAGGCGGAGACCGTAAAGGTGACGCCCGACAATCTGGATGATTTTCTTGGAGTGCCCAAGTTCCGTTATGGCTTGGCTGAACAGGACGATCAGGTTGGTGTAGTCACTGGCTTGGCCTGGACTTCGGTCGGTGGTGATCTGCTGCATATCGAGGCTCTGAAACTGCCCGGCAAAGGGCGGATGAAGACCACTGGTAAGCTGGGCGATGTGATGAAGGAATCGATCGACGCGGCGTCGTCTTACGTCCGATCAATTTCGCCTCAGATCGGGGTTAAACCGCCGCAGTTCGACAAAATCGATATCCACGTGCACGTGCCCGATGGTGCGACGCCAAAGGATGGTCCGTCTGCGGGCTTGGCTATGGTGACCTCGATTGTTTCGGTCCTGACCGGTATTCCTGTGCGCAAGGACATCGCCATGACAGGCGAGGTTTCGCTGCGCGGCAACGCGATGCCGATTGGCGGGCTGAAAGAAAAACTGCTGGCTGCCCTGCGTGGCGGGATCAAGACCGTCCTCATTCCCGAAGAGAATGAAAAGGATCTGGCAGATATTCCCGACAACGTGAAAGAAGGGCTGGAGATCATCGCGGTCAAACACGTCTCGGAGGTACTAGAGCAGGCGTTGATACGTAAGCCCGAGTCAATTGAGTGGGATGAGGCCGCTGAAGAGGCCGCTGCCGCTGCCGCCAAGGCGGCCGAAGGGGTAGGGCCGTCGGCAACAGCCCACTAAGCCTGAAACAGATTAATTAGAAAGGCGGGGTCATGCCCCGCCTTTTTTTGTTCAAAGTCCAATGACAGGTTTGGCCGGGTCCAGCACCTCTTCGTTTTCGATGTAAGCCTGGAATTTTTTGTCTGACAGCGCCGAGCGTACGGCGAGCGCAAAAATCACCGCCGAAAATGCCGCACACAGCACAATGTCCCAACCAAACGGGATCTGCTTTTGCGCGCCTTCTCCAAACTGACCCATGTAGGAGATCAGCCCCAAACCACAGAAATAGGGCATCAGCCAAAGCGCCTCGGTTGCGTCCATTTCATCGAGCCGATTGTGAAAGCGGATCAGCAGCAGCGCCATGCCGATGAGCAGTGCAATTCCCAGCCTCCAGACCGTGTCCCATCCGCTCCAGTAGACGATCAGGGTTGAGATCGCGAAGGCCGTGAGCCCGACAAGTTTGACGGCGGGAATACGGATTGAGCGCGGGCGGTCAGGCATCAGATCACGTAAGCACACCACGGCGATTGGGCCGACCGCGAATGAAAGCACAATGGCGGCCCCGTTCAGGGCGATTACGGTTGCGAACGGGACCGTCAGTAAAAACAGAGTGCCAATCAGAAAGTTGAGAGCCAAGGCCCAAAGCGGTACTCCGAACGATGACAAGATCTGCAAACGTTTCGGCAGGAACCCGTTTTGCGACAGGGCCAGAGCGATACGAGCGTTCGATCCTGTTGCAACCAACCCATTGCCAAACGGGCCGATGACCGACCCGACGTTCAGCAAGCTGAGGAACCACAATATCCCGACGGACATTATGACGCCATCCAAGGGACCTTGTCCGCCAAAGTTGAGGCTTGCCCAACCATTGCGGATCATCGCGGGATCAAGCGCGCCGATAAAGGCCACCTGTAATCCAAGGTAGATCAAGGCACATAATACAATGGATAGAACCAGAGCGGCCGGGATGTCGAATTTTGGGTTTCGAACTTCTCCTGCCATATCAACAACATGTCGGAAACCTATAAAGGAAAAGATCACCCCACCGGTTGATACTGCGGCCATGATGCCTTTCAGGCCGTAGGGGGCGAAACCGTCAGGGGCGGAGAAATTCTGCACGTCAAAGCGGGTCGCGATCAACAACACGGACAATACTATCGGAATGGCAATCTTGGCCCAGGTCAGCGTTGCATTTACCTGTGCAAAAAATTTTACGCCCAGTGCGTTCACAGCGACGAACAGCAACATGAACAGCAAGGCGACCGAAACACCAGCGCCGGTCAGTTCGCCGGTATCCGCGGCGTGGAGCCATGACGCGTAGGGCGCGAGGTATTTAAGCATGGCTTCAACTTCGATCGGAGCGGTGGTGTTGTAGCCAATCCAGGCCGTCCATCCCATCGCCATCGACACGATGTTGCCGTGTGAGAACTGAGGGACGCGTGCGATTCCGCCTGGGATAGGTAACATCGCTGAAATCTCGGCGAAGGTTATTGCCAGTATGAACATCGCAACGGCGCCAATAATCCAAGAAAGAACCGCGGCGGGGCCTGCGTGTTGCACGGCGAGTAGGGGGCCGAAAAGCCAGCCTGACCCAATGATTCCTCCAACCGAAATGAAGGTCAGGCCGACCAGGCCAATTTCCCGCTTCAGTTTCGCCATGTTATTTCTCGCCCAAAGAGGGGTGCCTTATTGGTGGCTATGACATCAGGATAAGCAGGCCACGGGAAACATGGCAAGTGCCACATATCATGCAGAAAATTCGCGAAAACGAGGTCTGCCCGATTCATCTTCTAAATCCTGCTGGGCGTGTTCTTCGAAACGCGATCGCCGGCAATAGGTATTTGAAGTGGAATCGACTCGGAACATGAGGCACGCTGGTCGTCTGTGCCAAGGTAGGAGAACCCAGGATGCCTCTGTACAATGATATGTTCGAGCTTTCGGTCGAAGATATGGATATAATCGAAGAGGCCATGCGTCATGCCATAGCGTCCAGATCGAATGTCCCTGTTGACGAGAGGGTAGAAGAACGGGAAACCCGTGAAGACTTTGTGCGCAAGGCACACGACCTTCTGGGGCGTCTGCATGACCAAAAGGTTTTTTATCGTCCTAAATCCGGCGTGTATGTCGGAGGATGACAGCATTGTGCACGCAGCGTTGAACCAAATGGTTCCAAAACGCTTCAACTATGCCGCATAAGCATTTGAATAATATGGTGGGTGATAAGAGATTTGAACTCCTGACATCTTCGATGTGAACGAAGCGCTCTACCACTGAGCTAATCACCCATAGCGGCGTTTGATACAGCGGCTTGTGTTTCGCCGCAAGTTCAAAGGGTTCAAATTGCAGCGCGTCAGACGAAATCCGGTTTTCACACATTGCCCGCCAAGTCGGATAGATCGGAAAAAATCAGGTTCGAGCAAAAAACTTGAAAACGCCGCTTGACGATGCCGGGGTGTAGCCATAATACACCCCAACGTTCAGAGATGAACGGGCAGTGGGCGGTTGTAGCTCAGTTGGTTAGAGTACCGGCCTGTCACGCCGGGGGTCGCGGGTTCGAGCCCCGTCAACCGCGCCATCGCTGCCAGCCTTTGATCCGGGCAAACGGATCGCACATAGACCCTAAATGCGCGGTTGTAGCTCAGTTGGTTAGAGTACCGGCCTGTCACGCCGGGGGTCGCGGGTTCGAGCCCCGTCAACCGCGCCATTTTCCTTCGATTTAGAAAGTCATACGCCCTTGTGGGCGTTTTTTTGTGCCGACATCTTACTGATCTTATGATTTATTGCCTGCAAAACATCAGGGGCAAGCAGTGACCAGTCTAAATCGAGTTATCATGGCACGGCGCAGCCGGCAGTGGGTCCGCGGCCTGAAGCCGGAAACACTTGATGTCATTGAGATTTCTGGTTCGTGGGGTAAGCAATTTGGATTTTGCAGCTATGAACAGATTTGGCATAAGCAACATGATATCTGCACCGGACCCGTTCTGAACAAACAACAGCAGGTGCGAAAGGTCGATCTGGTTTTGGCCAATCAGGTGTGGGAGCACTTGGATCGCCCGGTTGAAGCCACGCTGAACGTGCTAGAGATGCTAAGGCCCGGAGGGTATTTCTGGCTTGCCGTCCCGTTCTTCATTCCGTTTCACGCTGCTCCGCATGACTGTTCGCGCTGGTCTGCGCGCGGATTGAAAAACCTGCTCACTGAGTGTGGGTTCGACCCGGATCTCATCCGGGCCGAACAGTGGGGCAATCGGCATGCCGCTTTGCGCAATCTCGAACTTGAATGGCCTCCTGTTTATGACCCTGAGATAGACAATTTGGAGAACGATCCCGATTTTCCAATCTGCGCATGGGCTCTGGCTAAGAAAACCAGTGCTTAAGCCGAGTGTCGAAAAATCGCCTGTTCTTACTTTGTTCTAATTTTTTGGTTGGAGACTCAGCCGCTCTCGCCTATCTCTGAGTGACGTTGGTTGTTGGGGGCCTGAATGGCTGAGCTGAAGAATATCGAGGTGCGCGGTGCGCGCGAGCATAACCTCAAGAGCATTGATGTCGACATCCCACGGGATCAGCTGGTGGTGATCACTGGCCTGTCGGGCTCGGGAAAGTCTTCTTTGGCATTTGATACGATCTATGCCGAAGGGCAGCGCCGCTATGTCGAAAGCCTGTCGGCCTATGCGCGCCAGTTCCTCGATATGATGGAGAAGCCCGATGTGGATCACATCAGCGGACTAAGCCCCGCGATTTCGATCGAGCAGAAGACGACCTCAAAAAACCCGCGTTCGACCGTGGGCACTGTAACCGAGATCTACGACTATCTGCGCTTGCTCTTTGCCCGTGCTGGTACGCCTTACAGCCCGGCCACAGGATTGCCAATTGAGGCGCAGCAGGTGCAGGACATGGTCGACCGGATCATGACGATGGAGGAGGGCACGCGCGGCTATCTGCTGGCCCCCATCGTTCGTGATCGGAAGGGTGAATATCGGAAAGAATTCCTTGAGCTGCGCAAGCAGGGTTTTCAGCGCGTCAAGGTAGATGGTGAGTTCTATGAATTGGATGAGCCGCCGACACTGGACAAGAAGTTCCGCCACGATATCGACGTCGTTGTCGATCGTCTGGTGGTACGAGAAGGCATGGAAACACGCCTGGCCGACAGCCTAAGGACCGCACTGGATCTGGCGGACGGGATCGCAATCCTCGAAACCGCACCGAAGGAGGGCGACCCGGAACGGATCACATTCAGTGAGAATTTTGCTTGCCCGGTCAGTGGGTTCACCATCCCCGAGATCGAGCCGCGCCTGTTCTCATTCAACGCGCCCTTTGGGGCTTGCCCCGATTGCGACGGGCTTGGGGTCGAACTGTTCTTTGATGAACGTCTGGTCGTGCCGGACCAGACATTGAAACTCTATGACGGGGCGCTTGCGCCCTGGCGGAAGGGTAAATCACCGTATTTTCTGCAAACGATCGAAGCTATCGCGCGACATTACGAGTTTGACAAGAACACTCCCTGGAAGGACTTGCCCAAGAAAGTCCAGCAGGTGTTTCTGCGCGGGTCTGGTGATGAAGAGATCCAGTTCCGTTATGATGAAGGTGGCCGCGTCTATCAGGTTACCCGAAGCTTTGAAGGCGTCATCCCCAACATGGAGCGCCGCTATCGCGAGACTGACAGCGCCTGGATTCGCGAAGAATTCGAGCGCTATCAAAACAACCGACCCTGCGGCACATGCAAAGGCTACCGTCTGCGTGCTGAGGCGCTGGCCGTCAAGATCGCGGGTTTGCACGTCGGGCAGGTCGTCGAAATGTCGATTCGCGAGGCGCTGGCCTGGGTTGAGGATGCCCCAAATCATCTGAGCGCACAAAAGAACGAGATCGCGCGCGCAATTCTCAAGGAAATTCGCGAGCGGTTGGGTTTTTTGAATAATGTTGGATTAGAATATCTTACGATGTCTCGTTCAAGTGGCACCCTGTCCGGAGGTGAAAGTCAGCGTATCCGTCTGGCGAGCCAGATCGGCTCGGGCCTGACCGGGGTATTGTATGTGCTCGACGAGCCATCGATTGGTCTGCACCAACGCGACAATGATCGTTTGCTGGGAACGCTTAAGAATTTGCGTGACCAGGGCAACACGGTCATCGTCGTTGAGCATGACGAAGAGGCCATTCGCGAGGCGGATTATGTGTTTGATATCGGTCCCGGTGCAGGAGTGCATGGCGGACAGGTGGTCAGCCACGGTACGCCCGAGCATATCGCCGGCGATGCGGCCTCGATCACCGGTCAATATCTTTCGGGCACACGCGAGATCCCGGTGCCAGTTGAGCGGCGAAAGGGAAAGAAGCAGAAAGTGACCGTTGTTAAGGCGACGGGAAACAACCTCAAGAACGTGACGGCCGAATTTCCGCTCGGAAAATTTGTTTGTGTGACCGGTGTGTCTGGCGGTGGAAAATCGACGCTGACGATTGAGACTTTGTTCAAAACCGCCTCGATGCGGTTGAACGGCGCTCGCCAGACACCGGCGCCCTGTGAAACGATCAAAGGGCTTGAGCATCTGGACAAGGTGATCGACATAGACCAGCGACCCATTGGCCGGACTCCACGTTCAAATCCAGCGACTTACACCGGGGCTTTCACCCCGATCCGAGACTGGTTTGCCGGGTTGCCAGAAGCCAAAGCGCGTGGATACAAGCCCGGGCGGTTCAGCTTTAACGTCAAAGGCGGCCGGTGCGAAGCGTGTCAGGGTGATGGCGTCATCAAGATCGAGATGCACTTTCTGCCTGATGTTTATGTCACCTGCGAAACCTGCAAAGGCGCGCGATATAACCGTGAGACGCTTGAGATCAAGTTCAAGGGTAAGTCCATCGCGGATGTACTTGATATGACAGTGGAAGATGCGCAGGAGTTTTTTAAAGCGGTGCCATCGATCCGTGACAAGATGGATGCCTTGGCTCGCGTTGGGCTCGGCTACATCAAAGTTGGTCAACAGGCGACCACGCTCTCCGGTGGTGAGGCGCAGCGTGTAAAGCTCTCTAAAGAACTGAGCAAGCGATCAACGGGTCGAACGCTGTATATTCTGGACGAACCCACAACGGGTCTGCATTTCGAGGACGTACGTAAACTGTTGGAAGTCCTGCACGAACTGGTCGACCAAGGAAATACTGTTGTTGTCATCGAACATAATCTCGATGTCGTAAAAACCGCCGACTGGATAATCGACATTGGCCCGGAAGGTGGCGATGGCGGAGGTCAGATTGTGGCTGAGGGTACGCCCGAAGACGTCGCTGAATGTGAGCGTAGCCACACTGGGCGTTATTTGAAGCCAATGCTGGATGGGCAAGCCGTAGCTGCCGAATAGGAACAGAGCGAGAGAAGAAAATGCTGCGAATTTTCTTCTCTGGTGCTTCGTAGAGCGCTGCGTTCTGAGGTTGTTCAGTCTCTGGACCGCTTCTCAAAACGTGGCAGCATGGCGCTGAAATCGCGCCCCAAGCCATCTTCGTGTTCGACAAACGATTCATAGAGCTTTGTCGCAACCTGTCCCATGGGCGTATCGGCATTCGCACTTTCGGCGGCCTGTTGGCTGAGGCGTAGATCTTTCAACATCAGCTCGGCGGCGAAACCAGGGGTATAGTCATTGTCGGATGGGCTTTGGGGTCCAACGCCTGGGGCAGGGCAATAGGCGTTCATTGTCCAGCTGTACCCTGACGAGGTGCTGACCACATCGAACATCTTTTGCCGGTCCAGTCCCAATTTATCAGCAAGCGCAAATGCCTCGCAGGTCGCGATCATCGTCACGCCGAGAATCATGTTGTTGCAGATTTTGGCGGCCTGACCCGCGCCAGCTTCACCGCAGTGAACCGCTTTTTGCCCCATGATTTCAAATAACGGAGCCGCCTTGGCAAAAGCTGCGTCAGATCCACCGGCCATAAAGGTCAAAGTGCCTGCAGCGGCCCCACCAATCCCGCCGGATACAGGTGCATCGACTGATAGCAGACCAGCCTGAGCAGCTTGCTGCGCCACTGCGCGGGCGCTGTCGACATCGACCGTAGAGCAGTCAATCAGAACCGCGCCGTCTTGCATTTCAGGGACAACTTCATCGGCCACAGCGCGCAGAATTTGCCCGTTGGGAAGCATGGTGATAACCACGTCGGCTTCCGCAGCTGCGGCAGCGCCGGAAGACGCCATGGCCACGCCTTCAACGGCGACATCAACTTGATCAAATCCGATCACGTCATGACCCGCGCGCGCCAGATTGGCCGCCATCGGGCCGCCCATGTTGCCAAGCCCTATGAATGCGATTTTCATCCCTTACTCCTCTGAAAAGCTTAGTGCATCCGCACCGAGCGGTTGCAGCATCTTGGACACCGCGACTGCAGGCACATCCAAATCAGCAAACTGCCATTTCGGGTTGCGATCCTTGTCGATGATCTGGGCGCGAATGCCTTCCAGAAAATCGCCATGCTCCATCGCGCGATAGGTAAACCGGTACTCCAGATCCAGCGCTTTTTGCAATGTCAGGTTGGTTCCGCGCAGCCGATGCAACATCTCGACAGCACAAGCCATGGAGATAGGAGAGTTTCGCTGCAGTGTGCCGAGAATTTTCGTCGAAAATTCTGTGTCATCGCTGCGCAAGCTGTTCAGGATATCGCCAAGGCTTTCTCCGCTGAATAGCCTGTCGATCTCGCCCTGCATTTCAGCCAAGGGGCTATCCGGTGTGGGCACTGCATGCTCATCCACCAGTTCCGCCCGTCCAGAGGCTTCCAACTGGTCTATCAGCCCCGCCCAATGCTCTTGGGGAATGAAATGGTCGGCAAACCCGGCATAGATCGCATCTCCGGGCCCCATGCGGTGGCCGGTGGTACCCAGATACTCGCCCAATCGCCCCGGCGCCAGCGCCAACATCAGCGATCCGCCCACATCAGGAACCAGCCCGATTGAGCATTCCGGCATCGCGATCTTTGAGCTTTCTCCAACCACTCGATGGCTGCCATGGCACCCGATGCCAACCCCGCCACCCATGGTGAAACCTTGCAGGAAGCTGATCACTGGTTTTGAGTACTCAAAAATCAAGGCATTCAGGCGGTATTCGTCGCGCCAAAACGTTTGGCCATAAGCATAGTCCGCCTTGGTGCCGGTCGCATATAGCTCAGCAATATCTCCGCCAGCGCAAAAGGCTTTGTCGCCTTCGGCATCGAGAATGATCAGATCGACTTGATCATCCTCACGCCAGTTGCGCAGAGCGGTATCGATGGCCATGCACATCTCATAGCTAAGGGCGTTCAGGGCGTGTGGTCGTGTCAGCGTGATGCGCCCGGCACGGCCTGCGGTGCGAATGTCAATATCGGACATCAAAGACCTCAGCGATTGGAGAGCATCTGGCGCGCAACGATCACGCGCATGATCTCGTTCGTGCCTTCCAGAATTTGGTGCACGCGCAGATCCCGCACCAGTTTCTCGATGCCATAATCAGCCAGATAGCCATATCCACCGTGCAATTGCAGACACTGATCCACGACTTTCGATCCGGTTTCGGTTACGAACTTCTTGGCCATCGCGCAGAATTTTGTGGCGTCCGGTGCGCCTTGATCAAGTTTCCACGCTGCCTGACGCAAGAATGTGCGCGCCGCCTGTAGCTCAATCTCCATATCTGCCAGTCGGAACTGCAGCGCTTGAAACTGATCGATCGATTGTCCAAAGGCCTTGCGCTCGGACATATACTGCAACGTCATGTCCAGACCGTTCTGAGCTGCCCCCAGCGAGCAGGAGGCGATGTTCAGGCGGCCACCGTCCAGCCCCATCATCGCGTATTTGAAACCGTCGCCTTCAGCCCCGACCAGATTGCCGGATGGAATTTTGCAATCGTCAAACTGAACTTGCGCGGTTGGCTGGCTTTTCCAACCCATTTTTTGTTCCAGACCACCGAAACTCAGGCCCGGCGTGCCGTCTTCGACATAGACGGTAGAGATTCCTTTAGGGCCGTCTTCACCCGTGCGCACCATGCAGACATAGGCATCCGAATAGCCGCCGCCGGAAATGAACGCTTTCGTGCCGTTGAGCGTGAAGCCTTCATTGGTCTGTTCAGCGCGCGTTTTCAGCGCCGCAGCGTCCGATCCCGATCCGGGTTCCGTCAGGCAGTAGCTGAGGACGGTTTCGAGGCTGAGGATACTTGGCATAATGCGGGACTTCAGATCGTCACTGCCAAAGCTGTCCAGCATTTTGGCGCACATGTTGTGAATCGACAGGAACGCCGCGACCGAGGGACAGGCCATCGATAGCGCTTCGAACACCAGTGTCGCATCCAATCGCGTCAGGCCAGAACCACCAGCCTCTTCCGAGACATAAAGTCCACCAAATCCTAGTTCGCCGATTTTGGGCCAAAGCTCTTTGGGGATGGTTCCGTCTGCTTCCCACTGACGCGCGAAGGGGGCGATGTGGTCTTGGCCAAAGGCGTAGGCCATGTCGAAAATGGCCGTTTGTTCTTCGGTCAGCGCGAAATCCATGACGTGTGCTTCCTGATGGCTATAGAATTGAACGAGCGTTTTATTCTTCAATCCTTACAGAAATTTTTCAATGACGGCAAACCCGGCGATTTAGGGGATTTCTGGACGGTGAGGTATACTACGGGAATTCTGCTTTCTTGATCATTACGGAGTACTCTTATGTCGTCACACAAGCTTGCTGTTATCGCGATTCACGGCATGGGCAGCCAGTACAATCCTCAGAACCAGCCCCCATCCACGACCCCAACGTTTTCCAAAGGGCTGAAACGACGCGTTTCGAACCGGGTCGGCGCGGATATGGATGATGTGATCTGGCACGAGGTGGTCTGGGCACAGATCCTGCAAGGGCGGCAAAAGGCATATCTGCGCAAGGTCAACCGCAGCCTTGGATACGACAAGCTGCGCGAGTTTGTAGTGTGCAATCTGTCGGATGCTGCTTCTTACCGACCAACCCCGGATGATGGCGATAAGATCTATGAGGCGATCCACAAGAAAATCGAGAATGTGATGGGGGTCGTCAAATACCAGGTCGGACCACAGGGGCCTGTACTGATCCTGGCGCATTCGCTGGGTGGGCACATAATGTCGAACTATATTTATGACATGCAAAGACATCTGCGCCAGGGTGGTTCACCGGTTCATCCGACAGATGTTGAAAACATGAAAACCGTTGCTGGCCTCGTGACGTTTGGGTGCAATATTCCGATTTTTCTGTTCGCATATCCCGAGAATGAGATTTTTCCGATCATGGCCCCGAACCGCGCGCTGCCGCCTGCGTTGCAGTTTTCGACCTGGTGGCGAAACTACTATGACAAGCATGATGTTTTGGGTTTTCCATTGGGCAAAAGCGCGCCAAGCTATGAACAGCTCGCTCAAAGTGGGGCCTTGAAGGATAAGCCGATCAATGCGGGCAAAATCTTTACGTCGTGGAACCCGCTTTCGCATAACGGATACTGGACGGATCGCGATTTGTATGAACCCATAGCGGACCGGATCAAAGAGATTTTGGCGGCGGTTTGACTTTAAAGGTCGGCGTGAAATTCCTCGATCAGGTGCTTGACCACCGCCATGCCCGGATCATCCCCGCGCGCCAAAGCTTCAGCGTAAACACGGCGTTGGCGGGTGGCGGAGGTTCCATTTTCTGCGATCTGCCGAAGTCGGGCGAGTTCGGTCATAGTGCCCAATGCCTCAGTGTCTTCGGCCAACATGCCCATCAGCTCTCCGATCAGTTCAGCCATCGGCTTGATTGAGCGATCACCGAAATCGATCAGACCTTCGCCCACACCGTAGCGCTGCGCGCGCCAACGGTTTTCGCCGATCAGAAACTTATCATATTGCCGCCAACGAAGATTGCGGTCTTTCAGGCGGCACAGCATCCGCGTCAGCGCCTGCACTAGCGCTGCAAGAGAAAGCGTATGTTCAAGCCTTGGCTGTACGTCCATGATGCGTGTTTCTAGGGTGGGGAACCGGTGAGATGGACGTAGGTCCCACCAGATCTTCGAGGTATCCTCGATAACGCCGAGTTCGACCAGCACGCCGGTGGTGCGTTCGTATTCGCCCCAACTGCCGAACACCGGGGGCAGACCGGTCCGGGGCAGATTGTCGAACACGGTGAGCCTATAGGAGGAAAGCCCGGTGTCTTCGCCGTTCCAATAAGGAGACGAGGTCGACAACGCCAGCAGATGGGGCAGAAAGTAAGAAAGCTGGGGTACCAGGTCGGCGCGCAAGGCTTGATCTTCGACGCCCACATGCACGTGCATTCCGCAGATCAGCATCCGCCGCGCCACGCCGCCCAAAGCATGCTGCAGGGCGTCATAGCGTTCTTTCCGTGTATGGTGTTGATCTTTCCAGTTCGCAAACGGATGGCAAGAGACCGCGATCGGAGCCAGATTATACTCGGACGCACGTTTTGATACACAAGAACGCAGGCGCTTTAGATCTTCGCGCGCCGATCTGATCGTAGCATGTGGGCGGGTCCCGACTTCGATCTGGCACTGCAGAAATTCCGGGCTGACCTGGCCTTCGAAATCTGCCTGACAAGCTTCCATCAATGCTGCGGGCGCCTCGGCGAGCTGCAGACTGTCTTGATCGACCAGCAGGTATTCCTCTTCAATGCCGATCGTGAATTCCTGCTGCATGGCGGCCCTCGTTGGTCAATTCACATCAGTGAATACGGAAATTAGCGTTTTGCCAAGGGTTTGACCTGTCGGTTCTTGCAGAGGTCCTGCGTGCACAGGTAAAGAGCGGGCGCAACGCAATGTGGAGCCGTCCTCGTGAAACCCAGAAAATTTCCGCAGATCAATGCCGCCCTGGATGAGTTGGGCGTTAAGCTGATCGACAAGGTTACAGAACAGGATGAACGGGCGCGGCTCGAAGCGTTCGAACGGGCAGGGGGATTGAACAGGGCTGCCTATGCCCTGTCACCGGGGATGGACGGATTCGATATCGCGCAACTGATCAAAGAGTATACGCGCCATGCCGATGAGCTTGCTGCGTTGAAGGACCCGGCGCGAAACCAAACCGGTTATCACACCGGCAACGGATATTACGATAGCCCGGATGCGGATGCGCTTTACTTGATGATCCGCCGCTTTCAGCCCAAGCGCGTGATCGAGGTCGGTTGTGGGAACTCTACCCGCGTGACGCGGCAGGCGATCATAGATGGTGGTTTGGATACGACGATCACGGCAATTGATCCGTACCCGCGCGCAGATATCGCCCATGTCGTCGATCAGTTTGAGCAGAAGCGACTGGAAGAAGTAGATCCCGCGCTGTTCGATCAGCTTGACGCTGGGGATGTTCTGTTCATCGATTCAAGCCATGTGGTTCGGATGAGCAACGATGTCGCCCATCTATTCTGTCGGGTCATTCCGGCGCTGAAACCCGGCGTTGTCATTCATGTCCACGATGTTTTTCTGCCTTATGAATATCCCAAACGGTTCTTCTATGACTGCCCAGGATGGGGTGAGCAATACATGTTGCATGCCTTGCTGCAATCCGGTTTCTATTCAATGCTTTGGCCCGGACATTACCTGCAGCAGGATCGCCCCGACGCCGTCGCAGCGCTGCCGTTTCTAGAAGAGGGCCGTGCGCAGAGCATCTGGGTTCAGCTCAAAGAAAATTGATTTCTGTGTGATCCGGTTCGAACCCAGGCCCGTAACCCTTTCCATAACAAGCTGGAGAGGAGTTAACAGCCATGTTCCGCCGCACATTCATGGGCGCTGCCGCCGCATTTGCACTTGCACTGCCCGTCAAGGCGCAGGCCGCTGATATCGTAGATACCGCAGTTGCTGCCGGGTCATTCAACACCCTGGTTGCTGCCGTTCAGGCCGCGGGCCTGGTTGATACGCTGAAAGGCGATGGGCCCTTCACCGTCTTTGCACCCACGGATGAGGCTTTTGCAGCTCTGCCTGAAGGCACTGTTGAAACCCTACTTCTGCCAGAAAACAAGGACCAGTTGGTGTCGATCCTGACCTACCATGTCGTGCCAGCCAAAGTGATGTCCGGCGACATTGCAGGAAAGCGCGCGAAGGTTCTGACCGTGCAAGGCGACCGACTAAGCGTGAACGCAAAAAATGGCGTGAAAGTTAATGGTGCCAAAGTTGTGCAGGCCGACATCGAAGCCAGCAACGGCGTCATTCACGTTGTCGACGAAGTGATCATTCCCGAATAAATCTACCACCTTCACGAAAACAAAAGCCCCGTTCCTGATGGACGGGGCTTTTTTGTGTTTCGTGTAGAAACTCGCCGTTTAGACCAAACGTACCTGAGTACCGACCTTTACCAGCGGATACAGCTCTTCAACGTGCTGGTTATAGAGACCAATACAGCCGGACGAGCTCTGACGTCCAATCTTGCGGGTATCATAGGTGCCGTGAACCAGGTAGGCAGGCCAGCCAAGATACATAGCGCGAGTTCCCAATGGGTTTCCAGGTTCACCACCCTCCATGCGAATTGGCAACGAGGGATCGCGCTCGCGCATTGATGGGGTTGGTGTCCAGCTTGGGTTCTCCGCCTTGCGTGTGACTTTGGTATAGCCGCGCTTGGTCAGCTCTTCGCTCATCGGGACAGAACTGGGGTACAGCTTGTAGGTTCCATCCGGCCCCCAGTAATGAACAGCCCGGCTGGTGATATCGGCCAACAATGCGCCGACGCCCAACTCGTCAAAGTGATCCTGCCAATTCTGCTGCGAGAACGATGAAATGTTACGACGTACTGGAAGCTGCGTGCTGATTGCTTCCTCGGTCTGTGGGAAAGCATCAGTGCTTTGAGCACGCACGATAGCAGGGGCCGCAATCAGCGATGCAGCGCCCAAAAGGGCGTGACGACGGGTAAAACGATTTTGGGACAAGGTTGCCTCCAGGGAGTTATGAGCTGCTCGGATAGTTGAATTACCGATAAAATATTAGTGATTGCCTGCTTTTTCCAGAGGGCGACCTCTGAATTTCTTGTGAGGTACGCGATCAGGCAGCAACTGGCGTATGCACGAAAAAACCCGACCCATGTAGGGCCGGGTTTCCTGATTTGTAAGCTGAATGATCAGTCCATCGCTTTGAAGTTGAACTCGCCACCTTCCTTGATGCCCGACGGCCAGCGCGATGTCACTGTTTTGGTGCGGGTGTAGAACTTGAAGCTGTCCGGACCGTGCTGGTTCAGGTCGCCGAACATCGATTTCTTCCAGCCGCCAAAAGTGTGGTAGGCCAGCGGAACCGGGATCGGAACGTTGATGCCGACCATGCCGATGTTCACACGGCTGGCAAAGTCACGCGCCGTATCACCGTCGCGGGTGAAGATCGCAGTGCCGTTGCCGTATTCATGATCCATCGCCAGTTTCAACGCCTCTTCATAAGAACCCGCGCGTACGGTCGACAGGACCGGGCCAAAGATCTCTTGCTTGTAGATGTCCATCTCGGGTGTGACGTTGTCGAACAGGTGCGGGCCGACAAAGAAGCCGTCCTCATAGCCCTGCAGGCTGAAGTCGCGGTTGTCGACAACCAGCTTCGCGCCCTGCTCAACGCCCGAGTTGATCAGGCCAAGGATACGCTCTTTCGCGGCAGCAGTAACAACCGGACCCATGTCTACGTCGTCGCCCGCTGTGTAGGGGCCGACTTTCAGCTTTTCTACGCGCGGGATCAGTTTTTCGATCAGTGCGTCTGCGGTTTCTTCACCCACAGGAACGGCAACCGAGATCGCCATGCAGCGCTCGCCAGCCGCGCCAAAACCCGCACCGACCAGCGCGTCAGCAGCCTGATCCAGATCGGCGTCAGGCATAACGATCATGTGGTTCTTGGCGCCACCGAAGCACTGCGCGCGTTTGCCGTTGGCGGTTGCACGAGCATAGATGTACTGCGCGATCGGGGTTGAACCCACGAACGACACGCCCTGAATGATTTCGCTGTCCAGCAGGGTGTCCACGGCCTCTTTGTCACCGTTTACGACTTGGAACACGCCCTTGGGCAGACCAGCTTCGACAAACAGCTCTGCCAGCATCAATGGAACAGAGGGGTCGCGCTCGGAAGGCTTTAGAACAACTGCGTTGCCGCAGGCCAGTGCCGGGCCAACGTGCCAAAGCGGCATCATTGCGGGGAAGTTGAATGGCATGATCGAAGCGACCACGCCCAGCGGCTGACGCATCGAATACATATCGATGCCCGGGCCCGCGCTGTCGGTGAACTCACCTTTCAGCATCTGGGGCGCGCCGATGCAGTACTCGATCACTTCCAGACCACGCTGCAAGTCACCCTTCGCATCGGGAATGGTCTTGCCATGTTCCCGGCTGAGAGCCTCGGCCAGCTTGTCCATGTCGCGGTTCATCAAGCCAACCATCGCCATCATAACGCGCGCGCGCTTCTGCGGGTTGGTTGCGCCCCAAGCGACCTGAGCTGCTGCAGCGTCTTCGATCGCAGCGGTGGTCTCGGCGACACTGGCCATCGGGCATTGGTACTGCACTTCACCCGTTGCTGGGTTGAATACATTATCAAAGCGGCCAGATGTGCCAGCGACATTTTCGCCGTTGATGAAATGGGTCAGGTTCTGCATTGCAAACTCCTCCGGATTAAGTTGCGCGAAGAATAGACTTGCGAAAATCACCTGAACAGAGGCAATATTTCAAATCAGTTTTGCAAAAATGCAAAGGGTAGAGCATGACGCCGAATTGGGATGATTTGCGGGTATTTCTGGCGGTCGCGCGCGATGAAAGCCTTTCGGGTGCGGGGCGGGTTCTCAAGATAGACCCGGCGACAGTCGGGCGCAGAATCGCGCGGCTCGAAGCGGCATTGGACGCGGTGTTGTTCACGAAATCACAGCAGGGCTATGTGTTGACGACTGCAGGACAACGCCTGATGGAGCATGGGCTGCAGGCGGAAGAAGCTATGCGTGCAGCGACTGGTGTCATGTCAGGCTCTGCCAAATCGCTAAGCGGTCAGATCCGAATTGGTGCCCCGGATGGTAGTGCCAATTACCTGTTGCCACAGGTCTGCGCCAAGATCAGCGATGCCAATCCTGATCTCGACATTCAGATCCTGGCGTTGCCGCGCATCATCAACCTATCCCGGCGAGAGGCCGACATGGCGGTAACAGTCAGTGCGCCCACCGCAGGGAAACTGCTGGTGCAGAAGATATCCGACTATCGGCTGCATATGGTCGCAACGAAGGAATACCTGAGTCGTCACGCCGAAATTCGATCCATCGAGGATCTAAAAGGGCATCGGATGATAGGCTATATTCCGGACATGATTTTCGACCGCGAGCTGGACTATCTCAACGACATTGGTGTTGAACGTGTCGCGCTTGCATCAAACTCTGTTTCCGTTCAGCTGCGACAAGTTTCGCTGGGAACAGGGGTCTGCGTGGCACATGATTTCACATTGCCGTTCCATCGGGGATTGCAGAAAATCCTGACGGATCAGGTCAGTCTGACCCGGGGGTTCTATCTGGTCCGCCATCAGGGCGATCAGCGCAATGAGCGGTTGAACCGCTTTGCCGAGGCGTTGACGCGCGGAATACGGGACGAAGTAGCGCGGCTTGAGCGCGAAGCTTCACCTTGACACATTCACACATTCCGGCAACGCTTTGGAAAACAGTACGTAATTCCGGAGGTTTTCGCTTATGCTTGTACAGGCCATTCTCAAATCCAAGGCCAGCGGCGGTGTGGAGACGGTCGAGCCAACGGCATCCGTTTCTCAGGCTGCCGAGATTCTTGCGGAAAAGCGGATTGGTACTGTGGTCATTTCCGAGGATGGGGGGCAGACGGCAGCGGGCATTTTATCCGAACGAGACATTGTTCGCGAGTTGGCTGCCAGCGGCAGCGGATGCTTGGATAAACCCGTTAGCAACTATATGACCAAGCAACTTGTGACCGCCAGCCAGCAGGATACTGTTGAGTCTATCCTGTCCCAGATGACCGAAGGTCGATTTCGCCACATGCCTGTATTGGAAGATGGCAAACTGGTCGGCATCGTTACGCTGGGTGATGCGGTCAAGGCGCAACTGGCTGAACTTGCTATGGAAAAAGACGCGCTTGAGGGCATGATCATGGGGCACTGAACGCGGGGGCTGTTTCAGCCTCTTGCACCTGCGGCAAAGTTATGTTTGCTTGCGCAGAAATATTGTTGCGCTGGAGAGCCCAATGCGGGTTGGATTATATCCCGGTACTTTCGACCCTATCACCATGGGTCATATAGACATTATTCGCCGCGCGGCTGCGCTGGTGGATAAGCTCGTCATTGGTGTTGCTATCAACCGGGACAAGGGCCCGCTGTTTTCTTTGGAAGAGCGTGTCGCGATGATCGAGGCCGAATGCGCCCATCTAACCGAGCAGACTGGCACTGAGATTGTCGCGCATCCGTTTGAAAACCTGCTGATCGATTGCGCCCGCGATGTAGGCGCTCAGATCATCGTGCGCGGACTGCGTGCGGTTGCGGATTTCGAGTATGAATTCCAGATGGTTGGGATGAATCGCGCGTTGGACGACTCGATTGAGACCGTGTTCTTGATGGCAGAGGCACGGCATCAAGCCATTGCGTCGAAACTGGTCAAAGAAATCGCCAGATTGAACGGGGACGTGTCAAAATTCGTCACGCCCCGCGTCAATTCCGCCTTGAAAGAGCGGTTAGGATAGCGCGCCCATCGCGGCGGCAGTGTCCAGCATCCGGTTCGAGAAGCCCCATTCGTTGTCGTACCATGCAAGCACACGAACCAATGTGCCGTCAGTTACTTTGGTTTCAGCCAGTGAAACCGTCGAGCTGTGCGAGTCGTGGTTGAAATCGATCGAGATCAAGGGGCGATTCTCGGCCGCCAGCACACCGGGGATTTTGGCGGCGGCATCTACAAAGAGGGCATTGACCTCTTCTTCGGTCGTCGGTCGCGAAACCTCAGCAACCAGATCAACGACTGAAACATTGGGCGTGGGGACACGAATGGCTTGCCCGGTCAACTTACCAGCAAGCTGCGGCAGAACCAGACCAACAGCCGATGCCGCGCCAGTTGTCGTCGGAATCATCGACAGCGCAGCTGCGCGCGACAGGTAGGGGTCTTTGCCTGCAGTGTCGTGAACCGGTTGGCTGGCCGTATATGCATGAACTGTGGTCATGTTGCCGTGTTTGATACCTAGTCCTGCGTCCAAAGCCGCCGCGACCGGCGACAGGCAGTTGGTGGTGCACGAGGCATTGGAAACAACGATATCGTCGGCGGTTAACTCATGATCGTTCACGCCGAACACGACTGTCTTCACGCCGCCGTCGCCACGGGCAGGGGCCGAGATCAACACTTTCTTTGATCCGTTTTTCAGGTGCCGCTCAGCTGCTTCACGGGTCCGGAAAACACCGGTGCATTCCAGAACCACATCCACATCAGACCAGTCTAGTGCTTCGGGATCACGCTCGCTGGTCAGCCGGACGGGCCCAGCACCCACATCCAGACCTGCATCAGTCAGACTTACGGGTTTGGAATAGCGTCCATGCACACTGTCGAACTCGAACAGATGTGCGTTCATTTCGGGCTTTGCCAGATCGTTGATTGCGATGATTTCAACATCAGTACGTCCGGATTCCATGACGGCCCGAAGAACGCCGCGCCCGATCCGTCCAAATCCATTGATTGCCAGCTTGAGTGTCATAATGCGCTCCGTCAGAACATGGTCCATAGATGGTTAGCGCTAACAAAGCCAGATTGGCGCGAAAGTCAAGAAAAACCTCTGTCAGCGCCAGAAGGCGAGCCAATCCAGGAAATCGTAGAGCTTCTTGCCCAGGAACAGCAGGTGTTCGGTGCCGAATAGTGCCACGTCCAGCATCAGACCGCCCAGAATTAGGATTCCAAGCCAGATGGCGATTTGATTTGTCATTTCTGCGCCCTGAACGAAAATGCCCGCTCAGATAACCTGAGCGGGAATAAAGGTACAAGCTATGTCCAAAGGGTCAGTTAAGGCGGCCCATCGCGACGGCGACATCCGCCATACGCACCGAGAATCCCCATTCGTTGTCATACCACGCCAGCACGCGCACCATACGGTTGTCGACCACACGGGTCTGATCCGGCGCGAAGATCGAGCTTTCTTCGGTGTGGTTGAAATCGGTCGAAACCAGCGGCGCGGGCTCATACCCTAGAACGCGCTGCATCGGGCCTTTCGCTGCCTCTTCGACGATGGCGTTGACCTCTTCGACAGTGACGTCGCGCGAGGCGCGGAATGATAGATCAACGGCCGAGACGTTTGGAGTGGGCACGCGGATGGCCGAGCCGTCCAGGCGCCCTTTGAGGTTCGGCAGAACCTCTCCCAGTGCCGCAGCGGCGCCAGTGGACGTCGGGATCATCGACATGGCGGCAGCGCGGGCGCGATAAAGATCGCTGTGGCGACGGTCCAGCGTCGGTTGGTCGCCGGTATAGGCGTGAATCGTGGTCATGATGCCATGCTCGATGCCGATACCTTCGTCCAGAACCTTGGCAAGCGGAGCAAGGCAGTTGGTGGTGCAAGAACCGTTCGACACCATATTGTCGTTTGCGGTCAGGCTGTTGTGGTTCACACCAAATACGATGGTCTTGTCGACATTTTTGCCGGGAGCCGACAGCAGAACCTTACCAGCGCCGCGCTCAAGATGGGTTTTGGCTTTCAGGCCGTCGTTGAATTTACCGGTGCATTCCAGAACGACATCGCAGCCTTCCCAGTCCAGCTCGTTCATATCGTAGGTCGAGAACATCTCCATCGGGCCGCGACCCAGATCCATGGTGTTGCCTTCGACCGAGACGTCGCGTGGGAAACGTCCATGGATGCTGTCGTATTTCAACAGATGCGCCGAGGTTTCCAGCGGGCCGGTGGCGTTGACCTTGATCACTTCGATGTCGTTGCGCGCCGATGCGGCGATGTGCGACAGAGTACAGCGGCCGATGCGGCCAAAACCATTGATACCGACCTTGATGGTCATCCGACGTCTCCAAAAATGCGCTTGCGTTGCAGGCCATATAGCCGCGAATATTGAATCTCAAAAGGGCAAAAATGGCATATTTTTAAGGTGTTAGCGCAAACCTGCGCCGATTGCGCTAACGCTTGCGCTAGCCGTTGGATCAGGTAGGGTCCGATCGAACAGATGAATGGAAAGGAAGCGCGATGAGTGGTCTGTTGGCCCTGTTGGACGACGTGGCGGGCATTGCAAAGGTTGCGGCGGCCTCGGTGGACGATGTGGTGGCCGCTGCCGGCAAGGCTGGGGCCAAGACTGCGGGTGTGATCATTGACGATGCGGCCGTGACGCCCAAATACGTTCAGGGTTTTGCCCCGGCGCGGGAACTGCCGATCATCTGGCGCATCGCGCGCGGATCGATTTTCAACAAGATCATTCTGTTGTTGCCAGTGGCATTGCTACTAGCCAATTTTGCGCCTTGGTTGATCACACCACTGCTTATGCTCGGTGGTTCATATCTGTGTTTTGAAGGGGCCGAAAAGATTTTTCATGTCCTGTTCCCACACGGAAGCCACGCGATCGAAGAGGATATGAAAAATCCTGATCCTGGCCATCTGGAAGAAAAGAAGGTGAAGGGTGCGATCAAGACTGACTTTATCCTGTCTGCTGAAATCATGACCATCGCTTTGGCGGCCATTGAAGCGCCGAATGTGTGGATGCAAGCCGCTACGCTGGCCGTTGTGGGCGTTGGGGTCACCGTCGCCGTTTATGGCTCGGTCGCTCTGATCGTGAAAATGGATGATGTCGGCCTGTATTTGGCGCAAAACGCGCCGACGCCGATAGGGCGCGGAACGGGAAGGGGCCTCGTCAAAGCGATGCCCGTTGTTATGAAAGTTCTGTCTATCGTTGGTACTGCTGCGATGCTGTGGGTCGGCGGGTCGATCATGATCCACGGTATGGAGGTCCTGGGCTTTGGCTGGCTGGGCCATCACATTTACGACTGGGCAAATGCTGCGAGTCATGCTGTGTCTGAACAATGGGCAGGCGCGGTAAAGTGGATCGCGAAGGCGACGATGGATGGTGTATTCGGTCTGGCCTATGGGCTGGCGCTGATACCGGTGGCAACCAAGCTGCTGTCCCCCGCGATCAGCGCGATTTCGGGATCTGCGAATAAACACTGAAATCAGGATCATGTGACGTGAGGTTTCATCTGGCACAACGGTAAGAGCGGGGTAAGTTCCATTCGAAGCATACCCGGTGTGAGATCGATGACTAAACTCAGCCTTTCCCAAGTCCTTGCCAGTTCAGATCGGTTGAACGGGATGCTGCAGTTCCCGGTGCCGCCAAACTGGATGCAAGGCCGCACAACATATGGCGGCTTCTCGTCTGCCTTGCTGCTGGCTGCTGCGAGAAATGCGGTCGATGTTCTGCCGCCATTACGCTCGGCCCTGATCAATTTTACCGCGCCCATCGGTTCACCTCCGCTGATCGAAACCGAGGTGCTTCGCAATGGGCGGAATGTCACAACGATCAATACACGAGCAAGGATTGAGGGGAATACAGCCGCGCTTGGGACATTTACGTTTGGCAAGGCACAGGAAAGCCATGTGGCGTTCGAACATCCGGCTAAGGCAGAGATACAGCCAGAGATCACAGAACACTATTTCCCGCCAGATTTGCCAAAACTTCCCATCGCATTTCTTGAGAACTTCGACGTTCGGTTGATCGACGGGGCGCGGCCATTTGCTGGTGCAGAGCGTGGCTATGTGAAGGTTTGGGCGCGCCATAATGATGCCGATATGCGCGATAGGATCGAAGGGTTGATCGCAATTGCGGACCTATTGCCACCGGCCATATTCCCGACATTGAAGAAGCCGGGAAACAACTCGTCAATGAACTGGATTTTCAACGTGCTGTCCGAGGATATTCATACTCGCGATGGATGGTGGTTGATGGAACATCAATTGACAGCTGGACATGACGGCTACAGCTCTCAGGTCATGCGGATGTGGAACACCGATGGTGATCTAATTGTCGATGGTATGCAGTCAGTAATAATTTTCGTCTAACAAAAAAGGCCCCGGTTTTAACCGAGGCCTTTTGACTAATTTGGGTAGGTTCAACCCAGCAGTTCTTTGACCTTGGCGACTGTTGCCTCGGTCGTGATGCCAAAATGCTTGTAGAGCTCTCCGGCGGGTGCCGACGCACCAAAGCTGGACATGCCGATGAACCCAGCCTTGGCCTCGCGACCACGCTCGCCCAGAAGCCAACGGTCCCAGCCTCCGGCGCGAACCGCAGCCTCGATACCGACGCGGACGGCTCCCGCAGGCAATACGCGCTTGCGGTAGGCTTCGTCTTGTTCGGCAAACAGCTCCATACAGGGCATGGAAACGACCCGAGTGCCGATGCCTTCGGCCTCAAGTATTGCTTTAGCTTCCATCGCCAGCGAAACCTCGGAACCTGTGGCAATCAGAATCGCCTGACGCTTGTTTTCTGCGTCAGCCAATACATAGGCGCCTTGCGCGGTCAGGTTTTTGGCTTTGTGCTGGGTCCGAACAGTTGGCACGCCTTGACGGGTCAGCGACAGGACTGAGGGGCTATCCTTGAAGGTCAGCGCCAATTCCCAGGCTTCGGCGGTCTCAATCGTATCGGCTGGGCGGAACACATAAGTGTTCGGCGTCGCGCGTGAGATCGCCAGATGTTCCACCGGTTGGTGCGTCGGACCGTCTTCGCCCAGACCAATCGAGTCGTGGGTCATCACAAACACCGTCGGGATCTTCATAAGTGCAGCCAAACGCATCGAGGGCCGCGCATAGTCGGTGAAGGCCATGAACGTACCGCCATACGGGCGAATGCCACCATGCAGCGCCATACCGTTCATAGCAGCGGCCATACCGTGTTCACGAATGCCGTAATGGATATACCGACCCTTGCGGTTTTCCGGAAGGAACACGCCCATATCAGCCGATTTGGTGTTGTTCGATCCAGTCAGGTCAGCCGAGCCGCCAATGGTTTCGGGCATGATCGGGTTAACGACATTCAACACCTTCTCTGAAGAGGCGCGTGTGGCCAGCTTTGGCTGGTCTTCCGACATCTGTTTCTTGAACGACCGGATGGCGCCGGCCAGCTTCTTTGGCGCCTCAAACGCATAGGCGCGGTTGAATTCGGCTTGTTTACGTTCGGAGACTTGCGCAAAACGCTCCTCCCACGCTGCGCGCTCGGCTTTGCCACGTGCACCAATGGCCTCCCAAGCGGCTTTGACCTCAGCAGGGATGACGAACGCATCATGCGGCCAGTCATATGCTTCTTTGGCGGCGTTCAACTGATCCTGATCGGTCAGAGCGCCATGGCCTTTTGAAGTGTCCTGCGCCGCGTGACCCAGTGCAATGTGGCTTTCACAAGCAATCATCGTCGGCTTGTTCGACTTCTTCGCCTGCATGATGGCCGCATCGATGGCCTTGGGGTCGTGGCCGTCAATCTCAAGCACATGCCAGCCCGAGGCCGCAAAACGGCGCACCTGATCGGTGCGGTCGGCGATGTCGACTGTGCCGTCGATGGTGATGTTGTTGTTATCCCAGAAGACGATCAGCTTGCTCAGCTCGTGGCGACCGGCCAAAGTGATCGCCTCTTGGCTGACGCCTTCCATCAGGCAGCCGTCGCCCGCAATCACGTAGGTATAGTGATCAACGATCTTCTTGCCATAATGCGCACGCTGAATTTCCTCGGCCATCGCAAAGCCAACGGCATTCGAAATGCCCTGACCCAAAGGTCCGGTAGTGGTTTCGACACCATCGATCAGGAAGTTCTCGGGGTGCCCGGCAGTTTTAGCGCCCAATTGACGGAAGTTCTTGATCTCTTCCAGCGTAACATCGCCATGACCGGTGAGATACAGCAGCGAATAGACCAGCATCGAACCGTGACCCGCCGATAGGATGAACCGATCGCGGTCCGGCCAGTTCGGGGCAGCGGCGTCGAATTTGAGGTGCTTTTCGAACAATACGGTCGCAACATCGGCCATGCCCATCGGCATACCGGAATGGCCGGAATTGGCGGCGGCGACAGCGTCGAGGGTCAGGGTGCGGATGGCCGCAGCCTTGTCCCAGTGTTCGGGGTTGGCATTGCGCAGCGCAGTCAGGTCCACGGGCGTTGTTCCTTTGGTTTACGGGCAGATGGGCGCTGAATACCATCCGATTGTCAAAGTGCAAGCAGAACCGCGTGGCACACCGAATTGGCGCTTCAAGAGCGGTGTGCAAGTGGTTGAAACCAAACAGTGGGTATTTTCTGTCGCATTCCGTTAGACTAGGGCTGAGCGCCGCCGCTTTTGATTCGGGTAGGCGAATATCAGAACGAACCTTGATAAAGAGGTGACACAGGCATGAGTCAGATCGAAGAACTACAACGCCGTATTATCACCGCGATGGAGCGGATCGGTAATGGTGTCGAGGCCTTGCACGATGCTGGATCCGCAGCCGGTGATGATACGTCGCTGCGAACGGCGCTTGAAGAAGAGCGGGTGGCCAATGCCCAGCTTGAGGAACGGCTGAAAACGATCAAAGAGAGGCACGCGCAAGAGATTGACGCGCTGCGTGCGCAACCGGCACCGAGTTCGGAAGTGGATGCGCTGCGTGCGCAATTGGCCGAGGCGACTTCTCAGCTCGCCACGGTTGAGGCTGCGCGGGCCGAGTTGGCGGATGCCAAGGCTGCGCTTGAAAACACGGACGAAGTCGAGGGCTTGAAGGCAGAGATTGAGACTCTGCGCTCACATCAGGGCGCCGCAGAAGAGGCCAATACGTTGCGCGCGCAGGTCGAGAAACTGACCCCAATCGCGGATCGCGCGGAAGAGATGGAGGCCGAATTGGCGCGTCTGCGGGCTGAACTGGTCGATAGCGAGCGGTTAACCGAACTCAATGCCGAGCTTGAGATGCTGCGCGCGGAACGGGCTAGCCATGGGGCCGCGATGTCCCGGTTGGATGATGATTTGCAACGGCTTCGCAATGCAAACGATCAGCTCCGAAGCGCTGTCGATGAATTACGCGCCGCCGCAGAGGACGGTGTCACGGATGCTGACATGCTGAACCGGGCCACGACAGCCGAATTAGAAGCCATACGTGCCGCGCGCGCGTCGGACGCAGCCGAAGCGCATGCGGTCCTGGCTCGGCTTGAGCCATTGCTAAGTCATGCCAATCTGGCCGAGGGAGAGGTGGAATAATGCCCGAAGTAACCATTCATATCGGTGGCCGCGGCTTTGATGTCTCGTGCCAGGACGGTGAAGAACCGTTTCTGCAAGCGGCAGCCAGACTGCTGGATGATGAGGCTCAGGTTTTGTCGGACCAGATCGGACGTATGCCGGAATCGCGGATGCTGCTGATGGCGGGACTCATGTTGGCAGACAAGGCAGCCGCGCATGAAGATCGCATGAAACTGGCCGAGGCCAAGCTGGTTGAATTGGAGACCGAATTGAAGCGGCTCCGCAGCCAACCGCAGCCGGAACCTGAACGGATCGAGGTCGCGGTAGTGCCGCCATCTGTCACGGATACGCTGGCTGAAATGGCGGCGCGCGCCGAAGCCCTGGCGGCAGTCATTGAAGAAAGGACGGCCTAATGCCGATCGCCCGAATGGCCTTTTGCGCGGCCGTCGTCTCGCTGACTGGCACGATGGCAAAGGCCGATATCGACATTCTGTCCGTGACGTTTACCTGTGAAAACAACACGCAAGTGCCGGTGTCCTACTTTAACGCCTCAAATGGCGATGGGGCGGCTGCGATGATGATCGATGATCAGTTGATCCCCATGAAACAGGTTCCAAGCGGCTCGGGCATCCGGTATGAATCCGTCGGAGGGGCAGGGACATACACCCTGCGCTCCAAGGGGTGGGATGCCACGATCAGCCATCAGGCCGAAGGCGACACAGCCCCGGAACTCGTATTGTTCAAGGACTGTAGCAGCCGATAGCTTACGCGTTTGCTTCGCGGATTTTGTCCGCAGCGTCTTTGTTATAGCCCACACTGTTTTCATCGAACAGTGTGTCTAGCTCACCCGACAGCGTCATTTCAGTGATAATGTCGCAACCGCCGACAAACTCGCCTTTGACATAAAGCTGAGGTACGGTTGGCCAGTCGGAGTAGTCCTTGATGCCCTGGCGCACAGCTTCGTCAGCCAGAACGTTCACATCGGTGTATTCGACACCCATGTAATTCAGAACACCGGCCACCCGGGATGAGAACCCGCACTGCGGCATCTCTTTGGTGCCTTTCATGTAAAGCACCACATCGTTGGCTTTGACGGTTTCGTCGATCTGGGTCTTAACGTCGCTCATCTTGCTTTTCCTTTTCATCCGCTTGCGCGGCGGTCGTTCGGTTATCGGGCAGTTCAGGTGCCCATCCTTCTTCTTCAAGCCGCCGGTGTTCTGCTTGTGCAAGCGTCACCGGATCAAGCCCGTATCGTTCAATTCCCCCAACCTTGCTAAGCGTATCGGGGTCAGGGCGCATATCCGACAGTTTTCGTTTTCTGTTGCGTTTGACATAGGCTTCGATGAGGGCGGCGACAACTATCAATGCACCAAGAAGAGATATCCAGAAGGGCCAGCCACTCATCTTTTCAAAGCCACTTAGGCGCTTTTTTGAAAGTAGTTCTGTGTCATTCAGGTACCTTCGTCGTCAACGCCAGCGCGTGCAATTCCCCATCAGATCCATCCATCTTGCCTTTCAGCGCAGCGTAAACCGCACGCTGTTGCTGAACGCGGTTTTTGCCGCGAAAGCTTTCGTCCACGACCATGGCGGACATGTGCACGCCATCGCTGCCACCAACCTGAATTTCCGCATTGGGAAAGCTTTCGCGCAGCAGGGTTTCAATCTCGTGGGCGCTCATCGGCATGTAGGTTCACTCCTGTAGGTCTTTCCCAAGATGTAGAGTGATGGGAGCGGGCGTGCAAGATGTCGAGCATCTTTCAGATACGCGAATCCCGCGCCTATGGAAGACGCGGGAATTCTGGAATTCGGAAGAGACGATTTATCAGGCGACCGCGGCGGCAAAGCTCTGACGGAAGGTCTCGGTCAGTTCAGCCAGCGGGGCTTCGGAATTGCCGATCTTCACGCTGTCACCGGTAAACCGGCCAACCGAGACCAGCGGGACACCGGCCTGACCGGCCGCGATCATCAGCGCCTCGGCCTGATCAAAGTTACAGGCGACCAGATAGCGGGCCTGATCTTCGCCGAACAGGAACTCGGTCGACGCATCGTCGAGGCAGATACCAACGCCGGCGGCCTCAGCCAGCTCAAAAGCCGCCAAAGCAAGCCCGCCGTCGCCCAGATCGGTGCAAGCCTTGATCATTTCGCGGTTGGCGCGGATGAACTCACCATTGCGCTGTTCCGCGTCCAGATCGACATGCGGCGCGTCGCCATCTTCCCGGTTGAAAACCTCGGCCAGAAGGGCGGACTGACCCAGATGACCATTCGTCTCACCGATCACCAGTACGACATGACCTTCGCGCACTTCGTTGCCGATAATCTCATCGGAATGTTGCAGCAGGCCGACCGCGCCGATGGTGGGCGTCGGCAGGATCGCCTGACCGTCGGTCTCGTTATAAAGTGAGACGTTGCCCGACACGATGGGCATATCCAGCGCGCCAACGGCGGCACCGATACCCTGGATCGCGCCGACGAACTGGCCCATGATTTCGGGCTTTTCGGGGTTACCGAAGTTCAGGTTGTCTGTGGTGGCAAGCGGTTTGGCCCCCACGGCAGTCAGGTTGCGATAAGCCTCGGCCACCGCTTGTTTGCCGCCCTCAACCGGGTTTGCGCGGACATAGCGCGGGGTTACGTCGCTGGTGAAGGCCAGCACCTTGTCGGTGCCATGCACACGGACCATGCCAGCGCCCAGACCCGGCGTGCGGGTCGAATCCGCCATGACCATGGTGTCGTATTGTTCATAGACCCATTGCTTGCCCGCGTAGTTGGGCGAAGAGAGCAGGGCGCGCAGACCATCGATCGGATCGATCTGGGGGACATCCGTCAATTCTTCGGCTTCCGGGGTTGGTTCCCACGGGCGGTCGTATTCAGGCGCGGTCGAGGACAGTTTTGACAGGACCAGATCGGCTTTGACCTCACCATTGTGCATGATCAGGAAACGGTCTTCGGCAATAGTTTCGCCAACGATGGCAAAGTCCAAGTCCCACTTCTCGAACACGGCGCGGGCCTCAGCCTCAAGCTCGGGTTTGAGGACCATCAGCATGCGTTCCTGAGACTCCGACAACATCATCTCATAGGCCGTCATGTTCTCTTCGCGCTGAGGCACGTTTTCCAGATCAAGGCGCACACCAAGGCCGCCCTTATCGCCCATTTCCACGGCAGAACAGGTCAGGCCCGCTGCGCCCATGTCCTGGATCGAGATCACGGCACCGGTCTGCATCAGTTCCAGCGTCGCCTCCATCAGGCGCTTTTCGGTGAAGGGGTCGCCGACCTGAACGGTGGGGCGTTTTTCTTCGATGGTGTCATCGAATTCGGCCGATGCCATGGTCGCACCACCCACGCCATCACGACCGGTTTTTGCACCCAGATAAACGACGGGCATCCCAACGCCGGACGCGGCCGAGTAGAAAATCTTGTCACTGTCAGCCAGACCAGCGGCAAACGCGTTCACAAGGCAGTTGCCGTTATAGGCCGGGTGGAACCGAACTTCGCCACCCACGCAAGGCACGCCGAAGCAGTTGCCGTAGCCGCCAATGCCTTCCACCACGCCATTCACCAGCTGGCGCGTCTTGTGGTGGCCGGGCTCACCAAAGGACAACGCGTTCATCGAGGCGATGGGCCGCGCGCCCATGGTGAAGACATCCCGCAGAATGCCGCCCACGCCGGTCGCCGCGCCCTGATAGGGCTCGATATACGAGGGGTGGTTGTGGCTCTCCATCTTGAACACTACGGCATGACCGTCGCCAATATCAACGACGCCCGCGTTCTCACCGGGGCCGCAAATGACCTGAGGGCCCGAGGTTGGCAGCGTGCGCAACCATTTCTTCGACGACTTATAAGAACAATGCTCGTTCCACATCGCTGAGAAGATGCCAAGTTCGGTAAAGGTCGGCTCGCGCCCGATGATCTCGAGGATCATGTCGTATTCCTCGGGCTTGAGCCCGTGTGCGGCAATCAGATCGGGTGTGATGGCGGGCTCTTGCATCTTCTGTCCTGTGTCCAAGTGGGCCGAGATTGCGGGCCTTTTAGGGCAATGGGCCGCCTGAGGAAAGGGCCAAACCCGCACAGGGGCTATCAGACAATAAAAAACGGAACCGGCCACAAGACCGGTTCCGATTTCTAATGCTTAAGGCGTGGTTTCAGCTAGCGGCTGAAACGTGTCGAAGCCTCGGTGTCAGGCGGGGTCTTGCCCCTTGTTGACCGCATCAGCGGCGGCTGCGCCGACGGCTGCTTTTTGTTCTTCGGTCATGTTCTCGGCCTCATCCAGCCCCGGGATGGCGACACGCACCTCGCGGCGGGCAAAATCGATACCGTTTGCGTTGAACGCGGCTTTCACCCGGTTGAAGATTTCCTTGCGCAGGGTGAACTGCTTGCCCGGTTTGGCCATGAACTTTCCGCGGATGATCATGCCGACATCGTCAAAGTCGAACACACCCTGAGATTTGAAGGGCTGCAGGAAACCATCCTTGTGAACCTCGTCCTGCATCATCTCGGCACCGATCTTCTTGAAGATCTTCTTGACCTTGTTGGGGTCGGTGTCGAACGGCACAGTAAATTTCAACTTCATGATCACCCAGTCACGGCTGAAGTTGGTGAGCTTTTGAATCTCGCCATAAGGTATAGTGTGGACTGGACCACGATGGTGGCGAAGCTGCATTGAGCGGATCGAAATTTTCTCGACCGTTCCCATGGTCCCGCCGACATCGACATATTCGCCGACGCGGAATGCGTCATCGATCAGGAAGAAGATGCCGCCTACGATATCGGCCACCAGTTTCTGCGCACCAAAGCCGATGGCCAGACCCAAAACACCAGCACCAGCCAGCAGCGGCGTGATGTTGATGCCCAAGGCGCTCAGGGCTAGTAGGCCGAAGATCACCGAGATGGTGACTTGTGCGGTAATCCGCAACAAGGGCAGGACGGTCGCCAGACGCGAACCACCTGCGCCGCCACCTTCTCCGCCGGCTTCTTCATCCAGCTCCTCGGCCGCTGTCTGTTCCTTGGCCAGACGACGGTTAATCCATAGCGAGACGATCTCGTTCAGGATGTAGCCGACAGCGATGATCAGCAGGAACTCGATGATTGCGCCGCCAACTTCGGCACCGATACCTGCGGACGCAACATGGCGCAGATCAAGCTGCCAAACACGGGAAATCATGAAGACGACGAAGAGGCCAGCAATCACCCGACCGATGCGAATATAGCTGCGCTTGGCCGATCGATAGGCGCGTTCTGCTAATGGCCCTTCGCCCGACATTGGCGGCTGCAGGTGACGCACCAAACCACGTATCAATGTATCAAGTGCAGGTGCAATCAACAGCCAGAACATGGTTGTGAAATGCGCTCCACCGGACAACACGCGGATCAGCGCCGGGTTGCGTTGTGCCACCAGGAATTCGACCAGCAGCCAAATCACGACAGAAACGCCGATTGCAAAATACGGGTAATACCGCGCGACTTCTTCGTCGAACTTGGTGTGGTCCGGGTCGGTACCCAGCATCATCTGTGACAAACCTTCGCGCGCTGTCCAGGCGATTATGCCAATATAGACGTGGATTGCAGCGTTCAGCCAGAAACCGATGCGCGTTTGATCGCCGGTAACCCCGTTCAGCGCGTTGAACCTTAGTACGAACAAGGTAAAGCCGATAAGGATCAGCAGACCGATCAGGTTGCGATGCAGGTATTTTGCCCAGTGGTCGTCAATGTTTACCAATCGGAATTGTGGCTTTTGCGGCGCAAGAACAAAGCGCGAGACTGCTGCCCCCAGACGCGGCACCCAGATTAGGTAGAATACAAATGGGGCTGCATAGATGATCTGCTCGGGGCTCAGCAATCCTCGGCCAATCGCCCGAATGACGACGTAGAATACGATAAGCCCTGCAATTTCGCGGCAAAATCGGCGGAACAGGTAGTTTACAGCGCCTCTGAGATCAGCGTCACCCGAGGGCTCGGTTGCCTCATGCCAGCGGCGGGTCAGGAAAATGAATAGCTTCTCAGCAATGAAGCCGACTATCAGGACCGAGAGCACCAGCCCCATTAGCGTCAGAACACCAGCGCCCCCCAATTTGTCAGAGAAATTGCTAAATGCAGTGATTTGCGCACTGATGATATTGGGAACTGTGGTCAGAACATGTGTCCAGGATGCGACCATTTCTGCCCAGATCTCATTGAGCTCGGTCAGCGGGTCTTCCTGACCTTCCTTTTCCGCCGCTTGCTTTTCGGCAACAGCGTCAAGGCGTTCCAGAAGGATTGCCCGTACCTGGTCGTCAGACATGCGCGCAACCAGATCATCAACCTGTTCTGGCGTCAGATCTTCGGGAATTTCAACTGTAGCGGTTGTGCTTGTGTCTTGTGCATGAAGTGGCACGGCCAGGAACAAGACTGAAATCATCGCCAACAATAGGCGGAATGAGTGGAACATGAATTAGCCCTCGAACACGAAATTTAGGTGTTTTTTCGGGATCATAGGCCTACGCGTTGGATTTTCCCAGTGCTTTCCACTGAATTGCATCAGCCTGGCGCAAAAAAAAGGCCGAGCACTAAGCTCGGCCGTAGTCCAACAGGGAGGTATGAAGATGATGAGCGTTTCAGCATCACCGCCTTCATGTGCTCATTTAGGGATCAGTTTATTAACGATCAAGGTCTATTAGCAGACCCCGGCGTCATGCCCGCTATGCTTTGAGTGCATGGCTATAGCTTGCCCAATTGCCTTAGCTGTTTGCGATGGGCGATTATCTCATCCTGCACAAAGTCCCGAAATGCCGCTATCCGTTTGGAATGACGCAATTCTTCGGGGTAGGCGAGGTAAACCGGCACATCAGCACTTTCGATGTCTGACATGACGGGGACCAGATCCGGGAAGTCCTCTGTCACATAATCAGGAAGTACTCCGATACCCAGATCATGCAGCACGCCCTGAAGAACGCCGAAATAGTTGTTTACGGTCAGCAACGAGCCGGGATTGTATGTCATAAGGTGACGAACCATCGACGCACTTGCCCCAACCTGAGGGGCTGCGGGCGTTTGGCAGATCAATCGGTGCTTGGAAATGTCTTCCAGCGTTTCAGGCGCCCCACCATGAGCATCCAAATAGCTGCGCGTTGCATAGAGCAGCATCTGCACAGTCATCAGCCGTTTGCGCACGAGATCGGCCTGGCTGGGCTCTTTCATGCGGATGGCCACATCGGCTTCACGCATTGGCAGATCCAATACCCGCTCTTCAAGCATGAGGTCGATATTGAGGTCAGGATACTGTTCATAGAGCTTCGGTAGGCGCGGGGCGAGCCACAGCGTGCCGAACCCGAAGGTGGTGGTCACCCTCAGTACGCCAAAGACCTCATCTTCACTATCCCGGATGCGCGCTGCAGCGGCATCCAGACGTTTCAGCATGGCCGTCGTGGCATCGAACAGCAATTCGCCTTGTTCTGTCAGAATCAGGCCGCGTGCATGGCGGTGGAACAAGGTTGCATCGAGTGATTCTTCAAGCGCGCGGATCTGACGGCTCACCGCGGATTGAGATAAATTGAGCTTGTCTCCCGCGTGTGTGAGGCTGCCAGCGTCTGCAACCGCGTGAAATATTCTGAGCTTGTCCCAATCCATCGCCGCAACTTTCGTTATCCTCGCGCAGCCCTATATGAAACAGGTAACAAATTCCACAATGAAACCCGGAAATCGTTACGGAATAGAGTAAAATCACTATACAGGTCAGTATTTATGACCTAATATGCACGAGAATAAAGCACACTAATCCGACGAGGGGAGACGTCAGATGAGTCAGCCGAAAATTTCACTCAACGACCGGTTCGACCTGTCCAAAAGCCCGGTTCTTTTGAACGGCACGCAGGCACTGGTGCGTTTGATGCTGATGCAAAAAGTACGAGACACTGCGGCGGGATTGAACACAGCAGGTCTGGTCACAGGCTATCGGGGGTCTCCGCTTGGGGCTGTAGACCTTCAGATGTCTCGTGCAGAAAAGCAACTTGCCGAAAAGGATGTCACCTTTCAATTCGGATTGAACGAAGATCTGGCCGCAACCGCATTATGGGGCAGCCAACAGGCGGGGCTGCGTGGCGACGGAAAATTCGATGGTGTTTTTGGACTCTGGTATGGCAAGGGGCCGGGCGTAGATCGATCCGGTGATGTGATGCGCCATGCCAATATGGCGGGCACGGCGCAACATGGCGGTGTATTGATGGCCATGGGCGATGACCACACGGGTGAAAGCTCCACCGTTTTACATCAGTCGGAATGGTCACTGGTGGACATGTATATGCCCGTGGTCAGCCCGGCAGGTGTGCAAGAAATCCTGGACTATGGCATCTATGGATTTGCGCTCAGCCGCTTCGCCGGGGTCTGGGTCGGGCTGAAAACGATGAAAGACACGATCGAAGTGACTTCCGTCGTAGATGGCCGCCCTGACCGAATGCAGCTGGTCACCCCTCAATTCGATATGCCAGAGGGTGGGCTGAATATTCGGCTGGGTGATACGCCGCATCTGCAGGAAGCGCGCGTAATTGACCACAAGCGCTTTGCGGCAGAGGTCTTTTCGCACGCCAACAAGCTAGACAAGAGGGTCTGGGGAAAACCGGGCGCCAAGATTGGGTTTGTGGCGGCGGGTAAGAACTGGCTTGATCTGACTCATGCCATGTCTCTGCTGAACATCAACGCGGATGAGGCCGAACGGCTAGGCATTACCACCTATAAGATCGGTCAGACTTTCCCTTTGGATATGAAGGGCTTCCACGATTGGGCTGAGGGGCTGGATCTGATCGTGATCGTCGAGGAAAAGCGCAAGCTGATCGAAGTTCAGGTTAAAGAAGCGATCTTTGACGACCGTCGTGGGCGCCGTGTTTATGGCTGGTACAAAGGCGGCGCGGGGACGCTGCACCGCGAAGAACTGTTCCCGACCCGAGGGGCGCTTGACCCGATCATGATTGCCGAGAAGCTGGGTGAGATCCTAATCGAAGAGGGGCGCGATACAGATGGCGTTCGTGCGGGACTGGAGGCGCTGTCCGAAGCGCGCCGGGCTGACAATGCGCAGGAAATCGCGGTGCGTTTACCATACTTTTGTTCTGGATGTCCGCATAACAGTTCAACCAAGCTGCCTGATGGCAGCCGAGCCTATGCCGGGATTGGCTGTCACTACATGGTGCAGTGGATGGATCGCGAAACCACCGGTTTCACCCAGATGGGCGGCGAAGGGGCGAACTGGATTGGCGAGGCTCCGTTTTCAACCACACAACATGTGTTCCAAAACCTCGGCGATGGCACCTATAACCATTCCGGCGTGCAGGCGATCCGGGCGGCACTGGCTGCAGGTACAAATATCACCTTTAAGATCCTCTATAACGACGCCGTTGCGATGACCGGAGGTCAGGAGAACGAAGGTGGGCTAAGTGCCGAACGCATCGTCGCCGAGGTCCGCGCGATGGGTGTCAGCAACGTCGCTGTCGTTTACGACGAAAAAGAAGATGTGAATTTTGGTGCGTTGACTTCGGGCGTTGAGACGTTCGAGCGTTCAAAACTGATGCAGGTTCAGGAAAAATTCCGCGAAATCGATGGTGTATCGGTCATTGTTTATGTCCAGACCTGCGCAGCTGAAAAGCGCAGGAGACGCAAGCGCGGCACGTTCCCCGACCCCGATAAGCGAGTGTTCATAAATACCGATATCTGTGAGGGTTGCGGAGATTGCGGCGTTCAGTCGAACTGCGTTTCCATCGTACCGAAAGAGACCGAACTTGGCCGCAAGCGTGCGATTGATCAGTCAAGCTGCAACAAGGATTTTTCCTGCTTGAACGGGTTCTGCCCGTCTTTTGTAACCGTTGAAGGGGCGAAAATCCGCAAAGAGGCGACGACCGACCTCGACTTGCCCGACCTACCGGACCCCGTTTTGCCACAGATCAACGGCACCCATAATGTCGTGATCACCGGCGTTGGTGGCACAGGCGTTGTCACCATCGGGGCGGTTCTGGCGCAAGCCGCACAAATCGACGGCAAGGGTGCCGGTATGATGGAAATGGCTGGCCTCGCACAGAAGGGCGGCGCCGTACATATCCATTGCCGTCTGGCCAACCGGCCCGAAGATATCAGCGCGATCCGTGTTGCCACCGGCGAGGCGCATGCGCTGATCGGCGGTGATCTGGTGGTATCGGCCGGGGCCAAGACGCTTGGCCTCACGCAAACCGGCCAGACCGGCGCCGTTGTGAACAGTCATGAGATTATCACCGGTGACTTCACGCGCGATACAGAATTCACAATCCCCAGCGATCAATTGCAGCTTGCGCTGCAGGCGCGGTTGAAAGATGGGGTGTCCCTTTTCGATGCCACCGATCTGGCGCGAGCCGTGATGGGCGACTCGATCTATTCCAATATGATGGTCTTTGGCGCAGCCTGGCAGCGTGGTCTGCTACCGATCAGTCACCAAGCGATAATGGGTGCTATTGAGTTGAATGGTGCGGCGGTCGAGCGCAACAAACGCGCCTTTGAAGTTGGTCGCTGGGCGGTGACCCACCCTGACGACGTGGCTAATATTTTGCGCCCCAACGTGGAAGAGTTGCCAAAGACCCTCGATCAAGTGATCGATTTCCGCGCTGCGCACCTGATCGACTATCAGAATAAGCGGTTGGCGAAACGTTATCGCAAGCTCGTCGACAGCGTTGAAGATCAACACGTTCGTGAGGCTATTGCCAAAGGCTACCATAAGCTTTTGTCATATAAGGATGAATATGAAGTCGCCCGATTGCTGCTCGACAGTCGCCAGAAGGCGGAGGCCGAGTTTGATGGTGACTTTAAGATGACCTTCCATCTTGCGCCGCCAACCCTGGGGACGAAGGGCGACAATGGACGCCCGGCCAAGAAAGCGTTCGGAGAGTGGTTTCTTGGTCCGTTGAAGGTTCTAGCCAAGCTGAAAGGTTTGCGCGGCACTCCGCTGGATATCTTTGGCTACACGACAGAGCGCAAAATGGAGCGTGCTCTGATCCGCCAGTATGAAAAGGACATGAAAGAGGTTTTGCCCAGTCTGACGCCCGAAACCAGTGATGCGATCGCGGCCCTTGCGGCTCTGCCATTGGACATTCGCGGTTTCGGTCCGGTTTTGGTCGCCAATGAGGCTAAGGCTGCGAAACGGCGCGAGGAATTGTTGGCTGTTATTCGCGATGGCGGGCCTCAGATGAAAGCTGCGGCAGAGTGAGGCTTTACAAGCTTGTCATCAAACCTATGCAAAATGTCTACCCGGCCTTATCTAAGCGGCAGCAAACCGGAGTAGCCAATGCCCTCGCGTCATCACGTCGCTCGTGACATCTCTTACGCCCATTCCGCAGAAACGCGGAGCGGGCGTATAGTGATCAAGCTGATGGAAAACACGACCGGTCGTCTGCGTCTTATCCGCCGCGCTGACGGGTATGAGCAGGAGGTCGCACAGGGGCGTGATTTTTGGTCCGTAATGGTGGATCGATATGGGCTGACATTAGACGTGGTTGGCGGTGCGTTGTCGAACATCCCAAAAGATGGGCCATTGATCCTGATTGCGAACCATCCTTATGGCATTCTAGACGGGCTAATAATGGGACACATCCTGTCTCAGACTCGGACAGACTTTCGCATTCTCGCCAATCATGTTTTTCGCAAAGCTGAAGACCTGAACAGCATCGTGCTGCCTATTTCGTTTGATGCCACAAAAAATGCGATGAAGCTGAATCTTGCGACCCGCAAAACCGCTCTGAACTACCTAAGCGATGGTGGTGCAATCGGGATCTTCCCGGGTGGCACCGTCAGCACTGCGGCCAAGCCATTTTCTCATCCGATGGATCCAGGGTGGCGCGGATTTACAGCGCGGATGGTTGCCAAATCCAATGCGACCGTTGTGCCGGTTTTCTTCGATGGTCACACCTCGCGTTTGTTCCAGATTGCCAGCCATCTACACAACACTCTGCGGATGGGGTTGCTGATCAAAGAGTTCAAGAAACGTGTCGATACCCCTGTCCGAGTGGTTGTAGGAGACCCCATTGGGCGCGACATTCTGGACCCGCTGGGCAAGGATACGCGCAAGATGATGGATTTCCTGCGCAAAGCCACGTATGAGCTGTCTCCAGAGCCATTGAAGTCTTATGACTATGGCTATGAATTCGAGGAACGGCATCGCGCCTGAAGGGGCAAATGGCAGTAGGTATCTTTGATTCCGGATTGGGTGGTTTGACCGTCCTGAACGCCGCGCAGAAACGTCTGCCCGACGTTGATTTCCTTTATTTCGCGGACAGCGCGCATGCGCCTTATGGTGTGCGCGATGCCGAGGATATCTTTAACCTGACACGAAACGCTGTGCAGGACCTTTGGGATCGCGGTTGCAATCTGGTGATTCTGGCCTGCAATACCGCAAGCGCCGCCGCCCTGCGTCGGATGCAAGAAGCGGGCGTGCCAGAAGGAAAGCGTGTACTGGGCGTATTTGTGCCTTTGATTGAGGCGCTGACTGAACGGCAATGGGGCGACAACTCTCCACCGCGTGAGGTTCAGGTGCAGCATGTTGCGCTGTTTGCGACGCCCGCGACAGTGTCGAGCCGTGCGTTTCAGCGGGAGCTGGCGTTTCGGGCGATAGGGGTTGATGTCGAGGCGCAAGCCTGCGGCGGGGTTGTGGACGCCATCGAAGAGGGCGACATGATCTTGGCCGAGGCTTTGGTACGCAGCCATGTGGATGCTCTGAAGCGCAAGATGCCGGAACCGCAAGCAGCCATTCTGGGCTGTACGCATTACCCGCTGATGGCAGAGACGTTTCAGCAGGCGCTCGGACCGGATGTGAAAGTCTATAGCCAGGGTGATCTGGTTGCGGAAAGCCTTGCAGACTACTTGCAACGGCATCCGAATATGCTGGGTGAGGGCACTGATGGCTTCCTGACAACGGGTAAGCCGGGCGTTGTGACGGATCGCGCGACTCAGTTCCTCCGACGACAAATCACCTTTGAAGCCGCCTGACCTAGGTCAAGGACGGCGCTTTTCCGATTCCGTAATTCGTTGACCGTCACAGCGGCGGTCACCCCATGTGACACATGAATGAAAGAGGTCTGACATGACCCACAAAATCGCAATTCTTGGCGCTTCTGGTTACACCGGCGCGGAACTCGTGCGGCTGATCGCCGGGCATCCGAGTATGGAAATCAAAGCTCTGGCCGCCGAGCGGAAGGCTGGACAGACAATGGCGCAGGTATTTCCGCATCTGCGCCATATGGATTTGCCGGCGCTTTGCAAGATTTCCGAGATCGACTTTAGCCAAATCGACCTGTGTTTCTGCGCTCTGCCGCACAAGACCAGTCAGGAAGTCATTCGCGAACTGCCCAACACCTTGAAAATTGTTGACCTGTCAGCAGATTTTCGACTTCGCGATGGCGACGAATACAAGAAGTGGTATGGGAATTCACATGCCGCGCTTGGGCATCAGGAAGAGGCGGTTTATGGTCTGACCGAGTTCTACCGTGACGAAATCCGCGGCGCTCGGCTGGTTGCCGGGACCGGATGCAATGCCGCGACGGGTCAGTATGTGCTGCGTCCGCTGATATCGGCGGGTGTGATTGATCTGGATGACATTATTCTGGACCTGAAATGCGCGGTCTCGGGCGCAGGTCGGGCGCTGAAAGAGAATCTATTGCACGCAGAACTCAGTGAAGGGGCGAACGCATATGCCGTTGGCGGGACGCACCGGCATCTGGGCGAGTTTGATCAGGAATTCACGGAACTGGCTGGAAGAACCGTGCATGTGCAGTTCACACCGCACCTGATCCCAGCCAACCGGGGTATTCTGGCCACAACCTATGTAAAGGGTGACCCGCAGAGCGTGTATGAGACACTTCAATCGGCCTATGAAGCCGAGCCCTTTATTGAGATGCTGCCATTTGGCGAGACGCCCTCAACCCACCATGTGCGGGGGTCGAACTTCTGCCATATCGGTGTCGTTGGAGATCGGATCGAACGCCGTGCAATCGTGGTGGCAGCATTGGATAACCTGACAAAAGGTAGCAGCGGGCAAGCCTTGCAGAACGCCAACCTGATGTTAGGTGAGGATGAAACCCTGGGTCTGATGATGGCCCCCTTGTTCCCGTGAGGACGGTATGAAAACGCTTAAGAAACGTCGTCGTGTACAAGTCATTCTAGTGGCTGTTGCGGCCCTGATACTGGCGACGGGTCTGATCGGATATGCGATGCGTGATGGCATCAACTTTTTCCGCTCACCCAGTCAGGTGATTGCAGAACCGCCGAAACCGACCGAGGTGTTCCGTATCGGTGGATTGGTCGAAGAAGGTTCGATCATTCGCGGGCAGGGTGAGACTGTGCATTTCGTCGTGACCGACGGCGGTGAAAGCGTAAAGGTCGCTTTTACCGGTGTTCTGCCTGATCTGTTCTCGGAAAATCAGGGTATGGTGGGCACCGGAAGTTATGTGAATGGAGTCTTTGAAGCCACTGAAATCCTTGCGAAACACGATGAAACCTACATGCCCAAAGAGGTTGTGGACGCATTAAAAGAGCAAGGCGTTTATCAGGAATCAGGCGATAGCTGAATGCAGCATCGCTGAATGCCATTGGCGTTAAAATTTCTAAACAGAAGAAGCGGGGCGTTGCGTGCTAAGGTAGGCAGCGCCCTTTGTTTTGCAGTGGTGTTAACGAAATTGTCCGACCGTTTACCAAAGTTTGGCAGAGGGGGCGGCAATGCGGACAGTGCGGCAGATTGCAAAAGGGATCGTGGCGCGGGAAGGTGGTTTTGTGGATGATCCCGATGATCCCGGTGGTGCCACGAAATACGGTGTGACGATCTATACCATGCGCCGATTGGGTCTCGATCTGGACCGAGATGGTTCGGTGACGCAACAAGACGTGCGCATGCTTAGCAAAGCGCAGGCCGTCGATATTTTTCTGGAACACTATTTTGAGAAACCACGCCTTCAGGTGCTGCCGGAAGCCGTACAGGCATCCGTGTTCGACATGTACGTCAATGCAGGAGCTCAAGCGGTGAAAATCCTGCAGAACCTGCTGTGGCAGATGGAGTATGACATTACGGTTGACGGGGTCATCGGCCCTCAGACTGCGCAGGCGAGCCGCGAGGCGGCTAGTCCAAAGCCTCTGGTGTTTCGCGATGCCTATGGGGTCGCAAGACGAAACTATTACTTCCGTTTAGCAGACCGGCGGATCGCTCTTCGCAAATATGCCAGAAATCGCGCGGGCGGCAAAGGCGGATGGATCAAGCGTGCCGAAGAGTTTTTATCGCCCAAGTATCATCTGAGCGAGGACGCGTTTCAGAAAAGGGTTTCAGGATGGGTTTGATCTCGGGTTTGTTGGCGCTCTTGTTTGGCGGAGGTCGCAATGTGGTTCGCGAAACTGCGGAAGTGTTTCGCGAAAATGTAGAAAGCGGTGCCGAGCGTTCTGTCGAACTGCGCGGTGCGGCCATGGCGCAATTCGGCACTGAATTCCAAGCTCCAAGCAAAACCAGGTTTGATCGATTCATGGATGGGCTGAATCGCCTTCCGCGACCGGCGCTGGCTTTGGGAACATTGGGTTTGTTTCTGGCCGCCATGATCGATCCGCTGTGGTTCGCAGCACGTATGCAGGGAATTGCGCTGGTGCCAGAGCCACTGTGGTGGCTGTTAGGGGTGATCGTGTCGTTTTACTTTGGCGCGCGGCATCAGATCAAAGCGCAGGATTTTCAAAGAGAAATCAGCGCGACAATGCTGAGGGCGCCTGAGGTGATCGCCAATCTTGAAACGATCCGCGGGTTGCGCGATGACAGTCCGGGTGTCGCCGATACTGGCTCGGACGCATCGTTGGCCGAAGCAGTCAACCAGCCGGATTCGAACCCTGCATTGGAGGACTGGAAGCGGCTACGAAAGACCTGAGGCGCGACATTATGTGCGGTGATCCGAGGCGAATGTGAATGGCACTTGCACCGGTGCCGCAGTATAAGCAGGCCATGATTACAGAACTCGGCCATTTCGCACTTATCTTAGCCTTCCTCGTTGCCATCGTCCAAACTGTGGTGCCGTTGATCGGGGCTGCCAACCGTTGGAACGGGTGGATGGTTTTCGCTGAACCGGCCGCCATCACGCAGTTCATCTTGGCCGCCTTTTCCTTTGGTGCGCTGGTCTGGGCGTTTACCACGTCTGACTTCTCGTTGCGGATCGTGGTCGAGAATAGCCATTCGGCAAAACCGATGCTCTACAAGATCACCGGGACCTGGGGAAACCATGAAGGTTCGATGCTGTTATGGGTCCTGATTGTAGCGATATTCGGCGCGATGGCCGCCATATTCGGCGCTGGCTTGCCTCCGACCTTAAAGGCGCGGGTGCTGGCCGTTCAGGCCGCGATCGGAGTGGCTTTCTATGCCTTTATCCTCTTCACATCGAACCCGTTTGACCGACTGCCTCTTCCTCCGTTCGATGGACGGGACCTGAACCCGCTGCTGCAGGACCCCGGTTTGGCCTTCCATCCGCCATTCCTGTATCTGGGCTATGTCGGCCTCAGCATGGCGTTCAGTTTTGCCGTTGCTGCATTGATCGAGGGCCGGGTGGACGCGGCTTGGGGGCGTTGGGTTCGGCCTTGGACATTGGCGGCTTGGGTCTTCCTGACGATCGGTATCGCGCTTGGATCCTGGTGGGCCTACTACGAATTGGGCTGGGGCGGGTTCTGGTTCTGGGATCCTGTTGAGAACGCCAGCTTTATGCCTTGGCTACTGGCGGCCGCTCTATTGCATTCCTCCATCGTGGTGGAAAAACGCGAGGCGTTGAAAAGCTGGACGATCTTGCTTGCGATTATCGCGTTTGGGTTTTCTCTGATCGGGACCTTTATCGTGAGATCGGGGCTGCTGACTTCGGTCCATGCTTTTGCCAATGATCCTGAGCGTGGCGTATTTATCCTGTTCATCCTGATCATCTTTACCGGCGGTGCGTTGACCCTGTTTGCTGCACGCGCGCAGGCGATGGAGGCGAAGGGTGTCTTCGGAATGGTCAGCCGCGAAAGTGCTTTGGTTCTGAACAACATCTTGTTGGCAGTTAGCTGTTTTGTCGTATTCTTTGGCACAATGTGGCCAATGGTGGCCGAGATGGCGTTCGATAGAAAACTCTCGGTGGGCGCGCCGTTCTTCAATGCTGCATTTACACCATTCATGGTCGCCCTCGGAATCGTTCTTCCCGTCGGCGCAATGCTGCCTTGGAAGCGGGGCAAGCTAAGCCGGGCGACATGGTCTTTGCGCTATGTATTTGTGCTGGCGGTCACGATCGCGATACTGGTCTGGGTGATGCAGACCGGACGCAGCGCATTGGGACCCGTGGGCTTGTTCCTGGGGGCGTGGATCACCTTCGGCGCCATCGTCGATCTTTGGAGCCGCACTGGCCGCAAAGGCAGTTTTGGACGCCTGTTTCGACTGCCCGGCGCAGACTGGGGTAAGGCGGTGGCCCATAGTGGTTTGGGTGTCACCATGTTTGCCATCGCAGGCCTAACCGCTTGGGAAGTGGAGGATATTCGTGTCGCTCAACCGGGTCAGCCTTTTGATGTGGGGCAGTTTACGTTGACGTTGCAAGATGTGCGTCAGGTACAGGGGCCGAACTATTTCTCAACCATGGCGGATGTGCTTGTTGAGAAGGACGGGCGCTATATCGCGACCCTTAACCCGGAAAAGCGCGACTACCCTGTGGCACGGATGCCGACAACTGAGGCTGCAATCGACTACCGCTTTCTGCGCGATCTATATGTTGTGATCGGGGATCAACAAGCTGATGGCGGCTGGGTGATGCGAACCTATATCAAACCTCTGGCCAACTGGATTTGGGGCGGATGTATCCTCATGGCTCTGGGCGGTGTGCTCAGCCTGTCGGATCGCCGTTTCCGTGTTGCAGCCGGTGCACGGAAAACGCCTGCAAGCGGGGTTCCTGCCGAATGAAGCGCCTGCTTGTTATCCTTCTGCTGATTGCATCCCCCATCATGGCTATTCAGCCGGATGAAGTGCTTGACGACCCGGCGCTCGAGACACGAGCACGGGATATCAGTACCGGTCTGCGCTGCTTGGTGTGCCGGAACGAAAGCATTGACGAAAGCAATGCTGAACTTGCGCGTGATCTGCGTATCTTGGTGCGAGAACGTCTGGTTGCGGGGGATACTGATCAAGAAGTTGTGGACTTCATCGTTGATCGCTATGGCGAATATGTGCTGCTGAAACCTACCGCGACCGGCGCCAATCTGTTGTTATGGCTGTCGGCTCCCGTCATGCTGCTGATAGCGGCCGGCATGGGGTGGAACTTTTTGCGCAAGCGTGCGCAGCATCAGGAAGTAGCGCATTCAGAAGGCCTTAGTGAGGAAGAACAAGAGCGTCTGCGCCGAATTCTGGAAGACTGACGCGCGGTTCTTCTTTTCCTTTTTCCACATTTGCGCCAGTGTTTTGCAAAACGCTGCGCAGGTGAGGTTTTGCATGGAATACGAAGCAGTCCTTCTGGACATAGCCGATGATCTGGCGGTTCTGACGTTGAACCGACCGGACAAGATGAATGCACTGACGACGCAGATGCGGGCCGAAATCACCTACGCAATGAAAGACGCGGCCCGCCGTGCGCGCGCGATCGTGTTGACGGGGACAGGACCCGCCTTCTGTTCGGGTCAGGACCTGGGCGACGCGTCGAGCACAGGCAAGATCGATCTCGAACGCGCACTCCGGGACGAATACGAACCGATGCTTGAGGCAGTTTATGATTGCCCGGTACCAACAATTGCGGCGGTAAATGGGCCAGCAGCCGGGGCAGGGGCCAACTTGGCGCTCTGCGCGGATGTGGTGATCGCAACCGAAAGCGCCTATTTCCTGCAAGCTTTCGCTCGGATCGGTCTGCTGCCCGATGCAGGCGGCACCTGGTTCATGCCGCGTCAGATGGGGTTTGCCAAAGCGATGGGTGCAGCGTTGTTTGCAGACAAGATCAGCGCGCGCCAGGCGGATGAATGGGGATTGATCTGGGAAGCGGTTGCAGATGATGAGTTCGACGCTCATTGGCGCAAGAGAGCTGCGTATTTGGCGAATGGCCCAACCTCTGGGTTTCGCGCGATCAAACAAGCGATCCGGGGAACTTACGATAGAACGTTACCTCAGCAACTTGCGGCCGAAGCCCACCTGCAGGGCGAATGCGGACGTACCCGAGACTTTGCCGAAGGCGTCGTAGCCTTTCTTGAAAAGCGCCCTGCGAAATTCGAAGGGCGCTGATCATTCAATCAGGCCCGGCGGCGGCGACGAGTGCGCCGTTCGGGAACGGCCTCGTCCCCAGTGCCATCTGAGGCTGAGGTAAACGGACCAAGCGCCGATACGATCTGATCCAGGGTCGGGCGCTCGCCGCGCGGACCGTTATCTAACGCCTCGCGCATTTTGCGCAAATGCGCAGGCATAGTGCCACAGCAACCGCCAATGATCGTTGCACCTGCATCGCGCGCCATGGCGGCGTACTGGCCCATCAGTTCAGGCGTTCCATCATAATGGATATGACCGTCCACATATTTCGGGATCCCTGCGTTGCCCTTGGAAATCAGTGGACGTTCGTTTCCTTGGGCAGCGAACCCAAGTACCGTCCGCAGTATATCCGAGGCACCAGTGCCGCAATTCGCCCCGAACGCAACCGGAGGATTGGGCAGAGTTTCCACGATCATTGCGAGATCAGAAGATGTAACACCCATCATTGTGCGGCCAGCCGTGTCAAAACTCATGGTGCCGCACCACGGCATATCTGCCAGAGCGAACGCTTCTGCCGCAGCCCGGAATTCTTCCGGCGCGCTTATGGTCTCAAGCCACAGAACATCTGCGCCTCCGGCCTTCAATGCCTCAGCTTGTTCATGAAACATCTCGACGGCTTCGGCGTGTGAGAGGCTACCGACAGGTTCCATGATCTCGCCGGTCGGACCAACGGATCCGGCCACGATGATTGGGCGGCCTGCTTTATCAGCGACTTCGCGACCCAGTTCAGCGCCAGTACGGTTCAGCTCGGCCACGCGGTTCTGGGCTTCGTGTAACTTCAAACGCGCGGCTGTTCCACCAAATGTGTTTGTCAAAAACAGATCACTGCCGGCATCGACCGAGCCCTGATACAGAGCACGAATCTTGTCAGGCGCATCGACGTTCCACAATTCCGGCGCATCGCCTGATTGCAGGCCCATGTTGAACAGGTTCGTCCCGGTCGCGCCATCCGCCAGAATGACGTCGACGGTTTCCAAAAGGTTGCTGAGCGCGTTTGTCATTGGAGTATTCCAAAATTGGGGCCACAGCCCGTAAAAATATGAGACGCCCCGTGTCTCACGACCGGGGCGTCAAATCAAATTCATAAAACTCATGAAGATCATGAGTTTTGCAGCTCAGGCATCAGGACTCGGCTTCTGCCATCACCTGCTCTTTGGCTTCGACCAGAAGTTCGACCATCTTCTCGCGGATTTTAGCCTCATCCGCGAGATCGCCGAGGTAGCCTTTGACCGCTTCGACAACATCGTCTTCGCTGACATTTTGCAGATCGGTATGAACCAGTTCCTGCCCGTATTTACGGGCTTGTTCCACGGTCTCGCCCTTCAGCGCCGAGGCCCATACGGCCATAAATCGGTTGCGGCGCATCCGAGCGATGAACTGCATCTTTTCGTCATGAGCGAATTTGTTTTCAAACGCGGCTTCACGTTCGTCGAATGTGGTCATTGGTTGGGGACCTCTTGGGTTAGATGTTCTTTTCTGATGATATGACTATACGACGCCCTGTGCGCAAGGTATTTGCGCTGCGTCAAAGCCTCTCGGGGTTGCGAACTTGCGGGAAAGCGGGGCTTGCACTATGAGGGCGCCAACGTGAAGGGACTCATTCCCTTTCCCCAGACTGGAAAGGTCGCTCATGGCGCGTCGCAAGAAGATTTACGAAGGTAAAGCCAAGATCCTGTATGAAGGTCCCGAGCCGGGCACCATCGTGCAGTACTTCAAGGATGACGCCACAGCTTTCAACGCCGAGAAGAAAGACGTGATCGATGGAAAGGGCGTTCTGAACAACCGGTTGAGCGAATTCTTCATGACCGGTCTGGCCCAGATCGGAGTTCCGACGCACTTCATTCGCCGTCTGAACATGCGGGAGCAACTTGTGCGGAATTGTGAGATCATTCCACTGGAAGTGATCGTCCGCAACTATGCCGCCGGATCGATGTCCAAACGCCTCGGTATCGCCGAGGGTACTCAACTGCCGCGCCCGATTGTTGAATACTGCTACAAGGACGATGCGCTGGGTGATCCGTTGGTGACCGAAGAGCACATTGCGGCATTCGGCTGGGCGAGCCAGCAGGATATGGACGATATCCTGAGCCTTGCACTGCGCGTTAATGATTTCATGAGCGGCGTGATGCTGGCGGTTGGTATTCGTCTGGTCGATTTCAAAATCGAGATCGGGCGCGTGTTCGAAGGCGATTTCCAACGACTGATCATTGCGGACGAAATCAGCCCCGATAGCTGCCGTCTATGGGATATCGAAACCGGTCAGAAGCTGGACAAGGATGTGTTCCGCCGTGATCTGGGTAGTCTGACTGATGCATATTCTGAGGTCGCCCGCCGTCTTGGCGTTCTGCCCAAAAGCAATGTCACAAAACCAACGCTGATCAACTGATCCTGTCTCATATCGACAGGGTTGTCCGACAAGCCCAAGCGGGGTATCCCGCGCCCAACGAAACGGATCGATGCGCGGTCCATCAGTGGAGTTCTCGAAAATGAAAGCACGTGTGCATGTGATGCTCAAGAACGGGGTTCTGGACCCGCAGGGCGAGGCTGTGCGTCACGCATTGGGTGCGATGGGCTTTGATCAGGTCGAAGGTGTCCGTCAGGGCAAGGTGATCGATCTGGAACTGGCAGACGGCGCGACCGAGGCGGACGTAACCAAGATGTGCGAAAAGCTGTTGGCCAACACGGTCATCGAACGCTTTGAGATCGAACTGCTCTAAGTTTCTCTGACCTAGGAGGGTCCGCCATGCGCGCAGCCGTCATCGTTTTCCCCGGTTCCAACTGCGATCGTGATCTTGCTGTTGCCTTCGAGCAGGCCGGTTTTTCCGTCGATATGGTCTGGCACAAGGATGCCGCGCTGCCCGAGGGTATAGATATCGTCGGTGTGCCGGGTGGGTTTTCTTACGGCGATTATCTGCGCTGCGGCGCGATTGCGGCGCAATCGCCCATTTGTAAAGCGCTGGCCGCGCATACCGAGCGTGGTGGCTATGCCGTCGGCATCTGCAACGGTTTTCAGGTTCTGACCGAAACCGGAATTCTACCTGGCGCGCTGTTGCGCAATGCCGGTCTGAAATACATCTGCAAAACGATCGGACTCAAGGTCGAAACCAGCGATAGCGCCTTTACTGAAGGATACAATGCCGGGGATGTGATCGATATCCCGATTGCGCATCACGATGGCAATTATTTCGCAGACGATGAGACCTTGGCCGAGTTGAAGGATCAGGATCGCATTGCCTTCACATATGCCGAAAATCCCAATGGTTCGCGCGACGATATTGCAGGGATTTTATCGCACAACCGGCGCGTGTTAGGCATGATGCCCCACCCAGAACGAGCGGCGGATTCGGGCCACGGAGGCACTGACGGGACGGCGCTCTTCCGCGCATTGGCCAGGGTGCTGACGCCCGCGTGACTTGAGGTCATCAGTCGAGACGCGTAGCGTCAGTACATGAGCGCGGAAGATCAAGCAGACAGCAAAGGGTTTCTGAACCGGTTTCGCGGCGCGCCTATGGGCTGGCGGCTGCGTCTTGCCGTGTTTTTGTTGCTGCTTGCTACCGTCGCCACAGTGTGGATCACCAACAGTCTGCTAACCAGTCGCTTCACCGAATCGACCAGAAACCGCGCCGAACTGCGGTTAGCCTTGTATTCCGGCAACCTGCTGAGTGAGTTGCGGCGCAACGCCATCGTGCCGCAGTTGCTTGCCCGTGACCCCACCCTGATTTCGGCCCTGCAATCCAGCGATTACACGCTGTCTAGCCAGCGTCTGATCTCTTTCGTTGAAGAAATCGGGGCGGCCTCGCTGGTTTTGCTGGATGGGGATGGCCTGACACGTGCTGCAACCGACCGGAACCGGTTGCAGGAAAGCCACCGGAACTCGCCTTACTTCATCGATGCTATCCGGTCGAATGCCACTATATTCTCGGTCATTCCACGTGAATCCGGCGGTTACAGCTTTGTCTACTCGCGGCGAATCGAGGCGAATGCAGAGATCCTTGGCGTGATCGTAGTCGAAGTTGATTTGCAGAAATTTGAACGCGCCTGGGCTGGTATTTCTGACGCGGTGATGGTCACAGACAGCACTGGTACGATCATCCTCTCGACCGAGCCTCAGTGGCGAGGTCTAGATGAAAGCGGTGCCATGTTGCGCCAGCCCCCTCAGAACGCGATTCAGCGCGCAATCCGAGCCACAACCGATTGGAGCGCTTTGCCCCCCGATGCCTATCTTCAGGGCGAGGCTGTGATGCGGATGGAGACCCGCATTCCGTTCCGGGGCTGGCAAATGACCTCGTTCACCACCTATTCGTCGATCCGCGAGCGGGTGAACAGCGTTCTGGCGCTTGAGATCATGGCCTTTGCGATTCTTCTGGCACTGACCTTCTATGCGCTCAGCCGCAGAGCGACGTTGCGCATGACCTTGTTCCAGCGCGAGTCGGCGGAGCTTCGCGCATTGAACGTAAGGCTGCAGCGGGAAATCGCTGAGCGTGAACGTGTTGAAAAGACGCTGGAAGTTGCCGAACAAACCCTTGCCCAGAGCTCAAAACTGGCAGCACTTGGAGAGATGTCTGCGGCAGTCAGTCACGAGTTAAATCAACCTCTGGCTGCGATGAAAACTTATCTGGCCGGCGCGCGTCTGCTTTTGCGTCGAAACCGACCCGAAGAGGCGTTAGCCAGCTTTGGGCGGATCGACGGATTGATCGAGCGGATGGGAGCGATCACGCGCCAACTCAAATCCTATGCGCGCAAAGGTGCAGATGCGTTTTCGCCAGTAAATCTTGGCGAAGCGCTGGCCTCGTCCCTGTCGATGATGGAACCGCAGCTGCGTCAGCGGCATGTGAAGATAACCCAGATTTTGCCCGAAGAACCTGTTATAGTGATGGGTGATCGGATGCGGATCGAACAGGTTATGGTCAATCTCTTGCGCAATGCGCTGGATGCGACCAAGTCTGTGGATGAGCCGGATGTCGAGATCATTCTCGCTGCAGGTGAAACTGCGGTACTGACCGTGCGGGACAATGGCCACGGGATCGAGGATATCGAAAACCTGTTCGAGCCGTTTTATACAACCAAACGCCCGGGGGACGGCGTTGGTCTGGGGCTTGCCATCTCGTCCGGGATCGTGAACGACCATGGCGGACGGCTGACCGCGCGCAACGGCCAACAGGGTGGCGCGGTGTTTGAGATGCAATTGCCCATATTGGGAAGCGACGGCCTTGAGGCCGCGGAATAGAGGAAGTGACTATGGCACAGGCCATGAAAATCGCCATCGTGGATGATGAACAGGACATGCGCCAGTCGATCAGCCAGTGGCTGGCTTTGTCGGGGTACGACACCGAAACCTTTTCAAGCGCCGAGGATGCGCTCAAGGTCTTGGGGCCAGAATACCCCGGGATCGTGATTTCTGACATCAAGATGCCGGGAATGGATGGCATTCAACTGCTGAAAAAGCTGATGGGGGCCGATAGCACGCTACCGGTGATCATGATCACGGGACATGGCGACGTGCCAATGGCCGTAGAGGCGATGCGTGTCGGGGCGTTCGATTTCCTTGAAAAGCCGTTTAACCCCGATCGCATGTCCGAACTGGCCAAACGCGCCAGCAATGCGCGTCGTCTGACGCTCGACAACCGAGCCCTGCGGCGTGAGCTGTCTGGCGGTACGCAGATCATGAACAAGCTGATCGGTGCCAGCCCCGTCATGGAGCGGTTGCGTGAAGATATTCTGGATCTAGGGCAGGCGGATGGTCATGTCCTGATCGATGGGGAAACCGGAACCGGAAAGACTTTGGTGGCGCATGCATTGCACGCGGTTGGTAGCCGGGCGGGTAAGAAATTCGTCCTGGTTTCCTGCGCAGCACTAGAGGAAGAAGCGCTGTCAAAGCGCCTGTTTGGTCCGATGCTGCCCGAGGACACACAATTGCCCGCCATCGAAGAGGCCCGAGGCGGTACGCTAGTACTCGAGGATGTCGAAGCGCTGAGCGACACGCTGCAGGCCCGTCTATTGAGCGTTATGAATGAGCAGGGCACCCCTGCGGAAACGCGGATCGTTGCGATTTCGAACCTGCAGGAAGCGGGCAAAACCTCAGAAGATGTATTGCGTCCCGATCTGTTCTATCGGTTGGCGGCGCTGCGCATCACCATGCCTCCGCTGCGACAGCGGGGTGAGGACATCCTGACGCTGTTCACCCGTCTGAGCGAACAGTTCGCAGAGGAATATGGCTGCGACGCGCCTCAGGTCAGTGCGCAGGAAGCGGCTCAGCTGCTTCAGGCCCCGTGGCCCGGGAATGTGAGGCAGTTGATCAACATTGCTGAGCGTGCGGTGCTGCAGTCGCGGCGCGGGTCGGGGACAATTGCTTCGCTGCTGATGTCGGATCACGAAGAGATGCAGCCTGTGATGACAACTGAAGGCAAGCCGCTGAAGGAATATGTTGAAGCCTTCGAGCGGATGCTGATCGACAATACGATGCGCCGTCACAAGGGATCGATCGCCTCGGTGATGGAAGAACTCTGCCTGCCACGCCGGACACTGAACGAAAAGATGGCGAAGTACGGGTTGCAGCGTTCGGATTACCTGTGAAGGTGGAGGAGGGGGCTGGCCCCCCTCTTGAGCCTGCGGTTCAATTCAACCCCTGGATATTTCTGAACAGATGAAGGGACTCTTCGGCGCGTTCTTGGGTCGCGATGCAGTTTGCCCATTGTCTTTTCCACAGGACTGCTTTTATTGTGATCGAACGGGCCGGGTTTTTTGTGCCTGCAAGCCCCGTGTTTTGAGTTTCGCTGCTGAGCTGATGGTGAGGATAGATCCCGCGCGGCGCGGCAGACCGATTATGCCCCAATGGGGCAGATGAACGCCTGAACCCGTCTATGCGGGTGAAAGGAATAAATGGGCGGGCCGCATATAGATGCGCCTGTCGGAGAAGAACCGCGATGACGCGCGCGCAACGATTGAGTATACGGGCAGGGGGCCAAAGCGCCAGACCCTGCCGCGCGCCGTCCGATATCGCCCGTACAAGACACCTCCCCAAAAGCGCCTGTCCGCCTGGACGGGTCAGGACAACGCGTTTGGCGCGGTGCACCAAGGACACATGGCTAAGAAAATGCTTATCGATGCCACCCACGCGGAGGAAACCCGCGTTGTGGTGGTCGACGGAAACAAGGTTGAGGAATTTGACTTTGAATCCGAAAACAAACGCCAGCTTGCTGGCAACATCTATCTTGCAAAAGTAACACGGGTTGAGCCGTCGCTACAGGCGGCATTTGTTGATTACGGCGGGAACCGGCACGGGTTTCTGGCGTTTTCCGAAATACATCCCGACTACTACCAGATCCCCGTCGCTGACCGCGAGGCGCTGATGGAGGAAGAGCGCGCCTATGCCGAGGCGATGAAGGCGCGGGATGAGGCCGAGGAAACAAAGCCCAAGAAGCGCCGGTCGCGTTCGCGCTCAAAGGCCGCTGACGTCAAGACGGACGATCCGGTTGAGACGCTGGAGGTTTCCTCAGAGCCGACCGGAATGGAAACCATCGATCTGGATGACGGTGAAGAGACGGAGGTGCCCGAAGGGACGTCTCCGATGGAAATCGTTGCCGAGACGCCGGTGGAAGAGCCTGAGGATGCCGCCGAGCCTGTTGCTGAAGAAGCTCCGACCGAAGAAGCCGAGTCCGAAGATGTAGATCAGCAGGCGGAAGCGCCAGAAGAGACTGCTGAGGTAGCGGAAGACGCACCTGTCGAAGCAACTGATACCGACCAAGAAGAACCTTCGAATGAGGTCGAAGCCAAGTCTGACGAAGAAGAGGCGGAGGCTTCTGGTGATGAGCCCGAGGCGCATGGCGAGACAGAAAGCAAAAGCGCTGACGCGGCTTCGAAAGACGATACCATCGAGTCGGTGGCGGACGAAGACGATAGCGAGGATATCCGTCCTCCGCGCAAGCCACGCCCGCGCCGCTACAAGATTCAGGAAGTTATCAAGGTGCGTCAGGTCCTGCTGGTGCAGGTGGTCAAGGAAGAGCGCGGCAATAAGGGTGCGGCACTTACCACGTATCTGTCTTTGGCGGGTCGGTACTGCGTACTGATGCCCAATACCGCACGGGGCGGCGGAATTAGCCGCAAGATCACCAATGCCGCTGACCGGAAGAAACTGAAAGACATTGCCGCTGAAATCGACGTGCCCACGGGCGCGGGTCTGATCGTTCGTACGGCGGGTGCCAAGCGGACAAAATCAGAGATCAAGCGCGACTATGAATACCTGCAACGACTGTGGGAGCAGATCCGCGAGCTGACGTTGCAATCCATTGCGCCTGCGAAAATTTATGAAGAAGGCGACCTAATCAAACGCTCGATCCGCGACTTGTATAATCGCGACATCGATGAGGTTCTGGTTGAAGGCGAGGGCGGGTATCGTATCGCCAAAGACTTCATGAAGATGATCATGCCGTCGCACGCCAAGAACGTGAAACGGTATGAGGACGCGCTGCCTCTGTTCGCGCGTTATCAAGTCGAAAGCTATCTCGCGGGGATGTTCAACCCGACGGTTCAGCTGAAATCCGGCGGTTACATTGTGATCGGCGTGACCGAAGCGCTGGTGGCGATCGATGTGAACTCGGGCCGGGCGACCAAAGAAGGTTCGATCGAGGAAACCGCGTTGAAGACCAATCTGGAGGCCGCCGAAGAAGTGGCGCGCCAATTGCGTCTGCGCGATCTGGCCGGTCTGATCGTGATCGATTTCATCGATATGGACGAGCGCAAAAATAACTCGGCCGTTGAGAAACGACTGAAAGACAAGCTGAAAACGGATCGTGCCCGTATTCAGGTGGGCCGGATTTCGGGCTTTGGACTGCTCGAAATGAGCCGTCAGCGTCTGCGTCCTGGAATGCTTGAGGCGACGACCCAGCCATGCCCGTCTTGCCATGGTACCGGCCTGATCCGGTCGGACGACAATATGGCACTGTCAATCCTTCGCCAGATTGAAGAGGAAGGCACTCGCCGCCGTTCGCGTGAGGTATTGGTGCGTTGCCCGGTTAGCATCGCCAACTTCCTGATGAACCAGAAACGCGAACACATCGCGCAGATCGAAGCGCGGTATGGTTTGTCGGTTCGGATCGAAGGGGACGTTCATTTGGTCAGCCCCGACTTCTCGATGGAGAAGTTCAAGACCGCTAGCCGCGTTGTTCCTGAAGCAACTGCGCCGGTGGTATCGGTTGATGCGTCGCTGATGGATATGGTCGACGCCACGGATGAGGACGAAAACGAAGAAGAAACTGCGGTTCAGACCGAGGAAGAGACTAAGCCCAAGCGTAAACGGCGTCGGCGCCGGCGCAAGAAGAGTTCGGGCAATGGTGACGCGCCGGATGGCAATGCGGACGAGTCTGACGCTGACAGTGTAACCGACGCGAGCAACGAAGCTGAGAGCGTCGAGGCCAAGCAGACCGAGGCTGAGCCCGTTGCTGAGGAAGATGCCGAGAAAGCGGCCAAACCCAAAAAGCGCCGGGCACCGCGTCGACGCAAAAAGGATACTGAGGCCACAGTCGAAGCAAGCGAGACGCAGACCGAAGCGGATAATGCGAACTCCGATCCGGAGAAAGAGCCGGTCAATGCTAAGGCCGCCGAGGCTGAACAGCAAGAGCCAGCCGATGAGTCTGAAAGCATCGAACCAGCCGCTGAGCCAGATAGTGCTGATGCACCATCAGAGCTTGAGATCGCCGAAGCAACGTCGGCTTCTGAAGTCGCCAAAGAAGTGCCAGAGGAATCTGCTGAAGCGCCTGAACTGGTTGCCGAAGAAGCCGAAGAATCGACCGTGGCAGCAGAACCCGAAGTCATTGAGGCTGCCACCCCAGAGCCGGTCTTGGAGGCAGTGGCAGACGAACCCGAACCCGCGCCGGCCAAGCCAAAGCGCCGAGGGTGGTGGTCATTGGGACAGTAAGAAAAAGGCGGGCCAACTGGCCCGCCTTTTTTCATTAGCGTGCGTTCCAAAGAAACCTCAGGCCGATTTTTGGATCACATATATCTGATGACCATCCACTGTGTCTTGCGAGACAAGTGTGTGGCCAGATTCGGTGCAGAAATGCGGTACGTCGATAATCGCGGCTGGATCATCGGCCAGCACGCGCAGCATACCCCCCGCAGGCAAGGATTTCAGGCGCTTCCGAGCCTTCAAAACAGGCAGGGGGCACAACAATCCCAACGCATCCAGTGTTTCAATCTCATTGGTCATGGGGCTGAGATATTTCTAACGAGCCATACTGTCCAGCGCGCAACCACGAGGATGTGACCGAATGGCCTCGTGACGAAACCCGCGCGATAACTTATGTGCTGAGTCATGTTCGGAATTGAGATCATAGACGCGGGCCTTCTGCCTGCCATGTTTATCGCCATGCTGGGCGGGTTGATAAGTTTTCTATCTCCCTGCGTGCTGCCGATTGTGCCACCGTACCTCGCGTATATGAGCGGTGTGACTATCAACGAGATGCAGGATGAGGCGCGCGCGCGGCGCAAGGCGACCCTGGCGGCACTGTTTTTTGTTCTGGGTCTGTCGACCGTGTTCCTGCTGCTAGGCTTTACAGCCTCGGTCTTTGGGGCGTTTGTTCTTCAGAATCAGGTGCTTTTCGCCAAACTCTCGGGCGCTGTCGTCATTGTCTTTGGCCTGCACTTTCTGAACGTGTTCCGTATTCCTTTGTTGGATCGTGAGGCACGCGTTGATACGGGTGACTCCAGCGGATCTGTGTTCGGGGCATATATTCTGGGACTGGCCTTCGCCTTCGGTTGGACGCCGTGTATCGGCCCACAATTAGGTGCAATCTTGTCGCTGGCCGCCTCCGAAGCATCAGTCACGCGTGGCACCGTATTGCTTGGCGTATATGCGGCAGGCCTGGGCATTCCATTCTTGCTGGCTGCGATGTTCCTGAACCGCTCTATGGCGGTTATGAACCGCATCAAACCGCATATGGGCACAATCGAGAAGGTGATGGGCGGGCTGCTGCTTTTTGTTGGCATCATGCTTGTCACCGGTTTGTTCACCGAATTCAGCTGGTGGCTGCTGGAAACATTTCCGGCTTTGGCAAACCTCGGTTAACCCTCTGGCTTTAAACGCGGATGGATAGACGCCAGGTCTTACCTTGGCGTCAACGCTACGCTAATCTTTGGCGCAGAGGGCCGGGTAATGAGCAGTCAGCAATCCAATCCGCAGGTGCGCAAACGCCGGGTGTTTTACATTCCCGGCTACGACCCGATTCATCCGCGCCGATATCGAGAGCTCTACCGCAAAGAGGGGGGCGCCCAGGCTGAGATATCGGGATACCAGATCGATATTAGCGCTAGGACGGGCGAAGGTCCCTACGGCTGGCAGGTGACTTCTCAGCAGGACGGCAGTCCTGTTGATGCAGATGTTCAGGTTCTGGTCTGGTCGGATATCGTGCGTGACAGCATGGCTCAATCGATACCGGCAACCTATCTGCAACTGGCGAGAACCGCCTGGATATATATCTCGACCGGTACGCTTTGGCGGCTGATGCAGCTGCGCAAGGGGCCCGTAATTGCGGCGCTATACCCGGTGGCAATGCTGCTGCTGCAGCTTTTTGCATCGTTGTTGATTGCTTGGGGTTTAGTCTCTGTATTGAAACCACTCGTTGGGTGGTGGTCTTTGGTACCTGCTGCCGGGGTAATCTATGCTCTGATGCAATCGTTCCGAAAGATCGATAATCGACTGTTCGCTTATTACCTTATGCATGACTATGCCCACTCGGCGAAGCTATACGGCGCGTATTCGCAAGTTCTGCAATCGAGGCTGCGGGAGTTTTCTGACCTGATCACAGAGACGCTGGACACAGACACCGATGAGGTGCTGGTCGTAGGTCACAGCTCTGGCGCCCATCTTGGTGTGTCAGTGTTGGCAGATGTTTTACGACGACGGGGCGGTATACAGGATAAGCCAGTCTTATCCTTTCTGACCTTGGGGCAGGTGGTGCCAATGGTTTCGTTTCTACCGCAGGCACACACGCTTCGCGCTGATCTTAAATATCTGTCCGAACGCGCGGATATGACTTGGATCGATGTCTCTGCACCAGGGGATGGCTGCGCGTTTGCGTTGTGCGATCCGGTCGCGGTCAGCGGCGTCGCTGGCCCCAAAAAATGCGGGCCGCTGGTTCTTTCTGCGGCCTTCACCCAAACACTGTCCCACGCGCGATGGCAGCAATTGCGTTGGCGCTTTTTTCGCCTGCACTTTCAATATCTTTGTGCGTTCGATCAACCTGGACTTTATGACTATTTCCGCATCACCGCAGGTCCTGAAACATTGAAACAGCGGTTTGAAAGGCGCGCCCCATCACGATCGCGCATTGAGCGGGCTGTTTCGAAATACATCGCGGTGGAAGCATGACGCCCCCAAAGCCCGAAGCACGACCAGATAAGGTCTCGCTGTGGCGGTATCTACGTCTGTTTCGGCAAGACTTGCTGTCTGCTCAGCCCCAGCGTCTATATCGAGCGTGGATGGCTGAATTCCGAACGCCGTTCTTTCGCTCGTATATGGTCAACCAACCCGATCTGATCCGCGCAGTTCTGAAAGAGCACCTGGATGCGTTTCCAAAATCAAATCGCATCAGCGAAGGCTTACGCCCCTTATTGGGCCGGTCCGTGTTCCTGACCAATGGCGAAGTCTGGAAACGGCAGCGCAGGATCATTGATCCCGCCTTTGAAGGCGGACGTTTGAAAGACACGTTTCCCGCAATGTTAAATGCGGCGCAGGCTTGTGCGGATCGGCTTTCAGGCAGAGTTGGGCAGAGGGTGGAATGTGAAGAAATCACAAGCCATGTCGCGGCGGATGTGATTTTCCGTACCCTGTTTTCGGTTCCTATCGAACATGAGGTTGCCGCGCAGGTCTTCGATAAATTCCGAATCTATCAGCGCGAACAGCCCTTGCTGAACCTGGCCGCATTCGTGCCGGTTCCAAGCTGGATGCCCCGATTTCATTCTCGCAAAACTCGCCAAACCGCCGGCGAGATTCGGGATCTGATCAGCCGATTGACGGATGAACGCGCTATAGCAATCGAAAACGGGTCGGCCCCCGATGATCTGGCCACCAAGATCATGACGACTACAGACCCGGAAACCGGAGACCGGTTTGATGCGCAGGAAATGGTCGATCAGGTCGCCATCTTCTTTTTGGCGGGGCATGAAACCAGCGCATCGGCGCTGGCCTGGACGCTCTATTTGATGGCACTGTATCCGGACTGGCAGGATAAACTGGCTGAAGAAGCGCAGGCCCTGGACACGCCTGATTTTTCCACCATGTCCCAATTGAAACTCAGCCGCGATGTATTTCGCGAAGCTCTACGTCTGTATCCACCAGTTCCGATGATGGTGCGCGAGGCGACATGCCCAGAACGCTTCCGTGATCGGGATGTTCCGCAGGGCTCTCAGATCGTTGTGAGCCCCTGGCATTTGCATCGACATGAGCGGCTTTGGGACAGGCCGGACGATTTCGATCCCACACGATGGACGACGGAGAACGGAAAGAAATGCCAGCGCGAGGCCTATATTCCGTTTTCGGCTGGCCCCCGTGTCTGCACGGGTGCGGGGTTTGCGATGGTCGAAGGGCCTTTGATCTTGTCAATGCTGTTGCGCCGTTATCGATTCGAAACAATTCACGGCGAAACGCCGGTACCGGTCGCGCATTTGACGGTCAGATCGAAGGACGGAATTTGGTTGCGCTTGGTTGAGCGCTAACAAACTACCATCGCTCTTCGGCATGCTGTATGCGGTTTGAAAATGCGGAATCATATTGAACGGGATTGAGTTATGTCGAAAGCAGAACAGCGCGCGCAGATGTCCGAAGGCGCAGGATTTATCGCAGCACTGGACCAAAGCGGCGGTTCAACCCCGAAAGCGCTGGCTTTGTACGGCGTTGAAGCATCGGACTACGGATCAGACGAAGAGATGTTCGGCGAGATTCAGAAGATGCGCGCGCGGATCATTCTGGCTGACGATTTCACCAAGGATAAAGTGATTGGTGCGATCCTGTTCGAACGGACCTTGGGTGAAGAAATCGACGGCAAGAAGGTCGCGGATTACCTGTGGTCCGAAAAAGGTATCGTACCATTTCTGAAAATCGACAAAGGGCTTGAGGATCAGGCCAACGGTGTTCAGATGATGAAGCCAATTCCGGGGCTGGCTGAGACGTTGGCCAAGGCGGATGGTGTTTTTGGCACCAAGGAACGTTCAGTTATCCACGAAGCCAATGCTCAGGGCATTGCCGACGTTGTCGCGCAGCAGTTCCAGGTCGCACGCGTTGTCACTGATGCGGGAATGGTCCCAATTGTCGAGCCTGAGGTAAACATCCACTCGGAAACCAAGGCCGAGGCTGAGGACATTCTGAAATCAGAAATTCTGAAGAACCTGGATCAATTGGTCGAGGGTCAGGAAGTGATGCTGAAGCTGACCATACCCAGCCAGGCCAACCTTTATGATGAGGTGGCGGATCACCCGCGCGTCCTGCGTGTTGTGGCGCTGTCCGGCGGATACTCGACCGAGCAGGCCTGCGACCTGCTTGGCCAAAACAGCAAGATGATCGCGTCGTTTTCGCGCGCACTGACCGAAGGGCTGTCCAAACAGCAATCTGACGCAGAATTCAATGCAGCGCTCGGCGGTAATATCGACAATATCTACCGCGCCTCGATCTGATCGCGGGGTAATCTATTCGGGCTTGATGAAATCGCGGCGTAATTGCGCCGCTTTTTCGCGCATGACACATCCTTTGGCGTGATCATTGATCAACCCCATGGCCTGCATAAAGGCAAAGATCGTGGTGGGGCCTACGAATTTCCAACCACGTTTTTTCAGATCTTTCGACATCGCGATGGATTCTTTCGATGTGGAAGCGCTTTGCGGGGCGGGTGGCGCCGAAGGCTCGTACCTCCAGACATAAGCGGCCAATGATCCCTCGTCAGCGATTAGGTCCTGCACGCGGCGGGCGTTGTTGATCACGGCTTCAATCTTGCCGCGGTGTCGCACGATGCCTTTGTCGTGCAGAAGTCGATTGATATCTGCATCAGAAAATTCTGCTATCTTGTTAAAATCAAAGTATCTAAACGCTGCCCTGAAATTCTCGCGTTTTGACAGAATGGTGCGCCAACTCAAGCCTGACTGAAAGCTCTCGAGGCACAGTTTCTCAAACAGTCGTCTGTCATCGGAAACCGGATATCCCCATTCGTTATCATGATAGTCAAAGAATTCGGGGGCGGCGTTGCACCACGAACACCGAGGTTTTCCATCTGGGCCCGTTGCCAAATCGTTCATGAATGTACCCTTTTTGTTCTCCGCGAAGATAAGCGGCGCGATTGTTTGAAATCAAGTACTCAATCGGTTTGACGATACCATTTCAGAATGAAGACACGAATGGCCGAAGCCAGTCCGGTTTCCGGGTCGCGCTCTGCATCAATATTTGCCGCCAGGATATTGATTGGGATATCTTTTTCCCGCGCGATATCACGGAAGGCTTGCCAGAACTCATCCTCAAGCGAAACGGATGTTCGATGACCTTGCAAGGTCAGGGAGCGTTTGACAGGACGTCCACTCATTCGTCGACCTTGTGACCGTCAAGGTCCCGGCGCTGCCGGTCTTGCTGCAGCTTTACAACGGTCCTGTCGGCTTTGGATTGTCCGTGTTTCGCAGCGTTTGCATCCGCGCGGGCCTTTTTTTCAGCCCGCGCTTTTTCTTTTCGAAACCGGTTCAGGTTAACCGGTTTACCCATCAGTCCTTGGGTCCAATCATATGCTCGGGCCGTACAACCGCATCAAACGTAGCCTCGTCCACAAAGCCCAACGCAATGGCTTCTTCCTTAAGTGTTGTGCCGTTCTTGTGCGCTGTTTTGGCGACGGTCGTGGCGTTGTCATACCCGATTGTCGGTGCCAGAGCAGTCACCAGCATCAGGGATTCCTTCATCAGCTTGTCGATGCGTGGCTCGTTGGCTTTGATGCCCAACAGCATTCGCTCGGTAAAGCTGTCGGTTGCATCGCCGAGCAGCTGGATCGACTGCAGCAGGTTATAGGACATCATCGGGTTGTAGACGTTCAACTGGAAATGGCCCTGCGAGCCTGCAAACTTCATTGCTGCGTCGTTGCCCATCACATGCGCGGCCACCTGAGTCAGCGCTTCGGCCTGTGTCGGGTTCACCTTTCCGGGCATGATGGAGGAACCGGGCTCGTTTTCGGGCAGGATAAGCTCACCCAATCCTGAGCGGGGCCCCGAACCCAACAGACGGATATCGTTGGCAATCTTGTAGCAGGAACCGGCAATCGTGGCCAAAGCGCCCGACAAAAAGACCATGGCATCATGTGCGGCCAGAGCTTCGAATTTGTTCGGCGCGGTCACAAAGGGCAGGCCGGTGATATCGGCCATATTCTTGGCGACAGCCTCATCCCAGCCGCCATGCGTGTTCAAACCGGTACCCACAGCAGTACCGCCTTGAGCCAGTTCATAGATACCGGGCATTGCAGCTTCTACACGCGCAATGCCCTGACGAATTTGATGCGCATACCCGCCGAATTCCTGTTCCAACGTCAACGGCGTGGCATCCTGCGTATGGGTGCGGCCGATCTTGATGATACCGGCAAACTCTTTTGCCTTGGCTTCCAGCGCCGAGGCGAACTTCTCAAGCCCGGGCATCAACACATCGCGCACACTCATCGCTGTGGCGATGTGCATCGCGGTGGGGAAAGTATCGTTCGAGGATTGACCCATATTGCAGTGATCATTCGGGTGAACGGGATCTTTCGAGCCAATCTCGCCACCCATAATCTCAATCGCGCGGTTCGCAATGACCTCGTTCGAGTTCATATTGGATTGCGTGCCCGAGCCGGTTTGCCATACGACCAGAGGAAAGTTGTCGTCAAACTTGCCTTCGAACACTTCACCTGCCGCTTGTATGATCGCGTCGGCGATCTTGGCGTCCAGCTTGCCGATGGCTTTGTTTTCAATTGCACAGGCCTTTTTGATCACACCCAACGCGCGCACGATGGCGACGGGCTGCTTTTCCCAGCCGATGGGGAAGTTCATGATCGAACGCTGCGTTTGCGCGCCCCAGTACTTATCGGCAGGCACCTCAAGCGGGCCAAAGCTGTCGGATTCAGTGCGGGTTTGAGACATCGGTCGCTCCGGTCTGGTATGCAGTCGTATGCCGTTTACCCGCAGCAAGGCTGTGGCGCAATCGGCCAGTTGAGCGCACCTTAAACTTGGGCCGCGCAAAGGTATAGACGCGGCACAGCTACAAATAATTTCTGTTAGCGAAAACAGTGCCATTGTACGTCGGCGGGCTAAAGTTAAGATGGGACAATAACCCTGACGGAGGCAACCATGCGCGTGTCACTTCTCAAAAGCCCTTTGTATACGCTTGCGTTATTGTTTGCCGCGAGTTTTTGGCTGGCAGTATTTGTGCAACACGCTCAGGCGACGGGAATCGAGCCGTTCGTGGGTGACTATACCGGTTCGGCCGACGTTGTTGATGCGGATGGTACGGCGACCCCTCGGGATATGAGCGTTTCGATTCAGGAAATTAAAGGGGGCTTCAACGTGAGTTGGACCACCACGACTTACAAAGCCGACGGTCGCATCAAGGATGAGAAATACTCGGTTGATTTTCAAAACTCGGATCGGCCCGATGTTTATTCTGCGGCCATGAAGCGAAATGTGTTTGGCCATGAGGTGCCGCTTGACCCGATGAAAGGGGAACCCTTTGTTTGGGGGCGGATCGAAGGAGATACTCTGACGGTGTTTTCGTTGTTCATAGCCGAAAACGGTGGCTATGAGCTTCAGCAATTTGACCGGACACTAGCTGATGGCGGGCTCGACCTGTCATTTTCCCGGTTTCGCGATGGGGTTAAGTCGCGCTCGGTCGAGACATTCCTTCAAAAAGAATAAACCCCGCATCAAGCGGGGTTTTCTGGGTCATTTCCGGAAGCTGTCCAGCGAGACCACATCCGCATCATGCTGAGGTTCCGTCTCTTCGGCCTCAAGCTCAATCGGGGCTTCTTCCGTCACATGGATCTCTTCGTCCTCGTCTTCTGGGCTTTCAAAGCGCAAGCCAAACTCAACCGAAGGATCCACGAAGGTCTTGATCGCCAGATAGGGGATGTAAAGGGGTTCCGGCGCATCCCCGAAATTCAGCGTAATCGAAAAGCCATCGTCACCGACTTCGAGGTTTTCGAACCAGTGCTGCATGACAATCGTCATCTCGCCTGGATAGCGCTCACGCAGCCAATCGGCCAACTCAACGCCCTCATGCCGTGTATCAAAAGTGATAAAGAAATGATGCGAACCGGGCAGGCCGGTTTCGGACACGTCGGTCAGGACGGTCTTGATCAGGCCTCGCATGGCCGTGTGCATCAGATTCCCGTAGTCGATGTCTTGCGACATGGTTGATCCTCGAAAGTGGTTAATCCCAGCATAGTTCATTCGGACGGAAACGAAAGGCTGTGCTGGGCTGTATTGATTACAAAATCTGCATGCCTAGTCCGGCCAGAACCATGATACCAAGTGTGGTTGCTAAACCGGATTTCATACGGAAAATCAACAGGCCAGCCAGAACGGTCAGCACAAGTGCGCTGAATTCAAGCGACGAAAGGTCGGGTAGGGGGAGAGAAACTGGTCCCCAATGCCACCCCGGAATTGAGGTGAACAAGACGTTTAGCCCGAACCACACGGAGAGGTTGAGAATCACTCCGACGACCGCAGCTGTGATTCCGTGCATCGCGGCCCCAAGACGCGGACGCTCGGCGATTCTATCCAGATGCGGGGCTGCAAGAAAAATCCACAGAAAACACGGTACAAACGTCGCCCATAAAGCGACAATGCCCGCCGCAAACGCCAGCGAGGCGCCTCCGGCAATCTGACCGCTAAGCATGGCCACAAACTGAGTCACCAGAATCAGTGGCCCAGGCGTGGTTTCGGCCAGACCTAGCGCGTCGATCATCTGGTCCGTGCTGATCCATTGGTAGGTTTCGACCACGGTCTGGGTCATATAGGCCAGCACCGCATAGGCACCGCCAAAAGTTACAACCGCAAGGCGGGCAAAGAACCAGCCCAGATCGCTGAGCAGTTCCTGACCGCTCAAAGACAGAACAAACAACGGCCCCAGCCAAAGAATAAGCCAGAAAACCGCTGTGCGAACAGGATTGGCAAGTGTTGGGCTGGTTTGAACGGCAACGGGCTTGTCGTCTTTCGAAGTCACGAATCCCCAAACGGCAGCGCACAGTATGATTAGCGGGAAGGGCAGGTTGAAGACAAAGATCCCCAAAAAGGCTAGGCCCGCGATAACCCGGTGCTCGACGTCTGTAAGCGCTTTCCTCGAAAGGTTCCGTAATGCTTGCAGGACGATGATGATCACCGTGGCCTTGATGCCCAAGAACCCGGCTTGAACCAAAGGCAATGTACCATAGGCCGCATAAAGCAATACCAGCAGCGCGATCACCAGAGCACCTGGCATTACAAACAAACAGCCCGCGATTAACCCTCCGGCCACGCCGCGCAGCCGCCAACCTGCATAAGTGGCAAGCTGCATGGCCTCGGGACCTGGCAACAGCATGCATAAGGAAAGCGCGCGCAGATAGGTCTGTTCGTCCAACCAGGGGCGCTTTTCGACCAGCTCCTGATGCATCAGTGAAATTTGGGCGGCGGGGCCGCCGAAGGACAGCAGCCCGATGCGCCCAAACACCCTGATCAACTCTTGATATGAAGGGGTCATCTGCCGTGACCCGCGGGCCAGTCATGCGTCTCGCTAGAGCCATCGCGCGCCCAGCGATAGAGTGCATCATAGATGTGCATTCCAGCCTGCAATTGTTGTTGGTCATCCCGATACTGGCGCGACAAGCCGACCGAAAGGGCCAGCAACCCGGCGGCCTCAGGCGCCAGATCGTGCCTGTTTGTATCGGCGGCACGTATGATCGTGGCCATGCGGTCCAGAGGCTCAGATCGAAGCTTGAAGTCATCCAGCATCGTGTCAAAGGTGCAATTGTCGCCGCGATGGCTCCAATCAGTTCCTTCAACATCAAAGGGTGTGGCGTCGAAGTGCTCGGCAACCCCCTGAATTTCATCCGGTGCTACAAACAGGAACCGAGCGCGCCTGTCGACAAACCTGCGGATCAGCCAGGGGCACGCGATGCGATCAATCTTGGGGCGGTGCCGCGTCACCCAGACCGTGTTGCCTTTTGCAACTGCAGGAAGGGCAGGCACAGGCACGACCATTGCGCCCGGCATAGCGCGCCAGGCGAACATTCCACCTTTCAGAAATTCTGCCACCACCCCTTCAGCCTGCAGCCATGAAACAACGCCCTGACTCAGCTTTTTGCCTTTCTGGCAAATTACTACGCAAGAATGATCGCCGGTATGATTTCTTATGCAATCAACATTTTGATATGGCATTCGGAATGCGCCGGGTATGAGGGAGGGATCATCGTCGAAATCCCCATCTGTGCGCACATCAAACAGGATAGGAGCCTGAGGCGTACCGATCAGGCGCAAGAGTTGTCGGGGTGTAATTGCATTGGGGGCAGCCATTGCATGTTTCCTTATTGCTTTGGATACATGCGAACTTGGGCTGCCGCCTCACGGGGTGTTCGCAAGCTTACCCCTTGATCCTCTGCTAGCGCGCAAATGCGGGATGGGTCAAGCTTGCGGTCAAGTTTATCAGGCCCAGTCCAACCTTTGCCCGGTCATGCAAACCGGAAGGGTATCCTGTGGGAACTGCCCCAGTTGTTCAAAAAGTGTAATGAAATCAAACTGATTATAGGCCTCGACCATCTTGTCCCCTTTGAAGCGCGCCATGACTTGTCCGGTAACTTCAAGCGGGGCACCGTTATCGGCCCGGAAGGTGCGGACATGCAGAATACCAGAGACCCAATCACCATTTTCGATGATCTTCGGCAGTTCGACTGTGATCTCGCCCAGAACATGACGAAACGCCATGACCAGATCGCGAAAGTCGTCCGCGCCAACCTGCATTTCGGGTATCAACCCTTCGGCCATCGTATCCGGGGCAAAAAACTGATCGATTGCATCGGTATTGCCTTTTTCCCAGACCTCTGAATACCACGCCCTAAGCCTGTCAGAATTCGTCATCTCAGCCCTCCTGTCGCTTGTTCAGGAAGATGAAGCAGAGAAGTGAATAAACCCTGAATCCCAGGTGAGTTATGGGCATGGAGCAGACATAATCGGTAAAATGCAGGTTTCTGTTGCCAGGTACCTGCGAACCCCGCCTTACGCGGCTAGGCGCAAGGGCTTAAGTTTCGGTCTTGCTACTGCTTACGCAGCAACTGCAACCGGAGCACGATTGTCGTTTGCAATTGTACTAGTTTCGCCGGTAACGGTGGCAGACAGCCGAGACAAAGCTAACCCCTTTAGACGTTCGTCGATCCTATTTCGGCCCCATGATCCTCAAACGAAGGATGTTGGTGGAGCCGCCGGGTACCGCCCCCGGGTCCGATCCGCTTATTACGAGCGCGTTTATGTCCATAGTCCCGAAGGACCCCTCATATATAGGTTAGGACGTGGTCGGATGCAAACCCGGAATGCTAAAGTTGACTTATATCAAATTCAATAAGTTAAGCGGCTCTGTTCATGTTGGCAAGAATAAGCCAAAGGGCCAGAACAAGCTCGATTCCACCAAAAGTCAGCGCCTTGACGAACGGGGGATTATCCAGAGCCAAAGACACAAACCGACCCAACGCCGCCCCTGCATAAACAACGCCCAGCATGGCATATGCCATCGGTGTGTTGAGCCAGAGAACCACGGCACCTGTCACCACGAACAACCCGCCAACCGAGGCTCGCATCTCACTAAGTCCCATGGTGCTTTTGGTGGGGGCTAGGTCCAGCGCGTTGGCTGTGTAGGCCGGGGCCAGAAATCCGAACAAACCAAAGCCGACGGTCAGCAAGGCGGCAATCACGTTAAGGGTTGCGATCATGGACTTTTTCCCTTTCTGCTCTGCTCGCAGAGTCTAGCGCAGCACTATGTAAAGAAAAGCATCTAAATCGCTGACCACAAGCCTATAACTCCGACCGCGATCAGGCTGAGAGCCCAGACAAGTTCCAGATTGAACCAGCTGCGTGACAGAAATTGAAGGCCCAGCCAGCGATAGACGGCGAAGGCCAGAATGCCTCCGCCAAGAATCATGGCGGCTGTGTGAAGTGCAGCGACCGTCAGTACGAGCAGGCCATTGCTCGCCATGATCTGAGAGACTGCGATCTGGCCCGTTTCCAGCTCGTCTGATCCACACAATCCAAGATAAATCGGAACCAACATCAACGCCGCGCCGTGTGCCAGCGCAACGAGGAACGACCAAAGTGCCAATTTGCTTGGCGGTACGCGCGACAACATCCGGGGATGCCGGCGTATTATGGCGATGTAAACACCCATTGTGATCACAATCAGCGCAGCGCCGATACGAATTTCGCGTTGATATTCAACCAGAACTGCCATCATAGCAAATGGCAGTAGGACCCCCAGCATGGCGACGAAATGACCACCAGCCAGGGCGGTCAATGCGCGCCACAAAGCTGATGGCCGTTGTTCCATCAGCGCCGAAGATACCGCAAGCGGCCAGCCCATTCCGGGATTCAGGCCATGATAAGCGCCGCTAAGCACAACGGCCAGCCAGAGACCAGCCGTTGATGTCATCAGAGTCTCCAACTCAGACCGATGGGTAGCAGAAACTATCGGTTGAACAGTCTCCACCCTCAAGCCGGATTTGGTGGGCCCGATATCCGTCCGGGAAGTCGACCCAGAACTTCGGATCCAATGTCAGGCCCCCGTTCTCGCCAACATCCGCCTTGACCATCGCAGCCCCGCGTTCACCGGGATAGAACTGATCATCCCAAGTGGAATAAAGCGAATTGGTCCAATATACCCGCTTTCCGTCGCGGCTGATTTCAACCATCTGCGGCCCGTAACCAAAGTCTTGCCCGTTGGGATGTTTTGTTTTCTTGACGATCCCCCCGATCTCGACTTTGCCCGCAAGGGTCGGGTTCATCGGATCAGAGACATCGTATTGATGCATCTCACCCGTGCCCCAACAGGCCACATAAAGGTATTTATCGTCCAAGCTGAGGTCGATATCCGTGACCAGTGGCGGAACGGCAGAGAAGCCTTTCAGCAATTCAGGCAAGTCATCTGGATCAGCGGGCTGCGGATCGATCGTGATGGTCTTCTTGGCCTCGAAGGTGCCATCATCATTACGCCACCAAGTAAAGATCGCGCCCTGCAGGTTGGTCGTGTCAACCACCACACCACAGAACCCATATTGTTTGACCGGATCGTGAGCGGGCCGGATTTCCAGGGCCATCTGGTGATTTTCACCCAGATCGATGGTCTGAATATTGGTCCGGCTGCGTAGGTTCCAGAAATGGATGCTGTGCCCGTATTTGTTCGAAAGCAGATCCTCGGCCACTATGCCGTTTTCGAATTGCGGAGGCAGTCCCCATTCCGAACTGACCATATAGTCGCGTGGCAGGTTCCACCAGAAATCGTAGTGTTTGTCTTGGATACCTCGCTCGATCTCGTAGCGCCCGATGATCTCGAAGCTCTCGCAATCCATGATGAAAATGCCCGGAGGGCCGTCCGTGCCGTCTTCGCCACCGCCTCCAAGCGTGCTCACGTAGATCCCCTCCGGTCCGCAATGGATCGTGTGCGGGCGGGAATATCCAGTTTTTGCAAAAACTTCTTCGGGTTCGATGATCTTGTGTATCTTGGCCTCAAGCGGGTTCTTGACGTCGATAATGTAGATCCGGCTGGATCGTATGCCAGGAACAATGAGGTAGCGGCGTTCCAGAAACGCATGGCCACTAAGCGGTGACAGCGCAGAGGAACAAGCGTTCCACCCGAAATGGTGAAACTCATCGCCTTTCTCTGGCATGATCACTTGATGGACAATTTTTCCGTAATCATCCGAAGTCGGATCTACGTTCACGACGGCCAAACCGTCTGGTTGGGAAAAATCAGGGCTTAGCATCAACGTGAATGCAAGCGTTTCAGTGGGGCCCTCCATCGCCAGTTTGGCTGATGGGTAAAAGGTTGGGTCCGGTCTTTGGTTCATAACGTCCTCCCGTAAGTCATTGATCTTCAATTCATGTTGGAAGTTCCGGTCTTAACGCCGGATGTCATGCTGCCTGCTCGGGCACCTCGCCGTCCTTCGTTCCTTTTTGCCTGTGGTCAGGCGGGTTTGCGTCGTCTTTCGGCCACGTCCTGCGCCAGTTGCCGTGTATAGGCCTCAAGTTTGATCAATGCCGCATCGACCGGGCCGGCATCACGCGCTTCCAGTGCGTCTGTGATGTCACTGTGAAAGGCGATGATCTCTTCGCGGGATCGAGCCGTGAACGTAATCATGTTCATCAGAGGTTGCATAGCCTCGACCGCACCGGCCAATTGGTAGGACAGAACGGGGTTGCCCGCGCCATCCACAAGCGCGCGATGAAAGGCGACGTCGGACGCACAGAAAGCCTCATCAGTGAGACCTGGTTGCGCCTGACGAAAAATCTCGGCCCGCATGGTGGCGAGTTGATCCGCGGTACGACGTTGTGCCGACAAAGCAGCGCATGCACGTTCGAGCGCATAACGCGCTTCGCATGCGGTGTCGAAACTGACTGCGTTCATCGACAGCAGCAGTGTCGAGGTTGTGACTTGTTGGGAATAGGCGTCCTCAAAACTCAGCCGGTTCACAAACGCACCACCCGATGCCCCGCGTTGCGTGCGGATAAGGGACTGCGCTGCCAGACGTTTCAATGCTTCGCGAACCGTAGGCCGTGATACTTTGAACTGATCGGCCAACTCAGATTCTGATGGCAGACGCTCATCGACGATCAGCCGACCCGAGATAATGGCGTCGCGGATCGCCTGAGCAATTTGAGCGGATAGATCTGCAGTACTCTGAGGGTCGATTTTCATGGTTGTTTTCGGCGATGCGTAATTTTTATTTGTCTGACATTTAAAAGTCTGACATTTGAAAAGCAAGAGAGTTGAGTCGGGAGGAGCAAGTGAGTCGCTCAATTTTCCGCAGCGCGCTTTGGTTGGGCTTCTACATCACGATCCTTTGGTCGTGGTGGATGATGGTCTCAATGAGCCGCGATATGGACGTGGACTGGATCGGTCGACCCGGACCGATGGGTCAGGCGATGGCGGCCATGGATCCGCGTATGGACATGTATATGCCCATGGCCGAGTTCGGCCCACTTTTCTGGATGTGGGCGATCATGATGGCGGCCATGATGCTGCCGACTTTGGTGCCCACGTTGCGCAGTTATGATGATCTGATCCGCAGCGCGAACGGTACGCGGGCAGGGTGGCTGGGCGTTCTATCCGGATACTTCATAGTTTGGGTGGGCTTCGCTGCGCTGATCACTGGCCTGCAATTGGCGCTGCTGTTTGGCGGCGCGGTTGATATGTTGGGAATCGCTAAATCGCCATATCTGGCCGCCGGCCTGTTGATCGCCGTGGGTGCCTTTCAGTTTTCTCGGGCGAAAGAAGTCTGCCACGGTGTTTGCCATGCACCGATGACGTATTTTCTGGGCCACTGGAAAACCGGATTCGGCGGCGGTGTACGCATGGGCGTCGGACTGGGTGCGTTCTGTGTCGGTTGCTGCTGGGGCTTCATGGCGTTGGGCTTTGTCGGCGGCGTCATGAGCCTGCTCTGGATGGGGCTGGCGACCCTGTTCATGGTATTGGAAAAACTTCCCCAGATCGGGCACGCCGTGACCCGTCCTATGGGATTCGTCTTGATTGCGGGTGGTTTTGCACTGCTCGCTCATCACATTGTTTACGGAGGATAAGTCGATGGCTAAAAATAGAAAACCGGATGCAGACAAGCTGCCGGTCAGTCAAAGAATTGACAGCCGGATGCCAAATCCCAAGCGGCGTGAGATGAGCCCGACCGATTGGGCGGTTAAGGGTGAACTGATCCTGAATTGTTCGTGCGACGTATTCTGCCCATGCGTGGTTTCGCTGGGTGCACACCCTCCGACCGAAGGGCATTGCCACGCGTGGATGGGTATCGCGATCGACGAAGGCCATTACGAAGGCGAAGATTTGTCCGGTCTGAATGTAGGTCTGCTGGTTGATATCCCCGGACGCATGGGCGAAGGCCAGTGGAAAGTCGCGGCTTATGTGGATGAACGTGCCAGCGGCAAGGCTTACAATGGACTGTTGCAGATATTCAGCGGTCAGGCAGGTGGCACAACCGGGCTGTTCACTATGTTGGTCAGCGAGATCATAGGGGCTGAACGTGCACCGGTTCAGATCGAAAGGGACGGCACCAAACGCCGGATCATGATAGGGCGCAAGATTCAGGGTGAGATCGAAATGCTTGCGGGCAAAGACCCAGAGCACCCGGTGATGGTTTCAAATTCGAAATACTGGATGGGGCCGGACATCATTGTAGCAAAAGGCACGAAATCCAAGGTGCGCGACTATGGTCGCGTATGGGACTTCGGCGGCAAGTCAGCCGAGATCTGCCCGATTGACTGGCACGGGCCTAAGTAATGATAACCGGTGCCTATGCCCGTGAAATGGCGCGATATAACCACTGGCAAAACAACCAGTTAAAGAGCTTTCTCAAAGCTCTTTCAGACGAAGAATTGGCACGGGATCGCGGCGCTTTTTTCGGGTCGATCATGGGAACTGCCAATCATCTGCTTTGGGGGGATTGGATCTGGATTTCCCGGTTTGACAAGGGACCGGGGCCAGGTGGCGGCATTCCTGAGAGTGTCTCGATCTGCACTGGCATGGCCGACTGGCTGCCGCTGCGCGATACGATTGACGCCCGTATTGCCAGATGGGCCAATACGTTGGGGGATGATGTCCTGAGCGGTTCGTTCACGTGGTACTCGGCTGCAAAAGAGAACGACGTAACAAAGCCTTACTGGCAATGCGTCATTCATATGTTCAATCATCAGACACATCATCGCGGACAATTGCACCAAATGCTGACCGAGGCTGGTTCGCAGGCACCTGTCAGCGATCTTGTCTTTCTGCCAGAGGATTTCTGACATGGCAGTCATCTCACCGAACCGGCGCGTGCGCAAAACCCCATTCACTCCGGGCGTCGAGGCCGAAGGCGTCACAGGGTATACCGTTTATAATCACATGCTGCTTGCGACGGCTTTTGAAAGCGTCGAGGCTGATGCGGCGCATCTGAAACAGCATGTTCAGGTCTGGGATGTCTCGTGTGAGCGGCAGGTACAGATCAAAGGCCCGGATGCGTTGCGGCTGATGAAGATGCTCAGCCCGCGCGATATGGACAAAATGCAGGCGAACCAGTGCTATTATGTGCCGATAGTAGATCACAATGGCGGCATGCTGAATGATCCTGTTGCGATCAAACTGGCGGATGATCACTATTGGTTGTCGGTTGCCGATGGTGACCTTTGGCAGTTTGCTCTGGGAATCGTGATTGCGCTGGGGCTGGATGTCGATATTTCTGAGCCGGATGTGTCGCCCTTGGCGGTACAAGGCCCCAAGGCGGACGAGCTGATGACGCGCGTCTTTGGTGATGAAGTCAGGGATATAAAGTTCTTTCGATATAAACGGTTGGCGTTTGAAGATACATCATTCGTCGTCGCCCGGTCAGGCTGGTCGAAACAAGGCGGGTTCGAGATATACGTCGAAGGGACGGATTATGGCATGCCACTATGGGACACGCTGTTTTCTAATGGCCGAGACCTGAACGTGCGGGCAGGTTGCCCAAACGGGATTGAGCGTGTTGAAAGCGGTCTGTTGAGTTTCGGGTCGGACATGCGGCGCGAGAATACGCCCTATGAATGCGGGCTAGCACGGTTCTGCAATTCTCCGCTGGATTACATCGGCAAAGCCGCTTTGGCGGATCAGGCGAAAAACGGTCCGCCCCGGCAGATCCGTCCGCTTGTCATTGAAGGTGAGATCGGACCGTGCACCGAATCTTGGCCGCTGATGGCCGGGGGCCGGCAGGTCGGGCAGGTGGCTTCGGCTGCGTATTCACCCGAGTTTGGAGTGAATGTAGCCATTGGAATGGTCGACCGGTCCCATTGGGCGCCAGGTACGCGGATTGAATTGATGACCGAACATGGAATGCGATGGGCCGAAGTGCAGGAAAAATTCTGGCGCTAAGCCCTTGTTTCAGGAACACAGCCGATTGAGGCAATAGAAGGAGTAAGTTCATGTTTAATGCACTTGTCGTTGAAAAAGATGAAGAAAGTGGCCTCGCAAGCGCTTCGGTGAAGCAGATTTCTCTGGATACGCTGCCGGATGGAGAAGTGACGATCGCCGTTGAATATTCAACGGTGAACTACAAGGACGGCCTGTGCATGTCGCCCAAAGGCGGTGGTCTGGTGCGTAGCTATCCTCATATTCCGGGCATCGATTATGCGGGCACGGTCGAGCAGTCCTCGGATGCAAGCTACAAACCTGGCGACAAGGTCGTGCTGACGGGCTGGCGCGTAGGTGAAGCGCATTGGGGCGGCTATTCACAAAAAGCAAACGCGCGGGCAGATTGGCTGGTGCCGTTGCCGGATGGGTTGGATACACGGCAGGCGATGGCAGTTGGCACTGCCGGGTTCACCGCTATGCTGGCCGTCATGGCGCTGGAGGATCAAGGTTTGCAGCCGGGTCATGGCCCGGTGTTGGTCACAGGTGCCGCAGGAGGTGTCGGCTCGGTCGCGACGGCCATTTTGGCCCATCTGGGCTATGAGGTTGCAGCTGTGACCGGGCGTCCTGAAACCGAAGAATACCTGAAATCACTGGGTGCAACCACAATTGTCCCGCGTGACGAGTTGAACGAGACCACCAAGCGTCCGCTGGAAAGTGAAACTTGGTCCGGATGTGTTGATGCGGTGGGCGGAGCGATGCTTGCCCGCGTGCTGGGGCAGATGAAGTATGGGGCCTCGGTAGCTGCGGTTGGCCTTGCCGGTGGTGCGGCGCTGCCCGCAACCGTGATCCCATTCCTGCTGCGCGGTGTTAATCTGTTGGGCATCGACAGCGTGATGCAGCCATACGACAACCGGGTCCGTGCCTGGAAGCGTATCGCGACCGATTTGCCCATGGATAAGCTTGAGGCGATGGTCCATGCAGCAACCCTTTCTGATCTGCCCCAGTTGGGAGCGGACATTCTGCAAGGTCAGGTAAAAGGGCGCGTCGTGGTAAACGTGAACGCTTGATAGACAAAACAGACAACGGATCGGCCGGAGCATGCATCCGGCCGACCCAATTGTCGGGAATGAGGCCGAAATGCCGGAAACAGTTCTGGCCATTGCCACATTTCGTGACCATGATTGCTATACATCCCATTTGTGATGGCTTAAGACCCATCCGAACATCACCTGAAGACGGGGAGTGAGCAGCATGTCTGATGATTTCGAACTCGATACCGATGATCTGAAACGCCGCATGGACGGTGCCATGGCCAACCTCAGAACTGAATTCGCTTCGCTGCGGACCGGTCGTGCATCGGCTTCAATGCTTGAGCCCGTCATGGTCGATGCTTACGGCGCGATGACTCCGATCAATCAGGTTGGTACCGTGAACGTCCCTGAACCGCGCATGGTAACCGTGAATGTTTGGGACAAGGGCCTCGTCGGCAAAGTTGAAAAGGCCATTCGGGAAAGCGGTTTGGGTATTAACCCGCAACTGAATGGTACCATCATCATGCTGCCGATTCCCGAACTGAACGAAGAACGCCGTCGCGAGCTCGGCAAGGTCGCGGGTCAATATGCAGAAAGCGCACGGGTTTCGATCAGGAATGTGCGCCGTGATGGCATGGACCAGATCAAAAAGGCCAAGGCAGACGGCATGTCCGAGGACGATCAGAAATTCTGGGAAACCGAGGTTCAGGAGCTGACGGATACCATGATCAAATCCGTCGATGATGCGCTCGAGACCAAACAAGCCGAGATCATGCAGGTCTGAGCCTCGGATATGCCAAAGGATCCCGATACCTCTCCGATTTCAGGGCCGCGCCACGTTGCTATCATCATGGACGGCAACGGTCGCTGGGCACAGTCACGCGGGCGGCCTCGATTGTTTGGCCATCATGCAGGTGCGCGCCGCGTCCGTGAGGTGGTCGAGGCCTGCCCAGGTTTAGGGATCAAGTATCTGACAGTATTTGCGTTTTCGACTGAAAACTGGAAACGCACTCAGGTCGAAGTTGCAGGCCTGATGAGCTTGTTTCGCCGTTACATCGTCAAAGAGACCAAGACCTTGAAAGATAACGGCATTCGGGTCCGTTTCATTGGGGATAGAGTTCGGCTGGATGCCAAGTTGACCGAGCTGATGGATACGCTTGAACGCGAAACACAGAACAATGACCTGGTTCATCTAACCGTTGCCTTGAACTATGGCGGTCGTGACGAGGTGGCGCGCGCGACCAGACGTTTGGCACGTGACGTTGCCGATGGCATTCTGCGCCCCGAGGACGTGGACGAGGAAACTCTGCCCAAATATCTGGACACGCGCGTTCTGCCAGACCCCGATTTGGTGATCCGTACCAGTGGTGAAGCGCGGATTTCTAATTTCCTGCTGTGGCAGTCTGCCTATTCCGAGTACGAATTCATCGATACTCTGTGGCCTGATTTCACCGCTGCAGAACTGGAACGGCTGTGCCGCAACTATGGATCGCGTGAACGGCGGTTTGGAGCGGTCCCGGCATGAGTGATGGCCGATGGTCTGATCTGACTGCCCGGGTTTTGTCGGCTTCGGTTCTTGTGACTATTGCGGCAGTCGAAGTTTGGCTAGGCGGCCTGTGGTTTGAGATATTTATCGGCACCGTCTGCGGTCTGATGATATGGGAACTGATCCGGATGATCGACCCAGAACGTCAGGGTGTCGCGATTCAGCTGGCGATACTGACCGGGTTCGCTGTGGTTCTAAGCTATCATCTACCACCGCTATACAAGCTTCCATGTTTGGTGGCCCCGGCATTGGTAGGAGCAGGACAGATCAGCCGTGCGCGTGGGATATACGTCCTGTTTGCCCTTTGGATCGCGATGTCGGGGCTGGGATTCATATCGATCCGAGAGAACCTGGGATTCGGATGGATGGTTTGGCTGATCCTCGTGGTCGTGGCCACGGATGTCGCCGGGTATTTTGTGGGCAAAACGCTTGGCGGACCTAAGTTCTGGCCCAGAGTTAGCCCCAAGAAGACATGGTCCGGTACGGTTGGAGGCTGGGTTGCCGCGGCGCTGGTCGGAACAGTTTTTGCGCACTATGCCGGTTTCGGCATTGCTTTTATCGTTGTCTCGGTTCTTGCCTCTATGGCCAGCCAGATCGGTGATATTGTTGAAAGCGCGACAAAACGTGGCTTTGGCGTTAAGGACAGCTCAAACCTTATCCCCGGTCATGGCGGGTTTCTGGATCGGTTTGATGGGATGATGGGCGCGTCAGTCTTTGTGTTGCTCGCAGGGCTGTTTTACGCGCCTGGAGGTATGTGATGCGAAGGGTATCTATATTTGGTGCGACTGGTTCCATTGGCCAGAATACGATTGATCTGATCGCAAGAAATCCGAATGCCTATGACGTGGTCGCGTTGACCGGTGGACGCAACGTCGCGCAGCTTGCACGCGATGCGGTGCGCCTGGATGCTGACGTGGCGGTGACTGCGTTTGATGACAAACTCGATGATCTGCGTGACGCATTGGCCGGCAGCGGAGTGCGAGCGGCTGCGGGGCAGGCCGCTCTGATCGAGGCCGGGGCGCGACCGGCGGATTGGGTGATGTCGGCGATTGTCGGTTCCGCAGGATTGGCTCCGGGGATCGAAGCGTTGAAACAAGGGGCGACACTCGCGCTTGCCAACAAGGAAACGCTGGTTTGTGCCGGGCCGCTGGTTCTGGAAACGGCTCGGGCGCATGGCGCCACGCTATTGCCCGTGGATAGCGAACATTCGGCAGTTTTTCAGGCGCTTGTGGGCGAGGATATGACTAGCGTCGAACGGATCATTATCACCGCAAGCGGTGGAGCGTTCCGGGATTGGCCGCTTGGCGATCTGGCCAAAGCAACTGTTGAACAGGCATCGAGTCATCCGAACTGGAACATGGGACAGCGGATTACGATCGACAGCGCATCTATGTTCAACAAGGCATTGGAAGTTATAGAAACCAAAGAATATTTTGGCGTTAACCCATCGAATATCGAAGTCCTCGTGCACCCCGAATCCATCGTTCACGCACTGGTCGGATTTCAGGACGGCGCCTTGATGGCGCATCTGGGGGCTCCGGATATGCGCCATGCCATCGGGTACGCGCTGCATTGGCCCGAACGGCGCGATTTACCAGTTGCGCGTCTGGATCTCGCGCAACTGGGTCAGTTGCGATTTCATGCACCGGATGAAGCGCGTTACCCGGCTTTGCGTCTTGCCCGCGAAGTGATGCAGCGCGGCGGCTTGTCCGGTGCGATCTTCAACGCCGCCAAAGAGCGCGCATTGGACCACTTTATAGAAAACCGGATACGTTTTTTGGATATGGCAGACACGGTGTCGGCCGTGTTGGAGCGCTTTGAGGCCTCAGACAGCCTGATTGATGCACCATTGACCCTTGATAATGTACAGCAAACGGACCATCTCGCACGTCAGTGGGTCGATGAAACCGTATTGGAACGAGCAGGATAGAACTTTTGGACATACTCTCTTTGATCCCGCAATTTGGCAATCTGCTCTACACGATAATAGCCTTCGTTATTGCGCTTTCAGTGATTGTCGCGGTGCACGAATACGGCCACTACATCGTTGGTCGGTGGTCTGGCATTCATGCCGAAGTGTTCTCGATCGGTTTCGGCCCGGTTCTATGGAGCCGCGTAGACAAGCGCGGCACTCGCTGGCAGGTCGCGTTGCTGCCATTTGGCGGTTATGTCAAATTCCTGGGGGATGCCAATGCCGCGTCCGGCAAAGACGTAGACGCGATGAGTGAGATCTCTGCACAAAGCCCGGAAGAGCTGCGCCGCACCATGCACGGCGCCCCGCTTTGGGCGCGTGCGGCTACTGTTGCGGCAGGGCCGGTCTTTAATTTCGTGATGTCGATATTGGTGTTTGGCCTGATTTTCTGGTCGCAGGGTGTTTCCCGTGAACCTTTGACTGTTGGCGCACTGCAGCCGTTGCCTGGTACAATTCAGGGTCTGCAGGAGGGCGATGAGGTTATCGCCATCGCAGGCGTTCCAACACCGGATTTCGATAACGCAAGCAACTGGTCCGATTTCATCAATTCGCTGCCTGTAGAACCAGAGCTGGACTATACGGTTATCCGAGATGGAGAGACCACTGAGGTCGTGGCACCTTGGCTCTTTCCACCGCTAATCCAACAGGTTACGCCGCGCAGTGCAGCGATGGACATACAGTTGCAGCAAGGCGACGTAATCACGGCGGTAGACGGTGATCCGATCTTTGCGTTCGAGCAGCTTAAGGAACATGTCGAAGGATCGAACGGGCGCGTATTGCTATTGGATGTATGGCGCGACGGGGCGGATTTAGAATTTGCACTTGCGCCCCGACGCACCGACGAGCCGACGTCGGATGGTGGTTTCATCACCCATTGGCGCATCGGTATCGTCGGCGGCATGATGATCGATCCCGAAACCGTTCCAGCGGGCATTTGGGATTCGATCGAAGGTGGCGTGGTCCAAACCGGGCGCATCATCGAAGGCTCACTGTCGGGAATGTGGCACATGATCACCGGAGCGATCAGCACCTGCAACATTTCCGGGCCGATCGGTATTGCCGAAACCTCGGGTGCTATGGCCAGCCAGGGGGCTCAGAACTTCATCTTCTTCATCGCCGTATTGTCAACGGCGGTCGGGTTGCTGAACCTGTTCCCGATCCCAGCCTTGGATGGGGGGCATTTGCTATTCTACGCTTATGAAGCTGTGTCTGGTAGACCACCCAGTGATAAAGCGCTGAGGGTACTGATGGGGGTCGGTGTCACACTAATCCTGTCATTGATGCTTTTCTCGGTCAGTAATGATCTGTTCTGCTGATTAAGGCGATCTTGGCACCGTTCCGACGCAAAATTGCCGCAATTCAAGCCTATCTTATTGGGGTGCATCGATAAGTGTAGGCTTGAGTTCAATGACCAAGGCGTTTCAAAAATCCTATCAGAGTGTCAGCGTCCTGTTCCAGTTGAACTGGGATATGCTGCTCAGCTTTGCCGTGACCGCACTGGCCCTAGCTGTTGGTGGTTATCTGCTCGGTTTGTGATTCTCCTGAACATGTCTGACTTACGTGCAACGGCCTTATGGGCCGTTTTTGCTTTTTCGTCTTTTGACATGGCCCCACAATCGGGCTACTCAGCAGCTAAAGGCTGAAAATTCTGGGTAGTGATAAAAATGACTGACAGCAGGCGCACGGGCACATACTGCGGCTCGCGGGGGCGGAAAAGCAACATTTTGTGGCAGGCACTAACGTTCTTTTTCCTTTTTGCTACACCGGGTTTACTGGTTCTGACGCAGCCCGCGCAGGCGCAATCCTACACCATCAACAGCTTCGAGGTTGAGGGCAATCGACGGATCGAGACTTCGACGATTATCGCCCGCACCGGAATCGAACCGGGGCAGACTGTTACGGCAGGACAATTGAATGATGCCTTCCAGCGTTTGCTTGACAGTGGTGTTTTTGAAACAGTCGAACTTACACCGCGTGGCAGTACGTTGGTCATCGCGGTCGAGGAATACCCGACCATCAACCAGATCAGCATCGAGGGCAATCGCCGCGTAAAAGACGATCTCCTGCTCGAAGCGATATCGTCCCAAACCCGCCGCGTCTTCACGCCTCAACAGGCCGAAGCGGACGCTGACCTGATTGCCGAAGTATATTCGGCGCAGGGCCGCGTATCCGCGACGGTTATCCCGCGTATCATACGTCGCAGCGATAACCGTGTCGATCTGGTGTTCGAAGTCGCCGAAGGAACGACAATCGAGGTCGAGCGCGTCAGTTTTGTAGGAAACCGCGCGTTTTCGGACCGTCGCCTGCGCCGCGTGCTTGAAACAAAGCAGGCGAACATTCTGCGGACCTTCCTTCGCGGCGACACCTTCATTGCCGACAGAATCGAATTCGACAAACAGGTGATCCGTGATTTCTACCTGTCACGCGGTTATATCGATTTTCGCGTCAATAGTGCCAATGTCGAATTCACCCGCGAACGGGATGCATTCTTTCTGGTTATGAACGTCACAGAAGGACAGCGGTTCTCGTTCGGTCAGATTACGACCGTCAGTGAGATCCCGGGTGTGGACCCAGCGCCTTATCAGGCGGCTCTGAAAGTCAAACCAGGTGTAATTTACTCTCCGACGGTGCTTGAGAACTCGATCGCGCGGATGGAGCGTCTGGGGCTGAAAAACGGCGTTGATTTCCTGCGGGTCGAGCCCCGGGTAACGCGTAATCCCCGCGATCTGACGTTGGATGTCCAGTTCGTGCTGACCCGTGGCCCGCGTATCTTTGTGGAACGCATCGATATCGAGGGGAACACAACCACCCTAGACCGTGTGATCCGCCGTCAATTCGATACCGTTGAAGGCGACCCCTTCAATCCCCGTGAAATCCGCCAGAGCGCCGAACGTATTCGCGCCTTGGGTTTCTTCTCAGTCGCTGATGTGGAAACCCGCGAGGGATCGTCGCCAAGCCAGGTCATCGTGGACGTGGATGTCGAAGAACAACCCACCGGTTCGTTGAGCCTGGGTGGTAGCTACTCGGTCTCGGACGGTTTCGGGATCGCAATCGGATTGAATGAATCGAACTTCCTCGGCCGCGGGCAAAACCTGGGTATCACGTTGTCGACAGCTCAGGATTCTGAGCAGTACGTTATCAACTTTACCGAGCCTTATCTGCTGGGCCGTAAGCTACGCTTTGATCTTGGGCTTGGTCTGGCCAGCACCAACTCGAGCTTTGCCAGCTACGACACAAAAACAGTGTTCTTCCGCCCACAGCTGAGCTACGCGATCGGTGAATTGTCGGCGCTGCGTCTTCGCTATGGTTGGGATCGCAGCGAAATGACCCAGCAGAGCAATGAGCGGAACGGCGCTGTCATCTCATCAGAGATCGATCAGGGGAAACGAACCAGCAGTTCTCTGGGTGTATCCTACGTATACGATAGCCGTATTGGTGGCCTGAACCCCACAGCGGGCGTCCTGTTCGAAGTCGGCGTGGATGCTGCTGGTCTTGGCGGGGACAATGAATTCTTCAAAACCACGGCACGGGCGATAGCCCAGAAACGCGTCCTCAACGAAGAAGTCGTATTGCGCGCGACGCTTGAATTGGGTGCACTGAACTGGACCGGGGACGATTTCAGCCGCACGCTCGACCGGTTTGTTCTAGGTCCTAGCACATTCCGCGGGTTTGAGCCTGCTGGTATCGGGCCGCGTGACCTTTCGAACGGGCAGGACGATGCCATCGGCGGCAACTACTACTGGGTTGCTCGTTTCGAATCGGACTTCCCGCTGGGGCTGCCCGAAGAACTGGGGCTGCGTGGCGGCGTCTTCTACGATGTTGGAAACCTCTACAATCTCAACAACGTCAACACCGCTGGCGCTGATATTGTTGGTGAAAGCGGTTCGATCCGGCATGTTGTAGGGGTATCCGTACTGTGGGAAACACCGTTTGGTCCGCTTCGCTTCAACTTCTCGCAGGCCCTCAAGAAAGAGGACTTCGATAAAGAGCAAAGCTTTGACCTGACCGTTCAAGCCAGGTTCTGATCGCGAATGATCACCGAAGTTAAGAACATCCTGCAGGGCCCGCTAAGGGCCCTGTGCGTTTTGGTACTTGTAGCTGTAGCAATGCCGCTGGGTGCGCAGCAATTGGGCGTGCCACAAACAGACGTTCTGACAATCTCCAGTGAGCGTTTGTTTGCAGATTCCGCCTTTGGGCAGCGCGTCTTTCGCGAGATTGAAGCCGAAAGCACCCTTTTGGCTGAAGAAAACGAACGGATTGTGGCGCAGTTGAGCAAGGAAGAAAAAGATCTGACCGAAAAGAGGTCAGATCTTTCGGCGAACGAGTTTCGCCCGCTTGCCGAAGCTTTTGACGAGAAAGTTCAATCACACCGTGACGGCCAGCGCGCCAAACTGGACGCATTAGCGCGGCGCGGCGAAGAGGCGCGTGGTCAGTTTTTTGAAATGGCGCAACCGGTGCTGATCGAATTGCTGCGCGAATTTGGCGCCTCGATCGTGATCGAGCGGTCCAATGTGGTTCTAAGCACGGACGCCTCAGATATTACCAACGCTGCGATCGCCAGGATCGATGCCGCAATCGGCGACGGCGCTACACTTGAAAACAATAACAACGAATAGGCTGGCTTGCCCTTGGGTACGGGTATTGCTAACCACGCTTGAAAGAGACATCCAGAACAGGACATCCGCACCATGACCACGGAAACCAAGAGCGCCGACATTCAGCTGATTCAGCGTATATTGCCGCATCGCTATCCGTTTTTGCTGGTCGACAAGGTTGTGGATATCGATGGCTATCAATCAGCGGTGGGCATCAAGAATGTCACCATGAACGAGCCGCACTTTCAGGGCCATTTCCCCGGAACTCCGATCATGCCTGGCGTGACCATTGTCGAGGCGATGGCGCAGACTGCAGGGGTTATGCTGGGTGTCGGCATGGATGTCATCGACAGCGAGTTGCTGATCTATTTCATGAATATCGACAAATGCAAATTCCGCCGCAAGGTCGTACCAGGCGATGTTCTCGAAATGCATGTCGAAACTGTACGCGGTAAGAAAGGTGGCAAGATCTTCAAGTTCAGCGGCCGCGCGACAGTCGAGGGCGAGGTTGCTGCCGAAGCTGAATTTTCGGCCTATGTCGACTGGGACATGGAAAAAACAACATGAGCGGTATTCATCCCAGCGCCATTATCGAAGACGGTGCGCAGATCGGGCAGGGTTGTACGATTGGTCCATTCTGCCATATCGGTCCGCAGGTCCGTCTGGGCGATCGGGTCGAATTGAAATCCCATGTCGTAGTCACCGGCGATACGTCAATTGGTGATGACACAGTGATTTTTAGCTTCGCAGTAGTCGGTGAAATCCCACAAGATAAGAAATTCGGTGGTGAGAACACACGCCTTGAAATCGGTGAACGCAATCGCATTCGCGAGCATGTGACCATCAACACCGGCACGGATGGCGGCGGTGGTATCACCCGGATTGGCGATGACTGCTTACTGATGGCCGGTGTCCACGTGGCGCATGATGTACAAATCGGCAACCGGGTCATTCTGGTGAATCACGCTGGCGCGGCTGGTCACTGTATTATCGAGGATGACGTCATCGTTGGCGGAATTTCGGGCTTACATCAGTTCGTGCGCGTAGGTCGCGGTGCCATCATTGGCGCGCTTACGATGGTCCCGAATGATGTGATCCCATATGGGCTTGTTCAGGCGCCTCGGGGCGAGCTGGATGGCTTGAATCTGGTCGGTTTGAAACGGCGTGGTGTAACGCGTGAGGATATCTCGGCATTGCGCGCGGCCTTCAAGGAACTGTCAGAAGGAGACGGCACCTTCATGGATCGCGCCACCCGGCTGGGCGAGGATGCAGACAACGAATATGTGCGCCAGATCGTCGAATTTGTGACGGGGCAAACAGACCGTTCGTTCCTGACCCCGAGGAAGTAGGCCAATGCTGGCATTGATCGCAGGAACTGGCGCTTTACCAGACGAGGTGGTCAATTGTCTGCCAAACCGCCCGCTGATCTGCGCTCTGGAAGGGTTTGAGCCCGATACACTGACCACCGACTTGGTTTTTCCATTGGAGCAACTGGGTAGCTTCGTCGCCGATCTCAAAGCCCGCGGCGTGACCGAGATTTGCATGGCAGGGGCAGTGCGTCGTCCGACTGTCAATCCAGCTCGCATTGATGCGGCGACGATGCCGCTGGTGCCGATCCTGCAAAAGGCCATCATGGCCGGTGACGACGGCGCATTGCGCGCGGTCATTGGTATATTTGAGGATGCCGGTTTGACGGTCCGTGCGGCGCATGAGATCGCACCGGATTTGCTGCCGCCTCTTGGCTCATTGACCGAAGCCCAACCTTCTGAAGCTGATCACGCCGACGCAGATCGAGCGGCAGGAATCCTGGGCAACATGGGGACGGCGGATATCGGTCAGGCTTGCGTAGTACTGAAATCCCAAGCGTTGGCGATCGAGGGCATCTATGGCACCGCATGGATGCTGCAATCCTTGACTCAGCGCCCCGACGCGGGCGGTGGCATTCTGTACAAGGGTCCAAAACGAGATCAGGATCGCCGCGCAGATATGCCTGCCATCGGACCCGACACCGTTTCGGGGGCTGTCGCGGCGGGCCTGTCGGGCATTGTCATCGAAAAGGGCGGCGTCATTGTTTTGCAGCGCGACCGCGTGATTGATGAATGCAATCGCCTTGGTTTGTTTCTTTATGTCCGCGAGCGCACGGTCTGATGCGCGTATTTCTGGTCGCCGGTGAACCCTCGGGCGACCGTTTGGGGGCCGCGTTGATGGAAGGTCTGCGTACCCTTTTGCCAGAGGTGCAGTTTGATGGGGTTGGCGGGCCGCTAATGCAGGCGCAGGGGCTGACCAGCCGATTTCCCATGTCCGAACTCAGCATTATGGGGTTGGTCGAGGTTCTGCCCAAGTTCTTTCACCTGAAACGCCGTATCGCTGAGACTGCTCAGGCAGTTCTAGACACGAAGCCTGATGTACTGATCACTGTCGACAGCCCGGATTTCTCGTTGCGTGTGGCTAAGCTGGTAAAGGCCTCCAGCGAGATTCGCACTGTCCACTACGTTGCCCCCAGCGTCTGGGCCTGGAGACCGGGGCGCGCAGACAAGATGGCGAAAGTAATCGATCACGTCCTTGCGCTGTTACCCTTTGAACCGCCTTATATGGAGCGGGCAGGGATGGAGTGTGACTTTGTCGGCCATCCGGTTGTGAACGAACCCATTGCGTCCGATCAGGATATCCAGCGATTCCGCGCGGCTCACGATCTGGGCGACGCGCCCATCGTGCTGGCTTTGCCCGGCTCTCGACGGGGTGAGGTCGAGCGGCTGGCTCCGATCTTTGGCGCTGCTTTGCAGGAATTTCTGAAAGACCGTCCCGGTATGCGCGTGGTCGTGCCCGCAGTTGCACATATGGTTGATGCGGTCGTCGAACAGGTTCGGAACTGGCCGGGGAATCCGATAGTTGTCGATCCGCGGGAATTGCCCTCGGACGACGCGCAAGCGCAGAAACAGGCAGCGTTTGCCGCAGCTGATCTTGCATTGGCTGCATCCGGCACGGTCTCATTGGAACTGGCCGCGCAGGCAACACCGATGGTGATCGCCTATAACCTCAACTGGCTGACCACGCTGATCGCAAAACGAATGGTTAAGCTGGACACCGTCACACTGGTCAATCTGGTCTCGGAGACACACACAGTACCCGAATGTCTGCTGGATGAATGCCAACCGGACAAGATCGCTTCGGCGTTGGAACAGGTGGCCGCCACCCCCGACGCCCAACATCAAGCCATGGCGACGACGATGGAGCGTCTTGGTCGCGGTGGCGAAGCACCGGGTCGGCGTGCGGCAAGGGCCGTTTTGGACAGAATGAAATCGTGATGCTGGATCACACGATCTTCGCTGCTTCGGCCTTCATGGCGCAGGTTTTGACCAATCTCGACAACCTTGCAGCTCTTGTAGCGTTGATGATGGTGTCTGGTCCGCGCCGGACCGTTGCGGGGTTCCTGCTGGCGCAAATGTTAATCATCGCTGCCGCCTTATTGTTGGCCTTGGGTGTCGATGATGTGGTGCCACATTGGGCTGGATATCTGGGCGTGATACCACTTGGCCTCGGGCTGATCGGAGTTATCCGTCAGTTCCGCGGATCGGAGACCGAGGAGGCCCCTCAAATATCCACGGGTGCTTCGACATTCGTCACCATGCTGCTGTTCATAAGTCTGTCGATGGACACGTTCGCTGTGCTTGCGCCGCTATTGGCCGACTCAGCCCCCAGCTATCGGATTGCGGGTGTCACCGGCGCGGTGGCAGCAGCGCTGACGCTGACCATGCTGGGGCTTTGGGGTGCACAATCCCCAATCATGACTGGCGGTTTCGCACGTCGGCTTGAGAAACTGGTGCCTTACGTAATGATTTGTGCCGGGATCTATATCCTCAGCAACTCGTGGACTGACGCGATTTAGTAACCGCGCCAGATCCAGCCGCCGCCAAAGATACGGCTGCCATCGGTTTCGTAGAACACACAAGCCTGACCCGGAGAGATACCTTCCTCGGGCGTCAGCAATTCAACCTCGGCTGTTGTGTCCGAAAGGGGGCGAATAATCGCCTCACGCGGCGGGCGGGTCGAGCGGACTTTGACCGAAACATGCCATTCGTTCTTTGACGTGAACGGTTCGTCACCCAGCCAATTGATCTCGCGCACGGGAACGGTTCTTGTGGCCAACATCTCTTTGGGGCCGACAACAACCTGTTTCTTGTCCACATCCAGCTTGACCACATACAAAGGTTCGCTGAGACCACCGATACCGAGCCCACGACGCTGACCGATCGTATAGTGAATCACCCCGTTATGCTGCGCCAGAACGCGGCCATCGGCGTGTACGATCTCACCAGGTTCTGCGGCTCCGGGGCGCAGTTTTTCGATCACGCTGGCATAGTTTCCGTTGGGCACAAAACAGATGTCCTGGCTGTCCGGCTTGTCCGCCACCGCCAACCCGTATTGCGCGGCCATTTCGCGCGTGGCGTCCTTGGAGGGCAGGTGGCCTAGCGGGAAACGCAGGAAATCCAACTGTTCCGGTGTGGTCGAAAATAGGAAATAGGACTGATCGCGATTTGCATCCTCAGCGCTATGAAGCTCGGCGCCATTGGGGCCCATCTTTCGCTGGATGTAATGGCCTGTGGCCATGCAGTCGGCCTCAAGGTCCTTGGCGGTCTCAAGCAAGTCCTTGAACTTCACCCGTTCATTGCAACGGATGCAGGGCACCGGAGTCGCGCCGGCAAGATAGCTGTCGGCGAATTCGTCGATTACAGCGTCCTTGAAGATATTTTCATAGTCCAAGACGTAGTGAGGGAACCCGCGTTCTTCCGCCACGCGACGCGCATCATGGATGTCGATCCCCGCACAGCACGCGCCTTTCTTGGCCAACGCCGCACCGTGATCGTAAAGCTGCAGAGTAACACCTACGACATCATAGCCTTGATCAGCGAGATGGGCCGCCACAACAGAGCTGTCCACACCGCCGGACATGGCCACGACTACCCGCGTTTCCGAGGGTGGTTTGGCAAAGCCAAGCGAGTTCAGCGGGGTCTCGGTATCGAGGGCCATAGGCGGTTCCTGTCCGGGTTAAGAAAGACCGGCAGAATATAAGAAAATTCTAGACACTCTCAAGGGGCGGTTTCACGCCCTTTTAAGTAGGCTGGGTGCAGCTTTGTCGCAGCAGCAGAAGGTATGAGAGATGTATTTGCACAAAGTGGAAGGTCCAAGGTCGGTCACCCTACCGGACGGGAGCGTGCTGACACGCGCCGATTTGCCTCCTGCGGATACGCGGCGCTGGGTGGCGTCGCGCAAGGTGATCGTCGTGCGTGGTGTACTTTATGGGTTGATTTCGTTGTCCGAAGCCAAAAAGCGCTATGGCATCAGCGATGAAGAGTTCAACTCGTGGGTCTCAGCAGTTGCTGAGCACGGGATCGATGCGTTGAAGGTAACGGCCTTAAAAAAATATCGACAACTTAAAGGTGAAAGTGAATAAATGATTCAACGATAACGTCAGATTAACCATTTTTATTCAGGCTCAAATCAGTTGAAGAATTTGACCTAAATTGGAGCAGTGAACATGCGCATACTTCTTGTCGAGGATGATCCAACCACGTCCAAAAGCATCGAACTGATGCTGACACACGCCAATCTCAACGTGTATGCGACGGACCTTGGCGAAGAAGGCATCGATCTGGCCAAGCTATATGATTACGACCTCATCCTGTTGGACTTGAATCTGCCGGATATGAACGGCCATGAAGTGCTGCGCCAACTGCGCATAGCACGGGTAGAGACACCGATCCTGATTCTGTCGGGCGCTGATGACACCGAAAGCAAGATCAAGGGATTCGGATTTGGAGCAGACGATTATCTGACCAAGCCTTTCCATCGCGAAGAGCTGGTGGCGCGCATTCATGCGATTATCCGCCGCTCTAAGGGGCATTCTCAATCCGTGATTCACACCGGGCAGGTCGCCGTAAATCTGGATGCCAAAACCGTAGAGGTGAACGGAAAAACCGTACACCTGACAGGCAAGGAATATCAGATGCTGGAACTTCTGAGCCTGCGGAAAGGGACAACACTGACCAAAGAAATGTTCCTGAACCATCTCTACGGCGGCATGGATGAGCCCGAGCTCAAGATTATCGACGTCTTCATCTGCAAGTTACGCAAGAAACTCAGCAATGCGACCGGCGGTGAGAATTATATCGAGACGGTCTGGGGTCGTGGATACGTCCTGCGTGATCCGCAAGCAAACAACATGGGTGAAACCCGCATGGCCGTAGGTGCCTGATCTTATATGATTGCTACCGTCAATGGTCCGGGGCGGTAAATCCACTCGCGTGTCAGCACAACACTGGACCTGACCATTGCCTCGTCCTATCACTGGTTTTCAAGACGATGTGACAGGGCGGGGCCATGAGCGATACCACAGCAATCGCAGATCTGACAGAAGATGAAGCACGGGAAGAATTGGCCCGGCTCGCCAAGGAATTGCTGCGGGCAAACCAGCTTTATCACACTGAAGATGCTCCAGAAATTTCGGATGCCGACTATGATGCTCTCAAGCGTCGCAATGCCGAGATCGAGGCGCGTTTCCCCGAACTGAAACGCTCCGACAGCCCTACTGAACGAGTGGGTGCACGCGTTTCAGACGGGTTTGCAAAAGTGACCCACGCCGTGCGTATGATGTCACTGGGCAATGCGTTTGATGACACGGATGTTGCCGATTTTGACCGCTCGATCCGCAAATATCTGGGACTGGGAGATGAGGCACCGCTCGCCTATACAGCTGAGCCCAAAATCGACGGCCTGTCATTATCCCTGCGGTATGAGCAGGGTGAACTGATGCAGGCTGCAACACGTGGTGATGGTGAGACCGGTGAAAACGTTACCGCAAATGCGCGTACGCTTTCCGATATTCCACACCGAATTGACGGTGCACCAGACGTTCTTGAGGTTCGCGGCGAGGTCTACATGTCTCACCATGATTTCGAGGCTTTGAACGCACGTCAGGACGAAACAGGTGGAAAGACCTTTGCAAATCCGCGCAACGCTGCGGCTGGTTCGCTCCGTCAACTGGATTCCGAAATAACACGATCTCGCCCGCTGAAATTCTTTGCCTACGCCTGGGGTGAACTGTCTGCACCGCTGGCTGAGACTCAGATGAGCGCAATTGATCGCCTCAAAACCTTGGGGTTCCAGGTAAATGCGCTGACAAGGCGTTGCTCAACGACTAATGAGATGTTGGAACATTACCGTCTGATTGAAGCTCAGCGCGCGACCTTGGGCTATGACATTGATGGGGTCGTATACAAGGTCGATGATCTGAGTCTGCAGGCCCGGCTGGGTTTCCGATCTACCACGCCCCGCTGGGCAATTGCGCACAAGTTTCCTGCCGAACTGGCTTGGACGCGGCTTGAAGCCATCGACATTCAGGTGGGTCGTACGGGCGCGCTTAGCCCGGTAGCGCGGCTGCATCCGGTAACCGTTGGCGGGGTAGTTGTCTCGAACGCGACCCTACACAATGAAGATTATATTGCTGGGCGGGACGCCAAAGGCGGAGTCATTCGTGAAGGCAAGGATATTCGCGTTGGAGATTGGGTTCAGGTCTATCGGGCCGGGGATGTGATCCCGAAAATCTCGGATGTTGATCTGTCGAAACGACCCGATGATGCGCGGCCCTTCGCTTTCCCGACGAAATGCCCGGAATGTGACAGCGACGCGATCCGGGAAGAGGGGGATGCGGTCCGCCGCTGCACAGGGGGGCTGATATGTCCCGCTCAGGCGGTTGAAAAACTCAAACATTTCGTATCGCGCAAGGCGTTCGATATCGAAGGGCTTGGCGCAAAACAAATCGAGATGTTTTATGGCGATCCTGTTCTGCCAATAAACACACCCGCTGATATATTTACGTTGAAAGATCGCGACACCGAAAACCTGGCCCGGTTGAAAAACCGCGACGGCTGGGGCGAGACATCGGCAAGCAACCTGTTTGCAGCGATCGATGACAAGCGAACCATACCGTTTGCCCGTCTGTTGTTCGCTCTGGGGATTCGTCATGTGGGCGAAGTTGGTGCACGAGATTTGGCGTTGTTTTATCGGGAATGGGATGTAATGGCGGCCTCCATTGATACGGCCCGGCCTGCCGCGCTTGCGCAGCGTGCAGCCGATGAAGCGGAAGACGCCGAGAGGATCGCGGCTACTGCAGAAGCGAGGCGTGCGAAAGTTAAAGAAGTTCGGGGCGCGGCTTTCGCGCGAATGGATGTTTCGACAGATGCCGCCAGCGCCTGGGCTGATCTGATTGGTATCGACGGAATCGGCGCCACGCTCGGGTTGTCACTATCTGATGCGTTTGCCAATTCGGAGGAGCGCCAAGCATTTGATGATCTGCGTAAACATCTGACGGTTGTTCCACCAGAGGCTCCTGCGTCGGACAGTCCGGTCGCAGGAAAAACCGTCGTGTTTACGGGAACGCTTGAAAAGATGACACGCGCCGAGGCCAAGGCCCGCGCCGAAGCGTTGGGAGCCAAAGTGTCCGGCTCAGTCAGCCAGAAAACTGATTTGCTCGTGGCGGGCCCGGGTGCAGGGTCCAAGGCGAAAAAAGCGGCTGATCTGGGCATCGAAACCTTGGATGAAGATAGCTGGCTTCAACTGATTGGCGATCTATGAGCGGTAGGCCTGAACAGCTCTTTCCGCTGTTTGCGGGTCTTGAAACACTAGATGGTGTGGGGCCGAAGACCGCGCAGCTTCTGGGCCAATTGGGGATCGATTCACCGCGCGATGTATTGTTTTCGCTACCCTATGCGGTGATTGACCGGCGGCGACGCGATACGATTCAGGGCGCCGACCTTCCGACGACTCTGACTGTTGAGGTGACGATCGGCGCCCATCGACCACCGCGGAACAAAGGGGGCGCATATCGCATTCATGTTGAAGACAGTCAGGCGGATTTCCAACTGGTGTTTTTTCATGCCCGAGGGGACTATCTGAAGAAGCTGTTGCCGGAGGGCGCACGCCGGGTGGTATCGGGAAAGCTTGAGCTGTTCGATGGCATGGCTCAGATGGTACACCCCGATCATATGGTCGCGCCTGAAAACGCAGGCGAATTGCCCGAGTTTGAACCGGTTTATCATCTGACGCAGGGTGTGACGCAAAAAACTGCCTATAAAGCTGCTCAAAGTGCGTTGGCGCGAGTACCTGCATTGGCCGAATGGGCCGACCCCGCTCAGGTGGCACAACAGAATTGGCCAGATTGGACAACTGCTATTCACGCGGCGCATTACCCACAAGGGGCGGACGACGTAGCACCTTTTGCGCCTGCGCGGGAACGTCTGGCTTACGATGAGCTGCTCGCACATCAACTGACGCTGGCCCTGGCACGACAGCGTGAGCGTAAAGCGCGGGGGATCGTCAGTCTCGGCACCGGTGCTTTGCAATCCAAGGTGCTTGCAAGCCTTCCATATCGACCAACCGGAGCGCAGACACGCGCGATCGAGGAAATCTCGGCAGATATGGCCGCTGAGACGCGGATGAACCGGTTGCTTCAGGGCGATGTGGGGGCAGGAAAAACTCTAGTAGCATTTGTTTCGCTGCTCATAGCCGTTGAAGCTGGCGGGCAGGGGGTAATGATGGCCCCTACCGAAATCCTTGCCCGGCAGCATCTTGAAGGGCTGCGTCCATTGGCAGAAGAAGCCGGAGTTGTACTGGAAATCCTGACCGGGCGCGACAAGGGGGCTGAGCGTCGAGCGAAGCTGGCCGCGCTGAAGCAGGGAGATATTCAGATATTGGTCGGTACCCACGCGGTGTTTCAGGACGATGTTGAATTCAAAGCCCTAAGGCTGGCCATCGTTGATGAGCAGCACCGTTTTGGCGTCCGCCAACGCATGGAGCTGTCCGAAAAGGGCCAACGCGCTGATGTGCTGGTGATGACCGCTACGCCCATCCCGCGCAGTTTGGCGCTTGCGCAGTACGGCGATATGGACGTCTCGGTGCTGGATGAAAAGCCGCCGGGTCGTAAACCGATCAAGACCGCAGTCGTCAGCACGCAACGCATGGACGAAGTTGTGGCCCATCTGCGCGGTGCGATTGATGCAGGCAAACAATGCTATTGGGTGTGCCCATTAGTCGATGAATCCGAGGTCTCGGACCTGACTGCAGCTGAAGAGCGTTTCAAAAGGTTGCGCGCGATCTTGGGGGACGATGTGGTGGGTCTGGTACACGGCCAAATGCCGCCCGCCGATAAAGACGCGGCAATGGCGGCGTTTCAGAGTGGTAAGACCAAAGTCCTTGTCGCTACTACGGTGATCGAGGTTGGGGTGAACGTGCCGAACGCCACGATCATGGTGATTGAGCGGGCAGAGATTTTTGGTCTGGCGCAGTTGCATCAGCTTAGGGGCCGAGTTGGACGTGGTGAAGATGCCTCAACCTGTTTGTTGATGTATCAGCCACCGCTTAGCGAGGGTGGTCGCAAACGGCTGGAGGTACTCCGAGAAACTGAAGACGGCTTCCGCATTGCCGAGACCGATCTGCAGATGCGCGGTGCGGGTGACTTGATCGGAACCGCACAATCTGGCCTGCCAAAGTTCCGGATAGCTGATCTTGAAAGGCAAGCTGGGCTGATGGCGGTGGCGCAATCAGATGCGCGCGCTTTGCTGTCCGCAGACCCCAAATTGACGTCGGATCGGGGGCAGGCTGCGCGTGTTCTTCTGTGGCTTATGAAGCAGGATCAGGCGATCCGTTTGATATCAGTGGGTTAGACCGAAAATCCCACTAAGTCCACAAATGTTCTCAAAAAGTTCTTTACCGACTCGTTAAAATATGAGAACAAAAGGTCAACAAAGGATTAAACCTGACCGGAGGTGAGACCATGCTGAGCCAGATCAAAACTGCCTTTACCCGTTCACAATCCACGATTTTGCAGGATGCAGCGGGCGCGGTTTCACTGGTTGTGATGCTGGTGGTTGCCCTTCACCTGCCAACCGGGTTCTAAGCCTTTCTGCCTGCGATCTCGTGCCGATCACACCGCGCTTGTCTCCCCGTCATAGTCAAGGGTGACCTGCCTGTCCCATTTCCCTTGAAGGGGCCTGCCTCGGCCCCGTGCGGTGATCCGGACCCTACATGAGAAACGCATGACTTGCCGCCGCCCTTTCCGCCCGGAAGGTGCGGCGGTTCTTTTTACAGCTGTCCGGTTTTGATGATTTCGATCGTGGCGGATAGAACTGAATTTACGGCGACAGATGCAAGGATCATCCCCATCACGCGGCTGATGATCGCCGCGCCGGAATGCCCGATCAACCGGATGATCGGCTCGGCCAGCAGCATCAGCATAAACGCTATGGCAATAACGACCAACATAACCAGTGCAGTGATGCTCTGATCGGCGACGCTGTATCGGTTGTTGTCCGTTAGAACCACTATCGCCAGCATCGCGCCCGGTGACGCAAGCGAAGGGACGGCCAAAGGGAATATGGCCGGATTGGTCTTGTGCATTTTGTCGTCCAAGTCTTCTTCGGCCTGGCGCTGCTCGATCACCTGTTTGCTTTCGCCAAAGATCATGGTCAGAGCGAAGAGAAACAGAATAATTCCGCCTGCAACCTGAAACGAGTTTAGGCCGATATCCAAAGCCTCGATCACAAGTTGCCCGAAAATCAGAAAGAACAGCAGAATGCCTGCGCTGACCAACGCGGCCAGTAAAGCGGTTTTACGACGCGCACCCGTCGCGATCCCAGCAGTGACAGCGATAAAGACGGGGATGGTGCCGATCGGGTCGATCACGACCCAGAGCGTCACAAAATGTTCCAGCAAATTGTTCACGTTAGCCCCCCAATCATTGGGGGCACCCTATACGGCTTTGTATGGAAAAGCCAATCAGGCGCAGTTGGCCTGTTCGGCCTGCTCCATCGCCTCGGCGGTCGCGTCAAGCGCCAGCAGGATTGACGCGTGGCGGTTCTTGTAGTCCCGCGCGGGCATCAGAACTTCGAGCCCGTTAAAGGGCGCCTCGGGGGCAGGGCCGTCTTTCTTCAGCATTGCGGAAAGCTGATCACGTGCAGTTTCGACCTGCGCCCGCGTCGCCCCGATCACGGCGCTGCCTACGACCGAAGCCGAGGCCTGCCCCAACGCACAGGCCTTGACGTCTTGCCCAAAGTCCACGATCCGCCCATCTTCGAGCTTGACGTCTACAGTCACGGTCGATCCACACAAAGGGGCTCGTTTCTTTACCGTCGCATCGGGATTATCCAAGCGATCCAGATGCGGAATATCCGCAGCTAGCGCCAAGATGCGTCCGGAATAGAGCTTGATCAGATCGGTTTCGCCGCTCATGGCTTTCCCTCGTTGTCCATTCCCCATACATAATGGCGGGATTCTGGGATGCAAAAGGTTTTTGCGATGGCTGACGCAGTCTTGTTCGATCCGTCGACACTGAAATTCAACGAGGCGGGTTTGATCCCCGCGATCGCACAGGACGAAGCGACGGGTGAGGTTCTGATGATGGCCTGGATGAATGCCCAATCCATCGAGCACACGTTGGAAACCGGACGGGTTACGTATTGGTCGCGGTCACGACAGGCGTTCTGGATCAAGGGCGAAAGCTCAGGCCACTTGCAGGCCCTGGTGGATCTTCGCGTCGATTGCGACAGGGATTGCCTGCTGGTCGTGGTGAACCAAACGGGGCCAGCCTGTCACACCAATCGGCGAAGTTGTTTCTACACGGCCGTCCGCGATGGGACCGAAGTCGAACTCATGAAGCCGATGGAATAGTGGGGCCTCTGATGGTGGTCAGGTCAAATGTCCACCATCTTTCTGATTTCAGCAGGAGATGCTCCTTGTTCGCGATAAAGCGAGATGGCGCGTGCGTCGTCACGTTTTGCGAGGCGTTTGCCGTTGTTGTCCCGGATCAGACGGTGATGATGATAAACAGGTGTCGGCAAACCAAGCAGCCCTTGTAAAAGGACATGTATCTGCGTGGCATCGAACAAATCCTCGCCCCGGATCACATGTGAGATGTTCTGATCCGCATCATCAACCACGACGGACAGGTGATACGAACTGCCCATATTGCGCCGAACGAGAATGATATCGCCAACCGCGTTCAGGAGGTTGTGCGCATCAAGCTCATGCGTTCCCAAATACTTCGCACCAGTTTCACAAAATCCACGAAGTTCGGATGCCTTGATTGCCTTGTGCATGTTCAGGCGCAGAACATCACCAGCTGAAGCATCCGACAAAGGGCGGTCGCGGCACGTGCCTGGATAGATGCGCCCGTCAGGTCCGAACTGGGGTACACCTTCCTGCGGAGCACCGGCCGCAGATTCGATATCGGCACGATTGCAGCTGCAAGGGTAGACCAGGCCCGTGTTTTTGAGAATCTCCAATGCCTCTCTGTATCGCGGCAGCCTGTCCGACTGGCGCATCACCGGGTGCGGCCAGCGCAGTCCAAGCCAGTGCAGGTCGTCGTAGATCTGGGTTTCCCAATGGGACCTGGATCGCGATTGATCAATATCTTCGATCCGTAAAAGAAATGATCCACCCGCAGCCCGTGCCTGATCAAACGCAAGAAGCGCGGAATAGGCATGCCCCAAATGCAGCGGACCTGTTGGCGATGGCGCAAAACGCGTTGTGAATGTCACGTTTTTTCAACAACATAAACGTCTGATTTCATGTCCATACCCGGTAGATGCGGACCGTATTCGCGGAATAACAGCCTTGCGTGACCCATGTCTAGCCAGTCGTTCAGCCGCCCGGTGTAAGTGCGGTCAGCCAAAGTGTGATCGTTGAAGGAAAACGCCAGATATCCGCCACGTGGCAGCGCGTTCATAAGTAGATCAAAGGTTTCAGGCGGCGCGGCACCAACGCCGATGACGCCAATGCACGTTATGGCTGAGTAAGCCTCGGCCTCAATGGGGTTGGGATCAGTAACTTCGAAGTTTATCAAGTTGCGATAAACCCCCTTGGCAGCGGCACCTTCCAGCATCTTTGGTGTTGGATCCATCCCATCGATGACACGAAAACCCGCCTTGCGAAGTGCTAAACCCGACAACCCGGTACCGCATCCGTAGTCCAGCACCGGCACATCAGCATCTGAGACAAAGGATTTCAATGCTGCCGCAACACGGTCCGGGGTGACATATCCGTGCTCACCGACTTCATCATCGTATGAGGCCGCCCATTTCTGGTAGTGATCGTGCGTTTCCTGGGCAGAATTCAGATTGTATGTGTCTTTCAGAAACTTATCGCTCATACCTTACATGTTAGGCGCAGGCTGGGGGCGACGTCCAGTCAACACTGCTTTACCCAATCGCTCCAGACTTCTTTTGCGCGATCGGTATAGGCCTTGTAGCGGTCCTTGCGGCCTCGGCGCCCCCCCTTCAGGCCGTCGACCGGACGAAACAGACCGAAATTCACGTTCATCGGCTGGAAGGTCTTGGCTTCGGCGCCGCCCGTGATGTGGTGGATCAATGCGCCCATCGCACTGTCTTGCGGTACGTCGGGAAGGGATCGGCCTAGTATTTCGGCAGCGGCCAAACGGCCTGCCAAAAGGCCCATCGCTGCGCTTTCCACATACCCTTCCACCCCCGTGATTTGCCCCGCAAAACGAATATTTGGCCTAGACTTGAGCCGCATCTGCGCGTCCAGCAAAGTCGGAGAGTTGATGAAAGTGTTGCGGTGAATGCCACCCAATCGCGCAAAGCTGGCATTTTCCAGACCCGGTATCATACGAAATACCTCGGTCTGCGCTCCGTATTTCATCTTGGTTTGAAAACCGACGATATTGAACAACGTGCCCAAGACATTGTCGCGCCGCAATTGGACGACGGCATAAGGTTTTACGTCCGGTTGATGCGGATTTGTCAGGCCAACAGGTTTCATCGGGCCATGGCGTAAAGTTTCACGACCGCGCTCGGCCATAACCTCGATCGGCAGACAACCGTCGAAATAACCAGCGGTCTCTCCCTCGTGGAATTCGGTCTTATCTGCAGCCAGCAGCGCATCAATGAAGGCTTCGTGCTGGTCACGATCCATCGGACAGTTGAGGTAAGCGGTGCGCTCTTCCTCAGTCTCGCCCTTGTCGTAGCGTGACTGCATCCAGGCTTTGCTCATATCAATGCTGTCTGCATAGACGATGGGGGCGATCGCGTCGAAAAAGGCCAGCGCCTCGGCACCAGTCTCTGCGCGAATGGCTTCCCCCAATGCGGGCGAGGTCAACGGCCCGGTTGCAAAGATCCACTTTCCGTCTTGGGGTAGACTGGTTACTTCTTCCGCTGAGACCGAGACCCGTGGATGGGCCTTCAGCTTGGCAGTTACGGCTTCGGCAAAAGGATCACGGTCAACCGCAAGCGCGCCACCCGCAGGCAGGCGATGGCTATCTGCGGTCGTCATGATCAACCCGTTTGCCGCGCGCATTTCCCAATGCAGCAAGCCGACTGCGTTCTGTTCATCATCATCCGATCGGAATGAGTTCGAACACACCATCTCGGCCAGATTGCCGGTCTGGTGTGCAAACGTGCCCACATTAGGACGCATTTCGTGGATCACAACATCCACGCCCATTTCCGCTGCCTGCCAGGCGGCCTCGGACCCGGCCATGCCGCCGCCCACGATATGCAATGTCTCTGTCATGTGCTGCCAAATAGGGCAGAGCAGCGCCATGCGCAATGCGCAGTAATCGCTTTAGTTCTGAGGGGGATTCTTGGGGTCGCCGCTGCGGGAATGTCAACGCCGGTGAGAGAAACCAGCTGGAGGGACCCTCCGCCCACGGCGACCCAAAAGTATGGTCAGGCCTTGGCCTTGACCCAGCTTTGCCACAGTGTCGCCCTTTTGAAAAGTGAAAAAATGCGAACAGTCGGCAAAAATGTATTAAATAATTGCGTTACTGGTGCCAATCAGGCGGGCGCTTTTCGATAAAGGCACTAATTCCTTCCTCAGTATTCCGGTCCATCATATTCTGTGCCATTACCTCGGCGGTATAATCGTACGCCTGATCAGTCCGCATTGTAATCTGTTGATAAAAAGCGGTTTTACCGACTTTCACCGCACTGCTGAGCTTGCCTGCCAACTTCTCGGCCAACGCATTGGTTTCATCTTCCAACAAGTTCTCGGGAACCGCTCGATTGATCAGACCTAGCTCAGCCGCGCGTTCGGCGGTGATAAAATCACCGGTCGTGAGCATTTCAAACGCCTGTTTCCGCGGTATATTCCGGCTGAGAGCCACCATCGGAGTGGAGCAGAACAAGCCGATATTGACACCATTTACGCCGAACCGTGTACCCTCGGCCGCGATTGCCAGGTCACAGGTTGCTACAAGCTGACACCCTGCGGCAGTGGCGATCCCGTGCGCTTGGGCGATCACGGGTTGGGGCAGGGACTGAATGGACATCATCATCTTGGCACATCGGTCGAACAGATCCTGAAAATAGGAAAGCCCACCATCGGGTGCCTGCCGCCCCTGGGTCATCTGTTTCAGATCGTGCCCCGCGCAAAACGCTTTCCCCGCACCGGAAAGAACAACAACACGAATCGACTTGTCTTCGCGCAGCGCATCGAACTCTGCCTGCAGGGCCGCCAGCATTTCATCGCTGAGGGCGTTCAACCGCTCAGGCGCGTTCATTCGAAGCCGTGCAATCGCACCTGTATCGTTACGTTCCAGAATTGCCATCTTGCCCTCCCGCTGGCGTTCAGGCCAACTCTAGGCGGGCAGAGCGACGAGGGGAAGCATGTCATTAGCAATGAATAAACAAGAATTGACGGAATACCTGGCGCAGGTGTTTCCACAGGTTCATAATGACTTTGTCGTCGAGGATCTGACTGAAGCCAACATCACCATGCGCCTGAGGGTCGAAGACCGTCACCTGCGCCCCGGAGGCACAGTATCTGGTCCATCCATGTTCGGGCTGGCCGATGTCAGTGTATATGCAATGGTTTTGGCGCGGAAAGGTCGGCAATCTCTGGCTGTCACGACCAACAGTTCTCTGGATTTCTTGCGCAAGCCCGAAGGCGGGGCGGACCTGATTGCTGAGTGTAGGTTGTTGAAATTAGGTCGAACACTAGCTGTCGGGGATGTGCTGATTTACTCGGAAGGCTCTGACAAGCCCGTCGCGCGGGCCAGCATGACCTATTCGCTTCCTCCAGAAGGCTCAGCCGCTGCTGCCTTTGGGTAAAAAGGGCCGGGGATAAACCCCGGCCAGGAAGAGGTCCCTTAGATGGGACTGGGGATAGTCTATTTCATCCAGAAATAGCGGCTGACTTCTGCATCTGCCCGATGGCGGGTCAGCCCGACATCGCGGAGCAGCCTGTCATCCAGCTTACCTAAGTTTACCCGGCTGCGGCGGCGTTGTTCCCATTGTGTGACCGACGCCGCAAACCGCACGGCCAGCGCGGCGATCAGCGGCAGCCGGGGGCTGTCGTTCAGCAGCAAGAGGGCGGGGTTGTGCATTGCGCGTGTCATCTTGGGTATCCTTTCATATTGTATTGACACAAAGTAAAAATATTCGGTACACTGCTTTGATACATTCAGCATTGTGTCGAAATCAAAGGAAGAATTGTAATGGATACAATTTGGCCAGAGGCGTTACCGAAATCCAAAGGTCCAAAATATACTCTGGTCGCTGACACGATCCGAAAAGCGATAGAAAACAAAACACTGGAGGTTGGAAAGAAACTGCCTCCGGTGCGTGAGTTAGCGTATCGATTAAAGATTACACCAGGCACTGTCGCGCGCGCCTATACGATCCTGACCGATGAAGGTTTGCTACAAGCCGAGGTCGGGCGTGGTACATTTGTAGCCCCGCCGAGATCGCCCATTCTGGATGATGTCTGGTCGCGGCAGCTACATCTGAGGGACGACAAATATGAATCCAATGTCAGCCTGTTCAGCCCACGCTTGCCGGATGTGGGGCAGGTGACATTAATCCGCGAATGCCTTGAAAAGGTTGCAAAAGGCGATCCGCGGATGTTTATGAACTATCCGACCCGAGATGCCTACCTACCCGTGCGCCAGGTTGTGGCCGACTGGTTGTCAGATCTTCCTCTGGGCTCAATTAATGCAGATGACATTGTACTGACACATGGTGGGCAAAGTGGCATTTGCGTTGTGTTCCAGACCGTTCTGAAAGATCCGAAACCCATCGTGTTGGTTGAGGACTTGTCTTATGCCGGGTTCAGACGGGCAGGTGAGTTGATGCGCGCCGAGGTTGTCGGGGTAAAAATGGACAAATGGGGCATAAGCCCCGAAGCGCTGGACCACATTCTCAGGCAAACGAAGGCGCAGGCGATCTGCGTCTCACCCGAAGTGCAGAACCCAACGGGCGGGCATTCACCGTTGGAGCGGCGCAAAGAAGTTGTCGAGATTGCGCGAAAGCATGAATTACAGATCATCGAAGACGATTGCTATCGCATGGGCGAGGCCCGCGCGCCCAGCTATCGTGCTTTGGCACCCGAACGGGGCTGGCATGTTTCGTCAATTTCGAAAACTCTCACACCAGCATTACGGGTAGGTTTCGCCATCGCACCGAAAGAGCAGAGCGTCGATCTGCGGCGTTCTGCAGAATACGGGTATTTCGGGCTCGCCCAGCCTTTGGCTGAGTTGACGCGGTTGCTGTTGGGACATCCAGAGGCGAGGCAACTTGCAAAAAACGTTCGCTCCAAGATGGGCGAATATGTACGTGTGGCGGTAAACGCCCTGGGTGGCTTCGATCTAAACTGGGATTCTGAGATTCCCTTCGTCTGGCTTCATCTGCCTTCCGGTTGGCGGTCTGCTGCGTTCAGCCGGGCGGCCGAGCGGGAAGGTATTCAGCTGCGATCGGCCGATGAATTCGCGCTGCGGGATGGTCGCGCGCCAAATGCCGTTCGTATAGCGGTGAATGGGCATGTCTCGCTTGAGAAGTTCGAAGACGCCATGCTGCGTCTGCGCGCATTGCTGGACAACCCGCCCGAGCAAATAAGCGTCTAGTACCTATTGCAATGGGGCAGGGTCGCCAAAAAAGCCCGCCAAATGTGCAATCTTGCCATCGACATCGAGACGAATGAAATCATGCCCGGTAACCATAATGGACCCATCGGAAGCAATCATATGCCAGGTGAAGTGGACCACATCATGGTGTGAATTCGGCTCACTGGTCAGCTCAACTCGGCCCTTTGTATCACTCAGAACCGCTCCGATATGGGCATTGAGTTGATCTCTGCCGGAAACTTCTGCAGTTGGATCGACGTAACGACCAGTTTGTGCAAAACACTGCTCAAGAAGGCTCAGTCGCCTTTCGGGATCGGTCGACTGCCATGCCGCACCATAGGCAGCGATAACCTGTTCCAATTCTTGCATAGCCACCTCCGACATTGGATGATCTTGGTTGAGTCTAGCTTAACTAAGCTACGCAAAATTGGATATGCCGAAGAAATTTTGGGGTAAAATAATACCTATTTTATAAGTTATTGTTATTGATAGATATATTATACTTTGCCTGTATTGACCTGCATAACTAGTAGGTCTAAACCCCCTCCATCGAATTCGGGCCGCTCCGCCAAGGGGCGGTCTTTCACATCAAACAGGACTATCCTGCCATGAAAACCTTTTCTGCAACACCTGCAGACATCGACAAGAAATGGATCCTGATCGACGCCGAGGGCGTTGTTCTGGGCCGTCTTGCCTCGATCGTCGCCATGCGCCTGCGTGGCAAGCACAAAGCGTCGTTCACACCCAATATGGACATGGGCGACAATGTCATCGTGATCAACGCTGACAAAATCCAGATGACCGGCAAGAAGCGCGAAGAGAACTTCTACTGGCACACTGGCCACCCGGGCGGCATCAAGTCGCGCACCAAGCAGCAGATCCTTGAGGGTGCACACCCCGAGCGCGTCGTGACCCAAGCGGTCAAGCGCATGCTGCCGGGCAACCGTCTGGCGCGTCAGCAGATGACCAACCTGCGCGTTTATGCTGGTGCCGAGCATCCTCATGAGGCGCAAGCGCCCGAAGTTCTGGACGTAAAGTCCATGAACAAGAAAAACACCCGGAGCTAATGACCGATGGCTGATCAGATCAATACTCTCGAAGAGCTGAGCGCCGTCGCAGGCGTTGAAACCGTGGCCGAAGAAGTTATCGTACGTGAACCCGTACGTGACGAGCTGGGTCGTTCCTACGCCACCGGCAAGCGTAAAGACGCTGTTGCCCGCGTCTGGATCAAGCCGGGTTCCGGCAAGGTCACCGTAAACGGCAAGGATCAGGACAAGTATTTTGCGCGTCCCGTTCTGCAGCTGATCCTGCGCCAGCCGTTCCAGGTTGCTGGTGTGGAAGGTGAGTTCGACGTTGTTGCAACCGTCAAAGGCGGTGGCCTGACCGGTCAGGCCGGTGCGGTCAAGCACGGCATCTCGAAAGCGCTGCAACTGTACGATCCCAACCTGCGTGGCGCTCTGAAAGCCGCTGGCTTCCTGACCCGCGACAGCCGCGTTGTGGAACGTAAGAAATACGGTAAGCGCAAAGCGCGTCGTTCGTTCCAGTTCTCGAAGCGTTAATCGCTACGGATACCGAATTGGAAAGGGCTCGCAACTGCGAGCCCTTTTTTCTTGGTCGGTTTATTCTTCGTAAACCAGTTTCCACGCACCATTTTCGACGACGCTGACAAATACAGTGTCAGCACCCTGATGGTCATCGGGCCCATATGTGATCTGGTTGCCGACCAACTCATCCATGTAATCCAGAGATTCCATCGCGGCAATGAAGCTATCATGCGTCAGATCAGGACCTGCAGCTTCAAGCGCTTTGACCATCATCTCGGCCGCTGAATAGCCCAGCATTGAAAATCCGACCGGGTCTTCGCCCGTAGCCTCTTTGTATTCAGCAATAAATGCTGCCGGGGCAGGCTCTTCGGCGCGCGCCCAGAGATCCAGCCACGAGGCCGCCGCATAGAAACCGTCGGTCACACCACCGGGCACCTGTGCGACCACGGTTAGGAAGCTGGCCGAGGTGCCGAGAAACTTCATGTCGGTCAGGCCCATTTTCTTGGCCGTTCCAACAACAGTGATTGCCTGACGCACGCCGAGCGCCATCGTGACGATGTCACAACCTTCTTCTTTAAGCTTGCTCAAGGACCCCACGAAATCCGTCTCGTCCGGTTTGTGGGTGGTCTCAGCGCCGAAAGTGATGCCAGCCTCTTCGGCTCCCGCTTTGCTGCCTTCCAGAATTTCCTCACCGAAATCAGTAGGCAGGTACATGGTGCAAACGGTTTGCGATCCAAATTCACCGTTCAGATACTTCACCCCAATCCGAGCTTGATCGTAATAGGTCGAGAATGAGGTGAACTTGTTCTTCATCGGCTCTTGCAGCATTTGCCGCGCGGCGGTCAAGGGGGCGACATTAGGAATACCTTTCGGGTCCAGAAGCTTGAACCCAGCAACATTCATCGGCGTACCCAGCGACTGCAACATCGCGAAAACCTTGTCGCGGTTCAGCAGCTTGTTATAGCCCTGCATCGCGCGTGGCATCTGATAGCCGTTATCCTCGACCACAAAGCGGATCTTGCGGCCATGCACGCCACCCTCGGCGTTGACGCGATCAAAGACCACATTTGCGCCTTTGGTGGCCGGAACGCCCACAGCAGCGAAGATGCCGCTGAGGTCGTTGACTGAGCCAATGACGATCTCGTCATCTGTCACGCCTTGTGTTTGCGCCCAGCAGATCGTGGCAGATGCAGTCAATGCCGTCGCTGCGGCAAGGCCCTTAAACAAGTGTTTCATACTTCTCCTCCCTGTTGGGTCGCCCCTTAACTAATTGTACATATCTTCAATGAGATGTGCGTGTTTCTTTTCCACCAGACCACGTTTGAGTTTCATAGTCGCCGTCAGCTCCTCATCTTCGGCAGTGAGCAACACGTCGATCAGCCGGAAATCCTTGATCTGTTCGACCCGCGCAAATTCCTTATTGACCGCTGCGATTTCCTCGCCGATCAGCTCCGTCACTTCGGAAGCAGCACAAAGGGAAGAAAAGTTCGAAAAGGGGATCTTGCGCTCTTGTGCGAATTTCTCGACATTTTCCTGATCGATCATGATTAGCGCCGTCAGATGCTTGCGCCGATCCCCGATGATCACCGCGTCCGAGATATACTGGCTGAACTTCAACCCGCTCTCGATCTCTGCGGGCGTGACGTTCTTACCGCCCGCAGTGATGATGATGTCCTTGAGGCGCCCTGTGATGGTAAGAAAACCTTCTTCGTCGATATGCCCCATATCCCCGGTGCGCAGCCAGCCGTCGCAGGTGAAGCTTTCGGCTGTTTTGGCATTGTTGCGCCAGTAGCCCTGAAAGACGTTGAGGCCTTTGACCTGAATTTCTCCGTCTTCCGAGATGCGCAGGTCGTTGCCAGGAACAGGTTTCCCAATGGTGCCGATCTTGTTGGCCTCAAGCGTGTTCAGCGCTGCTATGCCGGCGGTTTCAGTCATACCGAAGCCCTCGACAATGGGCACGCCAATTGCCCAATACCACCTGAGCAAATCGGGAGAGATCGGCGCTGCACCAGAGCCACCTCGGCGGAGACGATCTAAGCCCAGCATCCGGCGCAGGTTGCGCAGAACAAGCCGATCCCAAAGCCAGAACTGCATAGCGATCGGTGCTGGAACAGGTTTGCCTGCAAGGATAAATTCGGCGCGCGCCATTCCAGACTTGAGCGCCTGTGCAAAGGCGAAGCGTCCTGTGGGCGTTGCTTCCTTCGCCATGAACATGACCTGCGAGTAGATCTTCTCCCACACGCGCGGGACGGCAGTGAAGGTGGCGGGAGAGACCTCTTGCAGGTTGGAGAACACTGTCTCGGGGCTTTCAGCGAAATTCACAGTAGTCTTCATCGCAAGCGGGTAGTAGATCGACACGTCGCGTTCGAGGATATGACAGAGCGGCAGAAAGCATAGCTGTTCGTCGGTTGATTGGGAGGGCAGGGAATGCGCCCCTGCCTCTATCGCGGCCATGATGTTCTCATGGCTCAGCATGGCGCCTTTGGGATTACCGGTGGTACCTGACGTATATATGAGCAGGGCGGTGTCTTGTGACGTGGTTTCAGCGATTTCTGCTTCGAATGCGCCGGGTTCATCGACCTCAGCCTGCTGCCCCAGAGCATACAAGTCCTCGATCATCATGCAACGCGGATGATCCAGGTCGTGCAGGCCTTCATCCTCAAGGATAATGACCTTGAGCAGATCGGACAGATCCGCCTCGACTTCGAGGAACTTGTCCAACTGCTCTTCATCTTCAACGATCAGAAACCGGCTGCCACTGTCATTGATCAGGTATTTTAACTGGCTGGTCGAATCTGTGGTGTAGACGCCCGAAGCAATCCCTCCGACACACTGGATGCCCATGTCGAACCACGCCCATTCCTTGCGGTCTTCGGACAGGATCGAGACAACCTCGCCACGTTGCAGACCCAGCTTGCGCAGGGCCAGCCCGATCCATTTGGCGTGTTGCCAGTAGTCGGCCCATGAGTAGGATTTCCAGATGCCGAAGTCCTTCTCGCGATGCGCCGTACGCGGTCCCAGTTCGGCACAGCGTTTCTGGAATAACTCGCATATCGTGACACAGCCATCGACTCGCAGGGGTCTCTGACCTGGCGTAGCGTTGAACTGCACACCGTTGATACTGGTCTGAGGGGGCAGGGGGCTTGCGTCCATCCAGCTCACCTCCACGTCTTTTTGCGTTTCCAGCGTCGGTTTTCTCGCGCGCCTTCTTCCTGAACGCCCAGATAGAAGTTCTGAATGTCCTCGGATTGCAGCAAGGTTTCAGCCGCACCATCCATAACGATCCGTCCGATCTCCATTACATAGCCATGATGGGCGAGTTCCAGTGCCGCATTGGCGTTCTGCTCGACCAGCATCATTGTCATGCTCTGTTCGTCATTCAGGCGTTTGAGAATGCCAAAAATCTCTTGCACCAGCAGCGGCGATAGGCCCAGCGAGGGCTCATCCAGCAGCATGATACGCGGGTTAGCCATCAGGCCGCGCCCAATCGCCAGCATCTGCTGTTGCCCGCCGGACAGAGTGCCAGCCTCTTGATTGCGGCGGTCTTTCAGCACAGGAAAGTAGGAAAACACCAGATCGCGGTCATGATCGATCTGTCCTTTATCCGACAGGGTATAAGCCCCAAGGTTCAGGTTCTCGTCGACGGTCAAAAGTGGAAAGACCTCGCGTCCCTCGGGCACATGGACGATGCCATTTTGCACGACCTTGTGAGGTTCCGATCCCTGTATTTGCTGACCGTCAAATGTGATTGAACCTTTTTCGGGATCCATCACGCCTGAGATTGTTTTCATCAGCGTTGTCTTGCCCGCGCCATTTGCGCCCAGGATTGAAACGACCTGCCCTCGATGCACGTCCAATGACACGCCACGAATGGCCATGATCGGGCCATAAAAGCTTTCAACATTGCGAATGCTAAGGATCGGTTGGTTCATGAAGCTTTGCCCAAATAGGCCTCTACCACAGCAGGATGAGATTGAACTTCGGCTGGGGTTCCAAGGGCAAGCTTCGCTCCGTCGGCCATGGCAAGAACCCGGTCGGATACGCCCGAGACCAGACCCATATCATGCTCTACCATAAGCACGGTAATGCCCATCTGACGCCGGATGTCATCGATCCACCAACGCATATCTGTGGTCTCTTCCACCGATAAGCCCGAGGCGGGTTCGTCCAACAGCAGGAGTTTTGGATCGGTGGCCAACGCTCGAGCGACTTCGACCACCTTACGCACGCCATAGGGTAAGCCCGAGATCATCTTGTCACGAAAGGCCTGGAGGTCGAGGAAGTCGATGATCTCTTCAACCTTTTCTCGGTTCTCGATCTCCTGCCTGCGAGCTGAGGGCGAGAACAGAATTTCCGAGATCAGATTGGTTTTGCGGTGCCGGTGGCGCCCGACCAGAAGGTTCTGCAAAACGGTCGCATATTCGAACAGTTCAATGTTCTGGAATGTCCGCGCGACGCCATAGGCCGCGACACCCGAGGGCTTGATACGCAGCAGATCATGCCCGTCAAAGTGGATCGCCCCTGCATAAGGATCATAGAAGCGCGAAATCAGGTTGAAGACCGTTGATTTGCCGGCGCCGTTGGGACCGACGATGGCGAACACCTCACCTTCTTGCACGTTGAAGGACAGATCATCCACAGCAGTCAGACCGCCGAATTTCAGGGTAACGTTTTCAAACTCCAGCAAGCTCATCTCAGACGCTCCGTCTTGAGATAGGACTTTTGTCGTTTGAACATGTCCTTGCGGTAGAAGGGGAACAGTTCGAACCACGTCCGGATTTTTAGCCATCGACCATACAGACCCATCGGTTCGAACAGGATGAAGGCGATCAGGATCATGCCGAAGATGCCGAATTCGAGCCCCGGAATGGCGACCGTATTGCCGCCAAACAGGGCTGCCGCGTATTCCTTTGAAATCGACAGAAACTGCGGCAGGAAACCGATCACAACTGCGCCCAAAAACGCGCCATGGATCGAACCCAGACCTCCGATAACGATCATCATCAGCAATTGGATGGAAATTACGACGCTGAATGTCTCGTTATTGAACGCCCCAGAGAACATACCCATCAATGCGCCTGCTAGTCCGGTGACGGCGCAGGAGAGGGCGAAAGAGATTGTCTTGGTGCGCGCGATATCCACACCCATCGCCTGCGCTGAGATCTCAGAGTCTCGTACGGCGATGAAGCTGCGGCCCAAGGGCGCGCGCAATAGGTTGATATAGCCCAGTGTCACGATAACGGCGACGGCCAGCACCAGCCAGAAAAACGGGGCCGGGGTGGCCCAACGATCGACCAGATGTCCGAAGATTTCGACACCACCCAGATATTTACCCGCGACACCTCCGGTGACGGGTTCGGCCAGAACGATGATGTCGTCCATGAGCACAGACAGAGCCAGGGTGAAGATCGCAAGATAGATGCCATGCAGGCGCAGGGCAGGAATAGCGACGGTTGCTCCGACGATGCCGGTCAACAGGCCCGCCAACGGGAACGCCAGCAGAAAGGGCACCCCAGCCTCAATCAGGATGACATTGGCATAGCACCCAACGGCCAGAAAGGCGGCATGGCCAAGGCTGGCCTGCCCGGTATGGCCGGTTAGGATCATCAAGCCCAAACCCGCGATGGCCCAGATCAGGACATTAGTCAGTTCCCCAAGATAGAAATCATCCAGCCACCACGGCGCAGCGGCTACGACCGCCAACAGGATCAGATAGAGGCTAAGCTGATAGCCATCCTTCCAAGGGCGAATGTCCTGCATATAGTTTGTTTTGAAAACAATCCGCATGCGATCAGACCTTCTTGACCCGCACCTGGCTGAACAGCCCATGCGGTCGAAAGATCAGAACTGCCAGCAACAGCGCATAAGGCGCGATCTGACTGTACCCGGCTGCGATATAGCGGCTAGCGAAGGGCTCGATTACGCCGACGATTAACCCGCCGGCCAATGCGCCGGGCAAGCTGCCGAACCCGCCGATCACAGCTGCTGCAAATGCCTTGATCCCCAGAAGCCCAGTTGTGGGATCGACCGAGCCTTTGGCCGCGAACAAAATTCCGGCAATCCCGGCGACAACTCCGGCCAATGCCCAGATTAAGCCCTGAACCCGCTTGACCGGGATCCCCATGTAATATGCCGCCAACTGGTTTTGAGACGCACCTTGCATGGCAAGCCCCAGCTTGGTCTTGCTGAAGAACACATAAAGACCCCAGGTCAGTAGGACGGTGACAACAATAACGGCCACGTCCTCCATCCCCAGCACAAGACCACCGAACCGGATTTCCTTACCAGCCAATGGGTTCTGCAGCGTTTGCGGCTCGTGCCCCCAGATCAGACCAGCTGCAAACCTGATCACAAAGCCCAAGGCGATGGTTAGGATCACCACGGCAGTCTGACTTTCGCCAAAGACGCGGCGGATGATCAGCCGATCGATCAGATACCCAAGTGCGCCCATAATCCCCAGTGAAATCGGAAGCGCCAGCCAGAAGGGCAGCCCCATATATTCCGTATTCGTAAGGCCAATGGTGACAAACGCACCCAGCATCATGAAATCGCCCTGCGCAAAATTCACTGCCTCGGTGGCTTTGTAAATCAGTACAAAGCCAAGGGCGATCAGGCCGTAGACACAACCATTCGCCAGCCCGCTAATCAGCAGCTGTGCGTTATCCAATCTCACCCTCCCTAAGCCGGTTAAGTCCGTCGCTTTGTTCTACTATGGAGTGATTATCACCTTCCCGTCACTCTTTTTCAGAGCATCCGCCAGATTTGGCAGCACTTCCCGTAGCGAAAGCCGCGCGGAAACATCTGTGCGCCAGCGCCCATCTGAAAATCGCGCCTGCACTTCGCTGACAACTCGCATTTGATCAGCCGGGGGGGTGTCCATCATCCAGCGGGTCAGCCAGAAACCCTCGATCCGTTTGCTCATGAAGATCAACTGGCCCATCTGAGTCAACTTCGGCATTTCCGTACTGAGTTTCCCATAGCAAACCCACCGCGCGCCATTGGGCATCGCGCAGAACACCTGCTCTGACAGTTGGTCGGCAACCGCGTCGAGAAAAACACGAGGTTTCAGATCTGCACTGATCGTGGCAAACCGCGTCGGCGCATCCGTATCGCTGGTCACGACCACCTCTGCCGCACCCAGGCCTTTTAACATCTCGACCGTTTCGGCGCGCCGCACCAAAGCGATCGGTTTCAACCCAAGATCCCGTCCAAGGCTGCACATCAACTTACCAAGCTGGCTGGTGGCGGCAGAGACCACAAAAGCCTCGCCCTCAGCCCGTGCGATATCCACCATCGCCATTGCGGTTAGCGGGTTTACGATCTGCGCCGCCCCGTCTTCATCCGAGATTTCGGGGCGCAAGGGGATACACATCTGGGCCTGCGTCACAACATACTCGGCCCAGGCACCAGAGCCTGCTGCCACAAAGGCCACGCGCTGATCCAGCAGGGCGTCAGCGCCGGTACCGGTGGCAACAACATCTCCGCACCCCTCGAACCCTGCTGCGGCGCCTTTGACCCGCGGCTGACCATATTCCCCTTTGATAAAATGGATATCTGAAGGATTCACCGAGGCAGTGCGCACTTTGATCAACACTTGTCCCGCCTTTGGGACAGGTACAGGCAGTTCAGCCTCCGCTAACCAGTCCGAGGCATTCTCCAGCGTCGGTCCCGTGGCTGTGCCGGAATATCCGTCCTGCGTCTGAACAACGGCAAACATGGTGTCGGGCAGGGTGGTCATCGTTCGATCCTTCTTTGATGCGAGTTCAGCACGAGGCCTTCATCGTCACAATGTAACACACTGACAAAAGGTTTTATTTTTTCAAAACAATCTCAAGAAAGCAATCAAACACGGTGAGCTATGTCAATTGGGTAATGCCGTAAAGTGACGCAAATTAAGTCGCATCCCGACCGGGTGAACCAGCCCTCTTGGGGCTGGTTCTAGAATTGATCACTGCTGCGTCATCAGATTGCGCAGATCCTGTATCTTCGCGACAACCAGCTCAGGCGACGCTTTGATCTCGTCGAGGATCTTCATAACCTGTGTTTTGATGTCCTGAGACAAGGCGCTTTCCTGAACTGACGTGACGATTGCGTCATAGTCGAAATTCTGCGCGGTCAGCATGCCGTCCTGAACCCACGAGTTGAACAGTTCCTGTCCCTGACCGGCAAGCGCTGCGACCTGATCGCCAGCTGCTGAGGCTGCATCATTGGCCTGCTCGGTCAAAGATGTAGCAGCGTCGCTGGCCTGTTCCGATACCGAAGATGCAGCTTCCGAGGCCTGATCCGCAATCGAGGACGCAGCCTCGGATGCTTGTTCAGTCGCCGCCTCAACGGCATTAGCAGCGCCCTCTTGTATTGCCGAGGCTGCTTCACCAACCGCCTCTGAGGCATCTTCAGCCGCCGATTGCAACTGCTCGGCAGGGGTTGGTTCAGGTTTTGTGGCGAAATAGTAAGCGCCTCCGCCGATAACGGCGATGGCTACGATAAGTAAAAGACGCGACATTGGATGTCTCCTTCAAATGATGTGTCGCTCAGATGGGGTTAAGGTACGTTAAAGCAAAGGGGAAAACACGTGAGTTTGCAGCATATTGCGGGTTTGAGCCACACTGCGCTGATTGACACTGCAGGCAGTGGCAACATCATGCCATCCATTGCAGGAATCGCAACACAAGCAAAGAAACAGCCTTGAAGGATGAATTGATTTATGGCGGAGAGACAGGGATTCGAACCCTGGGTGGGCTTGCACTCACAACGATTTCCGAGACCGTGTTCTACATCAAAACAGAAGTCCTTGCATTAAGAGACAAGGGCTTTGTGGCGTCAAGATGGGCAGGTTCGGCACAGAAAGCGGGCAGGGGTGTCACAAGAAAGCATTAAAGTGATTTATGGTGAGTGACCTATGTCAGCGGTTGCCGAACGCCCATTGAAGATCCTTAGGGCGGAACCGGAATTTTTTGTTACCACTCCGCGTGACTTTCTAACACCAAATCTTTTTCGCTCGAAACAGTAGGCTAGGAAAGTAAAGCATTCCAGACGGCACACGTTTCTTGTGTCATTTCAATCAAATGTTCCGCGAAGAACCTCGCGATCAACTTAATGGTGAGTACGGTAACAGTATTCCGCTCCGAGGCTAATCCAGTCAACGAGGTGGTGCCTGCCCGTGCATCCAGACAAAGCTATTATGGCGACCGTTACGCGAGAGTATAGTGTCCAGTGAATCTGGGCCGCGTGCCAACGACCATACAGGTTATTGGGAAATCGATGCCATGACACAGGTCAAAGCTCTCGCAGGTGTTGCGCTCTTTACCGTTATTGGACCGACAACGGGCAGCAATCTGAACAAAGGCGATAGAAGCTCGGGAAAACGCTCCATGCTTGCTATCTACCTGTATTGACGTTGTTTTGGTGTGAGTACCCAAAAATAGTTTCTTCTTCACAATAGCTTGACGATCTGAAGCCACCTTTGAAACCGCCCCATGTGCCCACGGCGGCGGCATTCCAGATGAAATATCCCTTACGCAAAACCTGTTGTTTGTTGACCTTCCAGCGCGGGAACCGGGCATACAGCCCAAATGAGTCGTAGAGCAAGAATACACGCTTGGGATGGCAGGCATGAAACCGAACAGGGATAGAAAGGCTGTTACGCGACGCGGAGTGATTGCCGCGTTTGCTGCGACAACTCTTTTTCCAGCACCGGCCGTTTGGGCCCAATCGATGACAACCGAAGGGACGCGCCGCAATGTTTCTTCATTCCGCGTTGCTAAATGGCAGGATCACTTTGATACGCTTAAGAATGGTGTGATCCTGTCCGATACACAGTCCAAGGTCCTGCAATATTGGTCAGAAGACGAGAGCGTCTATCGGATGTATCCAACCAGCGTGCCGCTGACGGAAGACCTTACAAGGCTGGGCTACACCACAGTAACTCGCAAGGTTGAGGGGCCATCTTGGCGACCGACACCAGCAATGAAAAAGCGCAACCCCGCTTGGCCCGACTATGTGGGCCCGGGTCCGGAGAATCCTCTGGGGACACATGCACTTTATTTGAGCTGGCAATACTACCGGATCCACGGCACCAACGACACACGCAAGATCGGAAGAAGATCCTCCAATGGCTGCATCGGCTTGTACAATGAGCAGATCGCGGACTTGTTCGAACTGGCCACCGTGGGCACGCAGGTAAAACTGATCTGACCATGGTCAAGTCGGCTTCTCTGGACGGGCGCTTAAGCTCGGTAACTGACAACGACGTGAAATAGTAAAATGGATAAACTTACACTCATGATAGGCGGTGTGGCGATCGCAGGTGCCGTCGCAATCGTCTACAATCTAAATCAGCAACCAGCTGGCCATTCGATGACGACACCTGATACGTCGACGCTGGCGTCGGGAGACCCAATCCAAAACGTCAATCTACCGGACCATCTAAGCGATTTTGCATCAGTCGGCAAAGTGGCATTCGACGCAAAATGCTCGGCGTGCCATGGCGCGAATGCAACAGGTCTGGAAGGCCTTGCACCACCTTTGGTGCATAAAATCTATGAACCAGGCCACCATTCGGACGAGGCATTTTACGTGGCCGTCCAGAATGGTGTTCGAGCCCATCATTGGAAGTTCGGTAACATGCCGCCGGTCGATGGCTTGACCCGCGCGGATGTGAAAGGCATCGTAGCGTATATAAGAGAGTTGCAGCAGGAAAACGGGATTTTCTGAAGGTGACGAGTCGAGTGGGCACTGCAATTCGTTACTTCATCCTGTCAATTGCGCTGGCCATTGGCGGGTTACTTGTAACGGCCGATTCTGCACATGCACATGGCGGTGATTCACAGCATGTGATTGACCAATCCGACTCTGCGGACGTCGAACATGTCAAGCAGGGTCATCCCGGGCATTGTCATGGCGGAGCGATCTGCAACGCTGTTGGACTATTTTTGATGGGTCCAACACCGCCTGGTCCCCAAGGCACGGAACGAAGATACTCGATCTCGCGAGCTCAATACCGGGTTCTTAGTATTATCGCGTTTGACCCACCACCGCCGCGTGTCCTGATCTGACGAGTCGAATTGCGCCCAAGATGGGCGCGTCGAAGCAGACGAAAAGGACAAAGAAATGAACATTCTAAAAATGACTACAAGCGTGGCCCTGGTTTCACTATTTGCGGCGGCCGCCCTGGCGCATGGTGGCGCAACCGGCATCGTCAAAGAACGCATGGACGGCATGTCCGCGATGAAGGACAGCATGAAGGTCCTTACACCGATGATGCAGGGGAAAACGCCCTACAATGCGCAAACGGTACGAAGCGAAGCCAAGAAAATCGGAAGCCACGCCGGTGAGAGCATGACTAAGCTGTTTCCAGAGGGATCTGATGGCAAACCCTCGGAGGCCAAATCGCAAATCTGGCAGGATTGGGGTTCCTTTACAGAAATAGCCAGACAGTTGGAAATCTACTCAGAAGGCCTTGCGCTTTCGGCAGACAACGGGCTGATGGCGTCCGGATCGGGTCATGGTTCCGGCATGATGGGCGGCAAATCCATGATGGGAGGTGGTTCCATGATGGGAGGTGGTTCCATGATGGGCAGCGGGATGATGGCTGGCAGTCCAAACTTAGCACAGCTGTCTGGAATGCCGGCAGATGGTGTGTTCATGATGCTGAGCCAGACATGCTCGGCGTGTCACACGCGATTTCGGTCGGAATAGGAATGCATCATGAAGCCGACAATACGGTTGGGTCTTGCTGCCGCCGTTACGGCGTCAGCAGGGTTTGTTGCTGTGATGGCTTGGCCGATTGGCCAGCCCTTACAAGCTCTCGACATTCAAGGTGACGTTAACCGCGGGGCGTATCTGGCAAGGGCAAGCGGCTGTATCGCCTGCCACACAGACTTTGCCAAAGGAGGTGCGCCCTTGGCCGGTGGGGTGGAGTTGGATACCCCGTTCGGCTCGCTCTTTTCGCCGAACCTGACCACAGATCCCGATCACGGGATCGGTGATTGGACCATCGAGGAATTTGCCCGCGCAGTACGTCAGGGTGTGTCGCCCGACGGACAACCCTACTACCCGGCCTTTCCTTATCCGTTCTATGCCAACTTCACGGATCAGGACATCGCCGATCTTTGGGCCGCCTGGCAAACGGTTCCGCCAGTAGCGGAACCATCAAAAGAGCAGGAAATGGTGTTCCCCTTCAATCAGAGATGGGGCCTGAAGCTGTGGCGGGCGGCATTTTTGGAACCGCCGCGGACCGATCCCGTACCGGGCAATGATGATGTATGGAACCGGGGCCGGTTACTCGTTGAAGGTGCCACGCATTGTGCCGCCTGTCACACCGGGAGGAACCTGGCTGGCGCAAGAAATTCGGACACGGAACACTTCAAGGGAAGTGACTCTCTGCCGGGCGGTGACAAGGCACCGGCCATCGACTTTGAGACCCTGCAAATGCGTGGGTGGACAGTTGATGATCTGGCCTACGCGTTGCGCACCGGCGTCATGCCTGATGGCGATGTCTTCGGCGGCGCCATGGGAGAGGTCGTAAACTATGGCACCAGCTTTCTGACAGACGAAGACCTGAAGGCAATGGCGACCTATCTGCTGGATGTGCACGACGGGGGATAATCCAGTGCGAGATCAAGTATTCTTTGGAAGGAAGTCCTAATGAAGCTCAATCGCAGGCAATTCGTTGCAGGCACGTCGGCACTAATCGCAGTGCCGACTATTGGGAGGTCGGCTACCGCCCCCCGAATAATCGAGGCGCGTTCGGGATTGGCGCGTGTTGCCCCCAACAACTATCCGGAAACCGAGATATGGGGATATGATGGCGGTGTTCCAGGCCCTGAAATTCGTGCTCGGCAAGGCGAAACGGTTCGCCGGACACTCCTGAACTCGCTACCTCAGCCTACAGCAATCCATTGGCACGGATTGCGGGTTCCGAACAATATGGACGGGGTGCCGGGCCTTACGCAGGAGGCTGTACCAACCGGCGGCAAATTTCAGTATGACTTGCCTCTGAAGGACGCGGGGACCTTCTGGTATCACTCTCACAACCAGTCAACGGAACAAGTGGCCAGGGGCCTTTACGGCGCGTTCATCGTCGACGAAACGGACCCGCCGGACACGGACCATGACATCACGATCCTTCTGGATGATTGGCGGTTGGGTAAGGACGCTCAAATAGTAGATGATTTTGGTGCAATGCATGATTGGACCCATGCAGGTCGGATGGGAAACTACGTTCACGCGCGCATATCGCCAATGACCGAAGTTTTGACGAACCAGCGATTGCGAATTCGAATGGTCAACGTGGCAACTGATCGGATCATGTATGTGTCTGTAGGTGGCGCAAACGGGAAACTGGTCGCTTATGATGGCATGCCTGCAAGGCAGCCAGAAGATTTCGAAACACTTGTTTTCGGACCTGCACAGCGAGCAGACTTGATCGTCGACGTCACAGCGGAATCGAACGAAGCCGTTCAAATAACTCTTCACGAACGCGATGAATCATTTGTTATCGCTGAGATCCCGGTTTCGGGAAGCGGTACATCTGCCAGCCGCGGTGAGATCGAAGCTCTGCCACCCAACCCTGTTTCTTTTCTTGAAGATGTTTCTGACGCCTTAAAGGTTCCATTGGTGATGGAAGGCGGGGCGATGGGCGGACTGCGTCAAGGTACTTACACGGCCAAGTCATGAGCGCTAATGAGTTGGTTCAGGAAGGACAGATCTGGACATTCAACGGAGTCGCAGGGTTACCCGAAGACCCGCTCGCTTCTGTTTCGCGTGGCGACATAGTCCTTATTCAGATGCAGAACGACACTGTCTTTGCGCACGCCATGCACTTGCACGGGACGCACTTTCAGGAAGTTCTGTCGAACGGGAGCCTGGGACCGTTGCGAGACACGATACTGGTTCACCGAATGGAAACGCGGGAGATTGCGTTCGTTGCGAATAACCCGGGGGACTGGCTGTTTCATTGCCATATGCTGTCGCATCAGGCCGCTGGAATGAAGACCTGGCTGAGCGTGGCGTGATGAACAAGAGCGCGGCGAAATGGGTGTCACTAGCTGCTGTGGTGATCATTGTCGCGGTCGCTGGCTGGGGCCTGAGCGGGCGCGCACAAAACGGTGCATCAGCGGATTCGGCACGTGGTGCAGTTTTGTACGCCGAAAACTGCGCGTCATGCCACGGGGCAGATTTGGAGGGTCAACCAGATTGGCAGACACCTGATCCAGATGGCGTCTTGCGAGCTCCCCCGCATGACCGAACAGGGCACACCTGGCATCACGGCGACAAGCTGTTATTCGATTATACAAAGCTTGGCGGGTACCAAACACTAAAACAGATGGGCGTCGCTAATGTCAAAAGCGGTATGCCAGGTTTCGAGGACACTCTGTCGGATCAGGAAATCTGGGACATCCTTGCCTTCATCAAGGAGAGTTGGCCGGATCGGGAACGCAAGCTGCAAGAGCAGCGCACCGAGGCAGAACAAACGGAAGGAAACTGACGTGAAACGATTTTTTGCAGGCTTAATTGCCATCACTATGTCGATTGGTGCTGCTATGGCGAGTGCTGACGAATTGTCTGACTCCGATGTAAAACGGCTGGCTCTGGAAGCCATTATGGAAAACCCCGAAATCATCATGCAGGCGATTCAATTGCTTCAACAGCGCGAAGATCAGGCAAAAGCCGAAGCCATTGGAAACGTCTTGGAAAATCAGCGTGAATTGCTGGAACAGGATCCGAATGCGCCTGTCATCGGAAACCCGGAAGGTGATGTAACCGTAGTCGAGTTTTTTGACTATAACTGCCCATATTGCAAACGCGCGGCCCCGGTCGTGAAAAACTTAATCGCAGGCGATTCCGAAGTCCGAGTTGTTTACCGAGAATGGCCCATACTCGGAGAAGGTTCCGACTTCGCGGCACGCGCCGCGCTTGCCTCACGTAATCAGGGAAAATATGAAGAATTTCATTGGGCGCTTATGGCTCTGAACGGTCGTGCCACTGAGGCCAGTGTCCTGAAAGTTGTTCGGGAACTTGGCCTGGACGAGGATCAATTGCGCGCAGACATGGAGGCGCCGGAAGTCGATGCGCATATTCAGGTGTCCATGGAATTGGCCCGGCAGCTTGGCTTCAGTGGCACCCCTTCTTTTGTGATTGGAGATGCGCTTGCCCCGGGTCTGATCGCCGAAGATGAAATGACCCGGCTAATCGAGGCAGTCAGAGACGCAAGATAGAACTAAGGGACGACAGCATGTGCGCTCCTAAACTAATGTTGCGAACGTGGCTTCGTATCCCTCGGACTCTGAGCTGCAAGGAAATGATCAAGTTGATTAGTGCTTAAGTCACGTACCCTGCGGTTTTTCATGTCAAAGTCCAACTGTGCGGAGGAACTTACTGTGTCAATGGCTTTGTCTATAGCTGACTTGCGGTGCCCGCAGCTCTATCCGGGATACTTAGCGTCGTCATGAATGATGAGAAAGAAAGTCAGCCTCATCCCTTGACCTTCCACTTGCTGGAACCCTTATGTTGCCCGTCAGCAGAACATACGTGGTGACAATATGACTGAAAATTCACATGCGCGGTTCCAGGTTCAGGGTATGAGCTGTGCTTCCTGCGTTGGGCGCGTCGAGCGCGCATTGAAAGATGTGCCAGGGGTAGATGCCGCTTCGGTTAATCTCGCCAGTGAAAGCGTTCAGGTCGATTTCCGCGATCCAGCCGATAAAGCGGCCATTGCTGATGCGTTAAACCGCGCCGGATATCCGGCGCGGACCGCAGAGGTCACGCTGGATATTCAGAACATGTCCTGCGCATCCTGTGTAGGGCGCGTTGAACGAGCCCTGGAAGCCGATGGCGGCGTCTTGTCCGCGTCGGTCAATCTGGCCACTGAAAGTGCAACTGTGCGTTATGCTGAGGGAGTCACAACACCCGAAGCCATAGCGGCGCATGCGGCGTCTGCTGGCTATCCGGCGAGCCTGCGATCCGCAACGCAGACCGAACCACACGACCGCAAAGCGGCAGAGATCAGCCATTTGGCGCGGCGAACAAGCTTCGCCGCCTTGCTCGCATTGCCGGTATTCATTCTCGAAATGGGCTCGCATGTTATTCCGGGCATGCACCACCTGATAGCGAGCACCATCGGCATCCAGAACAGCTATTACCTGCAATTCCTTCTGACCACGATCGTTCTTTTTGGGCCAGGCTTGCAGTTCTACACCAAGGGATTCCCTTCCTTGTTCAGAGGCGCGCCGGACATGAATTCTCTGGTGGCTCTGGGCACTTCGGCGGCCTATGGGTTCTCGCTTATCTCGACCTTTGCGCCGGGTGTTCTTCCGGTCGGAACCGCAAATGTCTACTACGAGGCCGCAGCGGTGATCGTGGTTCTCATATTGCTCGGGCGATTCCTCGAGGCGCGCGCCAAGGGTCGAACTGGTGAAGCGATCCGAAAACTGGTCGGTCTGCAGGCAAAAACAGCGCGAGTTGAGCGCGACGGATCGGTTGTCGAGCTACCGATTGAGCAGATTGTTGTAGGTGATATTGTGCACGTTCGACCGGGCGAAAAAATCGCGGTGGATGGTGGCGTAATGACCGGCGCGTCATATGTCGATGAAAGCATGATCACCGGAGAGCCGGTTCCCGTCGAAAAAACCGAGGGCGCAACTGTGGTTGGGGGGACCGTAAATGGCGCGGGTGCATTGACGTACCGTGCTGAAAAGATCGGCGCAGACACTATGTTGGCCCAGATCATTCAGATGGTCGAACAAGCACAGGGTGCCAAGCTTCCGATTCAAGGCCTGGTCGACCGCATCACGCTGTGGTTTGTGCCGGTAGTGATCGCAGTGGCCGTTGTTACAGTGCTGGTATGGATGTTGTTCGGACCCGATCCCGCGCTTAGCCTGGCGTTGGTGGCCGGGGTTGCGGTACTGATCATTGCTTGCCCCTGCGCCATGGGGTTGGCGACACCTACTTCCATCATGGTCGGCACTGGCCGCGCTGCCGAGATGGGCGTCCTGTTCCGAAAGGGCGATGCCTTGCAAATGCTGCAGGAAACCACCGTTGTTGCGGTGGACAAGACGGGCACCCTGACCGAAGGGCGTCCGGAGCTGACCGACCTGATTGTGGCCGAAGGAATGACCGAAGACGAGGTTCTGCACCTTGTTGCTGCCGTTGAGGTCACTTCAGAACATCCAATCGCCACAGCCATCGTGCGCGCGGCAGAAACCCGTGGTCTGGAGCTTTCCAAGCCAGAAGACTTCACGTCGATCACCGGTTACGGGGTAAGCGCCTCAGTTGAAGGCCATAAAATCCTGATCGGGGCCGACCGCTTGATGAGTCGCGAAGGGGTAGAAATGGGCGCGTTGTCTGATCGGGGCGCTGAACTCGCAATCAACGGAAAGACTCCACTTTATGCTGCCGTAGACGGGGCTCTCGCGGCCGTAATCGCTGTGGCGGACCCAATCAAAACCACCACGCCGGACGCAATCGAAGCTCTGCACGGGCTGGGCCTGAAAGTAGCGATGATCACCGGTGACAATGCCGCTACTGCCAAATCCATTGCGGCGCAGCTTGGCATCGATCATGTCGTGGCTGAAGTTCTGCCCGAGGGTAAAGTATCCGCGTTACAGGATTTGCGTTCAAATGGCGGAAAACTGGCCTTTGTGGGTGATGGCATCAATGATGCGCCTGCTTTGGCGGCAGCTGAGGTAGGAATTGCGATCGGGACAGGCACTGACATTGCCATCGAAGCGGCTGACGTCGTTCTGATGTCAGGCGACCTGACGGGCGTGGTCAATGCCTTCGATATTAGTCAGCGCACCATGCGTAACATCCGCCAAAACCTGTTCTGGGCGTTCGGCTACAACACACTGCTCATACCGGTTGCGGCAGGGGTGCTTTATCCGTTTGGCGGCCCGCTGCTATCGCCGGTTTTGGCCGCAGGTGCCATGGCTCTCTCCAGTGTATTTGTCCTGACCAATGCGCTGCGGTTGCGCTGGGTAAAGCCGATCAAAGTTGGGCGAGAACAGATCTCGCAGAACACCGAGCAGACGCTGCGTTCAGCGCCTGCTGGATAGAATAGGAGAACCGCTGTGAATATCGGAGATGTAGCAGAACGTTCCGGTCTGCCTGCCAAAACCATCCGCTATTACGAGGATATCGGGTTCATCAAACCCAAGCGGAGCCTCAATGGGTATCGCCATTTCGACGAAAAGGAACTGCACAAGCTGGCCTTCATCGGGCGGGCCCGCTCATTGGGCTTTACTATTGAGGATTGTCGTTCGCTACTGGCGCTTTACGAGGACAAAGAACGCGCAAGCGCGGACGTGAAAGAAATTGCAAAACAGAATCTGAAAGAGATCGAAGATAAGATTTCCGATCTGAAGGCGATGCATGAAACACTGTCTCATCTGATCGAAGAATGCGCCGGCGACCACCGCCCAGACTGTCCAATTCTAAAAAACTTGGGCCAAGCGTAGTTGACCTTGTTGTTTGATCTGCCTCTAAGTTTGGCAATCTTTTTCTTCAGACGTGGCAATCCGCTCTTCTCTAGTGCGTGCCGCGCTATCAATTGTAGTTTTGTTGGCTTCGGGTCAGCACTAGGGACGGCTTCGGCACAAAAAGCGGGTGGGGGGGGTGTCATAGGAAAGCGTCATAGTGATTAAAGTCGAGTAACCTTTGCCGGCAGTTATCGAAGGCGAATTTAGGTCCCTTAGGGCGGAAAGCACTCCTTACCTCAAGTCCGCACAGCGCAAACTAGACGATAGCAAATTCGGTTATCGTAGTGACCGGCAAACTGCATCAAGAGGTCATTGTCCTAACAGCTTGTTAGTAAGACTTTGGTTTGAAATGTCTGCGTCGTGTATCGGCTTGAAGCTCCATCCTAATGCTCGCATTTGATTTCAAAAAAACAGCGTCATCCAGTAAGAACAGTGGCTAAGCGTTCAACCAACACTCGTTGAACGATTGCAAATCTTGGTGTGTTCGCAATTTCGTCCAGTGCCGCAACCCAGAGCGGAACCTGAATTTCTGGAGTGATGTCGTGAGACTTTCGAAGTCTGGAATCCGCGTCGCCAAAAAAAGTAGGCAAAAACGTTTTGCCGACTCCTGCGGCTGCCATCTGCTGAAGCACCAAAAAACTGTCTGCCCCGTTGGTCATTTGGTCAGCACTGACATTCGCTTTTAACCATTTGGCAGGAAGTGAACGGCTTAACGCGCCATCTAGCCTCAACCATTTGCGATTGGGGGAGCCGTCGTCAAAGACTCCGAAAGACAGTGTTCCGGCACGCTGCCCGACCAGACCCTCCCCGAGCTTTATCGATGGGCGCACGGCGATGTCTGCGCTTAACCGGGACAAATCATGGTGACTATTCCCGCTTAGCAAAGTCAGCTTCAGGCCGGGGTAAAGCCGTGCGATCTCATTTAGTATTGAAGGTAGAACAATCTGGCAAAGACTGTCTGTAGATGTAATTCGCACATGGCCCGTAGGGGACTGATTTGCACCGACAATCGCGCGTTCGACCGATAGCACCGCATCTTCGACGCTTTCCATAGCCGACAGAACGGTTCTGGCCTCGGGCAGGGCAGAGTATCCCGAAGGGCTTTTCTGGAAAATCACACAGCTATTGCGCTCTTCGAATGCGGCCACCCTTCGCAACACGGTCGCATGCGTGACGCCCAGTGCCGCTGCCGCTGCATTGAGTGAGCCGTATTTGCTTACGGCGAGCGCGTACCGAATATCATCCCAGTTTGCGTTGTTCATAAATTAACAAGTGACGACCAATAACAAACAATTACAAGAAAAATCGTTCAAGTTAATATTCGGAGCATTAAACAGGGAGACACATCATGAAGAAGAAGTTCTCAGTATTCGCGGCAGGTCTTTTATCATTGGCCGCCATTGGCACAGCCATCGCCCATGAAAGTGAAAATCCGGCTGTGAAAGCTCGCACCTCAATCATGCAACTCTATGCCTTCAATCTTGGTACACTTGGCGGAATGGCTAAGGGAGAGGTCGATTATGATGCCGAGGCCGCAACTCGGGCCGCGAATAATCTTGTTGTGCTGACACAAATCGATCAATCCGCGATGTGGCCCCAGGGATCTGACAATGTGTCCGATCCGACCACCCGTGCATTGCCTGCGATCTGGGAGAGCTTCCCTGACGTGGGTGCAAAAGGGCAGGCCATGGCAGACGCCGCTGTTGCGATGCAGGCTGCGGCAGGTCAAGATGTTGATGCCCTAAAAGCAGCGATGGGCGATCTGGGCGGAAGCTGTTCGGCATGTCACAAAGCATACAGAGCTCCAAAGAACTGATTGGGCACTGACGGTGCGGCGCTTTCTTTTCTTTGTCGCAATCGTCATTGTGTTGGTCGGGTTGGCCGGTTTGGTGCTGACCCGACCTCAACGAATGGAGCAATCACGACTCGACGGTTTGAACCCAGATCTTGCCCGAGGTGAAATCGTGTTCCACGCGGGGGGATGCGCATCCTGTCATTCATCGCCGGATGCGGTCGGTGAAGACAAGCTCGTGCTCGCTGGTGGTCGCCGGTTTGAGACGGAATTCGGTACGTTCATTGCCCCCAACATTTCCAGTGACCCGGAAACTGGTATCGGATCCTGGTCTGCCCTGGATCTGGCCAGTGCCTTGATCCATGGAACCGGACCCGAAGGGCAGCACTATTTCCCAGCGTTTCCCTATACCTCTTACGCCAACATGTCGGCCGAAGACGTGGTTTCGCTACACGCATTCCTCGGCACGCTGCCAGCGGCCGCAACGGAAAGTGTTGCGCATGACGTAGGTTTTCCTTTCAGCGTTCGGCGCGGATTGGGGGGATGGAAGCTCTTGTTCATGTCATCAGGCTGGGTGGTTGAAGGTGATCTGACCGACCAACAAAAACATGGCAGGTATTTGGTCGAGGCGCTGGGTCATTGCGCTGAATGCCATACCCCGCGAAATGGTTTAGGGGGCCTGAAACGAGACCTTTGGCTGACGGGTGCACCAAATCCAAACGGGAAAGGTCGTATCCCCGGCTTAACCTCAGACCAGCTTGATTGGTCAGAGGCAGACATTGCCGAATACCTAAAATCTGGCTTTACACCAGACTATGACAGTGCGGGTGGTGAGATGGTGGAGGTCATCGAGAACACCTCACGGCTGACGGATGAGGACCGTTTGGCGATTGCCGCCTACCTCAAGGCTGTTCCTGTTTCGTCGACCGGGCTTTCATCCGAATAACAGTCGTTTGGCGCCACGCAGCGGCGACCAGATGCTGTCGCCAATAGGATGCCGTAAGACCTATTCCCTTTTCGCCAAACACCTGTTTTACGTTTTGAACATCGGAGCTCACCAATCACCCGAGTTTCTGTTCATGATTGACTGAGGGTCGCGGCCAAATGACACAAAAAATCGCTCTTTGGTCTATCCCGATATCCATTGCGGTACTGGCCCTGAAACTGTTGGCTTGGTGGCTGACAGGTTCGTTGGCTTTGTTGTCAGACGCAATGGAATCAACCGTGAATGTTGTCGCGGCTTTGTTGGCGTATTTCGCAGTTCGGGTTGCCAATAAGCCTCCTGACCAAAACCACCCCTTTGGTCATAAAAAAGCGGAGTATCTTTCAGCCGTGGTTGAGGGCGCGCTGATTGTGTTGGCGGCGTTCTTGATCATCAAAGAAGCTGTACTGGTGCTCCCGAACCCGCATCTTGAGGATGCGCCGCTGCTTGGAATTGCCGTCAATATCGTTGCAACGGGTGTGAACGGTGCATGGGCCTACCTCTTGCTTAGGACAGGTAGGCGCGAGGGATCGCCCGCCTTGCAAGCGAGCTCCCGCCACATTTTTACGGATGTTATGACTTCTGTTGGTGTCGTCGCAGGACTGATACTAGCGCTTGTCACCGGCTGGTTGATCCTTGACCCGATCCTGGCAATTCTTGTTGCGCTGAACATCTTGTGGGAGGGTTGGAAAGTTATTCGGGCATCCGTCGATGGCCTGATGGATGTAAGCCTGTCGGAACATGACTTGCAGACTGTTTCTAATGCAATCGAAGCAAACCTCGGTGCAGCCTTAGAGTATCATGACCTCAAAGGGCGCAGATCCGCGAATGTTATCTTTGTAGAGTTTCACCTTGTTGTGGACGGCACAATGCCAGTCAGCGCAGCGCACGATATATGTAACGACATAGAGGAAGAACTAGAGTGTCTGTACCCGGGTTCCGTCTTTGTCATTCACCTCGAACCTGATGACGAGTTGAAAGGCGACGGGGTTAATCCCCACTGAACTGCTCATTTGGTTCTGCAAAGAATCTATTGGTTTGACTGATCTGGTTAAGACGTTCGGCTTGAAATATGTCAGACCTAAGCCCGATGTGGGAAAGTCGGGCCGGTAGTAGCCTGTCTCCAATGCCATGAAGCGTGACGATCAAAATTGGAGGCGAAAATGAAAATTCAAAGAAAGCTGGGTCAACTTCTAAGTACCGCGGCGTTGGCTTCGTTGATTGCCGCGACGCCTTATGTGCCAACCTTTGATGACGATGGCCGCCTACATTTTGAACCGTCATATGCCTTTGCCAAAAGCGGCAAAGGGAAAGACGGGGATGATCGTGACGATGACCGGGATGATGATCGTGACGATGACAGGGATGATGATCGCGACGACGATCGGGATGATAACTCGGGGTCGGGTAATCGCGGCCGTGGTGGCGACCGAGATGATGATCGTGATGACGATACAGACGATGATCGAGACGACGACAGAGATGATGACCGGGATGACAATTCGGGATCAGGAAAAAGTGGTCGCGACGACGATGACGATAATGACGACGATGACTCCAAACGCTCCAATAAGGGCAGCGGAAAGAAGGATCGGTCTCAATCAGGGGGTAAATCGTCGGGTTCGGCTGGGATAACAAAGGTCGAAACAAACGCCAACGGCATTGAAGTGCGTTACGCCGACGGAACCAAGGAAGAGATCGAAAACGGGCGGTATGAGAGAAAGAATGCTCAGAACCGAACTGTTGAGGAACGCCCCGCGACAGGCGCTGACGTTTCAAGGCTTCGGTCCTTGGCGAATGGTATCTCAATCGACAATGTACGCTCATCTGGGCAAGGCGGCACTGCTGGAAGTCGACCCACGAAAATCGAACGCCAAGGCAACAATATCGAAGTAAATTATGCCAATGGTTGGAAAGAGGAGATCGAGTTTGGGCGTTACGAGTTGAAAGACCCTTACAACCGGACTGTTGTTGCAAGAAACGCAACGGCCTCTGATCGCCGGAGGTTACAGTCGGTCGCCAACTGAGCTGCAATTCCAGTCGATAATCCGTTGGCGGCTTCTCTTAGTGAGAGGTCGCCATCGTCGTCAAAGAGACCGCAGCTATTCTTCCTTGTTCCAAACATCATGTGCAATGAGCGCGGCCTCTACCCGATTTCGCGCATGAAGCTTGGACAGAACTGCGGTCATGTAGTGCTTCACGGTCTTTTCCTGGAGGTCTAACTCGTCAGCGATTTCACGATTACTCAGTCCTTTGGCCACACGTCTCAGTATTTCTTCCTCACGATGTGTAAGGTCATCTAGAATGCTGCTGTTAACAGACATGCCGGTGTCAGCGTTGATTTGAAGAAGTACCCGCGAGGCCAAGCCAGGAGAAACGAACCCTTCACCTGCGGCGATGCTGCGTAAAGAAGCGGTTAGTTCGCTCGCGGTTACTCCCTTCACAATGTACCCAATCGCACCCGCCTCCAAGGCGTCCGCGACATCGCCGCTGTTCTCTGAGACCGTCAAGATTGCAATGACGGGTGGATTTGCCATTGCCGCGATTTTACGTGTCGCGCTTATCCCGCCACCGGGCATCGAGAGGTCAAGAATAGCTATGTCCGGCTGATGCGTGCCGACCAGCGATACTGCCTCTTCAGCACTGGACCCAGCGGCTAAAACTTCGAAGCCATCAGCTTCATCCAACGTGCGCTGCAAACCATCCCTGAATATCGGGTGATCATCGGCTATTACGACAGATGTAGTCATGATGTGCCTAACTTTCTGGGAAATAGTGTCATAGCTATGGTGGCGCCTTCGCCCGGTCTCGATGCGACGTCGAACCTGCCACCAATACTCTCGACCCGATCTCGCAAGCCCATAAGCCCTTGGCCACCATCATCTCGCAACGCGGTTTCTTCTGACCTGTCAAATCCTGGTCCGTCGTCTGTGACCTTTATAACTATGCGGTCGTTCTGCGCCTCAGCGATAACAGTGCACTTGGAAGCTGGAGCATATCTCGCCGCATTGGAAAGCGTTTCCTGGAGGAACCGAAAAACGCACAGTTTGTCGGACAATGACAACTCCGGAGCCTGGCTACCCAGGAATGAAATATCCGGTCGCAACGGGCTGTGTTCGGCGTGATCCTCTACGGCTCTCTTCACAACATCGACGAGTGACAGGCTATCGATATCTGGCGCGGACAGCCCTCGCGAAATTGCACGAATTTCAGCCAGCGATTTTTGCAAAGACTGCTGAATTTCCACTGCCTCTTTAGGCCTTTCCGACTCTTTGGAAAACGCCGCCTCCAGTCTAAGGGCGGCGAGCGACAGGTATTGCGCAGGGCCATCATGTAGCTCAGCTCCAAGATTCTTGAGGAACCGATCTGTTTGCGTGGTATATCTTTCTGACGCCTCGACCACACGCGACCGCAGCAGCGCATTCTGCTCAGCCATCTTCTCACTTTCTTTCAACCGCTGTTTAAGAAGAGACCCCTGTCGTCGAATTGTTTTGTCGCCAATTGCGACGATGGAATACAAAACAATTGTACTTGCCAGAAATGCGGAGCCGACGACCAACCAACTTGTTCGCCTAGCCTTGGCTAAGTCTAACTCAAGCTGGTCAGCTCTTTCGTAGAACTCCGCAACTGCGATGATTTCGCCGGACCAGAGTTCGCGGATGGGGCTGTAAACTTCAAGCAGTGGTATCCCCAATGCCGCCTCGGCGGCGCTCTCGGCATGATCAAGCTCTTCGAAAGAGCCGGAGATATCTCCGCTCCACGCTCGCCTTAAATCATCCGTTGGCTTGAAACGGTTTCCTATGATGTCTGTATCCGAGGCATGCGCAATCACACCGCCTTGCTTCCAGAATTTGTAGGAAACGATACGGTCAAGCATTGGCTGGGTCATGAAAATCTCATCCAGCGCCAGGCTCGCCTGCTCAGAAAGGCGGTCGCCATGTGCCAATTCCTGGCTGAGCGGGGAAACTACGCTTTCCATATACAGCGCTGCGGAGTTGGCGGAGTTTTGCACGACTGCGTTCTGAATTCGATTAGACACCCAGACCCCAACGATTGCGGTAGCAGTACCCATCACGAAGATACTTGCCGCAAGAAAGACTCGCGACAACGACCAATTGCCAATCGTCAGGTCAGTTACTTTCGCTCTCATCGTGAAATCGACTATGAACTACAATCTGTTACCGCACCACAGACCTTGGTCTGAGGTGATCTGGCTAAATCTCAGACCCTGAGTTTCCGCCCTGTGTCCAGAGTCAGATATCATCCATCGTTCGCAGACTTTGCAGCATCGGGCAGTGAACGTTACCACTATCACAATTGGCGGTAAGCTCACTCAAGGCACGCTCCAGACGTCTGAGCTCATCAATCTTGCTTCGAACGCTGGCAATATGCGCCTCGGCCAATTCTTTCACTGACCAGCAGTCTTCGGCACTTCCTTCTGACAGCTCTAAAAGCGCCTTTGCGTCTGGGAGAGGAAATCCCAGGTCGCGGCACCTCTTCAAAAATCGAAGTCTTCCCACATCGCTTGCTGAAAAGAGGCGACGATTGTTCAGAGCTCGCACAGGTCTTGGTACGATACCTTCGCGTTCGTAGTAGCGGATGGTTTCTATGCCAACCCCGGATTGCCGGGAAGCCTCACCTATCGCAATCATGTGAAGTGCCTCCACTTGATCCTGTAGTTACTACAGGAGTTATACGCTCTGAATACCGGTGCTTCAACACAATCAAATCGAGCATCTCGGGAGCAAAAGATGAAGAAATACGTGAACCTCAGCTACTTGGGATCGGTTTCAGCTCTGGGCGTCGCAACATGCTGTGTTCTTCCAATGGCCATGATGTTGTTAGGCTTGGGCGGCAGTTGGTTGGCAGTATTCGGAAAAATAGCGGCGGCAAGCTACTGTGTTCTCGCCGTCTCAACAGCGCTGGCCGCGGTTTCGTGGTTCTTAGCGCATCTAAACGGGGCGTTGGCAAATCTGAAATGGTGGCTTGTCGGAAGCACGGCGACTACCGCGTTGGCATGGGTCATCGTGTTCAATGAGGCTCAAATCAACGACTATCTAATCATGCAGATGTGAGACAATGACAAATCAAACTGTGGTGCTCGATAGCACTTTGACCTGCCCAAAGTGTGGGCACATTGAAACCGAAAGAATGCCAACTGACTCGTGCCAGTGGTTTTATGAATGCAAATCATGCAAGGCAGTCTTGAAACCGTTAGAAGGCGATTGCTGTGTCTTTTGTTCCTACGCAACTGTACCGTGTCCGCCAATTCAGTTGGGGGATAGCTGTTGTGGATAGGTCTTACTACGGGTCGGATTGATTGACTGCGGACAATACCGAAGGAGTAAAAGATCTAATACTTTTGGCCCGATCCAGCCGTTGGGCAATGGTTCTTGAACGACTGCTCGGCCGAAAATAACAAATTGGAAAGAGGGCGCCGGGCACAGTAGCTTTTTTGGGGCAAGGCAAATGAAAAACTACTTCAATCTATTTGAAAACGGACCCATCCGATGCTCAACGACAAGTGCACTCGGTCGTGAGTAGGGCATCGAGACTGTATTCAGGAATGTTGCTGGTAGCAAAATAGTGGCGGAGAGACAGGGATTCGAACCCTGGGTGGGCTTGCACCCACAACGGTTTTCGAGACCGCCCCGTTCGACCACTCCGGCACCTCTCCGCGGGGGTCTGTGAGGGGGGGATTTAGTGGTGAACGGGCAGGGGTGCAAGCAGAAAGTTCCGGATTTTGACGATAGTGGGATTTTCCATTGCCAGAGGTAAGAAAACACCTAGGCTGATATGTATGACTTACTTTATACGCCAGTTCGCAATCAGCCTCATCCTTCCAATTTTCTCACTTGGTGTCATGGCCTCGCCATCTCAGGCCGCCAGTCAGGATCAGATTGAGGCGTTTCTGACCACGACAGGGTTTGACGTTGCCTTGGAAAGCATAGCGCAGGCCTCTGCTTCGGCCCCGCAGATGCTGGGTATCGACCCTGACGGCTTCGGATCGGATTGGGCGCGTCTGACCGAAGAGGTGTTTGATACCGCTTTGATGCACGAAACGGCCGTCTCGATCCTTGAACAGACGCTTAGCGAAGAGGCGCTGGTGCACGCGGTCTCGTTTTACGCCTCGGAGTTGGGGCAAAGACTGGTCGTTGCTGAAAACGCCGCTCATATGGATGACGATGATGATGCCAAACAACTGGCCGGGCAAGAAATCGTCTCGAAGTTGATAAAAGAAGGCTCATCTCGTGTTGAAAGCCTGAAGCGCATGAACCGTGCGGTGGACGCCAGCGGAACCTCGCTGCGCGCGCTGCAAGAGATTCAGGTGCGGTTTTTACTGGCCGCAAGTGCGTCTGGCATTATCGACATGCAACTGAGCGGAGATGAACTGCGTACGATGATCCAACGCAATGAAGGTGAGTTGCGTCGATCTCTCCAACTGTCAGCTTTGGCAGGGGCGGCTTACACCTACCAGGATTTCTCGGATGAGGATGTCGACGCCTATGTTGAAGCTCTGGAACAGCCTCTGATGCAGGAGGTCTATGAGCTGTTGAATGCGATCCAATATGAAATCATGGCGATGCGGTTTGAAGTATTGGCCGCCCGCATGGCCGAATTGCGCCCGGCGCAGGATATCTGATGCGAGTTTTAGCTACGGCACTCTATTTGACGATCTGGGCGCTGCCTCTGACCGCAAGCGAACGTGCTGAAAGACTGATGCAGGCGATGCATATTTTGGATTTTATGAGAATTCTTAGTGAAGAAGGTGTGGCGCAAGGGCATGCAATCAACGAGTCGATGCTGGGCAGCTCAGGAGGAGCCTATTTTTTGGCGCAAGTTGAGGATTTGTACGATCCGAGCACGATGCACCAACAACTTTCGCTGTCGGTTGGCGAGATGATGTCCGATGTGCAGCTAGAACAAGCTTCGATCTTTTTTGAAAGCGAACTGGGGCAAAGCATCGTTTCTCTGGAAAACTCGGCGCGCCGGGCCATTGCAGATGACGCGATCGAAGAGATGGCACGCAGCGCTTACGAACAGGCTGATCGCGAGGGCATGTTTTTTCGTCTTGTAGATGAATATGTGCAGGTCAACGACCTGATCGAGTAAAATGTGCAAGGCACCATCAGCGCCGATTATAGTTTTTACCAAGGACTTGCCTCCGGGCAAAGTGCCCTGTTCGACGATGCATCCGTGTTGCAGGAACTGCTATCTCAGCATGAGAACACCAGGGCGGAGACTACTGAATGGATGTACTCGTTCCTTTTATTGGCCTATCAGCCGTTGAATGAGTCTCAGATGCGAGAGAACATCGCCTTTTCCCGCACCGATGCGGGTCGGGCCTTGAATTCCGCCTTGTTCATGGGTTTTGATGAGATGCTAAACGGCATCTCTTACCAGCTTGGGCAATCCGTTGCGCAAGCCATGAAAGCGTCGGATCTCTGAGCCGCAGATTTTCGGATCTCAAAGCTGCGGATTTTTGGTTGACTTTCTTCATGAATGCTTCGATAAGCGCGCATCCCGGCCGGCTTTCCGCGCCGGGTATCGTTATTCTTTGACCTGATGGCATGTGCCAAAGGTCATTCACACAGCCCGAAAAGGGCGCGCTGTTCGAGGTGGCGAAAGCCGGAAACTCCCAATCGGGGACCACAGAACGCGGTTATACAAAGGAAAGACGCATGTTTGCGGTCCTCAAGACTGGCGGCAAGCAGTACAAGGTTCAGGCGGGCGATGTGCTCCGTGTTGAAAAGCTGGCTGCCGACGCAGGTGAAAAAGTTCAATTCAACGATGTTCTGATGCTGGGCGGCGACGCACCGGTTGTTGGTGCACCTTTCGTTGAAGGCGCAGGCGTACAGGCCGAAGTGATCGAACAGATCAAAGGTGACAAGGTCATCAAGTTCGTCAAGCGCCGTCGTAAGCACAGCTCGAAGCGTACCGTTGGTCACCGTCAGAAACTGACTCTGGTCAAAATCACCGACATCCTGTCGTCGGGCGCTGACAAGTCGGGCATCAAAGCTGCAACCGGTTCGGCACCGGCTGGCGAAGCTGCTCCGGTGGCAAAAAAGCCTGCCAAGAAAGCTGAAGCCAAAGCAGAGGCACCCGCCGCAGCTGCTGCCGCTGACGATCTGACTGCTCTTAATGGTGTCGGCCCTGCCGCTGCCAAAAAGCTGGTTGAAGCCGGTATCGACAGCTTTGCCGCTCTGGCCGCCTTGTCGGACGAGCAGATTGCTGCTATCGACACCATCAAAGTGAAACCCGAATGGGTTGAGCAAGCCAAAGAGCTGGCTCAGGGCTAAGGAGAGAGAGAATGGCACATAAGAAAGCTGGCGGTTCCTCCCGTAACGGTCGCGACTCAGCTGGTCGCCGCCTTGGCGTGAAACTGTATGGTGGCCAGGCCGCCATCGCAGGCAACATCATCGTGCGTCAGCGCGGCACCAAGTTCTGGCCGGGCGATGGCGTAGGCATGGGCAAAGACCATACCATCTTTGCAACTGTCGATGGCGCCGTGAAGTTCCATAAGGGACTTAAAAACCGCACCTTTATTTCGGTCCTGCCAGTGGCGGAGGCCGCAGAGTAAGCCGAAACCCAGAAGGTTTAAGAAAAATTCATGGGGGACCGGCACAAAGTGCCGGTCCCTTTTTCGTTTTAACGCAGTCGTGATCACCAGAACCGATGACAGTCGCAACCACCAGTTTCCTGATTTTCGCCGCCTCACAGGTCGGCACGCCGGGACCGGCCAATATGGTCCTGCTGGGAACAGGTGCGCGTTTTGGCTTTCGGTCGGCGCTGCCCTTTGTGGGCGGAGTCATTCTGGGCAAACAGCTGATCATCTGGCCGGTTGGTTTTGGCCTGATGCAAGTTGCCGATCAGGCGCCGTTGGTGTTCGAGACACTCAAGTATGCTTCTGCTGCATATATTTGCTGGCTCGCGTGGAAAATTGCCAATCTGCGGCTTTCCCGAGGTCAATCGGATAAGCAAGTGCCCGGTTTTCTGGCGGGGTTAATAGTGCATCCGCTTAACCCTAAGGCTTGGGCAATGATTATCGCAGGCTTCACCGGGTTTGTGGCAACAGGAACACCCAGTTTTGAGGCGACCCTCACGATCGCTCTCTGTTTGTTAACTTGCCAGATCGTATTGCACCCGATCTGGACATTTGCAGGAGATCGGATCGCCCATGCGCTTGAAGGTCGGCCTGCGGAAAAATATCTGATGTGGACGTTAGCCAGTTTGACAGTTGCGTCCGTACTTTTTGTGTTGTTCGGAGGAGGAACGCACTCATGAAAATTGAGGCAATAATAAATCAGCCGGTCATTGAAACCGAGCGGTTCGACCTTCGCCCTCTGCGTCGGTCGGATTTGGGTCTCATTGAGCACTATGCAGGCGATGAGCGTGTGGCGCGCATGACGACATCGATCCCGCATCCATTGCCGCCCGGCTCGATTGAAGCGTTTGTGATGCGCGCGATGGCCGAAGACCGGGACGAGGATGTCTGGGCAATGGATGCCACAAAGGATGGTGGCCCGGAGCTGATCGGACTGATTTCATTGACCCGGCTGGATCGCAACCAGTCCGAGGTCGGCTATTGGGTCGCCCCGGTGTATTGGAACACCGGCATTGCATCGCTGGCCGTTGAAACGCTGGTCAACGCCAATCCGCTGGAAAACGCGACCATGTTCGCCAGCGTGTTCCAGGACAACCCGGCCTCGGCCCGGGTTCTGACCCATTGCGGGTTCCAGTATCTTGGCGATGCGGAAACCTATTCGGTGTCGCGCGATGCGAATGTGCCCACCTGGACCTATACAAAGAAACTCTGACTTGTGGCCGATGGGGCCTTTGCAGTAGGGGACAGCTATGAAATTTCTCGATCTTGCAAAGGTCTACATCCGGTCCGGGGCCGGAGGTGGCGGCTGCGTCAGCTTTAGACGTGAAAAGTACATCGAATACGGCGGACCCGATGGTGGGGACGGCGGTAAGGGTGGGTCTGTTTGGGCCGAGGTTGTGGACGGGCTGAACACCCTGATCGACTTTCGCTATCAACAGCATTTCTTCGCCAAGAACGGCCAACCCGGTCGCGGTCAGCAACGCACCGGTAAGGATGGTGACGACATCATCCTGCGCGTTCCCGTCGGAACCGAGATTCTGGACGAAGACGAAGAGACCGTGATTTGTGACCTGACCGAGGTTGGTCAGAGATTTTTGCTGGCAAAAGGCGGCAACGGCGGCTTTGGCAACCTGCATTTCAAATCCGCGACCAATCAGGCCCCGCGCCGCGCCAATCCGGGGCAGGCGGGGATCGACCGCACCATCTGGCTGCGGCTGAAGCTGATTGCGGATGTGGGTCTTTTGGGCATGCCCAACGCCGGGAAATCAACTTTCTTGGCTGCCACATCCAATGCACGGCCCAAAATCGCCGACTATCCCTTTACTACGCTGCACCCCAATCTGGGCGTTGTCGGTGTCGATAACGTGGAGTTCGTCGTTGCCGACATTCCAGGTCTGATCGAAGGCGCACATGAGGGGCGTGGAATCGGTGACCGGTTTCTTGGCCACGTAGAACGCTGCGCGGTACTGTTGCATCTGGTCGACGGCACCTCGGAAACTGTGGTCGAAGACTATCGCACAATCATCACCGAGCTTGAGGCCTATGGCGGAGAGCTGGCGGATAAGCCGCGTATCACCGTATTGAACAAGATCGACGCTCTGGACGATGAGGAACGCGAACTGATCAAGGCCGAACTGGAAGATGCCGTTCGCGGCCCGGTCATGACCATGTCAGGCGTTGCGCATTTGGGCGTGACCGAGGTGCTGCGGTCCTTGCGGGCTCAGATCGATGAAAACCGCCTGCGCCAGAAACCCGCCGAGGAGGCCACGCCTTGGCAACCCTGACCCATGCCCGCCGCCTGGTGGTCAAGATCGGATCGGCCTTGTTGGTCGACCGGGATACGGGATTGCTCAGGTCGGATTGGCTGAAATCGCTGGCGCAGGACGTAGCTTGGCTGAAAGGGCAGGGGACAGATGTTGTTCTGGTCTCGTCCGGGTCAATCGCGTTGGGTCGAGGTGTACTTGGCCTGCCGATGCAGAATCTGCCGCTGGAACAGTCACAGGCCGCTGCGGCGGTTGGACAAATCCGGCTGGCCCGTGCGTATGAAGAAGCGTTGACGCCGCATGAGATCAAAACCGCTCAGGTGCTGGTCACGTTGGAAGACAGCGCGGATCGGCGGCGTTATCTGAATTCCCGTGCAACGCTGGAAACGCTGCTGAGCCTGGGTGTTGTTCCGATTGTCAACGAAAACGATACAGTCGCCACGGATGAGATACGGTATGGCGACAATGACCGGCTGGCAGCGCAAATCGCCGTGACCATCGGCGCGGATCAGTTGATCCTGCTTTCAGATGTCGACGGGTTCTATTCGGGCAATCCCAACGAGGACACGACAGCCACTCGATATGACGTGATCAAACAGATCACGCCCGAGATCGAGGCCATGGCAGGTGACGCGGGATCGGGGCTGTCAAAGGGCGGCATGAAGACCAAGCTGTTGGCTGCCAAGATGGCAACCGCTGCTGGCTGCGATATGGCGATAACTGAAGGATCACCCCTGAACCCGCTGAAAACGCTTGAAAATGGAGCGAGCTGCACTTGGTTCACGGCCACGCTCGATCCGCATGCAGCCCGGAAACGCTGGATTTCGGCGATGAAACCGCGCGGAGAGATCGTGATCGATGACGGCGCGGCAAGGGCGCTTTCCAATGGCAAAAGCCTGTTGCCCGCTGGCATTGTCGAGGTCACGGGTGATTTCGGTCGCGGCGATCCCGTCGCTGTTCTGGATGCGCAGGCGCGGAGGCTGGCACAGGGGCTAAGTCGCTATACCGCGCAAGAGGCGGATGCGATCAAAGGACGTAAATCGTCTGAAATCGAGGCGACGCTAGGCTATCCAGGCCGCGCGGCCCTGATCCACCGGGACGATCTGGCGCTATGAGGGCGTGATTTGATAAACTGAGACCGAAAGGCGCATGAGATGAAGGATTTCGACAACATTCCCGCAATGATGGCCGACCTTGGTGCGCGCGCCAAAGCAGCCTCGCAAGAGCTTGCCTTTGCCACCGCCGAACGCAAGCACGCCGCGCTGATCGCAGCCGCAGACGCCGTTTGGCACAAACGTGCCGACATTATCGAAGCGAACAAGAAGGATTTGGAGTTCGGGCGAGAAAAGGGTTTGAGCCCCGCGATGATGGACCGCTTGATGCTGGATGAAGCACGCGTTCAGGGCATGGTTGACGGGCTGCGCACCGTCGCCGATCAGACCGATCCTGTGGGTGAGGTGTTGGCCGAATGGGACATGGCCTCGGGCCTCAACATTCAGCGTGTGCGCACGCCTTTGGGTGTGATCGGCGTGATCTACGAAAGCCGTCCCAACGTGACGGCGGATGCGGGTGCATTGTGCCTGAAATCCGGAAACGCCGTGATCTTGCGAGGCGGGTCTGAGAGTTTTCATTCGTCAACCGCGATCCATGCCTGTCTGGTTGAGGGGCTAGCAGCTGCAAGCTTGCCCGAAGACGCCATTCAACTGGTGCCGACTCGCGACCGGGCTGCGGTGCAAGAGCTTTTGACCATGACTGATTATGTCGACGTCATCGTTCCCCGAGGTGGCAAAGGATTGGTAGGCCTTGTGCAACGCGAGGCGCGCGTGCCCGTCTTTGCGCATCTCGAAGGCATCGTTCATATTTATGTAGATAAAGCCGCCGATCCCCAGAAGACGCTGGATGTTGTGTTGAACGCCAAAACCCGGCGCACCGGTATCTGTGGCGCGGCAGAATGCTTGCTGATCCATCAAGACGTTGCAGAAACACTGGGCCGTGATCTGATCGCTGCTCTTCAAGCTGCGGGTGTTGAAGTGCATGCCGAAGGCGTTTTGGCCAATGAGAACACCATTCCTGCGTCGGATGATGACTGGGGCAAAGAGTACTTAGATAGTATCATCGCTGCACGGACCGTAGCAGATATCGACGCCGCGATTGCGCATATCCGGCAGTTTGGCTCAAGCCACACCGATTGCATCATGACCGAGGATTCCGCGGCCGCCGAGCACTTCTTCGAGCGGCTCGACAGCGCTATCCTGATGCATAACGCCTCGACCCAATTCGCGGATGGCGGTGAGTTTGGCATGGGTGCTGAGATTGGTATCGCCACCGGCAAGATGCACGCGCGCGGTCCTGTCGGTGCCGCTCAGTTGACCAGTTTTAAGTATCTGGTGCGCGGAAACGGGACCACTCGGCACTAAAACCGCAGTGTCACCCGGGTTGCGGTCGTTTCTACCGTGATCCTGCGCCCCATCGTCGAGGCCGTGTCCGGCAGCAGGGCAAATTGAACCTGCGCCGGGCTTAGTTTTTCGGTAAATCGCCCCGAGCCAATCCCTTTCCACAGTCCCGTATTGAGGTTCAGCTTGTCAGCAACGCCAGTCACCGTCCATGCGTCGCCCTGAGTTTCGATTTCCACTTCGCCGCCGAAGGGCATCGCACTTTCACAGCACATCACAGCCAGAAACGCGAGTTTAACCTGATTGCGCGGGACAGGTTCGGTCAGGTTCCAACTGATCCTCAGACGCCCGGCCTTTTCCACATCTTTAAAAAGCTCGACCACTTCGGTGCGACCCAATGGCTGATCGCTTGCTGATCCAAAGGCAACGCGGAAAAACCGGATACGGGCGCCTGCACTGCCAACGCTGCCCGAAATCAGCTCCATTTCAGGGCCTTGGACTGCGCCAACCATCTCCAACAGCTCAAGCCCGTTGGTAATTGCCCCAATGGGGCTGATCAGATCATGACAGATCCGAGAGCCGATCAATTCGGCCAGGTTGACGTCTGACGCGCCCATGCGTACCTCCTGCTGCATCTGCCTTGGACCCGGAGGCCCGATATGACAGATCTGAATGCCATTCTTGCACCGGGCATGTTTGTCCGCCACCCCGATTTCCCCGATTGGGGCGTTGGACAGGTGCAGTCCAATATCGGAGGCAAGATCACCGTTAACTTTCGCGAGCAGGGGAAAGTGGTGATCGACGGGACACGCATAGCCCTGATGCCGGTCTTTGATCCGTGAAACTGGTTTAGGAAAGGTTAACAACTCGGGCAAAACGCGGGCTTGTTGCCTTTGGCCGAGCAATCGCGTTATCAGCGCGCAACCGCGATCGATGGAATTTTCTTGATGCCAGACGAAGGCCCCTCATTCACTGTCAAATTGGCCAATACCGAGGTTGAACTGCGGGCGGCCCAACGTCTGCGCTATGACGTGTTTGTTCAGGAATTGGGCGGTGGCGGCGAGATGGTGGATCATGAGGAGGGGCTCGAGAAGGATCAGTTCGATCCATACTTCGATCATATGCTCGCCATCGACGATTCATCTGGAGAGGTGATCGGCGTCTATCGTCTGCTTCCTGGTGAGCGAGCTGCCGAACTGGGGCAATTCTACTCCGAGGATGAATACGATCTCACCGTCCTGAAACAAAGCGGGCGCAAGCTGTTGGAGCTTGGACGCTCGTGCGTGCATCCGGATTATCGTGGTGGCACGGCGATGTATCATCTGTGGAATGGTCTGGCTGCATACGTCACTGAGCGTGGTATTGAGATCTTGTTCGGGGTCGCGAGTTTCCACGGAACCGACGTGAGCAAATTGGCGCAGCCGCTGTCGATGCTGCATCACAACCATCTTGCCCCGCTGGATTTGCGGGTTCGGGCCCAGCCAGAGGTATTTCAATCAATGGACCTTTTGGCACCCGACGCGCTGGATCGGCGCGCGGCGATGGTTCAAGTGCCGTCTCTCATCAAGGCCTACCTTCGCCTCGGTGGATTCGTGGGCGAGGGGGCATTTATCGATCATGCCTTCAACACAACCGATGTGTGTCTGATCCTTGACACAGCCCGCATGAATGAGCGTCAGCGGCGTATTTATGGTGGAGCATAACCCTGTGAGCGACCCATCGTGGCAAAGTGAAGACGCTCCTGATCCAATTGAGCTTGGTTTCTTAGGTTGGGTCCTGGTGATACTTCGCGGTCTGCCGCTGGCCCTTTTGGTTTTTGGGGGGCTGTTCGTCTTATTGGCCATACGTCTCATCGAACGACCGCTTTATGGCGTTCAACGGCCGGTGACACCGTTCATTTCTCAGTTCGTTTGTCGCAATGCATTTCGAATTCTCGGGATCAGATTTCGCACCTCTGGCGCGCTCATGCAGGAACGCGGCGCTGTGGTTGCAAACCATACGTCGTGGCTGGATATCTTTGCGCTGAATGCCCGTAAGCGCGTGTATTTCGTATCGAAAGCCGAAGTCGCAAAATGGCCCGGCATCGGCTGGCTGGCACGCGCGACGGGTACGGTCTTTATCGAACGTGATCGCAAGAAAGCCCGCGAGCAGACCCGGATTTTCGAGGAACGTCTGAAAGCCGGGCACAAGCTGTTGTTCTTTCCAGAAGGCACTTCGACCGACGGACAGCGAGTTTTACCTTTTAAAACAACACTCTTTGCCGCGTTCTTCACTGAAGGGCTGCGGGAATTCATGTATGTTCAACCGGTTTCGGTCATCTTTCACGCTCCCCAAGGTCAGCCCGATAGGTTTTATGGCTGGTGGGGCGACATGGATTTCGGACCGCATTTGCTTAAGACTTTGGGGTCACGTCGACAAGGCACCGTGGAATTGATCTACCACGCGCCAGCTAAGGTTAGCGACTTTGAAAACCGCAAAGCTCTGGCAGCCCATTGCGAAGACGCGGTACGTCATGCGCATTCACTGGCGCGGCTTGAAAAATAGGGGCATTTGGCCCTTGCACTGATGCTAAACCTGCCGTATACGCGCGCCATTCAAACCCGCAGGCGGGGTTTGGGCTTTTTGAGGGAGACATCCTTATCTGGCCCGCCGGTTGGAGCATCCGCTTCTTTCACCCCCGCCGAGGCGTAAACCGGAAAAGGAAAGTAAAGCATGGCTCTTCCCGAGTTCACCATGCGTCAGCTGCTGGAAGCTGGCGTTCACTTTGGTCACCAGACACAGCGTTGGAATCCCCGTATGGGCCCGTTCATCTACGGCTCGCGCAATGGCATCCACATCATGGACCTGACTCAGACCGTTCCGATGCTGGATCAGGCTCTGCAGGCTGTTCGTGACACCGTCGCAAAAGGTGGCCGCGTTCTGTTCGTAGGCACCAAGCGTCAGGCAGCTCAGCCGATCGCAGATGCCGCTGAAAAGTCGGCTCAGTACTACATGAACCACCGCTGGCTGGGCGGCACGCTGACCAACTGGAAAACCGTTTCCCAGTCGATCAACCGTCTGAACCAGATCGACGAAGCCATGGAATCGGGTGCCGAAGGCCTGACCAAGAAAGAGCGTCTGGGCATGGAACGTGACCAGGCCAAGCTGCAGGCTTCACTGGGCGGTATCCGCGAGATGGGTGGCGTTCCGGATCTGCTGTTCGTCATCGACGTCAAGAAAGAAGCACTGGCCATCGCCGAAGCCAACAAGCTGGGTATCCCGGTTGTGGCTGTTGTCGACACCAACTGCTCGCCCGATGGTGTTGACTACATCATCCCCGGCAACGACGACGCAGCGCGCGCAATCGCTCTGTATTGCGATCTGGCCGCACGTGCCGCTCTGGACGGCATGACCGCTCAGATGGGTGCTGCTGGCGTTGACCTGGGTGCATTCGAAGAAGCTCCGGTTGAAGAAGTCGTAGCCGAAGAAGCACCCGCTGAAGAAGCCGCGCCGGAAGCCAAAGCCGAAGCGTAAGCTGCCCGTCACGTAAATGACATATGGGGCAGGGTAGACCTGCCCCAATTCCGTTTGAATTGAGGAGAGCCAAAAGATGGCAATCACAGCAGCAATGGTAAAAGAACTGCGCGACTCGACCGGCGCAGGCATGATGGACGCAAAAAAAGCGCTGACCGAAACCGGCGGCAACATGGACGAAGCCGTTGACTGGCTGCGCACCAAAGGCCTGGCCAAGGCGGCCAAGAAATCGGGCCGTACCGCAGCCGAAGGTCTGGTTGCTGTTCACGTCAACGGCGGCAACGGTGTTGCTGTCGAAGTGAACTCGGAAACCGACTTCGTTGCGAAAAACAGTGAATTCCAGGAGATGGTCGGCAAGATCACCTACGCAGCCGAGGGTGTTGATGACGTCGATGCGCTGCTGGCTGCTGATCTGGGCGGCAAGTCTGTTGCAGATACCCTGACCGACAAGATCGCCACCATTGGTGAAAACATGTCGGTCCGCCGCATGTCGAAACTGTCGGGCGATACCGTCGTGTCATACGTTCACAACGCGGCGACAACCGGCATGGGCAAAATCGGCGTTCTGGTTGCTCTGTCCGGCGGCGATGAAGCCTTCGGCAAGCAGGTTGCAATGCACATTGCGGCTGTGAACCCGGCGGCCCTGTCCGAGGCGGACATGGATCCGGAAGTTGTCGAGAAAGAGAAGCAGGTCCAGATGGACATCGCTCGCGAATCCGGCAAGCCGGAGCAGGTGATCGAAAAGATGATCGTCGGTCGCATGAAGAAATTCGTTGCCGAAGCGACCCTTCTGAACCAGGACTTCGTTGTGAATCCTGACCTGACCGTCGAAGCGGCCGCCAAAGAAGCGGGTGCGACCATCACCGGTTTTGTCCGCATGGAAGTAGGCGAAGGCATCGTGGTCGAAAAAGAAGACTTCGCTGCCGAAGTTGCAAAGGCAGCCCAAGGCTAAAATCTTTTGCAGCTTCGGTTAGAGGCTGCAACAAATACCGAGCCCGGTTGCATAGCGCAGCCGGGTTTTTTTCATGTCAAAAGCCTGTGAACCGATGCTTGCGAAGATTGGTGAATTGAGGGGCCCTGCATGATGGGGATGGAAGGGCCCCTCAATAATCCCGACAAAGAGACGTGGACGAATAGACGCCTCGGTGTCAGAGCGATCAGAGAGCTTTGGTATTACAAAGATCCGATCAAAACGTTCCCTGGCTAAAGCCACCACTCACGGAACAATATCAATTTGCAATTTTATCGGGAGATTCGGAAAGTCATGTATTCCTTACCCTAGGTCAATTTGATGCTAATTAGCATCAAAATAGGGTCATGCTTCCATCACAAACATCTGATTCTGCAACGCGGCCTTCAACACGGCCTGTGCCGTTGTTTCAACCGAAAGCGCCTCACGCGCGAGTCTCAGGTGTTTTTCCACCGTTGCCGAAGTCAAACCCATCAATAGCGCGATGTCCTGCGTGGTCTTTCCGTCGCCGACCCATTGCAAAGCTTCGCGCTGGCGTTTGGTCAGCGCGCGGTTCGGGGCATGATATGGCAAGGTCAGGATTTTGAGATGGGCAACATTGTTCATCAGAAGGATGTCGTCGCCGTGCTCGTTCCAGACCTCGTCCATCTCCTCCTGGCTGTGATTACGTGCCGCAAGCGAAATCGCCCCTTTGGAACGCATCGATACTGAGTTGAAGCTGACCGTATAACCTACTGTAATATCACGCGACTTATTGAACTCAAAAACCCGAAGCTCTTCGTTCGACATGACCCCGCTGGACATCATGTCCTGTATCATGCTCCAACTTGCAGCGCCTTCGTTGTTCAGCGCCCATTTCAGCATGGGGGCGTGAAAATACAGGCCGGATTGAAGGAACCCTTCCAAGTAATCTGAGCAGTGATTGGTCAGGATTACAAAGTCTTCTGGATCGCCGAGCGAAGTCGCCGTTCGGTATTGCGTATACCCATACAACAGCCGGTCGAAGCCATACTTTTCCATCTGGCGGCAATGTGCATCCCAAAGCTCTTCCAGAGTTTTCGTGTAGCTCAGAAAATTCAGATACTCTTTGAGGGTCATCCTGTGTCCCTCTCAGCCAGATGCGCGGCAATCGCGTTCAGTGCAAGAACATAGCTTTGCGCGCCAAAACCACAGATCTGTCCAATCGCGACTGGTGCGATATGTGATTTGTGACGAAACGCCTCGCGCGCGTGGATGTTAGATAAATGAACTTCGACCACGGGTACTTCGGCCGAAGATATCGCATCCATCAGCGCAATCGATGTATGCGTGAATGCGCCTGCATTCAGCACGATACCATCCTGAGCGCCGCGTGCCGCGTGGATCGCATCAATTAGCGCGCCTTCGTGATTGGATTGGAGATGGGTTATGTTTTGACCCAGCGTTTCACCATGCGCAACGCACAGGTACTCGATCATCTGCAACGTCGTTGCGCCGTAGACCTCGGGTTGCCGTGTACCAAGCAAATTCAGGTTCGGACCATTCAGAACCAGGATATTGTGCATATTCAAACTGTCCCCATCTTCCCTTTTTCATAAACATGAATTTAAAGGTCGTCCAGCGACCTTCGCTCTTATGGGTAGAGCTTCATTGACGCACGCAGGTTGCTGGATCGGCTCAATCCCATCCCCTATTCAATTATCTTCCATCGTGACCACAACTTTACCGAGAGCCTCGCGCCGTTCGAGCATGCCAATTGCCTCTGCCGCCTGGGTTAGCGGAAATCGTGCACTGATACGGGGTGAAATCACTCCCGAACCATATAGGCGGAACAACTCGGCCAGGTTCTGTGCGTGCCCTTTCGGGTCGCGAAATACGGACGCGCCCCAGAACACCCCGACGATCTGACAGCCCTTGAGCAAAGTCAGGTTCAGCGGAATGCTCGGGATGCCGGCAGGAAAGCCAACAACCAGATAACGCCCGCCCCATGCCATACTTCGCAAGGCGGGCTCCGCGTAGTCTCCGCCAACCGCATCATAGACCACATCCACACCTTCGCCCCCGGCCAGCGCCTTTATCTCGGCGGCTAGGGCCTTTTGCGCTTCGCGGTCCAGATCGCGTGGATAGATCAGCGTCTGGTCTGCGCCAACATCTCCGCAAAACAATGCTTTGTCTTCAGACGAGACTGCCGCGATCACATGTGCCCCCATCGCTTTGGCTAGCTCGATCGCCGCAGACCCAACGCCACCGGCGGCCCCCAGTACAAGTACTTTTTCGCCGGGCTTAAGTAGCGCACGGTCCTTGAGGGCGTGGTATGAAGTGCCGTAGGTGAAGACAATGCTAGCCGCATCCTCAAACGGCATCACGTCGGGTATCTTGACGGCAGTCGCTGGTTTGAGCTTCAGATGCGTAGCGAACCCTCCGTGCCCTGTCAGCGCCAGAACCCGATCACCAGGCGCGAAGTCTGTGACGCCTTCTCCGACCGAGACAACTTCTCCGGCGATTTCACCACCTGGCGCAAAGGGGCGGGGTGGTTTTATCTGATAGAGGTCCCGGATCATCAGCGTATCAGGGAAGTTCACCCCAGCGGCGCGGATACGCAATACAATTTCATCTGGCTCAGGGGTTGGATCGGGCAGGGTGGTCAGTTCCAAACTCTCGGGGCCGCCTGGTGTGACGCTGAGTAATGCCTGCATGTTTTTCAATTGCCTCTTGCTTCACCTGTTTTGAAATCGTTGGATTGTCAGCACGTATTGTCAAGAAGACCTCACGCCAGAATCCCAGATCGCCTGAATGGAGTGCACATGACGCCCGAGACTTTGTTTTCGCTCAGTGGAAAGACGGCACTGGTAACTGGGGGTGCCACCGGTATCGGCCGAATGGCGGCCGAGGCGTTGGTACGTGCCGGGGCGCATGTACTGATCGCTTCTCGCAAAGGCGAGGCATGCGAGGAGGTTGCAACAGAGTTGAACGCTCTGGACGCGTCAGGCTCGGCCGAAGGGTTTGCTGGCGACATCAGCAGTGAGGCGGGTGTAGATGCGTTGGTGGATGAAGTCAAAAGTCGCACTCAAGCGATTGATATATTGATGAATAATGCAGGTGTGTCTTGGGGCGCGCCGATGGGGCAGTTCCCTCATTTCGCTTGGGACAAAGTCATGTCGGTTAATGTCGCAGGCGTATTTGATCTGACCCAAAAATTGCTGCCACTTCTGATGAAATCCGCAACCGACGAGGATCCTGCGCGGGTCGTCAATGTAGGTTCAGTCATGGGTGAGGTCCCGATGGGTGACGGGGCCTACAGCTATTCCGCGTCCAAAGCGGCGGTTATTCACCTGTCCAAAATCATGGCTAAGGAATTGGCACCATACAGAGTCACGGTGAATGCGCTGGCCCCGGGACCATTCGTATCGCGCATGACGGCCTTTGCCACCGAAGACGAAACCAAGCGCGCGCGCGTCGGCAAAGGTGTTCCACTGGGCCGGGTTGGCCAGGCCGAGGATATCGCTGGTTGCATGTTGTTTCTATGCGGTCGCGGAGGCAGCTATGTCACTGGCGCGGTCATCCCTGTCTCCGGTGGGATAAATGTGCAGACCGGTGGCAATATCTTTGCCGATGCCCTTTAGCCGTGGGTTCATACGCAGGCTGAATATATGACACACACTGAAAACACTTTGGATATCAAGTCCGTCGACGCTTATCTAAACACGCATCTTGTTGGGTATCATGGCCCTCTTGAGGCTACAAAATTCACCGTGGGTCAGTCGAACCCAACCTATCTGCTGCGTACGCCGGCCAAATCCTATGTTCTGAGACGCAAGCCGCCGGGCATATTGCTGAAATCCGCACATGCAGTGGATCGGGAATTTCGCGTACAAGCGGCGCTGGCTGGTAGCAAAGTGCCCGTCCCGCAAGTACATCTGCTTTGTGAAGATGACAGCGTCATAGGCTCTGCCTTTTACGTGATGGAGCATCTGAAAGGGCGCACATTTGTCGACCCTGTCATGAAAGGCGAAAACAATGCGACGCGCACGGGTGTGCTGAAAGAGATGAACCGCGTACTGGCCGAACTGCACATGGTCGATATCGATGCGGTGGGTCTTTCGGATTTCGGACCTCCAGGCAACTATTTCGAGCGGCAAATTGCTCGCTGGACCAAACAATATCGCGCCTCTGAGACCGAAAAAATCGCCGAGATGGATCAGCTGATCGCCGGGCTTGAGCGCCAGATCCCCGAGGATGATAATCAAAGAACACTGGTTCATGGGGATTACCGCATCGACAATCTGATGTTCGAGGCGGATGGAAGCGCCTGCATTGGAGTGCTGGATTGGGAGCTATCGACCATCGGCCATCCATATGCCGACCTGGCGGCCGTCATCATGCAGTGGCAACTGCCGCCGGGCAAGGAGGGTCGGGGGTTGGCTGGCGTAGATCGGTTAAGACTTGGGCTACCGTCAGATCAGGACTTCATCGCCGAGTATTGCGCGCGCCGCGGCCTAACGGGGATTGAGAATTTTGGCTTCTACCTTGCTTTCAACTTCTTTCGGATGGCCGGCATTCTGCAAGGTGTCTACAAGCGGGCCTTGGATGGAAACGCATCAGACCCGGCACGCGCTAAGGCTTTCGGTGCCTATGTGCCGGTCTTCGCCCAACACGGATTATCTGCGCTGCAAAAAACGTAGGCAGTATTCTCGGCGCCCTTCAACAAATCCAGCAAAAATCGGCAGAATTCGCTGTTGCCTAGGGTCTTACGAAGGCAAGATCGGCCTGATCAAGATGGAGTTGCCTCATGGGATTTGATCCGACCGCGCAGACCCACATCCGCCAATGGATGCACAGATATGTTGAGCAGAAGAAATACGCAGGCAGCGCCCTTCTGATCCACCAGAACAGGCAAGAGGCATTCTTTCACGCATGTGGCCGCCGCTGCATTGAAACCGACCTCGCGTTCCAGCGCGATAGCCTGGTTCGGATCTATTCGATGACTAAGCCTGTGACGTCCGTTGCTTTGATGATGTTGGTGGAACAAGGGTTGTTTCATCTAGATGCCCCGGTTTCCGATTTCCTGCCAGAGTTTGCAACGATGCAAGCCTTGGTCCCGGGCGCAACGCAGTTGAACCAGACCGAGGACGCGCCAACACCCAGCTTGCATCAATTGCTGACGCACACCAGCGGGCTGAGCTACCCGTTCAATCCCGGCCTTTTGCCAATGGCCATGGATGAGCTCGATCTGATCTTTTCCCCGAAACAAGGCCCGCTGGCGGATCGGGTTAAAGTGCTGGCAGGGTTGCCGCTGGCTTTTCAGCCAGGCAGTCGCTGGGAGTACTCGGTCGGGATCGACGTGATTGGCCGCGTGATAGAAGTTGTATCAGGCAAACCGCTGGACGTGTTTCTGACAGAACACATCTTTCGACCACTTGGGATGAGTGAAACCGCGTTTTCAGTGCCTGATGGGGCAGGGGACCGATTTGCCTCGCTCTACACCCCGCTCGAAGGCGATGCCATGGCGCTGAATGCCGCAAAATCGGGTGGAGAAACATTGCGGTTGGTGGATCGGGCCGGAGAGTCCCCGTTTGAGGCGGCAACGACCTTTTCTGGCGGTGGCGGATTGATCAGTACCATCGACGATTACAGCAAGTTCGCCGAGATGTTGCGAAACAAAGGAACCGCAAATGGCGCGCGATTGCTCGGACCGAAGACCGTAGAATTTATGTATCGTAACCACTTACCGAGCGATATCGCCTCAATGGGTCCACAAAGCTTTGCCGAGCAACCCATGGAAGGCACAGGCTTTGGCATCGGAGGCGCGGTTGTACTGAACCCGGCGCCCACCCGAGCCCCAAGCTCGGTTGGCGACTATGGCTGGGGCGGGATGGCCTCCACCTATTTTTGGATCGATCCGGTCAACGCGCTTTCAACAGTGTTTTTTACACAGCTCTCTCCATCCAGCTCTTATCCATCCCGAGCCGAGTTAAAGGCGCTTGTTCACGCGGCGCTCGTTGAATGATCGGTGTTTGAGTGATACCGGAAAAGGCCAAGACGCCGGAGAGCCCCGAATGACCGAAGCCGAACGCATATTGCTTGATCTGCTGAATATCGAACCGCTTGAGGTCGATTTGTTTCGCGGAACCGGTTCTGGTGGCGAGACACCAACGCGTATCTTCGGCGGGCAGGTGATCGCGCAAGCGCTTGCCGCAGCGTACAGGACGGTCGAGGATCGTTTATGCCATTCCTTGCACGCCTATTTCATAAGGCCCGGAGATCCGTCAATTCCGGTTATATATCAAGTGGATCGCGCGCGCGATGGAGGTTCTTTTACAACCCGCCGCGTGGTTGCGATCCAGCATGGCAAGCAAATTTTGAACATGTCGGCCTCGTTTCACAAGCAGGATGACGGATGGGAACATCAGCATCCGATTCCGGACGTTCAAGCGCCCGAGCACCATCCATCGCGTGACGAATTGCGCGAAAAATACCTGGATCGCGTTCCCGAAAAGCTGAAAGCTGAATTGCTGCGCGAGCGCCCGATCGAAGTGCGCGAAATCGATCCGCTGGACCTGTTTGCACCCGCAAAGGCAGATGACAAGAACCACGTCTGGTTTCGCATGGGCGCAGCGAACCACGCGGACACCGTTACACAACATCTTCTATTGGCCTATGCCTCGGATATGAGCTTGCTCAGTTCCGGAATGCGGCCCCATGGGCTGAGCTGGTTCACTGGTGAAATTGATGGGGCCAGTCTGGACCATGCAATCTGGTTTCATGCACCCGTGCAGTTTCAAAACTGGCATCTGTATTCGATGGAGTCGCCGTGGACAGGGCAGGGGCGCAGCTTCAATCGGGGTTCGATCTTTTCGCAGGATGGCAAACTGGTTGCGTCCGTCGCGCAGGAAGGCCTACTCAGACGACGGAAGCAACGCTAAGTACTGCCAGCAAACCTTTGATTAAGCTTCATCATTCCACCTAACCATCGGTCGTAGTCTTCTGTTTTTAAACGCATATAGTCAAGCACTTGTGGATGCGGAAGAATCAAGAAACGTTCATCCGCCAGCGCCTCGACACAGGCTTGGGCGACCTCATCAGGTTCAATTATTCCGTCAATCGCGGCGACCGAATCCTCATGTCCAAGTATCATCTCGGACCGAACGGCCTGTGGACACAGAACTGAGACCCTGAGACCTTTGTCGCCATAGGTCATCGCGACCCATTCAGCAAAACCCACAGCCGCATGTTTGGTTACGCCATAAGGGGCTGCGCCGGGTTGATTGAGCAATCCAGCCGCTGATGCTGTGATCATCAAATAACCACCACCACGCGCAACCATCCTTGGGACCAGGTGCCGCGCGGTCCAGACATGAGACATCACGTTGATCTGCCAGATGCGGTCCCATTCAGCATCCGGCACTTCAAATCCACCTAAGGTGAGTATTCCCGCATTGGCACAGAATAAATCAATCGGAGCGATCGTATCCTCGACAGTCTCAATCAGAGTTCGAATATCACTTTCCTTGGACACATCACAGCTGAGTGCATCACCGCCAATTTGCGCCGCCACGGCCTGCGCGCCGGCAAGGTCGATATCGGCGCAGACTACATGCGCACCTTCTTCTGAGAACCGCTTGGCAAGACCTTTACCTATGCCATTTGCAGCGCCAGTGATGACGACGGTCTTCCCAATCAGAACCATTGCATAGCTCGTGTCTTACTTCTCAAACACAGCGTAACATATTGGCAAGCCACGACCAATGTGTGTTCTATAGTCGTGGCTCGCTTGCTACGTATTTTACATAATACCGATTATGCGAGTAATAGGTGCAGCCTCAGTAAAATGCCTGTAGTCCGGTTTGCGCCCGCCCCAGGATCAATGCATGAACGTCGTGCGTGCCCTCATAGGTGTTGACTGTCTCAAGATTGATCATGTGACGCACCACCTGGAACTCAAGTGAGATACCGTTGCCGCCGTGCATGTCACGCGACATCCGCGCAATGTCCAATGCCTTGCCGCAATTGTTACGTTTGATGATCGAGATCATCTCGGGCGCAGCTTCAGCCTGATCCATCAGTCGGCCGACGCGCAAGCTTGCTTGCAGTCCCAAAGAGATTTCGGTCTGCATCTCTGCCAGTTTGCGTTGAAACAACTGGGTCTGCGCAAGTGGTCGATTGAACTGTTTACGATCCAAGCCGTATTGACGCGCTGCGTGCCAGCAGCATTCCGCGGCCCCCATCGCACCCCAGCTGATACCATAGCGTGCGCGGTTCAGGCAGCCGAACGGTCCCTTGAGACCCTGAACATGTGGAAGCAAAGCGCCCTCGTCCACCTCAACGCCATCCATGACAATTTCACCTGTGATCGAAGTACGCAGGCTCAGCTTGTTCTCGATCTTCGGTGCGCTCAGGCCCTTGGTGCCTTTATCCAGCACGAATCCACGAATCTTGCCGTCATGCGCATCTGACTTGGCCCAGACCACATAGACATCTGCGATCGGTGCGTTTGAAATCCACATCTTGCTGCCGGTCAGACGATACCCGCCATCAATCTTCTCGGCACGGGTCTTCATCGCCGCCGGGTCCGAACCCGCATCCGGCTCTGTCAGGCCAAAACACCCAATCCATTCGCCACTTGCCAGTTTCGGCAGATATTTGCGACGCTGTTCTTCGCTGCCATAGGCGAAAATCGGGTACATCACCAACGAGCTTTGCACCGACATCATCGAGCGATAGCCGGAGTCCACCCGTTCAACTTCCCGCGCCACCAGTCCATAAGATACGTAGCTCGCACCGATCCCACCATATTCTTCCGGGATTGTCGTGCCCAACAGCCCCATTTCACCCATTTCACGAAAGATCTCGGGATCGGTTTCTTCGTTTGCAAAAGCCTTAGTGACACGCGGCTGCAATTTCTCCTGGGCGTAAGCGCGCGCGCTGTCGGCAATCAGGCGTTCATCCTCTTCCAACTGGTCCGACAAGCGAAACGGGTCGTCCCAGTTGAAACGTCCAAGGTCAGGCGCATCTTTTGCGCGCAGGACAGGCTTTGTATCTGGAGCGTTCATTTTGCTTCTCCGACTTGACTAGGTTTGCGCAACTATAATCTGAGTAATATTCAAAAAACAGCGAGACATTTGCATTGTTTCATGATCAAAACGCATAGATGGACACCAAGCGCCCTATCCTGCCGCCTATATCCGCGCTGCGCGCGCTTGAGGCTTTGGATCGCCTTGGATCAGCCTCGGCAGTCGCGGACGAAATGGCACTGACGCAGAGCGCGGTCAGTCGGCAACTGCAGACGCTTGAAGCGCATTTGGACGCAGAATTGGTCAGCCGTGATCGCAAGCGATTGTCACTGACAAAGGCTGGACAAGACTATGTACAAGAAATTCGGCCAGCCTTGTCTCAGATCGCGCAGGCGGCGCTGAAACTGCACATTTCCCCTGTCGGTGGGACATTGAATCTGGCGATTCTGCCGACATTCGGAATGCGCTGGCTGGTACCGCGTCTGCCGGATTTCGCCCGCCGCCATCCGGATATCACAATCAACATGACCACGCGGTTGCGACCGTTTAGTTTTGCTTCGGAACCCTTTGATGCGGCTTTACATTTTGGGGAACCTGATTGGCCGGGAACTGATCGCTTGTTATTAAGTGTCGAGCGGGTTTTGCCCGTCTGCGCGCCCGAGCTTTTACCCAAAGGCACTCCGACGTCACCCCGCGATCTGCTAAAACTGCCGCTGCTGCATATCCAGACAAGACCGCGCGCCTGGCAGGACTGGTTTCAACAGATGGGTGTCACGCACCCGCATCCCCTGCCCGGCACCGTCCACGACCAGTTCAACACCATCAACCAAGCCGCGCTGCACGGCCTGGGTGTTGCCCTGTTGCCAAACTATCTGGTGGAACTAGACCTTGCGACAGGTAGGCTGGTTGCAGCCTTCCCTGACGCGATAGAGACGATGGGGGCATATTATCTGGTTTGGCCGCGCGAAAAATCGGATGACGCATCATTGCGAGAGTTTCGACACTGGCTTGCTTCTCAGGCCCAGACCGAAGAAGCACTGCCACGTTAGCCGAGCGCGTATCCTGCCCCGCGCACCGTGCGCACCGGATCTTCACCGCCATGTTGGGTCAACGCTTTGCGCAGACGACCGATATGAACATCAACAGTACGCGTGTCGACGTAGATATCGCGGCCCCAGACGCGGTCAAGCAACTGCTCTCGGCTCCAGACCCGGCCGGGCTTTTCCATGAATGTGCTCAGCAACCGGAACTCGGTCGGGCCCAGTTTTAACAGCTTGTTGTCGCGGCTTACCTTGTGGGTCTCAGAGTCCAATATGATATCGTCAAACTCCAACCGGATGCCCACGGTCGCTGGACGCACTCTGCGCAATTGTGTCCGTACACGCGCCATCAATTCGACAACCGAGTAAGGCTTAACCACATAATCATCGGCACCGGTTTCAAGGCCGCGCACTTTATCAACCTCTTCTGAGCGCGCCGACAGCATGATGATCGGAATTGATCGGGTGTCCGGCCGCGTTTTCAGGCGGCGGCAGACCTCGATACCGCTGAGATTGGGCATCATCCAATCCAGAACGATGATATCCGGGCGGTCTTCTTCGACCAGCAACAAAGCTTCGTCGCCATTAGCGGCACGGATTACCCGGAACCCTTCGGCGTCCAGATTATAGGCCAGTACCTCTCTTTGGGCCAACTCATCCTCAACAACCAGTACCGTCGGTTGATAAGCGGACATGACTTAGATCTCCTAGATCGTTTGCGACGTGTTGTCGGCTTTGGGGCGCGCTTCGCTGGGTCTCTCGCCGGTGACGAGATAGACGACCTGCTCGGCAATGGCGGTGACGTGATCGCCCATGCGTTCGATATTTTTTGCGATGAAATGCAGGTGCATGCACGATGAGATATTGCGCGGATCCTCCGCCATGAAGGTCAGGAACTCGCGAAACAGGCCGTTATACATCTGGTCCACTTCCAGATCCCGTTCGATCACGTCCTGCGCCAGCTCAGCATCACGCTGGATATAGGCATCCAGCGCGTCGCGCAGCATCCGCTCGACCTCGCGCGCCATTCGGCGCAGAGCGGCGGCACTGCCGTTGATTTCGCCGGCATTCACCAGAACGGTCGTTCGCTTGGCGATGTTCTTGGAGTAATCTCCAATCCGTTCAAGGTTGGTCGCAACCTTCAGCACGGACAGCACCAGCCGCAAATCGCTGGCCGTCGGTGCACGCAAGGCAATCAGGCGCGCGGTCTCTTCGTCAATCAGTTCTTCCAGTGCGTCGATGGCCTTGTCGCCTTGACGCACTTCATTTGCCAGTTCTTCGTCGCGGGTCTCCAGCGACCGGGCCGCGCCCATAATGGCGGCTTCGACCAGTCCACCCATCTTCATGATGTGTGCTTGGATGGCCTCAAGGTCGCGGTCGAACGCGGATGCAATATGTTGTTCGCTCATTGCAGTTATCCTGTGCTCAGCCAATCCGGCCGGTGATGTAACTTTCGGTTCGGGGATCTTCGGGGTTGGTGAAGATCTGCCCGGTTTCGCCGAACTCAACCAAGTTCCCCAGATGGAAAAACGCTGTCTTCTGACTGACCCGCGCGGCCTGTTGCATCGAATGGGTTACGATCACCACTGAATAGCGTGAACGCAGTTCGTCAATCAGTTCCTCGACCTGCGCGGTTGCGATTGGGTCGAGCGCCGAACAGGGTTCGTCCATCAATAGCACCTCAGGCTCGGTGGCTACGGCGCGCGCGATGCAAAGACGCTGTTGCTGACCACCAGAAAGGCCGGTACCGGGGGCATCCAGACGGTCCTTGACCTCATCCCAGATCGCACCACGACGCAGAGATTTCTCTACGATTTCATCCAGTTCTGCCTTATTCTTGGCAAGGCCGTGGATACGCGGACCGTAAGCCACGTTGTCATAGATCGATTTGGGGAACGGGTTCGGTTTTTGAAAAACCATGCCGACCTTGGCACGCAACTGTACCGGATCGACGCGCTTGTCGTAAATGTCTTCACCGTCCAGCAGGATATCACCCTGCACCCGGCAAATGTCGATTGTGTCGTTCATCCGGTTCAGACAGCGTAGGAAGGTGGATTTACCGCAGCCAGAGGGACCGATGAAAGCCGTCACAGTCTTGTCTTCGATATCGACGCTCACGTCCTTAATGGCGTGGGTCTCACCGTAGTAGACCTGAACCTGCTTGGCGTTGATCTTGATGTCTTTGGAGTCCACGGTTCTCTCCACTCGTGTCATATCGTTCATTTTAAACCCCTCCTACCAGCGGCGTTCAAAGCGGCGGCGCAGGATGATAGCGATGATATTCATGGTCAGCAGGAACATCAAAAGGATGATGATGCCGCCCCAGGCTTTCTCGTAAAAACCCACATCGGCACGCGCGGCCCATGTGTAGATCTGTGCCGGCATGGCCGAGTTCGGCTCGGTGAAGCCCGCCAAAAAGCCATCGGGATAGCCTCGGGCGACAAAGCCCACCATGCCGATCAACAGCAACGGAGCAGTTTCACCCAGCGCCTGCGCCAGACCAATGATGGTACCAGTCAGGATACCGGGCGCGGCCAACGGCAGCACGTGGTGGAAGACGGCCTGCATCTTCGAGGCCCCTACCCCCAACGCCGCGTCGCGGATAGACGGGGGAACCGCCTTTAGCGAGGCGCGGGTTGAGATGATGATCGTTGGCAGGGTCATCAGCGTCAGCACCAGACCACCCACCAGCGGCGCCGATTGCGGCAGGTGCATAAATTGGATGAACACGGCCAGACCCAGGATACCGAACACGATAGACGGAACGGCGGCCAGGTTCGAAATATTTACCTCAATCAGATCGGTGAATTTATTCTGCGGCGCAAACTCTTCCAGATAGATCGAGGCGGCGACCCCAATGGGCAGCGACAGGCACAGCACCACCAACATCATGAAGAACGAACCGACGACCGAGGCACCAATACCCGCGCCACCGGGGTTATCCACGCCCGAGTCCGCACCAGTGATGAACGGCCAGTTGAAAGCCTGTTTAATGATCCCCGCTTCTTTCAGCGCGTCCACCAGATCCAGATCGCTGAGTTGCAGGAAGCGGCTGTCCTGCAGTGTGTCACGAGACACCCGACCCTTGAAGTAGCCATCCACACGGCTTGAAGCCGCCAGATCGAACATGATCGGCTCACCCAGCTTGCTAGGATTATCGGCATAGATGGTTCGGATCGTACCCCCAATTTTGCCCAACAGACGCTCGATGGCATCCTGATCGAAATCCACGGTGATGCCACTTTCGGCTAGTTGTTCATTCAGTTCCGCAATGAACAGATTGGAGTAGGCCTTTGTCTTGAACATCGTGCCTTCGGCTTCATCGCGCTGCGCTTCGCTCAGCGTGAATTCTAAACTGATCACTGTGCGCTGGAAGGCCGGGATGCCCTGCGACAGGATTGAGGCAAACAGCACAATCAGAAAGAACAGTCCGGTCGCGATAGCGACGATCCCGTAGGCGCGAAAACGCTTTTCGGCAGCCGCGCGTTTTTTGGTCCGGGCATCGGATGCAGTCAGCGAGGTCGAGGTATTTTGCATGCTGGCGTCGGTCATTCGTACTGCTCCCGATACTTGCGCACGATATAAAGGGCGAAAACGTTCAGCCCCAGCGTGAGGATGAACAGCGTCATGCCAAGCGCGAAGGCGACGAGGGCCTCGGGCGAGGCGAAATCGGCGTCGCCTGTCAGCTGGCTGACGATCTTGGCGGTGACGGTGGTCATGGCCTCGAACGGGTTCAGGTCCAGACGCGCGGCGGCCCCTGCCCCCAGAACCACGATCATGGTCTCACCGATGGCGCGCGATGCCGCCAGCAGGATCGCTCCCACGATCCCGGGCAAGGCTGCGGGCAAAACGACCTGCCGGATGGTCTCGGATTGTGTGGCCCCCAGCCCGTAAGAGCCATCACGCATGGCCTGAGGCACCGCGTTGATGATGTCGTCGGAAAGCGACGAAACGAACGGGATCAGCATGATGCCCATGACAAGACCGGCGGTCATCACCGCCGTACCGGCTTTCATCCAGCCCAAACCATCATCCCCGAACACGCTCAGCAACAGCGGGCCAACGGTCAGCAGGGCGAAAAGGCCGTAAACGATGGTCGGGATACCGGCCAGCACCTCAAGCATCGGTTTGGCGATCGAGCGCACGCGTGAAGAAGCGTACTCACTGAGATAAATCGCAGCGAAAAGACCGATTGGCACGGCCACCAACAACGCCACCAACGAGATATAGAACGTGCCCCACAGCAAAGGGATGATACCCAGATCTGATGCCCCGCCACGGCCCGAGAAACTGGGCGCCCAGGTGGTACCGAAAAAGAACTCTGATGCCGGGTAAAGCTTGAAGAACTCCCACGTATTGAAAACCAGCGAAAGGACGATGCCGACCGTTGTCAGGATCGCAATCGACGCAGCCGCCAGCAGCATCACACGAATTCCCTGCTCAACCACATTGCGGGCACGATATTCAGAATGCGTCTGTAACCAACTGAACGCAGCACCGGCCAAGGCGACCAGTATCACAGCGACGGACATGATCGCGTAACCGGTTGAATTTATCGCCCGATAGGCTTGAGCTGCATGCAAAACCGTCTGCGTGATGTCCGAGGTTACGACTTGACCCGCGTCCTTCAACTTTTGGGTCATCTCGGAAATATCTGCCCGCGCATCCTGTGCGAGCGTTTCGGTGAGATGTCCCTGCGCAACGGCACTGTCCAGACCATTTGCGGTCCGACGCACCTCGGCCATAACAAGACTGCGCGACGATCCTTCCTTGATAGCCGTTTCGGGAACCATCTCCGAGATCTGAGAGTTAACGTAGAGCGGCTGAACCAGCAGCCAGACGATCAACAAACCTAAGGCGGGAACTATGACTTTCAGTGCGACGTTCGCGCCATAAAACGAGGGAAGAGAATGCAGATTGCGGCTGTCCCCTCCGGCACTTTGCAAGGCGCGCATTCGCCCCAAAACATATCCGACTGCCGCGATCGCAAGCACGATCAGAATGAGCCAAAGTATTGGCATGACGCCCCCATAGGTCTTGATCGGGATTAGGGAAAAATTGGGGGCGACAGAAAACGCCGCCCCCAGTCAATTCGATCGGGGTGAGGGATTAGCTGCCCGAACCCAAGGTTACTTCGTTGGCAATCGCGTCCTGCGTTTTTGCCAGTTCAGGATCGGCAACCAGACCGTAGTTGGCCAGCGGGCCCGAGGGACCAGCAATTTCTTCATGAGTGAAGAACTGGGCGTATTCTTTCAGACCGGGGATCACGCCGATATGCGCTTTCTTGACGTAGAAAAACAGCGGACGCGAGACGGGGTATTCACCCGACGCGATGCTCTCGGTCGACGGTGCGATACCACCCATCGTAGCCACTTTCAGCTTGTCGGTGTTGTTCTCGTAGAACGCCAGACCAAACACGCCGATACCATTGGTGTTGGTGTCGATGCGGGCCAGAGTTTCGGTGTAGTCACCGTCGATATCGACCGATTTGCCGTCGGTGCGCACGTCCAGGCATGCATCTTCGGCGTCATCTTCGCTTAGGCCGCCCGCGACCATGGCTTCCATCGCGCCCGTCGCTTCACAACCTGCCAGCAGAACTTTGTCTTCGAACACTTCGCGGGTGCCGTGCTTGGTGCCCGGGATGAACATTGCGATTTCCACATCCGGCAGGTCAGCGTTGAACTCGGCCCAGCTGTTGAAGCTGTTGTCGACCAGCGCGCCATCTTTCATCACTTTCGATCCGATGGCATTGTAAATATCCGCAGGCTCAAACGCCGTGAAGGCAGGACCCGACTGCTGGCTTGCAAATACGATGCCGTCATAACCGATGCGGACTTCCATGATGTCGGTCACACCGTTTTCGGCGCATGCTTTAATCTCTTTTTCACGGATGGCACGCGATGCGTTTGCAACGTCGATCGTGTTTTCACCGACGCCTTCGCAGAAGCGTTTCAGACCGGCGGACGAGCCGCCTGATTCAACAACCGGTGTGGGGAAGTCGGTATTTTCACCGAATAGTTCTGCAACGATTGACGCATAAGGCAGAACGGTGGAAGAGCCAGCAACTTGAACGTTGTCACGCGCAGCAGCAGTGGTTGCCGAGACGGCAGCGATAGCCAGCGCAGAAGCCGACAGTTTTACAAAGGACATTTCAGTCTCCTTGAAAAGGATGGGTACTGATCATCCCCATGATGATCTGAGCGCAGCACTATGACGCCTGCGTAAGTCTTTTGTGACAGGTATGTAACGGTTTCATGACAACTCATGAATTTCTCAGAAATTCTTAACTTGACGAAGCGTCACCCCAGTAAAGCCCGCGTTTGGCACGCCCTCAGCGTGGTAGAATGACCGTAAACGTCGCTCCCTGCCCCGGTTCACTTTCCACCCGCAACCTGCCCCGATGGCGATTGACGATATGCTTCACGATCGCAAGCCCCAGTCCGGTTCCGCCCAACTCGCGCGAGCGGTGACTGTCTGCGCGGTAGAACCGTTCGGTCAACCTGGGCAGGTGTTTGGCATCAATACCGGGCCCTTGATCAATGATCTTGATACGTACCGCAGGACCGCGCATCGCCGTATCCCGCTCAGACAGGGTTACGACCACACCGACCTTGCCACCGCTGCCCCCGTATTTGATCGCGTTTTCAACGAGATTGGTTATCACCTGACGAAGCTGATCGCTGTCTCCGACCATCTCGATCGACTCGTTTGGGGCATCCAACGAAACAACAACACTGGCATCATCCGCCAGCGGTCGCAGAGTGTTTAAGGTCGATTGAATCAGACCTGTCAGTTCCAATGGCTCTTTGGGTCTGACCCGTTCTTCACTTTCCACTCGATTCAGCGACAGCAAATCCCCCACAAGCCGGTTCATCCGATTGGCCTCATCCGCCATGATCTGAAGAAAGCGGTCGCGGGCGGCGGTGTCATCGCGGGCGGGGCCTCGCAATGTTTCGATAAACCCCATCAAGGCCGTTAGCGGCGTGCGCAATTCATGGCTGACATTGGCCACAAAATCGCGCCGCATCTGACCTGCCTGTTCCAGATGCGTGATATCTTGAAATACCGCCAATACCGCCTCGGTCCCACCGACGAATCTGCACTGCACCTCAAACGTCGTATCCTGAGCACCATCATTGGAAAGATGCCGCGCTTTGCCGGGTTGCTTCGAGCGCAGGCATTGTTCGACGGCATCGATGACCTGAGGCTGGCGCAGGATCGTGGCAAAATGCCTGCCTTCGATTGCGTGCCCCAAAAGCGTCCGCGCCTCGCTATTTGCGGCGACAATACGCTCGGTCTGACCGACCAGCACCGCGGGCATCGGAATGGCTGAAACCAATTCGGCAAGCAGGGTATCCGTCATGCGCGTTTAGACCGGACGCAATGTTTGGCGAAACTTGCGCATGTTGTCCTGATAGTGCAGCGCACTCAGCGTTAGTTTCTGGGCCGCCGCCTCATCAAGCTGCCGCACAACTTTGCCGGGCGATCCCATAACCAGCGAATTATCGGGGATTTCTTTGCCTTCGGTGATCAGCGCCCCCGCCCCGATCAGACAGTTCTTTCCGATATTCGCCCCGTTTAGAACGATAGCCCCCATACCGATCAGCGTATTGTCTCCGATCGTGCAACCATGCAGCATGACCTTGTGACCAATTGTGCAGTTCTTCCCAATGGTCAGCGGATAGCCCGCATCGATGTGCATCACGCAGTTTTCCTGCACATTGCTGCCTGCGCCCACACGGACTTCTTCGTGATCGGCCCGGATGGTGCACCCGAACCAGACCGAAGCGCCTTGTTCCAGGACTACTTTGCCGATCAGGTTGGCGTCGGGGGCTACCCAGGTGTCTTCGTGAATTTGCGGCGAGTGATCGCCCAAGGCATAGATGGTCATGACAAGCCCTCGAACTCGGTCTGCAACGAGCGGATGTGGTTCTGCAGGCTGGGCTGTTGGATGCGACGCATGCGTTCTGCGCTGACGATGGTTTTTAGCTTTTCCTCGGTGGTATCCAAATCATCGTTGATCAGAACATAGTCGTAGTAGCCCCAATGGCTGATCTCATCCCAGCTTTTCAACATGCGCTTGGCGATCACATCCTCACTGTCCTGCCCACGCCCTTCCAGCCTGCGCCGAAGCTCGCGGATCGAGGGCGGGAGAATGAAAATCGACAACGCATGCTTGCCCAAATCTGAATTGCGGATCTGCACTTCACCCTGCCAATCAACATCAAACAGCACATCGCGCCCCTGTGTGATGGACTCGCGGACCGGTCCAGCAGGAGAGCCGTAGAAGTTGCCGAACACATGCGCGTGTTCCAGCATCTGCCCATCCGCCACCTGCTGTTTGAACTCGTCCTCGGATAGGAAGTAATACTCCCGGCCATGCTCCTCACCCGGGCGCGGAGCGCGGGTGGTGGACGAGATCGAGAATTCCAAACCGACATCCCACCGCATCAAACGGCGGGCCAGAGTGGATTTACCTGCACCCGAAGGCGAGGACAGTATGATTAATAGACCGCGGCGATCCGCCATGTGATGTTCCCGTCCTTATTCCACGTTCTGCACTTGCTCGCGCATCTGATCGATGACCGCTTTCAGCTCCAACCCAACCGCCGTCAGTTCGGCATTCTGCGATTTCGAGCAGAGCGTGTTGGCCTCACGGTTGAACTCCTGCATCAGGAAATCCAGCTTACGCCCAACCGGGCCGTCTTGCGTTAAAAGGGAACGCGCCGCAGTGACATGGGCCTTCAACCGGTCAATTTCTTCGGTAATATCGGCCTTGACCGCGATCAGGGCCAGTTCTTGTGCAACGCGATCAGGGTCCGCACCTTGCGTATTGTCGAGAACGCGCGTCAGATTTTCGCGCATGTTTTGCGCCATTTCCTCGCGGCGACGCTCGGCCAGATCAGCGGCCTGATCCGTCAGCTTTGCGACTTGGACGAGTTGTCCCGCAAGAATGCCTGACAGAGCTTCACCTTCGGAACCGCGCATCTCAATGAATGAAGCAAGCAAGCCACCGAACTCAGATTTCAGGTGCTCGACAAGTTGGGCTGGATCATCCGCGTCAGCTCCGGCTTCCAACATCCCTTTCAACGCAAGAAGATCACTGGCTTTGGAGGGAGCCAACAATACGCCCCGCGCGCCAGCAAGCGCTTCGGTCTGGGCCAGTGCATCCAGCGCAGCTTCCATCGCTGGGGTATTCAACCGGACATCCGCGGCGGATTCTTCCCGTCCCATCCGAAGGGACAGCGTGATGTTCCCTCGGTTGACCTGCTTCGACAGATCGCCTCTCAGCGCGGCCTCTAACCCTGTCAACCAATCGGGAAGCCGCAGACGTAGATCCAGCCCCTTGCCATTGACGCTGCGCAATTCCCAAGTCCAGCTATGGGGACCAAACGCCCCCTTGCCCGAGGCGAAACCGGTCATGGATTTGATCATGCCTGCCCTTTCCGTCAAATTCACTGGTCGCACCTAATGCCATTGACCAGCAAGGGGCAAGACCTTGCTCATTCCCCAATCAATGCCAAGAGGTTAACCATTCGTTAAAGAATTGCTCCAAAATTGTATTAACCCGTGTCAATCTGACAGTCAGAAAAGCTGGCGGATCGCAGCTTTGCCCATTAGATGGCATTTTAGGAAAATCGCGAGTGATTGACGGTAGGGTGATGAAATGAAAACCTTTTTCGGGACTGGTTCCGGCTCAGAACTTGGAAAGATCATCGCAATGGACCGATTTGACAGCGGGCGAAGCCTTTCTCCCATCCGTCAGGCCGAAGCCTATTGGACCGCCTTGCTGACAGGTGAAGGCGTTCCGATGCGCTCGCAGATCGATCCGCGCGGCCTGGAGAATATTCTCGAATACACATTCATACTGGAACGCATCGCGCCGGGTTTGGCCCGGTTTCGGCTGGCGGGAAGTCACCTGAACAATCTGGCGGGCATGGAAGTTCGCGGTATGCCTCTAACGGCTTTTTTCGAACCGAGCGCCCGCGATGATGTCAAATCCATTCTGGACCAAGTCCTCACCCGCCCCGCAGTTGCCGAACTGGGCTTGCTTTCGAAAGGCAAGCTGGGACGAACCAGCCTTCAGGCCCGCATGATCCTGCTGCCGCTTAAAAGCGATCTGGGCGACGTCAGCCGCATTCTTGGGGTCATGATCAGCGACGGAACCATCGGGGCAACACCGCGTCGCTTCATCGTCTCGGATCGCCGCGTCAACACGATCTCTGATTTGCAACAGCCTCCGAGGCCTGTCCAACAGCAAGCAGAGGGGTTCGCTGAAGACCAGACCACGTTCAAAGGGGCACCGCACCTAAGGTTGGTATCATCACGTGACGACTAAATGAAAACGGCGGGCATGAGGCCCGCCGTCTTACTAATTCAGGATGTATTCGAAGTCAGCTTGCAGCGCGCTTGCTGCGGTCACGACGTAGGTTGGTCAGTTCTTCCGCGACAAGGAATGCAAGTTCCAGCGACTGCGAGGCGTTCAGGCGCGGGTCGCAAGCTGTGTGATAGCGATCCGAAAGATCCTCTTCTGTCACCGCGCGCACACCTCCGGTGCATTCGGTGACATCCAGCCCTGTCATCTCGAAATGAACACCACCGGGGATCGTGCCTTCAGCCTGATGTACACCGAAGAAATCGCGTACTTCGCGCAGCACGGAATCAAACGGCCGGGTCTTGTAGCCGGTCGCGGATTTGATCGTGTTGCCATGCATCGGATCGCAGACCCAAGTAACCTGTGCGCCCTCTTCCTTTACGGCTTTGACCAGACGCGGCAGATGCTCACCCGCTTTACCTGCACCAAAGCGCGCGATCAGAGTCAGACGCCCCTCTTCGTTTTCGGGATTCAACTTGGACATCAGAACCTTGAGGTCTTCGGCACTGGTTGTCGGGCCACATTTCAGACCAATCGGGTTCAGAACACCCCGGCAGAACTCGACATGCGCACCGTCGGGCTGACGGGTCCGATCGCCGATCCAGATCATGTGCCCAGAACCGGCCAACCAATTGCCCGAGGTCGAATCCAGACGGGTCAACGCCTCTTCGTACTCAAGCAACAGGCTCTCGTGGCTGGTGTAAAACTCCACCGATGAGAATTCGTGGGTGGTGTCGGCGGTGATGCCAGCAGCCCCCATGAAGTCAATCGAATCCTGAATGCGGTCGGCGATCTCAGAGTATTTCTGAACGTCTTGCCCGTCGGCAAAACCCAGCGTCCACGAATGCACGTGGCTCATATCCGCAAAACCACCGGTCGAGAACGCCCGCAGCAGGTTCAGTGTTGCCGCCGCCTGTGTATAGGCCTGAAGCATCTTGTCGGGATTCGGAATGCGTGCCTCGGGTGTAAAGGCCAGCTCATTGATGATGTCACCGCGGTAGCTGGGCAGCTCCACACCGTCCACAACCTCAGTCGGTGCACTGCGCGGTTTTGCGAACTGGCCCGCCATGCGGCCAACTTTAACCACGGGAACCTTGGCGCCGTAGGTTAGCACCATTGCCATCTGCAGCATAACCTTGAACGTGTCACGGATCGCATCCGCGCTGAACTGCTCAAAGCTTTCAGCGCAATCCCCGCCTTGCAACAGGAACGCTTCGCCACGACCCGCGGCTCCCAGATGCTGCTTCAGCCGTCGCGCTTCACCCGCAAAAACCAGCGGGGGATACTGCGAAAGCTGCGCCTCGACTTTGGCCAGCGCGGCCGCGTCGGTATAGTCTGGCATCTGAACCCGGGGCTTGTTGCGCCAGTTCGTTTTTTGCCATTCAGTCATAGCTTTTATCTCCGCTGAAGTATTTCAGGTGGCCTCTATACAAAATGCATGAATGAGAGGCCATATCCCTTTTGCGCCTCTTGACGCCATAATCAAGCTTTGAGCATGGTGACTGGCATATCCGCCACCGTGGAAATCCCGGTGCGCGCCGAATCAAGGACAGTTCGCCATGCAAGAGCAACGCCAAGTTGTCACTGTGGATCATAGCACAGGCAAGCCGCATAACTTTGTATTTGTGCTTTTGGACAAGTTTTCCCTTCTGTCATTCGCTTCGGCTTTGGACAGTCTGCGGATCGCCAATCGAATGGCCAACCGAGAGCTTTATACCTGGACCTTGACGGGCGAAGGCGGTGAAACAGTGACTTGTTCAGCCGGTACTTCTTTCAATCTTGATTCTGATCTGACCGAATTGCAGCGTGACGACGTCGTCCTGATCTGCGGGGGGGTCGATGTACAAGCGGCAACCACCAAACGCATCCTGAACTGGGTACGCCGCGAAGCGCGTAAAGGGTTGAAAATCGGCGGTCTTTGCACCGCGGCCTATACGCTGGCCAAAGCCGGTTTGCTGGAAGGCAAGCGCGCTACGATCCATTGGGAAAACTCAGACAGTTTTGCCGAAGAATTCGACACTGTAGAGCTGACCAAGTCGGTGTTTTTGGTTGATGGCAACCGAATGACAACTGCAGGCGGCACATCCTCGATTGACCTGATGCTCAAGCTGATTGCCGAAGATTACGGAGAAGATCTGGCCAACGCGGTCGCTGATCAGATGATCTATTCTTCGATACGTACGGATCAGGACACGCAACGTTTGTCGACACCTACACGGATCGGCGTGCGCCACCCCAAGCTCAGTCAGGTTATCCTGATGATGGAAAAGAACATAGAAGAGCCAATCTCGCCTTCTATTCTAGCCAAGGACGTAGGCATGTCGACGCGCCAGCTAGAACGTCTGTTCCGCCGCTATCTCAGCCGCTCGCCCAAGCGCTACTACATGGAGTTGCGCCTACATAAAGCGCGGAACTTGCTGATGCAGACCGATATGAGCGTCATCAATGTGGCGCTGGCTTGCGGCTTTGCCAGCCCGTCGCATTTCTCTAAATGCTACCGGGCGCATTACAACACCACGCCTTATCGCGAACGCGGTGCACAGAGCGGTCGGTTGTCTGTTTAATCCAAAGCCGCAGGGAAACCTTACAAATCTTTCGCAAAGTAGTGCAGGTGCGGCCGTAACATCGGTTGATCCAGATAGGTCGTGGTTTCGATTGGTGAGTCCAGTTCAACAAAACCAAGTTTGGGGTACAGGTCGCGCATTTCGACATTCGGTGTAAGCGTATCGGCGATGAGGCGTTTCAAACCCATATCACGCGCGGCCTGTTCCCGGGCTTCGATCAAGGCACGCCCGGCACCGGTCCCCCGTGCCTCCTCGGTCACAAAAACCCGTTTAAGTTCACCGGTTTGGTGATCAAATCGTTTCAGCATCCCACATCCAATGATGTCTCCGGCATCGTTTCGCGCCACCACAAGACATCCATTCGGGGGTAGGTAATCCTCTGTATGCGCCCAAAACTCCGCCAATGCGCTTTCGGGGGCCGCTGGATCAATCTCAAAGCCCATATCCTGCATTCGTTGCACGATAAGCGCGTAATATTGTGCCAGGATCGTATTCAGTTCGCGCTTTGGCGGCATTGTTTCACAAAGCTCGATTACAAAATCACTCATTCAAATCTCCTGATCACCCTGAAGCCCGGAACAGATACACCGTGACCGAATGGCATAGAAGCAAACGCCCTAACCCCGTTTAAAACCGTCAGAGGGGCGTCATTCGGTAAACCGCGCCTTGCCCGACGGAAATGAACCAGATCGACCCATCTGGTGCTTCGGCGATGTCGCGAACACGTTCGGTCTCGGGGCCTTCGATCTGCTCAACCTCACGCAGTGGATCGCCCGCCAAACGTGCAATGTAGTCGAATTTCAAAGAGCCAACGAATAGATTCCCCTTCCATTCCGGCCAAAGTTTCCCGGAATAGACCATCAAGCCAGAGGGTGCGATGGAAGGATCCCAATAATACTCGGGCTGTTCCATTCCTTGCTTCGACGTGCCTTCACCGATCTTCTGACCCGAATAATGAACGCCATACGAAATCACTGGCCAGCCATAATTGGCACCGGGTCTGATCAGATTAACCTCATCCCCGCCTTTTGCCCCGTGTTCCGAAACCCAAAGCCGGCCCTGCTGATCCAAATTGGCACCCTGAGGGTTTCTGTGACCAAACGACCAGATCTCGGGGCGGACACCGGGATTGCCCACAAACGGGTTATCACTGGGAACTGAACCATCACGGTTGATCCGAATGACCGTTCCCATGTGGTTCGAACGATCCTGCGCAGCCGGGCGATCACCTCGGTCACCGATAGTGACGAACAACGTGCCATCATTCGCTTCAACGACACGAGAGCCAAAGTGGCGCCCGCCGGAGCCACCGGGAGAGGCCTCGAATATCACGCGCAGATTGGTTAGACGTTCTCCGTTTTCCGATAAACGAGCGACAGCGACAGCGGTGCCTGCACCGCCTCGTTGCGATTTGGAGAAAGTCAGAAAAAGCTCGCGGGTCTGATTAAAGTCACGCGCGATGGTGACATCTAACAGACCGCCCTGCCCGTTCGCGACCACTTTTGGCAGACCCTTGATGCGCTTCGCCTCACCTCGGGCAACGTACAAAAGCTCGCCATCTCGCTCAGTGACAACAAAGCTGCCATCCGGAAGAATGCCAATCGCCCAAGGTGTATCAAGGCCTCTAACCACCTGAGTAACCTGAACCGGCCCGCCGGTTGTGTTGATGACATCGGACCAGCCTGCAATCGACCAGCACGACAGAATGAGAATCGCAAAAGTTCTGATCATACCGACCCAATCCCTAGTGGTGCTCCGCAACAAACTGACCTAGCCTAACAAAACAGATAGGATTGCTGCTTTCAAAAGCACTTTTTTGTTAGGACTTTTCTTTTTCGGACAGCTTGCCTAGGGTCATGCCCAGAACGACGACGTTCAAACGATAAATAGGGAGTAACCTAATGAAAAAGCTGCTTACCGCTACTGCAGCAACCGCTCTGCTGGCGGGTACCGCTATGGCCGAGGACGTGAAGCTGGGCGTGCTGTTCGGCTTTACAGGCCCGATTGAATCGCTGGCCCCGGCCATGGGTTCGGGCGCTGAAATGGCGATGGCCGAGGTCACCGAATCCGGCAAACTGCTCGACGGCGCAAGCGTGACCGGAACCCGCGCCGATACCGGCTGTATCGACAATGGTCTGGCCACCTCGAACGGCGAACGTATGATTGCCGATGGCGTTGCCGGTATCATCGGCGGCGACTGCTCGGGCGTCACTGGCGCGATCCTGCAAAACGTCGCAATCCCGAACGGCATGGTCATGATCTCGCCGTCGGCCACGTCTCCGGGTCTGTCGACCATGGAAGACAACGGCCTGTTCTTCCGCACCGCGCCGTCGGATGCGCGTGAAGGTCAGGTAATGGCAGACATCCTGAATGACCGTGGCATCAGCTCGATTGCTCTGACATACACCAACAACGACTATGGCAAGGGTCTGGCGGATGCGATCCAGTCCTCGTTCGAGGCATCGGGTGGCGAGGTGACCATCGTTGCCGCGCACGAAGACGGCAAAGCCGACTACTCGGCTGAAGTGGGCGCGCTGGCCTCGGCCGGTGGCGATATTCTGGTCGTTGCCGGCTATCTGGATCAGGGTGGTCTGGGCATCATCCAGTCGGCGCTGGACAGCGGCGCGTTTGATACATTCGGTCTGCCAGGCGGCATGATCGGTGACTCGCTGCCGGCAAACGTTGGTCCCGACCTGAACGGCTCGTTCGGTCAGATCGCTGGCTCGGGCGGTGAAGGTGCCGAGAAGTACTTTGCCATGGCTGAAGCTGCGGGCTTTGACGGTTCGTCGCCCTACTCGCCGGAAAGCTATGACGCCGCCGCGCTGTTCATGCTGGCGATGCAGGCCGCAGGTTCGACCAACCCCGCTGAATACGGCGCGAAAATCATGGATGTCGCCAACGCTCCGGGTGAGCAAATCTTCCCCGGAGAACTGGCTAAAGGTCTGGAGCTGTTGGCTGCCGGTCAGGACATCGATTATGTCGGCGCATCGGGCGTTGAGCTGATCGGCCCTGGTGAAAGCGCAGGTTCCTATCGCGAGATCGAGGTGACCGACGGCGAAAACAAGACCGTCAACTTCCGTTGATCCAAGGTTAAAAGTCATAAAAACAAGCAGCCCGGCCCTTGTGTCCGGGCTGTTTCAATGAAAAAAGGCCGCACTCCGGTTAACGGGGATGGTAAAAACGCCGAAAACGGCGGCTAGGGGAAAAGATGATCGTCGTCGATGACGTGCACAAGCATTTCGGCGGGTTTCATGCGGTGGACGGGGCATCGCTGGAAATCCAAAAGGGCTCGATCACCGGTCTGATCGGACCGAACGGGGCCGGAAAAACCACGCTATTCAACGTGATCGCGGGCGTACTTCCACCGACTAGCGGTAAGGTACACATGGACGGTGAGGATATCACTGGCCTGCCCCCGCATGAGCTGTTTCATAAAGGCCTGCTGCGCACCTTCCAGATCGCGCATGAGTTTTCGTCGATGAGCTGCCGTGAAAACCTGATGATGGTGCCCGGCGCACAATCCGGGGAATCGCTGTGGAACACATGGTTCGGGCGTAAGCGTATCGCGGATGAGGAACGCGCACTTAGGGCGAAAGCCGATGAGGTGCTGGAGTTCCTGACAATCGAACATCTGGCCGATCACAAGGCCGGTCAGGTCTCGGGCGGTCAGAAGAAGCTGCTGGAACTTGGCCGTACCATGATGGTCGACGCCAAGATCGTGTTTTTGGACGAGGTCGGCGCTGGTGTGAACCGCACCCTCCTGATGACCATCGCCGACACGATCCTGCGCCTGAACAAGGAGCGCGGCTATACCTTCGTCGTTATCGAGCACGACATGGATTTCATCGGCAAGATTTGCGACCCGGTCATCTGTATGGCCGAGGGAAAGGTGCTGGCCGAAGGCACTCTGGACGAGATCAAGGCCAATGAACACGTGATCGAAGCCTACCTAGGCACCGGCCTTAAGAACAAAGACAAGCTGGAGGCGGGCGCATGAGCGACAACCCCTACCAGGACGACAAGGGCAACAAGGACGCCTCGATCACCAATACGCATGGCGTCGGCACCATGACTCCAGCACATCGCAAAAGCGGTGAAACGCATCGGGTCGAGGGCGGTCCTTTCCTGATTGGCGACACCATGACTGGTGGCTATGGCAAAGGGCCGGACATCCTGCATGACTGCACCATCGCCGTTGACAAGGGCGAGATCGCGGTGATCGTCGGCCCCAACGGCGCGGGCAAATCCACCGCAATGAAGGCTGTGTTTGGTATGCTGGACGTACGCCAAGGGTCTGTGCGGCTGGATGGCGAAGATATCACCAATCTCAGCCCGCAAGACCGCGTGGTACGCGGCATGGGCTTTGTCCCGCAGACCTCGAACATTTTTACGTCGATGACAGTGGAAGAGAACCTAGAGATGGGTGCTTTCATCCGGCGCGACGACATCAGCCAGACGATGGAACAGGTCTATGACCTCTTCCCCATTCTCCGCGACAAACGCAATCAGGCCGCCGGAGAGCTGTCAGGTGGTCAACGTCAACAGGTCGCCGTGGGCCGTGCGCTAATGACCCAGCCCAAGGTGTTGATGCTGGACGAACCCACCGCCGGTGTCTCACCAATCGTGATGGATGAGCTGTTCGACCGGATCATCGAGGTCTCGCGCACCGGGTTACCGATCCTGATGGTCGAACAGAATGCCCGTCAGGCGCTGGAGATTGCGGACAAGGGATATGTACTGGTCCAGGGTCGCAATGCCTATACCGGGACAGGCAAGGAGCTGTTGGCCGATCCAGAAGTTCGCAAGAGTTTCTTGGGGGGATGACGCCAGTGACAGCTACTCTCGTGTTTGATCACTCTGAAATCAGGTCAAAAAGACGTACGAACTTGGAAAATGAGGTAACGAACTAATGGACTTCCTCAACGCCCTTGTGGCGCTCTCCAACTTCGTTCTTGTTCCCGCAATCGCCTATGGCAGTCAGTTGGCGCTGGGCGCTTTGGGGGTGACGCTGATTTACGGCATCCTGCGGTTTTCGAACTTTGCCCATGGCGATACGATGGCCTTTGGCGCGATGATCGCGGTGCTGGTCACTTGGGGCCTGCAAGCCGCAGGCGTCAGTTTCGGGCCGTTGCCAACGGCTCTGCTCGCCCTGCCCTTTGCCATTCTGGGCTGTATCGTTCTGGTGCTGATCACCGACCGGTTGGTCTATCGCTTCTATCGGGAACAGAAGGCCAAACCTGTCATTCTGGTGATCGTCTCGATGGGTGTGATGTTCATCATGAACGGGCTGGTTCGTTTCATCATCGGTCCGGATGACCAAAGGTTCTCGGACGGAGCGCGTTTCATCGTCTCGGCGCGAGATTTCAAGGCGATGACTGGGCTGCGTGAGGGGCTGGCAATCAAGACCTCCCAGGGCATCACGGTGATCGTGGCGGTTGTCGCCGTGGCGCTGTTGTTCTGGTTCCTGAACAAAACGCGCACCGGCAAATCAATGCGGGCCTATTCTGACAATGAGGATCTTGCGTTGCTGTCCGGTATCAACCCCGAGCGCGTGGTGATGATCACATGGATCATCGTTGCCGCGCTGGCGACCACTGCGGGCGTGCTTTACGGCCTCGACAAAAGCTTCAAGCCATTTGTCTATTTCCAGCTTTTGCTGCCGATCTTTGCCTCGGCTATCGTGGGTGGCCTCGGAAACCCTCTGGGAGCCATCGCAGGCGGTTTCATCATCGCGTTTTCTGAGGTGACGATCACCTACGCGTGGAAGAAAGTGCTGACTTATCTGGCACCTGAAAATCTGGAGCCGTCAGGTTTGGTGCAGTTCCTGTCCACCGATTACAAATTCGCTGTCAGCTTTGCCATTTTGCTGATCGTACTTCTGTTTAAGCCAACCGGCTTGTTCAAAGGAAAAGTGATATGAGCGAGCCCGTCAAAAACACGCTGCTTTTCGTGGTCGTCGGCGCACTCATCCTGTTGACCGGATTCACCCAAAGCTGGAACGCCGCAATCCTGATCCTGAACATGGGCTTGATCTCGGCCATCATGTCGATTGGCGTGAATCTGCAATGGGGCTTTGCTGGCCTCTTCAACGTTGGTGTCATGGGCTTTGTCGCGCTGGGCGGGCTGGCGGTTGTGCTGGTCTCGACACCCCCAACCCCCGGCGCCTGGTCTGGTGGAGGATATGGCGTCATCCTGTCGCTTTTGATGGGCGCGGCAACCGTGGTTGCAGCTGTGATGGTGGCCCAAAAAATGCCCAAGGGACGCACACAAACCTTTGCAATCATCGGTATTCTGGTCGTAGGTTTTTTTGTTTACCGCGCAATTTTTGATCCCAACGTAGCTGCGATCGAAGCGATTGATCCTGCTGTCGCAGGTAATATCGGCGGTTTGAACCTTCCTGTCCTATTCGCTTGGCCTGCCGGGGGACTTTTGGCGGCGGGCGCAGCATGGCTGATCGGAAAAACGGCGCTGGGCCTGCGCTCGGACTATTTGGCAATTGCCACACTTGGTATCGCCGAGATCATCATCGCCGTCATGAAAAACGAGGACTGGCTGGCACGTGGTGTCAAGAACGTCTACGGCATTCCACGTCCCTCACCGGTGGTTGGCTACGAAGTTGAATTGCAGCAAGACCCATCTTTCCTTGCAAGGGCCGAGTGGTTAGGGCTGGATCCGGTTACTGCCTCGACGCTTTCCGTCAAGCTGGGCTACTCTTTGCTGTTCCTGATCGTGCTACTGGTGCTGCTCTGGATGGCGCAGATGGCGCTGAAAAGCCCGTGGGGCCGCATGATGCGCGCTATCCGCGACAATGAGGTTGCCGCCGAGGCGATGGGCAAGGATGTCACCCGCCGCCATCTGCAGATCTTCGTGCTGGGCTCGGCCATCTGCGGCATCGCCGGTGCGATGATGACCACTTTGGACGGGCAGCTGACGCCGGGCACTTACAACCCGCTTCGCTTTACCTTCCTTGTCTGGGTCATGGTGATCGTCGGCGGGTCGGGCAACAATTTCGGTGCCGTACTGGGAGCGTTCCTGATCTGGTTCCTGTGGGTTCAGGTTGAACCCATGGGCCTGTGGCTTATGAACCTGATAACCTCAGGTATGCCTGACGGCAGCGCACTTAAGACGCATCTGATCGATAGCGCCGCACATATGCGCCTGTTCACCATGGGGCTGATTCTTTTGATTGTTCTCAGATTCAGTCCAAGAGGGCTGATCCCCGAGAAATAAGCAAAATTTCCTGCGAAATTCCCCTAACGCACCGTTAATCGGTGCGTTTTATTGTGCGGCGAGTCAGAACGCTCTAAATCGGTGTATCGTGATCCACCACATCGCGCTGTGCCCCATACCATGTTTGTTTGGTGCGGAGTTGTAACGATCTGACAGTTAACCAAGATGAGAGCACCGTAGTCGCAATGATTAAACCACTCAGAGTTTTCGCAATCGGGATCCCGCTGATGGCAACGCTATCAGCGTGTATTCCCTCACCCGAACAATTAGAGACCACCCCGGTCAAGGTCCAGACGCCCAAAGGTGTTGTGACCTGTCAGCTTTACCGCCAGGACCGCGTCACCTGGGACCGCGCAATCGATTTTCCGGCCACCAAAATGTCGGTGCCCGAGGCGGATAATTATTGCAGACAGGAAGGCCTGCGCCGGCTTAATCGATAACAATATGGGCGCGCGACTGGTTCGGCGCGCGCCGCACTCCGGCTTCTAGCGATTGCGGAACAAGCCGCCCAGAATGCCCCTGACGATGCGGCGGCCAGTTGTTCCTTTCAGCTCTTTGATCACGGCCTCGCTCAAGGCCGTGGCGAAGGTATCCTTTTTGCGCGAAAGACGAGATGACGATCGCCCAACGCGGTTGCCCGAATACCTTCGGGCCGAGGCGTATTCGCGTTCTGCCGGGCTCTGCTGTTCCAGAACTTCGTCGGATTCCGCCTGTTCCGCCGCATTCGCAGCGGCATCCGCGCGCGCCTGCAGAATCTCAAACGCCGATTTGCGGTCGATACGCTTGCCGTATTTTGCATCCATCGGCGAAGCTTTGATCACCGACTGACGCTCAGCTTTGGTAATCGGACCAAGTTGAGAGCCCGGTGGCCGGATCAAAGTGCGCTCGACCACGCCCGGAACACCTTTCTTTTGCAACATCGAGGTCACGGCCTCGCCCACGCCCACCTCTCGGATTGCGGTCTCAGTATCGAAAGCTGGGTTTTCACGATAGGTCTCAGCAGCAAGTCGCAGATTCTTGCGGTCGCGCGCGGTGAAGGCCCGCAGCGCATGTTGGACCCGGTTGCCCAGCTGACCCAGAATATCTTCCGGGATGTCCGCCGGATTCTGCGAGATGAAATAAACTCCAACGCCCTTTGATCGGATCAGGCGCGCCACCTGCTCGACCTTATCCACCAGCACCTTGGGGGCGTCCTCGAACAGCAAGTGCGCTTCATCAAAGAAGAACACCAGTTTCGGTTTTTCAGGGTCCCCCACTTCGGGCAGTTCTTCAAACAATTCGCTAAGCAGCCACAACAGGAAAGTCGCGTACAGACGCGGAGAGCCCATCAGCTTGTCAGAGGCCAGAATGTTCACCATCCCCTGCCCGTTCGCATCTGTCCGCATCAGGTCGGCCAGGTCCAACGCAGGCTCGCCAAACAGATTGGTACCGCCCTGATTTTCCAGAACCAGCAAGCGGCGTTGAATAGCACCGATCGAAGATGTCGAGACATTGCCATAGCGCAGCGATAGTTGGGCACGTTTCTCGCCTATCCAGACCAGCAATGCCTGCAGGTCTTTCAGGTCAAGCAGCGGCATGCCTTCTTCGTCTGCGACCCGAAAGGCGATGTTCAGAATGCCTTCCTGCGCCTCGCTCAGCTCCATCAGTCGCGATAGTAGCAGTGGGCCCATCTCGGTCACTGTGGTTCGGACCGGGTGCCCCTGCTCGCCAAACAGATCCCAGAACGTGACTGGACACGCGGCGTAAGAGAATGTGCCGAACCCGATCTTCTCGGCCCGATCCAAAAAAGCCTGGTGTAATTTGTGGGTTTCGCTTCCAGGCAGCGCCAGCCCCGACAAGTCACCTTTCACATCGGCCAGAAACACTGGAACCCCCGCCTGTGAGAAGCCTTCAGCCAGAATTTGCAGCGTAACCGTTTTGCCCGTACCGGTCGCACCAGCAATCAGGCCATGGCGGTTCGCATATTTCAGCGACAGCCCCTGTGCCACTGAATAGCCGTCGCCACCACCGCCTACGAAGATCTTGTTGTCCATTGAAAATCTGTCCCGAATTCTACCGATCTGCTGCAAGCATACAAAGTTAACCTTTCGCTGCGAGGGTAAATGTTGCTTCTCGTGGCTTGGCTGCGGGGGCAAACTTCCTCCCTGTCGACTGGCCGTGCCTTTGGGCACGGCTTTTTTTAAATTCTACAAGAACCGAAAGACGCAAGAATAGTTTTTTAGGGTTAGGAGTTGACCAACGGGTTCCCCTTTCGTAACGTCTGCGCATAACTAAGTCGGCCAGTCCGACGGGGAGAAAATATTCAGGAAGGGAGCCGCTCCACCGGCTCCCTTTTTCGTTGCAGATCGCGGTGTTTCCCACGCATTTCGGCAAAAAACGATCAATTCCCGGTCTGGAATTCGGATTTACCCTGACACCACTGAATTGCGGTGATAGAGGAAACAAAAAACTGGATCAGTTAGATGAGGCATTCATGATCAGGAAACTTGTCCCTTTTAATGTGGCGGCCGCAGCACTTTTATGCGGAACAGCATTTGCGCAGGAAACCACACAGCAACCTGAAGCCGGTGCTGAAGCCGAAGTTGGCAGCGATCTGGATCTGGGTGAATCCGGTCCCCGTGTTGGCGAGCAATACGTCAAAGAACAAACGGGTGAATGGAATATTTCCTGCATCAAAACCGAAGGCGAAGACGATCCCTGCGCGATGGTTCAGATCCTGAATAACCAACAGGGTGATCCGATTGCCGAAGTTTCGATCGGAAAACTGCCCGAAGGCGGTGCCGCTGTTGCTTGGGCGAATGTTGTTGTACCGCTCGAAACCCTGCTGCAGGCGCAATTGGCTATGTCGATCGATGGGGCACCGCGCAAGCTTTACAATTATCACCACTGCATTCCGGTTGGCTGCGTGGCGCAACTGGGTTTGACTCAGGGTGATATCGACGCGATGAAATCAGGCCAAAAGGCGGTGCTGTCGCTGGTTCCTGCGCGCCTGCCAGATCAGGTTCTGAATATGGACATGTCTTTGTCTGGCTTCACAGCAGGCTTTGACGGGCTGAATGATTCCATAAACTAAGCCCCGCAAAAACATCGAATAAGAAAGCCGCCGTGATAACACGGCGGTTTCTTCATATACGCTTCAACGCAAGAACGGCGTTCAGCCCACCAAAGGCGAAAGCATTGCTAAGGGCGACATTAACTTTCGCCTCACGCGACTCGTTTGGCACCACATCCAGCGCGCATTCGGGGTCGGGCTCTTCATAGCCAATGGTCGGGGCGATCACCCCGTCGCGCAGGGCCATGATACATGCTAATAGCTCAACTGCGCCGGTACCGCCGATCAGGTGTCCGTGCATGGACTTTGTTGACGAAATCATCAGATCGTCGGCGTGCGGACCAAACACACCAGCAACGGCTGCACATTCGGTTTTGTCATTTGCAGCCGTGCCGGTCCCATGGGCATTTATGTAACCCACATCGCTTGCATTCAGCCGTGCATCCGATAACGCCCCGGCCATGGCCCGTGCTGCCCCTTGTTTGCTGGGCATAACTATGTCGGCCGCGTCCGAGGACATGGCGAATCCCACGACCTCGCACAGGATATCTGCTCCGCGCGCGCGCGCGTGTTCGTATTCTTCGAACACAAAAACACCCGCACCTTCGCCTTGCACCATCCCGTTTCGGTTTGCGCTAAAGGGCCGACAGGCATCTTTTGACATGACGCGAAGCCCTTCCCATGCCTTGACGCCCCCAAAGCACAGCATCGACTCCGAACCACCGGTCACCATGGTGGGCGCTGCACCGCTGCGCACCATCTGAAATGCCTGCGCCATTGCATGGTTCGAGGACGCACACGCTGTTGATACTGTAAAGCTAGGGCCTTTGAGGTTGTGCTCCATTGAAACGTGGCTGGCCGCCGCGTTGTTCATCAGCTTGGGCACGACAAAAGGATGCACGCGATTTTTGCCATCCTCGTAAACCGAGCGGTAGTTGTCATCCCAGGTGGAGACGCCACCACCGGCCGTTCCCAGAACCACCCCCGACCGCGCGGCTGTGTCACCCGAGAATACAATGCCGGATTGATCGATCGCTTCTTTGGCGGCGGTTAACGTGAACTGCGTGAACCGATCATACAGCGTCATCTGTTGGCGGTTGAAACGGCCCTCGGCCTCAAAACCCCGGACTTGACCGCCGATCTTGATCGACAGGCGATCCACATCACGAAACTCAAGCTCGGAGATACCACAACGACCCTCGCGCATGGCTTCCAGAGTGTCGGGGACGGAATGGCCCAACGCATTAATGGTGCCAGCACCCGTAATGACGACGCGTTTCATACCGGCGGTCAGACCTTTTCCGATACGAGTTTTTCGATACCCGCAATGATCGCTGTCACATTCGAAATGTCGAAATCGCTAGATGTGGGCTCGTTTGCGTTGAAGGGCACGGTGATATCGAACTCTTCCTCGATGGCAAAGATACTCTCAACAAGACCCAGGCTATCGATGCCCAATTCTTCGAGCGTACTGTCGGGCGTCACATCCGAAGGCTCAAGCACGGCCTGTTCGGCAATGATTGCTATGACGCGGTCGCTGATGCTCATCTCGATCCCCTGATTTTCGCCTTGGGGATGATTTAATCACTTGAAGGCTGTTTGAAAACAGCCTTTTTCAACGCCTCGACGTCGCGCGACAATCGGGGCAGACGACGTTGGGCTTTATATATCTCGGTATGGCTTTCCATTTTAATGCCCGGGTAGCCCATGATCACGCGACCAGCAGGAACATTTGACAGAATCTTGGTGCCGCCACCGGCAATCACGCCATCACCGATGAAAATATTATCGACAACACCAGTCTGACCACCCAGTACTACGTTATTACCAATCTCGACCGAACCAGAAACGCCGGTTTGCCCACATAACAAACAATCCTGCCCGACTCGGGTGTTGTGTCCCACGTGGACAAGATTATCCAGTTTCGATCCACTACCGATTACAGTATTGCGTATGGTCCCGTTGTCGACAGTGCAGTTCGAGCCGACTTCGACATCGTCGCCAATCTCGACCGCACCCAGCGAATGGATGCGCAACCAGCTTTGCGCCTTTGCATCCCCCTGATCACCCAGAGTTTTCCGCGCATTTTCGGCACCCGAGACTTCTGGTGTGACATAGCTGAAACCGTCCCCGCCGATACGGGCACCCGGCTGCGCGATAAAGCGATCACCGATTTGAGCCCGCGCACCGATGCTGACCATTTCGCGCAGCAGAGCGTTTTCACCAAGCGACGCATCCATACCGATCACGCAATGTGGGCCGATAACCGAACCCGCGCCGACGCGCGCGCGCGCACCGATAACAGCAAGCGGGCCGACCGTTACGTCAACCCCGATCTCGGCGGTTTCATCAATGACAGCCGATGGATGAATTCCCGGCGCAATCCCCTGCCCGCGATCCAGCATCGCGGTGATCCCTGCCATCGCCATGCGGGGGCGTTGCACAAAAATGGCGGCCTCAAGCCCCAGTGCTTTCCAGTCCGCGCCATCCCACAAAACCGCGGCCCGTGCTGTACCGGTCTCCAAGGCTTCAGCATATTTTGGCGACATCGCCATGGCCAGATCGGTTGGCCCGGCATCTCCCGGCTCGGCTGCCCGCAAGATGGTCAGACCAGTCTGGCCTTCTGCGACGACCCCCAGGGAATCGGCGATTTGTTGAACGGTAAACTGCATGTCGGGCGTCCTCGTGGCGGGATTTGCCTCGTGATTACCCTTGAACGTCCGGCAGGACCACCCCTGCCTTTTGCAGCGCTTCCCAGATCTTGCGATCCCGGTCATACACGTCGCGGCGATACTGCACCTCGCCTTTGGGGCCAATATAGGCCGTGCGGTAAATCAGATGCACCGGAATTTTTTTATCCAGTTCAACCTTCGTTTCTTTGCCCGTGTTCAGAACGCGGTGGAAAAACGCCTTAGGATCCTCTTCCTGCTTGGCCAGCAGCTTATAGGCAAACTCGAACGGTTGCGCCAAACGGATGCATCCATGAGAGAATGCCCGAACCTCGCGTGCGAACAGAGATTTCTGAGGCGTATCATGCAGATAGATGTTGTACTTATTAGGGAACATGAACTTCACCAGCCCAAGTGCGTTGCTTTTGCTCGGGGGCTGACGCATGGAAAACGGGAAATTACGCGCAGTGAACTGGGTAAAGTCAACCGCTCCACGATTTACCTGACGGCCACGGCGGTCGGTGATCTGGATATGGCCGACAGCATTTGGATTGGCCCGTAATTGCGGCAGATATTCCTTCGTGATGATCGAGCGTGGCACATACCAACTTGGGTTGATCACCATATGCTCCATCTCATCCGAGAACTCTGGGCTACGGCGATCATGTGTGTTTTTGCCGATCACGGCACGAGTCTCAAACGTGACCTGCCCGTCATCGACGATCTTGGCAGAAAAATCGGCCAGATTCACCAGAATATGCCGCTCACCACGGTCTTTGGGTAACCAGCGCTCCCGTTCAAGCGCAACGTAAACAGCTTTCAAGCGGTCTGAAACTGGGCGATTGATCTCGGAAATAGTGCCTTTGCCAGCTACGCCATCCGCCTCAAGACCATGAGCAGCCTGAAAGGATTGCACCGCCGCAAACAGCGCATCATCATAGTTTGGGCTGGCAGTAGGCTTCAGATAACCCATCGCGACAAGTCGATTGCGCAGCCTGATGACATTGCTCCCTGTGTCCCCAAGCTCAAGCTTGGAGACAGGAACGGTCTCGCCCCAGCCACCTTGTGTCATCAGCGCTTCCAGCGCCTTCTTCTGTTTCAACAGCGCAAGATACTGGCGCGATTGAGGCATCATATCCCTGAAATAGGTATCACCCTGGCTGGAAACGAGCAGTTCAAGATGCTCTGCGGCGCTGCGTCGTTCCACCGCCCGCACTAGGCCGGGATCAATCTGTGAAGGCGTTACAGAACCAGAGTGCAAGTCTCTGGCATATTTGACAAAAACCCGAGTCAGCTCGGCCTCGAGCATGCCCAGATCACGGGTGTTACGCGCGTCCTGCATCTTTGTCTTCAAAGTCTGGACGTCGTAACGTGCCCCAGGCAATCCATGCAGATCGGTCGTCGAAAGCGCTTCGATCAGGGCTTTGCGTCGTGCAGCATGTTCGGGCGTATCGCCAACCCAAACCGGATCAAACCCGTTTGTGCGATAAAACTCAGCAATTGCCGGGCTGTTGGACACACTTTCAGCAACGGCCATTTGAAACGCTGTGCCATCCGTCCCCGCCTGCGCGACTGAGGCCGAAGCCACAAGGAAAGCGGCGATAAAAACACTTGAACGAGCACGGGTAACAAATGACATAGGATGGCCCTGTTTCTTCAATGACTTGTCACGCCCTATAAGCGGCGTCTGAAAATAATGTTTTGCTGAGCGCCTGATGTCTATTCACAAATTCATCACCAGACCGCTTCTTTGACCCCTGGTGCGCGATTGCATCGCCGACGCGCGAACTGCGCCAAAAGCAAGCATACTTGCATCAGTTGCGCAAAAAACTGCCGAAATTTCCCCCTTGATTTGACTGCGACCAAAGATTTCTTGGCTGTTGAATCCTACTGTGCCATAAATCCCGCATCTGGGATGGGAAAAAATTAATACGGCGCGCGTAACATCGTGTGCAGGCAGGAACAGTACGGGACGAAACAAAAAATGACCAAGAGCAGTACCTCGGGCCTGACCCGGCGTGCCCTATTGGGCGCATTCGCCGCAACCGCAGTTGTTGCAGCTCCCACATATTCCAACGCAGCAGGTTTCCTTCGCGGCGGAGGTGATATTCGCCGTATCCGCATGTATTCCGGCCGTACCGGTGAACGTATCGATATGGTCTATTGGGTTGATGGCAAATACATCAAAGACGCGGTGAAAGAGGTCAACCACTTCATGCGCGACTGGCGCAGCGATCAAGTCAAGTCCGTGGACCTGAGGACCGTCGACATCATGGCGGCCACTCATAACCTTCTGGATGTCAGCGAGCCATACATGCTGCTGTCGGGTTACCGCTCACCGCAAACCAACGCAATGCTGCGCCGCCGCTCGCGGGGTGTTGCCAAGAATTCGCTTCATATGAAGGGTCAGGCTGCTGATCTGCGACTGTCATCACGCTCGGTCTCGCAAATGGGCAAGGCAGCGATGGCCTGTCGTGCCGGTGGCGTTGGACAGTACTATCGTTCGAATTTCGTTCACATGGATTGCGGTGTCATCCGCTCGTGGCGCGGCTAATCGAGCATTTCATCTTTCGCTGTTGCACAACCCCCATCAGATAGTTCTGGCGGGGGTTTTGTTTTGCCTGGAAAAACAGGTTCGTGCACCGTCAGTTCTGCGTAATATGACGACTAGCAAGGGTGAAATGGCGCACCTGAGAGGATTCGAACCTCTGGCCTCTGCCTTCGGAGGGCAGCGCTCTATCCAGCTGAGCTACAGGTGCCTTGGCCGTTAGCTACCCTCGTTCCAATCCGGGTGCAACTGCAAATCCGCAGTACGATCAGGCAAACAGATCGTGGGCAAGCTCCAACGCATCGATCAGAGTGTCGACCTCATCCGTCGTGTTATAGAGCCCAAAGCTGGCACGACAGGTAGCAGTGACCCCCAAATGATCCATCAGCGGCCCGGCGCAGTGGTGGCCTGCGCGCACGGCGACACCCTTTTTGTCCAGAATGGTTGAAACATCATGGGCATGCCCTGCCCCATCCAAAGTAAAGCTGAATATCGCGGCTTTGTTCGCTGTGGTGCCTTGAACCTGCAGCCAGTTCAATCCATTCAACCGTTGCATTGCATAGTCGCGCAAGCCGGCCTCATGCGATGCGATGCTCTCCATGCCAAGGTCCATCATATAGTCAAGCGCCACCCCCAACCCGATGGTCTGCACGATGCCGGGGGTTCCGGCCTCGAACTTCATTGGCGGATCGTTGTAGATCACCTGATCTTTTGAAACCTCTTTGATCATGTCACCGCCACCAATAAAGGGGCGCATTTCAGCCATGCGGTCCGATTTGATAAAAATTGCGCCAGAACTGGACGGGCCGTACAGTTTATGACCCGTGATGGCATAGAAGTCACATCCGATGTCATCGACATTGACGGGCATATGAACCGCGCCCTGGCTGCCATCCACCAGAACCGGAACGCCTTTGGCGTGGGCGCCTTGCGTGATTGCTTTGACATCAACCACAGTGCCCAGCACGTTCGAGCATTGGGTCACAGCAACCAGCTTTGTCTTGGGGCCAATGGCGTCGATTACCGCCTGAGGGTCAAGATGGCCGGTCGCATCGACATCGACCCATTTCAGCACCACGCCCTGCCGTTCGCGCAGGAAGTGCCACGGTACGATGTTGGCGTGATGTTCCATCACGCTGAGGACAATCTCGTCCCCCGCCTGCAGGCGTGGCATTGCCCAACCGTAGGCGACCAAATTGATTCCTTCGGTCGTACCCGAATTCAGGACAATCTCATTCTCGTTTGATACGCCCAGAAACCGCGCAACCGTGCCACGGACGGCCTCATATTTCTCGGTCGCGAGATTTGACAGATAGTGAAGCCCTCGATGCACGTTCGAATATTCGTGCGCATAGGCCTGCGTGATCGCGTCGATCACTACCTGGGGTTTCTGCGCGGAGGCCCCATTGTCTAGATAAGTCAGCGGCTTTCCGTTGACCTGACGTGACAGGATCGGAAAATCTGCGCGGATTTTTTGTACGTCATACATAGACAGGACTTCCCTATACAGACCCAGCGGGGATCAGCCAAAGAACAAACGGGACGGCCACAAGACCAGAGATCAGGATCACAACAAACGACTTTCCCAACGACTTAAATCGATGCGCCTCGTTGAGAAAATGCAGAGTGATATAAAGGCTAAGACCCAGCATCGCCAGACTGGCCGGTAAGAATAGAAACGGCAGCGCCGCAACCAGCGCTAGAATGATTGCTTGCCCCGCAATTTGCAGGATTTGCAACCAGACAATCAGCGTCATGAAGTCATTGAACGTTCCCGTTCCACCTAGGACGCGGCCCACTAACAGGAACGTCACGACGCTGATCATGATTGCCGCAACAGAAACAAAAAGCGTCCTCGATAGTGGCTCAGCCAATTGCTGAACATCCGGACTGATAAGCGGCAGGACGAAGCTGGACGCAGACTGGACCAGAGCGTTCAGGATCACCGCGAGAGAGAAGGCGAGCCACAGTACATCCGTACCCAGCCGCAACGCGAGCAATCGTCTTGCGGCTTCGGCTGGATTGGACAGGGTCAGAACGACCAGGTTGAGCAGTGCGGTGGAATTCATTTAGCAGCCTTTTGCGATTGCTTGAGGCCCGACAACCAGAACCAGAGAAAAACCGCAACCCATAACAGCCCCACAAGTGTTTGCGCTGACCCGGGGCCGATGAAACCGGACACCAGCCCATTCAGCAACACCAAAGGCGCTGACGCGAGAAGCGCCCAGAACAAGGCTAGCCGCGCACCATAGCTGGTGCCAACGCCCCCCATCATTCGCGCGATGAAATGGGTGAGCCAAGCAAGAAGATAAAAGCACAATGGCAGAATAAAGACCGAGCCCAACAGGGCCCCGCCCATCAGCATGTTCAGCTCTATTCCTTCCAGATGAGCTCTCCGTGCAAGGCCGGGCAATTGTGCGATAAAGCCTATTACACAGAACGCCATCACAAACGCCAATGCGCGATCTTCGCGCGGCCCCATATCAAGCAGCCGACGCACCACACGCCCCGGTCCGCGATACGTGGCCACGATATCAGTTGTGACAGGCATCAGCGTCGGCGTGCCAGCCAATCTTGCAATCGGGACACGATATCAGCTGCCAGATCCTCGTCCTCGATTTCATCGACGGCTTCAGCCAGGAAGGCCAGTGTCAACATGTCGGTTGCTTCCGCAGTCGGTACTCCACGCGAGCGCAGGTAGAACAAAGCCGTTTCATCAATGGCGCCCGAGGTCGAACCATGCGAACACGCAACGTCATCGGCGTAAATCTCGAGCTCGGGCTTTGCGAGGAACTGACTGTCATCGTCCAGAAGCAGCGACTGGCTGATCTGGTAACCGTCGGTTTTCTGAGCACCTTCCTTCACCAAGATCTTGCCCTGAAAAACACCCGTCGCACCGTTGCGAAGCACCTTCTTGAACACTTGGCGGCTCTCGCAATTCACCGCATCATGGGTGACAAAGACCGTGTCATCATGGAGAAAATCACCGTCTCCAACACACGCACCCGCCACGTGCGCGACCGCATCATCACCCGTCAGTTCGACGACTTGCTCGTTTCGCGTTAAAACTCCGTTCACGGTCAGCGTGAAGGATTTATAGACGGATTCTTTGCCAAGCCGCGAGAACATATGAGTCGCCGCACGGCGTTGATGATCCCTGCCCTGCGCACGGATATGATGCAGTGTGCCATTGTCGGCGATATCGATCTCCATACATTTGTTGAAGCGCGAAGCTGCGGGTCCGTTTTCAAGGATCGTGACTTCGGCACCGCTTTCAACCCGAACGACGTGATGCAGGATCGCATCCGACGTTTCAGATTCATGGCGATAAATCAGGTTAATCGGTTTGCTCGGCTTGCCGGATACATGAATGGCAACTCCATCTGACGCATAGGCCGTGTTCAGCGCCGCCAAGGGACGCGCCACTGGATCTTGGCCTTTTGCTTCAAGAACGCCGTATAACTCTTTGGCCCAATGGATATCTTTGCAACAGATATCTTCCAGCCGATCGATCGTTACACCCTCCAGAGACAGATCATCAGACTCTTCCGGGCTGAATACGCCATCAATGAAAACGATCTTCAGTCGGTCGAGCGCGTGGAACAGAGCCGGTTCATCCGTTTTGAACAAAGCAGCACTGGGAGCTTCCGCAGAGACCAGAGTGTCTGGACGGGTATATTTCCAGTATTCATCTCGACGACTGGGCAAACCCATCGCGCGTACACGTGCAATTGCGGCTTCGCGCGCTTTGCGTGTGCATCCCGCATCCGGCATGGTCAGCGCTGCCAGCCGTTCCTCGGTCGCCGTTTGTTTCGCTTGGGGTAATGCCATCAGTTCACCTCGGCCAGGATGTCGGCATAGCCGTTGTTTTCCACTTCCAGCGCGAGTTCGGGGCCACCGGATTTCACGATACGACCATCCGCCATGATGTGAACCACGTCAGGTTTGATGTGATCGAGAAGCCGCTGATAGTGCGTGATAACAAGGAAACCCCGCCCTTCATCGCGCAGGGCGTTCACACCCTCGGCCACCAGCTTCATCGCGTCTACGTCAAGGCCCGAGTCCGTTTCGTCCAGGATACACATCTTCGGCTCTAGCATCGCCATTTGCAGGATTTCGTTGCGCTTTTTCTCACCACCCGAAAAGCCAACATTGACCGGACGTTTCAACATTTCAGCGTCGATTTTCAGCGCCTTGGCCTTGGCACGAACCTCTTTCAAAAAATCCGTCGCCGACAGCTCTTCCTCGCCACGTGCTTTGCGCTGCGCATTCACGGCGGTGCGCAGGAAGGTCATGTTGCCCACACCGGGAATCTCGACCGGGTACTGGAACGCCAGAAACACACCTGCGGCTGCACGTTCTTCCGGTTCCATCTCAAGCAGATCCTCGCCATCAAGCGTCGCGCCGCCCTCGGTCACCTCATAGCCATCACGACCAGACAACACGTAGCTGAGCGTTGATTTGCCCGAGCCATTGGGCCCCATGATCGCATGCACCTTGCCAGGCTCGACCGTCAGGTCGACCCCTTTCAGAATTTGCTTGTCTTCTTCCTCAAGTTTGACGTGCAGGTTATTGATTTCCAGCATTTTCTGTCCTTTAGCATCTCGCAAGGGGCGCATTGTGACCCCGATAAGTTCTTATCCCAGCACCTTGCGGATCACGCGGGCGATGATCCATCCAAGCAACGCGCCTGCGCCCACTGCCCAAACCGGGTTTATGAAGTCCATGTACTTGGTATTGACGTAAGCAACCCCCAACAGGCCGCCGAGCACCGGCAACGCATAGCCAAGCACGGTCAGGACATCGTCCTTTCGGATTCGCTGTTGGGGTTTTGGTGTCATCAGCCGACTGATCCCTCAAGGCTGATTGCCACAAGCTGTTGCGCTTCCATCGCAAATTCCATCGGCAGCGCCTGCAGAACGTCCTTGCAGAACCCGTTGACGACCAAGGCCACGGCTTCTTCCTCGTCCATGCCACGCTGACGGCAATAGAACAGCTGATCGTCGTCTACCTTCGAGGTAGTCGCCTCGTGCTCGACCCGAGATGAGTTGTTCTTCACCTCGATATACGGAACAGTATGCGCCCCGCATTTGTCGCCAATCAGCAAGCTGTCGCACTGCGTATAGTTGCGACTATCCTTGGCCTTTGGATGCATCGACACCAGACCACGATAGGTATTCTGCGCCTTACCGGCACTGATCCCTTTCGATACGATCCGCGACTTGGTGTTCTTGCCCAGATGAACCATCTTGGTGCCGGTATCGGCCTGCTGCATGTTGTTGGTGATCGCGATCGAGTAGAACTCACCCTGGCTATCGTCGCCACGCAGGATGCAAGACGGGTATTTCCAGGTTACGGCTGAGCCGGTTTCGACCTGCGTCCACATCACCTTGGAGCGATCACCCCGACAATCGGCGCGCTTGGTCACGAAGTTGTAGATACCGCCCTTGCCATTCTCATCTCCGGGGAACCAGTTCTGAACGGTCGAGTATTTCACCTCGGCATCTTCTTCGACGATAATCTCGACAACCGCCGCGTGCAACTGAGCGGTGTCGCGCTGGGGCGCGGTGCAGCCTTCCAGATACGAGACGTAAGAGCCCTTGTCGGCGATGATCAGCGTGCGCTCAAACTGGCCGGTATTTTCTGCATTGATGCGGAAATATGTGCTCAGTTCCATCGGGCAGCGCACGCCCGGAGGGACATAAACAAACGAGCCGTCCGAGAACACAGCTGAGTTGAGCGTGGCATAGAAATTGTCCGAGACCGGTACGACCGTCCCCAGGTATTTCTTGACCAGTTCCGGATGCTCTTTGATCGCCTCGGAAATCGAGCAGAAGATAACGCCGGCTTTCTTCAACTCTTCCTGAAAAGTCGTCCCGACCGAAACCGAGTCAAATACTGCATCAACAGCAACCTTACGGCCTTCTGCCGGTGCATTCTCAGCGCCCTCGACACCTGCCAGGATCATCTGTTCTTTCAGAGGGATACCCAGCTTTTCGTAAGTCGCCAGAAGCTTGGGATCGACCTCATCCAGAGATTTGGGTTTATCTTCCATCGATTTCGGACGGGCATAATAATACTGGTCCTGAAAGTCGATCGGCGGGTAGTGCACCATCGCCCATTTAGGCTCTTCCATCTGGGTCCAGCGCTCGAACGCGGCCAGACGCCATTCGGTCATCCACTCAGGTTCATCATTTTTGTCCGAGATCAGACGAACGATATCGGGATTCACGCCTTTTGGCGCATACTCCATCTCGATATCAGTTTCCCAGCCGTATTTATAAGTGCTGACCTCGCGAACCGCGTCTACGGTTTCCTGATCGACACCCTCTTTCACCTGGGTCTGGTCCAAAGCGGCCATAATTCACCCTCCGTCAGATCACGCGGCCCGCGCGCGATGCTTTTTCTCTTTTTCAAGCCACGTTTCCGCGAAACGCAGCACATCTTCTTCTGCCGTCTCCGGCCCCAGCGATACGCGGATTGCGCTGGAGGCCTTCATCTCATCAAATCCCATGGCCGTCAGTACGGCGCTTGCACGAACCTTGCCACTGGAACAGGCCGAACCCGCACTGATCGCGAAGCCTGACAAATCCATCTGCATGACCTGTGTCTCGCCCTTCCATCCCGGTGTGGCGAAGCACAGAGTGTTGGGGAGTCGCCTTTGGTCTTTCCCGACAAAAATAGTAGCTTTCGTACCAGCCTCAAGAGCGTTTTCTAGAATATTTCTAAGTTCTGCAACGTTTTCCCAAACGCCATTTGCTAAATCACGGGACGCGGCTTCAGCTGCTGCTCCGAACCCCGCAATTCCAGTGACATTTTCTGTACCCGAGCGACGCCCCATCTCCTGCCCGCCGCCCTTGATTTGCGCAGCAAGATCGGTGCCGCGTTTCATCACCAACGCCCCGATCCCTTTTGGCCCGCCAAGTTTGTGGGCTGAAATCAGCGCCATCTCAGCCCCCAGCCAGTTGAAGGCTATCGGCAACTTACCAAAAGCCTGAGTCGCGTCGGTGACCGCAAGACCGGCAGGCAAAGTTTGAACAATTCCAGTTTCCGAATTGGCCAGTTGCAGCGTGGATCGGGAAGCGTCCGGCACGTCAACGTAACCGCCTTGGGAGACAGGCAGAACCTCATTAATCCAAGCTCTTACCGCGTCATGTTCAATCGCTGCACCTTGAAGATCGCGCCCCGCCATGGCCAAAGCCGCTGCCTCAGTCGCGCCGGATGTAAACACGATGTCGGCACCATCGGCCCCAAACGCTGTTGCGATTTGAGCCCGCGCTTTCTCGACCACCGCTTTTGCGGCGCGCCCTTCGGCATGGACCGAGGACGGATTGCCCACCAAATCCATCGCCGCGATCATTGCATCGCGGGCCTTGGGCCTCAGAGCGGAGGTTGCGTTATGGTCGAGATAAACCCGTTTCATAGATGTATCTTTTCCAAGATGGGTTTTGACGGAACACAGAAAAACGTCATCAGATCAATCGTCCACGACTGCGAACAAGCTAGGAACAGCGGGACACGGTGCAAGATCATTCCGAATTACATCCGACAGCCGCGTTTGATGCAGGAATACGTAAACATTCGCGCTCAGGCTTTCCCACAACCGATTGGTCAGTGACTGCGCCCGGCTGCCCGAAGACGCGCCCGAGGCACCTGCCCCCTTGTGCATCGCATCCACCGTCTCATCAACCGCGGCCAGTATCTCGACCACACGGATTTCCGAGGCTGGTCGCGCCAGGCGATAGCCCCCACCCGGTCCGCGTACTGAACTGACCAGATCAGCTCGGCGCAGTTTCACGAAAAGCTGCTCCAAATACGGCAGTGAAATATCCTGACGTTCGGAAATCTCGCCCAACGTGACGAGTTTGTCCGAGGACTGAAGGGCGATATCCGCCAGCGCAACCATCGCATAGCGGCCTTTGGTCGACAGCTTCATTTTGTTTCCTTCAGGCAAGAACTGCGCGAAAACATTGACGTCGCCCGAGCCAGTGCGTATCTCCCACTGACAGCGTTTTCACGCGACACAATGTAATTAGAACCGTTCTAAGGTACCTGAGGATTACCGTCAAGATAATCTCGGGGCCGACGCGTCAAAAAACAGGACCAAAGCACACATGCCCGAGGTGATTTTTCCCGGACCCGAAGGCCGCCTGGAAGGCCGCTACCACCCGCAAAAGGAAAAAGACGCACCGATCGCTATCGTGCTTCATCCGCATCCACAATTTGGCGGGACCATGAACAACAAGGTGGTCTATAACCTGCATTACGCCTTTTACAACATGGGCTTCACGGTTCTGCGTTTTAACTTTCGCGGCGTTGGTCGCAGCCAGGGCGAGTATGACCAGGGTGTAGGTGAGCTGAGCGATGCAGCATCAGCGCTGGATTACCTTCAGTCGATGAACAACAACTCCAAGCATTGCTGGGTAGCTGGGTTTTCGTTCGGTGCATGGATCGGAATGCAGCTTCTGATGCGCCGCCCCGAGATCACTGGCTTCATCAGTGTATCGCCGCCCGCAAACATGTACGACTTTTCGTTCCTGGCACCCTGCCCGTCTTCTGGCTTGATCATCAACGGATTGGCGGACCGTGTGGCACCACCTGCAGACACTGCGTCTCTGGTCGGAAAGCTGCATGAACAAAAGGGTATCACCATCACCCATAATGAGGTGGAAGGTGCCGATCACTTCTTCCAAGACCGCCACATGGCCACGCTGATGACAGATGTGACGGATTACGTGAAACGCCGCCTGACAGAGAATACGCGCTGATGTCCGATACCATCACTACCCTCGCCGCCAGATTGGCCGAGGACACGATGAAGGTTATGGACGAGACGGGCGAGGATCGATTCTTTGTGGAGGTTGGAGACGTTCTCGGTGCAGCCTCGCAATCTCTGGAAGAAGCGTTCTTGACCGAAATCCGGGTTAGGCTGGCGGAACGCAAGGCGCGGCAATTCGTGTTGAAAAGACTGTCTGAACATCGATCCAAGCTGAAAGCGATCGAAAAGCAGTAAAGATTTCTTAGCGTCTGAAGAAAAGAAAAGGAGCCCGAAAGCTCCTTTTCGAGGATATCGCTCGGTGGGCGCCTAAACCGGAAAACCTGTGAACCGCTCAACACTCTGGGCTGCATCAATGTCGACGGACCCCCCGTCTGCAAGCCACCCCAACGCCACAATCAAAACCGAAGCGATAATGACCGATTTTGCAAAAGTCGTCATCTTATCAAACTCATTAAAAACACACTAAAAACAATCGAGTGTTTAGCACGAATGCAAAAGCCCGAATAGTCGGGTTTACCTGACCTTTGGTAAAGTTAGGGTTTTGATCATCTGCATCTGAATCCCCTTGCCCAAATGATCGCAAGTATGCTCAACCTTTCGCGATAATTCAGAGAGGCATCGCTCGTGCCAAAGACCTACCTAATCCTAATGTTGGCTGTTATCGCGGAAACCATCGGCACGACTGCGTTGCAGGCTAGCCATCAGTTTACGCGATTTTGGCCGTCGGCTCTTGTCGTGGTTGGCTATGGGTCGGCCTTTTATCTTATGGCCCTCACGTTAAAGGTCATGCCTGTGGGCATTGTCTATGCAATCTGGTCGGGCCTTGGTATTGCCCTGATCGCACTGATTGGATTTCTGGTTTTTGGCCAAAAACTCGATTGGCCCGCAGTCTTGGGTTAGGGCATGATTTTGAGTGGCATTCTGATCATCCACCTGTTTTCAGCCACAGCGGGCCACTGACCGCCGGTTAGGGCTGGTATATTTTGTCGCGCCGCGTTATGCGCGCGGCAACTTCCCGTTCAAAGGCTGACCTCTCATGGACCTGCGCAATATCGCAATCATCGCTCACGTGGACCACGGCAAGACGACCCTGGTGGATGAGCTGCTCAAACAATCCGGCGCGTTCCGGGAAAACCAGGCCGTGGCAGAACGCGCCATGGACAGCAACGACCTGGAACGCGAACGCGGCATTACCATCCTGGCCAAAGCCACCAGCGTTGAGTGGAAGGATACCCGCATTAACATCGTCGACACCCCCGGCCACGCTGATTTCGGTGGGGAAGTCGAACGTATTCTCAGCATGGTCGACGGCGTTGTACTGCTGGTCGACGCCGCCGAAGGCCCGATGCCGCAAACCAAATTCGTGACCTCAAAGGCGCTGGCTTTGGGCCTGCGCCCGATTGTCGTGCTGAACAAGGTCGACAAACCCGATGCCGAGCCTGATCGCGCTCTGGACGAATGTTTCGACCTTTTCGCCAACTTGGGCGCCGATGACGATCAACTGGACTTCCCGGCCATGTATGCTTCGGGCCGGTCCGGCTGGGCCGATATGGAGCTTGACGGTCCGCGCAAGGACTTGACCGCCCTGTTCGATCTGATCGTTGATCACGTCCCCGCCCCCAAGCAGATCGAGAAAAAGGACGAACCGTTCAGGATGCTCGCCACCACTTTGGGCAGCGATCCATTCATCGGTCGCATTTTGACCGGTCGCGTGGAAAGTGGAACTCTGAAAGCAGGTGACAGCCTCAAAGCACTCAGCCGAGACGGCACCCAGATTGAAAGCTTCCGCGCGTCGAAAATCCTGGCATTCCGTGGATTAGCTCAACAACCCATCGACGTCGCCGAAGCAGGCGATATTGTCACGATTGCGGGTATGAGCAAAGCCACCGTGGCAGATTCCCTTGTATCCCCGCAAGTCGAAGAGGCCCTGCCCGCCCAGCCTATCGATCCGCCAACCATCACAGTGACCTTCGGCATAAACGATTCCCCACTGGCCGGTCGTGACGGCAAAAAGGTTCAGTCTCGGGTCATTCGTGATCGCCTGATGAAAGAAGCCGAATCGAACGTAGCCATCCGCATCAGCGACACGCCCGGCGGTGAGGCTTTCGAGGTTGCTGGTCGCGGCGAATTGCAGATGGGTGTTCTGATCGAAAACATGCGTCGCGAAGGATTCGAGCTCAGCATCTCGCGCCCTCAGGTTTTGTTCCGCGAGGAGAGCGGCCAGCGCCTTGAACCTATCGAAGAAGTCACGATCGATGTGGATGATGAATATTCTGGCGCGGTGATCGAGAAAATCACGGGTACGCGCAAAGGTGAACTGGCTGAAATGCGCCCTGCAGGGGCAGGCAAAACCCGGATCATCGCCCACGTGCCGTCTCGTGGCCTGATCGGCTATCACGGAGAGTTCCTGACCGATACACGCGGAACTGGTGTCTTGAACCGGGTCTTCCACGGCTGGGCGGCTCATAAAGGGCAGATTCCTGGTCGACGTGCGGGTGTTCTGATCTCGATGGAAAACGGTCAGGCGGTCGCCTATGCGCTGTGGAATTTGGAAGAGCGTGGCCGCATGTTTGTTGGCCCGCAAACTGATGTCTATCGGGGCATGGTGATCGGAGAGCATTCGCGAGACAACGATCTGGAAGTGAATCCGCTGAAAGGGAAGAAGCTGACAAACGTGCGTGCCAGCGGCTCGGACGACGCAGTAAGGCTGACCCCTCATATTCAGTTCTCGCTTGAAGAGGCAATCGCTTATATCGACGACGATGAACTGGTCGAGGTTACGCCCAATGCGATCCGGCTTCGCAAACGTTATCTGGATCCGCATGAGCGTAAACGGATGTCAAAATCAGCCTGATCAATGCTGTGAACTTGTTCACGTTTTGGAAACATTGCCACATTCGTGACATTTTTGCGTCAGGCTAGAAACAACACAGAAAAAGAAGACCTGGTGCAACAGCAGGTCTTCTTTTTGTTTTTTATGGGTTAATCGCGTTTGAGTGAGCTGGATCACAGAAATCCAACAGAAAGTTTGCTTGAATATAGGCGATAGAAAGAGGACTTTGTGTTCAAAGTGTGACGCCGTTTGAGTAAACGGCAGATTAGTTAACGAGTGCTTAAGGAGCGTGCGATGCGCATTAGATCCAAACTGTTATCGATTGCTTTTGCTTCCGCAATCTTACCCTTCACCTTCGTAAATTCCGCTCAGGCAGCTGGCACATGTACCGTGAGAACGGCCAAACAATCTGTATCTTCGAACACGCTTTGTGCGTGTGACGTGGTTACTTCGGGCATGCTCCGGTATATCCAGCGACGCGCCGACTTCGAGTCTATCTTGGAACGTACCATTCTTGATTGCCCGCGATTTGCAGCTGTTTTGACCGACCTGCCAACTGCAAGCATCGGCTTCGCCGACCAAAGATCTGGCGACGGTCCATCAGATGAATCTGAGCGGGAAAGTTCAAGTTCCGGCCCTAGCGGTGATTCTTCTCCGGACAACGACCCCGGTTCGTCGACGCCGGGAGGTAACAACAACGGAAATGACAACGATCCTGATGACAATGATCCTGATGACAATGATCCTGATGACAACCAGCCCGATGACAACCAGCCCGATGACAATGAGCCTGATGACGACAATTCGGACGACGGAAAGTTGAAGGAACTAAAGTCTAATGACAAGAAATCCAAGGGCAAAAAGTCCAAAGACAAAAAAATGAAGAACAAAAAGTCCAAAGACAAAAAGTCAAAAAACAAAAAGTCAAAAAACAAAAAGTCAAAAAACAAAAAGTCGAAAAACAAAGTTAATACTAGTATATTTGATAACTAATGCTGAAAAAGGGCGCTGCTCATTACAGGCGCCCTTTTTTGTTTCACGATTTTCTAGCTCTTACCGAAAACTCCGACCCAATTACGTGGCTGTTTAGGATCTTGCATCCTCAGGAACAGATAGCGCGTCGCCTTCCAAGGCTTGATCTGATTGGTCAAATTATCCAGAACCAGATCGCCGTCGCTTGACCGATAGACCAAAACAGCATGAGAGTTTCTGCGCGTATCCAACACTGTCGCGAGCAGTAGTTTACGAGGGTCGAAACCAGCCTGGATCAAATCTCTTTTCTTTAGAAGCGCAAAATCTTCGCAGTCACCACCGCGCGACGTTGGAAGCGCCCAAAGTTCACTGGTTTTGTATTGCGACTGATCCGTGACCTCTCGCGTGGATCGATTAACGCGGCGGTTGATCTCTTTGACAAGCTTCAATTCTTGGCTGGTAGATAAGGAACCGATACCTTTTTGCGCACATGCCCAGGAATACTTACCGCAAAGCTGACGCGCACCCGAGGGTGGTGGCGAGGCAGCGATACTCGGGATAAACGCGGCATCTTTCGCCGATGCTTCAGTCCCAAACAACAGCGAACCGTTAATCAGGATAGCCAAACCAAACAGCCCGCCAAGCTTGGCAGCGCTCTTTAAGTGGGCATCTATGGTCGTACCAAAGAATTTCATGCTGTCCCTCGAGTCCTATTAATCCCTGCAAACTGCGTGGATCAGAACCCATCTGTATACCGGACCATATCCGCAAACCGTGGTTGTCACGCAATCAAATCCGAGATTGAGCGGAAAAAACGGCGGAAATTCGTCACATTTCGTGACCATTTCCGCGCAAGAAAGTGGCGCGAAGTGCCACAATCGGACAGAGAAATATGTTCAAAATCAACAGGAAGTACGCACAACCCATTGTAATAATGTGTATAAATTCAGAGCGATCGTGAAGAGCCGCCCACGCTAAAATGCATGGCAGGTCGCACGGCTCGGGGCCGGGCAGAATTTGCAAATTTCATGCGAAGGTAGATTTAGCCTGATTCTCAGTCGGTAATTTCAACGACCACCAGCTCTCGCTCGCTGGCGCCACGGGCATGATCCAATGCCTGCTGATATGCAGGAGAATTGTAGCACTCTACCGCAGCCTCTACGGTTGGGAAGCGGGCGACCACATTGCGTGGTCGCTCTTTGCCCTCTAACTGCACGTAACGTGCCGCGCGGGCGATGAATTCACCCCCATGCGCCGCAATTGCCGGCCCTGCAAGCTCGGCGTATTTTCCATAAGCATCGGCGTCTGTCACAGTGACGTGTGCGATCCAAAGTGCTGGCATCTTATCCTCCCAAAACCTGTTCAGCGGCCTTGATTGCAGCCTCTGCATTCGAGGCATCCTTGCCCCCCCCCTGTGCCATGTCAGGCCGTCCGCCACCGCCTTTGCCGCCCAGTTCAGCGACCGCCGCGCGGACCAGATCCACCGCAGATACCGTGTCTGTCAGGTCAGACGTGACGCCCGCAGCAACAGCCGCTTTGCCGCCGGTATCAGCAATCAACAATACTGCACCGGTTCCCAAACGGCTTTTGTGCTCATCAATCAATGCAGGCAGGTCCTTTCCGGACACACCCGAGAGCGACTGCGCAAAGAACGCCACACCGTTCACATCGCGCGCTTCCGCTCCACCGCCCTGCCCCGCGCCTCCGGCCATGGCCAGATCACGGCGCAACTGCGCAACTTCGTTTTGCAGCGACTTACGCTCATCCAACAGAGTCTTCACACGCGCCACAACGTCATCAGGCTGCGCTTTCAACTCAAGCGCAATTGAGGAAAGGCGATGATCCTGTTTCGACAGATACTTAAATGCGTCATCACCGGTCAAAGCCTCGATCCGCCGCACGCCCGCGCTGCTGGCACTGTCGCCCAGCACGACGAAGGTTCCGATATCACCGGTCTGGCGCACATGGGTGCCGCCACACAGTTCAATCGACCATGTCTCACCATCCTGGCCTTTGCCGGTGGGTGCTTTGCCCATCGAAACCACGCGCACCTCATCCCCGTATTTCTCACCGAACAGAGCTTGAGCACCCAGTTCACGGGCGTCATCCGGTGTCATAATCCTGGTTTCCACGGTTGAGTTTTGGCGGATGAATGCGTTCACCTCTCGCTCAACTTTCTGCACTTCTTCCAGTGTCAGAGCCTTGGAATGGCTGAAATCGAACCGCAAACGATCTGATGCGTTGAGCGACCCGCGCTGCGCCACGTGATCACCCAATGTCTCACGCAGGGCTTCATGCAGAAGGTGCGTCGCGGAGTGGTTGGCACGAATGGCCGTGCGTCGCGCGTGATCGACTTCCAGCTCAACTGCGTCACCTTTTGAGATCTCCCCATGATCAATCGTGACCTTGTGAGCATAGACTTTGCCATCAGCAAACTTTCTGGTGTCTTCAACACGGGCGATATCGTCGCGCTCATCCAGCCTGCGAATTTCACCGGTGTCGCCGACCTGGCCGCCGGCCTCGCCATAGAACGGTGTCTGGTTGACTACGACCCAGCCGGTACCACCCTTCTCGATCTTGTCGACCAATACACCATCGACCACCAACGCAGCGACCTGACCTTCGGCCTTTTCAGTATCGTAGCCAAGGAAATCGGTCGCACCGGCCGCATCCAGCACATCGAACCAAACCACCTGATCGGCAGATTCGCCAGACCCGGCCCACGCCGCGCGTGCCTTGGCTTTTTGTTCGGCCATGGCCACGTCAAATCCATCGGTGTCGACGGTTCGACCTTTCTCGCGCAGCGCATCCTGCGTCAGATCGAGCGGGAAACCATAGGTATCATACAGTTTGAACGCCGCGTCTCCGGGTAGTGGATCGCCTTCAGGTAGGCCCGAAACTTCCTCATCCAACAGCTTCAGACCGCGATCCAAAGTTTGCTTGAACCGAGTTTCCTCAAGCAGCAGTGTCTCTTCGATCAGTGGCTGCGCCTGACCAAGCTCTGAATATTGCGCACCCATCAATTGCACCAGCGTGGGTACCAGGCGGTGCATCACCGGATCTTTGGCCCCCAACAGATGCGCATGGCGCATCGCGCGGCGCATGATACGGCGCAGAACATACCCTCGCCCATCATTTGACGGCATCACACCATCCGCGATCAGGAACGAAGTTGAACGCAAGTGGTCCGCAATCACGCGATGATGCACGTTTTGATCCCCATAAGGATCAACACCGGTCGCATCCGCGGAGGCTTCGATCAGCGTTTTGAACAGATCGGTGTCATAATTGTCGTGGCTGCCTTGCAGCAACGCTCCAATGCGTTCCAATCCCATGCCGGTGTCGATCGACTGCATGTCGAGTTCGACCATCGAGCCGTCTTCGAACTGTTCGTTCTGCATGAAAACGATGTTCCAGATTTCGATGAACCGATCACCATCTTCCTCAGCCGAACCCGGAGGCCCGCCCCAGATGTGATCACCGTGGTCATAGAAAATCTCGGTGCACGGGCCGCAGGGGCCGGTAGGGCCCATTTGCCAGAAATTGTCATTAGTAGCGATGCGGATGATCCGGTCTTCAGGGACACCAACCTTTTTCCAGATTTCAAATGCCTCATCATCGGTGTGATAGACAGTGGCCAACAGACGGTTCTTATCGATACCAAATTCTTTGGTGATCAGTTCCCAAGCGAACGGTATCGCCTCATGCTTAAAGTAATCCCCGAATGAGAAATTCCCCAGCATTTCAAAGAACGTATGGTGGCGAGCGGTATAGCCCACATTGTCCAGATCGTTGTGTTTGCCGCCTGCACGCACGCATTTCTGTGCAGTGGTAGCACGGCTGTAGTCGCGGGTTTCGACGCCAGTAAACAGATTCTTGAACTGAACCATACCCGAGTTGACGAACATCAGTGTCGGATCATTGCGCGGAACCAGCGGGCTAGACGCAACCACTTCGTGCCCCTGCTTGGCAAAGTAGTTCAGGAAGGTAGATCGAATGTCGTTCAGCGTTGGCATAAGGCTCTCTCGGCGCGCAGTCGTTATGGTCAGCAAAGGTTTAGCCCCACCCCCCAAGAGTGTCCACAGCATTGGTCCATCCGAAACGAAACAAGGCGGCCCCGAGGGACCACCCTGTTCCAGATATTTTAGCATTACCGGGGTGCTGGGGGATTTCTTTGGTTCCCCCTCAGGCACGCTTTAAGCTTCGAGGATGTCATCCTCTTCCGCCTCGGGTGGCATTTCAAAGTCTAACCCATGCGCGGCACGTATTTTGTCTTCGATCTCGAGCGCCGCACGGGAATTGTCACGCAGATATTGCTTGGCATTCTCACGCCCCTGCCCGATCCGCTCATCACCGTAGCTGAACCACGAACCCGACTTTTCGACCACACCGGCCTTGACGCCCAAATCCAGCAGCTCACCCATTTTGCTGATGCCTTCGCCATACATGATGTCGAATTCCACCTGCTTGAACGGCGGTGCCACCTTGTTCTTGACGACCTTGACGCGGGTCTGGTTGCCCACAACTTCGTCCCGATCCTTGATCGCACCGATACGGCGAATATCCAGACGGACCGAGCTGTAGAATTTCAACGCATTACCACCGGTAGTGGTTTCCGGGCTGCCAAACATCACACCGATCTTCATCCTGATCTGGTTTATGAAGATCACCATGCAGTTCGAGCGATTGATCGAGCCGGTCAGCTTGCGCATCGCCTGGCTCATCAGCCGGGCCTGAACACCGACGCTGCTGTCACCCATGTCGCCTTCCAACTCGGATTTCGGCGTCAGCGCCGCAACCGAGTCGACCACGACCATGTTCACGGCTCCCGACCGCACCAAGGTGTCGGTGATCTCAAGTGCCTGCTCGCCAGTGTCGGGCTGAGAGATCAGCAATTCATCCAGATCCACACCCAGCTTGCGCGCATATTGAGGGTCCAGCGCATGTTCTGCGTCGACGAACGCGCAGACTCCGCCGCGTTTTTGCTGTTCAGCGATGCAGTGCAGCGTCAGCGTGGTCTTACCCGAGCTTTCCGGGCCATAAATCTCGACGATCCGCCCCATCGGCAGGCCGCCGATCCCCAGCGCGATATCCAAGCCCAGCGACCCGGTCGAGCTCGCATCGATATCCTGCTTGGAATCTTCGCCCAACTTCATGATCGAGCCTTTGCCGAACTGCCGTTCGATCTGGGCCAATGCGCTGTCGAGCGCCTTTTGCTTGTCTGCGTTTTTCTTGTCGCTCATCGTCAGAAGATCCGCCATTGTCCTGTCGCCTTCTCTTTTGTCACACCCTTGATCGGGCGGCAATCGCTGCTTTGTTCGCCTCTTGTTCCTTATGGGACCAAAAAGAGAACATTTCAACTAAAACTTATGAAAACTACTCTTCAGCAATTGTGTTAAAGAGTCGTTTACGACAATCTGAGACATGAAAGGCATTGAAGAGAAAAGATAAATGCTTGTTTTCTATGAAAAGCGGCTTGCGCTTCTGTCTGTTCCAAAGACCGGCTCCACCGCGTATCAATCAGCTTTACGCGATAGGGCCGATATCGTCGTGTCCGGACCAACAGACCTGAAACATGCGAACATGCGTCGCTATGATCGTTTCTTCCAGACCATGTTTCGCAAGATGTTTGATGCAGAAATGGACGTCATGGCCATTGTGCGCGAACCTGTCGATTGGTTGGGAAGTTGGTATCGATATCGAACGCGCGCCGAATTGGCAGGTCATCCGCATTCCACAAAAGGTTTAAGCTTCGAGGCATTCCTTGACGCCTATATGCAAACCCCCCGCCCGGTCTACGCAGATGTGGGATGCCAAACCGATTTTTTGCAACCCCGCAGTAACGGTAAAGGTGTTGCGCATATCTTCAAATATGACAGCCAGCAAAAGATACTGGATTTCCTTCAGAATCGGCTGGAATGTAAAATCGATCTACCGCGTGAGAACGTCTCGCCCGCTTGCCCGATGGACTTCTCAAAACAAACTGAACTCCGGTTCCAATCATTGAACGCCGCAGAATACGCATTGTATCGTGCTGCCGAATAGCGTTTTCAATTCATTTGCTGAAACACCGCTTCGGTCAGCTGGGTCAACGAAAACGGCTTGGGCAGGAAGGTGGAATTTTCGATCTGAGGACCAGATTCGCCGAATGCCCCCTCAGTATAGCCTGACATGAAGACCACCCGCACGTCAGGCCGTGTTTTCATGGCCTCGCGCACCCAGGTCGGGCCGTCCATTCCGGGCATGACGACATCGGTAACAAAAACATCCACCAGCGAATTGGGGTCGTCCAACAATTGCAGCGCATCTTCGGCTGATTCAGCTTCAAGCACAGTGTAGCCTTTCAAGCGAAGCGCCCGCGTCGCGAAGGCGCGCACCGGGGCTTCGTCTTCGACCAACAAAACCACGCCTTCACCCAATCGGGAACTTTGCACCTCTGACGTATCGGGTACCTCAGGCTCCGATTCTTGGACCCGGGAACTCACAGGCAAGAGCACGGTGAATTCCGTTCCCCGGTCCTGCACACTGTCGACAAATATGAAACCACCAGTCTGTTTTACGATCCCGTAAACAGTCGATAGCCCCAGCCCCGTCCCCTCGCCTGTGCGTTTGGTCGTATAAAATGGCTCAAACACCTTTTGCAGTTTGTCTGCAGGAATCCCGATGCCGCTATCGATGACTTTGACCGTAACATATTCCCCCGGCTGTACCGTCGCCCGATCGCGCGTGATCGATTGATCCAATGTCACTACTTCGGTCTCGATCCGAATCTCCCCACCCTCAGGCATCGCATCACGCGCATTGACGACCAGGTTCATCAAGACCTGCTCTAACTGGCGCTTGTCCGCACAGACGGATTTGAGCACCGGATCATGACTGAGCGTCAGGCGGACCTTCTCGCCCACAAGACGGTTTAGCAAATGGATAAGGTCTGAAATCGTATCTCGCAGATCCAGCACCTCGGGCCGGAGCGTTTGTTTGCGCGAAAAGGCCAGAAGCTGGCTGACCAACGCTGCAGCACGGTTGGCGTTCTGATTGATCTGTATAAGATCGCCGTAATTCGGGTCATCTTGGTCATGGCGCAACAGCAACAGATCACAATGCCCCGAAATCGCCGTCAGCAAGTTATTGAAATCATGTGCGACCCCGCCAGCCAATTGCCCAACGGCTTGCATCTTCTGGCCTTGAACAAACTGCGCCTCCATCGTTTTCAGTTCGGTGGCATCGTTCAGAACCGCAATAAGACAGACCTGACCATCCCTGAGAATCCGTGACAGCGTAACTTGCACAAATACCTCTTTGTCCTTGCGCACCAAACGCAGGAATTCAGACCGCGGTGCTGCGCCTTGTTCGGCAGCACTCGCCAGCCAGTCCCTGATCGGATAGCCGAGCCCCTGCATCATGCTTTCGATATTCGTCCGCCCCGGTTGGATCTCACCGACCAATTCAACTGCGAGGTGGTTTGCTTCGCTAACATCTCCATCGGGAGACATGCACATGATCGCAACTGGCAAATCTGCAAATGATGTCGTGTGCTGCGGTCCTTCGGCGTGCTGCAGCGGCGTCAAAAGCAACTCACGCACAATACCGCTGTGCCTTAGCGTTGTGACAGTGAATGGTGCTTCGGTTTCCCCGGTTTTAATCTGTATGATGCTACCATCAACTGCACCGCCAGCCTGAACCATCGGCTTGAGGCATGTGGGAATCTGACCAAAAAGTTCAATTGCCGCATCATTGGCATCCAGCACCACGTCATTTCGTCCGACCGTCAGAACCGGCCGCTTCACGCTGCGCCAGATCTGGGGTGCATCTATTCTAAAACGCCAGCAAAACCGATTTTCACCCAGCTTTGAAACAGACACCGGTATTGTTTGTCCGCGCGTGACAACATCTTCTTCCCAAAAGCCCCGTTTCAGGGCACGAGACTGCAAACGCAACAGCACCGCCGACGGGTTTGCAAATACGGTACGCAGAGACTCATCTAGTCGCGTACCCGCGTTCCGAATAAGACGCGCATTGGCCTGAGCGTTTGCAACTAGCACCTCGCCCGTCGCATCCGAAATGACACAGGCATCGGTTTCTTGCTCTAGAAAACCCGTCATCGCAGCGTATGTTTGCGCTTCGATCTGATTCAATATCCAAGCGCGCGCCAAGGCAAAGACCACTACTACCAGGAAGGACAAGCCAACGGCTGCGACCCCGGCACTTAACCGTGGCGGCAAAACGTCAAAGAAGGAAAGTACGCTCAATAAAATGGCGATCAATGCCAGCGAGGCATAGCGCCCACGATCAATGCCCCATCCACTTGATCGAGAGGGGTTAAATTCAGATTGAATAGACATAAACAGCCCGGATTATTACAATTTCTGATCAATATCTGCCTGCAATGGTTAATTGCTGCTTAATGATCAGTGACATAAACTTCTTAAGGTTGTGTTTTAAAGTTTATATTCGCGTCAAGTGTGCTGTAAAAAATCCATCGGTCCCGTGTGAAACCAGCCACGTTTTGCGGTATCCGCTCTGCCATTCGGGATTGCTGGCCAAGAATCCATCAATAATGCCGTCGTTTTCAATCGTCAGCATCGAGCAGGTCGCATAGGCAAGCACGCCTTTGGGCGCAACGAGAGGTGAAACGTCTCGTAGTATAGCGGCCTGAATCTGCGTCAGCTCGTCCAAGCGCTCCGGCGTAAGCGCCCATTTCCCTGCCGGTGCGCGGCGCCACGATCCGCTGCCGGAACAGGGCACATCTGTCAAAACGACATCGAACGGCGCCTGACTGGAGACTTGGCCTGTGGTCAAGATCGTGACATCTGCGCCCGCCCTTGCCGCGCGTGCTGACAAATCCCGCATGCGTTTGGGACTGGCATCATGGGCAAAGACGTGAACGCCGGGGGCCCTTGCCGCCAAAGCCAAAGCCTTACCACCGCCGCCTGCACAGTAGTCCAGAACTCGCATGCCTGGCTGCAAATCAAGCGCGGCAACAACCGCCTGGCTTGCGGCATCCTGCAACTCAACCAGCCCATCTGTATACGGACCGCTCTGAGATATCTTGCGTGCGCCCTCGGTAACTTCCAATGCAGTATCGCAGGCCGGATGTGGATGCGCCGTGATCTCCTCGGCAGCCAGTCGTTGAATGGCTGTAGGCATGTCAGTTTTCAGCAGGTTGACCCTCAGTTGAATCGGAGCGCGCGATTGTAGCGCGGCTGCGGCAAGTTCAGCTTCGTCCTTCAACGCGGCCTGAAATTGGGGCCACAACCACTCGGGGATATCCAGACGTTCTGCGTCGCTCCGAAATGACCTGGGTTGGTCAGCTTCGGTTACCTCTGCAGGTGCATACCGCGCACCCGAAAATAATGACGTTAGGTCTGAGTCCAAGGATCGGGCGGCACCGATCATCAGGCCGCGCCCCGTCTCGGACCCACCGAGCGCCGAGAAGGATCGTTTGCACCGCAATGCATCAAACACATGATCCCGGATCGCAGCGCGATCCTTAGATCCCGCGAACCGACTGCGTCGAGCCCAGCCGGTCAACGCCTTCTCGACCGGTGCACCGGCAAGAATGTCATCGAGGATCTCGATCGAGGCCTGAACCCGAGCAGCAGGTGTCATCGCGATTTCCGTTCGTCTACACGATCAATTTCGAGAGACCCCCTGAAGGATCTCACAAACTTACATCACGCGATAATTGGGGCTTTCCCGTGTGATCTGAACGTCATGCACATGGCTTTCCTTCAAACCTGCGCCAGTGATTTTGACAAAGTTGCAGTTCTGGCGCATCTCATCGACGGTGGCACAACCGGTATAGCCCATCGCCGCGCGCAAACCTCCAACCAGTTGGTGCACAACAGCGCTTGCGGACCCTTTGTACGGCACCTGGCCTTCGATCCCTTCGGGCACCAGCTTGTCATTCGCGGCGTCCTTCTGGAAATATCGATCCGCCGAGCCGCGCGCCATCGCACCCAGACTTCCCATGCCGCGATACGATTTGAACGAGCGGCCTTGATAGAGGATCACCTCGCCCGGGCTTTCATCCGTGCCCGCAATCATCGAACCGACCATGGCGCAGGATGCCCCTGCCGCAATCGCCTTGGCGAAATCGCCCGAGAATTTGATGCCACCATCCGCGATGACCGGAACTTCCCCCGCCGCAGCGGCACAATCCATGATGGCCGTCAACTGAGGGACGCCAACGCCCGCGACCATCCGTGTGGTACAGATCGAGCCGGGCCCGATGCCCACTTTGATCGCGTCTGCACCTGCATCGATCAGCGCTTTGGTGGCCTCGGCAGTGGCGACGTTACCGGCGATGATCTGAACCTCGTTCGACAGCGTCTTGGCACGTTTCACCGCATCCAGAACACCTTGCGAATGACCATGTGCGGTATCCACAACAATGATATCGACCCCGGAATCGACCAACTGCTCTGACCGCTCGAACCCCGCGTCTCCGACCGAGGTTGCAGCAGCCACACGCAGACGGCCCAACCGGTCTTTACAGGCCGTAGGGTTCAGCACGGCCTGTTCGGTATCTTTCAGCGTCAGTAAGCCTGTCAGCTTGCCCTCGCCATCGACGACCAGCAACTTTTCGATCCGACGCGCACGCATAAGGCTTTTGGCCTCTTCCAGATCGGCGGGCTCTTGCAGCATCGCCAGATTGTCAGAGGTCATCATCGCTTTGATCGGCGTGTCATCCGAGGTCGCAAAGCGCATATCTCGGTTGGTGACAATGCCGACGACACGACCGCTTTCTTCAACGACCGGGAAGCCGGTGAAGTTGTAGCGCTCTACCAAAGCCTGAGCATCTGCCAATGTTTGATCCGCGCGCAGCGTGACCGGGTTATAGACGATACCGGATTCGAACCGCTTAACCCGACGCACTTCGCGGGCCTGTTCCTCGACCGTGAGGTTTTTGTGCACCACGCCGATGCCCCCAGCCTGCGCCATGGCGATAGCCATACGCGCCTCGGTCACCGTGTCCATCGCCGAGCTTAGCAGCGGGATGTTCATCGTAATCTCACGCGTCACGCGCGTGGTGGTATCAGCGGTTGCCGGCAGCACAGAAGATGCGCCCGGAACCAGAAGAACGTCGTCGAAGGTGAGTGCCTCACGAATCTGCATTTGATAACCCCATGCAAAAGCCCGTTTGACGGTGACCCTATTGCATGGATTTCACCAGAGGGAAAGCCCCGAACCCAAGTTGTTTTCCCCTGCGGGCTTCTGCCACGCCCGAAAACGACGCAAGCAATGCAAAACGTGCCGCTGAATGCCCTTTCCCTTTGCGTTCAAACCCATATGTTCGCCGGCATACGCGCGAATACAAAGGCAGGCCATTCATGACCACCGATCCTCTTGTCGTTTTTACCCCGTCCGGCAAACGCGGACACTTTCCCGTTGGCACGCCAATCCTGACGGCAGCGCGCCAGTTGGGTGTCGATCTTGATTCAGTCTGCGGTGGACGCGGTATTTGTTCGAAATGTCAGATCACCCCCAGCTATGGCGAGTTTCCCAAGCATGGCGTGACCGTCTCGGAGGACGCGCTGAGCGAATGGAACGCGGTTGAACAGCGTTATGACGACAAACGAGGCTTGAAACCCGGGCGCCGTTTGGGCTGTCAGGCCTCGGTTCAGGGTGACGTGGTGATCGACGTGCCTCCTGAAAGCCAGGTTCACCGTCAGGTGGTCCGCAAGGCCGCCGCCGCCCGCGCCATCACCATGGACCCTGCAACACGCCTGTATTTCGTGGTGGTGGAAGAACCCGACATGCACTCGCCCACAGGCGATCTGGAACGGTTAGAACGCGCCTTGCGCGAACAATGGAAGATCGATGCGATTACCGCCGATCTGTCGCTGATGTCCAAGCTGCAGCCAGCGCTGCGCAAAGGGAAATGGGAGGTCACGGTCGCCGTCCACAAAGGCCACAAGGACAACGTGGCCCGTATCGTCGAAATTTGGCCCGGCCTGCACGAACATGGGCTTTACGGTCTGGCTATCGACCTCGGCTCGACCACCATCGCTGCGCACTTGACCGATCTGGAAACCGGTGAAGTCAAGGCTTCTTCGGGCCTGATGAACCCGCAAATTCGTTTCGGCGAAGACCTGATGAGCCGCGTGTCCTACGCCATGATGAACCCCGGTGGCGACAAAGAAATGACCCGGGCCGTTCGCGAAGCGATCAATGACCTGACCACTTCTATTGCTGACGAAGCGGGGATCGATGCCGCTCTGATCGTCGAAACGGTGTTTGTCTGCAATCCAGTCATGCACCACCTTCTGCTGGGTCTGGACCCGGTTGAACTGGGTCAGGCCCCATTTGCGTTGGCAACTTCGGAAAGCATGTCCCTGCCTGCGCATGAGATGGACCTGACCACGATGAATCCACGCGCGCAGGTCTACATCCTGCCGTGTATTGCGGGCCATGTGGGTGCGGACTGCGCTGCCGTTGCCCTATCCGAGGAACCCGGCAAGTCCGACGATCTGGTACTGATCGTGGATGTCGGTACCAATGCGGAAATCTTGCTGGGCAACACCCACCGCGTTCTGGCCTGTTCGTCACCCACCGGCCCCGCATTTGAGGGTGCCCAGATCAGCTCGGGCCAGAGAGCCGCGCCCGGTGCGATTGAACGAATCGAAATCGATCCTGTCACCAAAGAACCGCGTTTCCGCGTGATCGGGTCCGAGAAATGGTCGAATGACGAAGGCTTTGATCAGGACATTGCCACCACGGGCATCACCGGTATCTGCGGCTCAGGCATTATCGAGGCCGTGGCCGAGATGCGCATTGCAGGTCTTCTGGACGAAAGCGGGCTGATCGGCTCGGCCGCGCAGACGGGCACACCGCGTTGCATTCCCGAAGGCCGCACCAACTCTTATCTGATCCACGATGCCAGCACCGAGGGCGGTCCGCGTATCACGGTAACTCAGGGTGATATCCGTGCCATCCAGTTGGCTAAATCCGCGCTCTACGCCGGAGCGCGTCTCCTAATGGATGAGATGGAGGTTGACCGTGTGGATCGCGTGGTACTTGCCGGTGCCTTCGGCGCGCATATTTCGACCAAACACGCGATGGTGCTGGGTATGATCCCTGATGCACCGCTGGAGAAGGTCTCCAGCGCGGGTAATGCCGCTGGAACCGGTGCCCGGATCGCGCTGTGTAACATCGGATCGCGGGCCGAGATCGAACGCGTGGTGCGCGAGATCACCAAGGTCGAAACGGCAATCGAGCCCAAGTTTCAGGACCATTTCGTCGCCGCCAATGCGATCCCGCACAAAACCGATCCGTTCCCTGAATTGGCGCAGGTCGTCACCCTGCCCGCTCCGTCCTTCAATACCGGCGGCGGGGATGAGGAAAAATCTGGCCGCCGACGCCGCCGGAGGTCATAGTCGCCCCATCCACAGGAGGCGAACATGACATCAGTGAACGAGGAACAGGCGGAATTCTGGGGAAACTCGGAACAAGGCACCAAATGGCTGACCTATGAGGATCAGCTTGACCACGCCTTCGCGCCCGTTCTTGATCTCGTTCTGGACCGGGCCGCCCTGTCGGCGGGTATGCAAGTGCTGGATATCGGATGTGGCACGGGCGTCAGCGCAATCGCTGCCGCCCGCGCGGTAGGACCGAACGGGCACGTTCTGGCCGCTGACATTTCACAGCCCTTTCTGGACCGCGCAGCCAAACGCGCTGAAAGCAACGGGATACAGACTATCACTTTTCAGCACGCGGATGCGCAAACCTACGCGTTTGAACCAGGGCAAATGGATGCCGCAATCTCCCGGTTTGGTGTCATGTTCTTTAGCGACTCGATCGCAGCATTCCGAAACATCGCCTCGGCACTGAAACCCGGTGGGCAAATGACGTTCGCTTCCTGGGGGCCATTGGACGTCAACCCTTGGTTCAAGATACCCCATGTCGCCGCCGTTCGGCGAATGGGTCAACCGCCCCGCGTAGACCGCTATGCGCCCGGGCCGCTGGCGTTCCACGACATCGACCATGTCAAAGGTCTGATGACCCAAGCGGGGCTGTCTGAAATAACCGGCGACGCGATTACAGTGAACCTGACGGGTTTTGGCGGCGTTGAAGGCACGGCGAGGCTGGTGACACGTGTTGGTCCTGCGGGCCGTGTTGTTGCTCATTTCGAAGGGAGTGAGGCTGATACTGACGCTATTCAAGAAGCGGTCGCAAAAGAGTTCCGACAGTATAAGTCTGGTTCGGAGATCCTCATCCCGGCGATGATCAACCTCTATCAGGCCCGACGCGCAGAATGATTGGAGCGGGTAGCGGGAATCGAACCCGCGCGTTCAGCTTGGGAAGCTGACAGGCTACCATTACATCATACCCGCCGCTGGGCATTGATTAGCACTGCTCTTTACTGGGGTTCAAGCGTCAACAAACGCTGACGAATCGAAAAGGCCGGATCAAAAAATCCGGCCCAATCCATTGTTTTATTTACCTTAAGCGCGGCGACGACGACCACCGCCACGACGTCCGCGTGCACCCTCGCCTTCGGCTCCGGCCTCGGCGGGTGGTTTGTTGAACCTGATCCACTCACCACCATGTGCGTCGTTGTTGGTCAGCAGGTTGGCGGCGCGGATGGCCTCCATCTCTTTGCCCGCCCGCGGAAGGGTCGAACCCAGACCGAACATCTGTACAAAGGTTTCGTCGTCCATATCCTCGGGCAGAATGATACCGGCGGCAGCAACGGCCTCTTTCTTTTCGGCAATCTTCTTCTGCGTCACCGGCAGAGCCACCGGGTTCATGATCGCTGAAGTCATTCCAGCACCCATTGCCATCGGCAGGAAGGCGTTGTTGATACCGTGACGGTTCGGCAGGCCGAACGAGATGTTGGACGCACCGCATGTGGTGTTCACGCCCAGCTCTTCCCGCAGACGACGGACCAGAGCAAACACCTGCTGGCCAGCAGTTGCCATCGCACCAATCGGCATGACCAGCGGATCGACCACGATGTCATGAGCCGGGATGCCGTGATCGGCTGCACGCTCAACGATGGTTTTGGCGACGGCAAAACGCACATCAGGGTCTTCCGAGATTCCGGTGTCATCGTTCGAGATCGCCACAACGGGTACGTTGTATTTCTTGACCAGTGGCAGAACCAGTTCCAGACGCTCTTCTTCACCGGTGACCGAGTTCAACAGCGGACGACCTTCCGCCGCCTCAAGACCGGCTTCCAAAGCGCCCGGAACCGAGGAATCGATGCAAAGCGGTACATCAACAAGCCCCTGCACCAGCTCGACGATCTTGGTCATCAGCGGCGGCTCGGTCTCGTTCGGGTTGGGGTTCGAGTTGTAGACGACACCTGCGTTGATATCCAGAACGGTCGCGCCTGCAGCGACCTGCGCCAGAGCATCCTTTTCGACTGTCGAGAAATCGCCTGCTTCCAATTCGGCAGCCAGTTTCTTACGGCCCGTTGGGTTGATCCGCTCACCGATAACGCAGAACGGTTCGTCAAAGCCCAGAACGGCAGTTTTTGTTTTTGATTCTACGACTGTACGGGTCATGTCCGTTCCTTAGGAGTTAACCGGCTTTGCCGAAGCGCCGCCGTTGTTGATCGCCCAGTTGGCGTTGGTCTTGATTCCGCCCAGCGGGAAGAAGTGTACCTTGGTGATATTGAAATCCGGGTTGGCTGCCTTGTGATTGGCCAGTTCGGTGACCACATCGGTTGGCTCGTAAGGCAACAGCAGCTTGGACACGTCCATGGCGCGCTTCTGCAGGACTTTCAGCGATGGACCAACGCCGCAGGCGATAGCGAATTTGATCAGCGTCTGCAGCTTCGCCGGGCCCGCGATACCGATATGGATCGGCAGATCAATACCCGCTTCTTTCAGGCTATCTGCCCAAGCGATGATCGGCTTGGCGTCGAACGCAAACTGAGTGGCCAGCGCCATTTCGGCGTCGGTGGTTTCCGAAAACTTCTGCTTCCAGCGCAGCGCGTCATCGACATTCTTGGTCGAGCCGTCGGGATCGATATCCTTGTTGCCTTCGGGGTGACCGGCTACGTGCAGTCGCTTGAACCCCGCCTTGTCGAACAGTCCGGTTTCCAGCAGCTGCATCGAGCTGTCGAAATCACCATGCGGTTTGGCGACCCCACCGGCCAGCAGAAGCGCCTGCTCGACACCCGCTTCACCCTGATACATGGAAATCCAGTTTTCCAGCGTTGCGGCATCCTTGATGATCCGTGCCGGGAAATGCGGCATGACAGGGTAACCTTCGGCCGCGATACGCTTGGCGGTTTTGACCATGTCTTCGATTGGCGTGCCCTCGATATGGGCGATGTAGACACGGGTGCCTTCTGGCAGCAGCGCGCGGAAATCTTCGACCTTTTCTGCAGTGCGCGGCATCACCTCGATCGAGTAGCCCTGCAAAAAGGCTTCGACGGTCGGGTTCACAGGGCCGTTTTCGACCGCATCACGTTTCTTGAAGTTCAGCAAAGCCATAGCGGCCTCCCATAAAGATCTGGGGCTCATGCCCAACCGTCATTGGCGATCAGGGTCTTGATACGGTCCTGATCGTACTCTGTTTCCAAACGCGCGGCCTCGGCTTCGGCAATTTCGGACGGGTCGCCCTCAACTGCGAAAGGCTCGGCTTTGCGCCACTCGGCCAGATAGGCATCACTATCCTTGGCGTTCACCTTCATTGCGGCCCGGTCGATGGCTTGTTCAAACCGCTCTTCCAACTGCCGCTTAGCGCCACGACGGCCCTTGCCGACGATGACTTGGGCGGGAATATCGCGCCAATATACGATGGTGACGTCAGGCATTACCGTGATTCCTCCTAACCAGATGGACCGGTTCTAAACTTCAATGTGGGTCCAAGTCGGTCGATTTTCGACATACGGCGTATTTGCAGCGACCTTTTTGCCCACGGCTGCGTACCGCAGCTTTTAAAGCCTTGGTGGGCAAAACCGAACATCAAAATCCTAATGACTTTAATGAGCGTCTTGCGTGATCCAATTGCGCGACCTATGGTCGGGGTAACTCGAAAATCGGAGGGCGTTTAAGATGGCGCCCAAGCGTCCCAGAGGTGCGGGCGCGTTCCCGAAAGCGGTCGAAAGCCCCGCGCCGGCAAGACCCGATCCAGATGCGTTATATGCGGCACTGGATTTGGGGACAAATAGCTGCCGCATGTTGATCGCCCAGCCCAAGGGCAGTGGATTTCATGTGGTGGACAGCTTCTCCAAATCGGTGCAGTTGGGTGCCGGTCTGGAACGCACCGGGCGGTTGTCGCGGGCGTCGATGGCACGTACCGTACAGGCGCTGCGGATTTGTCAGCAAAAACTCAAGCGTAACAAAGTCAAGCGCATGCGCTTGATCGCAACCGAGGCCTGCCGTCGCGCCAAGAATTCACGCGATTTCATCCGGCAAGTTAAACGCGAAACCGGCCTGACGCTCGACATCATCCAGCCCGAGGAAGAAGCGCGTCTGGCTGTGATTTCCTGTGCACCGCTAGTGTCGACCAAGACCGAGCAATTGTTGGTCGTCGATATCGGCGGCGGCTCAACCGAATTGGTCTGGATCGACATCTCCTCTGTTCCTCGTCGGGATCGGCCTGCCGCGATTATGAGATTGCATAACGGGTTCCACACGCCTGAAAGCCCTTTCCCTGCGGCCAAAGTGGTCGATTGGATCAGCGTCCCGCTGGGCGTGGCAACATTGCGTGATCAGTTCAACGACGTCGAAGACGATGCCGCGCGTTTTGCGCTAATGAGCTGGTTTTTCGAAGAAAATCTGGCCGATTTCGCACCTTACAAGGATGAACAGGCCCGCGAAGGGTTTCAGATTGTGGGCACCAGCGGAACGGTGACCACTGTCGCCGCCTCACACCTTGGCCTCAAGCGCTATGACCGGACGAAGGTGGACGGATTGCGCATGACCAGCGATCAGATTGACAAGGTGATACGAGGCTATCTAGAACTCGGCCCTCGTGGGCGCCGCCGTGATCCCCGGATCGGAGAAGACCGGCAGGCCCTGATCATGTCCGGCTCGGCCATCTTGCAGGCGCTGTTGCGCTGCTGGCCCACCGATCGCCTTTCTGTGGCGGACCGTGGGCTGCGCGAGGGTTTGCTTTATGCGCAAATGAGTGCGGACGGTGTATTGGAAGACGGACCGTTCTGATGGCGAAGACACCAACTGGCAAAAGCAACTCGGGTCGCGGGCAACGCGACCTGAAGGTGAAGGTCAAGACCGCGCGCGGGCGCAAGCTCAGCTCGACCCGCTGGCTGGAACGGCAGTTGAACGACCCCTATGTCAAACGCGCGCAGGTCGAAGGCTATCGCGGACGCGCGGCATTCAAGATACTTGAGTTGGACGACAAGTTCCGGTTTCTCGTACCCGGCGCGCGCGTGGTCGATCTGGGTTGTGCGCCCGGTGGCTGGCTGCAAGTCGCCGTGAAACGCGTCAATGCACTCGGCGAGAAAAGCGGCAAGCGCATCGGCACCGTTCTGGGGGTTGACCTTCAAGAGGTTGAGCCCGTCGCCGGTGCCACCGCGCATGTCCTTGATTTCATGGAAGATGACGCCGATCAGAAGGTCAAGGACTGGCTGGGTGGCAAAGCGGACGTGGTCATGTCTGATATGGCGGCCGCGTCTTCGGGCCACAAACAGACTGACCACCTGCGGATCATGGCCCTGTGCGAAACGGCGGCTTATTTCGCGTTCGACGTGCTGGAAGAGGGCGGCACCTTCGTTGCCAAGGTGCTTGCTGGCGGGGCTGAGGGGGACCTTCAGAAACTGCTCAAGCAGAAATTCAACAAGGTTGCCAATGTGAAGCCTCCGGCCTCACGTTCTGATAGTTCCGAGAAGTTTGTTGTCGCCACCGGCTTCCGGGGTTAAGCGGCGTTAATCCAGATCGATCTTTCCCGGCGCTATGCTCTGTTTCCGCAGAGACGCCGCAGCCATGCCTTGCAGCAACAGTGCTTCGCCATGATTGATATCGACAGGCTTGCGCGCGCGCAGCTCTTCTATACGCTGGTCAAGCGTTGTTTTACGAGCCGCCGTCAGCGGCTTTGCGAAGGTAGCGGTGCGATCCGGCATACATCACCTGTAGCAATCCGAGTGCTGATACCGGTTGGCTAACCGTAGAATGCGCCGCGAAGATGGCGCAATTCTGCCAGTTCCATGCCAGCTATCTCCCGAGTTCCTGCGCAAGTTGCATTAAGTTCGGATCATCGGGAAGCACTAACAAGGCCTCGTCCAATGTCGCCAACGCAGCCTGAACACCGCGATTGATGTGGGCAAGTTGAACCAGCATCGGCCAAGCCTCAACGCGCTGCGGGTCGAGCGTTACAACCTCGCGGAATGCACGTTCTGCAGCCGGCGCGTTTCTGAGCGTAAGCGCCCAACCACCCAGCACCAAATGGGTCTCAGGAAAGTCCAAACGATTGGAAATGCTACGTTGCCAATCCGCCATGCCCTGCTGCGCGCTTGCGCGTTGGTCTTGCGTCATGGCCTGCGCTGGGATCGATAAAAACTCTTTCGCAGCCGAAATGCGTACATTGCGCATGGGGTCGGATAACAACGGCTCTAACCGCGAAGCGCGCAACTGGGCAGGAACCTGACGCTGCAGTACCGGTCCATTGGCACGTATCAGTGGGTCCGGATCAGCCAGCAACGGTGCCAGACGCTCGGCAAGATCAGGCGTTGCAAAAGGTTGCAACAAATACAGAGCGGTTGCGCGAACGATACCTGCCTGCCCTTCATCCAGAGCGATCGCGACCAGCGTTTCAGGGTCGTCCAATTGACCACTGCCTGCTGCTGCAAATGTCGTGCCATAATGCGCCACTCTATAGGATGATTCCGGGAACCAGAGTTCAATCTGCTGCGCCGCCCAAGACTGATCTTCATCCGCATGGCAATCGGTGCAGGCATCAGTTCCGAGCCCCAGATCAGGGCGGGGAATGCGGAAGCTGTGATCGCGCCTGCCATCTACCCCCATATAGACACGCTCGATCATGTGGCAGTTCTTGCATTGGCCACCCGCAGAATTTTCAGCATGTTGGTGATGCGCGGGCGTGTCATATTCGGCCAGCCGAAGGGTCGGGAAATCCGGGTTGCCAGCGGGGGAGTGGCATTGGGTACACAACCCATTACCCTCGGCTTTCACCTCAGCCCGGTGCGGATCGTGGCAATTCATACAACCCACCCCTTCTGCATACATGCGCGACTGCAGGAATGAGCCATAAACATAGACCTCGTCCAAAATCTGGCCATCTGGGTGATACAAACCCGGTCGCAGCAACGCCAGGTTATAGGCGTCGTGATACGGCTTGCCGGGAAGCGGATTACCATCTTCCAACGCCTCGCGCCGGGAATGACAGCCGGCGCATTGCTGAATTTCCGCTTCTGTCTGCCCCCTGCCCCATGTCGTAGGGAATCCGAACTCGCTCAAACCGTCTTGCAACACTTTTCCGGTCGTCCACTCCAAATGCGCAGAACCCGGCCCGTGGCAAGCCTCGCACCCGACACCAATTTCGACCTGTGTCGAGTCATAGCGCCTTTCCTCAGAGTCGTAGTTCTTCACATAGCCGGTCGCATGACACTCGGCACAGCGGGCGTTCCAATTTTTGTACGGACCGGTCCAGTGCAGCCCATCATTCGGAGGCAGATCCTGATCCGGGTAAAGGTGGAACCAACGGCCCTTTTCGACGTCCCAAACCACATCAAAACTCTGCAATCGGCCGGGTTCGGTTTCGAAAAGATATTGCTGTAGCGGCGCGATACCAACCACTGAATGGACCGGATAGGTCGTTGTAACGCCGTCTTTTTCGGTGACTTGCGCCGTAAGAGCTCCATCTTGATCCGCAAAGGCCACGCTCATTCCATCATGCGAGAATCGTGTTCCATCGAAATCAGCCTGAACATGGCCGTCCTCCACCTCAGTCCAGGCAAGCGCATGGTATGAGCTTTCCCAGGCTTCGGTTTCTTCCTTATGACAATCCGAGCACGCGTCTGATCCAACATAGTCCTGCGCCTGCGACTGCTGCGCGGTCGCCCAAAGGATCGCGGTCATCACGATAGCGCGGAGATACATCATTGCCCCTCTTCGTTTTGCAAATCGATCAGCGCACCGTTGTATTCGGCCCCGAGGATCAGCATGGCCGAGCATAAGTACAGGAAAATCAGCGCTGCCATTGCCCCTGCAAGCCCGGCATACGTCGCGCTATAGGTCGCAAACTTGGCGATGTAGATTGAAAAGCCCCATCCACCTGCAGCCCACAAAGCCAATGTCAGGATTACGCCCGGCAAGATTTGTAGTAGGCTGTGCCGTCGGGTGGGCAAGATCAGATGGGCCAAAAGAACGGTGCCAGCGGGGACAGCCACGGTAAAGGTCCATCGCAGACGATCCACCGACAGCCAGTTGTCCACATCCACTGCCGTCTTTTCCGAAACCAAACGGGTATAGACCGGCAGAACGACTTCGACCGCCGCGATGGCCAGAATGGCAGCACCGCCGATTATGACCAGCACAAAGCACAGCAGTCGGGTCTTCCAGAAGGGCCAATTGTCCGTGTCGTGATAGGCCTGCGCCATCGCCTTTCGCACGGCGGCGACTCCGTTCGAGGCAAAGTAGATCGCCAACAAGCCACCCAAAGTGATCACGCCCGAGCCCGCACCGGCCAGAACAGCACGCAGTTCTGAAACGATGGGATCGGCCACGTCTTTGGGCCAGGCGCCAAATATCAGTTCGATCAGTTCATCGGTCACATAGCCCTGTGACAAGGCCCCTGCCAGCGCAACCGTGAACAGAACGAATGGAAACAGGGCCATCATCAACGACATGGCGACGTGGCTGCTCATGACGAAGCCGTTTTTGTCATTAAATCGGCGCACAGCAAGCCAGAGCGCACGCAGGAATTGGCCGAACGAGGGAATCAAAACAGTTGGCATTGCGCTAGCCTAGCCTGCCTTTTCCTTTGGCAGAACCGCCAATCGGATCAGGCCACCGATTTCATGCGTATAACCTTCTGTATGGATTGCATAAACCCGCCAGCCTGTGCAGGATCAATCAAAACGCATCCAGGCAGCACTCAGACCAAGGCCATCTTATGACCTCTGACCCAGAAAACAGCCCTTCCCGTGCGCGTCCGCAACTGAGCGTATTGCGGGATGTAGCGATCGTGGCCACGCTAATGGTGCTTGGCCTCTATGCAGGGGCAAACTTTCTGGTGCCGTTGACCATGGCGTTACTGGTCAACGTGCTGATCCTGGCCCTTAGCGACCGGGTCATTGCAGTGACGCGGGTGCCAATCTGGTTGGCGAATGTCGCGGGAGTAACAGTTGTATTGGCCGGTTTGTTCATGATCATGTACATTCTGGGCAGTCAGGCCACGCAATTTGCACGCTCGATCAACACCTACGAAAGCCAGTTTGACGGGGCTGTTCATAGAATTACCGGGTTGGTCGGCAACGATGTCACAAGTTTTATCCGAGACAATCTGGTCAGCATCGATATGTCCTATGTCGCTCGGATATTGCTGGGCAGCGCCACATCGCTGCTTAACCAGTTCTTCCTAATCAGCCTCTATGTCGCCTTTCTGATGGCCGAGCGGTTGGCCTTTCGCAAGAAAATCCAGCTTGCCGCCGGCAACCCACGGCTGGGGGCTGACCTGGCCTTGGTTCTGGATGCGATTTCGTACAGCCTGCAGCGATACGTCGGCGTGAAAACATTTATCAGTCTGATCACCGCCACCATCAGCTACGCCGTATTCAAAGCGCTGGGTCTGGAATATGCTGAAACCTGGGCCGTGCTGACTTTCGCCCTGAATTTCATCCCGTCAATCGGTTCGATCATCGCCGTCATCTTTCCCGCAATGATCGCTCTGGTTCAGTTTGAGACGATCGGGCCATTTCTCGTGATCGTTCTGGGGTGCGGCACACTACAGTTTCTAATCGGCAACTTTCTAGATCCGGCCATGCTAGGCCGATCGCTGAACATGTCGACGTTCCTAGTGATTTTGGCGTTGACCTTCTGGACCACGGTCTGGGGTCTGATCGGAGCGTTCCTGAGTGTGCCTTTGACCGTCTGCATCCTGATCATCTTCAGCCACATCCCCGCGCTGCGCCCTGTCGCGATCTTGATGTCTTTGGATGGAAGGCTCGGTGAGGATGATCGGTCGTCAACAGAACATTCGGCTTGAAAGTCCGTCAACTTTGACAGCTAGCGACGAGGGCGCGTCGATCTTTCAACCTAAGCCGACCATACCCGCCTTCGATCAAGTCTAATTCGATAAGCCTGTGTAATGCTCGGTGAAGCGTTGGCGCAGAGACTGCAATCATAGCCGCCAGCTCTTCCTGCGAAACCGGTATCCAACCCTCTGCATCGGATGTCACCTCATCCAGGTGCAGCAACCTCAGAACCAGCCGTTTCTCGGTGCCGGTCACCGCAAGATTGGCAACGATACGTAGGGCTTTTTGCATGTTTTCATGACTTAAGGCGTAGAAATCCCGAACAAAGTCAGGAGAATCCTGCACCAAGCGTTCTAACCGCGGGGCCGGAAAGAAAAGCGTCTCGGTTGGCCGAGTCGCCACCACGCTGATCAGCCGATGCGCAGTCGCAAACAACGCGAGATCGCCGATCCAAAAGCCACGTCCCTCTTGGTGTATGACAAATTCCTGACCGTCATCTGCGGGGACGGTGATCTTAACACTACCATCCAATACAGCGTGAATCCCGTTGGCGGGATCACCCTGGACAAACAAAGCTTCGTCAGCACCGTAAGTTCGGCGCACGGCGCTGCGCATCAGAGCATCCTGAAAGGCGGGAGATCTGGTTTTGAACCAGGAACTTTCCTGCAGCGCGTCTAGATCAGTTTCAATTAATGCCATCTATATATTTAAACTTCATCATATGATAAATTTCAATCAGGCTCACTGGCCTACATTACTTACACACGAATCCCGCAATCTGGCTATTTTCGCGGGATATCCAATGCTTAACGACTGCAACTAATCCTATTCTGGACACAAGTCTCAGATAGTTCACAGGGACAAATTGTCCACAAGTTCAGGAGTAATACATGTTAACTACAACCCGGTTCTTGGAAAGCTGGCGTATCGGACTGCGCCGTACCGCAGCAGCGTCGATTGCCGTTCTGGTCGCACTGCCCGCATGGGCGCAGGATCAAAAACCCAACATTCTGGTCATTTGGGGCGATGACATCGGCCAATCCAACATTTCGGCCTACACAATGGGCCTTATGGGATACCAGACCCCCAATATCGACAGGGTCGCCGATGAAGGCATGATCTTCACCGATTATTATGGCGAGCAATCCTGCACAGCTGGCCGCTCATCTTACATCATGGGCCAATCGGTGTTCCGGACTGGACTGTCCAAGGTTGGCTTGCCTGGCGCTAAAGAAGGGATGCAGATCGAAGACCCCACGATTGCAGGGTTGCTTAAGGATCATGGGTACGTGACCGGCCAGTTTGGCAAGAACCACCTGGGCGACCGGGATGAGCATCTGCCGACAAATCACGGATTTGATGAGTTTTTTGGGAATCTCTATCACCTCAATGCCGAAGAAGAACCCGAGCATGAAGATTATCCCGGGGACGCGGTTCTGCCCGACGGGCGCACGTTCCGCGAGGCCTATGGTCCGCGCGGTGTGATCAAGTCCAGCGCAGGCGGCCCCATCGAAGACACCGGTCCACTGACACGCAAACGCATGGAAACGGTGGATCAGGAAACCCTGGAAGCTGCCGTTGAGTTCATTCGTGAGGCCAACCAGAACGGCACACCATTCTATGTCTGGTGGAATGGCACACGCATGCATTTCCGCACCCATGTCGGGGAAGAAATGCGCGAAACAGCCAACGAAATCCTAGGTAGTCCGGCCGATGAATACACGGCGGGCATGATCGAACATGACATTCAGGTCGGCCAACTGCTTGATCTGCTGGACGAACTCGGCATCGCCGACAACACTATCGTTCATTATTCCACCGATAACGGCCCGCATTACAACACTTGGCCGGATGCCGCTTCGACACCGTTCTGGGGCGAAAAGAATACCAACTGGGAAGGCGGCTGGCGCGTACCATCCATGGTGCGTTGGCCCGGTAAGATCGAAGCGGGTTCGATCTCGAACGAAATCGTGCATCACATGGATTGGCTGCCCACCTATCTGGCGGTCGCTGGCGACCCCGAAATCAAGGAAAAGCTGAAAGCCGGCTATTCCTCACCTGCCATGGGTCGCGACTACAAAGTGCATCTGGATGGCTACAACATCTTGCCACTGCTGACTGGTGAGACCACTGAAAGCCCCCGCCGTGAAATCTTTTATTTCACGGATGACGGCGACCTGTCTGCTTTGCGTTTTGACGACTGGAAGCTGATCTTTTTGGAGCAAAAAGCATGGGCCACCCTGCGCGCATGGATGGAACCATTCACAGAACTGCGCGTGCCGATCATCGTGAATTTGCGCCGCGACCCTTATGAGCGTGGATACCGTACATCCAACACATACTACGACTGGATGATCGACCGGGTGTATTTCCTAGTACCGGCGCAGCAATATGTGGCGAGTTTCCTGAGTACTTTCCAAGAATTCCCACCACGTCAGAAGGCGGCGAGCTTCAGCCTGGATCAGGTAATGCAGAAATTGGCCACACCGACTTCGAACTAGAAAACAAGACAGGGGCCGCCGTAAAGCGCGGCCCCTTTTTCCAGTATCAGAGGCTATTAAATGAGATTTCTCAAACTCACGGCGTTTATAGCCACCGTCCCCTTAGTGGCGTTCGCAGACCCCCTGCCCAGCTGGACCGACTCAGCATCAAAACAGCAGATCATCGACTTTGTTGACGCGGTCAGCGACCCGGCGAATGAACTCTATGTCACTCCCGTCGACCGGATTGCGGTGTTTGACAATGACGGCACGCTCTGGGCCGAACAACCGGTCTATTTTCAGTTCATATTTGCCATGGACCAACTGGCAGAGCTTGCTAAACAAGACCCATCGATCTTATCGACCCCAGCGTTGAAAGCGGCTGCTGAAGGTGATCTGAAAACCATTCTGGAAGGCGGGCACGACGCTCTGATCGAAGTGGTCAACGCATCGCATTCCGGCAGCAGCGTTGAAGTATTTCAGGCGTCGGTGGCCGATTGGCTGGACACTGCACGACATCCCGAGACCGATCTGCCCTACGACCAGATGACCTATCAGCCGATGGTCGAGCTGTTGCGCTATCTGCGGGATGAGGATTTCAAAACTTATATCGTTTCAGGCGGAGGCCTGCATTTCATGCGTGTCTTCGCCGAACAGGCCTATGGCATCCCGCCCGAACAGATTCTGGGCACCTATGGTGAGACCACGTATGACAATGTGGACGGCACGCCTGTAATCAACAAGGCCCCCGGCATCGCCTTCATCGATGATAAAGAAGGCAAACCTATCAATATCGAGCGCACCATCGGCAAGCGCCCCATATTTGCCGGGGGAAACTCGGACGGGGATTTTGCCATGCTTGAATGGACCACCGCAGGCGACGGGCCACGGCTGGGCGTTTTGATCCATCACACTGATGCGGATCGTGAATGGGCCTACGACCGCGAAAGCCCGATTGGACGGCTGGTCGATGGGTTGGACAAAGGCCCGGATATGGGATGGGTCATTGTTGATATGGCCAACGACTGGTCCCGCATCTACACTGGGGCAAACTAAGCAACCCGGATCGCTGCGCCCCGATGTGGACATTACTCGTCTCGTTTTTTCTGTTTTCACTCTATTGCGTAGCGGTCGTCTTTGCAGTTCGCGCTGCGCAGACTGCACGCACACCACAAGGAGCGGTTGGCTGGGTTGTGTTCCTGCTGTCGGCCCCGATGTTTGGCGTGCCGCTGTATCTATTCCTCGGTCACCATCGGTTCAGAGGATACCGGATCGCTCGGCAAGAAAGTGAGCGCGTCGTCGAAGGGATCAAGACCTTTGCCGATTTCTCGAAACCCGACCCTCAGACGATGCGAGTCAATCCTCGCGCGTTTGAAGCGCTGGCCCATTTGCCCGTCTCACGTGGGAATGGAGCCGAGCTGCTGATCGACGGCGAAGCTACGTTTGATGCCATTCTCGACGCCATAGATAAGGCCGAGAATTACGTTCTGATCCAGTTCTACATCGTCCGGGATGATGATCTTGGGCGAAGGGTGCGGGACCGGCTAATCGCCGCGGTCAAGCGTGGCGTACATGTTCGATTCATGACCGACGCGGTGGGTAGCTATGGCCTGCCGTCCAGCTATTTTGAGACGCTGCGCCAGGCCGGTGTGGATGTTGCAGATCCCCGCGAACAACGCGGGCCCAATTTCCGGTTTCAACTGAACTATCGCAACCACCGAAAAACTGTGATCGTGGATGGCGATGTCGGCTTTATCGGTGGTCACAACATCGGGGTCGAGTATCTGGGACAAAGCCCTCGGTTCGGTCGTTGGCGGGACACACACATCAAGATGACCGGTCACGTGGTCCGTCAATTGCAACTGATCTTCACGGAAGACTGGCACTGGGCGCGCAACGAAGATCTGATCGACCAACTCGATTGGGCTGGAAATGAATCTGATCAGGACATGAATGCGCTGCTGGTGGCAACGGGCCCGGGCGACGAAACAGAAACCGGCGCAATGATGTTCTTTGCGGCCATCACTGAGGCGAAAGAACGGCTTTGGATCGCCTCGCCCTATTTTGTGCCCGACATCGACATCATGACCGCGCTACAGCACGCGGCGTTGCGTGGTGTGGATGTACGAATACTCGTGCCGGATGTCATCGACCATCGTCTGCCCTGGCTGGCCGCTTTTGCCTATTTCGACGAAATCCGAGACTGTGGCGCCCGTGTGTTTCGCTATACCGACGGCTTCATGCATCAAAAAGCGTTTGTTGTAGACGATACCTTGGCCGCCGTTGGCACCACCAATCTGGACAACCGATCTTTCCGTCTGAACTTTGAGGCGATGGCCCTGTTCTTTGATCGTCGCGCAGCAAACGCAGTGGCTGCGATGCTGGAAACCGATTTTGAAGCAAGTTACGAATTGACCCGCAATTTGCCCCAGCAACCGTTCCACATCCGTTTTGGTGCGCCGCTTGCACGGTTGTTTGCACCGATCCTCTAGTTCAGGAACCGTTCTTCAAACACCCGCGTCATGAGAGCCACCAGGAACGCGGTCGACAGCCCAAAGGCCAGTAGGCCCGTGACCGATGCAAACGCTCCGAAGATGCGCAGCCCTTCGCCCAAGACGATGTCGCCGTAACCCAGCGTTGTGAACGTCACCAATGAGAAATAGAGGGCCGAATTCCAATCCGGCAGCACATCACCCCAAACCCAGACAATCGCCCAGATCCAGACCTGAACCGTATGGGTCAGCACGATAAACACCAGCGCCACGCTGATCGGGCCTGCGGTTGCAAGGATAGTGCTGCGTGTCTCCCATTTCGCAACCAGTTTTCGGATGACCAGAACGCACCATGTCAGCAGCATGATTTCGATCAGAAAACAAATACCCAGATAGAAGCTGCCCCAAATGATTTGTTGCGACAATGTCATGTAAACGGCCTTTGTTCTGATCGCTGAAAACTGTGCAAGCATGGGGGTTTCGCGCGTTGCCGACAACCCCATGCGATGCGTAAGGCTGCGGCGAATAGAACCGATCTCGGCTCTGGACACTGGCGCGCCGCGTTGCACATTGTGACGGGACCAGATGAGAGTTTGCATGTTGCTATCAATTGATCACGTTCGAAAAGCCTATCCCGGTGGGCGACCTGTCCTGACCGATGTTTCATTGACGTTGGAACAGGGGCAGACCTTGGCGCTGACCGGAGAAAGTGGCAGTGGCAAAAGCACATTATTGCATCTGGTGGCGGCGCTGGATGGGTTTGATGGCGGAGAGATTACTCTGGAAGGGCGCGCCATGTCGGCCCTGAATGATGCGGAACGCGCCGAATTGCGTCGCGGCACCTTGTCTCTGGTCTTTCAGCAGTTCAACCTGATCCCGTCGCTGACCGTTGCCCAGAACCTCTCGATCCATGCGCGACTTGCGGGTCGGAACGACCCGGATTGGGTTGTCCACCTGACCGAGCGCCTTGGCCTGAGAGAACTGCAAGACCGCTACCCCGAGAACCTTTCGGGCGGACAGCAGCAGCGGGTTGCCATCGGACGCGCCATGGCGATCCGACCACGATTGCTGCTAGCGGATGAGCCGACGGGCAATCTGGACGAAACAGCAAGTGCGGTGGTGCTAGACCTGATGCTTTCATTGGTAGCCGATACCGGCGCTGCGCTCCTGCTGGTCACCCACTCGAATGACATCGCCAGCCGTCTCGACCGGCGTGCCCACCTGACGGGCGGGCATATCGCATGACACGCGCTGCGGTCCTGGCGTTGGTGTCCCATTGGCGGATGCACCCATTGCAATTGATGACGCTTCTGACGGGTATCGCGCTGGCAACTTGTCTGTGGTCGGCCGTGCAAGCCATCAATGCCGAAGCGCGCGCCAGCTATGAACGCGCCAGCGCCCAGCTTGCCATCGGACAATTCGACGAACTGCGCGCCTCCGGTTCCACGATCCCTCTTTCCCGCTACGCCGAGCTCAGGCGCGCAGGCTGGCAAGTGGCGGCCGTCTTAGAAGGCACGCTGCGCATCAAGGGCCGTTCCGTACGTCTGATGGGGGTGGATTTGGTGGCCTACCCTGTCCTGCCCGCGATCACCCAGATCGAGCAAGGCGCGGATGCCCCCGACCCAGCTGATATGCTGACAGCTCCGGGGCGGCTGCTGATGTCACCCGCCCTGGCCCCGCTGTTTCAATCTAGTGACGACTTCCCACCGGTACTTTCCAGCACCGCGCTGCCAGCTGATCTGGTGCTCACCGATATTGGAGTGGCCGAGCGTCTTCTGAACCGTCCCGGTCAGATTTCCCGTCTGGTGATCTTGCCCAATCAGCCCCGTGGGGTCCCATCTCTGTCAGAACTTGCGCCTGAACTTCAACGCATTAGCCCCTCGGCCCAGTTGGATACCGCGCAGCTTACCGACAGCTTTCACCTGAACCTCTCAGCCTTCGGCTTGCTGTCTTTCGCCGTCGGCCTGTTCATCGTTCACGGAACGGTCGGCCTCGCCTTCGCGCAGAGGCGTGGCACTATCCGTACATTAAGGGCGTTGGGCCTTCCCATGCGGGACCTGATCTGGATCGTTCTGGGTGAATTGCTTCTCTTGGCCCTGATCGGTGGCCTGTTCGGGTTAATTCTGGGGTATTTTCTGGCTGGAGCCTTGTTGCCTGATGTCGCCGCCACGTTGCGCGGCCTCTACGGGGCAACAATCGACGGGCAGATGTCATTACGCCCCCAATGGGTCGCCGCAGGTCTTGCGATGGCAACAGGCGGCACGTTGGCGACCAGTGGCCACGCTCTTTGGCGACTTTCGCGCATGCCCATCCTCGCAGGGCCGGGCTTACAAGCTTGGCGTGGCAATAAAGCCTCGGCCCAGATTACAGGCGCATGTGGCCTAGCCCTGCTAGCAGTGGGCTTTATCGCATATTTCACAATCGGCGGACTTATCGCAGGATTTGCCTTGCTTGCCGGGATGCTGACCGGAGCGGCCTTGTTGCTGCCGCTCGCACTGTCAGGGATATTGACCTTGTGCCTGCGCCGGGCCCGCACGCCTGTTGGTCAATGGGTGCTCGCGGACATGCGGGCGCAATTGCCCGGTCTGTCACTTGCGCTGATGGCCTTGCTGCTGGCGCTCGCCGCGAATATCGGCGTCGGCACAATGGTTTCAAGCTTCCGCCTCACCTTTACTGGCTGGCTCGATCAACGGTTGACCTCCGAACTTTACGTGACCGCAGCCGACAATGCACAAGGCGCAGCCCTTATCGATTGGCTCGACCCAAGGGCGTCAGCTGTCCTACCCATTCGCAGCACCGAATTGCCGCACGAGACCGGGCCGTTGTTTCTGTACGGGATTGTTGATCACGATAGCTATCGCAACAACTGGCCACTGATCGCCAAGGGTCCTGACGTATGGGACAACGTCCTGTATCGCGGCGCCGTTCTGATCAACGAGCAACTCGCACGACGCGCGGATCTGTGGCCCGGAGATACCGTCGCGATCACACCCGAGCACAGCTTGCCGATTGCAGGTGTCTATTCCGATTACGGGAACCCGACAGGTCAGGCCATCGTCGCTATGCCGATGCTAGATCAGATTGCCCCGGATACGGATACACGCCGCTTCGGCATCCGCATCATACCGGATCAGGCCTCGGAGCTGGCACAGGCGTTGCGTGACCAATTTGACCTACCCCCATCGGCAGTTGTGCAGCAGGCCGCTATGAAAGCGCAATCGATGGCTGTTTTTGAGAAAACTTTCGTCGTCACCTCAGCGCTGAATGTGCTGACACTGGGCGTCGCGGGGTTCGCGATACTCACCAGTTTGCTGACATTGTGGACCCAGCGCCTGCCTCAGGTCGCACCGGTCTGGGCGCTGGGCCTTACGCGCGCGCAACTGGCCAAGCTAGAGCTTCTGCGCAGTGTCCTGCTAGCGGTGATGACCGCTTGTCTTGCCCTTCCATTGGGCCTTGTATTGGCATGGGTGCTGCTGGCCGTGATCAACGTGCAGGCCTTCGGATGGCGCTTGCCCATGTATTTGTTCCCAACTGATTGGCTGAGCTTATTCCTGCTGACTCTGGTTGCCGCCGTGCTCGCAGCGGCCCTACCCGCATTACGATTGCTCCGCCTACCACCTGCTGCGCTGTTGAGGGTTTTTGCCAATGAACGTTAAAGCCTTCATTCTGTTCATCCTCCTTCCAATTCCTGGTTGGGCGCAGGGTTATGCCGGGTTGGGCGGCAATGCGGATGGCTTTACGCATCCTGAACCGGGCTACAGCTTTCAGTTTCCGCAAGATCACGGCGCCCATCCGGATTATCGGATTGAATGGTGGTATCTGACGGCAAACCTCAAAGACGCAGAGGGTCGCGACTATGGCATACAATGGACCTTATTCCGTTCGGCACTGAAACCATCCGAAGCTGACGGCTGGCAAAACCCACAGATCTGGATGGGCCATGCCGCGCTCACAACGCCAGAAACACACTATTTCGCCGAACGACTCTCTCGCGGCGGTGTCGGACAGGCTGGCGTAACGGCCCATCCGTTTGAGGCATGGATCGATGAATGGCACATGCGCGGCGATGATTTGGAAACCCTCAGCCTGACAGCAAACGGATCAGACTTTGGGTATGATCTGACTCTGAAGGCCCAAGGCCCATTGGTGTTTCACGGGGCCGAGGGGTATTCGGTGAAATCCGCCGATGGTCAGGCCAGCTATTACTATTCACAACCCTTCTACTCGGTCGAGGGCACGCTCCACCTGCCCAACGAAGATGTCGAAGTCGCCGGCCAGGGTTGGCTGGATCGCGAATGGTCTTCGCAACCCTTGGCCGAAGATCAAAGCGGCTGGGACTGGTTCTCGCTCAGCTTTGACGACGGTGACAAGCTGATGGCCTTCCGTCTACGCGGGGATCGAGGGGATTTCACGGCCGCTACGTGGATTGAGGCCGATGGGCAAACGACCCCCCTGCCCGATGGCTCAGTTCTGCTAATGCCCCTTGAAACCGCCCGCGTGGCGCATCGTGACGTTCCGATCAAATGGCAGGTATCCTTGCCGGATCGCGGGATCGATGTTGAAGTCGATGCCATAACCCCGAAAGCCTGGATGGGAACCCGGTTCGAATACTGGGAAGGCCCAATCACCATTACAGGTAGCCACACAGGGCGCGGATATCTTGAGATGACGGGGTATTGAAGCCGAACTTCAGCAATATATTCAGAATTGCTGTGGTGCCCAAGGAGAGACTCGAACTCTCACGCCCGTGAAGGCGGGGGATTTTGAATCCCCTGCGTCTACCATTCCGCCACTTGGGCCACGAACACTGGATTAGCGCCCTACCGAGAGAAGGTCCAGAGGCAAAAAACAACCACTGCCCTGAATGTTTCATCGAAGGAGGTTGACGGTCAGTCGGGTGCATGGTTTGGCTTGCCGCAGCGGTTACCAGGATACATATTCTTCATGTTGCGATCCCTTTATGACTGGACCATTCGTCTGGCCGAACATCCTCATGCGCTCTGGGCGCTGGCTGTTGTGGCTTTTGTCGAAAGTTCGTTTTTTCCGATCCCACCCGATGTTTTGATGATTCCCATGATCCTTGCGCGTCCGTCGCGGGCCTGGCTGATCGCGACGGTCGCCTTGGTTGCCTCGGTGCTGGGTGGGATATTGGGTTATGCAATTGGGGCATTCTTTTACGAAAGCCTTGGGCAGCCTGTTCTGGAAGCCATGGGCAAAGCCCACGCAATGGAAGAATTCAATACCCGCTTCAATGATTTCGGCTTCTGGGCCGTGCTGGCGGCTGGTGTGACGCCTTTCCCATATAAGGTCATCACCATCATGTCGGGCTGGACCGGGATGCCGATTGGGACGTTCATAGCCACCTCGATCCTGGCACGCGCCTTGCGCTTCTTTCTTGTGGCCGGGCTGCTGTGGAAATTTGGGGAACCCATCCGTGACTTCATCGAAAAACGGTTGGGTTTGATGTTTACCCTATTCATAATCCTGCTGTTTGGCGGCTTTCTTGTGGTGAAATACTTATGACGCGCAAAAGACTTCTGGTTCTGGTTGCCGCATCCGGCTCGGCCGCGTTGCTACTTGGGGCTTGGGGCTTTCAGTACATCGGTGGGCTAGCGCCGTGCAAAATGTGCATTTGGCAGCGGTATCCCCATGGTGTCGCAGTGATTCTTGGTGCTCTAGCCTTTGCCTTCCCGGGCGTCCGCCCCCTGCCCCTACTAGGCGCTCTGGCGGCGGCCACAACGGCGGGAATAGGGTTTTACCATGCTGGGGTCGAGCAAGGCTGGTGGGAAGGCCCATCGACCTGCACATCTGGTAATATCGGCGGCCTGAGTGCAGAAGAGTTAATGGATCAGATCATGTCCGCCCCGCTCGTGCGTTGCGATGACATCCCGTGGGAGATGTTCGGGATTTCCATGGCGGGCTGGAATGGATTGATTTCGACGGGTCTGGTCCTGATCTGGATCGCAGCCTGGCGCGCACGCTAGCGTTTATAGCTGATCCAGTTCGGCATCCCAGTAGAGGAAGTCGATCCAGCTTTCGTGCAGATGGTTCGGGGGGAACTTCCGGCCGATATTGCGCAAAGCCTCAGCATCCGGCTGACGCGGCGGTTTATTCAGAGACATTCTGGCTTGTCGCAGGGATTTTGAGCCCTTGCGCAGATTGCACGGACTGCACGCTGCAACGACATTCTGCCAACTTGTGACCCCGCCCGCAGCGCGCGGTACAACATGATCAAAGGTCAGGTTTTCACGGCTGCCGCAGTACTGGCATTTGAATTCGTCCCGCAAAAATAAATTAAAGCGCGTGAAGGCCACGCGCTTTCTGGGTTTTACATAGTCTTTCAGGACAACGACCGAGGGTATTCGGATCTCGGTACTGGGACTGCGGACAACCTCGTCATATTCCGCAACAATATCCACCCTGTCCAGCCAGGCAGCTTTGATCGCCTCCTGCCACGGCCATAAAGACAACGGGTAGTAGGAAAGAGGTCTGTAATCGGCGTTCAAAACCAATGCCGGATGATGCTTGAGCGCACCGGTTTCCCTGACAAATTCGGTCCTGAAGTCTCCGTCCATAACAGAATCGCTCCTCGCTCTGTACTGCCCGTTTGTGACATCAGAGCGGAGAACACCCGCCCCGGCCTTAAGTTAACTATATATCGTGTTAAATCTCTGACAAGTGCCGAGTTCACACAACATCTCGGGTATTGGTTAGGCCGAATACGTAACAGATAAGTGACACTTATCCACAGGTTGCGCAGATGTGGTCGGCAAGCTATGGCGGGGCATGTCCTGGTTCATCCGTTTCAACAAACCTTACGATGTATTGCCGCAGTTCACCGACCGCGCCAATTCTGACTCGCCCCGCAGCACGCTCTCGGCATTCATCGACCTGCCCGGTGTCTATCCTGCGGGACGCTTGGACCGGGATAGCGAGGGTTTGATGCTGCTGACTGATAATGGGCGATTGCAGGCGCAGATATCAGACCCCAAGCACAAGATGCCTAAGACATACTGGGTTCAGGTCGAAGGCATTCCCGATGCAGCCGTGCTGAAGGCGCTACGAGACGGAGTGGAGCTGAAAGATGGTCTGACGCGCCCTGCCAAGGCACGTCTGATTGACGAGCCCACAGCACTATGGCCGCGTACGCCGCCGATCCGAGTTCGCCAAACAGTGCCCGACAGTTGGATCGAACTGACGATTAAAGAGGGCCGCAACCGTCAGGTTCGCCGGATGACAGCCGCAGTCGGGCACCCAACTCTGCGCCTGATCCGAGCCCGTGTTGGAGATTGGTCTTTGGACGGCCTTGACCCCGGTCAGTGGGAAAGCCTGCCGATGCCAGCTGTTGACGCAGCACCGTCGCGCAAGCGGGACCGCCGCCCGCGCCGGTGACAAAAACTGCGTGATGTGATAGGCTTAGGGCATGAAGGTAACACCGGATATCCCTGCCCCGTCTGCCATCCTGGAAGCCGCGCTGTATGTCGACGATCTAGATGCGGCCGAGGATTTCTATGGTCAGATATTGGGGCTAGAGAAAATCCAGCGCGTCACCGACCGCCATGTGTTCTATCGAATCGGCGGGTCCGTCCTATTGCTGTTCAATGCCAGCGAAACCGAGAAACCACCAGGCAACCCTGATCTGCCGGTCCCACCGCATGGGGCGCGTGGTCCCAGCCATGTTTGCCTTGTCCTGAGCCGCGATGAAATCACCGTGATGCGCAAGCATCTGTTGGACTGGAACATCCCTGTCGATGCCGAGTTCGACTGGCCCAACGGAGCCCGGTCGCTCTATGTACGAGACCCTGCAGGCAACTCGGTCGAATTCTCGGAAGGAAGGCTGTGGGAGTGATCGATCAGCGAAGCGGCTGCTTCTCGCCCCCGATCACACGGTAGATTTCGCTAGAGACAACGCCGACCTCACCAAGTGCCGCCTGAAAAGCAGCCATATGAGGGGTCGCGAAATGGGCCTCAAGCGCGGCCTGATCCTGCCATTCCTCATAGACCCGAAAGCGGGTCGCCTGACCCAGGATTTGACTGAATTCATAGATTAGGCATCCGGGTTCTTTCAGAGTTTCCGCAACCATTTCCTGCGCGGCAGCAATGGCTATCTCGACCGCTGCATCTGAAACTTCGACCACTCCTGTCACGATCAGCATCAAGCTCTCCTTAGATCGCCCCGCAAGTCAGAGGCTCAGCTTATCCCGCATGAAGGCCAGCGCAACACTCAAGCCATCCGGAGCAATCCCGTGGCCGGTGCCCTTCATTATATGGGCATAAACCTCTTTGAACCCGGCCGCCTGAAGTGCCTCAGCTGCTTCTGGCAACGATTGCGGCGGTACAACGTCATCAGCATCGCCATGCACCAGCAGGATCGGCATGCGACTTACGGTTTCGTCTGGCAGCAAATCAGGTTCCAGCAAACGGCCCGAGAACGCTACGATCCCGGCCACTGGGTCCTCGCGGCGCGGGGCTACATGTAAGCTCATCATCGTGCCCTGGCTGAAACCGAACAGCACTACCTGCTCTGGCAGGACATCCTCATCCACCATCAGCGCATCAAGGAACGCGTTGAAATCCTCAACCGCCATTTCCATACCCCGTCGGGCTTCCTCCTCGGATGAGCCATCAATCCACGGGATCGGGAACCACTGGAAACCGTTGGGCATACCGATGATCTGTTCAGGCGCGTCCGGAGCTACAAACAACGTATCCGGGAGATGCTCGCCCAACGGATCAGCCAGCCCCAAAAGATCGGCCCCGTTTGCACCATAACCATGCACAAACACCACGACCGAGCGTGTGTCGCCTGAAACCGGCTCTTTCCTGAGCGCGTTCAAAACCCGTGTCATCTGATCCCTTCTCTGTCTTTTGCGACCCGGTAATAGGCCCACAGCACCCGCGCCGCAACCGATCGCCACGGCGACCATGCTTCAGCCATCTGGCGTAACTCTTTGTCTTTTGGTCGTTCTGGCAATTCATAGAGGATGCGTGCAGCTTCCTGTAAGGCCAGATCGCCCGGTGCAATCACATCGGCGCGACCCAGCGAAAACATCGCATAAATCTCGGCAGTCCAGACACCGATTCCCGGTACCTCGGTCAGAATTGCGACCACTTCGTCATCTGGCGCATCACGCAACGCTTTGTAATCGATCCGCGCCTCAGCCAAGGCGCGGGCATAGCGAATTTTCTGACGGCTGAGACCCACAGCGCGCAGATCATCATCAGTGGCCCACATAATCTTGCGCGGACCGGTCAGTTTTGCGTCCTGCAGCCTCTTCCAGATTGCGTTTGCCGAGGCCACGCTGACCTGCTGACTGACAATCGCGCTGAGCAATTGGGCGAACCCGTCAGGCTTGCGCCTGAGTGGCAGGGGTCCGGTTTGCTTCATCGCATAAGCCATCCTGGGGCAGGCCCCGGCCAGCCAATCGGCCCCTTCCGTCACGCAGTCCGGGGTTTCGATGATGCGTCCGACGGACATGCGCTCTCCGATAAGTGATCCTTGTCCGCACGTTAGGCGGATGTGCCGCATATGCAACCCGCTTGTGCCAAGTCTCAATCGTAGATAACCATTCGCCCATGACAATGATCGCTGCCACCCCTGACGACAGTCAGGCCAAACGCAACGTCGCCGTTTTGGTGGCAGCACAGGCAATCCTGGGTGCACAGATGCCCATGATGTTCATCGTCGGCGGGCTGGCAGGCCAATCGCTGGCCAGCAACGCCTGCCTCGCAACACTGCCGATTTCACTGATCGTTCTGGGTTCGATGCTGGCGGCGACACCGATCTCGGCCATCATGCAACGCTGGGGACGTCGTGCAGGGTTCCTTGTGGGGTCAACCGCAGGTGCCGCAGGGGGCGTTATCGGGGCTTACGGCCTTTATCTCGGCTCGTTCCCGATCTTCCTAATTGGCAGCTTCCTGACCGGCATATACATGAGTGCACATGGCTTTTATCGCTTTGCAGCAGCAGACACCGCCTCTGATGCATTTCGGCCCAAGGCGATCTCATACGTCATGGCCGGAGGGCTTGCGGCGGCGATCATCGGCCCTCAGATCGTCAAGCTGACCTCGCAGGCGTATGTGGTCCCGTTTTTGGGCACTTATCTGGCGGTGATCGCGATCAACGTAATCGGCTCAGCCCTGTTCTTCTTTCTCGACATCCCTACTCCGCCGAAACCGACCGAAGATGAACCCAAAGGTCGCACACGGCTGGAGTTGCTGAAAACTCCACGCATCGCAGTAGCGATCATCTGCGCAATGGTTTCCTACGCGCTGATGAACCTTGTAATGACGTCTACACCTTTGGCCGTCGTCGGGTGCGGATATACCGAAGGTGATGCCGCGGATATCGTCACCAGCCACGTACTGGCGATGTACATTCCCAGCTTCTTCACCGGCCACCTGATCGCGCGGTTTGGGGTCGAAAAGATCGTAGCTCTCGGTTTGGCAATCCTTGGCGGCGCAGGCATTGTCGCCCTGCAAGGTGTTGATCTAGGTAACTTTTTCGTCGCCCTAATCCTGCTTGGCATCGGATGGAACTTTGGCTTCATTGGCGCCACCAGCATGTTGGCAGACTCGCATGAAGTGCACGAACGCGGGCGAATGCAGGGCCTGAATGACTTGCTGGTGTTTGGCGGCGTGACCTTTGCCTCGCTTGCCTCTGGCGGATTGATGAACTGCTCGGGCGGTTCAGCGGTCGAGGGTTGGACGGCCGTAAACCTCGCCATGATCCCGCTGCTGACCCTTGCAGGTGGCGCGCTGCTGTGGCTGGTTCTGAGGCCATCGGACCCACAAACCGTCTGACGTTACCAGCGCCCGGTCGCTGCCGTTTTCATCAGGGTAAACCGACGTCGGATTTCACCCTGAGCCAACGCACCTGCGGCCACCCGGTCCGGTCTGGCCAATGCAGTCCGCAACACCCATTCCGTCTGCCACCCCGCATAGAGCGCAGGCCGTGCTTGTGCCGAGACCTCGTTGCGGGCGGACCGCGCCCGCGCCAATCGGTCCAAAGCCTTCTGCGCCAGCGCCCGAACCCCGTCATGGGTTCCGTCCAGCAAAGGAATGCGCCCACGTGCCTCAAGCTCGGGAATTGCGCGCAGCCAATTCGCGATCCCCGCTGCATATCCGAAATCACGCAGAACAGTTTCATCCGCCGAACCCAGAGCCTGCGCCGACACCACCATTAATGTCCCAGCGCTATGGGCAATATAGGCGTCAAAATGCGCCTCATCCTCGAACGGATCAAGATAGATATCCCAACGCCTTACGGCCACATATTCATCCAGCAGCGCTGCCAGATGCGGAGAAATCACGCGCGACAATGGCGTAACAACCTCGTGCCGACGAACAGATGGACCTTCGGCAATCTCTTGCAAGGCATCGCGCCACCATTGCAGCCGCATCTCGGCGATCATGCTCTCTTGCGTCACCCACGGGGCACGGGCCACCTCGACGTTCAGCGCATAAATCGGGAACAAAACTGCCCGTGCCTCAACTGGCGCGGCCATGGCAGCCATAAAGCGATCGGGATCGGCCCGATGAACCAGCGCAGCACAAGCCTTGATGTCGTCGTCGAACTCCACCTTATTCGGCGGCCGCTGACTGCGGGGCGCAATCGCTCACCAGTTTCCACTGAATCGCATCCAGCAGCGCTTCGAACGAGGCATCAATTATGTTCGCACTCACCCCAACCGTAGACCAGCGCCGCCCTTGCCCGTCTTCGCTGTCAATGATCACGCGCGTGACCGCCTCGGTCCCGCCCTGAGTGATGCGCACCTTGAAGTCGACCAGCCGCATATCCGACAGTATCTGCGAATACTGCCCCAAATCCTTAGCCAGAGCTTTGGCAAGCGCGTTCACCGGACCGCGATCGCTACCGCTTTCATCCAGCGACTCACTTACTGACAGCTTCTTCTCGCCATCCACTTTCACAACAACAACCGCTTCGGACAGGCTGACCATCTTGTTGTATTTGTTTTTCCGGCGCTCAACGGTCACCTTATAGCGCTTGACCTCAAAGAATTCGGGCAATTGCCCCAACTCATCCCGCGCCAGCAGCTCAAAACTAGCCTGCGCGGTGTCGTAGGAATACCCCTCGGCCTCGCGCAGTTTTATCCGCTCAAGGATACGTCCCAACGCCGGATCGCCCGCTTCTACGGCCAATCCCGCATCGGTCAGACGTTTACGCAGGTTCGATTGCCCAGCCTGGTTCGACATCGGAATGATGCGCGCATTTCCAACACTTGCCGGATCGATATGCTCATAGGTTGTCGGGTCCTTGAGGATCGCGCTGGCATGCAGCCCGGCCTTATGCGCAAAAGCCGACGCGCCCACATAGGCGCTCTGCTTGCTGGGCACTCGGTTCAGGATATCATCCAGCATCCGGCTGATGCGCGTCAGCCCGGCCAGCGCCTCGGGCATCACTCCGATCTCATAGCACGAGGCATAGGGTTCTTTCAGCATCAGCGTTGGGATCAAAGCGGTCAGGTTGGCATTGCCACAGCGCTCTCCCAACCCATTCAACGTACCTTGAATCTGCCGCGCCCCCGCATCGACTGCAGCCAGCGAGCACGCCACTGCGTTCTCGGTGTCGTTATGCGTATGAATGCCCAGCCGATCCCCCGGCAGACCGGCCGCAATCACCTCGGATACGATCCGCCCGACCTCTGCCGGCAATGCTCCGCCATTGGTGTCACACAGAACCACCCACCGTGCCCCTGCATCAAGCGCAGCGCGGCAGACTTCAACCGCATATTCCGGGTTGTCCTTGTAGCCATCAAAAAAATGCTCGGCATCAAACAGAGCCTCCCGCCCCTGCGCCACGATATGCGCGACCGAGGCGCGAACGTTCTCGGTGTTTTCCTCCAGCGTGATACCAAGTGCGTGGGTCACGTGGTAATCGTGCGATTTCCCAACCAGACAAACGGCTGGTGTTCCCGCGTTCATTACAGCCGCCAGAACGTCATCATTCTCAGCCGACCTGCCCGAGCGTTTGGTCATTCCAAACGCCGTCATACAGGCCGACGTCTCAGGCGCGCTTTCAAAAAACGCACTGTCGGTCGGGTTCGCTCCGGGCCAACCCCCTTCGATGTAATCAATCCCCAACGAATCCAACGCCTGCGCGATCTGCACCTTCTCGGCTGTCGAGAACTGCACACCCTGAGTTTGCTGCCCGTCGCGCAACGTGGTGTCGTAGAGGTAAAGGCGTTCCTTGGTCATTCGACCCCCTCCAGCTTGGCGGCGTCGAATCCGGCGCCGGGCACCAATTCCACACCATCCTTGCTCATCCGAACCTCAAGCCCGGCGGCGATATATGCCGCCTTTAGACGATCAACCTCAGAGAAATCCTTGCTCTGCATCGCAAACGCGCGCGCAGCGGCCAGCTTTTCTGCATGAGACGACAGATTAGCCGAAGCGGTCTCGGCCCAAGCGCCCATATCGTCCCCCAACAGTCCAACCAGCTGCGCACTTGCCAGCAAAGCCGAAGCATCACCATCTGCAGCCAAACGATGCAGTTCCGCGATGGCACCTGCCGTGTTCAGATCATCCGCAAGCGCATCGATGACCGCAGGTGCCGCGGTGGCGGCGGGCTCGATGCCCGCTGTCAACGCCCGCCACTTGCGCAATGTTGCCTCGGCTTCGCGCGCCTTCTTCTCGGTCCAGTCCATCGGCTTGCGATAATGGGTCTGCAGGAACACAAACCGGATCACTTCACCCGGCACACCCTGCTCAAGCAGATCATGAACGGTGAAGAAATTGCCCAGCGATTTGGACATTTTCTTGCCCTCGACCTGCAGCATCTCATTATGCATCCAGACACGCGCGAATTCGCCATGCGGATGGGCACATTTGCTCTGAGCAATCTCGTTCTCGTGGTGCGGGAACATCAGATCGTTGCCGCCACCGTGAATATCAAAGCTCTCGCCCAGCAATTCATAGCTCATGGCCGAGCATTCGATATGCCACCCCGGACGCCCCCGGCCCCATGGGCTGTCCCAGCCGGGCAACTCATCGGTCGACGGCTTCCACAGCACAAAATCCATCGGGTTCTTCTTGTAAGGCGCGACCTCGACCCGCGCCCCGGCGATCATGTCATCAACCGACCGCCCCGACAGCGCACCGTAGTGTTCCTTCCAGCTGTCCACCGCGAACAACACGTGACCCTCGGCGGCATAGGCATGCCCCTTGTCCATCAGGTCTTCGATCATCGCAATCATCTGCGCGATATACTCTGTGGCGCGCGGCATCGCGTTGGGTTCCAACGCCCCCAGCGCGCCCATGTCGTGCAGATACCAGCCGATGGTTTCGTCCGAACGTTCCTGCACCAACTGTTCCAAAGACCCGTCAGCCCCAGCCTTCTTGCGCGACAATGCGGTGGCGTTGATCTTGTCATCCACGTCGGTGAAATTGCGCACATAGGTCACGTGATCAGCACCGTATACATGCCGCAACAAACGATAGAGCACGTCGAACACAACCACAGGCCGTGCGTTCCCCAGATGCGCCCTATCATAGACCGTCGGACCACAGACATACATCCGCACATTATCGGGATCGATCGGCGCGAAATCCTCTTTCGTCCGTGTCCTTGTGTTGTGCAGTTTGATCGTCGTCATCGGGTCGTGCTCCTGAAACAGCATATACGTCACGCGTTGGCGCGGGCTTAGCAACTTGTCTCAGAGATGAAAACGAAAGAAACCGGCCCGCTTGAGAAATCAGCAGGTAATGCAGCAGATAATGATGCAAGTTTTCCGGTTCATGCGCTTTGCCTAGCACGGCTACCGCTCTGAGCCAAGTCTTGAGTTTTACAATCCGCGGCGGCACTCTGCCCGCCATGAGCCGTGAATTCGTTAACACTATTTGCGCTGACCTGCCCGGAGCCGAACTCTCGGATCCTTGGGGCGGAGGCCACGACGCATGGAAAGTGGGCGGCAAGATGTTTGCCTGCGTCGGCTCGGTCGGGGATGGTGTATCGGTCAAGACAACCGACATTGAGACCGCGCAGATGTTGATCGACGCAGGGATTGGTACCAAGGCCCCGTATTTTCACCGCAGCTGGGTTCGCCTGCCGTGGGAAACCGACGCCGACGAGATGCAACATCGCCTGATCACCTCATACGATATTGTCCGTGCATCGCTGACCAAGAAGATACAGGCGAGTTTGCCGCTGCGAAGCTGATTGACAAAATTGCTGTGCTTTGCCCCATTCGGCGTCATAGCCGGTCGGGAGAATCCCTTGAAACTATCGCATCGCATTACGCATCTGACCGAGGGTGGATCAGACGGCTGGGAGGTGTTCATCCGCGCGCGTCGGATGATTGCCGAAGGCCATGCCGTTACCGAGTTGACGATCGGCGAGCATGACATTCGGACCGATCAGTCAATATTGTCGGCCATGGAAAGTTCGGCCCGCAGCGGGCACACAGGATACGCGATGGTTCCGGGCACTGATCTGCTGCGTGATACTGTGGCCGCCCGTGTCCAAATGCGAACAGGTGTAGCGACCACACGCAACAACGTTATCATCACCCCTGGCGGTCAGGCCGCATTGTTTGCGGCGCACACCGCGCTTTGCGATCCGGGCGATATCGCGCTCTACCTGGATCCGTATTATGCCACCTACCCCGGCACGATCCGTGGCGTTGGAGCGGTAGCCAAACGCATAGAAACACGCGCCGAAGATTTGTTCCAACCTCGCGCTTCCGATATCGATGGCGCGGCAGGCGGGGCGGTGTCGCTGCTGATAAACTCCCCAAACAATCCAACTGGTGTGGTCTATTCCGCCGAAACACTTTCTGCCATCGCCGAGGTTTGTCAGCGCCGCGATCTATGGCTGATTTCCGATGAAGTCTACGATACGCAGGTTTGGGAGGGTGAACACCTGTCACCGCGCGCCCTACCCGGCATGGCTGAGCGCACTCTGGTCGTGGGTTCAATGTCGAAATCTCATGCCATGACTGGCTCGCGTTGTGGGTGGATCGTTGCTCCGGAAGGCGTGATCGACCACCTGATCAACTTGGCAACACACACAACCTATGGTGTGCCCGGCTTTATACAGGATGCGGCCAACTATGCGCTGAGCGTGGGACAACCTCTCGAAGACAAAATTGCCGCGCCGTTTCGCCGCCGCCGCGCTCTGGCGATTGAAGTGCTGGCTGCGCAGCAGGTCGTCACCTTAATACCGGCGCAAGGCGCGATGTATCTGATGCTGGATATCCGGGCTACGCGTCTTAGCGGTGATGTGTTCGCAAATGCGCTGCTGGACACGCATGCCATCGCTGTGATGCCCGGTGAAAGCTTTGGTTCTGCCGCCGCAGGTCACATCCGCGTGGCCATGACAATCGATGACGAGAAATTCGTCACATCGCTACAGACCCTATGCGAATTTGCCGCTCAATTGGCAGAGGGATGACAATCGACCACCGAGTTTCAGAAGCGGAATGTGGTGCGCAAGTTGAACACATTTGCGTCGAGGCTTCGACCAGACTCCGGTATATCATCGAAGTTCTGCCGCAGCGCTTCGCCACTGATTACAAACCGTTCGCCAAGCGGATAGGCAACACCGATCCCGTAGACGGCTGCCGTATCACTGTCACCCGACGTACTGGCCCGCGCGGTTCCCAAGACAACATAGCCAAGGGCTGATCCAAAGTCGTAGCCGCCGCGCAACTTCAATCGCGACATACTATCAAGGCTTCCTTCGGATTGTCCCAGATCAAGATTCAGGCGGTTATATTCCAACTCACCGCCAAGTACGAAATTTCCAAAATCATAGTCGTATCCGATCAGCGGGCCAAAACTGCCCCCGCTTCCGCCTGCCCCTCCGGACCCATCAACATCTGCATAACCAAAGCTGAAACCAGCGTACGCGCCTGTCCAGTCTTCTGCCACAACCTGCCCTGCACCTGTTATCAGTGCTGCGGCGAGTGCGGCCAGTAATGACTTCATGCAGACCTCCAAACATCCGTTGCCGGTTTGGGCGCATCCCCGAGGCAGCGATCTGCTGATCAGCCAACCCCAGTATTTACTTAAACCTAAGGTACAAATCCAAATAACTACGTGCAGATTAACAGATTCTTACCGCAATTGGAAAAAAACATTTAGTCACGAGGATTTGCGCCCAGTTCATTTTGACTGATGGCCCAATAAAATTAGTCCAAAGTCGCAAACAGAACAGATTGTCCAAAAGTGCATTGAAACAATGGGCGCATCAGACTGAGGAAGTTGATGAATAACGAAGTTTGGAAAATTCGGCTGGTCAGCCGCACCATTGGTGCGGATCGCGGTCGTGCGGCACGAGGACGGCCAGCACTGGTCTAGGTACACTCACCCACAACGTACTTTTTTGACCGGACACACACATGAACGAACAAACCCGAAACTCATCCCGCAGCGGTGGCCGCGCAGCGCGTCGTGCCGCCCGTGCGTCAGCTCTTCCGGAACATCTTCGCCCGATTCGGCCTGGTATGGAGGGCGGAACCCTGAAGGTTCTGACCCAAGCACAGATCGAACGCATCCACGAGGCCGCTCTGACCGCACTGGAAACCATCGGCCTTGCTGATGCGCCACAAAGTGGGATCGACTATCTCGTGGCTGCGGGATGCACCTTGGGCGACGATGGCCGCATCCGCTTTCCGCGCGCATTGGTCGAGGACACAATCGCCAAGGCCAATCGCTCGATCACTCTGCACAGCCGGGACGGCAAATCGGATCTGGAGCTGTCGGGAACGCGTGTCCATTATGGCACCGCAGGCGCAGCGGTCAGCATGGTCGACGTGCATGGGCAGGAATATCGCGACTCGACCCTGCAGGACCTGCATGACGCGACTCGCATCTGTGAACAGCTTGAAAACATTCACTTTGTTCAACGCCCCATGGTGTGCCGAGATATCGCCGACAACCTTGAGATGGATCTGAACACGGTCTACGCCACCACCTCAGGCACGTTCAAACACATCGGTACGTCGTTCACAGAGCCCAGCCATGTGGCCCCCGCCATCGAGATGCTGCACATGATCGCGGGCGGAGAGGACAAGTGGCGCGAGCGGCCCTTCATGTCCAACTCCAACTGCTTCGTTGTGCCCCCGATGAAATTCGCCACCGAAAGCTGCGAGGTGATGGAAGAATGCATCAAGGCCGGAATGCCGGTTTTGTTGCTTTCTGCGGGCATGGCAGGAGCTACCGCACCCTCGACCGTTGCCGGAGCGATCACACAAGCCACCGCCGAATGTCTGGCGGGTTTGGTTTATGTAAACGCCGTAAAGCCCGGTGCACCCGCGATTTTTGGCACTTGGCCTTTTGGTCTGGACCTGCGCACCGGTGCTATGTCCATCGGATCGGGTGAACAAGCTCTGCTAACCGCGGGCTGCGCGCAAATGCACCAGTTTTACGATCTGCCCGGTGGTGCCGCAGCTGGTGCATCGGACGCGAAATTGCCCGACATGCAGGCCGGTTGGGAACAAATGTGTTCGAACGTCATGGCTGGGCTATCGGGCCTGAACATGGTGTATGAGGCCGCAGGCATGCATGCCTCATTGCTGGGGTTCTGCCACGAGAGCCTGATCCTGAGCGATGACCTGATCGGACAGGCACAGCGCTGTGTGCGCGGAATTGAGGTGACGGACGAGACACTGGCACTGGACCAGATGGCCGAAGTCTGCATGGGTGGTCCTGGGCATTATCTTGGCACCGATGCGACGCTAGGCCGTATGCAGGCAGATTACGTCTATCCTACCTTTGGTGACCGATCATCTCCGAAGGAATGGGTTGAGCTTGGCAAACCAGATCTGATCGAAAAGGCGGTGAAGCGGAAGGAAGAGATCCTCGCCGTGCCATCCCCGGCCAGATTCGACCCGCTTCTGGACGCGGAAATTCGCAGCAAGTTCAACATTTACTTACCCGCGTAAGACACTGAAAAATAAGCGGCCCGGGGCCTCCGGGCCGCCAGTATTCCTGCTTGATCAACCGTTGGACGGCGGCAGCAGGCCCGCTTGTTCAGCGATGGTGATCTCATCCTGATCCAGCGCACCGTCGCCGTTTGCGTCCATCTGCGCAAAGCCTTCGGCATCAACGTCAGGCACGACGGCCTGAACTTCATCGATCGTCAGTACGCCGTCGCCGTTGGTATCGGCAGCACTTTGGCCAACAGCCAATGTCGGCAGGCCAAGTGCGAAGGTTGAGATAAGGGCCAGAATTTGCGGTTTCATGTTATGCCTCCTGATTGCGTTTTCTTGAGTGTTTGCGTCCGGACAAGCGCCAAAAAAAGGCCATCCTGTAGGCGTGTCACCCGCTCAGATTGATATGGCTGCTTTCAAGCCAATCTTTGCGTGTTTGACTGAGTCGCATTTGCGGACGATTGCCGGACGAAATGGCCAGTCGTGGCTTCGGCAACTCTTGCCCGATCCAAACAGGATGATCCGGCAATGCCCTGCTCAAATCCACGACTCGGGGTTGAAAAAAAGAAAGGGGGCCGAAGCCCCCTGTCAGTTTCGCCTTCCAGGCTCATTTCGTTGACCGCCCGGTGTTTTTTTGCCTGCGGCCTGGACTGCGCATGGGACGAGCGCACCCGTCCCGTGAGAGAGTGGGAGGGAGCAAATATTCCGCCCCACCCTGTTCCCGGCCGACACGGGCATGTCGGCCGAGTGAAACAAGGCATCGATGGTAAGTCTCAGCGCCTTGCTTCGTATTCGTCGGGGCCGGTTACTGTGGCAGCATCCGACCCCTGCACCCCGGGTTGCCGGGGCGCTAAACTCAGCTACACCCGCTAGTTGCGCCGCAAGTGTTGCATTTCATGCAGGTGCCGTTGCGCACCAGCGTGTAGTTTCCGCATTCGCCGCATGGATCGCCCTCGTACCCTTGCATCTTGGCTTTGGTACGGGCGTCCATTCCGGTCGCAACCGCCGTCTCAGCGGGTGCTTCGAATGTCGCTGCGGTTTCGGCCATACCGGACACGTCGGCTTGACCACCATTGAAGACCATCAGATCCTGCGGTAGCCGCTTGCGCAGATACCCAGTCGAGCTGATTTGTTTCAGCACTTCCAGAGATTTGGTTGCCGCGCTTTCACTGATTTCCGATACGTTGGACAGACCATCCTCTTCGCCGCGACCCAGATCGTCGAAGGTTGCGCCTTCGGGTTTGACATGCGCCAGATCGGTGCGGTCCAGATAGGACACAGCCAGTTCGCGGAAGATGTAATCAAGGATCGACGTCGCGTTTTTGATCGAGTCGTTGCCCTGCACCATCCCGGCCGGTTCGAACTTGGTGAAGGTGAAAGCGTCGACGAACTCCTCCAGCGGCACGCCGTATTGCAGGCCAACCGACACAGCGATGGCAAAGTTGTTCATCATCGCCCGGAAGCCAGCGCCTTCCTTATGCATGTCGATGAAAATCTCGCCCAATTTGCCGTCTTCGAACTCGCCAGTCCGCAGATAGACCTTGTGGCCGCCAACGATCGCCTTTTGGGTATAGCCCTTGCGGCGATGCGGCAGTTTCTCGCGGTGGCTGCGGATCATTTCCTTGACCACAACCTTCTCGATCACCTTCTCGGCCAGAACGACGGCTTTTTCTTGCGTCGAACCGCTTTCTAGTACTTCGGCTGCCTCATCGTCATCTTCGACCAGCGCCGCCGCCAGAGGCTGCGACAGTTTCGAGCCGTCGCGGTACAGCGCGTTCGCCTTCACACCCAGCGACCAGCTGAGTTCGTATGCCTTCTGGCAGTCCTCGATGGTCGCGTCATTGGGCATGTTGATCGTCTTTGAGATCGCGCCCGAGATAAAGCTTTGCGCTGCAGCCATCATGGTAATGTGGCTATCAACCCCAAGGAAACGCTTGCCTTTCTTGCCGCACGGGTTGGCGCAGTCGAAGATCGAATAGTGCTCTTCCTTCAGATGCGGCGCACCTTCCAGCGTCATGGTTCCGCAAACATGGTCGTTGGCCGCGTCGATATCCGCCTTGGCAAAGCCCAGATGGCGCAGCAAATCGAAAGTCGGGTCATTCAGCTTGGTCGCCGGGATGCCCAGAACGCCGGTGCAGAAGTCTTCACCCAGCGTCCACTGGTTGAAGACGAACCGGATGTCGAACGCGCTTTCCAGTGCGGCATCTACTTTTGCCAACTCGTTCGGGCCAAAACCATGACCGGTCAGCGAGGTGTGGTTGATCCCCGGCGCGTTGCCGATGGTGCCATGACCAACCGCATAACCCACGATCTCTTCGATCTGAGCCGAGGAATAGCCCAGCTTTTCCAGCGCCGAAGGCACCGAGCGGTTGATGATCTTGAAGTAACCACCGCCGGCCAACTTCTTGAACTTGACCAGAGCAAAGTCCGGTTCGATCCCGGTCGTGTCGCAATCCATCACCAGACCGATGGTGCCGGTTGGTGCGATAACTGTGGCCTGCGCGTTGCGATAACCGTTCTTTTCGCCGAGGCTCAGCGCTTCATCCCAAGCTGACATGGCCAGATCGATCAAACGCTTATCCGGGCAATTGTCGTGATCCAGAGGCACCGGCTTAACAGCCAGTTTTTCATAACCATCGGTCACTCCTTGCGACGCACGACGGTGGTTGCGGATGACGCGCAGCATATGGTCTGCGTTGCGCTCATATCCTTTGAACGGGCCAAGCTCGCCTGCAATCTCTGCCGAGGTCGCATAAGCCACACCGGTCATGATCGCGGTCAGCGCGCCACAGATCGAACGCCCCTCATCCGAGTCATAGCTATAGCCCATGTTCATCAGCAGACCGCCAATGTTGGCATAACCCAGACCCAGCGTACGGAAATCGTAAGAGAGTTTCGCAATTTCCTTAGACGGGAACTGCGCCATGGTCACCGAGATTTCCAGCGTCAGGGTCCACAGACGCGAGGCGTGCATGTAGTCCGCTGCCTGGAACTCACCATCCTTCAGGAAGGTCAGCAGGTTCATCGACGCCAGATTACAGGCCGTGTCGTCTAGGAACATGTACTCCGAGCACGGGTTCGAGCCGCGGATCTGACCGTCTTCGGGGCATGTGTGCCATTCGTTGACGGTGTCGTGGAACTGGATGCCCGGATCGGCACAAGCCCATGCGGCGTGGCCGACCTTTTCCCAAAGATCACGTGCTTTGACGGTCTTGGCGACCTTGCCATCGGTGCGGTTGATCAGTTCCCAATCCGCGTCTTTCTCGACCGCAGTCAGGAACGCGTTGGTTACGCGGATCGAGTTGTTCGAGTTCTGGCCCGATACCGAGCTATAGGCTTCCGAATCCCAGTCCGTGTCGTATGTCGGGAATTCGATGCTGTCATGGCCCTGCTTGGCGTAATCCAGCACGCGCTTGATGTAAGTCTCAGGGATCGCGACCTTTTTGGCCTCGCGAACCGCTTTCTTCAGGCTTTCATTCTTGTTGGGATCATACGCATCGTCTTGCGCACCGTCCCAGCTGCGGATGGCCTCGAAAATGCCGTTCAGCATCTTCTCGTGCATCTTCGATCCGGCAACGATCGAGGCCACCTTTTGCTCTTCGATCACCTTCCATTCGATGAATTGCTCGATGTCCGGGTGATCTGCATCGACGATCACCATCTTTGCTGCTCGACGGGTTGTCCCGCCTGATTTGATCGCGCCAGCGGCGCGGTCGCCGATCTTGAGAAAGCCCATGAGGCCCGAGGACTTGCCGCCACCCGACAGCGCTTCGCCTTCTGCACGCAGATGGCTGAAGTTGGTCCCGGTACCCGAGCCGTATTTGAACAGGCGCGCCTCGCGCACCCACAGATCCATGATGCCGCCTTCGTTCACCAGATCATCATCGACTGACTGGATGAAGCACGCGTGCGGCTGCGGATGTTCGTAAGCGGATTTCGATTTGGTCAGCTTGCCGGTTTTATAGTCGACATAGTGGTGCCCCTGCGCCGGACCATCGATTCCGTATGCCCAATGCAGACCGGTGTTGAACCACTGTGGCGAGTTCGGCGCGGCGCGCTGGGTCGCCAGCATATAGCGCATCTCATCGAAGTAAGCGCGCGCGTCTTCCTCGGTCGAGAAATAGCCGCCCTTCCAGCCCCAGTACGCCCATGCACCGGCCAGACGGTCGAACACCTGCTTGGAAGAGGTTTCACCACCGAATTCAGCACCTTCGGCCGGAACTGAGCGCCACAGGAATTCGGGAACGTCCTTTTCCTTGACCTTCTTCAGGGCCGAAGGAACACCAGCCTTGCGGAAGTATTTCTGCGCGATGACGTCGCTGGCTACCTGGCTCCACTTTGAAGGAACTTCGATATCGTCGAGGCGGAAAACGATGGTGCCGTCCGGGTTCCGGATTTCCGAAGTCGCAGACACAAAGTCCAGTTCTGCGTATGCGTCCTGCCCCGATTTGGTGAATTTCCTGTCAATCTTCATGTCCGCTGCCCCAGCTTCGATCTGTCCAAATTTCAAGTCCCGGCACTAAATCTTGATGCTGCGGGGTGCCGCCCGCACTACCGACGAATTTGAGACGCAAGGGACCGGACGCTGCCTAGAACAGCGCAGAACCGCGAATACGGTCTACGTCTTAGTGGTATGCTTTCCGTCCCTCGCCCGATGCCTTTTCCGGTCATTGCCTACCAGATTTAGTGGCTCGTCTTTCGGCCCATACAATCTGACGTATATTCCCATAGTTGGTCAACGGGCTTTTTCGGTCATTTTTGGAATCTTTTAGCTTGACCTGTTTTGCTGAACCGGCGGAATTTCGCCGCATCGCGATTCCTCCACAGACATGTCCCGGACGAGCAGCCTATTCCGCCTTGATGTTTCAGAGTGATTTCTCGTGTTTTCCGCCACAGTTAGAGGTCATTGATCAACCGATCCCGCGTTAAGGACATGTTCAGAGAATCATCGTCACGACATCGCAGCGCGTGCCATACTTGAAATCACACGACATTTCTGGATGGGAAATCTACTCTACATGCGTTTGATTTCATTGTTAACTATTGTGGCGCTAATCGTGTCCTGCACATCACAGGAAGCACCACCTGCATCTCGCAGCGCGCAATTCGACGGTTATCCGCAGAACCTTATCAATTCCTTCAGGACCGACTGCGCGGGGCCGGGCGACAAGTATATCAAGACCACCGCAAGCATCTTTGAATGCCGCGAGACCTTGCCGCCCGAGGCAACGGCGTATTTGATTCTCAGCTTCAACGGCTATCCGCAGAACTTGCCGCAAATCGTAACGCGGCTGAGCTCGACCAAGAATCAGGCCGGGTATCGCGTGGACGCAGAGTTGTACTTTCTGGTTCCGCAGAAAGATGGTTCAACTCTTAGAATACCTATTGAAAGCAAAGATTTGGACAGGGAATTTTCCAAACTCTACACCGACTATGGCGGAACGCCAGTGTAGAGGAAAAATGGTCGGGGCGGCAGGATTCGAACCTACGACCCCCTGTACCCAAAACAGGTGCGCTACCAGACTGCGCCACGCCCCGGACCGTGCGCCTTCCTAAACGTGCCGATCTGATTTGAAAAGCCCTAACAGGGCCAAATTGCAGGACCTTGCGAAAAAACTTCGTGGCGCATCTGCGAACCAGGCCGAATGGCGTAACGCTCGGCTAGGCCAGCGTTGATTTCCAGGACCGCATAAACCGAATCGCCGCCTTCGATTGGGCTCAGATCCCCCGGAATTGCACCTTCGTGCACACGCGTCACCGTGCCCGCGCGATCAACAAAGATCATATCAAGCGGAATCAGGGTATTCTTCATCCAGAACGCAACAGGTTGCGGCGGATCAAAAACAAACAACATTCCAGATCTGTTCGGCATGCTTTCGCGAAACATCAATCCGCGCGATCGCTCTTTCGGTGTGATGGCCAGCTCAACGTCGAAGCGAACCTCTGCCAGATCATTTCGAAGCTCGACACGATCCGGACGGCATTCAGCCCGCGCGATCCCGCCAATCAAAAAACTCAGGAGCGCCAGTACGAAAGCCGTTCTCATCATTCAGAACCTAGTCGTTCAGGGCCGCTTCCCAGGCCAGAACCTGCGCGGCCATTCTTCCGCGCTTGCCATCAATGACCCGCATGGCCAGCGCTTCGCCCGGTTGCAGATCTGCCAACCCAGAACGACGTAGCACCTCGATATGCAGGAATACGTCTTCACTGCTGCCGAAAACATTGGCAAAGCCAAACCCTTTGCCCTTGTCGAACCATTTGACGCGCGCAGCCTCAAGCGGAGCGCTGCCGATCACGGTTGGATCAAGCTCGGCAAAATCGGCCAACATCATGGTTTCCGCGCGAACAGGCGGGTCAACACTGATCACTTCGACCGCTTGAACACCGCGATCAGTTTTGTGGGTCATGATCTCGATGCCGGCGCCATCCGCGACCGAGCTTTGCCCGAAGTTTCGCAGCACGTTGACGTGCAACAGAATGTCCGGGCCGCCTTCGTCAGACACAACAAATCCGTATCCCTTGGCGGGATCGAACCATTTTACGTGTCCACGGACGCGGTACATGCTGTTCAGATCTTCTGGCACTGTTTTCCCATTACGATAGGCAAGTCGTTAAGGGTTTCTTGTTTATGTTTTGGCTCGCAAATTCAAGCTGAAAAAAGCTATTGTCTGCAAACAGTTGCATTTCACGCAACGCGAACGTCATGGATTTAACCTCAGCACTTGCCAGTCGGAATCGACATTTTGTCGCTTCCACTGAAACCTGTCATGCAACCTGAAGGCACCATCGGCCCAGAACTCGACTTCGACAGGTGTTACACGGTATCCCCCCCAAAATTCAGGGCGAGGCGGGTTGGTACCCAACTTTGCGGTCACTTTAGCCACTTCGGCCATCAGGGATGCACGACTTTCCAGCGGTTGCGACTGGTGTGACGCCCAAGCACCCAAGCGGCTTTTGAGCGAGCGCGAGGCGTAGTATGCGTCCGCCTGCGGCCCATCTTCCTTGGTGATTGTACCACGAACACGGATTTGTCGCCGCAAAGATTTCCAATGCATCACAAAAGCCGCTTTGTGGGCGCTGTCCAACTCCTGAGCCTTGGCGCTGTGATAGTTCGTATAGAAAACAAACGCGTCCTTCTCGATTTCCTTCAGCAGAACCATACGGGCATTCGGCAAACCTTCCGAGTCCACGGTTGCCAAAGCAATCGCATTAGGATCATTCGGTTCGGTCTTTTCTGCCTCGGCCAGCCACCGATCCGCGATTTCAAACGGATCAGCCCCGGCGAAGATGCCATTATGCTCGTTCATTTCCATCCCCAGGAAACAATTAACATGACCCTAAGGCGAGAACCCGCTGCGGGCAAGAGCGCATGGCCTTGAAGCAGGACAATCAATGGCATAAACCAACCGAACACAATGCGACGACAGGCGGAGAACCGAAGATGTCAAATCAGTTGATGGCCGGAAAACGCGGCCTCATCATGGGACTGGCCAATGACAAATCAATCGCATGGGGTATCGCCCGCGCCTTGTCCGACGCCGGGGCCGAGCTGGCCTTTTCCTATCAGGGGGACGCCCTGAAAAAACGCGTCGATCCATTGGCGGCGCAGTTGGGCAGCGAGATCGTTTTGCCCTGTGACGTCAGCGACGAAGAATCAATTAATGAACTCTTCAGCGCGCTCGAAAAGAAATGGGGTAAACTTGATTTCGTCGTCCACGCCATTGGCTTTTCTGACAAGAACGAATTGCGCGGGCGTTACGTCGACACGTCGCGCGCGAACTTTAACCTGACGATGGATGTTTCGGTCTACTCTTTCACCGCCGTTATGCAGCGCGCGGAAAAAATGATGAACGAAGGCGGCAGTGCGATCACCCTCACCTATTACGGCGCCGAACAGGTCATGCCACACTACAATGTAATGGGTGTTGCAAAAGCCGCCCTTGAGGCATCCGTAAAGTATCTGGCCGAGGATTTGGGCAAAGACGGCATTCGCGTGAATTCGATCTCGGCAGGCCCGATCAAAACGCTCGCGGCCAGCGGCATCGGCGATTTCCGTTACATCATGAAGTGGAACGAGTATAACTCGCCCCTGCGCCGGAATGTGACCATCGATGATGTTGGTAAATCGGCCCTGTATCTGCTGTCTGATCTCAGCAGCGGAGTGACAGGTGAGAATCTGCACGTGGATTCAGGCTATCACATCGTCGGAATGAAGGCCGTCGACGCACCGGACGTTGAAAAAGGATAACAGACCATGAGCGCCAAGGACCGCCTGCCACACGAAAAAGGCTTCCACATCAGCTGGGATCAGATTCATCGCGACTCGCGCGCTCTTGCGTGGCGTCTGGATGGGCAAGGACCAGATGACGGCGCTTGGCGTGCGGTCGTGGCGATTACACGTGGCGGCATGGCCCCCGCGATGATCGTCAGCCGCGAACTGGATATCCGTACGGTCGATACTGTCAGCGTGAAATCCTATCATCATCAGGCGCAGGGCGAAGCAGAAATTCTCAAAGCGCCCAATGCTGATCTGATGGATGATGGCACCGGTATTCTGATCATCGACGATCTGGTCGATAGCGGCAAAACGCTGGAACTGGTGCGCGATATGTTCCCCAAAGCGCATTTCGCGACCGTATACGCCAAGCCTAAAGGCCGTCCGATGGTAGACACCTTCATTACCGAGGTCAGTCAGGACACATGGATTTTCTTCCCATGGGACATGGCCCTGCAATATGTCGAACCCTATCGGGGCACTGATTAATCAAGCGTTTTTCATAAGCGCTGAAATCACGGACTCACCATGACAATGACCCGCACTTCCGCCACCTTTGCCCCTCCGGTGATGGAGGCACGCCGTTGGCTGGACGGAGTCGAGTTCGCGGTTGACAGTCCGTTGATCAATGTCAGTCAGGCGGCTCCGGTCGATCCGCCCCCGTTAGCGCTGCGGCAAGCAATGGCCGAATTCGCGGTCGAGCAGGACAGCGCGCATCTATACGGCCCGGTTCTGGGCAACGATGACCTGCGGTCCGAACTCGCGGCTCAGATCAGCGCACATTATGCGGCTGAGGTATCGGCGAATCAGATCGCAATCACCTCGGGTTGCAATCAGGCCTTTTCAGCCGTGATTTCGGCAATTACCGATCAGGGGGATGAGGTGATCCTTCCGACCCCTTGGTACTTCAATCACAAGATGTGGCTGGATATGGCCGGGGTAAAAGCCGTTGATTTGCCCACAGACGATGATTTGCTTCCCGATCCGGAGCGCGCCCGCGCCCTTATCACCGAAAAGACACGGGCGATTTCGTTGGTGACGCCGAACAATCCCGGTGGTGTCGAATACCCTTCGGACTTGGTGCGCCGCTTCTATGATCTTGCGCGGGAAACGGGGCTTCGTCTGTTGGTTGACGAAACCTATCGCGATTTCGACAGCCGATCAGGCGCGCCTCATGACCTGTTCCAGCAATCGGGTTGGGACGATACGTTTGTCCATCTCTACTCGTTCTCAAAAGCCTATCGCCTGACCGGTCACCGTGTTGGCGCGATTTCAACCAGCCCCGCCCTTTTGGCGGAGATCGAGAAATTTCTGGACACGGTCGCAATCTGCCCCGGCCAGATCGGCCAGTTTGCCGCGCTTTGGGGCATGCGGAACTTGACCCAATGGGTTGCGGGTGAACGAGATGAAATTCTCGACCGAAGAGAGGCCATCGCGGAAGGAATGCCACGCCTTGAAGACAAAGGCTGGCGTCTTTTGGGACTTGGCGCTTACTTTGCCTACCTCGAACATCCCTTTGGCATCGCTTCCGACGAATTGGCCCGACGGCTGGTACCCGAGGCAGGTATACTGCTTTTGCCGGGTACCATGTTCATGCCAGAGGGCGATTCCGCGGGAAAGCGGCAGGTTCGTGTAGCATTTGCCAACCTCGACCGCGCCGGTATCGCGCAATTGTTCGACCGATTGCAGGGCTTGTCCTTCTAAGCTTGCCCCCCGGCTGCACGCATCGTATTCAGGGCCGCAACCGACTGGGCAGACATTTGCCGACAAAACCAAGAGGGCACCATGGCCGCAGGCATGAAAAACCTATCCAAAACCTTTGTCTGGATTCTCATGGGTCTTTTGATGCTGGGCCTTGCGGGCTTTGGCGCCACCAGCCTGACCGGAACCGTGCGTACGGTTGCGCAGGTCGGTGATGAAAGCATTTCGGTCGACGCGTATTTTCGTGAGCTTCAGCGCGAGATCCGGGCCGTCGAAGCGCAAACCGGTCAGGCAATGCAGATTTCGCAGGCACATGATCTTGGCCTTGATCAACTTGCCCTTTCGCGCCTGATCGCGCTGGCCGCAATCGATAACGAGGTCGGACAGCTTGGCATTTCGATCGGTGACGAGAACCTGCAGGACGAGATTGTACAGATACCGGCGTTCCAAGGTGTAAACGGTACATTCGACCGCGAAGCCTATCGCTTTCAGCTGGAACAGGTCGGAATGACCGATTCCGAATTCGAATCGGATCTGCGCAAAGAATCTTCACGCACCATCGTGCAAGGTGCGGTCATGAGCGGTGTTGAAATGCCCCGTACGCTGACCGAGGCTTTGTCGAACTATGTGCTGGCCCGCCGCAGCTTTACCGTGGCGACCCTGTCAGCCGACCTTCTCGAAACGCCCGTGGCCCAACCCACAGACGCGCAGATTCAGACATATTACGATGAGAATACCGATCAGTTCACACTGCCCCGCACCAAGCAACTGACCTACGCCATTCTGTCGCCCGACATGCTGCTCGATACGATCGAAGTGGACGAAGATTCTCTGCGCCGTCTATACGACCAACGCGCTGACGAATTTTTCCAACCCGAGCGCCGCTTGGTCGAGCGCCTTCCCTATCCCAGCGAAGAATCCGCAACCGAGGCGCTGGCACAACTTGAAGTTGGCGGGGCCGATTTCGAACAGTTGGTCCGCGAACGTCAGCTTGAGCTGAGCGATGTTGATCTGGGCGATGTCACCCGTGAAGATCTGGGCGATGCAGCCGACGCCGTGTTTGCCGCCGAGATCGACGATGTGGTCGGCCCGCTTCCCACGGTGTTCGGCCCTGCCCTGTTCCGGATCAATGGATCGCTGGCCGAGAACAATGTCAGTTTCGAAGACGCCGAACCCGAACTTCGTGCAGAACTCGCCGCCGACCGAGCGCGCCGTCAGATCGAAGCACAGGCCGAAGACATCAACGACCTGCTTGCAGGCGGCGCAACACTGGAAGAACTGGCCGGTGAGACCGAGATGGAACTGGGTCAGATCGACTGGACCCAGCAAAGCGACGATGGCGTTGCCGCGTATGACGGCTTCCGCTCAGTCGCTGAGGCTGTGCAAGAAGGTGATTTCCCAGAGGTCGCGTTCCTTGAAGATGGTTCGATCTTTGCGCTGCGCTTGAATGAAGTGCTAGAGCCGCGCCCGGAACCTCTGGAAAGCGCCCGTGACCGTGTCGCCGAGGCATGGCTGCAGGTAGAAACTGCGAAAGCGCTGCAAAATCAGGGCAACACGGTTCTGACCCAACTTGCAACAGATGGCGACTTTACCGCCACAGGCCTGCCCTTCCGCGTCGAAAATGCGCTGACACGTACCGCATTCCTCGAGGATGTTCCCGTGGACTTCATGACTCAGGTGTTTGAAATGGACCCTGGCGAGCTGCGTGTCATTCCCGGAAACGGTAACGCCCTGATCGTGCGTCTGGATGAAGAGCTGCCTCCGGCGGAAACCGATGAGCAACGCCAGATGCAGGATGCACTGGCTGCGCAATTGAGCCAGGCGCTGGCGCAGAACATCTTTGACATCTATGTGCGCAATGCCCAGACACGCGCACGCCCTGTGCTGGATCAGCAAGCGCTGAACGCGGTACGGGCCAGTTACTAAAAGAGACAGAACATGGCCCTGACCCCGGATTTCGAAAGTTTCGCGCGCGCTTATGATGCGGGCGAAAATCAGGTCGTCTATACCCGCCTCGCCGCTGATCTGGATACGCCGGTTTCACTGATGCTGAAATTGACAGGCGCTCAGAAAGACGCCTTCATGCTCGAGTCGGTAACCGGGGGTGAAGTGCGTGGGCGCTATTCGATCATCGGAATGAAGCCCGATCTGATTTGGCGCTGTCAAGGCGAGACATCGGCCTTGAACCGATCAGCCCGCTTCGATGCCGAGGCGTTCGAGCCACAGGATGGCAACCCGATGGACAACTTGCGCGCCTTGTTGGCTGAAAGCCGCATCGCGCTTCCCGATGACCTGCCGCAGGCCGCCGCTGGCCTGTTTGGCTATCTGGGCTATGACATGGTCCGGTTGGTGGAATACCTGCCGGATGTGAACCCTGACCCGTTGGGCCTGCCCGATGCGATCATGCTGCGCCCCTCGGTCATTGCTGTGTTGGACGGCGTCAAAGGCGAGGTTACCGTCGTGTCGCCCGCATGGGCCAGCGAGGGCCAAAGCGCCAAAGCCGCCTATGCGCAGGCCGCCGAGCGTGTGATGGATGCCGTGCGTGATCTTGAGCGTGCCATGCCGGCTGAGACGCGCGATCTAGGTGACGCAATCGAAGTTGGGGCTCCTGTCTCTAACTTCACCAAATCGGGCTATATGGAAGCCGTTGAAAAGGCCAAGGAATATATCCGTGCAGGTGATATCTTTCAGGTCGTCCCGGCCCAACGCTGGACACAGGATTTTCCACAACCGCCATTTGCCCTCTACCGCTCGCTGCGGCGTACCAACCCATCGCCATTCATGTTCTATTTCAACTTCGGCGGCTTTCAGGTCGTAGGCGCAAGCCCAGAAATCCTGGTGCGTGTCTTCGGCAATGAGGTCACGATCCGCCCAATCGCGGGTACCCGCCCGCGTGGCGCGACGCCCGAAGAAGACAAGGTCAACGAAATCGACCTGCTGGCCGACAAGAAAGAACTGGCCGAGCACCTCATGTTGCTGGACCTGGGCCGCAATGACACCGGGCGTGTTTCTAAGATTGGAACCGTGCGTCCTACCGAAGAGTTCATCATCGAGCGCTACAGCCACGTGATGCACATCGTATCAAACGTGGTCGGCGAACTGGCCGAAGACAAGGATGCACTGGACGCGTTCTTTGCCGGGATGCCTGCAGGCACGGTATCAGGCGCGCCCAAAGTGCGCGCGATGGAAATCATCGACGAGTTGGAGCCTGAAAAGCGCGGCATCTACGGTGGCGGTGTCGGGTATTTCAGCGCAGGCGGCGACATGGATATGTGCATCGCGCTGCGGACGGCCATTGTGAAAGACCACAAACTGTATATCCAAGCTGGAGGCGGCGTTGTCTATGACAGCGACCCAGAAGCGGAATACATGGAGACCGTCCATAAATCGAACGCCATTCGCGGCGCGGCTGCGGATGCGGCGCGGTTTACAGGCAGCGGAAACAGCTAGTGGGGTGGCGGATGGTCGCTGCCGTCACCCGTCCGTCAGCGATCCGGCAACGCCCTGCTGGATTTCTTTCATCATCACGGCAGAAATTGGGGCCATCGCCACGCGGCTGCCGCGATCCTCAAGCCCCCACAGCAACAGAGCCGAGATCGTCTCGGGACGCAGACGACCCAGCATCACCACGGCACCTTCCTGTCCGGCGCGGAAGGCTGCCTGATCCAGAAAACGCCGCATGATCTTGGGGTCCTGTTTGGCACCATCGAAATCGCGGAACACTACGCTGGATGGAATGCCGTTGCGCGCTGCAAGCTTTTGCGCAGTGTTTAGACCATTGTCCTGCGTCACCAGCCCGCGCCCGGTATCTCCAGCAATCGCCGCAACCTGATCAGCCAGCTTTCGGTTGCCCTGAATGCCGCTTCCGACACCTTCCAGAATGCCAACGGTTTGAGGCAATTGATCCAACCACACCGACAACGACACCTCAGCGTCCTGAGCACTGGCGGCTTCGTGCATGTCAACCAAGGCCAATACTTCAAATCCAGCCTCGCGATGACGGGCCATTTTTTCCGCTGCATTCGGGTCAGACGGGCTGACGGCAAAACTTAGCGGGTATGGGAAATCCTGCAACGCCTCGGCCCCAAAAGCCCCTTCATCATCGATCAGAATGATCGACATCAATGGCTTGGATTCTGGGTTTTCGAAGGTGGCAGCATGTGCTTCGATGGGCTTGGCCACCACTTCTGGAGTAATCACGGCTTGTTCGACGGGCGGGTCATCCCTCTCGGTTAGGGGCACGACACGCTTGCCGATCAACGAACCGGAACCTGTAACCCCCTCTCCGCCAATTTGCGGCAGGGTCAATACGCGCGGCTGACGTACAGGGCGGGTATCTTCTTCACCCTCAACCGCGATTGGATTTTCATCAGGTACGGGTTCCGCTTCCTCAGCCTCTGGCGCGGCATCCGGCACTTCGACGGTCTCAGGCTGCAGGGCTGCGACCTGAGGGACCTCCTTGGGCGTTTCTTCCGCAACCTGCGGTTCCGGGGCTTCCTCGGGCGCAGGCGCTGCTGGAGCGTCCGCGAGCGCTGCCGGTTCGGCTTCCTGTTGTGGCGAGGTCGGTTCGGCAAGTGGATTTGGCGGTGCCGCGGGCGCTTCGGTTTGAACGGTCACGTCAGAAGATGAGATCGCTGCAGGTGCCTCGGCTACGGTCGGTGCTCCACCCGCCTCAGGACGGGCACCGGGCTCAAGCTCGATACCTGCCAAGCCATCCAGCGAATCTGATGATAGATCGGGGGTTTCAGGGCCGGATGGTGGCAACTCAACCAGATCAGCATCGGCATTGCTTTCCTCAACTTTCGCAGCCTCCAGGGGCTGCGGAGTATCAGCCACTTCGGGCGCTGTTGCCGTCACATCTGGTTTACGTGACAAAGGAGTTGTCAGCGAAAGAACTGCGCCCAGTGCCAATACCGAGACCGCCCCGGCGATCGCTCCACCGTAAAATCCGCTCATCGAAATCTCGCCTCTCGCGTTGTTTCGTGCCTCATCTGCCCAGACGCCATCTTCCGCGACGCTCACCTGTACGGTGTCAAGTTGGGTATGTCCTCTTGACGCTGCCGCACAAGCCTGAGCATGTATGTCCCGACATTATACCGCGCTCAGGGACTGCATCGCCAGCCCGAAATGCCCATAGGAAGATAAGTGCCCAAATGCTGCTGCTGATCGACAACTATGACTCGTTTACCTACAACCTCGTTCATTATCTGGGTGAGCTCGGGGCCGAGATGGTCGTGCGCCGGAATGACGCGCTGGATGTGCAAGAAGCAATGGCGATGAACCCGGCTGGTATTCTGCTCAGCCCCGGCCCTTGTGATCCCGATCAGGCGGGCATCTGTCTGGCCTTGACCGAAGCCGCGGCCGAAACGCAAACACCGCTGATGGGGGTCTGTCTGGGGCATCAAACCATCGGTCAGGCATTTGGCGGCAAGGTTGTGCGCTGTCATGAGATCGTGCACGGGAAAATGGGCACGATGAAACACACCGGCAAAGGTGTATTCGCTGGCCTGCCCTCGCCCTTCGAGGCCACCCGGTATCATTCGCTTGTCGTAGAACGCGAAAGCCTGCCCGATTGCCTTGAGATCACGGCCGAGCTTGAGGATGGCACGATTATGGGTCTGCAGCACAAAGAACTGCCGATCCACGGCGTCCAGTTTCACCCGGAATCCATCGCGTCCGAGCATGGTCACGCCCTGCTTAAGAACTTCCTGAACGAAATGAAAGTCCCCGCATGAGCGACGCTCTGAAACCTCTGATCGGTGCTGCGGCCGATCGACCTTTGACCCGTGCCGAGGCTGAACAGGCCTTTGGCATCCTCTTTGATGGGGCCGCCACGCCCAGCCAGATCGGCGGGTTGCTGATGGCAATGCGCACGCGCGGCGAGACGGTCGAGGAATACGCCGCCGCCGCTGCCGTAATGCGCGCGAAATGCAATGCAGTGAAAGCTCCCGCTGGCGCGATGGACATCGTTGGCACGGGGGGCGACGGCAAAGGAACACTCAATATCTCGACAGCCACGGCTTTTGTGACGGCTGGCGCCGGAGTCACCGTTGCAAAACACGGTAATCGGAACCTGAGCTCGAAATCTGGCGCAGCAGATGCTCTTGGGCAGCTAGGTATCAACGTAATGGTCGGCCCGGAAGTCGTTGAGAAAGCGCTGAAAGAGGTCGGTATCGGCTTTATGATGGCCCCAATGCACCACCCGGCGATCGCCCATGTCATGCCTTCGCGGCAAGAACTGGGGACGCGCACGATTTTCAACATTCTGGGCCCCCTGACCAACCCCGCCGGAGTGAAGCGCCAACTGACCGGTGCGTTCAGCCGCGACCTGATCCGCCCGATGGCCGAAACTCTGGGTCTGCTTGGGGCTGAACATGCCTGGCTAGTCCACGGCTCAGACGGTACGGATGAGCTTACGATCACCGGGGTCAGCTGGGTCGCATCGGTTGAGGACGGCGTTGTCAAAGAGGTCGAGCTTCACCCCGAAGATGCAGGCCTTCCGGTGCATCCGTTCGAAAATATCATCGGCGGCACGCCCGAAGAGAACGCGGTCGCCTTCCGCGCCCTGCTGGATGGGGCACCTTCAGCCTACCGCGACGCGGTGTTGCTGAACTCGGCAGCGGCGCTGGTCGTTGCAGATGCGGCAAGCGATCTGCGCGAGGGCGTTGCGATGGCCACAGAAAGCATTGATAGCGGCAAGGCCCGTGAAAAGATCACCGCGCTGGCGCGCATTACACAGGAAGCCGCATGACCGAGACCGTTCTGGACAAAATCAAAGCGTACAAGCTGGAAGAGATCGCTGCGGATAAGGCGCATAAGCCTCTGGAAACACTAGAATCTGAGGCACGGAACGCACCCGAGGTACGCGGTTTTGCCGAAGCCCTGCATTCGGCTATGCGCAAGGGGTACGGATTGATCGCCGAGGTCAAAAAGGCCAGCCCGTCCAAAGGTCTGATCCGCGCTGATTTCGATCCGCCCGCGCTTGCCAAAGCTTATGAAGAGGGCGGCGCGGCTTGCCTGTCGGTTCTGACGGACACGCCTAGCTTTCAGGGTGACAAGTCCTTTCTGACCGAAGCGCGCGCGGCCTGTTCGTTGCCAGCATTGCGGAAGGACTTCATGTACGACCCCTATCAGGTGGTCGAAGCGCGTGCATTGGGTGCGGATTGCATCCTGATCATCATGGCATCGGTCAGCGATGCACAGGCCGCCGAGCTTGAGCAAACCGCGTTTGACTGGGGCATGGATGTTCTGATCGAAGTCCATGACGCAGACGAGCTTGAGCGGGCATCGCAGCTGAAAAGCCCGCTGATCGGGATAAACAACCGCAATCTCAAGACCTTCGAGACGACTCTTGATACAACTCGTCATCTGTCAAAGCTGGTTCCAGCGGATCGCACGATCGTCTGCGAGAGCGGCCTTAGCACTCCGGCGGACCTCGCAGATATCGCCCGCTACGGTGCGCGCTGTTTCCTTATTGGTGAGAGCCTGATGCGTCAGGATGATGTAGCTTCGGCAACTCGAGCACTGCTCGCCAACCCGCTCATTCCCGGAGTGATGTGATGCCGCTGACCCATTTTGATGCCAAAGGTGAGGCCCATATGGTGGACGTGTCCGACAAGGCTGTCACCGACCGGGTTGCGGTTGCATCTGGATACATCAAGATGGCGAAGGAAACCTTTGATATCATTTCAGAAGGACGCGCTAAGAAAGGCGATGTTCTTGGTGTTGCCCGACTTGCGGGCATAATGGGCGCCAAGAAAACGCCTGACCTGATACCTCTGTGTCATCCGCTACCCGTGACCAAAGTCGCCATTGAACTGAGCTTAGACACGGACCTTCCCGGCGTTCAGATTGAAGCGACTGTAAAGACTTCCGGCCAGACCGGCGTAGAGATGGAAGCGCTGACAGCAGTCTCGACAGCCGCACTGACGGTTTACGATATGGCGAAGGCCGTGGACAAATCGATGGAGATCGGCGGTATTCGTGTTCTACTGAAAGACGGCGGAAAATCAGGGCGTTACGAGGCATCATGATCTCGGTTGAAGAAGCGCGGGCTCTGCTGTTCGATCTGGTCTCACCGCTGCCCGCAGAAACGGTTGCCCTTGCCGAGGCTGCCGGTCGTATCCTGGCAGAAAACGTTGCAGCAACGCGTGATCAGCCGCCCTTTGCTGCGTCATCGATGGATGGGTACGCCGTCAAGGCGGCCGAAGTCGAACTGCATGCAATGTTCAAAGTGGTTGGCGAAGCTGCGGCCGGACGTCGCTTTGCTGGAAGCGTCGGACCCGGCCAAGCTGTGCGGATATTCACTGGTGCGCCTGTGCCGGATGGCGCAGATTTCGTCGTCATACAGGAAGATGTCGACCGACGCGGTGATCTGATCACCATAACCGACGCCCCCGGTGAAAAGGCCAATATCCGCCCTGCGGGGATCGATTTCAGCATCGGTACGCAGATCACGGCCCCACGCCAGCTCAGACCCGAAGATGTCGCATTAATGGCAGCGATGAACATCGCTTCGGTCCCTGTGAACCGCAAACCCGTGGTTGCACTAATCTCAACCGGTGACGAACTGGTGATGCCCGGAGAAACACCCGGCCCCGATCAGATCATCGCCTCAAATACCTTTGGTCTTAAGGCGTTACTGGAAGATGCTGGCGCACAAGTTCGTGTACTTCCTATCGCACAAGATACCTTAGCGTCATTAGAAACAGCTTTTGGCTTGGCACAGGGCGCTGACCTCGTGGTGACCATCGGAGGGGCGTCGGTTGGCGAGTACGACCTGGTTGCGGATGTCTCGGAAGGTCTTGGGCTGAAGCAATCGTTCTACAAGATTCGCATGCGACCGGGTAAACCACTGATGGCCGGGCGGCTTGGGGATGCTGCGATGGTCGGTCTACCCGGAAACCCGGTCAGTGCCATGGTGTGCGGTTACCTGTTCCTCATCCCAATGGTGCGCCGCATGTTGGGGATTGAACAGGCCCTACAGCCATTCCAACGCGCCCGCCTTTCTGCCCCGCTCGGAAAAAATGGCCCGCGTGAGCATTATATGCGGGCGGTGTTGGACAACGGCGGCATCCGCGCCTGTGATGATCAGGACAGCTCGCTGCTAAGTGTTTTGGCGCAAGCCAATGCACTATTGGTACGCCAACCCCACGATCCCGCGCGCGAGGCCGGGGATGAGGTCCTTTACCTGCCGATCTAGCAAATCCGTTGACACAAAACGTGAACATGCGTAGAACAAAAGAAAACGCATGAGCGACGAGGTATGAGCAATGCTGACCAAGAAGCAATTGGATTTGCTGGAATTCATCCACAAACGCGTGCAAGCGGACGGTGTTCCGCCCAGTTTTGATGAGATGAAGGCCGCGTTGGATCTACGGTCAAAATCCGGGATTCATCGACTGATCACCGCGCTGGAAGAACGTGGCTTTATCCGCCGCCTTGCCCATCGAGCCCGTGCCATCGAAGTTGTCAAGCTGCCCGAAAGCCTTGGGGGAGAGCCAACTACAGGTTTCAAACCCCGTGTGATTGAAGGCGATCGCCCTGAAGGTCCACGCCCCGCGAACTTTGAACCCGTCACAGTTGATGCGATGGAATTGCCTGTTATGGGCCGGATTGCTGCCGGTGTACCGATCGAAGCGATCAGCCATGTGTCGCACCGTGTCGCTGTACCGGGCTCGATGGTTTCGGGCCGTGGTGAACATTATGCGCTTGAGGTTCGTGGCGACTCGATGATTGACGCCGGTATCAACGATGGCGATGTCGTGGTGATCCGCGAAACAACGGCCGCTGACAACGGTGACATCGTGGTGGCATTGGTGGAAGATCAGGAAGCCACGCTGAAACGGTTTTTCCGCCGAGGTCAGGCCATTGCGCTGGAAGCGGCGAATCCGGCCTATGAGACCCGCGTGCTGCCAGAGGACAAGGTGAAAGTTCAGGGCCGCCTGGTAGGCTTGATCCGAAGCTACTGAGGCAGCTTGGGGGACCATAGGCGGCGGCCTGAGATATCAGAACTCGCGAACAAACGCCCCTTGGATAACGCAAGACTGCCTGTCTTCCGCAGAAATTCCGTATCGTAAACGCTGCATTCACCGGTCAAAGTCAACGACACCGGGGCGACAATGATCTGATCTTTCCTGCATTCCTGAAAGGCGCTCGCAGCCCGCTTGCTAGTCAAGTGGACAAGCTCTTTGTCTCCCAGAAGAAAACGTTGAATTCCCGCTGGTGCCTCTGGCCATCGCAAAGCGGCCTTTGGTTGATCTGCCCCGTCCCCGTCATTTTCCAGCCAAACCGACGCGACAAATCCGCTGCCTTTCGGTTTGCTCAGCGCGCGCCCGTGTTCAGTCATCACTCCGACCAGCCCGCCGGTATCGGCGATCAGCACGTCTGGGCGGCTTCCCTGACCCCACAGCGCTATCGCCAATGCCGCCGGGGCGATGCCGAGCCACCGTGCGTGCCCTTGCCACAGCATTAGCCACAGAAGAGACAGAGCCAGAACAGGCAATACGAAATAGTCTGGGCTTACCACGTACCCGCGCGCGCCCTCCAGTCCCGCGACCCAATTGGCAACGGTAAGGATCCATCTCAGCCCAAGACCCATTACGTGCAATGCAATCGCTTCAAGCCCAAAAGGTGCAAGAAGGGCGGCGACCACCGCACTTGGAACGACCAGCGTTCCCATGACGGGCACGGAGACGAGATTTGCCAACAACCCGTAGTGTGAAATAGCGTTGAAATGCGCCGCCCCGATCGGAGCTGTCGCGATCCCCGCGATCGCCGAGGATGTCAACAAGGCCAGCATAGGCCGCAGCCATTTTGGGCCTGGCATTGGGCCATAGCCCCGCAACGCGCCAAACCCTGCGACCAAGGCGGTTGTGGCTGCAAAAGACATCTGAAATCCGGGGCTCAAAAGAGTTTCTGGACGAAAGGTAAGAACAATCAGCGCAGCCACGGCCACCGCCCGCAACGAAATCGCGCGCCGGTCCAGCAATACGGCCCCCAGCATAACGCAGACCATCACAAAGGCGCGCTCAGTCGCGACGTTCCCACCAGACAGAAGCAGGTAGATTGTCGACGCGAATAACGCGCAGAGCGCTGCCACCTTGCGTACGGGCATGCGAAGCGCGATGACAGGTACCATTGAGAACCCCATGCGGCACGCCACAAAAACGAAACCGGTCAGCAAACCCATGTGCAGGCCCGAAATCGCCAGAAGATGAGCCAGGTTGGACGCGCGCAACGCCTCTAACGAGGCCTGCCCCATCCCGCTGCGATCACCGGTAGTTACGGCGGCGGCAAAGCCCCCGACTTCGCCCGGCAGGATCGTGCGCACCCGATCCGAGATCTCCATGCGCAAGGCCGTGATACGCACTCCGTCCAAACCATCTTGCGCCGCAGCCGACGTCAGGACCGGAACCCGAGTGTATCCAACAGCGCCGAGTTGCTGGAACCAGGCGTGGCGGCGAAAATCAAAACCTCCGGGTTCAACTGGCCCTTGCGGCGGCGAAAGATGTGCTGTGGTCATAATCCGCTGACCCGGGGACAGCGCAACTGACTCCCCGTGAATAGACAGCCGGATGCGCCGGGGTCTTTGATCAGCAGGAACGTCCCCGATCCGCACCTGATCCAATGTCACCCTCAGCGCATCCGACGCAGAGCGGTCCAGCGCTACGACCCTCCCCTCGACCGGGCCATAGTAACGCCATTGCAGGACCGGCTCTGCAACCATATGTGCCCGCGCCCCGGCCAGAGCGAACCCCATCGCGATCAGGGCTAAGCCAGTGGCCAGCGGTGACCACGCGGCCCCCATCCAACGGGTGGAGGCAAGCGCCAGCAAGGCAAGCGCCAGAACGCCGGCATAGAGCTCAACCTCGGGTTCGAACCTGAGGCTGAAATACCAACCAATCCCGACCGCCAGGCAGATCGGGGACCACGGAAACAAGTGTCCCCGCTGGGTCAGCAATGCGGTCTCGACCCGTGTCAGAACACGCATGGTTGCCCCCGTCCTTCGGGCTGGGTAGATAGTCGCCAAACTATGCCCGCTAAGGTTACCAAAAGGTTAATCCACACCATGTCCGATCAGGTCGTCACCCGTTTTGCCCCCTCTCCCACCGGATTTCTGCATATCGGTGGCGCCCGCACTGCTCTGTTCAACTGGCTTTATGCGCGGGGTCGCGGCGGCAAGTTCCTGTTGCGGATCGAGGATACCGATCGGGAACGTTCCACGCCGGAAGCAACAGCGGCCATACTGCAAGGCATGGACTGGCTAGGGCTTGATCATGACGGTGAGGTCGTCAGCCAATTCGAGGGTGCCCCTCGACATGCAGAGGTCGCGCATCAATTGCTGTCCGACGGCAAGGCATACAAGTGCTTTTCGACGCAGGAAGAAATCGCTGCATTCCGTGAACAGGCGCGGGCCGAGGGGCAGTCGACCCTGTTTCGCAGCCCGTGGCGTGAGGCTGACCCTGCCACACATCCCGACGCACCTTACGTGATCCGCATCAAGGCTCCGCAAGACGGTGCCACTGTGATCCGCGATCAGGTGCAGGGCGATGTCACCATTCGCAACGATCAGTTGGATGACATGATCCTGCTGCGTTCGGATGGGACTCCGGTCTATATGTTGGCCGTTGTGGTTGACGATCATGATATGGGCGTGACTCATGTGATCCGGGGCGACGATCACCTCAACAACGCCGCCCGTCAGATGATGATCTACGAGGCGATGGGTTGGGATGTACCAGTCTGGGCGCATATCCCTTTGATCCATGGACCCGATGGGAAAAAGCTCAGCAAACGTCACGGTGCGTTGGGGGCGCAAGAATATCAGGCCATGGGATATCCGGCATCCGGAATGCGCAACTATCTGGCTCGGCTGGGCTGGAGCCATGGGGATGATGAGTTCTTTACCGATGCCCAAGCTAAAGAGTGGTTCGATCTGGATGGCATTGGCAAAAGCCCGGCGCGGTTTGATGTGAAGAAGCTTGAAAACCTTTGTGGACAACATATTGCCGTCGGGGAAGATGCCGCGCTGCAGCATGAAATTCAGGGATATCTGAAGTCAGCTGGTTTGCCGCCGCTTTCCGAAACACAATCCAGTGATTTGGTCCGTGCGATGTATTGCCTCAAGGACCGCGCACGCACGTTCCCGGAACTCATTGAAAAAGCTCATTTTGTGCTTACGTCGCGACCTATCCAGCCAGATGAAAAGGCCGCAAAGGCGCTGGCATCTGTATCCGACGGTATACTGAAAGAATTGACGCCGCAGCTGCAAAATGCTAGCTGGTCCCGGAACGAACTGGAGGAGACCCTGAATTCGTTCGCAGAGGCGAATGGGGTTAAGTTCGGCAAATTGGCTGGTCCGCTGCGGGCGGCACTAGCGGGCCGGGCAGTTACACCTTCGGTATTTGACATGATGCTTGTGCTTGGGCGCGATGAAACCCTGGCGCGGCTTTCTGATGCAGCGAACCCGGCCTGATTTCACATAAGGGTAACGCTGCTCCGTTAAGAACGGACTGCGCGACGGAACGCAGTCGTTGCCTGCTTTGTCGGACAGCGATCCGGCATGCGCACGAATGAAGAAGGGACAAACATGACCGAGAGCAAAAAATCAGCCAAACTGACTGTCCACGGCGAAAGCTATGATCTGCCGGTGTTTTCTCCGACCGCTGGGCCCGATGTGATCGATATCCGCAAGCTCTATGGTCAGGCTGGCGTCTTTACTTATGATCCGGGTTTCACGTCCACCGCAAGCTGTGACAGCACCATTACATTCATCGACGGTGACAAGGGCGAGTTGCTGCATCGCGGTTATCCGATCGAACAGATCGCCTCGAAGTCGCATTTCCTCGAACTCAGCTATCTGCTGCTGTATGGCGAGCTGCCTTCGGCGAAGGATCTGGAGAACTTCGAGACCACAATCACCCGCCACACGATGCTGCACGAGCAGATGCAGTATTTCTATCGCGGATTCCGCCGGGATGCGCATCCGATGGCCATCATGGTGGGTGTTGTCGGTGCCATGTCTGCGTTCTATCACGATTCGACCGACATCGCGGACCCGCGTCAGCGTGAAGTAGCTTCGCACCGTTTGATCGCAAAAATGCCGACCATCGCGGCCTGGGCCTACAAATACCATATCGGTCAGCCCTTCGTGTATCCGCGCAACGACCTGGACTATGCGTCAAACTTCCTGCGCATGTGTTTTGCCGTTCCTGCCGAAGATTACGAGGTGAACCCGATTCTGGCACGCGCCATGGATCGTATCTTCATGCTGCAGGCGGATCACGAACAGAACGCCTCGACTTCGACGGTGCGTCTGGCATCTTCTTCGGGTGCAAACCCGTTCGCCTGTATCGCGGCCGGTATCGCCTGTCTCTGGGGTCCGGCCCATGGTGGTGCGAACCAGGCTTGCCTTGAAATGCTGGAAGAGATCGGCAGCGTGGACCGCATCCCCGAGTTTATCGAGCGCGCCAAAGACAAAGATGACCCGTTCCGTCTGATGGGCTTTGGCCACCGCGTCTACAAGAACTTCGATCCACGCGCGAAAGTGATGAAGCAATCGGCAGACGAAGTACTTGACCTGCTGGGCGTAGAAAACAATCCCAAACTACAGGTCGCGAAGGCGCTGGAAAAACAGGCTCTGGAAGATCCGTATTTCATCGAAAAGAAACTGTTCCCGAATGTCGACTTTTATTCGGGCATCGTGATGGAAGCGATGGGCTTCCCGACCTCGATGTTCACGCCAATCTTCGCGTTGTCACGTACCGTTGGCTGGGTTAGCCAGTGGAAAGAAATGATTGCCGATCCACAGAATAAGATCGGACGCCCACGTCAGCTTTATCTGGGCGCGACCAACCGCGATTACGTGGACATCGAAAACCGCTGATCCACACACAATATCGATGTTAAGACCCCGGTTATCCGGGGTCTTTTTTCCGTAGCGTTACCAAAATGAGACCGTTCGAAACCAAACGTAAATGACTGTTTCGATGCATCTTTCCGCACTGCGTTAGTCCGCCTAATGTTGCCGCGTCCGGCGAATAGTGTTTGGTTCTCATGCGTTTAATCCTCTTGTTCATTATGTTGCTACTTGCGCAATCGGCATCCGCTCAAAGCGTGCTGGAACGTGCTTTTGAGAAGCAGCAGCAGGAAAACGCCGCCGGGTCGTTGGCAATCTTAGGGCTAGCAGGCATCCCGGACGATTCTGCCAGCGCAATCTCGCTGCAGTCAAATACAGACAATCGCGATTACGATTTCAAATCCGCCCAGCTGGGCGGCGGGTTTCGCCTTGCTGAGGGCGTGCCGATCTATCTTGAGGGGTATATAGGCTACGCGCGCTATGACCCCGTTCTGACCTTCAGCGGCACCGGAGATACCACGCGTATTCCGCTGAAATGGACCAGCCTCGCCCTGACCGGCGGTGTCGGCTATCAGTTCGACATCGGCGAGTATTGGAAAATGACCCCGATGGCCCATATCTCGGTCGGACGTACGCAATCCGACGCATCTGTCGGTGCGCAAGCCATCGCCAACCGCCTGGGGCTTGATCGAGACTTTCTCGAAAGCGGCGGCATCTGGGCTGGTGGCGCAGGCGGATCGATGACGGTCTCGTACGAGAAAGCTCTGTCCAACGACCGGGAATTCGAGGCAAGCCTGCGCTATACCCATATCGAATACTGGCCTATCGGAGACAACGAGGACTTGTTGGTTGAATCAACTGCCGCAAATGCAGTTCTGTGGTCACGCTACCGCTTTCCAACTGGAAAACGCATGTTCGGTCGCCCGGTCCGCTGGGTGGGCGATCTGTCCCTGTCCTATCTGATCGGGGATCAGTCACTTGTATTGGGCACCGACTGGCTGGCCCGCGTAGGTGGTGGGATCGAGGTCGATCTGTCTGACACATGGGTGCCTTGGGTATCAACGACACGGTTTATGGTCCGCTACTACGGCAGCGATACCGTCAACGGATTCTCGGCCGGTATTGGCATTAGTTTCTGAACCAAGGCTTCAAAACAAAGCCAGTTGATCACCGGGCTGGGGTGGAGGTGCAAACGCCGCACAGTTCAGAGGCGGCATGTCTGTCAACAGCCCGAGACGTTTGACTGCGGCCTCGAACCGTTGCGCAATCATCTCGGCATAGGTCCCCTCGCCCCGCATGCGGTGGCCCCACCGGGGGTCATATTCCCTACCCCCATGCATTTCGCGCAGCCGTGCCATCACCTTCTCTGCTCTGCCTGGCTGATGTTCACTCAGCCATTCGCGCCAAAGCCCGGATACTTCACGCGGTAGCCGCAGCATGATCCAGCTCGCGGAATCTGCGCCGGCCTGCTTTCCGGCCTCCAGCAGATTTTCCAGCTCATGATCGGTTAATCCGGGCACGATTGGAGACGTCATAACGCGCACAGGCACGCCAGCCTCGGTCAGGTTTCGGATCATTCCGAGCCTGCGCTGCGGCGAAGGTGCTCGTGGTTCCATCCGCCGGGAAAGATCCCGGTCCAATGTGGTCAGCGAAATGCCAACCCGGACAAGACCATTGCTGGCCATCGGTGCCAGAATATCAAGATCACGCTCGATCAGAGTCCCCTTGGTCACAATACCGACCGGATGTTGAAAATCTCTCAGAACCTTTAGACAGCTTCTTGTTATCTTGCGGTTTTTTTCGATCGGTTGATAGGGATCGGTGTTGGTTCCCAGTGCAATCGTGGCCACCTTGTAAGAACGTGCCGAGAGTTCGCGACGCAATAGCTCAGCCGCATTTGGTCGCGCAACAAGGCGGGTTTCGAAATCCAAGCCCGGAGACAGCCCGAGATACGCATGCGTTGGGCGAGCAAAGCAATACACGCATCCATGCTCGCAGCCCCGATATGGGTTTATGGATCTGTCAAAAGGTAAGTCCGGCGACTTGTTATAGGTAATCAGATTGCGCGCCATTTCTTCCCGAACTTCGGTCCGCAAAGGGGGCAGTTCGTCTGGCAAATCCCAGCCATCTTCGGTCAACTCGGTTGTAAACCTCTCGAATCGACCTGCTTCGTTTGAGGTTGCTCCGCGCCCAGGGCTTTTGATGGCAGCAGTCATTTGTTCGCCTTTTGTTCCTATCACTAGATGTAATTAAAACCAGTTTCACTGGCAAGATTCATGTTTCGTTTCCCAAAAATCATCAGATGCTCGAAACCGGCGACGCATTAGACTGCAGGTGAATTTACCGTGGCTAATGAAACCAATGCAGGATGATCTTGCAAAATTCGATGTCGCTGAGTGCGAATATTCGGCCTATAGGTCGGTCTCAGAACGACCTAGGTCGCAATCGTCACAGTAGACCTGCGACGAAATGGCCAAAACGGTGAAAATGCCACCACGGGCCGCAGGCCCGCACAGCTCAGGGAAATACCCATGTCTGATGAAGAAGACATCGTCCTGTCCGAACTGAATGACGACGAACTCGTCGAACAGATGTTCGATGACCTTTATGACGGCCTGAAGGAAGAGATCGAAGAAGGTGTGAACATCCTGCTCGAGCGCGGATGGCAACCCTATGACATCCTGACCAAAGCGCTGGTTGGCGGCATGACAATTGTCGGCCACGACTTCCGCGACGGAATCCTGTTCGTGCCTGAGGTGCTGCTGGCGGCCAACGCCATGAAAGGCGGTATGGCGATCCTGAAACCTCTGCTGGCTGAAACTGGTGCTCCGCGCGTTGGTAAGATGGTGATCGGCACCGTCAAGGGCGACATCCATGACATCGGCAAGAACCTTGTTGCGATGATGATGGAAGGCGCCGGGTTCGAAGTTGTCGATATCGGCATCAACAACCCGGTCGAGAACTACCTCGAAGCGCTGGAAAACGAACAGCCCGACATTCTGGGCATGTCCGCTCTGCTGACGACGACGATGCCTTATATGAAGGTCGTAATCGACACGTTGGTCGAACAAGGCCTGCGTGATGAGTACACCGTTCTGGTTGGCGGCGCTCCGCTGAACGAAGAGTTTGGCAAGGCGATCGGCGCTGACGGCTATTGCCGCGACGCAGCCGTGGCGGTGGAAATGGCCAAGGACTTCATGTCGCGCAAGCACAACCAACTGGCCGGCTAAGGCGCGAGATCATATCGTGAGACAGGCCGTCCTTTTTGGGGCGGCCTTTTTTGTCCGAACCTCGGGCACATATATTGCTAAAGACCAGCCAGAGAGATCAGATGACCGGCTCAAAGATCCCAGACGATGACAGCCTGACCCGTCAGGGCTATGTCGCACCGCACAGCACCGAGTCAATTCTTCTGATCGCATGCGGCGCACTGGCGCGCGAGATTTTGGACCTGAAAGAACGGAACGGCTGGGATCACATGGCGCTGACTTGCCTGCCCGCCATTTTGCATGTGCACCCGGAAAAGATCACACAGGCGGTCGAGGATGCGGTTGCCAAGCATCGGGACTCCTACGATCGCATCTACGTTGTCTATGCTGATTGCGGAACCGGTGGGTTGCTACAAGCAGCGTGCGAGCGACTGGGGGTCGAGATGATCCAAGGGCCCCATTGCTATTCTTTCTTCGAGGGCAATTTGGCCTTTGCCGCGCATGGCGACGATGAAACCACCGCTTTTTATCTGACAGATTTCCTTGCGCGGCAGTTTGATGCGTTTGTCTGGAAACCGCTGGGTCTGGACCGGCATCCTGAATTGCGAGAGATGTATTTCGGCAATTACACCAAGCTCGTCTATCAAGCACAAACTGATGATCCCAACCTCACTCGCCGCGCGCAGGAGTGTGCCGAACGGATGGGGCTGGAATTCGAACGTCGGCAAACCGGCTATGGCGATTTGGAAACCACGCTTGCTGACTGGGCAGCGCGCAAATCCACCTAAAAGTCAGGCGCTGGCCAATGCCACTTCGCGAATACGTTCTATCATAGCGCGTAACCCGTTCGAACGTTGGGCAGACAAATGATCCTGCAACCCCAGTCGCGCGAGTTCTCCACCGGCATCAACACTGGGCACCTCGGCCACCGGCAAGCCGTTATACAGGCTACGCAGAACCGCAATCAGGCCCCGAACAATCAGGGCATCGCTGTCACCGTCAAAGCGGAATTGACCGCCCTCAATGGTTGGATGCAGCCAGACCTGACTGGCGCAACCATTCACCTTGGTCGCAGGGACTTTGAATGCATCATCCAGAGGCTCCATCGCTTTGCCCTGCTCGATCACATGGCGATAGCGGTCTTCCCAGTCCTCCAGGAACTCGAAATCCTCGACTATCTCTTCGAAGGCTGGCGTTGCCATATCGGGTCCGTCCTTGCGTTACGCATTCACAATTGTGAACTATGCTCAGCGCTACCGACTGTCCAGTCCCCAGCGTGGCTTTTCAAACGATCGAATTTGCGTTAACCCGATGCAGGTAAAGTTGCACAAAGTACTGGGTCCATGCACAAAACTCTGCCTGTTCTGATGATCTTCACAATGGCTCTGTCCGCTTGTAGCAACTGGAGCAACTCAAGCGCGAATCCATCGAACTGGTTTGGCAGCAGCACACCCAGCCCATCCGAAGTATCAGCCGATGACGCCAATGCATTGGTTCCCGAAAATGCCGACAAAAAAGGCCTGTTCGAGCGTCCGGACGCCGAGGATAACAGCGTTCCAATCGCCGTGATCAACGAATTGCGGATCGACCCAACCTCGACGGGCGCAATCATCTATGCGGCTGGCACAGCCATTCGACAGGGTGCGTTCAACGCACAGCTCGCGCGCGTAAGATCTGAAGAACTCAGCAAAAATGGCGTTATGGAGTTCACCTTCCGCGTGGATTACCCGGACTACGCCACTGCGCAGGGCACCGAACGGTCGCGGATGGTTTCAGAGGCCGTCAATGTAAGCCGGAAAGAACTGGAAGGCATTCGTTTAGTTCGGGTCAAGGGCCAGCAGAACGCGTTGGAATCTCGTCGCCGTTAAAGCGAGACAACTTGCACGGCCTGTCCCTTGGCGGCCAAAGCAATCTTGCCTTCGCAAAGCTTCAGCGCGTCCTCGCCAAAAACCTCGAACCGCCAACCGGACATGGCGGGAACTTCTCGTTCGCCTGCAGCGATCTGATCCAATTCCGCGCTGGAGGCGATCAATTTTGCGGCAACGCCTGCGCTTTCGGTCTTTGATTTCAAAAGAACGCGCAGCAAATCTGCAAGTGCCGGGTTGACCTTCAGTTTGTCGCGGCTGTTGTCAATTTTCGGCAATCGGTCTTGCGGGCAACCTACGCCCCGTTTTACCGCCTCCAGAATGCCTTCTGCGATCGCCCCTTTGCGCGCTTCGCGCAGCAACAAGCGCGACCCGCCCAGATCAGAGGGCGTCTTGGGCTTGGTCGAGGCCATCTCGATCAACGCATCGTCTTTGAACACACGGCTTCGTGGCACATTGTTCTCTTGCGCATAGGCCTCACGGAACTGCGCCAGCTCTCGAACCACGGCCAGAAACTTGGCAGAGTTGGTCCGCGTTTTGACCCGCCGCCACGCCTCTTCCGGGCGAATGTCATATGTCTCGGGTCGGGTCAGTATGCGAAGCTCTTCTGCGACCCAGTGATCCCGGCGCGACTTCTTAAGTTCTGCAGCCAGATGCTCATAGATTTTCCGAAGATGGGTTACATCTGCCAGTGCGTATGTTTTCTGCGCATCCGTCAGAGGGCGCCGTGACCAGTCGGTGAAGCGAGAAGTTTTGTCGACCCCTTCCTTGCAGATCTTACGGACCAGAGTTTCATAGCCAACCTGTTCACCAAAACCGCAGACCATCGCAGCGACCTGAGTATCAAACAACGGAGTCGGAAAGACGCCCGCGTCGACCCAAAAAATTTCAAGATCCTGCCGCGCGGCGTGGAAAACCTTGACCACGCTTTCGTCGCTGAACAGCTGGTACAAAGGCTCCAACGACATGCCGTCAGCCAATGGATCAACCAGAACGGCGCTGTCTTCATCTTCCGATGGCACCGCAAGCTGCACCAGACAGAGTTTCGAATAATAGGTCCGTTCGCGCAGAAATTCGGTATCTACAGTGACATAAGGATATTGTGCAGCAGCCGAGCAGAATGCGGCCAGCTCTTGCGTCGTCGTCAGGGTTTTCATGCGCGGTGCTGTTCTTGCTTTTGGTTATTGTGACTGCCCGTGCCGTCCTCGTCCCGAGCGATATGCGACCATAAGACGAATATCCTTTGCGTGTAAATCACCCCGCCGCGTTAGGGCAGAAGAACTGGGTCTTTGTTGCCCATACAATAACGGCGAAGCACGGCAGGGTAGAGTTTGTGCTCCCAGGTCAACACGCGGGCGGCGAGCTCCTCAGGCGTGTCCCCTACCCGTACACCCACGCGCGCCTGACCCAGAATCGGTCCGTCATCCAACGCGGCAGTAACTTCGTGAACGGTGCAGCCATGTTCGGCGTCGCCTGCTTCAATTGCGCGTGCATGGGTGTTCAAACCCTTGTACTTAGGCAAAAGCGATGGGTGAATGTTCAGCATCCGGCCCTGGAAACGCGATACAAATTCACCCGTCAATACACGCATGAAACCGGCCAGACAGACAACATCCGGCCGGGCTGCCATAAGCGGTTTAAGCAGTTCTGCCTCAAACGCAGCGCGATCTTTGCCAAAGGGCTTGTGGTCGACGGCTGCGGTCGGAATTCCGCGCTGTGCAGCTTTCTTCAGCCCTCCGGCATTTGCGTCGTTCGACAATACCAGACATGGTCGGCCTGGATGATCGCCATTCATGCTGTCGACCAGCGACAGCATGTTCGATCCGCCCCCGGAGATCAGGATCGCGACGCGCTTGTGGCTCACAGCAGTTTGCCTGAATAGGCCATACCCGGCGCTGCGGTGACCGTTCCGATGCGCGCAACGGATTCGCCTGCCTCTGCAAGCAGTGTTGTAAGATCATCTGCCTGATCTGCAGCGCAGACAACAATCATGCCGATGCCGCAGTTGAAAGTCTTCAACATCTCGGACTCGGCGATGCCACCGGTCTCGGCCATCCATTTGAACACAGGCGGCAAGTCCCAAGCACTCAAATCAATCTCGGCCCCGAGCCCTTCGGGCAATACGCGCGGCAGATTTTCGGTGAGGCCGCCGCCGGTTATATGGGCAAGCGCGCGAACGCCGCCAGCCCGGATCGCCTGCAGCGCTGGTTTCACATACAGCCGCGTGGGGGTCAGCAGAGCCTCACCCAATGTTCCGCCACCGAAAGGCGACTCTTCCTCCCAGCCCAACCCCGAGATATCGACCAGCTTGCGCACTAGCGAATAGCCGTTGGAATGCACCCCGTTCGAAGCCAGCCCCAGCAGGACATCACCCTGTTCAACGCCCTCGGGCAATGCGGTCCCGCGTTCCATGGCGCCAACCGAGAAACCGGCCAGATCGAAATCGCCGTCAGGGTACATACCCGGCATCTCGGCGGTTTCACCACCAATCAGGGCGCAGCCGGATTGGACACACCCCTCGGCAATTCCTTCGATAATCCGCGCGGCAGTATCGGTGTCCAGCTTACCGGTGGCAAAATAATCCAGGAAAAACAGCGGCTCAGCACCTTGGCAGATCAGATCGTTGACGCACATCGCCACCAGATCGATTCCCACGCCATCGACAACGCCGGTATCAATTGCGATCCGCAGCTTGGTGCCCACACCATCGGTTGCGCCCACCAGAACCGGGTCTTGATAGCCAGCCGCTTTCAGGTCGAACAGAGCGCCAAATCCGCCTAGCCCACTCATCACTCCCGAACGGTTGGTGCGCTTGGCCGCAGGCTTGATCCGATCGACCAGAGCGTTGCCTGCATCGATATCCACACCTGCGTCGGCATAGGTGATTCCGTTTTTGCCCGCTGTCATGGCCAATCCCTCATGAGTGCTTTGCGCGCGGGTTATTCGATTGTGGGCCATGTTGCAACGGTCAGGCTTGACGCGGGCTGCCATCGTGATAGGCAAAGCCCTCAGGCGGGCCTGTAGCTCAATTGGTTAGAGCAGAGCGCTCATAACGCTTTGGTTGGGGGTTCGAGTCCCTCCGGGCCTACCAATTCACCGTCCAATCACGATATCCGCGCATAATCCGCCCAGCCTTTCGCTGCTGCCCAGTCGCAGAATACCACCATGTACGCGGGCGATATCGGCAACAATTGCAAGGCCCAAACCCACGCCGGTGCCCTGATTCTGGTTTCGCGCCGGATCAAGTCGCGTGAAGGGTTTGACGGCCTCGGTGCGTTGTTCGATCGGGATACCGGGGCCGTCATCTTCAACCCGAATGCGTAGTGACTTTGGCGTCATCGAAAGGCTGACCTCGGCGCGTGAACCATAGCGATTCGCGTTTCCAATCAGATTCTCTACCGCCCTGCGCATGGCCGATGGGCGCAGCATTGCGGTTCCACGCCCCTCGACCGAGATTAGTTCAACGTGCTGGCCCGCGCGCTGTGCATCGTCAACGATTTGGTTCAGCCAGTTTTCGGGTTCAATCTCTTCGGGTGCGCTCTCTGCAGCGCCACGCGAGAAGTCCAAGAATGCATCCAGCAGCGATTGCATCTCGTCCACGTCTTGCAACAACGGTGCGGCCTCGTCCTCGGGCAACATAGCTAATCCAAGCTTCAGACGCGTCAGAGGTGTGCGCAGATCGTGGCTGACCCCCGACAACATGAGCGTGCGCTGCTCAATCTGCCGCTCGATTCGGGCGCGCATGTCAACGAAGGCATTGCCCGCAGCGCGTACCTCGATTGCACCACCGGGTGAATAAGGCACGACCCGCCCGCGACCAAAGGCCTGCGCCGCGTCCGCAAGGCGCGTGATCGGGCGCAGCTGATTGCGCATGTAGAGAAACGAGATCGTTGTCATCAGAGCCGCAAAGAACACCATCGTCACAATCAGCTGATGCGGTGCAGTCGGCGACAGGCGTCGGCGATCAAACTCTAGCTCAAGCATGCCCAGATTGGTTGCCAGAAAAAGACTCACTTCCTGTCCATTTGGCAGAGCCACATACTGGGTTTCAGGCAACAAGCTGCGCATTTCCGCATCCACCTGCGGGGCAATGAAATCGTACCATCGACGCGGACTGTTTTTCGGCTCTTCATTCGGCGGCAGAAAGCGGGCGGTCATGTTCAAGACCGACAAGTCCTGCCGCGCAGCTGCCAATGCCTGCTGCTGGGTTTCCGCACCCTCCATCACGTCCAGCACCAGTGTCACCTCGCGCGCCGCCGTGCGGGTCATCTGGGCGGTCACTTCTTCAAGATGTTTTTGCAAAAAGGCAATCGCCACCACCAAAAGCACGACAATGACCGGCAGTACCAGAATGAGTGCGGCACGCGCATATAGGCTACGCGGCATATAGGGTTTGAGCCATTGGGTCGACATGCGCTAAACCTAGCGGGCTGCCCAGGCAAGAGGAAGAGGACAGAATGCAAGCCCCCGACGATTTCAACCCTCTCCCTGGACAGGTTGCCGTGCTCACCCCGGGGCTAAGGCGCATTCTTGCGCCCAATCCCTCGCCAATGACTTATCGTGGTACGAATACCTACCTTCTGGGCGATGAGGACATTGCTGTCATCGACCCTGGGCCATTGAGTGATGCCCATTTGCAAGCCATTGTTGATGCGCTGGAACCCGGGCAGCGGATCAGCCACATATTTGTTACGCACACCCATCTGGATCACTCGCCTTTGGCCGCCCCGCTCGCATCCCGCGCCGGCGCTCCGATTCTGGCTTTTGGTGGTCCGCAAGCTGGACGCAGCGAAGTCATGACCGAGCTGGCCCAGAACGGGCTTGCCGGAGGTGGTGAGGGAATCGATGCCGATTTCCGCCCTGATATCGAGCTTGAAGACGGTGAACGCGTCGCGGCAGAAGGCTGGCAACTCGAAGTGATCCACACACCCGGCCATCTGGGCAACCATATCGCGTTGGCCTGGGGGGATGTCTGCTTTACGGCTGATCACGTCATGGGCTGGGCCAGCTCTCTGGTCTCGCCCCCGGACGGAGACCTGACGGATTTCATGGCGGCCTGTCGCCGCCTGCGTGCGCGCGAGTGGTCGGTTTTTCATCCGGGCCATGGTGCCCCTATCACGAATCCTGCCAAGCGCCTGGATTGGCTGATAGACCACCGATTGCAGCGGGAATCACAGATACTCGACGCCCTGGAAAATGGCCCAGAAACGGCCCAACAGCTTGCCCAGCGAATCTATATCGAAACCCCCGCCGCGCTGCTTCCCGCGGCCGAGCGTAATGTCTTCGCCCATCTGGTTGATCTGACCGGCAGATCCCGTGTAGCGCCCTTGGGGGATCTGTCAGTTGCGTCTCGTTTCAAGCGCATCGCGTGAATCGGAAAAAATTGACGGCCCGTGCGCTTCCCCTCTGGACGCCGAAAATACGGGTTGTTATACGCCCCTCAGTTCCGGCGTAGCTCAGCGGTAGAGCAGTTGACTGTTAATCAATTGGTCGTAGGTTCGATCCCTACCGCCGGAGCCAAATCACACCAAATTCTTCATAATTAGCTGCGTGAGCCACGGCGAAGTTTTTTCGCAGAAAAAACTCCACTACCCCACTGGACGCCGCAATTTGAGGTTGCTATACGGCGCGGACCGTTCCGGCGTAGCTCAGCGGTAGAGCAGTTGACTGTTAATCAATTGGTCGTAGGTTCGATCCCTACCGCCGGAGCCATTCTTCCCAGACTGGCACTTATACCATCAGCGCATCACTGAAATCCGAGCGCAACGTGCGTTTCAGGACCTTTCCGGTCGCGTTAAGGGGCAAGGCGTCGACGAACACGACCTTGTCGGGTACCTGCCATTTTGCGATTTTGCCGTCGAAGAACGCCAACAAATCCTGCTCGGTCGGTTCTTCGCCCTCGGCCTTCACTGCTACCAAGAGCGGGCGTTCGTCCCATTTCGGATGCGGCACACCCACAACGGCAGCCGTCGCTAGTTGAGGGTGTGCGACCGCGATATTCTCCAACTCGACAGAGCTGATCCATTCACCCCCCGATTTGATGATGTCCTTCGATCGGTCGCGGATGGTCATGTACCCATCCGGGTCCAGTGTGGCAACGTCGCCAGTCGCGAACCAGCCATCCTGCAACAAGGCCTCATCCTGCATGTGGAAGTAGCTGTCCAGCACCCAATGGCCGCGCACCATCAGATCGCCCTGCGTTTCACCGTCATGGGGAAGATCTCTGCCATCATCATCGACTATTTTTAGTTCAACCCCAAAGGGCGGGCGGCCTTGGTTTTCGCGCAGCTTGTGCTGTGCTTCCATGGGCATGTCCAGATGTTTGGCCATCGGATAATTCGTCGTGCCCAGCGGGCTCATTTCGCTCATGCCCCAGGCGTGGACGGTATCGACGCCATAGGTTTCGCGGAACGTTTCAATCATTGAGGGCGGGCATGCCGCACCACCGATTACAGTACGATTGAGGCTTTTCAACTTGGTCCCGCATGTCGCGGCATGGGCCAGCAGACCTTGCCAAATGGTCGGTACGCCCATCGCCAGCGTGACGCCATATGTGTCGATCAGATTGACCAATGCCTCGCCATGCAATCCCGGCCCCGGCATCACCATTCGCGAACCAGACATAGCGCTGGCATAGGGCGAGCCCCAAGCATTGACGTGGAACATTGGCACCACCGGCATCACCACATCCATAGCGGAATAGCCGATTACGTCGCGCGTGTTCGACGCGAAGCTGTGCAGAACTGTAGAGCGGTGGGAATAGAGAACGCCTTTGGGGTTCCCAGTGGTACCCGAAGTATAACAGAGGCTGGAGGCAGTGTTTTCATCAAAGCTGGGCCACCCGTAGTCTGTATCGCCGGTTTCAATCAGCTCGTCATAAAAAACCAACCCCGGCACCTGAGACAGCGCAGCCTCGTCCCGCGCACCCATCAGCACATAGTACTGCACCTCGGTCAGATGCTCTTGCAGCGCGGCGACCAAAGGCAGGAAGGTCGCATCGAAGAACAGGACCCGGTCCTGCGCGTGGTTGATTATATAGGTTAGTTGTTCGGGAAACAGACGCGGGTTTATCGTGTGGCAGACAAAGCCCGCGCCGGACACTGCATAGTAGATCTCAAGGTGGCGGCGGTTATTCCAGGCCAGCGTGCCCACGCGATCCTGCGGTTGCAGCCCCAGTTTCTCTAACGCCGAAGCCATCCGTCGGGCGTTTTGCGCGATCCCGGACCAGTTGGTCTCGGTGACGGTTCCGTCGGTCTCGACCGAGATGATCTCGGTCTGCCCGTGATAACGTTCAGCATGTTCAATCAGCGACGAAATCAGCAAAGGCTGCGTCATCATCTGTCCCAGCATGGACATTCCTCCCATCGTCAGCGCTTGGCCGCGCCGTTATGTCTTGGCAACAACCCTGCCAAGAATTCAATTGTCTGACAATAAGAGAGTGCGGCAGGGTGCCGCGTCAACCGCGATGTCGCAATGCGTATCCAACCAGCGCCGAGGTCGAGCCATCTTTGCCTTCGGCGCTAACCTCACCGTCCACGATCGGTCCCAGAGACGTTGCCAGTTCCTTGCCCAGCTCAACACCCCACTGATCGAACGAGTTGATTCCAAGCAGCACGCCTTCGACAAACACACGGTGTTCATAAAGCGCAATGATTTGACCCAGCACAAACGGGGTAAGCTGCGGATAGATCAGCGTGGTTGACGGGCGGTCGCCCGAAAACACACGATGGCGTGCCTGAGGCTCCAACTCGTCGCCTGTCAGGCCTTTTTCGGCCATGCGTGCGCGCGCAACATCAAGCGACCGACCCCGCATTAGCGCTTCGGACTGGGCCAAGCAATTGGCCAATAGAAGGCGATGATGATGGGCCAGTTCCGGCTCATGCCCGTTTGCCGCCACCATGAATTCGCAGGGGATCACATCGGTGCCCTGATGGATCAACTGATAAAAGGCGTGCTGTCCATTGGTGCCCGGTTCGCCCCAGACGACCGGTCCTGAAGGCATGGTCAGCGCGCTGCCATCCATCGCGACGGATTTACCGTTCGATTCCATCTCAAGTTGTTGGAAATAGGCAGGCAGGCGCAGCAGACGCTGATCATATGGCAGAACTGCGCGGCTGGCATGCCCAAGCACCTGACGATGCCAGACCCCCACAAGCGCCAGCATAACTGGCAGATTTTCTGCCCATTCGGCGGATTGAAAGTGCAGATCCATCGCCTGACCGCCCCGCAGAAACGCGTCAAACGCGTTCGAGCCAACGGCGATCATTACCGGCAGTCCGACCGGCCCCCAGACCGAGTACCGCCCGCCGACCCAATCCGCGAAGCCAAACACCCGCGACTCGGGAATCCCGAAGGCCTGAGTCTTGTCAACAGCGCTGGAGACCGCTGCGAATTGCCGCGCCGGATCACCACCACCATCGACCATCCAAGCCCGCGCCGTGCGCGCATTGGTCATCGTCTCGATGGTCGTAAAGGTCTTCGACGCGACAATCACCAGAGTCCGTGTCGGATCAAGCGGGCGCAGCGTATCCGCAATATGCGCACCATCCACGTTGGAGACATAATGCAGCCTTGGCCCGTCGTGATAAGGTGCCAAGGCATGCGTCGCCATCACCGGCCCAAGGTCCGAGCCGCCGATGCCAATATTGACCACATCCGTAAAGCTGCCCCCTGCCCCTTTGATCGCCCCGCCACGCACTTCTTCGGCAAAGACGCGCATTCGCTGTAAAGTGCCCAGTACGTCCGGCATTACATCCTGACCATCGACCTCGACCGGGCCTCCGTCGAGATTGCGTAGCGCGGTATGCAATACAGCCCGGCCTTCGGTTTCGTTGATCTTTTCACCGGAGAACATCGCGGCCCGACGCTCTGCCAATTCGACTTGATCGCAAAGCTGGATCAGTGCCGCGCGGATATCTTCGTCGATTTGTGTCTTCGAATAGTCAAACAGCAGATCTCCGGTCGAAGCCGAGAAACCCTGCGCCCGGTTTGGATCGGCGTCAAACAGATCGAGTATCCGACGGCCTGTCTGTGTGGCTGCGAGTGAGTTCAATTGATCCAGCTGCATCGTGATTACTCCGCCCAATGTACGGTCATGCCGCTGAGCACGGCCGCGATCGGAGCTTCCTCGGGTGGCAATGACATGGCACGATCCAGGGCATTCCGTTTAGTTTCTCCGAATATGACGAGATGCTTGGACAGAGCGCCGTCCAGAACCGGACCCGTCAGCGTGATACGCGCTTCGGGCTGCACATCGGTCCGCGCTACCGCCAGTGTCGGGGCGTTGTTGTTCAGAGCAGCAGACAAGCCCTGCATCCCCGGAAAGAGCGAGGCGGTATGCATGTCCTCACCCATACCCAGCACCAGAACCGATAGCGGCAGATGCGGGTTAATCAGGCTTTCGATCTCGGGCAAAACCGCCTCAGGCTCATGTTCCGCAACATAGAGCGGCATGTATTGTGCAATGGATGCGCGACTGGTCAGCAACCGTTCCCGGATCAACCTCTCGTTCGAACGCTCGTGATCACCCGGCACGCATCTTTCATCGGTCGGCAGTATGTGCACACGATCCCATTCCAGATCCGCAGCGCACAATCCATCAAAGATCGGCCCCGGTGTGGTTCCGCCCGGAACGGCCAACGAGACAGTATCATGATGTAGCAATGCGGCCTCAAGATCTCCGGCCAATGCATTCGCGACATCAATCGCCAGCATGTCGCGATCGGCGTATTCTTTGATATTCATGGATTTATTCCTTGCCAGCGGCGGTGGTCTCGTTTCATCAGCAGCTCGGCGTCGCCCGGGCCGGTGCTGCCGTTTTCATAGGGTTTGGGAACATCACCGCGCGCCTCCCAGCCCGCGATAATCGGATCGGTCCAGGCCCATGCGGCTTCTACCTCATCACCGCGCATGAACAGCGTTTGGTTGCCGCGAATGACATCCATCACCAGCCGCTCATAAGCGTCAGGTGGGTCCTGGTTTTCAGGCCCAAGCGCTTCGGCAAAGCTCATGTCCAGCGGAACGTCAACCAGACGCATGCCTCCCTGCCCCGGCTCTTTGATTGTCACTTTCAAAGTGATGCCTTCATTGGGCTGCAACCGGATCGACAGAGCATTCGCATGACGCCCGGCCTCTTCGCCAAAAATCGAATGAGGAGCATCCTTGAACATCACATTGATGACCGAGGACCGCGCCACCAGCTCTTTGCCCGTGCGCAGATAGAACGGTGTGCCCGCCCAACGCCAATTGCTGATATGCGCGCGCAATGCGATGTAGCTTTCCGTCGTCGACCTTTGATTGCCGACAACTTCACGATACCCCCGGCCATCGGCACCGCCTGCAAACTGACCTCGTACGATATGATGCGGCTCAACCGAATCCAACGCACGTATGACCTTGAGTTTCTCATCGCGCACCGCGTCCGGATCAAATTTTGCGGGTGGTTCCATCGCGATCAGACACAAAAGCTGCATCAGATGGTTCTGCATCATGTCGCGCATGGCGCCAGCGCGCTCGTAATACTCTTCACGACCGTCAATGCCGACGGTCTCGGCCACAGTGATCTGAATGTGATCGACATACTGGCTGTTCCAAAGCGGTTCGAACAGCATGTTGCCGAACCGAACGGCCATAAGATTCTGAACGGTTTCCTTACCCAGATAATGATCGATCCGATAGATTTGCCCTTCGTCAAAATGCGCCGCCAGTGTCGCATTCAACGCGCGAGCACTTTCCAGATCGTGCCCAAAAGGCTTTTCGACGACGATACGGGTTTGCGGGGTGGCCAGATTGTGCGCCCTGATCTGTTCGGCCAGCGGGCCAAACAATCGGGGGCCTACCGAGAAATAGAAGGCCCTGATACGATCCGCATTCAGCATTTCGGCCAACTGGGCCCAGCCATCTTCGGACAAAGCATCAAGCGGGACATACTCCACACGCTGTAGAAAGCCGTTCACAGCCTCCGGGTCTTTTGCCCGCTTCGGTGCGTGCTGGCGCAGCGATTCGGCCACCATCTCGCGAAAACTCTCAACGGTCAGAGCGCCCCGCGCTGCGCCTATGATCCGGGTGTCCTCGGGCCATTGCCCGGCGCAGTAACGCCGAAAAAGGGCCGGAACGATCTTGCGCTGTGCCAGATCGCCGGTTCCGCCGAATATGACCAGATCAAATGGGTCAACAGGTATGACGCGAGAAACCATGGCTTTTCCTTACCTTGCCGCTTGAGGCATGTCCAATGTTAGCGCAACCAATCAGCAACTTTCTTCCCACATCAAAACTCTGTCAGCGAGGGGCCGATACTCTTAACTAAACCGGCACAAACGTTTAAGTCGGTTCGGCACAAGCACAGAACCGGATGCCGGAATGAAAGACAACGCCCCACAGGCCGCGAATATCGGAAAGTTTCAGAACAGTTTAGTGACAGCAGATGGGCAAACGCGCGCGTCCGTTGCGCTTACCCATCCCGAAACCCTGTGGTTCAACACCGGTACGCTGTGCAATATCGAATGCGTGAACTGCTATATCGCCAGTAGCCCGACCAACGATGCACTGGTTTACATCACCGCCGACGAAGTCCGCGGCTATCTGGATCAGATCGAACAGCGGCAATGGCCGATCCGCGAGATTGGCTTTACCGGTGGTGAGCCCTTCATGAACCCCGAAATGATCGAGATGACCCGCGCCGCGCTGGAACGCGGATATGAAGTCTTGATCCTGACCAACGCAATGCTGCCAATGATGCGTCGCAGAATGCGCGAGGGGCTGCTGGAATTGCGACGCGACTACGCGGATAAACTGACGCTGCGTATCTCGGTCGATCACTACTGCGCTGATCTTCATGACGAAGAACGCGGCAAAGGCAGTTTTGCCAAAACCCTGACGGGGATGGAGTGGCTGCGGGATAACGGCTTCAAGATGGCCATCGCCGGGCGCACTGTCTGGGGGGATAGCGACGCCGAAAGCCGTGAAGGATATGCTGCGTTTTTTGCCGAGCACGGCTTTGACATTGATGCACAAAATCCAGCGCAGACCGTGCTGTTCCCCGAGATGGACGAAACCGTAGAAGTTCCCGAGATTACAACCGCATGCTGGGGTATTCTGAATAAGTCCCACGATGCAGTTATGTGCGCCAGCTCACGTATGGTGGTCAAACGCAAAGGGGCAAAACGGCCAGCTGTGTTGGCCTGCACCCTACTGCCCTATTCGCCGGAATTTGAACTCGGCGAAACGCTCGCCGAAGCCGAGGCCGACGTGTATCTGAACCATCCACATTGCGCAAAATTCTGTGTGCTCGGTGGGGCGAGTTGTTCCGGTTAGTCAGTTCAGCTCCGGTGATTTCCAGAATTTGGTTCCGGACGCACCTGCTGAGACACGCCAACCTTTCTTGCTCAGCACAAAGAATGACCGGCCATCGGTGAAGTGAAGCGTATCGCCTGATCGCTCTTCACCATACATCGCGTCCGTTTCTGCGGTCGCGTCGTAACCTTCGTTGATAAACTTGTCCAAATCGGCGGGTGTTTCGAACATGATCACGAACTTGGTTTCAAATCCGCCGATACCAATGGCGGCGCCGACGCCCCCGGTCCCCATATTCATGTATGTGTGTTGTCCGGTGTCCTTTGAAACCGCCACACCGCGCCCATACCCAGCCGAAACTGGGAACACAGTTACTTTTCGCGAGTCAAACACCGCATATCCCGCGCTAACCTCATAAAGCGCCTGCGCCTCTGGGTCTTCGGCAAATAACTGATCAAGAATTTCGCCAGCCATTGCGTCCAGCTTAGCGCGAGTCTCTTCCGGCGTGGCATCGTTCTTCAGCAAATCCGCTGTCGAATCAATGGTTTCGTCAACGGCAGCTGCACCCTTTTCAATCGTCGTTCCCACGGCCTCAGCCCCTAGGCCGATCGCAGTTGCTGTGTTTTCCGCACCTTTCTTGATCTTTCCTAACAGCCCTTCGGCGAAAACAGGGCCACTTAGACAAAGCGCAGCGGCAAGGAGCAGAATTCTGGGCATCGCATGCATCCGAATTAAACCGACAGATCGGCCATGACCTTAGCCCATTTCACCTCATTTGAAAGCAAGCTTTGAAGTGCCGTGGATAAATTGAACCTTGGTTCAGTTCACCCGAAACTCACCCACCATGTTCCGCCACTCTCCGGGCGCGATCATCTTGCGGTGCGTAAACCGGACCGAGTGCAATGGCCCTTCAATTTCTTTCTGCCAGAATTCCACGAATTCGAACAGCTTAGGATGGTCCGGAGCAAGGTCGTAATCCTGCCAGATGAACGTGTTCAGCACGTGAATATAGTCTGGCATGTGGTAGAAGAATTCCGCCGTGGTCAGCCCGTACCCCTTAAGCATGAGTTCAGTTTCACTTTGCGCCATGCAGACCTCCAAACTTGTTACAAGGTCTACTCAGGGTAACACGGAACTCTCCTAATACTTAGATAACAATATGTTACTCTGGTGTTACCGAGCTAATTTGGCCGGGGGACGGTTGCTTGCTTGCACCTTATATGCCGGGTCTGATAAAGTGCATCCACAAGATATAGATCAAGAACAAGACACGGGCAGCCTACGTGAGCGATACGCCAGAAATTCCTGAAAACATGGACGAAACCCCGCCTGAACGCCCCGTTTATGACGGCCCGACGGTCTCCATCGAATCCGAAATGCGCACGTCCTATCTGGACTATGCGATGTCGGTCATCGTCAGCCGTGCGATCCCCGATCTGCGCGACGGGCTGAAGCCGGTGCATCGGCGTATTCTCTACGCGATGCATGAGACCGGGAACACTCATGACAAGTCCTATCGCAAGTCGGCCCGTCCGGTTGGTGACGTGATGGGTAAGTACCACCCGCATGGTGATAGTGCGATCTATGACGCGCTGGTGCGGATGGCGCAGGATTTCTCGATGTCGCTGCCGCTGCTTGATGGTCAGGGCAACTTTGGCTCAATGGACGGCGATAACCCGGCAGCGATGCGTTACACCGAAGTACGGATGGACAAACCCGCCGCGTCCCTGCTGGCCGATATCGAAAAAGAGACTGTCGATTTTCAGGACAACTATGACGGCAAAGACAAAGAGCCGACCGTCCTACCCGCCCGTTTCCCGAACATGCTGGTCAATGGTGCCGGTGGTATCGCCGTGGGTATGGCAACCAACATCCCACCGCATAACTTAGGCGAAGTGGTCGATGCCACGCTGGCGCTGATCGACGACCCGGATCTGACATCAGAACAACTGATCGAGTATGTGCCCGGCCCCGACTTCCCGACTGGCGGTGTGATGCTGGGCCGCTCAGGTGCGCGCAAAGCCTACCTTGAAGGCCGTGGCAGCGTTATCATCCGCGCCAAGACCCGCGTAGAAGAGCTGCGCAAGGATCGGTATGCCATCGTTGTCGACGAGATCCCCTATCAGGTGAACAAAGCCTCGATGATCGAAAAGATCGCCGAAGCCGTGCGCGAAAAACGCATCGAAGGCGTCAGCCACGTACAGGACGAATCCGACCGCAATGGTGTGCGTGTCGTGGTCGAACTGAAACGCGATGCAACGCCCGAAGTGGTGCTGAACCAGCTCTACCGCTTCTCGCCGATGCAGACCTCATTTGGTTGCAACATGCTGGCGTTGAACGGTGGTCGGCCTGAACAGCTGACCCTGCGCCGCTTCCTGACCTCGTTCATCGACTTCCGCGAAGATGTTGTTGCCCGCCGTACAGCCTATGACTTGCGTAAGGCGCGTGAGCGCAGTCACATCCTGTGTGGTCTGGCCGTGGCCGTTTCGAATGTTGACGAAGTGGTTGCCACGATCCGCTCGTCGGCAGACGCTGCTGAAGCGCGCGAGAAACTGATGACCCGCCGCTGGCCTGCATCCGAGATCGAAGGCTATCTACGCCTGATCGACGATCCGCTGTCCAAGATGAATGACGACGGCACCTATAACCTGACCGAGGTACAGGCCCGCGCCATTCTCGAACTGCGGCTGCAGCGTCTGACCCAACTGGGTGTAAAGGAAGTCACGGACGAACTGGAAGAACTGGCCGACAAGATCAAGGAATACTTGGATATTCTGTCTTCGCGTGAGCGCATCATGGGCATCATCGCCGATGAGCTACGCAGCGTGCGCGAGCAGTTCGCCGTCGACCGCCGCACCGAGATCGTTGACTGGTCCGGTGATATGGAAGACGAAGACCTGATCGAACGCGAAGATATGGTCGTGACTGTCACCTCAGGCGGCTACATCAAACGCACCCCTCTGGCCGATTTCCGGGCTCAAAAGCGTGGCGGCAAAGGCCTGTCGGGTATGCAGACCAAGGAAGAGGATGTTGTCACCAATCTCTTCGTGGCGAACACGCATACGCAACTGCTGTTCTTCACCACCGAAGGCATGGTCTACAAGCTCAAGACCTGGCGTCTGCCGCAATCCAGCCGGACCGGTAAGGGTAAGGCGATCGTCAACATTCTTCCGATCCCGACCGGTGTCTCGATCGCGGCGATCATGCCCGTGGATGTGCCGGATGAAGAGTGGGAGAACCTGCAAATCGTCTTCGCCACCAGTGCAGGTGACGTCCGCCGCAATCGTCTGTCAGATTTCACGAACGTCCGCCGCAATGGCAAGATCGCGATGAAACTGCCCGAGGATGTGGAACTGGTAAACGCTCGCATCTGTTCAGAAGATGAAGACGTGATGCTGGTCACCAATTCGGGCCGTGCGATCCGCTTCCGGACCACTGATGTACGTGTCTTCAACTCACGCGAATCTACCGGTGTGCGCGGCATCAGGCTGAGCAATGGCGACCGTGTCGTCTCGATGTCCGTAATTCGCCATTTCGAGGCCGACCCGGACGAGCGCGCCGCCTACCTCAAGATGCGCCGCGCAGTCGCGGGCATTGCGGATGACGGCGAAACGGACGAGGACGAAGCCGCGCCTGGCAGTATCACGCAGGAACGCTATGCCGAGATGTCGGCAGCCGAGAACCTGATCTTGACCATCACGTCGGGCGGCGCGGGCAAGCTGAGCTCCAGTCACGACTACCCTGTCCGCGGTCGCGGTGGCATGGGTGTGGCGGCGATGGACAAAGCCATGCGCGGTGGCGAGCTGGTTGCCTCCTTCCCCGTAGAAATCGACGATCAGATCATGCTGGCTACCTCGAAAGGCCAATCGATCCGGGTGCCGGTCGAGGGAATCTCGTTCCGCTCCCGCAGCGCGGGTGGTGTGCGGGTATTCAACACCGGCAAAGGCGAAGAAGTCGTTAGTGTGGCTTGGATCGCCGACCAGGGTGACGAAGAAGCCGAGGAATAACAAAGCACTACAGAAGTGTAACATAACGCCCGTATTGCGGGCGTTTTTGTTACTCAGGGTCACGTTCCTGCCAACGGCACGAGGGTGGGCTTGCCCCTGCAGACCCGGCAAGCCTAGCATTTCGATATGTGGTCATTCGCCCATATCCGACCTGCCTATAGCCGTGCTGAGCGAATAAGTGACGGTGTTGTTCATGTGCTGGGTGTTTCTTCGGCGGTGATCGCAGCGCCTATGCTGATCATCATGACAGTCTTCTATCGGTCAGACCCGGCGGCGGTTTTGGGCGCCTCGATCTATGGAATAACTCTGGTTTTGATGCTGACGTTCTCGGCGCTCTACAACATGATCGAGCATGATGAGTGGGCAGAGTTTCTGCGCCGCCTTGATCACTCGGGTATCTACGTGAAGATCGCAGGAACTTATACGCCGTTCCTGCTGCTCTCGGCTTCGCAACCTCCGGGGCTTTTGCTGGGGCTGTGGTCTTCTGCGACGCTGGGCTCTGTTCTGAAGATGATCGACCCGAACCGCTTCCGCTGGTTCGGGCTGGCGCTGTATCTTCTGATGGGATGGGCCGCGGTTTGGGCCGGACAATCCATGTTGGCCGAACTTTCACCCCTTACCCTTACTTTGATGATCGCCGGAGGCCTCATCTATACCGCAGGCGTGGTATTCTACCTTCTGGACTGGCTGCCCTACCACAACACAATCTGGCACGTGTTTGTATTGGCAGGAAGCGGCCTTTTCTTCGCCGCTGTTGCCTTGCGTATCGAAATGGTACCGTCAGGACCAGTGTAACGCCGGAGCGCCACGAACACGCCTCAAAGCCCGTACAACGCCCCGAACTTCTGCTCCAGATAAGCCAACAGCGGCTCCGGCCCAGGTTCCACCCCACTGGCGCGCTGAATGATTTCGCGGGGCGCGTACAGTCCTCCATGCTGCTGCACATGCTCTCGAAGCCAACCGGTCGCCCCGGAAGTATCGCCAGCTGCCAACTGCCCCTCAAGTCCGGGAATTGCCGCGCGCAGTGTTTGATACAGGCATCCCGCATAGACATTACCCAGCGAATAGGTCGGGAAATAGCCAAACAGGCCAACCGACCAGTGTACGTCCTGCAAACACCCGTTCGAGGGCTTGTCGACCGCATAACCAAAATCTGCTTTGAAGCGGTTGTTCCAGGCGGCTTCAAGGTCGCCGACCTGCAAGTCACCGGCCATCAGTGCGCGTTCCAAATCAAACCGTAGCATGATGTGCAGATTGTACTGCACCTCATCCGCCTCGGTTCGGATATAGCCGTTGTGGACGCGGTTGACGGTGGCATAGAACGCATCCGCATCGGCGATGCCAAAATCACCGAACGCCTCTTTCATCTGGTCAAACAGCCATCCGGTAAAGGCGCGCGAGCGGCCCAGCTGGTTTTCGTAAATCCGGCTTTGGCTTTCATGCACACCCATCGACACACCACGTCCTAACGGGGTCAGCAGGTAATCGCGGTCGATGCCCTGCTCATAGGCGGCGTGTCCAACCTCGTGAATGGTCGAGTAAAAGCAGTTGAACGGATCGGTCTCGCTCGTGCGGGTGGTGATCCGAACGTCCAGCCCACTGCCCGAGCTGAACGGATGCACCGCTTTGTCGACGCGGCCATAGTTCAGGTCATAGCCGAATGTCGTTGCCAGTTTCTGCGTCAGGCGCAACTGGGTCAGTTCGTCAAAGTTGCCGGTCAGCGCGGCAGGTTCCGGGTGATCCAGAACTGCGGCGCGAAGAGCCACCAGACGTGGGCGCATTTCGTCAAAGATCGCGGCGATCTGAGCGCCGGTTGTGTAGGGCTCGTAATCCTCAACCATCGCATCATAAACGTCGCCACCCTGTGCCAGCGCTTCACCTTCTTGCCGTTTCAGCGAGACAACTTCTTCCAGCACCGGCAGGAAGGCTGAGACATCTTCGTCCGCTCGCGCCTGGGCCCATGTGCCCTGCGCGGCGGATGTCACGCGTGCAATCGCCGTCGCCAGATCGGCGGGCACCTTCACCGCGCGGTCATAGGCGCGGCGTATCTCACGCAGTTGTGCCTTGCCGACCTCATCTTGCGGTGCGGCCTGCTCCAACCATTCGGCAACGCGAGGGTCAGAGCGGCGAGCATGCAATACAGCCTCGATCGCTGCCATTTCCTCGGCCCGTTGCGGCGCGGCACCGCGCGGCATCACCGTTTCCTGGTCCCAGCCGAGCCTACCGGCAATCTGGCCCAGGGCCGAGGTTTCGCGCTGAAAGGCCATCAGGTCATTGTATGCTGTCATGGGATCATGCTCCGCGCACAGATGTTGCGATAGGGTAAGCTGTCAGGAAGCGGGCGCGCAGGATCAGTGTCCAGACGACCACGGCCATGAACTGGTGGAAAATGGCGATCTGCCAAGGTGCCGCATAGACGACTGTGATGATGCCCACGACCACTTGCAGTGACAAAGCCGCGAACATGGCGTTGAAGGCAAAGCGGGTCTGTGGGTGCGCGCTGCTGCCACCGCGCCGCCAGACTATGATGGCGAAAATAAAGAGCAGATAGCCGACGCAACGGTGGATAAACTGCACCAGACCGGGACTTTCAAAGAAGTTACGCCACATCGGTTCCAGCATGGCCGCATCGGGCGGCAGCAACTGACCGCCAATCAGAGGCCAGTCAGTGTAGGACCTCCCCGCGTCGATCCCGGCCACCAGCGCACCGATGAGGATTTGCAGGAAGGTGAAGTGCAGCAGTCCGGTCGATATCAAGAAAAGCTTAGCCTCTTTCGCGCGGCGGGCCTGCATCAGGTCACGTTCGTCACGGCCAAGTTCAAAGATGTACCAGGCAAGAAAGCCGAGGATCACGAAGGCCAAGCCAAGATGCGTTGCCAGACGATAGCTGGCAACGGCGGTCATGCCTTCACCCTGTGTGACGCCCGAGGCGACCATCCACCAGCCTACAGCACCCTGAACACCGCCAAGCAAGCCGGGGATCAGCAGCTTACCAGCCCATCCTGTAGGAATCTTGCGGGTCACAAGGAAACCGATAAATCCAACGGCCCAAACCAATCCTATCACGCGGCCCAACTGGCGATGGCCCCATTCCCACCAATAGATGGTTTTGAAATCATCCAGCTCCATCCATTGGTTCTGAATGCGCCACTGGTCAATCTGCTTGTATTTATCGAATTCGGCTTGCCAGTCGGCAGCGTTCATCGGCGGGATCGCACCCGTAATAGGTCGCCATTCGGTGATCGATAGACCACTGTCGGTCAGCCGCGTGAGCCCGCCCACGGCAATCATGATCACGACCAGCGCGAACAGGATCATCAGCCAAACCCGGATCGCGGCCCGCGCACCGCCACGCCCCCGGTCGATCATACCGGGTTGGACGGCCTGTTGTTTTTCGCTGTCCGAGACCTCTTCGAAGATGCTGCGCTTACCGCTCATGCTGTCCTCATGTCCTGTTTTCGTCGCAAGCTATGGTTTGGCGGAAGATAGGTCCAGCCTCAGCTTTTGTCTTTCCAGCGGACCATCTGCCGCATGATCCCGTGAAGCATCTGCACATCGGCCCGTGTCATCCGCATCCGCGACCACAGATTGCGCAGGTTCACCTTCATTCCTTCGGCTTTTTCAGGCGGGTAGAAGAACCCGGCTTCTTCCAGACGGTCTTCGTAGTGCTCGACCAGTTTCTCCACTTCGATCCCGGTGGCCCAGTCACCCTTGCCAAGATCGGTGGCTTCGTGAACAACGTCCCCGGTCTGGCGCATCCATTCATAGGCCGTCAGCAACACGCATTGTCCGAGGTTCAATGAGGCGTATTCCGGATTCACCGGTACCGAGATTATCGCGTTAGCCTTGGCGATATCCTCATTCTCAAGCCCTGCCCGTTCCGGGCCAAACAGCACGGCCACTTTTTCACCCGCCGCCACTTTCTCAGCCGCGATCTGCATCGCGCGTTCGGGGCTATAGACTGGTTTGGTCAGGCCGCGCTGCCGCGCTGTGGTGGCAAAGACAAAGGTTTTATCTGCCAGAGATCCGGCCAGATCGTCGAACAACTGCGCCTCGTCCAGCAGCCGCCCCGCCCCGCTCGACATGGCTACCGCCTTGGGGTTTGGCCACCCGTCACGCGGTGCCACGATCCGCATCCGGTCCAGTCCGAAGTTCCACATCGCCCGCGCCGCAGCACCGATGTTTTCACCCATCTGCGGGCGCACGAGCACAAATGAAGGCTGGGATGTATCGCTGGGCATGGCTTACTCCAAAAAACTCCGCCTGCTCTAATTCGCATACATGGCCATAGCAACCCGATCCCTTTCTTCTGTTTCCAAATACCCGCTTGGCAGGCATAAAAGTTTGCTTCCCCCGCGCAATCCGCTAAACCGCGCGAAAGATGACAAACCCGAAGGACGCGCCATGGAACCCCCCGAGCAGCCGCAGATTTACCTGATCACGCCTCCGACCATCGCGCTGAGCACATTCCCCGACCAATTGGGCCGCGTGCTGGACGGGGCCGATGTTGCCTGTATCCGTCTTGCTTTGGCGGGCAACGACGAAGACACCATTGCACGCGCTGCCGATGCCTGCCGCGAAGTTGCGCATGCGCGCGACGTGGCCATCGTGATTTCCAACCACGTCCTGCTGGCGCAACGGTTGGGTCTGGACGGGGTGCATCTGGATGACGGCGCGCGGTCTATCCGGGCGGCCCGCAAGGAACTGGGCGCGGATGCGATTGTCGGCAGCTTCTGCGGAGCCTCCAGCCATGACGGGATGACTGCTGGTGAAAGTGGCGCGGATTACGTGGCCTTTGGCCCGGTTGGTTCCGCCACGCTGGGCGATGGTACTCAGGCCGAAAAGGACCTGTTCCAATGGTGGTCCGAAATGATCGAGGTTCCCGTCGTGGCCGAGGGCGGCCTGACGTCCGATCTGATCCGAGACCTCACCCCCTGCACCGATTTCTTCGGCATCGGAGAGGAAATCTGGTCGCAAGATAACCCGTTGGAGGCGCTGAACTCTCTGATTGCCGCAATGCGCTGAGGGATGCGAGCGTTAACCCTTGCACCCGCGTCGGGGCTGCGGCATGACACAAGGCATGAACAAGAACAGCGAAATTTTGTGCATCGGCTCGGTCCTTTGGGACGTGATCGGACGCTCGGCCAGCGCCATGCGACAGGGCTCGGATGTACCCGGCCGCATTACTCGCCTGCCGGGTGGCGTCGCCATGAACATCGCCATGACGCTGGTGCGGTTCGGAATGACCCCGACTTTGCTGACCGCAATTGGCCGCGACGCTGAAGGCGACGAATTGGTCCGGTCCTGCGCGCGTTTGGGGATGGTCACCGATCACATCTATCGCTCGCAAGACCTGCCAACCGACAGATATATGGCGGTTGAAGGAGCCAACGGGCTGATCGCCGCCATTGCCGACGCCCATTCGCTTGAAGCTGCCGGAGCCAAAATCCTGCGTCCCTTGATGCATGGTCCGCTGGGCTATGAAAATACGCCATTCGAAGGGCCCATCGCGCTGGACGGTAACCTGACGCTTACCTTGCTTGAAGAGATCGCCCAAAGCCCCGCCTTCGCCAAAGCCGACCTGCGCGTCGCCCCGGCGTCGCCCGGCAAGGCAGAACGGCTGCTGCCCTTCCTCAAACACGCCCGTGCAACGCTCTATGTGAATCTCGAAGAGGCCGGACTGCTTTGCCAACGCGAGTTCACCGATTCCGAGAGCGCCGCCAAAGGCCTGCTGGACCGTGGCGCGTTGCGGGTTCTTGTGACCGATGGCGGCAACTCGGCCACCGTCGGGGATGCTGATGCTGTCTTGACCCAAACACCCCCGTCCGTTCTGGTCACCCGCGTGACCGGCGCGGGTGACACTTTCATGGCCGCCCATATCGCCGCCGAGGCGAATGGTGCCGACAGCGACGCGGCACTCAGCCGCGCGCTGCGCGCCGCTGCAACCTATGTTTCCGGAGAAACCCCACTGTGATCACCATTCACTATTCCGCAGAGGTCCGCGCCGCCAAGGATGCGGGCCAACCAATCGTGGCATTGGAAAGCACCATCATCACCCATGGCATGCCCTACCCCCAGAACATCGAGGTCGCGGCACAGGTTGAACAAGACATCCGCGATGCGGGCGCCGTTCCAGCAACGATTGCCGTTGTTGACGGAGTTTTGCACGTCGGCCTCGAAGCCGACCAGCTGAGCGCACTGGGTCAGGCGCAAGGCGTCGCCAAACTGTCACGCGCTGACATGGCCGCCTGCCTCGCCACAGGCGGCACCGGGGCCACCACCGTCGCCGCAACAATGATCGCCGCACATTATGCAGGCATTGAGGTCTTCGCCACCGGAGGCATCGGTGGGGTGCATCAGGGGGCCGAAACCTCCTTCGACATCTCCGCTGACCTGCACGAGCTCGCGCAGACCCCGGTGACTGTGGTCGCGGCCGGGGCCAAAGCCATCCTCGACCTCGCCAAAACGCTTGAAGTTCTGGAAACGCTCGGCGTCCCCGTCATCGCCCACGGACAGGACGAGTTCCCAGCCTTCTGGTCCGCAAAATCACCCTTGGCAGCCCCGCTGCGCATGGATGATGCCGCTGACATAGCAAAAGCCCACGCAGCACGGCGTGCGTTGGGGCTGCCGGGTGGTCAGTTGGTCGCTAACCCGATCCCGCAAGCCGACCAGATCCCGTCCGAGGAGCTGGCCCCGATCATCGCGTCCGCACAGGCCGATGCAGAAACTCACCGGATCACTGGCAAAGGCGTCACACCTTATCTGCTACAGCGTATCTATGAACAGACCGAAGGCCGTTCGCTTACCGCCAACATCGCTTTGGTGCGCAACAACGCCCGACTGGCAGCGGTCATCGCGCGTGCGCTAACGGAATCAGCCCACTGACCCCAGCTATTGCACCAAGCGCCCGGACTGCTTACCTAATTCCGCAAACCACTCAGGACCGCAATGAACACTCCGTTTGACGAAGAACCCCACCGACGCCCCGGCCTGTTCTCCCGGCTACGCGCGTCCTTTCTGACTGGTATCGTCGTCATTGCTCCGGTGTGGCTGACCATCTGGTTGATTTGGTCTGTGGTTGGCTGGATCGACAGTGCCGTCCTGCCACTGATCCCGCAACGGTTCCAACCCTCGGAATATGTCGGCATCAACCTGCGCGGCGTTGGCGTGGTCATATTCCTGCTGTTCACGATTATCGTCGGCTGGATCGCAAAGGGCATCCTGGGCCGTTCGCTGATCCATTTCGCCGAAAGTGTCGTCGACCGCATGCCCGTGGTCCGTTCGGTTTATTCCGGGATCAAGCAAATCTCGGAAACTGTGTTCGCCCAGACCGAGCGGTCTTTCGAAAAAGCCTGCCTGATCCAGTATCCGCGCCGGGGCATCTGGGCAATCGGCTTCGTCTCGACAACAGCGCGCGGTGAAGTGAGCGATCGCGCCGAAACCGGGGGCGAGTTGCTAAGCGTGTTTGTCCCGACAACCCCAAACCCCACATCCGGGTTCCTGTTGTTTTTCCCCGCAGAGGATGTGATCCTGCTGGATATGTCCATCGAGGATGCAGCCAAGCTGGTGATCTCAGCGGGTCTGGTTTACCCGAATGACAAAGACCCAACCCAGCCGCCTGAATAATCAACCAAACATTGCGGGCAAATCGACCGTGCTCCGCTGACCCAGATCGTCCTTATGCACGCTCAGAAACTGATCCGCCGCATCGCGCCCGGACTGTTTCAGCCGGTTCAGCACAACCGGGTTTGGCACGATCTTGGTGGCCGCTGAAAGGTCGTTCATCAAGGCGTCATCAGCGATCATATGCACCAGCACCCGGCTCATCTCACCAGCCTTCAGCTTGCCTTCGGCCAGAAGCCGTTGAACGAAATTGATCGCACGCAGCTCGCGAAACAACGATGAGTTAAAGCTGATCTCATTGATCCGGTTCTGAATCTGCTGCGGCGTTTTAGGCACCTCATCGCGTTCCAGCGGGTTGATGTTCACAATCACCACATCATCTGGCAAATCCCCACCGAACAACGGATAAAGCGCCGGGTTTCCGGTATAGCCGCCATCCCAATACGCTTCGGTCCGCTCGGATTTCGGGTCATAGATTTCAACCGCCTGAAACAGGTTCGGCAAGCAGGCCGAGGCCAGAATCGCATCGGTCGAAATCTCCTCGCCTGTGAACACGCGAATCTTGCCGCTGCGCACACAGGTGGCGCAGACAAACAGCGCGGGCCCTTCGTCTGCACAAATCTCATCAAAGTTGAACCGATCCACAACCGGGGTGAGCGGATTGCGATAAAACGGCCCATAGGCGTAAGGCGATACCAGCCGCGACCATGCTTCGGCCATCGAGAACGGAACGGAGTACTCCAACGCTTGTGCAACATGAGCAGGCTCAATGCCCCGCATCCAATGGGCAATTCGCATATCGCCGACGGCACCCATGCGTTTCCAAAGCCCATCCAGACACGCCCGCGCCCCTTCGCGCCCTGCATGCACCATCCCTGATTTGAACGCTGCCCCGTTCAAAGCGCCGGCCGAAGTCCCAGTGATCGCGGCAACCTCGATATCCTCTTCATCCAGCAATCGATCCAGTACACCCCAGGTAAACGCGCCATGCGCCCCACCGCCCTGCAATGCCAGATTGATCCGTTTCATGGTTCCGCCTCTTCATCTGGCCAGAAATACCTCGGGGGTATGGGGGCAGAGCCCCCATGGTCCCTCACAATGCCGTCCATCCCCCATCCACGGATATCGTCGTTCCTGTGATCTGTGCCGCTGCATCCGAGCACAAGAAGATCGTAGTTCCGCCCAGCTGCTCGACCGTGGCAAACTCCTTCGACGGCTGCCGCTCCAGCAGGATGTTCTTCACCACATCCTCGCGGCTCATATTGTACTCTTTCATCGTGTTGGGAATTTGCGCCTCAACCAATGGAGTCAGTACGTATCCCGGACAAATAGCATTGCAGGTAATCGGCTCCTGCGCAGTCTCCAGCGCCACGGTCTTGCTCATGCCGACGACACCATGCTTTGCCGCGATGTAAGCCGCCTTGTAGGGCGAGGCCGTCAGACCGTGAGCCGAGGCAATATTCACGATCCGCCCCCAGCCCGCCGCGCGCATCATCGGAAGCGCTGCCGCCATCGTATGAAAGACCGAATTCATGTTGATCGCGATGATCGCATCCCATTTGTCCGACGGAAACTGATCGATCGGAGCCACATGCTGAATGCCGGCGTTGTTCACCAGAATGTCACAAGCACCTGCCTGTTCGATCAGTGCACGGCATTCATCGCCCTTGGACATATCTGCCTTGATATAGCGCGCGTTGGTTCCCGTCTCTTTGCCAATCTCGGTGGCCAGCGCATGATCTTCATCACGGTCGGTGAACGAATTCAGCACCACATCCGCCCCGGCCTTCGCCAGCTCACGCGCGATGCCCAGCCCAATCCCCGAATTCGACCCCGTGACGACGGCTGTTTTGCCCGACAGACTCATGGCACTCTCCTTATGAGTTTTTGTTTCTCAAACACAGTGCCATGCTGCACCTGCAAAGAAAACGGGGAATGATCTGATCCGCGCACCCGCACGAGTTTTGCCAAAAAAAACGCCCGCACGAAGCGGGCGTTAAGTTATTGAGGCAGGTTTCATACAGGCAAGAAACCTATCGAGCAGTAGAACCTTTATAAGCAATTCCACGCCCTCGTCCAAGCTAAAAGTTTGATAATAAGAAAAATCATGGCTACGGTGAATCCCAAACAAAATAAGGCCAGAGCAGGATTGTTTCCAAAATGAGCCCCGATTATCTCCGCCCCCTTCGTCCCGCGATTGTGGGAATCACCTGTATTTTCGCCGCCTCAATGGCGTCAGCAGAATCGGCCCATGGCATAGCTATGTATGGTGACCCGGCCCTACCACCGGATTTTGTGTCGCTACCCTACGCAAATCCTGACGCGCCCAAGGGCGGCAAGGTCGTATTTGGCAATACCGGCGGCTATAACAGTCTGAACCCGTTTGTGCAAAAAGGCACCGCGCCGTGGCAGTTGCGATTTTGGACTCATGAAAGCCTGATGGGCCGCTCCTGGGACGAACCTTTCACTCTTTACGGGTTGTTAGCCGAATCAGTTGAGACGGATTCGGACCGAACCTGGGTCGAATTCACGCTGCGCGAAAATGCTGAATTCTCGGATGGATCGCCGGTCACTGTCGATGACGTGATCTGGTCGTATGAGACACTGGGCACCGAAGGCCACCTGCGATATCGCGGGCTGTGGGGCAAGATTGATAGCATTGAAAAGACTGGACCGCGCAGCGTTCGGATCACCTTTAACGAACCGGATCGCGAACTGGCCCTGATCGCCGGAATGCGCCCGATCCTGCAAAAAGCGCAGTGGGAGGGAAAGTCGTTCGCTGACGCTCAACTACACGATATACCCATCGGTTCCGGACCATACGTAATCGATGACTATGAGGCTGGCCGCTATGTGAACCTGCGTCGCAATCCTGACTATTGGGGTGCCGATATCCCCTACCGCAAGGGCACGATGAATCTGGATGACATGCGGGTTGAGTTCTACGGAGACGGCACAGTCGCGTTTGAAGCGTTCAAAGCTGGCGAGCTTTCGGCCGTTCGTGAATTCAACGCGGATAAATGGAACACGCAGTACAACTTCCCAGCGGTTCAGCGCGGTGATGTTGTGAAGACGGAAATTCCCCATCAAAAGCCGTCAGGCATGACCGGCTTTGTCATGAACACGCGCAAGGCCCCATTCGATGACTGGCGCGTACGCGAGGCACTAACGCTGGCCTTCAACTTCGAGTTCATCAACGACACCATTACAGGCGGCGCGCAGCCCAGGATCACCTCCTATTTCTCGGGATCGGAATTGGGGATGCAACCCGGACCGGCCACTGGTCGTGTCGAGGAATTGCTTCAACCTTACGCCGCCGAGTTGGCACCGGGCACGCTGGATGGATATGAATTGCCTCAAAGCGATGGAACCGAACGCAACCGTCGCAATATCCGCAAAGCGCTTAAACTGCTGGAAGAGGCCGGATGGACAATTCAGGACGGCCAGCTTCGCAACGCCAGCGGTGAGCCGTTTGTGATTGATCTGGTCATCAGCCAGGGCAGCCTGAATGTGGTGCAGGATGTCGGCGTGATCGCGGAAATCTTCGCCCGCGCCCTCGAACGCCTGGGTATCCAGTTGACAGTCGAGAAAGTAGATGACGCGCAATATACTTCACGCATCGATGCGCAAGATTTTGACATGACCCCGTTCCGTCGTGCGCTGTCGCTCTCGCCAGGCAACGAACAACGCCTGTATTGGGGCAGCGAAAACGCAAATGCTCCCGGGACGCGGAATGTTATGGGCCTGACCTCGCCCGCCGTGGACGGGCTGATCGACGCGATGCTGGCCTCGGAAAGCCACGAGGATTTTGTTGCGGCAACGCGCGCGCTGGATCGTGTTCTGACAGCGGGTCGCTATGTCATTCCTATCTGGAGCTTTGATGTCGGCCGTATCGCCCATGTCAAAGAGCTGAAACAACCCGACACTCTGCCAATTTATGGCGATGGGCCAGAATATATGCCACAGGTCTGGTGGTTTCAGGATTGACGAATCCTCTCTATTTCCATATTTCATGAATTATGGAAATAGAGATTCATGACAGGCTGAACGCACTCGCACATCCCAAGCGGCTGGATCTGTTCCGGCTGTTGATGCGTCGCTATCCAGATTCCGTAGCTGCGGGTCAGATTGCCGAGGCTTTAGCGCTGAAACCCAATACTGCGTCAACCTACCTGAATGCATTGAAATCCGCCGGGCTGATCCAGCAGTCGCGCAGCGGGACATCATTGCAATATGCCGCCAACTTACCAGCGGTGCGCGGGCTGTTTGATGAGTTGCTGGGCGGTTGCTGTCAAAATCGTCCTGATTTGTGCATGCAACCCTCGGATGACCCCGTTATGGCGTCCCCTGACCGCGTAATGAATGCGCTTTTCCTCTGCACCGGAAACTCGGCCCGTTCGATCATGGCGGAGGCCATCCTGAACAATGAAGGTAACGGCTTGTTTCGCGCTTATTCGGCAGGAACGGCACCATCGGACGGACCAAATTCAATCGTTTTGGAACTCTTGAAGCAAAAAGACTACGACACGACCTCGCTCCGCTCAAAATCACTGGAAGAATTTGCCGCTGCTGATGCCCCAAAGATGGATTTTGTCTTTACCGTCTGCGACCACGCGGCGAACGAGGCCTGCCCCGCTTGGCCAGGACAACCGATAAGCGCGCATTGGGGTCTGCCCGATCCGGTCAAAGTTGAAGGAACCGACGCGCAAAAGCAGCTGGCATTCCAGCAGGCCTACGGATTGCTGCGCAACCGTATCACCGCCTTTGCAAGCCTCCCGTTCGAAACGCTCGACCGCATCTCACTACAGCACAAGGTGGATGATATCGGTCGAATGGCCGAATAGTCCTCGATCAATCCAAGGATACCCCCATGAACATACTGGTTCTATGCACCGGCAACTCGGCTCGGTCGATTCTGCTGGAGTCGCTCTTCAATCACACCGGCGAAGGGCGTGTACGCGCCTATTCAGCAGGCTCCAACCCGACCGGGAAGGTGCATCCGCAATCCTTGACGCTGCTTGGTGCCGAAGGCCATGACATCCGCGATTCCCGCTCTAAAAGCTGGGATGAGTTTGCAGCAGAAGATGCTCCGGAAATGGACATAGTGATCACGGTTTGCGGCTCAGCCGCCGAAGAGACATGCCCCGTCTGGCCCGGCGCCCCTGTACGCGCGCATTGGGGTGTCGAGGACCCGGCTGCCGCGTCTCAGTCAGACTGGGAAACCGCCTTTAGGACCGCATATGACATTCTTGGGCGCCGCGCCGAAGCACTTCTGGAGCTGCCCATTGAAACCATGGACAGCGTTGAACTCTCGGCCCATCTCAAACGTATAGGAGCCCTGCTGTGAGCGCCCGCCAATACTTTGCCGAATTCCTCGGAACCGCCTTCCTGCTGATCGGCGTTGTCGGATCAGGCATCATGGCGCAAACCTTGTCCGACGGGAACATCGCGCTGGCGTTGTTGGCCAATGCAATTGCGACCGGCTGCATCCTTTACGCTATCATCACTACGCTCGGCCCTGTCTCGGGCGCTCACTTCAACCCTGCAGTGACATTGGCCTTTGCGCTGCGCGGTGAACATCCCTGGCGTGCGGTCACCCCTTACATGCTTGTTCAGATTGCCGGAGGTATCGCGGGGGTCTGGGCCAGCCATTACATGTTTGACCTGCCGATTCTGCAAACTTCGGAAACGATGCATCGTACCGGGGCTCATCAGTGGTTTTCGGAAATTGTCGCCACTTTGGGTTTGCTGTTTGTGATTTTCGGCGGAATTCGGCACAAGCCGGACACGGTACCAGCCCTTGTGGGCCTCTATATTACCGGCGCCTACTGGTATACGTCTTCCACAAGTTTTGCTAATCCGGCCGTTACAATCGCAAGGGGCTTTACGGATACCTTTGCGGGGATATACCCTGCGCACATTCCGATGTTCATAATTATGCAGTTAATTGCTGTATTTATCGGACACAAAATACTGAACTGGTTATTCGAACCAGCAGAATAACGGACCGGCCGCCACTCACTTTACAGCAGGTCCGTGGGCCCGTTGCGGTATCTCCGCAGCGGGTTTTTTGCATCTTATCTCCCGACTGCGGCTGCGACATTTTGTCATGTCTGCAGCAACGCACGGCGCTCCGTAGGCTGTCTTGGGGGAGAGCAATCCTGAAACACCAACTAAGGAAGGCTCGCAGATGCTAAACTGGGCTGATCTGACGCAAGACTGGGACGCGTCATATGCGCGTGCAAAACGTAGGTTCCCGAACCTGCGGGATAGGGATATGGCGCGCGTTGGCGAAGATCGCAAACAGTTCGAAGCTTACCTGGCCGAGCGTCACCACCTGACCGTAAACGAGGCGCGCGAAGAGCTTGAGGATTTCCTGTTCACCGAAGCATTGAACCGTGAAGCGGCCCAATCCCTAAGCAAGTGACGTCACCCACAGGATCGTCGCATCCTCATCACTGACCGAAATGACGTTATGCCCCATGCTGCCGTCGTAGTAAGCGCTGTCGCCGCGGCGCATTTCGACCGGCTCATAGAACTCGGTAAACAACCGCACCACTCCGGTCAGGACATACAGAAATTCCTCACCATCGTGACGCACCCAGCCGTCAAATTCTTCCATCGAGCGTGCACGTACACGGGCGCGATAGGGCAGCATCTGCTTTTTGGTCAGCGTTTCTGCCAGCAACTCATGTTCGTAGGTGGTGGTCGCATGGGCCGCCCCCCCGCCCATCTTGGTCACTGCCATTCGACCGATCACCTGATCGCGTTGTGGCGGCGTAAAAAGCTGAGGCACCGAAATCTCCAATCCGGTCGCCAGCTTTTTCAAAGCATCATAGGTCGGAGACATCTGACCATTTTCGATCTTGCTGAGTGTCGACCGGGCCAGACCCGCCTGACTCGCCGCCTGTTCCAGCGTCCAGTTGCGGGCTTTACGCAGTTCGCGCACGCGCGCGCCCAGATCGACCGGCTCCAACTCGGTGTTGACACCATTGTCGCGAGCAATTCTGACGATAGATTTATGATCATTGGTGGCCATGGGTCTTTCTATAGGGCGAGCATGCCCTGCTTGCAACGCGCCTCGCACGGCGATAGCCAGTTCTCATGTTGTCGATCTTTGATCAGGGGCCGCCCGCGCCCTGCCCGCGCCCGTTCAATCTTGCCGCGCATGTGCTGCGCCATGCGCAAAGTTCAGCTGAGAAGACCGCGCTTTCAGTGCTGAGATCGGATGGTGCTACAGACTGGACCTATGGCGATCTGCATTCGGCGATAATGGGCACCGGTTCAGGATTGCTGCAGAGCGGCCTTCGCGCCGAAGACATTGTTCTCATGCGATTGGGCAATACCGTCGATTTTCCGATCGCCTATCTGGGCGCAATCGCCGTGGGGCTGGTCCCCGTGCCCACCTCATCACAACTGACCGAGCAAGAGACCGCAAAGATCATCGACGATCTGAAACCAGCCGCCATTTTGCGAGATCCTCAGGTCGGCTGCGCGCCGCACCCGGATCAGATCATGCTGCCTGAACTGGCCCGGATGCGATCATTGCCGCCTGCAAGTTTTGCCATGGGTGATCCCGAGCGGCTTGCCTACGTGGTCTACACTTCGGGCACTTCGGGCAAACCCCGTGCGGTTGCGCATGCACACCGCGCCATCTGGGCTCGGCAGATGATGGTCGACGGCTGGTATGGCCTGAAATCCTCGGACCGGCTGTGCCATGCGGGGGCATTCAATTGGACCTACACGCTGGGCACCGGCTTGATGGACCCCTGGGCCATTGGTGCAACGGCTCTGATCCCTGAACCCGGGACAGACATACGCGATCTGCCTGCCCTGTTGAAACAACATCGCGCCACCATCTTTGCAGCCGCACCGGGGGTCTTTCGGAAGATGATGCAAAGTGACGCGCATCCCGGCCTTCCCGATCTGCGCCACGGCCTTTGCGCCGGGGAAAAGCTGTCGCGACACCTGCATGAACAATGGGTGCAGTCCACCGGCACCGAGCTTTATGAGGCTTACGGCATGTCCGAATGCTCGACCTTCATCTCATCCAGCCCAAGCCACCCGGCACGCGGCACAGCGTTGGGGCAGCCGCAGCCCGGGCGTCGGATTGCCATCCTCGGGCCGGATGGCCCTGTGCCACAAGGTCAGGAAGGTACAATAGCCGTACATCGCGAAGATCCGGGCCTGATGCTAACCTATCTGAATGCCCCCGACGAGGCCGCTGCTCGGATGCAGGGAGATTGGTTCCTGACCGGTGATCAAGGCGCGATGGCCGTTGATGGGCAAATCACCTATCTGGGTCGAGATGACGACATGATGAATGCGGGCGGATATCGCGTTTCCCCGGTCGAAGTCGAGGCGGCCTTATCCACCCATCCCGAGATCACCCAGGTCGGGGCGGCTACGGTTGAGGTAAAACAGGACAGTTCGATCATCGTTGCCTTCTACACTGGCCCCGAAGAACTGGACGCGGCGGACCTGCACGCCTATGTGTCTGACAAGTTGGCGCGCTACAAACAGCCGCGTGCCTTTGTCCATCTGCCCGCCTTACCCACCGGAGGCAACGGCAAACTTCTGCGCCGCGCCCTGCCGGCCTATTTCAAGGCGACGTCCGAATGACACACACTGTAAAGCTCGACATCATGTCCGATCCGATTTGCCCCTGGTGCTATATCGGCAAGACCCATCTGGACAAAGCGCTCGCCGAAGTGCCAGACCACCCCTTTGTGATCGAGTGGCACCCCTTTCAGCTGAACCCCGATATGCCCGACGAGGGCATGGATCGGCGCGAATACCTTGAACGGAAGTTCGGCGGCAAGGACGGAGCAGTTCGTGCATACGCGCCCGTTGTTGAACATGCCGAAAACGCAGGTTTGAATATCGATTTCGAAGGCATGAAACGCACGCCCAACACGCTGGATGCCCACCGCCTGATCCACTGGGCGGGGATTGAGGGCAAGCAGGATGCCGTGGTCGATGCACTCTTTAATGCTTACTTCGTCGAGGCGCGTGATATTGGTGATCATGAGGTGTTGGCTGATGTCGCCGACAGCGTCGGCATGGACGCAGCGGTCGTACTGAAACTGCTGCAGTCAGACGCCGACCGAGAAGATATCCGTAACCGCGACAGCCATTCACGCGAAATGGGCGTAAATTCGGTTCCCACATACATCGTTGCAAACCAGCACGCCGTTCCGGGCGCGCAACCTCCTGAATTGTGGGCAAAAGTGATCTCTGAGATCATGTCTCAGATTGAGGCTTCCCCTGCAGAATAGCACATACCTCTGTGCATTTCTGATCTAGTCCAACCCGAAACGCCGTGATAGCGCATTCGGGAAGGAGTTCCCCATGGCCGACCGCATGTCCCGGGGCGAATTCATTGCGTTGATCGCGATGATGTTCGCCACGATAGCCTTTTCGATCGATTCAATGCTGCCAGCCCTGCCCGAGATCGGCGCAGAGCTCAGCCCCTACGATCTGAACAAAGCACAGTTGATCCTGACCTCTTTTGTGCTGGGCATGGGGATCGGCACATTCTTTACTGGGCCAATTTCCGATGCGGTCGGGCGCAAGCCGGTGATTTATGGTGGTGCCGCTCTCTATATACTGGCCTGCGCTGTTGCGTGGTCCAGCTCATCGCTTGAACTGGTGCTGGCTGCGCGCATCGCGCAGGGCCTCGGGGCGGCCGGGCCGCGCGTTGTGGCTATGGCGATCATTCGTGACTTGTTTTCAGGGCGCGAGATGGCGCGCATCATCTCGATTGCGATGATGATCTTTACTCTGGTCCCCGCCGTGGCACCGCTGCTAGGCGCAGGCGTTATTGCACTGGTCGGCTGGCGCGGCATCTTTGTGTCCTTCATCATATTCGCCACGATCATCGTGATCTGGATGGCCACGCGCCTGCCTGAATCTTTGGCGCCCGAAAACCGGCGCCCCTTCCGCCTGCCCCTGATGATTGCGGCAGTGCATGAGATGTTCGCACACCCCACCGTGCGCCTCTCGATCCTGGTGCAGACGCTTTGCATGGGGTTGCTGTTCACCATGCTAACGATGGTTCAGCCGGTTTTTGACGTCATCCATGATCGGGCAGACAGCTTTCCCTTCTGGTTCGCCTTCGTGGCGCTGATCTCGGGTTCGGCCAGCCTTTTGAACGCTGCCGTGGTCGTGCGCGTTGGCATGCGCCGCATGGTGACCTGGGCCTTGGGCGGGCAAATTCTGATAACAAGCATTGTGATAATCCTGAACATGACACCGCTACCACCGGGCGCATCCTTTGCTGTGTTCGTGGCATGGCAGACCTCGATCTTCTTTATGGCCGGTGTAACCATGGGCAACCTGAACGCCATTGCCATGGAACCTATGGGTCATATCGCGGGAATGGCTGCCTCGGTCATTGGCTCGATCGCCACAATTCTGGCGGCTGCCATCGCGGCCCCTATTGGGCTGTTATTTGACGGGTCGATCACACCGCTGACGACCGGCGTGCTAACGATGTGCATCCTTGGCTTCGGCCTGATGCTACATATGGGCCGGATCGAAAACAGACTGCCCGCCTGATCTGTGCAGAGCCGCTGAAACACGCTAACCTTCCCGCAAATCGTGGGGGGGGCGCCATGAGCGACTATTATGATCTGGGCACGTATTCCTGTGCCGTCACCACAGCATCACCCGAAGCACAGCTTTGGTTCGATCGCGGATTGGTCTGGACGTATGGCTACAACCACGACGAAGCGGTCACCTGCTTTCAGAAAGCTGCCGAGATTGACCCGGATTGCGCCATGGCCCATTGGGGCGTCGCCTATGCAGCAGGCCCAAACTATAACCTGCCTTGGGAATTGCGGGACGATCAGGGCCGGGCCAAATCACTGGCCATCGCCTATGATGCAACACAGAAGGCGCTGTCGCTGCTCGACGGGTGCACAGCGGTTGAGCAAGCGTTGATCCGCGCCCTACCCGCCCGATACCCTCAGCGCGCGCCCACCGAAAACATGCGCCAGTGGGACTATGACTATGCGGACGCCATGCGCGCCGCATTTGCCGAACAGCCTGATGATCTGGACCTGCGCACGATCCATGTTGAGGCGCTGATGAACCTCACCCCGTGGCAGATGTGGGACCTGAAAACGGGCCAACCGGCCGAGGGTGCCGCGACCCTTGAAGCGCAAGACGCTTTGGAGAGCGCTATGGTCAATGACCCGGCGTCGATGTCTCATCCCGGTCTACTTCACCTATATGTGCACCTGATGGAGATGTCGCCGACGCCAGAAAAGGCGCTGCAGGCCGGAGACATCCTGCGCACACTTGTGCCCGATGCCGGGCATCTGGTGCATATGCCAACCCATATCGATGTGCTGTGCGGCCATTACCACAATGTTGCATACTGGAACGAAAAGGCTACAGAGGCCGATCTAAAATATTATGAGCGTGAAGGCGCGTTCAACATTTATACCGGCTATCGACAGCACAACTATCACTTCACTATCTATGGCGCGCTGTTCCTCGGTCAGATGGAACCAGCCCTGCGTGCCAATCAGGGCCTGTGGGATACCACCCCCGAAGATATGCTTCGGATCGAAAGCCCGCCCATGGCGGATTATTTTGAAAGCTACATGTCCATGGGCCCGCATATCCTGATCCGCTTTGGCCGCTGGGAAGAGGCCAAGGCACTGAATTTGCCAGACGACCCTGACCTTTATCGCACTTTGACAGCAACAACACATTATGCTCGCGCCATCGCCCATGCGGCCACTGATGAGGTGGCGCAAGCCGAGGCCGAAGAGCAGTTGTTCCTTGCCGCAAAAACCTGCGTGCCCGAGACCCGCCGCCTGCACAACAATCGGGTCATCGACCTTCTGGAGATCGCAGCGGAAATGCTGCGCGGAGAAATCGAGTATCGCAAAGGCAACTACGAGATTGCCTATGCACATCTACGCCGCTCGGTCGAGTTGGATGACACGCTGCCCTATGACGAGCCATGGGGTTGGATGCAACCAACACGCCATGCGCTTGGTGCGTTGTTGTTCGAACAAGGGCATGTGAACGAGGCCGAGGCAGTCTATCGTGAAGATCTAGGCTTGGGTGGCACGCTCAGCCGCGCCTCGATCCACCCTGACAATGTCTGGAGTTTGAAGGGTTTGCATGATTGCCTGAAAGCACGCGGCGAGACAGTAGAAATCCGCCAAATCAAGCAACGCCTTGATCTTGCCTTGGCGCGCGCGGACCGCACCGTCGGCGCGTCATGCTTCTGTGCCCAAGCCGCTATGAGGGCTGCGGAATGAAGCTATTCCTTTTGGTGGCAGGCCTGCTGCTTGCCACTCCAGCGCTGGCACAGCGCCAGACCTTTCCACCTATCGACGAGGCAGGTCAAAATCCATCACTGGTCGCATTCCGAGCTGACTTGCTGGCGAAAATCGAGGCACGCGATACCGATGCAGTTGTCGCCGCCGCTTGTCCCGACATCTATCTCAGCCACGGTACAGCAGGTGGACCGGAAGAGTTTCGCACCAACTTGACTGTGCCTCCGGAAACGCTTGGTGAAGAATTTAAGGACGAGGCTGCGGAGCTACGTGATTTTTACTGGTCGCAATTGCAGCAAACGGTTTCCCAACCGGGATATTTTGACGATCAGGGTGAATTCTGGATGCCGCACTATTGGCGGATCATTCTTCCCGCTACAGTGGACCCTTTCACCGCCTTCTACGTTTCGGGCGAAAGCATCACACTGCGTCAAGCACCGTCTCGTGGCGCGCCCATCCTCGCGCTGATCAGTCATGAAATCGTGATCGTCCCTGACTATCAACCTGATGAGGAATACCAGAAAATCAGACTGACCGATGGGACATCGGGCTACTTACTCAGCGATTTTCTGGCATCAATGGTCGGTTACCGCGCTGCGTTTGTAAAATCCGAAGCGGGTGACTGGCAGCTCTGCACTTTTGTGACAGGGGACTAGGCTTTCGCCTTTTTCTTCACAGCCACGACCTTTTCGGCCAGATCACGGGCGATGGCAAACGCACCTTTGATCTTGTCGCTGTCCTTCTTCCAGTCGCGCCGCACAACGATCTTGTTGTCCTTGACCTTGGCCAGCCCGCGTTGGTTCTGAATGAACTCGACCAACCCCTCGGGTGAGGCGAACTTATCATTGTGGAACTGTATCGTTGCGCCCTTTGGCCCGCCGTCCAGCTTGGCGATCCCGGCACGTTTGCACATCGCCTTAATGCGCACGACAAGCATCAGGGTATTCACCTCTTTCGGCAGGCTGCCGAAGCGGTCGATCAACTCGGCAGCGAATCCTTCCAGTTCCACTTTCGTCGACAGTGACGACAGGCGGCGGTAGAGGCCCAGACGCACGTCCAGATCGGGCACATAATCCTCGGGGATCAGAACCGGGACACCCAGATTGATCTGCGGCGCCCATTGGTCATCGGCATCCGATAGCCCCTCCATCTCGCCGGCTTTGATCTTGGCAATCGCCTCTTCCAGCATCGATTGGTAGAGTTCGTAGCCCACATCACGCATCTGGCCGGACTGTTCCTCACCCAGCAGGTTGCCCGCACCACGAATGTCGAGATCTTGCGATGCCAGTGTGAACCCGGCCCCGAGCGTATCCAGCGAGCCCAGAACCCGCAGCCGTTTCTCAGCCGTCGCCGTCAGGCGCTGGCGCGGTTTGGTGGTCAGATAGGCATAGGCGCGGGTTTTTGAGCGCCCCACCCGCCCCCGGATCTGATAGAGCTGCGCTAGGCCAAACATATCCGCCCGATGCACAACCATCGTGTTGGCAGTTGGAATATCCAGCCCGCTTTCCACAATCGTCGTGGCCAGCAGAACGTCGTATTTACCGTCGTAGAACGCGTTCATCCGGTCATCAAGCTCACCCGCAGCCATCTGCCCGTGTGCGACCACGAAGGATAATTCAGGCAACTGCTCTTTCAGGAATTCCTCGATCTCAGGCAGGTCAGAGATGCGCGGCACCACATAGAAGCTCTGCCCGCCACGATAATGCTCGCGCAGCAGCGCCTCACGGATCGGTACCGCGTCGAATTCGCTGACATAGGTGCGGATCGCAAGCCGGTCGATGGGGGGCGTGCCTATGATCGACAGATCACGCACGCCTGTCAGGGACAGTTGCAGAGTTCGTGGGATCGGTGTCGCTGTCAGGGTCAGGACGTGTACATCTGAACGCAGCTGTTTCAGCCGTTCTTTGTGGCCCACGCCGAAATGCTGTTCCTCGTCGATGATCAGCAGGCCTAGATTATTGAACCGTATCCCTTTCGCCAGCAACGCATGGGTGCCGATCACGATATCTACAGTGCCTCGCGCCAACCCATCGCGGGTTTGCTGCGCCTCTTTGGCCGAGACAAAGCGCGACAGTTGCCGGACTTCAAGTGGGAAACCCCGGAAGCGTTCCTTGAAGGACGCCGCGTGTTGCCGCGCGAGCAACGTGGTCGGTGCCACAATGGCAACCTGTACGCCCGACATCGCGGCGACAAAGGCTGCGCGCATGGCGACCTCGGTCTTGCCAAAGCCTACATCCCCACAGATCAGGCGATCCATCGGCGCGCCGGAATGCATATCCTCCATCACTTCGGAGATGGCGCGCAACTGATCGTCGGTCTCCTGATATGGGAAACGCGCGCTGAACTCTTCCCATGCATGCGGCGGTGGGTCCATGACAGGAGCTTTCCGCAGGGCTCGTTCGGCGGCGATGCGGATCAGCTTGTCCGCCATTTCGCGGATGCGCTCTTTCAGCTTGGCCTTCTTGGCCTGCCAAGCGCCACCACCCAAGCGATCAAGCAGACCTTCGTCATGGCCATATTTCGAAAGCAGTTCGATGTTTTCGACCGGCAGGTAGAGTTTGGACTGTTCAGCATATTCCAGCAGCAGGCATTCATGCGCGGCCCCCGCAGCCGTAACGACCTCCATCCCCTGATACCGCCCGATCCCGTGGTCAACATGCACCACCAGATCACCGGGCGACAGCGACTGCGTTTCAGTCAGGAAGTTCTCGGCCTTGCGGCGTTTCTTGGGTTGGCGGATCAGACGGTCGCCCAGAACGTCCTGTTCCGAGATCACGGTCAGATTGGGCGCTTCAAACCCGTGTTCCAATGCCCAAACCGCAAGATGCAGGCCGCGCTTTCCAACCCGGGTTCCGTCGGTCACCGGGATCGCCTCGGCCAGGCCTTCATCTTCGATCAAGCCGGTCAGTCGTTCACGAGCGCCTTCGGAGTAAGAGGCAATGAGGACCGGCCCCTTGTCCATCTTTTCGGTGATATGCGCCGCCAGAGCGCCAAACAGGCTGATGCTTTCCTGCTGACGTTCGGGTGCAAAGTTGCGCCCGATCCGTCCGCCTGCATCGATCACGCCCGGACCACTCGCCTGCGGCAGCGGGCTGAACTGCAAAACGCGACGATCGCCCACTGCATCTTCCCATGCAGCATCGTCCATATAGAGCAGACCGGGAGGCGTCGGTTTATAAACCGTATCCATGCGCGAGCGGTTTTCCAAAGCGAGCTTTCGCGTCTCATACTGATCCGCAATCGTATCCCAGCGCGCCAGCCGAGCAGGCGTGACTTGATCGTCAAGCGAGATTGAGGCCCCCGGAAGATAGTCGAACAGGGTTTCCAGTTTTTCATGGAAAAACGGCAGCCAATGCTCAATCCCCTGGTGCTTGCGACCTGCGCTGACAGCTTCGTATAAGGGATCATCCGTACCCGCCGCGCCGAATTCGATGCGATAGTTCTGACGGAATCGGGTGATGGCGGCTTCGTCCAGTATGACCTCGGACACCGGGGCAAGCTCGACCACATCAAGTTTTTCAGTCGTTCGCTGCGAGACAGGATCAAACCGGCGTGCACCATCCAGAACATCCCCGAACAAGTCCAGCCGCACGGGACCGCTCTCACCGGGTGGGAAGATGTCGATGATACCGCCTCGGATAGCGTAGTCTCCGGGCTCCATCACCGTGGGGCTTTGGGTAAAGCCCATGCGCACCAGAAAGTTGCGTAGGGCATCTTCGTCGATGCGCTGATCTACGCGAGCGGTGAATGCGGCCTCTCGCAATACTGCACGCGCGGGTACCCGTTGGGTCGCGGCATTGAGCGTGGTCAGCAGCACGAACCGCTGCGGCATCTGATGCACCAAAGCAGCCAGTGTTGCCACGCGGGCAGCAGAAATGTCGGCGTTGGGCGACACCCGATCATAGGGCAAGCAGTCCCATCCGGGGAATACAAATACGGGCATGTCCGGCGCAAAGAATGCCAACGCTGCCCGCATCGCCTCCATCCGTTTGTCATCGCGGGCGATATGACAGACTGGACCGCCCGAGCGCGCGATCTCATTCAGCACAAGCTGTGCATCAAACCCCTCGGGGCCGCCGCCGACTGTTACGTGGTTCGGAGCCGTCATTACCTTGCCTTTCAGGGATTACTAACCCAGGACACCAATCGAAATGTTCTGATACATTCCCCAGAACGCAGTGATCAAGATCGAGAACATACCGATGATCTGAGTAAAGGTCCGACTGCGCGTCAGCGTTTTGGAAACATTTTCTACGGTCGCTTCTTGAGTCTGCAATCGACGCGCTGCCGCAATACTGATCATCATGACAAAACACATCGGGAGCAGAAGAAGGAATACGGCCTGTGCAAATTCCACGTCGTAGAAGAATCCCAACGTTGCAAGGCCTGTCAAAACAAAACAGCAAATTGCCATCAATACCAGACCCGAGGTTTCGACGATGTACAACACTCTGTTCGAGTTGATCCGCGCGACATCGAGAAGGTCTTGTTCTGATTGACCACCTACACGACGGGCGCGCATCACCAGATCATAGGGCACCCCCATCGTCCAGTGGCTGGCAGATGACCAAAGAACGGCCAGACCGATCCAGTACCACAGATTCGAAAAACTCCGCATGTCGATGAGTTCGAAAATCGAAGAGTATATGTCCAAGCGTCTGCCCTTTGTTCAACGTCCGCAGGGACCGTCATCGTAGCGATGCGTCCATTGTTACCCTTGAGACCACCGGGAATTCATGCCACCCAATGCGCAATTGTTCAAGGAGAGTGCGCCATGAAACCGACCATCGCCCCATATCCCCGGACACGTTTCCGCCGGGCCCGCCAATCTGAGGCGATCCGGGGTCTGGTGCGCGAGAACACATTGACCGTGAATGACTTTATTTGGCCTGTTTTTGTGCGCGACGGTGAAAACATCGAAGAACCCGTCCCGTCGATGCCCGGGGTCGTGCGACGCTCGGTCGACCTGATCGCCAAAGCCGCGGTTGAAGCGCAAGCCCTTGGTATTCCTGCAATATGTATTTTCCCGTACACCGATCCGAGCCTGAAAACCGAGGATTGTGCCGAGGCCTGGAACCCCGACAACCTGTCCAACCGCGCCATTCGTGCGATCAAGACCGCTGCGCCCGAAATCGCGGTGATGACGGATGTGGCCCTGGACCCCTACAACATCAACGGCCATGACGGCTATGTGGTCGATGGCGAGATTGTGAATGACCAGACTGTTGAGGCGCTGGTGAACATGACGCTGGCGCAGGCCGAAGCCGGAGCTGACATCATCGGCCCGTCCGACATGATGGATGGCCGTATCGGCGCCATGCGCAGCGCACTTGAGTCGGCTGGTCACCACAATGTCATGATCCTGAGTTATGCCGCCAAATATGCCAGCGCTTTCTACGGCCCTTTCCGCGACGCCGTTGGGGCATCGGGCGCTCTGACCGGTGACAAGAAGACCTATCAGATGGACCCTGCCAACTCGAACGAAGCCCTCCGTCTGATCGAGCGTGATCTGACCGAGGGTGCAGATATGGTCATGATCAAGCCGGGGATGCCATACTTGGACATCTGCCGACGGGTCAAAGACAGCTTCGGTGCACCGACCTATGCCTATCAGGTGTCTGGCGAATACGCGATGATCCAAGCCGCTGCACAAAACGGTTGGATCGACGGCGAAAAGGTGATGCTGGAAAGCCTGCTGGCCTTTAAGCGCGCAGGGTGTGACGGCATTCTGACCTATTTTGCACCCGAAGCCGCGCGCATCCTGCAGGGCTAACACTTCAGATTGTCGCAATTTTTCGCCGATTTGCTGCGTGCGCAGCACAGCTTTCCCGTGACAGGCCGGTGCAATCGGCGTATTCTTGCAGACAAGATCGGGAACACCCGACATATCAGGCACATACACAGAGACAGAGAAACATGAGCAGTTCAAACTCCCCCCGACTTAGCCGTCGCGGTTTTGCTTTTGGCATGGCCGGACTGACGCTGACCGCCGCCTGCGGCAACGGCGTTGGCAACTCCAACGCAGTCACACTCGACGCGCGCGTCGACGCGACGCTGAACGAGATGTACAGCAAGTATCCCAACACCGTTGAGATTGCCAACAAGGCCAACGGAATGTTGGTCATGCCACTGATTACAGATGCTGGATTTATCTTTGGTGGCGCCTATGGTCAGGGTGCACTGCGTATTCAGGGCGCGACGGTCGACTATTATTCCGCCATCTCCGGTACTGCGGGTCTGCAGATCGGCGCACAGCAATATGCGCATGTTCTGTTCTTTATGACCGAAGAGGCCTTGAACGATTTCCGCCGCTCCAGCGGTTGGACGGCCGGTGCAGATATCGGATACGTCGTCGACGCGACCGGAGAATCCTTGTCGACCGACACCACTCAGTTGCGCAAACCCGTGCTGGCCGCAGTCTTTGGACAGGCGGGTCTGAAGTTCGGCGCGACGGTCGAAGGCACCAAATATACGCGCATCATCCCCTAAGACCCCAGATACCACCCTCCCCCCTCTGACGAGCCCCGCTACATCTTGTGGCGGGGCTCCGTGTTTTCGCGGTTTTCCACAAATTCCAGTGGCATTTCCCTTTCGGTCGGGCGGAGGTTCCAGTAACCTTGGCGCAAATGACCGCATAGAATTCTCGGGGGACAGATGGGCCTGGTTTTTCGCTGGCTGGTGAGACTTACGACAGGCCTGATCCTGCTGGCAATCGCTGCTGTGGGGTTGGTCTACTTTCTGGCCAGCCAATCCCTGCCTGAATACAATCAAACCCTTGAAGTTGAAGGAATAACTGCCCCTGTCGAGATCGTTCGCGACACTGCAAATGTGCCGCATATACTGGGCCAGTCTGACCCGGACGTGTTCTTTGGTCTGGGCTATGCCCATGCACAAGACAGGCTGTGGCAGATGACCATTCTGCGTCGGACTGCACAGGGCCGCTTGTCCGAAGTGTTCGGCCAGCGCACGGTAGCCATCGACAAATTACTGCGTCGTTTCGATCTTTACGGGCTCGCTCATCGCTCAGTCGAGTTTCAGGACGACTATACCAAGGCCGCGCTTCGCGCTTATTCCGCAGGGATCAACGCCCGGCTTACCGAGATCAACGAACAGGCGCTTGGACGTGGCGCCCCCGAGATGTTCCTGTTCAACGCCCCCGTTCCCCCATGGCAGCCGGGCGACAGCGTAGCGATTATCAAGCTGATGAGCCTGCAGCTTTCCGGCCATCTTGCTGATGAAGTGTTGCGCGCACGCACATCGCTGATGCTGGATAATCCCGCACGGCTGGCCGACATTCTGCCCGACGTCCCCGGTCCCGGTATTGCCGCGCTGCCCGAGTATGCTGATCTGTTTCCAGACCTTCCGCGCTATGCCCAAGGCACCCCGATGCCCGACACGCCGCTGTCGCCTTTCCCGCAGCGCGGGCTGGCAGGTGCGTCAAACGCGTGGTCCGCCGCGCCGTCCCGCTCGGCCAGCGGTGGCACGTTGCTGGCAAACGATCCGCATCTGGGCCTCACCGCCCCGGGTATCTGGTATCTGGCGCGGCTGGAACTGGCCAAAGGCGGCGTTATCGGTGCAACCATTCCAGGCGTACCGGCAATCTCAGCCGGACGGAGTGAGCGCTTGGGCTGGGGCCTTACCTCCTCCTATCTGGACGATCAGGACGTTCACATCGAACAACTGAACCCCGACAATCCCGAAGAATACCTTACTCCAGACGGCTACAAACGCTTTCAGACCCGCCCTTCGATTATCGAGATCAAAGACGCCGCCCCAATTACCCTGACCCTGCGCTGGACCGAGAATGGCCCAGTTCTGCCGGGCACGCATTATGATCTGGAAACCATCACACCACCGGGCCATGTCGCGTCTCTGTCGTGGAGCGCGCTTAGCCCCCGCGATACATCCATGAGCGCCTCTTTGGCGCTGATGAATGCCGATTCAGTTCGAGACGCCATTGACGCGGCCGAGGACTATATTGCCCCTTCGCAAAACTTGTCGCTTGTCGATAAAGACACGATCGGCATGAAACTGGTCGGCGCAATGCCCCGGCGCGATCTGAACAATCAAAGCCGAGGCCGCATTCCCACCCCCGGCTGGCTGGAACGGAACCGTTGGCAGGGCCGCCTGCCCTATTCAGACAATCCTGAATTCGTGGCCCCGGTCGGCGGAGTTCTGGGTAACACCAACAACAAGATTATCGACCGGCCCTTCCCGCGCCATGTGTCGTACGAGTGGGGCGACACCCAGCGGGTCAATCGCTGGGAACGCCTGATGCAATCGCGCGAGGTACATACGCGTGACAGTTTTATCGAAGCGCAGTTGGACACGGTTAGCTTTACTGCGCGATCACTGCTGCCCCTGATCGGCGCTGATCTCTGGTTTACCGGTGAATCCGCACCCGAAGGTACGCCCGAACGGCAGCGTCAGATCGCGCTGGATCTGCTGGCCAACTGGAACGGTGAGATGAACGAGCATCTGCCGGAACCCCTGATCTACGCCGCATGGTTGCGCGCGCTGCAAATCCGCCTGATCTCGGACGAACTTGGCCCGCTGGCTGCCGAATACAAGCATGTCGAGCCGCTGTTTATCGAGCGGGTGTATCGCGATATCGACGGTGCCTCGGTCTGGTGCGACGTGGTTCAGAGCGCGCCCGTTGAAAACTGCACCGACATGGCACGACTGGCCCTGGATGACGCGATCATTTGGATTTCCGAGCGCTATGGCCCCGCACTCGAATCTTTACGCTGGGGCGATGCGCATCAGGCCACCCAGGACCACCCTGCGCTGGGCCAGGTTCCGGTGCTGCGGTTTTTCGTCAACATCCGCCAATCCACCAGCGGCGGCGATAACACCCTGCTGCGCGGGCGCACGTCAGGCGAAGGACCAGACCCGTTCCAGAATGTGCATGGCGCAGGTTATCGTGGCGTCTACGATTTTGCGGACCCCGATAGTTCGGTTTTCATCACCGCAACTGGCCAGTCAGGCCATTTCCTATCCCGCTATTATGACGATCAGGCCCAACTATGGCGGCGCGGAGAATACATCCCCATGTCGCTGGATATCGGGCTTGCCCGTGCAGCGGCAGTTGGTGTGACCGTCCTGAACCCGCGCTGATCTGATCGGCAAATCCCCGCCCCTTTTTGAACCTCGCGTGGCGCACCCCTTCGTTATCGCCTAAACTCGTCTGGCCGTCGCATTGCACGAAGGGGGAAAATGCATGGGCAGCTTTCGAGACACCTTAAACAATCTCGCACGCGATTATGCCATCGCCTGGAGCTCGGGCGATCCCGACTTGGTCGCCAGTTTTTTCGCCCCCGAAGGTCAGATCAGCATTAATCGCGGTAAGCCCCTGCGCGGCCATGCCGAAATCGCTGAAATGGCCCGCGGGTTCTATGCAGAATTCCCCGATCTTGAGGTGCGTTGCGATATGATGCGTTGGGCCGGAGGGCATGCCATTTTTGTCTGGACTCTCGAAGGCCATCACGCCGAGACCGGCAACCGTGTCGTTACACGCGGCTGGGAAGAGTGGGAGCTTTCAAAGGACAACAAGGTGCTATCATCGCTTGGGTGGTTCGATGCAGAGGATTACCAGCGCCAGATAGACGGTACCTAGAACGCCGCGAAGAGGGACGCCTGCTTGTCAGTCCAGAGCACCGTGATCTCGAACCCCTCTTCGGTCTGATCTTCAGACCTGACCACATCCTGACGATAGAGCCACGCGCGTTTGTCACCATCGGCAAAGCCCAGTTTCAGGATAGTCTCATGCCGCGCGCCCTGCAGGATCGTGGCGATTTCAGACAGCAGCGGATCAACACCTTCGCCCGTTACGGCCGATATGGCAAAGATCGCCGGATCACGCTCGGCCCGGGCAAGCGCGGCTTCGCGGTCTTCCGGGCTCAGCAGATCGATCTTGTTCCAAACCTCCAACCGGGGGCGACTGTCCTCGACACCCAGAGAGTTCAGGATCGCCTCAACATCCCGTGCCTGTGCTTCGGTTTCTTCGTGGCTGATATCGCGGACATGCACGACCAGATCAGCGCCCAGAACCTCTTCCAGCGTGGCGCGGAAGGCCGCAACCAGTTCCGTGGGCAGGTTCGAGATGAAACCCACGGTATCGGACAGGATCACCTCGGGGCCATCCGGCAGCTCAACCCGTCGCATGGTTGGGTCCAACGTGGCGAACAGCATGTCTTTTGCCATCACCTCGGCCCCGGTTAGGCTGTTGAACAGCGTGGATTTCCCGGCGTTTGTATAGCCAACAAGTGCAACAATCGGGTATGGAACCTTCGCGCGCGCTGCGCGGTGTAAGGTGCGGGTCTTCACCACTTTTTGCAATTGGCGGCGCAGGCGGACCAGTTGTTCATCAATGGCACGCCGGTCGGCCTCGATCTGAGTTTCACCGGGACCACCCACAAACCCAAGGCCACCGCGCTGACGTTCCAGGTGGGTCCAGGCCCGAACCAGTCGCGTACGCTGATAGCTAAGCGCGGCCATCTCAACTTGCAGCACACCTTCGCGGGTACGCGCACGGTCGCTGAATATTTCCAGAATCAAACCGGTCCGGTCGAGGATTTTGACCTTCCACGCTTTTTCCAGATTGCGCTGCTGAACCGGAGTCACTGGCCCGTCGATCAGAACCAGCTCGATCTCATTGTCGTGGAGGCGTTCGGCCAGTTCCTCGATCTTGCCGCTGCCGAACAGAAAACCAGCCTGCGCGCGCGGTAGGCGCACTATTTCGGAACCGACCACATCCAGATCGGGCAAAGCGGCAGCTAGTGCCACCGCCTCTTCCAGCGCTGGTTCGGGGACACGGCGCTGTTCATCTGATTTGATTTCGGGATGCAGCACCCAAGCCCGGGTGCGCGCCCTCTCATGTTCCATCAAGAGGCGTCTTCGCCCTCATACAGGTTGATCGGCTGTGACGGCATGATGGTCGAAATCGCATGCTTGTACACCAACTGCGACTGTCCGTCGCGGCGCAGCAGCACGCAGAAGTTATCGAACCAGGTGATTACACCCTGCAATTTCACACCGTTGATCAGGAATATTGTGACCGGGACCTTTGCTTTCCGTACATTGTTCAGGAACGCGTCCTGCAGATTCTGTCTGTCCGAAGCCATATTTTGTTATCTCGCCATTGTTCTTGCTACGCGCTGCGGACCAACGCGCTCCCTCCGGCAGAGTATGGAGTGCCGCGCACAGATATTCCAGATGAAAAATCAGGCAGTAACACCAGGTGCCTGACGCAGGGTCAATCGCGCCACAGCGTTGGCGTAATCAGTGCCACGATCGCCAGAGTTTCCAACCGCCCGATCACCATCGCCGCGCAGACCGTCAACTTGGCCCCGCTGGAAAGATCAATCAGACGTATGGGCACATCCGTTGCCAATTCCATCAACGGCCCCGTGGTGCTGAGTGCGGCAACGCTGAGCAGCATGGCCTGTTCAAAACCTACGCCCATGACGGCCAGCAACAAATCGAACAAGGCCAACGTCAGGGCGAACATCATCAGGAAGATCCAGGCGATGAAGGCACCGTCGCTTTGAATGCGGCGGTTGCCGCCACCCTCTCCGCTGACCGAAGAAGGATAGATCAGTCGGTCAATCTCGCGCTTGCCATTCAGATAGAGCGCAAAAACCCGCAACAGCTTTACCCCACCCGCAGTCGTCGCCACGCCTCCTCCGACCAGGGCTAGCCCCATCAGAATCAGGCCCGGTGTGCTCAAGCCCGACAATTGCTGCGCGTCGTTCCAGTTGGCGCTTTCAAATCCGGCCGTGGTCAGAAACGACATCGCCGTAAACATGAACCCCCAAAAAACGCCAAGTGCTTGCCGCACTTCGACGGCAATGTTCAGTTCGGCCGTTCCAGCCAAAAACCGGATGAACAGCAGCACAGCGACCGCCAGCACGATGAAGATGCCAATCCTAAATTCTGGGTCTTTGTCCAGCCGCGAATACCCTGAGGTCGCTGTATCGGTCGAAAAGGTCAGCCGCGACAGGGCAAAGAACAGGAACAGGAACAGGATCGCCTCGCCAGTGATTCCTGCGGTCGATCCTTCCAATCCACCGACGGGTGATATGCCGGAAGTCGCAATCACTGACATCGCGTGGCTCACGGCAGTAAGCCCTTGCTCACCTGCGATCAACAGCAGGATCCAGATCACAGCTGTCAAACCCGCATAGACGGGTGCCAATGTGCGCGACACGCGGATCAGATGGCCGCGTGGATCGGACTTCTCGCTCTGTGCCACGCCCGAGACGGGACGCCCTGGTTGCCCCCGGGCTGTGACTTCGAAACCGCCCAACGACAAGGGTGCCAGAATCGCGGCCGCCGAGATCCACATCAGCAATCCGCCCATCCAACCGACCAACGCGCGCCATAAGTGCAACGGCGCCGAAAGGCGTGCGGGATCGGGGAACAGATCAGCGCCGGTTGTGGTCAGCGCGCTGACCATATCGAAATAGGCGTTCAGGAAGCTGGTTGTCCCCAGCGCATCATGAAACGGAATAGCAAGAAATATCGGCAGTACGGTAAAGGCGGCCAGCAGAACCGCCAATTGGCCAAGCGTTCCCCGCCGTGGTCGTCGGTTCGACATGGCCAGAGCTATGATCGACACCGCAAAAACACCCAGCAATCCGGAATAGAAGAATGACCGTGAGGTGGCGTGATCATCCAGCGCCAGCGCATAAACTGCGGGTATCCACATTGCCAGCGACACGATACCCCAGATCATCAGCAGCAGCGGCAATCGCCGCAATACTCCGATCCGTTGCTGTCCGCGTGCTTGCAACATCAGAAGAAATCGATTGAAACCTGCATCAGACGCTCAACCTCGGGCACGTCTTTGGCCATTGCAAAGATCGCCACCACGTCTTTCTCGTCGATGCGCAGGCTGCCGGTCGGGCGCAGAACCTCGTCACCTTTGCGTACTGCGCCGACCAGAACGCCTTCTGGGAAATCGATGTCGCGCAGTTTTTGTCCAGCCATGGGCGAGGTTGATAGCACTTCGGCCTCGATTACCTCGGCCTCGGCATCTCCAATGGAATACACCTGACGCACGCGCCCGTGCCGAATGTGACGCAGGATCGAACTGACAGTGGTGGCGCGCGGGTTGATATATGCATCAATCCCCAGCGGTCCCATCAAAGCGACCATGCTGGGGTCGTTGATCAGGGCGATGGCCAGTGGACAACCCTCTCCCTTGGCGCGTACCGCGGCCAGCATGTTGGTGCGATCGTCATCCGTGACCGCCAACATCGCGTCGGCGCGCTCAATCCCTGCTTCGCTCAGCAAAGATGAATCTAGGCCGTCGCCGTTCAGAACAATCGTCCGCTCCAATGCCTCGGCAGCGATTTCGGCGCATTTGCGGTCACGCTCGATAATCTTGGCACGCACCCGGCTTTCGCGCTCTTCCAGTGTGCGGGCCACTTCCAACCCGACATTACCGCCACCGACGATCACCACACGATCTTGCTTACGCTGAGCCTTGCCGAACACCTCCATCGTACGTTCAACGTCCTTGACGCTGGTGAAGACGTAGCATTCGTCGCCTACAAACAGCTGATCCTCGGATTCCGGTGCAAACAGCGTCCCTTCGCGGCGCACACCAACCACAATCGAGCTGAGCGTGGAAAACAGGTCGGTCAATTGTCGCAGCGGTGTGTTGACGATTGGACAGTCTTCCTCGACCCGAATGCCCAGCAGCTGCGCCTTACCGTCCATGAAAATCTCGGTATCGAAAGCAGAGGGTGCCGAAAGACGGCGCATCGCTGCGGCGGCAACCTCGCGCTCGGGGCTAATTACGACATCGATGGGCAGATGATCACGACGGTACAGATCGGAGTGGATCGCCTCAAGATAGGATTTTGATCGCAAACGCGCGATCTTGCGCTGGATCGAAAAAACCGAGTGCGCCATCTGGCAGGTGACCATATTCACCTCGTCCGAATGGGTCGCGGCGATGATCATATCGGCGTCCCGCGCCCCTGCCCGATCCAGCACATCCGGATAACTGGCGAAACCGGCGATCCCCTGCACGTCCAGCGTCTCGGTCGCGCGACGTACCAGATCGGGATTGTTGTCGACCACCGTCACATCGTTCAGTTCGCCCGAAAGGTGACGCGCAATCTGCCAGCCGACCTGACCGGCACCGCATATGATGACCTTCATGCTCTTGGCCTTTCTGCCTGAAATCTTTGAATGACAGATGCCCCCAAAGCGGTCAATTGAATTGTCATGCCTCCTAAGCTGCGCCAAAGTAAGCATATGAAAACCATTCTGCCTGCCCTGATTTGCCTGCTGACGCTGTCCGCCTGTGGTCCGCTTTCTTTGTATTATCGCGAAGGTGAGAGCGTCTCGCGGATGCAGACCGAGACCACGAACTGTCAGGTGCAAGCCCTCAAGGACGCCCCTGTCGCCAATCAGGTCCGGCAGAGCCCGCCAGTCTATTGGCCTGGGCGCACCTATTGCGATGGCCGAGGACGCTGCTATCGCAACCCCGGATGGTGGGAGCCTGGGCGGGTCTATACCGTCGACGTGAATCAGGGGCTGAGAAACAAGGTCGAGGCGCAGTGCATGGCCCAAAAGGGCTATCGCCCGGTCAGCCTTCCGCCTTGCAAACAGGGTGTCAAATCGCGGGTCACGCCCACGCGCACCACGACGCTCCCGCCGCTGAACAGCGCGTCCTGTTTCGTGAAATTTGACGACGGGTCATTTCAGATCGTCACTCCGGGACAAGCCGGCTGATTTGCGACGCCGCGCCAGCAGCAGATGCGCTATGATCGCGATGCTATAGAACGCGGCGACGGCTACAAACATGCCAGCCTCATCGACGCCCAGCAATATCGCCAGCAATACCGGGGTTCCAAGCAGGTTTCCGGCATTGCCCATCTGCGCCATCGCACCATAACTCAGGGCTTGGGCTTCGGTGGTATCGTTTAACTCTGGCACTGCGGCGAAGCTGCCGCCCTGTACAAGCCCGAGCACGGCAAACAAGGCGATACATCCGAACGTAAGGGGCGCCCCCAGAAACAATGCGATGATCGTCGCGATCCCCAGCACAAAGCCCAGATTGACGACGCTGACGCAGGACAGGACGGTCAACAGCAAGGGCACCAGCAGCCATGACAGTACAATCCCTGCCAGGGGCATAAGTGCTGCAATCGATGCACCCTGCCCTTCGGGTAAACGACCCGGCAGGATCGCTAACAGAGAAACAAATGTCAGCGTGTAAAAGAACCAGCCAATTGCCGGGGCCGAAATAAAGGGTGAGCGGTAGGTCCTGATATGCACATCAAGGAAGGCGGAGAGCCCCCACCCGGTACCCTCCGTCTGGCCCATGTCGGTTTTCAGATTGCTAAGCGCGATCAGCGCGGCGATCAGCAGCATCAGACCCCCGTGCATAGCAAAGTATGTGGGCAGTCCGAAACGATCGACGATGGGCAGCCCAACCCAAGCGTTTAATGCGAATGCAACGCCAAAGAATGTACTCCACAGCACCATGGAATTATACCGCGCCCGACCGGATGTGATCTGAGCAATCAGCGTCGGTGCCGCCACCACAATCGCAAGATGGGACAGCCCCTCGATCACCCGGCTGAGCAGCATCAGTTGAAAAACCGGCAAGCTTGCTTGCAGCAAAGATAACGCGCCACCGAGCACAAGCCCTAATAGCAATAGACGATTTGGCCCAATACGCGCTGTGATCGCTCCGGATATCGCGCCCAAAGCAGCCCCCATTAGACTGATAATGGACAGCAACCAGCCGATCACGGCAGCGTTGTCCGGGTACAACAGCCCCACATCAGAAAATGGTACGGCAATCTTTGCAAATTGGGTTGCCGCACCGAGGCCAGCAAACCAGATCAGCATGACCTGCAAGAATGTACGAAAAGAGTCACTCATGCAGCCGGTCTATCGCGCCTAACCTGCCAGCGGAACGCATAAATTATGCGGTGACTTCGCGCCGCCCGCTGACCAGACGGACCGGAGTGCCATCACCCAGATACAACCGCTCCCACACGATTTGCCCGGCGCTGATCCTGATTTGATCATGCACAGCCTCGGAAGTCAGAAACGCTTTGGGTGAAGGCGAATGCAAATCCCACCAGCCATCGTTCTGCAGTTCTGCTTCGGCTTGTCGGATCTCATCCGTTGCAAATTGCCAAAGCGACACGCCCAGCAAGGCGCGCTGTGAGGTCTTCCAATCCAGCGCCCGGCTGCCCGAATAAGCAAGGCAGATATGGCTGGCCTCTTCGACAAGGTGCAAGCACTCTGCCGAATGAACGACCAGACGTTTCAGCGCAGAATCCTGCACCCGAACCGGCCCCAACGCTGCAAAAACGGACTGTTGAATATACGGCGATGGCGTTTGACCCCCGTTTTCCCACCGGGAAATCGTGGTTTGGTCGACTTCAATCAGATCTGCGAGGGCGGATTGCTTAAGTCCAACCGACCGCCGCAACCGCTTCAACCGTTTACCAAAGGCGGGAAAACCGATGGAAACGGCTACGGTCTTCTTATTCGGCGCGGTACTCACTCGGCTGGTTCGGGCTCGTCAATTTGAGCCACCCGCGCACCGGATTTGTTCGAGGTCACTACGCCCAGCGACTTGAGCTTGCGATGCAAGGCGCTGCGTTCCATGCCGACAAAACTGGCCGTGCGGCTTATGTTGCCACCAAACCGATTGATCTGGGTCAGCAAATATTCACGCTCGAACGCTTCGCGCGCCTCACGCAGCGGCAGCGTCGCCAGTGCGCCAGACAGTACCACGCGCCCGGACTCGTCGGATTTCTCTTCTTCGTTGGGCAACTCGCGGGCCTCGATCGGGCCAGTGCTGTCGCCTAGGATCAGCACCCGCTCGATCAGGTTCTTCAGCTGACGCACATTGCCCGGCCATGTCATCGTTTGTAGCAAAGCAATAGCCTCATCCGACAGCTCGCGCATCGGCAGACCCTGTGTATCGTTGCACACCTCGATGAAATGTTGCGCCAGAACCGGGATGTCCTCTCGCCGTTCCTCCAGCGAGGGAACCGCAATCGGCACCACATTCAGCCGGTGATACAGTTCTTCGCGGAACCGTTCGGCGGCGATCTCTTCTTCCAGATCGCGGTTGGTCGAGGAAATGACCCGCAGATCAACCCGCACCTTGTCAGAGCCACCAACACGCTGGAATTGCTGATCAACCAACACGCGAAGAATCTTGGACTGCGTCCCCAGCGGCATGTCAGCGACTTCGTCGAAGTAGACAACGCCGCCATGCGCCTCTTCCAGCAGGCCTGACTCGATTCCGCGCTCAGACGATTCTCGTCCGAACAGAACCTCTTCAACCCTCTCAGGTTCAATCCCCGCACAATTGACCGTCACAAATGGGGCATTCGCCCGGTTGGAATGGGCATGGATATAGCGCGCGGCAATTTCCTTGCCCGACCCAGCCGGCCCGCTGAGCATAACCCGGCCATTCGACTTTGTTACCTTGTCCAACTGCCCCTGCATCGCGCGGAACGACGCAGAATTGCCAATCATGTCTGAACAGCTGACTTCCTGCCGCTTCAGCGAGGCATTCTCGCGACGCAGGCGCGAGGTTTCCATCGCACGGCGGATCACCACCATCAACTGGTCAATGTTAAAGGGCTTTTCGATAAAGTCGTACGCCCCCTGCTTGATAGCCGCCACTGCAATCTCGATATTGCCATGTCCGGAAATGATCACCACCGGAACATCCGGGTTGTCCCGTTTTACAGCTTTCAGGATGTCGATCCCGTCCATTCGACTGTCTTTCAGCCAGATATCCAGGATCAACAGCCCCGGAGGTTCGGCATTGATCGACGACATGCACTCATCCGAGTTTGCCGCCAGCCGAGTTGAATAGCCTTCGTCCTCCAGAATGTCGGACACCAATTCGCGAATATCGCGTTCGTCATCTACGATCAGAATGTCGCTCATCTTTGGCCTGCTTTCAGTTTGTTTGTTTTAATCGCCTGTTTTTCCGGCGCATTTGTCGGGCCGCCTGAGGCCCCGGGTAGACGAATGACAGCCATTGCGCCGAAATGGTCCTGTCCGTCGAATGTGGGCGCGTCTTCCAATGTCAGCGCTCCGCCATGTTCTTCGATGATCTTCTTTACGATGGGCAGGCCAAGGCCGGTGCCTTCGTCACGCGTGGTCACATAAGGTTCGAACAGCCGTGCCCTGTCCTCGGGCAGACCGATGCCATTGTCCGCAATGGTGATCTGCGTTCCTGCATCGTCAGTGGAGACAACGACTTTGATCTGAGGTTTCAGATTGTCCGGTGCGCCTTTTTCTTTCAGCGTTTCAATAGCCTCGCCCGCGTTCTTGATCAGGTTCGTCAACGCCTGGCTCAACATGGTCGAATCCACATCCGCCAAAATGGGCTGTTTAGGTAAGTCCGCATCGATCTGAACATCAGGCTGACCCGCCTGCTGCAACAGAACCGCCTCACGCACTAGCGTCACGATATTCTCTTCGCGCCGTTCCGGTTCGGGCATGCGTGCGAATTTCGAGAACTCGTCAACAATCCGCCGCAGATCATTGGTCTGCCGCACGATCACGTCGGTCATCGATTCCAGGCTATCGCAATCGTCCTCGTCCAGCTTGCGCGAGAATTTGCGTTTGATTCGCTCGGCGCTCAGTTGGATCGGTGTCAGCGGATTCTTGATCTCATGCGCAATGCGACGGGCCACATCACCCCACGCCGCCATGCGCTGCGCGCTTACCAGATCGGTCACGTCATCAAAGGCCACAACGTAGCCTTCCAGCCTTCCATCCTCGCCACGCCGCGTCGCCATGCGTACCAGTAAGTTCTCCAACCGGCCTTTACGGGTTACCTTGATCTCCCCCTGAACCGCCTCTTGCCCGCTGTCCTTAAGGGCTTCGAACAAAGGCAAAAATTCGGGAACAGCGATGCCGATAGCCAGGTTCTGCTCTCCACCAGACCAGCCCAGAAGACGTTCGGCGGATCGGTTCACGAAGGTCACACAGCCCTCTGAATCAACGCCAACGACACCGGATGTCACCGAGCTTAGAACTGAATCAAACAGCCGCCTTCGACGTTCGATATGGCGGGTGTTTTCCAACAGCGTGTCGCGCTGCCCCTTCAACTGACGAGTCATCTGGTTGAAGTAGCGGCCCAGCATCGCGATTTCGTCATCGCTGGCCTCTTCGATGACCTGAACACTCAGATCACCAGCACCAACGCGCTGCGCCGCCGTTGTCAGCCGTCCAACAGGGCGAGAAAGACGTTCGGCGAACCACATGCCCAGCGACATCGCGGCCAGAATCAGGATCACAGCAAAGCCGAGATAAAGAAGGCCGAATTCGAACAGGACCCTGCCCCGCTCACTTTCCAATTGGCTGTAGAACTGTGCTGTCTCTTTGGTTTCATCAAGCAGGGTCAGAAGCTGCCCATCAACCTCGCGACTGACATAGAGATACCGGTCAAGATAGGCGTGCAAAGGAACAAGCGCGCGGAATTCGCTGTTCTCCCAATCGGCAATGATGGCCACGCCCTGATCATTGGCCTCGATCATCTCTTCGGGGGTTGGTGCCTCGTAGTCGAACAGGTAGGACCGATCACCGCGCGATCGGATTTCGGCGCTGCCATCGATCACATAGGCCTCTCGCAAACCGCGTTGTATCTGGGCCTGCCCCTGGGCCAGAACCTCTCGCAATTCGGCGTCTGAGACAAAATAATCCAACGATCGCGCGTTATCGAGGAAACGCGCCAGAACAACCGCATCCTGCGTCAGGCCCTCGCGGTGTTCCTGTTCGTAAGCTTCGGCTGCAGTTAGTGACGACCCAACCACCTGCCGCACACGGTCCGAGAACCAACCTTCAAGGCCGATATTCACCGTCAGCCCGGCGAAAATCGCCACGGTGACCGTCGGCACCAAAGCCAACAGCGTGAAAGCGCCGATCAGGCGCAGGTGAAGACGGGAGCCCGCAGATTTCGCGCGACGTGCGGCGATCAGACTGAACAATTGGCCCAACACCAGCGCAGCTACGACCAGCACGTAGACCAGATCAGCCAACAAAATCAGCCGCAGCGTCGGTGCCGCCGCGCCAAGATCAAAAGGGCCAATGACGAGATAGGTTGCAAGCGCCAGAACCGGGCCCAGTATAACCAATCCCAATGTACTGAAATTGCGCATCCTCCGGGACTTGCGCCACCGGTTAATCGATAGGATCGGCCCGTTCTGTGCCCGGGTTGCCACCGTCTGCCCTCATTCTGATGTGCCGCTTGCGCGGCTTACCGCCATATATCGTGGTCGTTCCCGGGGTCGAACCCGAATGCCACTGTTTGTGTGGCGATATTACATCAGTTTGCGACGGCGTGTCACCTGAATATCGAGGTCAGTAATCTTTTTCCGCAGCGTATTCCGGTTAATCCCCAGGAGATCAGCACATTTTGCCTGATTTCCACCAGTCGCATCCAGCGCGATTTCGATTAACGGTGCCTCGACCTCGCGTAGAATACGTTGATAGAGGCCGGGAGGCGGCAGGATGTTTCCGTGCAGATCAAAATACCGGCGCAGGTGACGACCAACCGAAGATGACAGCTTCTCACGCTCGCCATCACCCAGAACTGGTTCGGCCTCGGGCTGGCTACCCAGCACCATCTCAACTTCGGTGCGCGAGATTTCATCAGAACGGCTGGTTAGACCAAGACGCCGGATCGCATTTTCAAGCTGTCGGACATTGCCGGGCCAGGAATACCGGCGCACCAACTCGACCGCTTCGGGGCTGAGACGACGCTGCGCGCCGCTTTCCCGCTCCTCCCGCGCCAGAAAGTGATCGGTCAGCAAGGTGATATCATCAACCCGCTCGCGCAACGCAGGCACGTGGATCGTCGCACCGCAGAGACGGTAATAGAGATCTTGTCGTACGCGACCACTTTCCATCGCGTCGGTCAGATCTGATTGACTTGTGGCCATGAAACGCGGTACGTGATCGCCCGGCGTGTCCATCATGCGTACGATACGGGCCTGAATCTCATCATCAATATCGGCAATTTCATCGATCAGCAGCGTACCACCACGTACGCGCGCCATCACCCGTGCCGGGCCTTCCAAATCGCTCAGATCGGCAGCTGTCACGGTGACAAAGGGCAGTGTCCTTCGGTCAGAGAAATCGTGAATAGCGCGTGCTATCAGAGATTTACCCGTCCCACTTTCACCAGAAATCATCACAGACAGATCCGTGTTCATCACCCGAGCGACCAGACGATAAAGCGCCTGCATCACCGGGGTGCGCCCGACAAGCGGCAGTTCATCAGGTCGGTCTTCGCTGGCCATCACCGGCTCAGCCTGTACCCGCTGCTTTTGATCCAGCGCCCTCGCGGTGCGCTTCATCAGATCGGGCAAATCGAAAGGCTTTGGCAGATAATCGTAAGCTTCCGCCTCAGCCGCCTGAATGGCTGTCATGATGGTGTTCTGGGCCGAGATCACGATGACCGGCAAACCGGGACGGTCCTGCGCGATCTTTGGCAGCATCTCCAACCCGTTTCCATCCGGCATTACCACATCCGAGATCACAACGTCGCCCTTGCCTTCGGCTACCCAGCGCATCAGCGTGGTCAGCGAAGATGTCGCGTGAACCTTGCACCCCGCCCGCGTCAGGGCCTGTGTCAGAACCGTGCGGATCGTGCGGTCGTCATCGGCAACCAGAACTGTGCCATCCATCAGATGCTCTCCTTTTCATACGCGTCGTTCGGTGCACGCCGCAGGGACAGTCGAAAACTAGTGCGTCCGGGCACAGATTCAGCCGAAATCCAGCCGTCGTGGTCGGAAACGATCTTGCTGACCAGCGCCAGCCCAAGCCCGGTGCCGTTCTCCTTGCCCGACACGAAGGGGTCGAAAATATCACTGCGAATATTTTCCGGCAGGCCCGGCCCATCATCAATAATCTCGATCTGCAGAGGCAGCGAATGACCCGAACCGTCACTGCGCCGCAGTCGGAATGAATGCTCAAAATAGGTACGCAGCCGGATTGTACCGTTGCCATCAGCAGCTTCCGAAGCGTTTTTGAGCAAGTTCAGAACCACCTGCAGGAACTGATCCGGGTCCCCATAGGCCAAGGGCAGCGAGGGGTCGTAATCCTCGATAATCGTCATATGCGCGCCAAAACCCAACAGCGCTGACCGGCGCGCGCGATCCAGTACATCGTGGATATTGACCGGTTTGAAATCGGGTTGAGACAGGTTGCCGAACTGTTCTACTTGCTCCAACAACTTCACAATGCGGCGGCTTTCCTCAACGATAAGGTCAGTGAGCTCAAGATCTTGCTGCGAAATATTCATGCTGAGCAATTGCGCCGCACCGGTGATCCCTGCCAAAGGGTTCTTGATCTCATGCGCCAGCATCTCGGCCATGCCAATCGCAGACTGCGCTGCCGATTTCACAGTGTTGCCACGGGTCATCCGACCGGCCAGTTCGCGCGGCGAGATGATCATGATCATTGAACCGGGATGCCCCATCAGCGGCGCGATTTGCAGCGCACATTGCAGCGGCGCGCGATTGCCCGACCCAACGTCCACATCGTTCACGAACAGCGGTGTACCTTGTTGACGCGCGCGCAAAAACGCCTCTTCCAACGGCGCGTCAACCGCGAGTTGATCCCAGACCGGGTGTCCAATCACTGCCTTGCGGGAGGCGTTCAGAAACCCCTCACCCGAGGAGTTGACGTCCGATATCCGATCTTCGGCATCGATAATGAACGCCGGAACCGGAAGCGAGGTCCAGATGCTCTGGTCAGAGGTCATGCTGCTGCCTCCGCCGTGCCACTAAGCGCATCTGCCAAAAGCCATAACACATCATTGGTGTCGCGGGATGTCAGGACAGCCCGCCGCAAGGTGGCGGGTGTTCCAGCCTCATCCATGTACCAACCGAGATGTTTGCGTGCGACGCGCAGGCCCAGATCGGTACCGTAAAACTCCAGCATCGCCAGATAGTGGCCACGCACCATCTCGATCAGTTCAGTGCCCGTGGGAATGGTTGGAGAAGCAGCGCCATAGAGATCATGGCAAATCTGCGCCAGCAGCCAGGGCTTGCCCTGCGCCCCCCGACCTATCATGACGCCATCGGCCCCGGACTGATTCAGCGCGATTTGCGCTGCCTCGGTATCGACGATGTCACCGTTTGCGATGACAGGGATCGAGACGGCTTCTTTCACCGCCCGGATCGCCCGCCAATCTGCCCGGCCTTTATAGAATTGACAGCGCGTACGCCCATGGATGGTCACCATCCGGATGCCTGCGTCCTGCGCACGCCGCGCCACATCCGGCGCGTTCAGCAGATTGTCATCCCAGCCTAGCCGCGTTTTCAGCGTAACAGGCAAATCAACTGCACCCACAACGGCCTCGATCAGCGTCAGTGCATGGTCCGGAGTTTTCAACAAAGCCGAACCGGAATAGCCGTTGGTTACCTTCTTGGCTGGGCAACCCATATTGATATCGATCACGCGCGCGCCCCGGTCAGCGACTTGCCGGGCGGCCTCGGCCATCCAATGCGCCTCGCGTCCGGCCAGTTGCACAGCGGTGTTTTCCACATCCGCCGAAAGCTCGGCCCGTTCACGTACGCCTGGTTTGGCCTGCACCATCTCTTGGCTGGCGACCATTTCGCTGACAACCATCCCCGCGCCGAAGCGCATCACAAGGTCCCTAAAAGGCCGGTCGGTGATTCCGGCCATTGGCGCCAACAGCACCGGAGGGGTCAGATCCTTTTCAGCAAGACGCAGGGCCAATGTGCTTAATCCTTGAGCAGTTGCGCATTTGATATCGAAATTGCGGCATATGAACAATAAAACGGGAGCATTCAAGCCCGCAAAATCATCATATGCTTATTTTTTAAGCAAATTGACGCGGGTGATTGCCTCTGCATTCACCGACCCCTAAACAATGCCCCAATCAGGAGGCCTTTCAGATGACCACAGCCGCCATCATCGTCGCCGCCGGGCGCGGCCTGCGCGCCGGAGGCGGAGTGCCCAAACAGTGGCGTGCGTTGAGCGGGAGGCGCGTGGCCGATTGGGCGATTGACCGCTTCGAAGGGTTGGTTGATCACGTCGTTTTGGTGCTGGCCGAAGAGGACACAGCCGTTTGGGAAGAATTCAGCGCGACAAACCTGATCCTTGCGCCCGGCGGTGCAGACCGCGCCGGATCAGTGCGCAACGGGTTGCAGGCTTTGGAAGCGTACAGCGTTGAAAAGGTTTTGATACATGATGTCGCCCGACCCTGCGTCAGCGCTCGGATAATCGGCGATGTTCTGAAAGCACTCGACACGCATGCGGCAGCTGCTCCGGGCTTGGCCGTCACGGATGCGCTCTGGACAGGCGACGGTTCAGTGGTCACAGGAACGCAGGATCGATCCGGCCTTTACGCTGCGCAGACACCGCAGGGATTTCATTATGGCACAATCACCGCCGCCCATTCAGCCCATCCCGGAGGTGCAGCGGATGATGTAGAAGTCGCGCGCGCTGCGGGAATCGAAGTCGCGATTATTCCGGGCGATGCGGATAACCTGAAAATCACACGGCCCGAGGATTTCGCACGGGCCGAACGTACAATGGGTATGAATATGGATGTAAGGCTGGGCAACGGCTACGACGTGCACCGCTTTGGTGACGGAGATCACGTGATCCTCTGCGGTGTGAAGGTGCCGCACAATCGTGGGCTCCAAGGTCACTCCGATGCAGATGTGGGGATGCACGCGGTCACCGACGCGATCTATGGCGCCCTGGCGCGGGGTGATATCGGACAGCATTTTCCGCCCTCCGATCCGCAGTGGAAAGGTGCAGCGAGTGAAATTTTCCTGCGCCACGCAGTCGAATTGGCTGGGCAGTTGGGCTATGAGATCTCGAATGTCGACTGCACACTGGTCTGCGAATTTCCCAAGATCGGCCCTCATGCCGATACCATGCGTGCCGAAATGGCACGGATCATGGGCTTGCGCACCGATCAGGTCTCGGTCAAGGCCACCACATCCGAACGGCTGGGCTTTACCGGTCGCAGCGAAGGCATTGCCTCGCTCGCAACTGCCTGTCTGGTGAAGTCATGACAGCGGCTCGTCTAATCGGAACCGTCTGCGGCGTCGGTTACCTCCGCCCTGCCCCCGGCACCTGGGGATCGCTGGCTGCTTTGCCGCTGGCATGGGTTCTGCATACGCTGGGTGGCTTCCCCTTGCTGGTCATCTCAACACTCGCGGTTTTCTTCGGGGGCCTGTGGGCTACGCAAGTGATGACAGCTGGACAAGATGACCACGACCCGTCCGAAATTGTCATTGATGAAGTCGCGGGCCAGTTCATCGCGATATGGGCGATTTCCTACTCGGCTTGGGCGCATGGGATCGACATCACAGCGCTCTGGCCCGGCTGGATCGCGGGTTTTCTCTTGTTCCGCCTCTTCGACATTACCAAACCCGGTCCCATTGGCTGGGCCGACGGGCGTGGAGATCCGATGGGTGTCATGCTGGATGATGTGATCGCTGGCGTCTTTGCGGCCATCGGTGTGGTCGTCCTCGCCGGTATCTCACATGGAGTCATGGGTCTATGACCGTTGTCGACCTGCTGGATCGCGCCAAGGCGCAGGGCATGATGATCGCCACTGCTGAAAGCTGTACCGGCGGTATGGTCGCCGCTGCACTGACTGACATCCCTGGCAGCTCTGCCGTGGTTGAGCGCGGCTTTGTCACCTACACCAACACCGCAAAGCAAGAGATGCTGGGCGTGCGCGCCGATACGCTTGAGACATGTGGCGCAGTTTCAGAAGAAGTCGCCCAAGAAATGGCCAATGGCGCCCTGCGGAATTCGCGGGCGCAGTTGGCGGTCTCGATCACCGGCATCGCGGGCCCCGGCGGGTCCGAACACAAACCCGAAGGCCGCGTATGCTTTGGCCTCGCTGCACAGGGTCAACCGACCCGAACCGAGACCGTGGAATTCGGAGCGCAGGGACGGGATGACGTACGTCGCGCTGCGCGGGACCACGCTTTGACCCTTTTGAGAGACGCTCTTGCTGATCTGGCTCAGACCTAAGAATACCTGCAGTCTACAGCGCATCATTTCGAATACTGGGCGCTGTATACAGTTACTGCGCGGCAGCCTACGCATTTGTGACGGCAATGGTGGTTGCGCTTCTTACCTCGCCTCGCATACACGTCGATACCGAGATTGAAGGCACGGTCTTGCCGATTGCGGAAAGCGAGCCTGAGAAATGAGCAGTCAAGCCCACCTTGGCTGCTCTGCCCGCAAGGGCATCAAGCGGACCTCTTGGGGGTCCGCTTTTCTTTTAGCGTGCCCTCTCGACTCTGGGCCGGGGGTCAGGCTATCAGCCTGCGACACCCTTTCAGCCCAGAGGTTTGCGCCATGATCCCCAGTTCCTTCCCCGACAGCACCGAAATCGCCCGCCTGACCGCACGGATGCTGCTGGAGATCAAAGCCGTACACTTTAATTCCCGCGAAACTTTCACGCTGGCCAGCGGTCTACCAAGCCCGACCTATATCGATTGCCGCAAGCTGATCTCGTACCCGCGCATCCGCTCGACCCTGATGGACTTCCTGACGGTTACCGTGATGCGCGACGCGGGGTTCGAAGCGTTTGACAATATCGCTGGTGGCGAGACAGCAGGTATTCCCTTCGCTGCAATGGTGGCCGAGCGCATGTCACTGCCAATGACCTACGTGCGGAAGAAACCCAAAGGCTACGGCCGGAACGCCCGCATCGAAGGCGCGATGAGCGAGGGTGAGCGGGTACTGCTGGTTGAAGACCTGACCACCGATGGAGGCTCAAAACTGTCCTTTGTCGACGCGATCCGCGAAACCGGTGCGACCTGTGGGCATACGGCTGTGATCTTCTATTATGGTATTTTCCCCGAAACCGAGAAAACGCTGGGCGATCACGGCGTAAAATTGCACTCGCTTTGTACTTGGTGGGATGTTTTGGCGGAAGCCAAAGCGCAAAAGGCCTTTGACGAAGAGACGCTTGATGGCGTCGAGGCCTTCCTGAACGACCCGCGCGGTTGGCAGGACGCACATAAAAGCTGACGTTGCGCAAACTGTTTTCAGAATGGAAACACTGACCGCTGCATCGATCGCTTCATCCACAAGATGTTGACGCAACCCTGCCTCATCCTTCAATATGATGGGGCAGAGAGATATGCACAGCATATCCCCAGAAAACATACAATTTGCGCCGACTCACAGGGCCGCGCTATGGCCTCTGTCCAGGGGACAAAGAGAACAGCAATGAACGAGATCAGCAGTATCGAGCAGGCCGCCGCACAGATTCAGAACCCAGAAACAATGCCGCACTCCATCGAGGCCGAGCAGCAGCTTCTGGGTGCGATTCTGACGAATAACGATCTGTATGATCGGGTCGCATCGATTATTGGGGCCGAGCATTTCTATGATCCGGTTCATGCGCGCATCTACGAAGTCGCGTCGACCCGTATCGCTAAAAATGCGCTGGCTTCACCCGTCACGCTGAAGTCTTTCATGGCCGAGGATGAGGGCCTGAAGGAACTGGGCGGTCCGGCCTATCTGGTCAAGCTTGCCGGTGCCTCGATCAGTGCCTTTGCGGTGCATGACTACGCCCAAATGATCTATGACCTCGCCATTCGGCGCGAGCTGATCCGGCTGGGCCGGGACATTTCAGACAAGGCTGCGAGGGTCGATGTCAGCAGCGAGCCCAAAGAGCAAATCGTCGAGGCCGAGCAACAACTTTATCAGTTATCCGAGCAGGGCCAGACCGAACAGGGTTTTCAATCCTTCCTTAAGGCGGTCACAGAAGCCGTCAACGTCACCAACGAGGCGTACCAACGCGGTGGCGGCATGGCGGGGATTTCCACCGGTCTGGCCGATCTCGACAAGCAATTGGGTGGCCTGCACCCGTCCGACCTGATCATTTTGGCCGGGCGTCCGTCGATGGGTAAGACATCGCTGGCAACAAACGTCGCATTTAACGTGGCCAAGGCCTACAAGCGCGGCACCAAGCCGGACGGCTCTGAAGGTGCGATCGACGGCGGTGTGGTTGGGTTCTTTTCACTCGAAATGAGCGCCGAGCAACTTGCGGGCCGGGTTCTGGCCGAGGCTTCCGAGATTTCCAGTCACAAAATCCGCCAGGGCGACATGACCGAGTCCGAGTTCCGCCGCTTCGTGGACGCCGCGAAAGAACTGGAAGCCTGCCCGCTGTTCATTGATGACACCCCCGCCCTGCCAATCTCGCAACTCGCTGCCCGTGCACGGCGGCTGAAGCGGACGCACGGGCTGGATTTGCTGGTGATCGACTACCTTCAGCTCTGCCGCGGAATGGCCGACAACCGGGTCAACGAAATCGCCGAGATTTCGATGGGCATGAAAGCCATCGCCAAGGAACTCAACATCCCGGTCATCGCATTGTCACAGCTCAGCCGACAGGTAGAAAGCCGTGACGACAAACGCCCGCAGCTGTCTGACCTGCGGGAATCGGGCTCGATCGAACAGGATGCCGACGTTGTGATGTTCGTGTTCCGCGAGGAATACTATAAGGAACGCGAAAAACCCGGCGATCACGAGTTGGAAAAGATGGAAGAGTGGAAACAGGCCATGGAGCGCCTGCATGGCAAGGCCGAGGTCATCGTCGGCAAGCAGCGCCACGGCCCCATCGGCACAGTCGAGCTGTCGTTCGAAGCTCAGTTCACCCGATTTGGCAATCTGGTCAAACCTTGGCAACAGGACAGCCAGATCGAGGGCTATTGATCCCTTGACCAGCCCGGTCCGATGTGTACGGATCGGGCCATGCAAGCTTGTCTCAATCCCCTACCCCGGCGCGTGATTCTGGCGCGTCATTTCGGGCATCGCCGCAAACGCTTTGCGGGATAGACCGGGGGCATTTTTGCCCCTGCAATCTTCCCAATATAAGCGAGAGAGACATGACTGAGTTCACAGAGATCCCCGTTATTCGTCTGGGTGCACGCCCTGATGAGGAAATCGCGGCCGAGTTTCGTTCGGCCTACGGTACGACTGGTTTCGGCTATATCGAAGATCACGGAATAGACCCGCAGCTGATGCGCGATGTGTTCGAAGCCTCAAAACAGTTTCACGCGCTGCCGCTGGATCAAAAGCTGGCAATCGCAGTCGACCACACGCATCGCGGATACATCGTCATCAACACATCGACAGATGTGAACTCAACACTGGCCGATGTAAAAAAACCCAACCAATCCGCCAGCTTCATGATGATGCGCGAGGATGCTGGCGTTGATCCCGATATCTACCTCTCGGGTTCAAACCGATGGCCTGATCTACCGGATTTTCGCGACACCCTGGAAACCTACGTTAAGGCTATGTCGGCCCTTGGACGCAGATTGATGCATATCGCGCTGATCGCTTGCGAGGCGCAGGATTTCTCGGTCCTTTCCGCGTTTGATGAGCCTACATTCTGGCTGCGTCTGCTTCACTATCCTCCGCAAGCAAAGACCAGCCCCGATGATCTGTTCGGCTCGGCCCCGCACACTGATTTCGGATGCCTAACGCTGCTCGCTCAAGATCAGGTGGGCGGCTTGCAGGTCAAAACACCGTCAGGGCATTGGGTTGACGTTCCGTCCCGTCGCGACGCCTTTGTCGTCAATGTCGGGGATATGCTGCACCGGATGTCGAACGGCCGCCTGCTTTCGACGCCGCATCGGGTCATCAACCGTTCGGGCCGTGAACGATATAGCGTTCCGTTCTTCTTTGATCCTCATGTCAGCACAATCATCGAACCCCTACCCGGGACCGGCCAACCTCAGTTTAGCCCCTTATTATTTGCGGATTTCCTGCGTTCCGAGCTGGAAGCGGCCTATGAGGCGCATAAACCCGCCAAGAATTAAGGTGCTCCCCCCTTGACCTGGGCCAATCCTATGTGATGAACGGCGTTTATGAGTACCGCACATCTGACGATAAATCTGCACGCGCTCGCCCAGAACTGGCAGGCGCTTGACGCAAAGACCCAGGTTGAGACCGGCGCAGTGGTCAAAGCTGACGCTTACGGGTTAGGTGCCGGTCCGGTCGCCTCTGCGCTGGCTGAGGAAGGCGTTGCAAAATTCTTCGTCGCCGTTGCCGAGGAAGGCGTGGCCGTGCGTGAGGCTGTGGGCCCCGGCCCGCTGGTTGCGGTGTTTTCCGGACATATGGAGGGTGACACGGATCTGCTGCGCCAGCATGATCTCACGCCGTTGATCAACTCGCCCGAACAATTCAAGCGTCATCGTCAGGCCCTGCCCGATCATGGCTTTGGTATCCAGCTCGACAGCGGTATGAATCGCCTTGGGCTTGAGCCTGCGGTCTGGGCCGAACTGCGGCACGAAGCTCTTGCCCTGGACCCGCTGGTCGTGATGTCGCATTTGGCCTGCGGGGATGAGCCTGAACACCCTATGAACCGCCAACAGTTGAACACGTTCAAACAGATGACCGATGGCGTCGACGCGCCGCGCTCGCTTGCGGCGACGGGTGGTACTCTGATGGGGCCGGAATTCCACTTTGACTTTTGCCGCCCAGGGATTGGCCTGTACGGCGGGATGCCTTTTGCCGGGGCCAAGCCGGTCGTCACCGTCGATCTGCCGGTGATTCAAGTGCGCGACGTCGCCGTGGGCGAGACCGTCGGCTACGGCAACAGCTGGAGCGCGCGCCGCCCGTCGAAGATTGCGACCGTTGCGGCCGGTTATGCCGACGGGCTGCATCGCGCCATTGGGGGCGGCATCGATACATTCGCTGGTGATCAGCCCTGCCCGGTGGTAGGACGTATCTCGATGGACCTGATCACCGTGGATGTGACTGACTTGCCGTATAAACCTGATCGCCTGCGTATCCTGAACGGGCACCAAACCGTCGATGATCTGGCCGAAGCCGCTGGCACCATCGGCTATGAAATTCTGACCTCGCTCGGCAGTCGCTTTTCGCGGGGCTACGTGGAATGAATCCCGTTTCATTGCTGGGTGAGCTGGGGCGTTCTATCCTGACCATGCTCGCCGCGTTTGGCCGCGTCGCGCTGTTCGCGCTCGACGCGGTTTCGCACATTTTTCGACCACCGTTTTATCCGCGCGAGTTCGGCATCGCCCTGCTGAATATCGGCTGGTTGTCCCTGCCCGTGGTCGGCCTGACCGCCATCTTCACCGGCGGCGCGCTGGCGCTGCAAATCTATGCAGGCGGTGCGCGTTTCAACGCCGAGGCCGTGGTGCCCCAGATCGTCGCCATCGGCATGGTGCGCGAACTGGGTCCGGTACTCGTCGGTCTGATGATCGCCGCCCGCGTGACATCCTCGATCGCCGCCGAGATCGCCACGATGAAAGTGACCGAACAGATCGACGCTCTGGTCACATTGTCCACCCATCCGATGAAATACCTCACCGCCCCACGCGTGCTGGCCGCCCTGATCACAGTTCCAGCGCTGGTCGGGGTCGGAGATATCATCGGGATCGCAGGCGGTTACACGGTCGCGACGCAAAATCTGGGCTTCAATCCGGCAGCCTATCTGAAAAACACCGTCGATTTCCTTGAAGCGCGGGATATCGTTTCGTCACTCGTCAAAGGTGCTGCCTTCGGCGTGATCGCCGCCATTATGGGTTGCTATTACGGCATGTCCTCGGGCCGCGGCGCGCAGGGCGTGGGCCGCGCCACCAAGGGCTCGGTCGAGGCTGCTGCTGTGCTGATCCTCGCCGCCAATTTCGTTCTTACAGGGGTGTTCTTCTCGCTATGATCCGAATGGAGAACGTACATAAGGCCTTTGACGACAACCACGTCTTGCAAGGCATGAACCTTGATATCCCACAGGGCACCTCGATGGTTATCATCGGTGGTTCGGGCACCGGTAAATCAGTGGCGCTGAAATGTATCCTCGGCCTGATCAAGCCCGACAGCGGCATGATCTATGTCGACGGCAAGGACGCCCAGAAAGGTGACCGGGATGCGTTTCTGGCGCGTTTCGGCATGCTGTTTCAGGGGGCGGCCCTGTTTGACTCCCTGCCCGTCTGGCAAAACGTCGCCTTCCGCCTGCTGCGCGGCTCACTAAAGCGCCCGGCGGATGAGGCGCGCGAGATCGCCATCGAGAAACTGCGCCGTGTGGGCCTGAAATCCAACGTCGCCGACCGGTTCCCGGCCGAGCTGTCGGGCGGCATGCAAAAACGCGTCGGCCTCGCCCGCGCCATCGCCGCCGAGCCCGAGATCATCTTTTTCGATGAACCCACCACCGGCCTTGACCCGATCATGTCCGGCGTCATCAACGACCTGATCCGCGAAATCGTGACCGAGATGGGCGCCACCGCGATGACCATCACCCACGACATGAGCTCGGTCCGCGCCATTGCCGACAACGTGGCCATGCTGCACGGAGGCGTGATCCAGTGGACCGGCCCGGTCAGCCAGATGGACGCCTCGGGCGATCCCTATGTGGAGCAGTTCATCAGCGGGAGTGCAGAGGGGCCGATTGAGGCAGTGCGCTAATCTTTCTCACTCACTAGCCAGTTTTTCGCGCTTGCGACAACCTCATCTGGAAGCAATTCGGCTTTTCGAGATTCGAGATTTAACAAGACGCATTTGAACACTGTTGAGAATACAGTTTTTCTGTCAGCAGAGCGCAGCAATCTGTGTCGGAAGGTGACCGACTTCCCGCCTATCTCGAGTACCTCACTCTCCATCTGAATAGCCTCCCCCGCTCGAAGTTCGGCGAGGAAACTACTCTTCGCATGTACCACCGCAAATGATAGCTTCCGTCCCGAACGCATATCGTCTGCGTTCAATCCCATCTCCGATTGGATAGCAAACACCGAATCTGAGCAAGCCGCAAAGTACCGCGAGACATTCATATGCCCCAGAAAATCGCAATCCGAAGGATCAACAATTGACTTGAAAGCCACAAAAGCTGGCATCTGAGGTCTCCCCACTGACAAAAACGAGTTTGAATTCTTGAATTAAGCTAACACATAACTGAAACGCGTCGCCCGATAGGCGGCGGAACACCTAAAAAGTACATATGACCCTCCGCCTCGCCACCCTCTCGCTGCTGATCCTCTACCCCATCGCGTGGTTCGCCCCGCTGATGCGCGCAGGCCTCCTGCCGATCTTCGGCCTCAGCGAAATCAGCGTTATCACCGGCCTCCAGTCCTTATGGAAATCAGACATCTTCCTCGCGCTGATCGTCACCGTCTTCGCCCTCTTCGCGCCCTACATCAAAACCATCGGGACCGCGCTGATCCAATGGAACCTGCTGGATCCGAGCGTCCAGCCCGCGCTCAACATCCTCGGCAAGCTGGCGATGGCCGATATCTTCCTCATCGCGCTTTACATCACGTTGGCCAAAGGCATCTCATACGCCACCATCGAAACCGCATGGGGTCTCTACCTGTTTACCGGCTGCATTCTGGCTTCACTTGCACTGGGCCATATTACAGAGATGACATTTGGATCACGAAAACCTCAGACCTAATTGATTGAAAACAGATTTCTGAGTATCATCTTAATATTTCGAGCAGTAAATTTTGTAGTTTATGGGTCCGTAGCGGATCACTTCGCGTCTGTTTAACTTTCCGCTTCGGCCCGGTTTTTGTACCGGTTGAAGAAGGAGAACGACGATCATGGCCGCCCTCCACACAATAACATTGCAATTTCAGAATACCTTATTAAGGCTCACTTTTTTCCTGATCTGCGCCGCAGCATTGTTCGCGGTGACGACCACCATTTTATCCGCGTTTGGCATCCTGCCCTGGCTCTCGTTGCAGGCCGGTCTCAGCAACGGTGCAACGATTGACGCTGGTCTATATGTTCAGGCCGGATTGACCGCCCTGATCCTGATGCTGGTCTTCTATCTGCCATCGAACGCCCGCATGATGGCGCTTGAAAACACCCATCGTAAGTTCACAATGAACATGCAGGACGTGGCCGGGGCCTATCAGGTCGCCCATGCCGCCGACCGAAGCGGTGCCTTTGCACTGTCTTCCGAATTCGACGCCGTGAAAGAACGTATGGCCTTTCTGCGCGATCACCCCGATCTGCAATCGTTGGAACCGCAGGTGCTGGAACTGGCCGCCCAGATGAGCCAGATCAGTCAGGAGCTTGCCGATACCTATTCCGAGGCAAAGGTCGCCCGCGCTCGTACCTTCCTGCAGCAACGGCAGGAAGAGATCGAGCAATTCCAGCAGCGCATCGAGGAAGCCCAAATCATCCAGCATGAACTGCGCCAATGGACGCGCGATATCGAGATCGAGGAGTCGATCGCCAAATCCCAACTCGCGCGCTTAAGGGATGAGCTTTTCGACCTACTGCCCGAACTCTCGGCACAACTGCAGTCTTCCCCCGACGACAAAACAGCTGCCAGCGTGGTCGCCATGACCCCACCTCGGGCCGCAGAATAGGCGCGTTTAGCGCCCGCTGCGAAGGATGGCCCGCAGGGCCTGACGATGCGGCGCGCCCCCGGCGGTGAGGAAAGCCCGCAAGGGCTTGAAGAACCGCCCCGCCTCGGGCACGAAGGGCGACATGGCAAAGACACCTTCCTTCACCTGCTCCGCCTGCGGTGCCTCACATACACGATGGTCGGGCCGCTGCGACGGTTGCGGCGAATGGAATACCATCGTTCAGGATACACCGCTCTCGGCTGGACCGGCCAAGAAATCCCTCGGCGGAAAACGCGGGCAGTCAATCGCGCTCACGGACCTGTCGACCGAAGAAACACCCCCGCCTCGCACCCTCTGCGGTGTCGAAGAACTCGACCGGGTTCTCGGTGGAGGTCTCGTCCCGGCCTCGGCCCTGCTGGTCGGCGGAGACCCGGGCATCGGTAAATCCACCCTATTGCTGCAAGCTGCCGCGCGCTTTGCGCGCAAGGGCGTGAAAACCATCTACGTCTCAGGCGAAGAGGCCAGCGCACAGGTCCGAATGCGCGCACGTCGCTTGGGGCTTGAGGAATCACCGGTGCAGCTCGCGGCCGAGACCAACCTGCGCGACATCCTCACCACGCTTGAGGCGGAAAAGCCCGGCCTTGCGATCATCGATTCGATCCAGACCATGTGGGCTGACAATGTGGACAGCGCGCCGGGCTCGGTCAGTCAGGTCCGCGCTGCGGCCCATGAACTGACGACATTTGCCAAACGCCACGGCGTTTCGATCATCATGGTCGGCCACGTCACCAAAGAAGGCCAGATCGCGGGCCCGCGTGTGGTCGAGCACATGGTTGACACCGTGCTTTATTTCGAGGGCGAGCGCGGACACCAGTTCCGCATTTTACGCGCGGTCAAGAACCGCTTTGGCCCTGCCGATGAGATCGGTGTGTTCGAAATGACCGGCAAGGGCCTCGCGCAGGTCACCAACCCGTCGGCCCTGTTCCTGTCGGAACGCGGCACACCGAGCCCCGGTTCGGCGGTGTTCGCAGGCATCGAAGGCACCCGGCCTGTTTTGGTCGAACTCCAAGCTTTGGTCGCCCCGTCCCCCCATTCTCAACCCCGGCGCACCGTTGTGGGATGGGATAGCGGGCGGCTCGCCATGATCCTTGCGGTGCTCGAGGCCCGATGCGGCATTCCCTTTGCCGGGCTCGATGTCTATCTGAACGTCGCCGGAGGGCTGAAAGTCAGCGAACCCGCCGCCGACCTCGCAGTAGCCGCTGCGCTGCTCAGCGCCCGAGAAGACACCGCCTTGCCCGCTGATACGGTTGTTTTCGGAGAAATCTCGCTATCCGGGGCACTTAGACCCGCCCCACAGACCGAAAACAGGTTGAAAGAAGCGCAAAAACTTGGTTTCACAGCGGCAATTGCTCCGGCAGGCGGCAAAACCGGTACTGTGGCAGGTCTGACACTCACCCGACCCTCTGATTTGGTGGGGTTTGTTGGCGAAACCTTCGGAGCAGGGTAAAGTCGCGCCTTGAGGGGCAGAAAACGAACAGGCGAGGGCCATGGAAGGTTTTACAATAATTGACGGGGTTGTGGCCCTGATCATCGTGCTGTCGGGCTTGCTGGCCTATTCGCGCGGTTTCATGCGCGAGGTTTTGGCCATCGCAGGTTGGGTCGCCGCGGCAGTTCTAGCATTCATCTTTGCGCCGCAGGCTGTGCCGCTGGTCAAAGAAGTGCCAGTGGTCGGTGAATTCCTGCGCGACAGTTGTGAGCTTTCGGTGATTACCGGCTTTGCCGCCGTCTTCGCCATTGCACTGATCGTGGTCAGCATCTTCACGCCGCTATTCTCTTCACTGGTGCAGCGTTCTGCGCTTGGTGGGCTGGATCAGGCGCTTGGCTTCTTCTTCGGCATCGCCCGCGGCATCCTGTTGGTTGCCATCGCGTTCTTTGTCTACGACACGGTGATGACCGGCCAGTCTTATACCATGGTTGATGAAAGCCGCTCTGCCAAAGTGTTCGAACAGTTCAGCGGACAGATCGAAGAACAAAACCCCGAGGCGGCGCTGGGTTGGGTTACCGCCCAGTACGAAGAGCTGGTCGCAAGCTGCACCGCCGACAACGCCTCTGAGGGCTAATCAAACCAAATTCCAACGAGAAGCCCGGTTTCAGCCGGGCTTTTTTGCGTTTGGTTCGGAAAAATCAGATAAACCCTTCGCCACCACAAATATTGCAACGGATGGTCTTCAGGCCAAAGCATCCGTCACATCGGCTTGAGATCGGCTTGCCATACTGGTCTCGGCTCTTGATCACTTCACCGGTTCCCTTGCAGATCTCGCAGGGTGCGCGCCCTGCCCCACGACATCGGTGGCAACGCCGCTTGACAGGTTTGTCCTTCGGTGTGTTTTGCTTGTGTTGCCACATGGCGTCTGCTCCACCAGGTATTGCCGGACTGCATGCAAAAAACCTTCGTAATGATATGACAGCATAGGTCTGTACATTTGTCATCCTAAACCCGCGGCGTGTACAATTCGCACCTGCGTCAAATCGCGAATGTGATCCTTTGATGACACACGCATCGTTTGGCATTATGTGGAGGCCATACCGACATGGAATCGGAGCTGCCGACCTTGCTGTATCTGTTTTCTTATGCGCTAGCCGCTTTCGTGCTTGTGCCTGAGTCCCGTGCAAACGGACCAAAACACACCATTCAGATACCCGTCCGCACCCGATCCGACCTGAACGCCATCCTAAGCAAGTCATAGAAATTGGAGCCCGTGTATGTGTGGGATTTTGGGGATCGCAAGCCGGACACATGATGTCTTTGCGGAAATCTATGACGGCTTGCTGATGCTTCAGCACCGAGGTCAGGACGCCTCGGGGATCGTCACCTACAACGGCGAGTTCTTCCGTGAGAAGAAAGCAAATGGTCTCGTCAAAGACGTGTTCAATGCCAGTGACGCCGAAACCCTGTTGGGAAAGGTCGGCATGGGCCATGTCCGCTATCCAACCGCTGGCTCGCTCAGCGCGGCCGAGGCGCAACCATTTTTCGTGAACGCGCCTTATGGCATCTATCTGGTTCACAACGGCAACATCACCAATACCGAAGAACAGCGCGAAAAGGTAACTGCCAAATACAGCCGTCACCTGCGCACAACTTCGGATTCAGAGGTCCTTCTGAACGTACTGGCCGACAAGGTCGCTGATGCGATCAAGGTCAATGGTAATGCTGATCCGATCCGCAACCTGTTTGCCGGTGTCAAAATGACGATGGAGCGGGTTCAGGGGGCGTATTCGGTGATCTGCCTCGTCGCGGGCGTAGGGATGCTGGCCTTCCGCGATCCTTACGGCATCCGACCTTTGTCTGTTGCCAAGCGTGCTGCAACTGGTGACGGCGATGATTACGCCTTTGCGTCCGAAGATGTGGCATTCGGCATCAACGGTTTTGACAAGCTGCGCGACCTAGGTCCCGGCGAGGCGATCCTTATCGACCTCGACGGCAATATGCACGAGTTCCAGGCCGTTGAAGGTAAACTGACACCCTGCATCTTCGAGTATGTCTATCTAGCCCGACCGGATTCGCTGCTGGATGGGGTGTCGGTTTACAAAACCCAGATGCGAATGGGGCAGACGCTGGCCAAGCAAATTCAGGACTCGGGACTTGAGATCGACCGGATCATCCCTGTGCCAGATAGCGCCCGCCCTGTCGCGCTTGAGGCCGCAAAGATCACAGGCATTCCCTATCGCGAGGGGCTTGTTAAGAACCGTTATGTTGGCCGCACCTTCATCATGCCAGGCCAGGAAGAACGGCAGAAATCCGTGCGTCGCAAACTGAACGCGGTGCCTTTGGAGTTTGACGGTCATAACGTACTGCTGATCGACGATTCGATCGTGCGCGGCAATACAATCAAAAAGATCGTCCAGATGTGCCGTGAGGCCGGCGCCAAAAAGGTCTATATCGCCAGCGCCTCGCCCCCGGTGAAATACCCCAATGTCTATGGCATCGATATGCCAACCCGACACGAGCTTGTCGCGAATGGCAAAGAGATCGAGGAGATTCGCGAAGAACTGGGTGCGGATGCGCTGTTCTACCAACATCTCGACGATCTGATCTGGGCTGCCAAGGAAGGCAACCCCGAGATCGAAGCCTTTGACTGTTCCTGCTTTGACGGCAACTACGTCACCGGCGTCGATGAGGAATATCTGGGTAGTCTGGAAAACAGCAGTCGGGTCAGCAAAAAGCGTGAGGATATGCAGGTGGTCGGCAGTTCGTGGAACGCGGCGAAACTTGCCTCGGGGTGATCGGGCGAATCGCTTTGTCCTGAGGCGCCGGCCAAGAGACTTGCGCTAGCGGCCATAGGTCAGAATCCGCCGACAACCTATTGCTGAACAGGCTGCATTTGCAAAGGGTTCGGTATGCGGCATTCGGACCGCTTCCAACCGAGTGCTGCCGGCCTTTTGGTCCGGCAAAGCCCGTGTTACCCGAATGCCGAAAACCACTCACAAAACGGGGTCCGGGCGCGCAGCTCGGCCACAGATCATGGCAAACGCAACGGTGAAAAGCGCCGCCACACAGGCGGGAGCGCTCAAGAAGAACGCGGTCTCGGTATTGGGCATTTTTGGGCCCAAGGCGGACCTGCAAGCCCTGGTCCGCATGTCGTCGGGGCGCATTAAGAAAGTGAAACCCGGCAGTCGTGTCGGCCCGGGTAAGGTCGTCGCCATTGATGAAAATGGTGTTGTGCTGCGACAAAGCGGCCAGAACCGAAGGATCGACATCCCCGGCAGCTGATCCTGACTTGACGCCCTGCGCGTGCAGGTTCAAACCCCCCTCATGACCGATCAGACCAAAATCGCCCTTATCACCGGGGCTTCTCGTGGGTTGGGCGCGGCGCTGGCCGAAGCGCTGGCCCCCGACTATCACATCGTCGCTGTCGCTCGCACTCAGGGCGGGCTGGAAGAGCTGGATGACCGCATCCAGGCAAAGGGTGGCTCGGCCACTCTGGCCCCCATGGACATCACCGATCCCAATGCGATGGCGACCCTGTGCCGGGGCATTCACGATCGCTGGGGCAAGATCGATTTGTGGTTGCATACTGCAATCCATACCTCAGCCCTGACGCCAGTGCATTTCGTTGATCCGAAGGAATGGAACAAGGCAGTCAGCATCAATGCAAACGCCACCTCGGTTCTGATCCCGTATGTCGCGCCTTTGTTGGGCGAAACTGGCCATGCCGTGTTCTTCGATGACCCGAAGGCAGGCGAGAAGTTCTATGGCATCTACGGCGCCACCAAAGCGGCGCAGATGGCGCTGGCTCGCAGTTGGGCGACCGAGACCGCGCGGACGGGACCGCGCGTGTCGATTGTTGTGCCTGCACCGATGCCGACCGCCGTACGTGCGCGTTTCCATCCCGGTGAGGATCGGGATGTATTAACCAGCACTGCGGATGAGGCGGCGCGGATTATAGCACTGTTGTGAGAATGGCCCTGACGGGCCATGCCTCCGGCAGAGGTATCTCTGGCCAGATGAAGCGGGCGGACTAACCGATATGGACGCCGTTTCGCCCGGCGAGGTCGACGAAGAATTGCCAGGCGACGCGGCCCGAGCGTGCCCCCCGGGTGGCTTGCCACTCGATGGCTTCCGCGCGCAGAGTTTTTGGATCAACCTTGACGCCATGAGCGGCGCAGTAACGATCGATCATCGCTAGGTATTCGTCCTGATCGCAGGGGTGGAACCCCAGCCACAGGCCGAAACGGTCAGAGAGTGAGACCTTCTCCTCAACCGCCTCGGACGGATTAATGGCGCTGGAGCGTTCGTTTTCGATCATGTCGCGCGGCATCAGGTGGCGGCGGTTTGATGTGGCGTAGAACACAACGTTTTCCGGGCGACCTTCGATACCGCCATCCAGCACGGCCTTGAGCGATTTGTAATGCTGGTCATCGTGGCTGAACGACAAATCATCGCAAAACAGGATGAACCTGTGCGGCGCGGCACGCAGGTGGTTCAGCAAACGCGCGACCGAGCCCATATCCTCGCGCTGCAATTCGACCAGTTTCAGGTCAGGATGCTCATCCTGCAACGTACCGTGCACCGCTTTGACGAGGCTGGATTTCCCCATTCCGCGCGCGCCCCACAAGAGCGCGTTGTTAGCCTTGTAACCCGCAGCAAAGCGGCGCGTGTTGTCCAGCAACGTATCGCGGGAGCGGTTGATCCCCACCAATAGATCAAGGTCGACCCGATTGACCTGTGTGACGGGTTCCAGCCGGTCAGGCTCGACATGCCAGACGAAAGCCGGGGCCGCGTTGAAATCAGGTGCCGCCAGCGGCGCGGGCGCCATGCGTTCCAACGCGTCCGCAATGCGATTCAGGGCTTGGTCGTCCATCGGCTCCTCCGGGATGTTCTGGCGGAGTTCAACCATGTTCCGATCAACACAACAAGAGTAGCAATTGAAAAAGGCGCGCCTACCTTGGGCGCGCCTTTAAAGCTATTGGAACAGGTTACTTGTTCTCTTCGTAATCCTGCATCACGTCTGCGTCGGCTTCGGCCTCTTCATCGTCGTAGTATCCATCGGCGCGCAACTGTTCTTCGCGCTTCTTCTCGACACGGGCGACCAGGAATATTGAAATTTCATAGAGACCGTAAACTACGACAAAGAGGATGATCTGGGTGATCACGTCCGGCGGGGTGACAATCGCAGCCAACACAAGAATGCCTACCACCGCATATTTACGCACTGCCCCCAGACCTTCGGCACTGACAAGTCCGGCCTTACCCATCAGTGTCAGCAATACGGGCAATTGAAAGCACAGGCCAAAGGCCACGATGAACTTGATGGTCAGGTTGAGATATTCCTGCGCCGAACCCTGAAACACCACGCTCAAAGGTGCGGTTGCGCCTTCTGCTACAGCTTCCCCTTCCGCTCCAAATTGCTGGAAACCGAGGAAGAAGTCATAGGCCAATGGCGTGACCACATAAAAAGCGAAGCTTGCGCCCAGCAGGAACATGAAGGGAGAGGCCAGCATGAACGGCAGAAACGCGTTCTTTTCCGATTTATACAGGCCCGGCGCCACGAACCTCCACATCTGCATCCCGATATAGGGAAAGGCCAGAATGAACCCGCCCAGCAGCGAAACCTTGATCGCTACAAAGAACCCTTCCTGCGGCGAGATGAAGATCAGCCCGCAATCCTGTCCACGCTCGGTCAACACCTCACATAGCGGTTGCGTGAGGAAGTTGAACAGTGGCGTGGCCACGGTGAAACAGATGATCATACCGATCAGAAACGCCACAACGCAGTGGATCAGCCGCGTACGTAGCTCGGCCAGGTGCTCGATCAGGGGTGCCGAGCTGTCCTCGATCTCGTCGGTCTTGGTCATGTTTTGCTTTCGGTTTTCAGCGCTGCTTCGGCCTCTTCCGCCTTGGCCAGCGCATCCGCGGCTTCCTTGGCCTTGCGTTCAGCGGCAGCGCGGGCCGTTGTGGCTTGGATCTTCTTGGCTTGCTCTGCTCGCTCGGTGGCCAGCTTGCCGGTCTCGCTGTCAGGGTCGAACTTGGTTGGGTCGATGGATTTGGCCACGTCGCGCGCGGCTTCGTTGATCCCGTCCATCGCTGTACTAACCGGGTTGGTCGCCGCGTTCAGGCCCTTCTTGATCTCATTGACGCCTGCTTCGTCCGCAGCCTCGTTCATTGCCGTGCTGAATTCGCGCGCCATGCCGCGCGCCTTGCCGACGAATCGTCCGACATTGCGAAACAGCACAGGCAGGTCCTTTGGCCCCACCACGATCAACGCGACGATGCCGATGACCAGAAGCTCGGTCCAGCCCAGATCAAACATCTAGGCTCAGACCTTGTCTTTGTCAGTCTCAGGCGTGACGTCCTTGGCCAGCTCGGACGCATCCTGCTCCAGTTCTTCCGAACCTTCCTTGATGCCTTTTTTAAACGAGGTAATGCCTTTACCCACTTCACCCATCAGCGAGCTGATCTTCCCGCGTCCAAACAGGACGAGAACCACAACAGCAATCAGCAGGATACCCGGAAGGCCAATATTGTTGAGCATGACTTGTCTCCTTCTACGTCGGCGCAGCGCGCCGTGAATATGTCTGGCCCCGTGTCTACGCCCGTACGGGCATCAGCAAAAGTGCGACAGATCAAATCCGCGCGCAAAATTGAACGGATCATGCGGTTTTTGCGGACTCGCATTTCTCAACTGACAGGTTTATGTCAGTTGGCATCACCTAGAAGGACGATATCGAAACCTGGTCTACGGAGAACCACATGACCCATGTCGCAGAAATCGTCACCTTTACCCTTGCTGACGGCACAAAGCCCGAACAGTTCGTCAGGCTAAGCCAAGCCTCCGAAGCCTTCGTCCGCGCGGCTCCCGGCTTTACCCACCGCCAGCTAAGTCATGGCGAAGATGGCCGCTGGACCGACTATGTCGTCTGGACCGATATGAAATCCGCAAAGGATGCCGCTGCTGCATTCATGCAACAGGATTTTGCACCCGCTCTGATGGCGGCAATCAACCCCGACAGCGCCCAGATGCGTCACGAGACCGTGCTATGGAACATGACCGCCTAAGGGCGGCTCAGACGGCGTGTCATGCGCCGCACTGACCGCTTGTTCGACATCATACAGATCCTGCGCGATGGTAACTTGCACCGCGCGCAGGACATCGCGGACCGACTTGAGGTGTCGGTCCGTACGATCTATCGCGATATGGACACGTTGGTGGCCTCGGGCGTACCTGTAGAAGGCGAACGCGGCGTAGGTTACATGGTGCGTGAACAGATCACGCTGCCCCCGCTAAACCTGACACCCGCCGAGCTTGAGGCTCTGAACCTCGGCATGGCGATCGTTGCCGAGGCCGCCGATCCCGATCTTAAATCCGCCGCAGAATCTCTAGCCGAGAAAATCGACGCCGTCCTGCCCACGCAGGTCATTGCCGAGGCCGACAGCTGGAAATTCGCGGTCTATCCCTTCGCTGATGTCGTACGCGGAATGGCACATATGGCCCCGATCCGCGCCGCGATCAAATCGCGCCAGAAATTGCAGCTTAGCTACCGTCGCATTGACGGCGCGCTGACCGGACGCACCATCCGACCGCTACATATGGAATACTGGGGCCGTGTCTGGACACTGACTGCCTGGTGCGAGCTGCGCAACGACTTCCGCGTCTTCCGCATCGACCTGATAGAAAACGTCACGCCTCTGCCGGAACTCTTTACTGACGAACCGGGTAAACGGCTCAGCGACTACGATCCCAATGCGTGATCCGTCCTTCAACTGGCCCCAAATACCTCCGCCGGAGGCATGGCCCGGAACGGGCCATTTCGGTCACTTCAGGTAAGGCTCGGGATCAACCGACTCGAACCCTTTGCGCACTTCGAAGTGCACATATGCATTGTCGCCCCCGCGCAGCGAGGCGATCTTCTGTCCCCGTCGCACCCGATCACCTTTCTTGATGGTGATATTGTCGACATTGGCATAAACAGTCAGCAAGTCATTGTTGTGTTTCACAACGATGATCGGAACCTGATCCGCATCCGCGGTGATCGCGGCGACCGTGCCTGCCTCGGCCGCACTGACCGACGCGCCTGGCGCTGCGGCGATATCTATCCCCTCATTCTTACCCTTCTTGTAGGTCCGAATGATGGTGCCGCTCACCGGGCTTGCCAGCGCCGAGCTTCCCGAATTGGTCGGGGCCTCGGCTGTGATATCCGGCGCAGGCGTTGCCGCGGCAACTTTCTCATCCGGCAATGGCTGCGTCGCGCTCGGCGGCGTAGGAGTTGGTGAGCCTTCGCCCGGTTGGGTTACCGCAGTTGCCGTGGCGGCCGGCGCTGCTGCCCGAGGTGCCGGTTGATTCTTGACCGGGATCAACAGGTACTGGTCTTCGCGCACCATAAAGTTTGGTCCCAAACCGTTCCATTCTGCCAGAGACTCCACAGGCACCTGATAGAGCCGCGAAATTGTATAGGCTGTCTCACCCCGCTTGACCTTGTGCCGGATCGGCTCAGGCCCCGTAGCAACCGGTGCCGGAGCCGCAGCAGGCTGCGCGGGCTCCAATGTCGATGTCTGTACAGATCCTGTGTCCGGTGCCTCGTCAATCGCGGTTCCGGCAATGGTCGCAATATCAACATTGCTCGTCCCACCGACCGAGCGCGGCAAGGCCAAAACTTCACCGTCTCGCAGGCTGTCATTTGGCTGCAATCCGTTAAACCGGGCCAATTCGGCCACCGGCATGCCGATCCGGGTGGCGACATCGCCAACTGTATCCCCACGGCGGGCTACCGCGACCTGATAGTTCGGATAGGTGATCACGCCACGCGCATCCGGCGTCGGGCGGTTGGCGGTCGCTGCAAGGGCGGCATCTGCAGTGGAGAACCCGCCGACATTGCCGCGCAGGTCATAGTCATATGGCCCTTCACACCCGGCCAGAATTGCCAGTGCGGCAACACCTGTCGCATAGCGGCGCATTGCTGATTTGGAAACTGCTCTCATTTTACTGTCCTCAACGCCTGCCCCTGTTCTCCGGGGTTCTGGCGCCTCTAATATACCTTTACGCTCCGTCTTTTCCCAGCCCCTCAAGCAAGGGCACAAAACGGACCGGCAACAATTCGTCATAGTCCAGACCGGTTTCAGTGCGCGTGACCCGGATTAGGGTCTGCACCGCGTCCGACTGGCCCACGGGTAACACCATGATACCGCCGATTTTCAACTGCGCCAAGAGCGGCCCCGGAGGATCTTCGGCGGCCGCGGTCACAATGATACGGTCAAACGGGGCCTGTTCGGACAGGCCAAACGATCCATCCGACAGCATCGCGGTCACATTCGTCAGCCCCAGCTCACGGAACAGTTCTCCCGATTCGCGCACCAGCCTCTTGTGCCGCTCAACCGTGTAGACCCGGCGCGCCAGCTTGGACAGGATCGCCGCCTGATAGCCCGAGCCGGTGCCGACCTCTAGAACCGTATCACGCGGACGCACCTGCAGCGCCTGCGTCATCAGCCCCACAACCGAAGGCTGGCTGATGGTCTGTCCACAGGCAATCGGTAGCGGAGTGTCCTCATAGGCCCGGTCCGCGAACAGGCCTTTGACAAACTGCCCCCGGTCAACCTGCTCCATCGCCGCCAGCACACGTGCATCCGTTACCCCGCGCGAGCGCAGGGCAAACAGGAACTGCATTATGGTTTCTGCGCTTGGCCCAGTCATTCGATGACCTTTAGCGCCTCGAGCGTGTCATATGCTGTCAGATCAGCGCGCATCGGAGTGACCGAGATATACCCTTCCAGATTGACCGCCGCATCCGTGCCCGGAGCGGTCGGGTTATGCTGATACCCGCCCTTGATCCAAAGGAACCGGCGACCCGAGGGCGAGCTGTGCGGCTCGACAGAGAAATGTGTATCGCGTCGGTACCCCTGCGGGGCCACGCGCGTACCCAGCACCTCATCTGCGGGAACCGGAGGGAAATTCACATTATAGAACAGACGATAGTCGCCCTGCTGCTCGGGTGTCGCATCAAGAATGCGGCGCACCAGATCGGCCCCAAATTTGGCAGCCGCCTCAAACGGATCGTCCAGCCCCAGATTGCGCGGCCCGAAATACTGAGACAAGGCAATCGCGGGCACACCTTGCAACGCCGCCTCCATCGCGCCGCCGATTGTACCCGAATACAGCGTGTTTTCAGCCGAGTTGTTGCCCCGGTTCACCCCTGACAACACCAGATCGGGCGGGGCGTCCTTCATAACGTCGTGCAAACCGGCTAACACGCAATCCGCCGGAGACCCTTCGGCGGCATAGCGACGCTCGCCCAGTTTGGCGACCATCATCGGGTGGGTATAGCTGATGCAATGGCCCACGCCCGACTGTTCAAAGGCAGGCGCGACGACCCAGACCTCGCCATCGGGACCGGCCAGTTCAGCCGCGATCGCTTCAAGTACAATCAGTCCCGGCGCATTGATGCCGTCATCATTGGTCAGAAGAATTCGCATGCCCGGTCCACCCCTCGTTTTGCCCTTGATAGACCCGCCTCAGCGCTGCGACAAGCAATGCACATGCGCAATCTGAGGCTTTCACGCACCACTTGGATGAAAATGCAGGATTTGAGCGTCAGGCCGGGAACACAAAACACCGGTCGCGGCGAATGGTCAGCCACATGACACGGCCCTCTTTGGGCACAAAGACGTTCGGAACCGTCGCCTTCAGGATCGAGCCATCATAGTCCATGCGAAACTCGACAAGGCTTTCATTTCCCAAAAACCGAGCACGCTCAACCACGCCTCGGGCGGCAATGCCGTCTGTCGGCGTCGGCGCAGGCCCTTTGCCATTGCGGTCGAAGTCCAGCTTGACGTGCTGGGGTCGAAACACGATTTCAACATCGGTCGCGTCCGGCACACCGGGCGCAAGAAAACGGCCAAACGGAGTATGCGCCAACGCACCATTAACTTGGGCCTTCAACACATTGATATCACTAAAAAACGAAACTGCTGCCTTGTCTGCAGGCCGGGTATAGACATTGTATGGCGCCCCCTGCTGCACAATCTTGCCACGCCGCATCAGCGCGATTTCATCAGCCATTCGCATCGCCTCGTCCGGCTCATGCGTGACCAACAGAACAGCAGCGTCCTCTTCTTTGAGGACTGCGAGCGTTTCGTCCCGAATGCCGTCGCGCAAACGGTTATCGAGGCCCGAGAACGGCTCATCCATCAGCATGATCCGCGGACGTGGGGCCAAAGCACGGGCCAGAGCAACCCGCTGCTGCTCACCCCCAGATAACTGATGCGGAAATCCATCGATGAACCGCATCAGATCGACCTTGGTCAGCAGTTCCTCGACCCGCGCGCGTTTCTGCTCTTTGCTGCCTTTCAGGCCGAACGCGACGTTATCCGCCACGCTGAGATGCGGAAACAGCGCAAAATCCTGAAACATCAGCCCAATCTCGCGCCGTTCGGGCGGTACTCGGAACACCGTGTCACAGATCAGCTTGCCATCTACATAAATCTCGCCCGAGGTCTGCATTTCGACCCCCGCGATCATCCGCAATGTGGTCGACTTTCCGCAGCCCGAAGGCCCCAGCAGGCAAGTCACCTGCCCCGCGTGTACGGTCAACGATACATCATCCACGACCGTCCGCCCGCCAAAGCGCGCAATCAGATTGCGGATTTCCAATCGAGGAGGAGTTGTCGTCACTGTCACCGATGGACCCCATTGCCTTTCCCGATCAATTCCATCGGGCTTAGGCGGGGATAACAACCCCGCCCATCAGGCGCAAGGGATCAGCAGCACCCGGTCGAGGCAGCTTCGCCCTGTACAACAAACGGGCTATCCCCGCCGCAGCCTTCGAAAATCCCGTAATGGGTCGAGAAATCGCCGATAAACTCGAAATGTCGTGCAAAACGGGTGTCTTGCAGCATCATCCACGTGTTGCCACAGACCGGGAATACTTTGCCGGCCTCGATCGTATGGTGGTCATCCAGAACAAATTCATGCGGCGCATGCGGCACTGTGCCCTTGTAGATCACAGCCTGACCGTAATCCTCGCACGCAGGTTCCAACTCCGGCAGCTTGAACAGACGGTAGGTGGCCGAGATAAAGCTCATCGGTGCGACCCGTTCTTCAAGAATTGGGTTCTCGATGGCCAAAGGCCGATGCGTCACCCGACGGGGATCGCCAAATCCGGCAGCACGCGACATCGACAGAAAATCGTTCCAATAGAGCGCACCCGACAGGCATTCGCCATACAGGATCTCATCCTCGGCCATCGCCTTGGGCACCCGGCGGTCGGCATAGACGTCCGAGAAATACATCTCGCCACCCTCTTTCAGCAGCCGATGCGCACCGCGCAGCACAGCAGCCTTGTCGGTCGCCAGATTGATCACGCAGTTTGAGACGATGATATCGAACGATCCCGGTTCGAGGTCCAGCTCATCCAGCTTTTCGATATAGCCGTGGTGAAACTCGACATTGCTGGCCGAATGTCCGAATGCCATCGCGTGATAGTCCTGATGCGCACGCGCCACGTCGAGCTGCTCAGGCGTCATGTCAACGCCGACGACACGGCCCTTTTCACCGACCATCGCGGATAAAGCATACACATCGCGCCCCGCACCACAGCCCAGATCCAGGATACGCATTCCCTCCAGATCCAACGGAGCAATCAGCCCGCATCCATAGTAACGTGTCAGCACATCATCATGAATTTGCGACAGAATTTTCTTGAAGTGATCCGGCATATCATCCGGAGTACAGCAGGCATTTGTTTGCAAATCCGCGCTGCCTTGCAACACCTCACCGTAGTAGTTCTGCACAGCCTCGTGCTTCATCGGGGCAATCCTTTTGTCACTGGTCTTTTGCAGCTAGTGCAGCAATCCACACCACGCAATCCACCAGCGCCCGATCTGACGAAACCGTGACAGGGCTCAGGCGAGCAGGTCGAAATCGACGCCTGCGTGCACGCGGCCGTTCACTTGAATCTCTAACCGATGCGGCCCAGGAACCAACTTGAACGTTGTTGCATTGCCCTTCAGCTTGTGCCGCTTTCTAAGTGTCAACTGACCACCTGTAAGCGCGGCCTGTTTCAACTTGTGAACCTTGGGTGAGATCTTTCCGCCAGGTCGTTGGAAATGAACGATATAGTCGACCAAGACTGGCTGATCTTCTGCGCCGCTCAGGCGGGTTTCAAACTCCAGCGCTTCACCAATCCGGGCCGGACCGTTTACCTGAATCTCAACCGCAATATCTGCATCGGGATCGTATCCAAGCACCTTCATCGCCTTGGGATGCCCAGATTTCACAAGGCCTCGTAATGCATGAGATGTCATCCAGTTCAGTTCGTCCTTGTCCTGCCGCCCTGTCTCGCCCCAGCTACGCAGACGTTCCAGCACCAGATCGGGGTCTTTCTTGGTGATATCATTCAGATGATTGGCGACCGAGCGCGTCACATAGCGCGTCCGATCCCCGTGCAACCGGTCCAATAACGGCAATGGGTCTGACATTGCCAAGCCAACGGCCTGCCCCCACGGTAAACGCGGCCGCGTGCCCTCGCTGACCAGACGACGCACGTGATAGCTGGGATGGGTGCACCAGCCCTGCATCCGCGCCATAACCAGTTCGGAGTGGTGATTGAGGAACGGGCGGATCGCCCATTCCATCGAAAATCGCTGGGTCAGCTCTTCAAATACATCCAGCGCCAAAGCGGGATGATCCAGGCCGATTGCACAAACCCAATCACCCAAGGGCGCAAAGATAAAGTCTCCGAAGTCATCATCACTTTTGGCGGGGTCCAGCGGAGGCGGCAGCGCCCGCAGAATGATCGGTGCCACTGCCGGCAAATCGCCAGGCACCGATTCTTGCAGACACTCTGCAATCCGCGCCATACGCTCTTTCAGTTCAAGCTCGGGCAAACGCGACATCACTTTCGCCGCGAATGCTTCTTCTTTGAAATCGGAATCAGCATTGGCGAACAAGCCCGCAAGAAAGCTCACCTTTTCCGCGTTGAACAACTGATCTTTCAGAGAAAAGTTCTGTGCCATACCTACATCGTCAGATTGGTGCCACCACCGTCCAGCAAAATGTTCTGCCCGACAATGAACCCGGCGTGTTGCGAGCATAGAAACGCGCAGGTCGCCCCAAACTCTTCCCTCGTGCCATAGCGTCTCGCTGGGATGGTTGCAGCGCGTTCAGCCCGTGCCTCGGCCATCGAAATACCTTTCTGCTCTGACACCCCGCCATCCAGCGCGTTCGCGCGGTCGGTGGCGTGGATACCTGGCAGCAGATTATTGATCGTCACGCCATGTGGTGCCACCTGGCGCGATGTGCCCGCAACATAGCCGGTTAATCCAGTTCGCGCCGCATTTGACAGGCCCAGCACCGCAATCGGCGCGCGTACCGACTGCGAGGTGATATTCACCACGCGACCCCAGCCCTTATCCATCATGCCCGGCAGCAGAGCCTTCATGAAAGCTATGGGTGTCAGCATATTGGCATCCAGTGCTTTGATGAAATCATCACGCTCCCAGTCCGACCACATGCCGGGCGGAGGGCCACCCGCGTTTGTGACAAGGATATCAGCACCCTGCGCAGCACTTATCACCTCGGCCTGACTCTCTGGTGTGGTAACATCACAAGCCACTGTCTGCACGGCAACGCCATATGATGATCGCAAACGCGTGGCTTCAGCCTCCAACGTTTCGGCTCCGCGCGCGTTCATCACAAGATCAACGCCGGCTTCGGCCAACGCCTCGGCACAGCCCAATCCCAAGCCTTTGCTGCTGGCACAAACCAGCGCACGTTTTCCGCGAATTCCCAAGTCCATTCTGGCCCTCCCTATCTTCGGCACACATCTAACATCGGCCCGGCAAAGAAGGCCAGAATGGGATCTTGCGGATTAATAAAAGAACTCTTCACGCACGATCTTGCCATCGGCGACGTGATAGACACCGACCTCACGCATATCAAAGCTCTCACCGGTTTCTTTCACCTTGCCCTGCACTTCAAAGATCACGGCAAAGCGGTCGTCACCATGCGGGTACGGGCCACTGACGGACGCGCCCGATACTTCATGTGCGCCTTCCCACCATTCGTGCTTGCCACGAATAGCTTCCAATCCGTGCGTCTCGCGCCCCATGCCCGCAAAATCTTGTCCCTCAACAGAAACAGCATCCGAGGCATAAAGCTTCTCGAGGTTCTCCTTGGCCCGGTTCTCGCGGCATCCAGCAACCAGTTCGTCTGCGATTTCTTTCAAATTCATTGGTCCACTCCATATTTTGTTCACTATATGTTCTTATTGCCACAGCCACATGATTCGAACCACCCCCTTTGTCTTGCCTCAGTTGGATTCCCCGCCTATACGCGCGCTTATGCTTGATACTTCGAACCAACCCACCCTGCCGCCCGAGATCGCTCGTCGCCGGACATTCGCTATCATCTCGCACCCGGATGCAGGTAAGACGACGCTGACGGAAAAGTTTCTGCTGTACGGCGGCGCGATCCAGATGGCTGGACAGGTACGCGCCAAGGGTGAGGCACGGCGGACGCGGTCGGACTTCATGCAGATGGAGAAAGATCGCGGTATCTCGGTCTCAGCCTCGGCCATGTCATTCGACTACGGGAACTTCCGGTTCAATCTTGTGGACACACCCGGCCACTCGGATTTCTCCGAAGACACCTATCGCACCCTGACGGCCGTAGACGCCGCCGTCATGGTCATTGACGGAGCGAAAGGTGTGGAAAGCCAGACGCAGAAACTGTTCGAGGTCTGCCGCCTGCGCGATCTGCCGATCCTGACCTTCTGTAACAAGATGGACCGCGAAAGCCGGGATACGTTCGAGATCATCGACGAAATTCAGGAAATGCTGGCGATCGACGTCACGCCAGCCGCGTGGCCTATCGGCGTGGGTCGCGATTTCATCGGCTGCTACGACATGCTGCGCGACCGGCTTGAGCTGATGGACCGCGCCGACCGCAACAAGGTGGCCGAAAGTATCCAAATCAATGGTCTGGATGACCCTAAGCTGGCCGAGCATGTGCCCGCTGAATTGCTCGACAAGCTGCTGGAAGAGGTTGAGATGGCACGCGAATTGCTGCCCAAGCTCGACCCTCAGGCGGTGCTTGAAGGGCACATGACGCCGATCTGGTTTGGTTCGGCCATCAACTCGTTTGGCGTCAAGGAACTGATGGAGGGTATCGGCGCCTATGGTCCGCAGCCGCAGGTTCAGTCGGCTGAGCCCCGTCAGATCGCGCCCGATGAAAAGAAGGTCGCCGGTTTCGTGTTCAAGGTGCAGGCCAATATGGACCCCAAACACCGCGACCGGGTGGCGTTTGTCCGCATGGCCTCGGGCCATTTCAAACGTGGCATGAAGCTAACGCATGTGCGATCGAAGAAACCGATGGCAATATCGAACCCCGTGCTGTTCCTCGCCTCTGACCGGGAACTGGCCGAGGAAGCCTGGGCCGGAGACATCATCGGCATTCCCAACCACGGTCAGTTGCGCATCGGCGACACGCTGACCGAAGGTGAGGCGATCCGGGTAACCGGCATCCCCTCCTTCGCACCGGAATTGCTGCAAACGGTGCGCGCGGGTGACCCATTGAAGGCCAAGCATCTGGAAAAGGCCCTGATGCAGTTCGCCGAGGAAGGTGCCGCGAAGGTATTCAAACCTTCTATTGGGTCGGGCTTCATCGTCGGAGTCGTCGGTGCGCTGCAATTCGAGGTGCTCGCCAGCCGGATTGAGATGGAATACGGCCTGCCTGTGCGGTTTGAGGCGTCTCAGTTCACCTCGGCCCGTTGGGTCAGTGGCAACAAGGTTGAGATCGACAAATTCGTCAACGCCAACAAGCAGCATATTGCCCATGATCACGATGGAGATATCGTCTATCTAACGCGGCTGCAGTGGGACATCGACCGGGTCGTCCGCGATTATCCCGAGCTGAGCCTGACCGCGACGAAGGAAATGATGACCTGACGGACTCTGCGGGCAATCCAGAAGTGACCACATGGGGGATTGTGTCCACGATCCGCGCCCCGCGTGAGGATATTTTGCGCTTTGCCGCCCACCACCTCGATATCGGCGCGGACCGGATTCACATCTTTCTAGACGAGCCGGTCCAGGGGGACATCTCAGCCCTGCGCGAGCATCCCCGGATCCGGGTGCGTACCTGCGATGCTGCGTTCTGGAAGCGTCGCAGGCGTGAGAGGCCGGACAAACATCAAGTTCGACAATCCTCGAACGCGAATTTGATCTACAACAGGACTGATCTGGACTGGGTCGCACATATCGATGTCGATGAGTTCCTGTGGCCGATGTCCCCGATCCCAGACCTGCTGCGCGACATTCCCGATGACATCCCCGCCGTCCGCGTCCGCCCGATTGAGGCGCTGGCGGGTGGCCAGGACCTCTACAAAGCGTTCATTCCCGAAGGTCAGAATCGACAAGCGCTGGTCGAAGCGCTCTATCCCAATTTCGGCACTTACGTTCTGGCCGGTTTCATGAGCCACATTCAGGGCAAACTGTTCGTACGCGGCGGTTTGAAAAAACTGAGCGACCGTATCCACAACCTCTATCAGCACGGTGAGTTTCTGCCAGTCAGAACCGAGCTTCCTCAGATCGATCTGTGTCATCGCCACGCCCCGGATTGGGAGCATTGGCTAGCGCATTATCGTTTCCGCCTCGAACGCGGCTCGTACCAGGCCAGCCTGGATCGCCCGCGAAAGATCGGTGCGCTAGACAGGTACGAATTGATCACCCTTCTGGAAACCGAATACGGGCTCGATGGCCTGCGGGAATTTTACGATGAAATCAGCGCTGCTGACCCGGAAGTGCTGGAACGGCTTGAGGATAACGACATGATCCGTCACCGGCCGCTTGATCTGGACCAAAAAGTCGCGAAACACTTTCCCGGAACCATCTGAATTGTTGCGGAAATCCTTGTTACCGGCAGATTTGCCACGGATTAAACCGACTTCATTTGACCCTGCCCCACGTTTTTGTTATGCCCGCGCCACAGCCGAAACGCGCATGGGGCGCATGGCCATCCGGGCCCGGCATTTTCAGACGCGCGGGCCAGGTCTAGTGTCCGCTTGAACCGGACATACATGACAAAGTTTAACGAACTGAACCTGAACCCGAAGGTCCTCAAAGCAATTGAGGAAGCCGGATACGAAACCCCGACCCCGATCCAGGAAGGCGCAATTCCAGCCGCGCTGGAAGGGCGCGATGTTCTGGGGATCGCCCAGACCGGCACCGGCAAAACCGCCAGCTTCACCCTGCCGATGATCACATTGCTGGCCCGTGGGCGCGCCCGCGCACGCATGCCACGCTCGCTGGTCTTGTGCCCGACGCGGGAACTGGCAGCGCAGGTGGCCGAAAATTTCGACACCTACGCCAAGCACCTCAAGCTGACCAAAGCACTGTTGATCGGTGGCGTTTCCTTCAAGGAACAGGATGCTCTGATTGACCGCGGTGTTGACGTGCTGATTGCCACTCCGGGCCGTCTGCTGGATCATTTCGAACGCGGGAAGCTGCTTCTGACAGGCGTTCAGATCATGGTGGTGGACGAAGCTGACCGGATGCTCGACATGGGCTTCATTCCTGATATCGAGCGCATCTTCTCGCTGACGCCATTCACCCGCCAGACGCTGTTCTTCTCGGCCACCATGGCGCCCGAGATCGAACGGATCACCGATACTTTCCTGTCGGCCCCCACCCGGGTCGAAGTTGCGCGTCAGGCCACCGCTTCGGAAACCATCGAACAAGGCGTGGTGATGTTCAAAGGTGGTCGCCGGGATCGTGAGGCCAGCCAGAAACGCAAAACCCTGCGCGCATTGATCGATGCCGAGGGCGACAGATGCACCAACGCGATCATCTTCTGCAACCGCAAGACCGATGTAGATATCTGCGCCAAGTCGCTGAAAAAATACGGCTATAACGCCGCCGCGATCCATGGCGATCTGGATCAGTCGCAGCGGATGAAAACACTGGACGGATTCCGCGATGGATCACTGCGGCTGCTGGTGGCTTCGGACGTTGCTGCGCGGGGTCTGGATATCCCCTCGGTCAGCCATGTGTTTAACTTCGACGTTCCCGGCCATGCCGAAGATTATGTCCACCGCATCGGCCGCACGGGCCGTGCCGGGCGCGAAGGCAAGGCAATCACGATCTGCTCGGGCCGCGATGAAAAGGCGCTGGCCGCGATCGAGAGCCTGATCCAGAAGGACATTCCGCGCATCGACAATCCGGTCAAGGCCGATGAGCCCAAGCCCGAGGCGCCAAAGCCAGAGAAGAAGGCCAAAGCGTCGGACAACAAAAAGAGCGAGAGCCGCAAAGAGCGAGAGCCCAAAACCCGTGGTCGTGGGCGTCGCGACGATGGCGGGCCAGCAGTTGTAGGCATGGGGGATCACCTGCCCAGCTTTATCGCTCTCAGCTTTGATGAGCGTCGCGCTGGCTAGATTGTCAGCACAAGCGCCAGTATCGACAAGCCAAGCAACGTCATCCCGGCGATCTCGCGCCGGGTGATGGATTCTCGGAAAAACAGCAGCGATGCGAACAGGCTGAGGATCAGTTCGATCTGACCCAAGGCCTTTACATAGGCTGCGTTCTGCAACGTGAAGGCGAAGAACCAGCAAAACGAACCACAGAGGCTGGTCAGGCCGACAAAAACACCGGTCCGGCGAGTCTCCCACACCGCGCGCAGCTCGGCCCTGTCTCGCCAAAGCAGCCACAGCCACATGCTGAGAAACTGAAACGTTACCACGACGGCCAGTGTCACAAGTGCCCGGAACCACGCATCGATGTCGCCCAATTGCAAAGAGGCGCCGCGATAGCTGACCGAGGAGAATGCGAATAACACGCCTGACCCCAGTCCAAGACGCGAGGCTTTGTTTGTCAGATGTTGCCACCAAGCGCCGCTGCCTCCGGGCGTTTTTGACAATAACAGGACGGCCAGCAACCCAAGCAGAATTGCCCCCAGCGCCCCGGTAGAGACCTGATCGCCGAGGACAAGGAACCCCACAATAGCGGTTTGAATCACCTCAGTTTTCTTGAACGTAATCCCTACCGCAAAGTTGCGCTGCTTGAACAATGCCACAACGCAGATCGTGGCCAATATCTGTGTGGTCCCGCCGATGATAGCAAATATCCAGAACTTCGCCGTCAGCGCTGGCAGTTCGTACCCCGTCGCGCCCAAAGCAATGAAAAGCCCCAGCAAGGCCAATGGCATGGAATAGGCGAAACGTGCAAATGTCGCCCCAGCAGCCGAAAGCTTCACGCTGCTCAGGGATTTCTGCAGCATGAACCGCACCGTCTGGAACGATGCGGCCGCGATGGTGACGGGAATCCATAAACTCATGGCTTCCCTTCTGTCGTTAAATCAAGGCTTTGGCCAGAGCGGATGCGCCACCGGATCCTTGGCGCGCCAGAAATACTCTCGGAATATCTGCCCGTACGAACGGTAGACATAAGCCTCGTTACAGGCCAAGTATCTTTCCTTGCCCGTGCGGTAGAGTGCCGGCAATCGGTACCAAGGTGCAGATGGGTTCATATGATGAACGACGTGCAAGTTATTGTTCAAAAACAGAAATGCAAGGATGCCACGGTCTTCTACGATCACTGTGCGCGCGCGCGATTTCTCATGCGCGCGGTGTTCCAGGAATGTGCGGATCTTGACCAGTCCCAGCCCGATATATGCTGAAAGGGCGAAGGCCCAGATCGGCATTTGCGAAAGCGCGACGACCCAAAGAGTCGCGACAACGCCGGGCATATGCAGCGCCCATGCCAACAAAATCGCCCGATCTCCGCGAAGTGCACCACGCAGTTCATCCCGCAAGAACGCAACCTGCCCGATCGCAGGCCCCAGAACCATCCGCCCCAGCAAAGTATTGTTCACTTGATACATCCGTATTTGCCATCGAGCCAGAGACGCCCAGACCTGCGGGTCGAGATAGTTGGTCTCAGGGTCATCATAGGGATCGGTTAGGTTCGCATCACAGTGATGCGCCAGATGCAGGTCCCGAAACCGATTGTAGGGAATGAACAAAGTCAGCGGCATCGCCATCAGCGTCTCATTCAGCCACTTCTGGCGAAAGGGATGCCCGTGCAAAGCCTCATGGGTCAGCGAGGAATGCAGCGCAGCCACCAGCCCCATGAACGGGATCGCAAGCCAAAGCGATATGCCTGCCAGCCAGAAAATCGCACCAATCCAGGCTAAATAGCACGCGATGATCAGGGCAAATGTCGCCCATTCGGGTGATTTGGGTGTGACCGGCTCAGCCATTGCGGCCCCACGTGATTCCGGCCCAGATACGCTCGTAAATTACATACATGGTCAGACCAATGGCTGTATTGACCAGCGCAACCATCCCTCCAAGTGCTGCTGAACCCGTGGCGATCAAACCAACCAGCGTCATCATCGCCAGCCCCATCGCATTCCACACCAGCGCCTTCACGACCGACCTGCGTCGCGTTTCCATTCCAGACCCCATTCTTATTTTTGTAACACCAGCGTTACAGACAGAGCCAAGGGTCGTGAATTCTGAATATGATTAACAATTCTCAACAAAGGTGATATTAATCACCACATGATTGATAAAATCGACAAACGGGATCGTGCCCTGCATTTTCGCCAGCGCTTGGCCCGAGCAATGCAGGATCGAGATGTCAGCCAAAGCGCCCTGGCACGCGACATAGGTGTTGACCGATCGACCGTTTCGCAGTTGCTGACCGGTGCGGGCGCGCGCCTGCCCAATGCACATGTGGTCGGTAGCTGCGCCTCGGCGCTCGGGGTTTCCACCGACTGGCTTCTTGGGCTTTCCAACCGACCCGAAAGCGCGGCAGAACTATTGGCCAGTTCCCTCACCCTAACCGAGGCCGCCCGGGCATTGGTTGATGAGCGCATTTTTGAATGGCATCAAGAGGCCGCCGGCTACAAGATACGCTACGTTCCGGCTACCCTGCCCGACATGCTCAAGACCCGCGCCGTGCTTGAATGGGAATACGCTCCGCATCTTGGCCGTACTGCAGATCAAGCCATTGGCGCCTCGGCAGACCGGCTGGCATGGATGCGCAGCGCCCAGTCCGATTATGAGATTGCCATGCCGTTGTACGAGCTTCACAGCTTTGCCTATGCCACCGGTTACTACGAGGGACTACCGCTTCAGGTCCGGTTGGATCAGATCGATCACCTGCTGTCGGTGTGCGAGCAGCTTTATCCACGTCTGCGCATCTATCTATTTGATGCAAAACGTCTTTACTCTGCCCCCGTCACGATATTCGGCCCACTTCTTTGCGTGTTCTATGCCGGAAGCCACTACATGGCTTTCCGAGACCGCGACCGGATTGAGGTCTTTACGCTCCATTTCGACCGGCTGGTTCGAGAGGCGGATATGACCGCGCGTGATTTCCCGGACCATCTGCAGCAATTGCGCTCAGAAATCTCTCAGACATGACCTGGGCTGAAAGCTGTAGTATAGTCACTTGGCGCGAAACTACAGACATTCCGATCTGAGATGGAGGATGACGGGAATGGACGCACTCAAAACCGCTGAATACGCACGTGCCCTTTATACGGCCCATGGCGATCGGGCCGAAGCCGAAGCTGCGCAGAAAATGCGCGAATGTGAAGCCGCCGGAAATCAGCAGGAGGCGCAGGACTGGCAAGCCGTCCGCAGCGCCATCCGCCAGATTCGGGGGCCAAATCAGGGCTGATTCACAGTTTCGGGTCAGGATTGACCGTATGGCCATCCACCGCGATTACCTGACCCGACACCAGCCTCGCTGCATCTGAAGCCAGGAATACAGCCATGTTCGCTATGTCCTGCGCCTCTACAAAGCGGCCCATGGACGTGCCCGAGGCATAGCCGTCGTAAACCTGATCCCGGGTCATGCCCTTGGCATCGGCCTCGCGCTGTAACACGCCCTCCATGCGTGGTCCTTCAACCGAACCCGGGCAGATCACATTGCAGCGGATACCGTGCGGCCCAAGCTCCATCGCCAGCGTCTTGCCCAATCCCACCATGCCCCACTTGGCCGCCGCGTACGGCGCGCGGTTGGGGTATCCGTACTGGCCTGCAGTCGATGAAGTGATCAAGATCGCCCCGCTGCGCTGCTGTTTCATCAGAGGTGCAGCGTATTTAGAGCACAAAAATGACCCCTCTAGATTGATGGAAAGGCATGACCTCCAATCCGTCAGGGAAACGTCCTCAACTGCTGCGGTGGGACCCGCTATCCCCGCATTCGCACAGAGCACATCAAGCCCGTCCCATTCGGTCTCAAGGTCAGTAAACGCAGCCGCGACAGCATCCTCATCCGACACATCAAGCTGGCTTTGCTTCCAATGCGCCGGGCAATCCGCCAACGCATCCGCATCAACATCCGCAACCCAGACCTGAGCCCCGGCAGCATCAAACGCTTCAGCCATGGCCCTGCCGACGCCAGAGGCGCCTGCGGTAATCAAGACCCGGCTGCTCATGCGGGCTTGCGGATCGCCGCGCCCGCGCCTTCGGGATAAGGCAACCCGGCCTGCGCCTCGGCAACCCGTGCCATCGCGGCCTCGATCTCGGGTGAAGGTCGGCTGGGGCGTCGGGTCTCAAGGCTGACATGCAGAAGAAAGCTTTCGCCTGTGGCCAACAGCGTTTCACCCTCGTACATGCTGTGGAAGACATGCAGCTTCTTGCCTTGCCCTAACAGCATCTGCGTACGGCATTCGATCCGCGACCCCGCATGGGTCTCCTGCATGTAACGGATGTGATTTTCGGCAGTGAAATAGCTGCCGCCTGTCGCGATATACTCCATATCGCAGCCAATGATTTCCATGAAACGATCCGTGGCTGCTGCAAAGGCCTCCAGATATTTAGCTTCATTCATGTGGCCATTGTAGTCGGTCCAATCCAGCGGAACGGCGCGCGACAGCGTGAGGATCGGCTGGCTCAGATCCGCCTCGTCCAGCGTCGGCAGCGCTCCTGGCTTCAAGGCCGCATCATGCTGGTTCAATACCGCCCCTGCACCATAGTTCTGGGCCTTCAGCGCCCGCATCATACCAACGAGGTTATTGTCCCGGATACGCTCCAACTCGCGGATCGAGTACTTGCCAGACTGCGCATCCGACTGATCCGCAATCATGTCGACCAACTCATCGGTGAACTCAGGCACGTCCATGAGCTTGGTCCAGGGCCATTTCAGCGCCGGGCCGAACTGAGCCATGAAATGCCGCATCCCGGCCTCTCCACCGGCCACGCGATAGGTTTCGAACAGTCCCATCTGGGCCCAACGGATGCCAAAACCCATGCGGATGGATTCATCGATCTCTTCGGTCGTTGCGATGCCGTCTTTCACCAGCCAAAGCGCCTCGCGCCACACCGCCTCGAGGAACCGGTCAGCAATATGCGCGTCGATTTCCTTCTTGATGTGCAGCGGGAAGAACCCCACCGAGGTCAAAAGATCTTTGGCCCGCGCGATCAAGTCAGGTGAATTCTTGTCGGTCGGAACCAGTTCGATCAGTGGCAACAGGTAGACCGGGTTGAACGGGTGTGTCACCACGATCTGCTCGGGTCGCAAAGCGCCTTCCTGCAACTCCGAGGGCTTGAACCCGCTGGTCGAGGACCCGATGATTGCATCTGGATCACAAGCCCCCTGCAAGCTCTTGTAAACCTTCAGCTTCAGATCGAGCCTTTCCGGTACGCTCTCCTGAATCCAGATCGCACCCTGAACTGCCTCACCGAGATCGTCATGAAAGCTCAGCGTCCCTTCTAGAGGCAGAGGTACATCGCTCAACCCCGGCAAAGAACGACGCGCGTTATCTAACACCTCACCGATCTTCCTCTCGGCTTCAGGGTCGGGATCGTATACCCGAACATCCCATCCGTTCAGCAGGAACCGGGCAGCCCACCCGCCACCAATCACTCCGCCTCCGATGATTGCTGCTGTTTTTGCTTGCTGTTCTTTGCCCACGATCCGCCTCTTCATCTGGCCAAAAATATCTCGGGGGTTTGGGGGCTGGCCCCCAATCCGCGACTACTTCGCAACCGGAGCCCGCTTGGTAAGCCCCAGCTTCTCACGTACTTCCTGCGGCCCGATCACCCGCGCGCCCATGTTTTCGATGATGCTGCCTGCACGCTCGACCAACTGCCAGTTTTCGGCCAGAACACCCTTTTCCAGCCACAGGTTGTCCTCCAGCCCGACGCGCACATTACCGCCCGCCAGAACCGAGGCCGCGACATACGCCATCTCATTGCGCCCCAGCGAAAACGCGCTGAACGTCCAGTCCTCCGGCACATTGTTCACCATCGCCATAAAGGTGTTGAGATCATCCGGAGCCCCCCACGGCACCCCCATACATAGCTGGACCAGAGCGTTCGGTTCCAGAACACCCTCTTTCACCAGCTGCTTGGCGAACCACAGATGGCCGGTGTCGAAGGCCTCGATCTCGGGCTTCACACCCAGATCGGTCATCATCTGCCCCATCGCCCGCAAGGCGCCGGGCGTATTGGTCATCACATAGTCGGCCTCGGCAAAGTTCATCGTGCCACAATCCAGAGTACAGATTTCAGGCAAGCACTCCGCTACATGTGCAACACGTTCAGTGGCACCAACCAGATCGGTTCCGGCCTCTGCCAAAGGCAGCGGATTTTCGATCCCGCCGAACACCATGTCTCCGCCCATGCCCGCCGTCAGGTTCAGAACCGCGTCTACTTCGGCATCGCGAATGCGGTCCGTGACTTCACGGTACAGCGCCAGATCGCGTGAAGGCGCACCGGTCTCGGGGTCGCGCACATGGCAGTGCACCACGGCCGCACCGGCTTTCGCTGCAGCAATTGCACTATCGGCAATCTGCTTAGGCGAACGCGGCACATGTGGGCTGCGATCCTGTGTCCCGCCCGAGCCGGTGACGGCACAGGTGATAAAGACTTCGCGGTTCATTTCCAAAGGCATGGCGTTATCCCCAGCTTATACCCGGTTTTACCGTGGGTTTTCCCCAGGCTTCTCCCCGGATTCCGATTTGCGTCAACGCCAACTCTGACGCAGCCTTGAGGGAACCACTTAGCAAAATGCGAATCAGACTTGATGAAATCCGCAAAAAACATACTGCAGCCCGAACATCGCGCCCTGAAAACGGCGGTGCTGGTGCTGGACGAATGCAACACACTCAGCTTCGCGGCCGCCGTCGATCCGATGCGTGCTGCCAACCGACTGGCGGATCGGCCCGCTTTTGATTGGGACTACGTCACGGCAACCGCAGAACCCGCGTTGCTGACCAGCGCTCTGAATGTGCAGGGCATTCCCCTGGCCCGGTTGCAGGGCTGCGATCTGTTGATCGTAGTTGCCGGATTCCAATTGGCCCGTCATGCGACGCCCAGCCTGCTCGCCGGGCTCCGCAGGATCGCGGCCACCGGTGCAACAATCGCCGGGATAGATGGCGGCCCCTGGTTACTGGCTGAGGCTGGATTGCTCGACGGTCACGCGGCGACGACCCATTGGGAGGATTTGGAGAACTTCGCTGCGCGCTTTCCCAAAGTCGATGTGCGCCCTGACCGATTTACCGTCTCCGATACACGCCTAACCTCCGGCGGCGCCGTCCCGGCGATCGATATGATGCTCCATATTATTGCTGCACGTCATGGCGCGGGCTTTGCCGCCCGCGTGTCCGGGCTATTCCTCTATGAAGGTGCGTCTCAGCCCTCAAAACCACAAAGCCGCACCGGTGCGCCGCACCGTCACACCGCGCTCACTGCCAAAGCCAACTCATTGATGGAATCCTCACTGGACGACCCCCTGTCCCTTGCGCACATCGCCGATAGACTCGGCACTAGTACGCGCACCCTGCAGCAGCAGTTCCGCCTGCGCCTGAATACAACTCCACAGGATCATTACCTGCAACTCAGACTGGCCGAGGCCCGCCGTCTGGTTACCGATACCGACCTGCCGCTGATGGACGTGGCGCTGGCCACCGGCTTCGCCTCGCAATCCAGCTTCGCCCGCGCGTTCCGAACCGCCCACGGCCTCACGGCTCGCGACCTCAGGCAAGACCGTACGCAACCAACCCATCACTGACACGATCCAACTTCATCTGGCATAAAATACCTCGGGGGAGTCGCCAAAGGCGACGGGGGCAGAGCCCCCATCCCTTCAATATGGCATCGGAAACGCCCGATGCGCCGCACTGATCTCGGCCATCACTTCGGACGACAGCTTCAAATCCTTACCCGCCAGAATATGTTCTAGCTGCGCTACATTTGTCGCGCCAAAGATGGTTGAGGCCATGAACGGACGGCTGCAACACCACGCCAGTGACATGTGGATCGGGTCCAGCCCATGCCGCGCGGCGACATCCAGATAAGCCGCCACTGCATCAAAAACGCGATCTGTTTTGCGCCCGCCCATATTCGGCACCAGCGCCATGCGTGATCCTTCTGGAACAGCACCCCCTTGATATTTCCCAGTCAGGAAACCTGCCGCCAACGGTGAGAATGATAGTAACCCGACATCTTCCAGAAGACACAATTCAGCCAGGTCGGTATCGAATAACCGGCAGAGCAAAGAGTATTCGTTCTGGATCGACGCGACCCGAGGTCCACTAACTTCATCCGACGCCCGCAACCACTGAGCGGTACCCCAAGCGCTTTCATTCGACAGACCAAAGGCGCGGATATTGCCCTTGTCCACCTGCGCCTGCAGAGCGATCAGGCTTTCGCGCATCTCGTCCATAATCTCGTCCCGGTTGTGACCCAAAGGCGCATAGTCCCAGTTCTGTCGGAACATGTAACTACCACGATTTGGCCAGTGGAACTGATAGAGATCTATGCAATCAGTCTGTAGACGACGCAGTGAACCCTCTATCGCCTCAGGTATGGTCTCTTTCGAGATTGGGGCGCCATTGCGCGCATGCACGAACCCTTCACCAGAGTGTTTCGTGGCCAGCACATAGTCACCGCGCCGCGAAGGATTGGCGGCATTCCAATTGCCAAGAATCTCTTCGGTCCGCCCGACCGTCTCTGCCGAGATCGGGTTCACCGGATACATCTCAGCCGCGTCGACAAAGTTGATCCCACCCGCAAGCGCCATGTCCATCTGGCGGTGCGCCTCAGTTTCCGAGGTCTGAGTACCAAAGGTCATTGTCCCAAGACATAAATCCGACACCATGATCCCGGTGCGGCCCAAAGGCTTCATATCCATTTGAAATCTCCTAAAATATATTTGTGACCGATCAAGCTTCGGCCTTTTTCTCCCATCGCCCGGATTCCTCGGACCAATACTGTGCCGAACACCCCGCCCCGGTCAGAGCCTTCCACTGCCCGCGCGCATGTTGAACCGCCTCCGGATCATTTCCGTCGAACAGAATGCAGACACGCTCCATGGTCGAAACTTCCTCCGCCTCAACCGTTGCCCCATCGACAGCCATCACACAGGTCGCGCCATTTGCAGCCCCTTGGCCGGTCGTCAGCAGAACGGGCTGTGCCGCGTCGTGCGGGCCACCTTCGCGGCCATGCGGCAGGAACCCGTCCTCAGGTCCCAGCCACAATTTCTCATCCAGCCAGTCCATCCGCACAGGGTCGATTCCCCGCACGGCAATCCGCCACCCGGCCTGTCGTGCCTTGTCGAGCAGCACAGGCAATGTGTGCTCTAACGGCTGGCGGGTCAGGTGGTAGAAATAGACGGCACCCATGCGCTTACTCGAAATTGTCCTGCACGAACCGGCTTAGCGCGCGGACGCCCCAGCCCGTGGCCCCTTTCGGCGCATAAGAGGTCTCGGAAGAGACAGAGGCCACACCTGCGATATCCAAGTGAATCCACGGCGTCTCTTCCTTGACGAAACGCTGCAGGAACTGCGCTGCGGTGATCGAACCTGCGGGCCGCCCGCCCACGTTCTTCATATCCGCAATGCGCGATTTAAGTTGTTTGTCGTAGCCTTCACCCAAGGGCAGCCGCCATGCGCCCTCGTCCTCGGCCTTGGCCGACTTCAAGAAGGCGTCGCAGAAGGTGTCATTGTTTGAAAACACACCGGCATTCTCATGCCCAAGACCAATGATGACCGCGCCCGTCAGTGTGGCCAGATCGATCATGCCCACCGGCTGGAACCGATCCTGCGCGTACCACATGACGTCACACAGAACCAAACGACCCTCGGCATCGGTGTTGATGATCTCGACAGTGTCGCCTTTCATCGAAGTGACCACATCGCCTGGGCGAGAGGCATTGCCCGAGGGCATGTTTTCGACCAACCCGACCAGCCCCACGACATTGGCTTTGGCGTTGCGCTTGGCCAACGCTCGCATGGCTCCGGCAACAACACCCGCGCCGCCCATGTCCATGGTCATGTCTTCCATGCCTCCGGCCGGCTTAAGCGAGATACCGCCGGTATCGAACACGACGCCCTTGCCGACCAAGGCCAGCGGCGCGTCATCCTTGTCGCCGCCGTCCCATTGCATCACCACAACTTTCGAGGGGCTGACCGAGCCCTGCCCGACGCTCAGCAGCGTACGCATGCCCAGTTCGGCCAGCTTGTCCTCTTCCAGAACCTCGACCTTCAGGCCCAGCGATTCCATCTCGACCAATCTGTCCGCGAACTCAGTTGTCGTCAGCACATTCGCGGGTTCATTTGTCAGATCTCGTGTCATGCGCACACCGTCTGCGACGGCATAGAGCGGTGCAAAAGCGGCTTCGGCCTCTTCCGGCTTGGAGTGACCGATGGTGATCTCACCCGCCGGGTCTGAGTCCTTGGATTTGTGGACATCGAAATCGTAGGCCCGCAGTACCATGCCCAAGGCTACCTCTTCGATACGCGCGTGATTGGCGGCCATGACCAGCACGGGTTTGCCCGCTGCAGCTTTCGCCAGATTGGCCCCGGCCTTGCGTGCCTCGTCAGAGTCGGGGCGACGCGGCAACACCAGAATATCCAGCGCCTCGGCCACCATTCCGGCAGGCCAGGCCAGCGAAATAACATTACCCGATTTGACCTTGCTGAACCGCTCGCTTTCGACCAGCCGCGCAACCGCGCCTTTGGTCAGGCGATTGGCTCGACGCGCGGCGGGGCTCATCTTGCCATCGGCGGGAATGAGAATGGCCACGCGCCCTTCGGTTTGCGCTATCGCATCAAGGTCAAAGGGGGTGAATCGGACGGGCACAAGACTGCTCATATCATTCTCCTGAAAAATGCGTTGCCCAAGACCTAGCCCGCGCAGCCACCGTTGACCAGATAGCAGTTTTCCCCGCCGGGCAATTGCATTATGGTCGCGCGAAAATAACGGCAGGCTCGGGGGAGAGAACGTGACACCAATCGGCAGTTACAGGCCGTCGCGCATGATTCCATGCCCGATTGTGATTCTTGGATGCCGGGGTTTGACGGGGATGCCCAAGTGATCCTCGACCGCTATTTTGCCCGCCGCTTTGTTCAAAGCTTTCTTGTAATCGGCGGTATTTTTCTGACCCTGATGATCCTGATCGATCTGATCGAACAGGTGCGGCGGTTCGATGGTGTTGACCTATCCTTTGGCCAGTTGCTGCAACTGACGTTGCTGAACACACCGGCCGCGATCAGCGAGATGTTGCCCCTGCTGATGATCCTAGCCACGATCGCGCTGTTTGTCGGCCTCGCCCGCAGCTCCGAACTGGTGGTGACCCGCGCAATCGGGCGATCCGGTATCCGAGCCCTGCTAGCGCCCGTGTTGCTTGCGCTGACCATCGGCGCACTTGCTGTGACTTTGCTGAATCCCATCGCGGCCGCGACGTCGGAAGAGTTCCAACGTTTGTCCGATGGCTATCGCAACCAGGGTGGTTCAGCCCTGTCCATCAGCCGCGAGGGGTTGTGGTTGCGCCAGAGCTCAGCCAACGGTCAGTCGGTGATTCACGCAACCGGCACTGTCAATGGCGACCGGTTCGCCCTGCGGAACGTGACCATCACAACGTTCTCATCCGACGGCAAGCCGAACCAGCAAATCTCGGCCCAGAAAGCTGATCTGGAGGATGGATTCTGGACCTTGCATCAGGCCAAAATCTGGCCCATTAAGGACGATCTCAATCCCGAAGCAAATGCCACCAGCCATGAGATCCTGAACCTACCCACAACGCTGACCAGAGACCGGATTCTGGACACTCTCGGGCAAAAGGATTCAGTTTCGGTCTATGATCTGCCCCAGTTGATTCGTGATCTGGGCGAGGCGGGATTTTCAACCAAGCAATATGAGGTCTGGCTGCAAGTACAACTTGCGCGACCCCTGTTTCTGGTTTCGATGGTTCTGATCGGGGCCGCCTTCACAATGCGCCATGTCCGGTTCGGCGGCACCGGAGTTGCCGTGCTGACCGCTGTATTGCTGGGGTTCGGTATCTACTTCATCCGGAATTTCGCCCAAATTCTTGGCGAAAACGGGCAATTACCTATTCTGGTCTCGGCCTGGGCCCCACCCTTTGCGGGCATTCTACTGTCTCTGGGCCTGTTGCTCCATGCGGAGGATGGCTGATGCGCTCCGTCCTGTCTTTGTTGCTGTCGAGCGCACTGATCCTCTCGCTGCCAGCAGCAGTTGCCGCACAGTCCGAACCAGAAGGTGCCGCCAGCGAGGCTGACGCAACTGAACAGAATCAACCCGCCCTACTGGTGGCCGATGAGATATTCATTACCCCGGATCGCAAACTGGTCGCAGAGGGGAATGTCGAGGCCTTCCAAGGCGACGTCAAACTGACAGCACAAAGCGTCACCTATGATCGCGAAACCGGCGAGCTGACCCTGACCGGCCCAATCCGGATCGATCAAGGCGGAAACAGCACATTGCTGGCCGATTCCGCGCAGTTGGACAGCGGGATACAAAATGGCCTTTTGATGGGCGCGCGTATGGTCTTTGACCAGCAAGTGCAGATCGCCTCAGTTCAGGCCACCCGTGCGGCAGGTCGCTATACGCAATTCAGCAAGGTCGCTGCAACGTCATGTCATGTCTGCGCGAATGGCAGACCCCCGATCTGGCAAATTCGCGCCCGGAAAGTGACCCATGACCAGCTTGAACGGCAGCTCTATTTCGAAGGCGCACAGTTCCGAATACTCGATGTCCCGGTCTTCTACTTTCCCACGTTGCGCCTACCCGACCCGACACTTGAGCGGGCGACCGGCTTTCTCGTGCCGTCGATCCGCACCACTTCGCAACTGGGCACTGGCGTTCAGGTGCCGTATTTCTTCAAGATCGGAGATCACAAGGACCTGACTCTGACGCCCTATCTGTCGTCCAAGACCCGCACACTTGGGTTTCGTTACCGGCAGGCATTCAAACGCGGGCGCATTCGGCTGCGAGGCTCTTATACACGCGACGACCTGCAGCCCGGTCAAGACCGGGGGTATTTCTTCGCCGATGGCCGGTTCGGTCTTGGAAATGACTACCGGCTGACATTCGATATCAAAACAACTTCGGATGACTCGTATCTGGCAGATTACGGCTTGCCCGATTTTGACCGCCTGCGTAGCGAAATTGCACTTGAGCGGATCAAGCGTGATACGGCGTTCAGAACCAGCTTCATCCACTACAAGTCCCTTCGGGATAGCGAAAATCAGGATGAAATCCCATCGCGTGTCTTCGACATCAACTATCGAAAGCGATTCTTCCCCAGCACCTTAGGGGGTGAAGTTGAACTAAGCCTCGATGGTCACACCCACACGCGAACCAGTGACGAAGATATTATTGGTCGCGACGTCGCCAGGGCAACATTCGATGCGGAATGGCTGCGCAACTGGACCTTTGCGACCGGATTACGTGCAGAGGCATTGGTGGGCGCGTCAGTGGATACGTTCAATATCCGCAATGACAGCGAGTTTCCGAACAATGTAACCCGCTCGACCCCGCGCGCAGCTTTTACCCTGCGCTACCCCATGCTGCGCCGCGAGCAGTCCGGTGCAACACAAATCCTTGAGCCAATCGCGCAAATTGGTTGGACGCATGTTTCGAACAATGACGTTCCCAACGATGAAAGTACCTTTCAGGAACTCGATCAGGGCAATCTTTTGTCCCTTTCGCGCTTTCCGGCCCCCGACCGCCGCGAAGACGGTGCAACAGCCGTTGTGGGCCTGAACTGGTCTCGGTACAACGCTGACGGCTGGCGGGCGCTGGCGACAATCGGACAGGTCTTCCGGTCCGATGCGGATCCGGATTTCACGCTCACATCGGGGCTGCAGGGTACCAAGTCCGACATTCTGCTTGCCGGGCAATTGAATAACGGCAAGGGGCTGACATTGGCCGCGCGTGGGCTTTTAAACAGCGATTTCAGTTTTACCAAAGCTGAAATTCGTGCAGGCTGGTCTAATGGAGATACGGCAATCTCCGGCGGTTACATCTGGCTCGAGCCTGATCCTGCTGAAGCGAATAATGATGAAATCTCGGAATTACGGGTGAGCGGTCGCTACCGCGTAGATCAGAATTGGTTGACCCGAGCCAACGCACGCTATGATTTCAGCGAATCTGAACCACTCCGCCTTGGGTTCGGCGTGACCTACGAAAATGAGTGTGTGCAGGTAAATGTGAACGTCAACAGACGCTTTACCTCCACATCAAGTATTGAGCCTTCGACAGAATTCGGCTTTACCGTTGCCCTGACAGGGTATTCCGTCGAAGGCGATGGACAGAAGTTTAAGAGAAGATGCAGTTGATCTCAGGTTTCACAAAATCTCTCCGCTCTGGCTGCCGTAGATCGGTGCTGCCGGTGCTGGCTGCCGCGCTTGTTGCAATGGCCACACCACAGGTCCAGGCTCAAAGCCTGTTCTCGCCTGCAATCCGGGTCAATCAGGACATCGTCACCTGGTATGAACTTCAACAACGTCAGCAGTTTCTCGAACTGCTCGGCGTTCCGGGCAGTTCCGAGCGCGAAGTCCGCGAAGCCCTGATTGAGGATCGTCTGCGCAAACAGGCGATGCGCGATGCCGGCATCGAAGCCGCGCCCGAAGATATCCAGACCGGGATTGATGAATTCGCCTCGCGCGGCAACCTCAGCAGCGAAGAGTTTCTGCAGCTGCTCAACGATGCGGGCGTATCAAAGGAAACCGTCCGGGATTTTGTTGCCGATCAACTGTCCTGGCGCGACTTTGTCAGTACCCGCTTTCTGTCGCAGGCTCGCCCCTCGGAAGATGAGATCAACCGTGCTTTGGGTCAGGGTGGCGGCGGCGGCCTGCAGGTTCTGTTGTCCGAAATTATCATTCCGGTAACACCGCAGACCCTGGCGCAGGCTGAAGCCCTGGCCGATGAAATCTCACAACTTCCCGATCAAGACAGCTTTTCTTCGGCTGCTACGCAATACTCTGCCGCTGCCACACGCGAGAATGGCGGGCGACTGGATTGGCTGTCGCTCAACAACCTGCCTCCGGCCCTGCAACCCGTCATTCTGGGCTTGAAAAACGGTGAGATCACTGACCCACTTTCGCTCCCGAACGCCGTGGCTCTGTTCCAGATGCGCGGCATCCGCGAAGTTGCCGCAGGTGCCCCAACCTATTCCGAGATCGACTACGCGATCTACTACCTTCCCGGCGGCCGCAGCGCCGAAACGCTTGCAAAAGCCGAAAAGCTCAAGGAAGAGATCGACACCTGCGATGACCTCTACGGCATCGCCAAAGATCAATCGCCCGACGTGCTGGAACGCCTTACCCAAAGCCCCTCGGCGATTCCACGCGACGTAGCGTTTGAGCTGGCCAAGCTTGATCCAAATGAGGCATCGGCCACGCTGACGCGCAACAACGGGCAGACGCTGATGTTCCTGATGCTGTGCAATCGCACCCGCAACCTGGGCGAAGATACCACCCGTGTGGACGTGGCAAACGCACTGACCCAGCAACGGTTACAGGCCCTTGCAAACAGCCTGCTGGAACAGCTGAGGGCCGACGCTGTCATCATCGAACAATGATCGCCCCAATCGCGCTAAGCTGTGGTGAGCCCGCCGGGATCGGACCCGAAATCGCAGCCAAAGCTTGGGCAGCCCTGCGCGATACCTGTCCGTTCTTCTACATCGGCGACGCATCACATTTGCCCGATGGAACACCCATTACCCGGATCGCCGACCCGTCTGAGGCCACACCGGCCAGCGCCTCGGCTCTGCCGGTGCTGCATTTCGACTTTCCTGCCCCGAACACGCCCGGCCACCCCGATCCAGCAAACGCACTTTCGGTCATCGATTCTATTGAAAAGGGTGTTGAGCTGGTGAGTTCCGGCGCAGCCTCTGCACTGTGTACCGCGCCGATCCACAAAAAGGCGCTGATCGACGGTGCGGGCTTTGCCTTCCCCGGCCATACCGAATTTCTTGCTGCTTTGGCAGGCCGGTCACGCGTGGTAATGATGCTGGCCAGCGAACAGCTCCGCGTGGTTGCGGCCACCATCCACATCCCGCTCTCTCAGGTCCCAAGCGCACTCACCCCAGAAGTGCTGCAAGAAACCATCGAGATCACCGCCCAAGGCCTGCGCACCCAATTCGGTATCCACCATCCTCGCATCGCCATCGCGGGGCTGAACCCCCACGCTGGCGAAGGCGGGAAAATGGGTACGGAAGAGCTTGACTGGATCGCGCCACTGATCGCAGACCTCAATCCAGTCGATTGCACCGTGACCGGACCCCACTCGGCAGACACCATGTTCCACGCCGCGGCGCGCACGCGATATGATGCCGCGATTGCGATGTATCACGACCAGGCCCTGATCCCGATCAAGACACTGGATTTCGACAGCGGTGTGAACGTAACCTTGGGCCTGCCCTTCGTCCGGACCTCGCCGGATCACGGCACCGCTCTGGACATCGCGGGCCAATGCCGCGCGACCGCCACCAGCCTGATCGAGGCCCTGAAACTCGCCCAACGAATGGGCCATTCCCGCTAATGCTTCATCTGGCCCCAAATACCTCCGCCGGAGGCAAAAAAATCTCTGGTGCTCTCCCCGCAACCCGCGCGACGGTAAAGTCATGAGCGCCATCGACTCCCTCCCCCCGCTGCGCGAGGTTATCGCAACTCACCAGCTTTCGGCCCGCAAGTCGCTGGGCCAGAACTTCCTGCTCGACCTCAACTTGACCGCCAAGATCGCGCGGCAGGCGGGTGATCTGACTCAATGCGATGTCCTTGAAATCGGCCCAGGCCCCGGAGGTCTGACTCGCGGGCTTCTGTCCGAAGGCGCGCGCAAGGTCGTGGCCGTGGAAAAGGACACCCGCTGCATCGCCGCCCTGAACGACATCGCCGCCGCCTATCCGGGCCAGCTGGAAGTGATCAACGGCGACGCGCTGGAAATCGAGCCGCTGGCCCACCTGACACCTCCGATCCGGGTGGCCGCGAACCTTCCCTACAATGTCGGGACCGAGCTTCTGGTCCGCTGGCTCACCCCGCCCGAATGGCCGCCCTTCTGGCAGAGCCTGACCCTTATGTTTCAACGTGAAGTGGCCGAGCGGATCGTCGCCCAACCCGGCAGCAAGGCCTATGGCCGCCTCGCCATCCTTGCCCAATGGCGGGCCGAAGCGCGCATTGCAATGTCCCTGCCACCCGGAGCCTTCACTCCACCGCCCAAGGTCTCAAGCGCCGTGGTTCACCTGACTGCCCTGCCCGAACCCCGCTATCCCGCTGACGCCGCAACCCTGTCGCGCGTGGTTGCCACAGCCTTCAATCAGCGCCGCAAAATGCTGCGGGCCTCACTCAAAGGGGCAGCGCCAGATATCGAGGACCGCCTGATCGCAGCCGGAATCAAACCCACCGACCGGGCCGAGCAGATCCCGCTCGAAGCCTTCTGCGCGCTCGCGCGCGAAATTCGCAAACCCTGAACGAAAAAACCCCAGGCCTTTGCCCGGGGTTTTCATTCAATTCATGATCGAAAAGCGCTTATTCAGCTGCCTCGGGTGCGTCGCCCTTGTCAGCGGGTGCATCCTCAGCCGCAGGGGTGGCAGCCTTTGGCTTCCGGGTGCGCGGGCGGCGCGGCTTTTCCTTACGCTCGGTCGCTTCGGGTTGCTCGGCATCCTTGCTTTCCGGCGTCTCGACCAGCCCTGTATCGGGTGCAGCCGCCTCATTCCCGAAATCCACAACGTCCGGCTGCGGAGCCTCGGCCGGATCGGCCTGACGGGCTGCTTCGCGTTCCTGACGCTCGGCGCGTTCACGATCACGCTCGGCCTGTCGTTCGCGGTTCTGGCGCTCTTGCTCTTCGCGGCGCGCTTCGATCTCGCGCTGCGCCTCGCTTAGCATGCGCAGATAGTGCTCGGCGTGTTGCTGAAAGTTCTCAGCTGCCACGCGGTCATTCGACAGCTGAGCGTCGCGCGCCAATTGGTTGTATTTGTCAATGATCTGCTGCGGTGTGCCACGCACCTTGCCTTCGGGGCCCGAGCTGTCAAAAACTCGGTTTACGACGTTTCCGCCAGAAGGACGATTGCGGTTGTTCTTGGCCCGCGAGCGGGATTTGGAAGATCTCATCTTACTTTACGTCAGCCTTATCAATTCACTGTCGATCAACCCGTATCTAACGCTGCTCAGTGGCTTGTGCCGTTACGCGCTATCGACTTTTTGGGCTTGGCGTCAGGGGTGCGCTGAAACAGCGTCAACCTCGCCGACTAATCCTGAGTAAACATGTCCTGAGCGTTCAGACAAGGGGATTCTCGAAAATGTCGCAGCTTTTTTACATCAATCGGCATTTTTCGGCCTCAGTTTCGCTTAGAAGGCGGCATTCTGGCCCCCACAACACGATCACGCCTGTCCAGATCGGGGATCACCTTTACGCCGGTCAAACCAGCGGCATCAAAAAGGGCAGAAACATAAGCGCCCTGTGTCGGGCCAATTTCAACCAGGATACGCCCGCCGGGCATCAGATAATCCGGGGCCGATGCCGCAATACGGCGATAGGCATCCAGACCGTCGCCCTCATCCGTCAGCGCCATGCGCGGCTCATGCTCGCGCACTTCAGGGGAAAGCGCGTGCAGCTCGTCCGCTGAAATATAGGGCGGATTCGAAACAATCAGATCGAACTGACCTTCAATGTTTTCGAACCAGTCAGATTGCCGAATCTCGGCGCGCGCCTGCACCTGATGCTGTACTGCATTGGCGCTGGCCTGCAGACAGGCAGCTTCGCTGAGGTCGGCGCCGACGCCCGAGGCACTCGCCCGCTCGGCCAGCAAGGTGATCAGGATACAGCCCGAGCCCACACCCAAATCGAGTACATGATCAAACGGCTCGCTCAGCGCCGCCTCGATCAATGCCTCGGTCTCCGGGCGCGGGTCCAGCACATCGCGACTGACCCGAAACCGCCGACCATAGAATTCACGCTCGCCCAGCAGATGCGATACCGGCACTCGGATGGCCCTTAGCGAGATCAATTGATCGTAGCGTTCCGCGATATCCTCCGGCAGTTCCTCGGGCGCGATCAGCGTCACCCGACTGGCCTCGATCCGCGCCGCATGCGCCAGCAGCACCCGCGCATCCCGCGCTGGATCAGGCACACCGGCTGCGCGCAAACGTGCGGTTGCAGCGACCATGGCCTGCGCGGCTGTCAGCGCAGCAATCATTGCGCCATTTCGGCCAGAAGCCGAGCCTGATCATCTGTGGTCAGCGCGTCGATCACCTCATCCAGATCGCCCTGCATCACCTGATCCAGCTTATAAAGCGTCAGGTTAATGCGGTGATCCGTCATGCGGCCTTGCGGGAAGTTATACGTCCTAATCCGTTCCGACCGGTCACCTGAACCGACCTGACTGGCGCGATCCGCCGAGCGTTCGCTGTCGATCCGCTGCCGTTCAAGATCATAAAGGCGCGTTTTCAGCACCTGCATCGCTATCTCACGGTTTCGGTGCTGGGATTTCTCGGAACTGGTCACCACGATTCCGCTGGGCAAGTGAGTAATCCGCACAGCCGAATCCGTCGTGTTCACGTGCTGCCCCCCCGCGCCCGAGCTGCGCATCGTGTCAATTCGGATGTCATTGGCATCGATCTGAATGTCCACATCCTCGGCCTCTGGCAAAACCGCCACCGTCGCCGCCGAGGTATGAATGCGCCCACCGCTTTCGGTTTCGGGCACGCGCTGCACGCGATGCACGCCGGATTCGTACTTCATCCGCGCAAAGACATTGTCGCCCTTGATATGTGCCACCACCTCTTTGATCCCACCAAGATCAGACGCTTGTTCCTCGATGATCTCGAACTGCCAGCCCCGCGCTTCGGCATAGCGTTGATACATGCGCAGCAAGTCTCCGGCAAACAGCGCGGCCTCATCCCCGCCGGTGCCGGGGCGTATTTCCAGCATTGCCGGGCGCGCATCAGCCGCGTCTTTGGGCAACAGCGCCAGCTGCAAGGCATGCTCCGCCTCGGGGATACGCGCCTGCAGTTCTGGAATTTCCTCTTCGGCCAGCTCTTTCATGTCCGGGTCGGACAGCATTGCCTCGGCCTCGGCCAGATCTGAAACCAGCTGAAGCCACGCCATGATCTGATCGACCACCGGCTTGAGGTCGGAATATTCCTTTGCCAAAGCTGCAATATCCCCGCCCGAGGCACCATCCGCCATGGCCGCTTCGAGGTATTGGAATCGCTGAGTTATCTGTTCAAGGCGTTCTTCGGGGATCATCCGCGCGGTGTCTATCATCCAGAGGCTTTGGTCAAGGCCCTGCCTTGTGCTAGGCTTGGGCCATGAAGCGACTGATCTTAGCCCTGACACTCATTGCGACGCCCGGAATGGCCGATGTTGTTGGCCCCGGAGGCAAAGTGCAAGACTGCTATTGCACCGACAAATCCGGCACCCGCATCGAGTTGGGAGAGATGATATGCCTGCAGGTCGACGGCCGCATGTTCATGGCCCAATGCCAGATGTCGCTGAACGTGCCCATGTGGCGCGAGGTGCAAGAGGGCTGTTTGTCGTCAGGGTTGCAGCAAAGCAAGCCATTGGGTGACCCGGTCCCGATTAACGCCGAAATCTTTACGGCCAAATCTTAATCTGGCATAGATACGCAGCGTATCGCCGTCTTGCTGCACGGTGGTGTAGTCGGGAAACCCGAACACCTTGGTACGGGTGATATAGGTGATCATGCCCTCTTCTAGAGATCCGGCCAGCACACTGGTGCGTGGTGTTGCGCGCGCAATTTTATCGAGACGCGCCAGCCCATCAGGACCGGTTTCGACGACCCGAACGACACCACCCTTCAGGTCTCGTTCCGTGTCTTCAGGGGCCACATGCCAGCGCACAGGATCTGAAGGCGCAAGTCTGATATAGGCACCCATTGCAAGGCCCACCGCAATCAACAGCCACAGCACCATTTTCATCTGCCCATTCATTCCCGCTATGCCCTGCTTACTCGGTCAGAGGATGGCGTCGCACCCCTATCGTGACGTCACTCCGGGCAGAATGCACAGCATCTCGAACAGTAGATTGGCTGCGGTCAGTGCCGTATTGCCCGACGGATCATAGGGTGGAGATACTTCGACCAGATCGCAGCCCACCACATTCATGCCTGCCAGCGCATGGATCAACTGCAGCGCCTGCGGAGTGGTCAGACCTGCGATCTCGGGCGTGCCTGTTCCGGGTGCATAGGCCGGATCGAGGCTGTCGATATCGTAGGTGATATAGACCGGGAGATCGTCAACAGTTTTACGGATCAAAGAGCCGATTTCGGTCAGGTTCTGTTGCCACAGCTCCCACGCCGGAAACTGACGGAACCCCCAACCCTGTGCCTCGGTAAAGTCGCTGGCGGCGTAACCCGAGCCTCGAATGCCGATCTGAAAGGTCTTGTCAGGGACAATCAGCCCTTCCTCATAGGCGCGGCGGAAGACAGTGCCGTGGGTTTCCTTTTCACCGAACATCTCATCATTCACGTCAGCATGGGCGTCCACGTGCACCAGAGCCACCGGCCCATGTTTGGCGGCCATCGCCCGCAGGATCGGCAAAGTGATCGAGTGATCCCCACCCATCGCCACCGGGATGACACCTTGCGCCAGAATGCCGTCATAGCTTTCCTTGATGATCCCAAGACTATCGGCGAGCGAGAATGTGTTGATCGCCAGATCGCCGATATCTGCGATCTGCAGATGGTCGAAGGGCGCCGCGCCATTGGACATGTTATAGGGCCGGATCATCGCACTTTCGCTGCGAATCTGCTTGGGTCCGAACCGTGTGCCCGACCGCCACGAAGTGCCGATATCCATCGGAACCCCCAGGATCGCCACATCCAGCCGGTCCAGCGACGACGCCTGTGGCAACCGCATAAACGTGTTCGGCCCCGAAAACCGTGCCAGATCATTGCCGCCAATCGGTTGGTTGTAATGGGTCATGTGATGTCTCCGATCCGGTGCCTCACCAAGCAGATACCGGGATTATGCCTAACCAAAGGTTAAGGCTTCACCAGCTTGTTCCACCCCAAAAGGCAAATGATCTGTGTTGCCACATGAGCCCCCGCAATCGCCGTCGCACCAGAGGTATCGTATGGCGGAGATACCTCAACCACATCGCCGCCCTTGATGTTGATCCCGGCGATGTCGCGCAGGATGATTTGCGCCTGAATCGAACTCAGCCCACCCCAGACCGGCGTACCAGTACCGGGCGCAAAAGCAGGGTCCAGACCGTCGATGTCGAAGCTCAGGTACACGGGGCTGTCGCCCAGAATACCCCTGATCTTCTGCGCCACGGCGGCTGGGCCGGATTCGTAAACCTCGCGCGCGTCGATGATGTTGACGCCCAACGTGTCTTCGTTTGTAGTGCGAATGCCCACCTGAACCGAGCGTTTCGGATCAACCAACCCCGATTTCACTGCCTTGTAGAACATCGTCCCGTGATCCACGCGGGACATGTCGTCATCGGCCCAGGTGTCCGTATGCGCATCGAATTGCAGCAGTGACATTGGCCCATATTTCTCGGCATAGGCCTTAAGGATCGGGAAGCTGATATAGTGATCCCCTCCCAGCGTGACCGAAGCCACATCCGCCGCCAAAATGGTACGGATATGATCGGTCAGCGTGTCGGGAAAGGCCGGGATATTGGCATAGTCATAGGCCATATCTCCATAATCCACGATCGCCAACTCGCTGAGCGCGTCAAAGGGCCAGCCATAGGGTGCATCCGGGGATTGCAACGCGCTCGCCTCACGGATCGCGCGCGGCCCCAGACGGGTTCCGGGGCGATTTGTCACCGCCTGATCGAAAGGCACGCCGGTTACAGCAATATCCGCACCCGTCAGGTCTTTGGTATAAAGCCGCCGCAGGAATGAGGTCGCGCCGCCAAAGGTGTTTTCATAGGACAGCCCCTTAAGATCGGGGTTGGTGAATGCCTCATCCACCTGGTTCTTTGCATCTTCCAGTGCCATATCTATTCCCTGTCAGCCCAACGGCTGTGCCTTTTCGACGATCCGTGCGAAGAAGGACGCTCCGATCGGCGCGACGTCGTCATTGAAGTTGTATTTCGGATGGTGCAGCCCAGCGCCATCTCCTTGTCCCATGAACAGGTAAGCACCGGGTCGGGCCTGCAGCATGTAGGAAAAATCCTCTGCCCCCATCTCACGCCCAGCATCATCTTTCACGCGTTCCGCGCCGGATACATCCCGCGCCACTTCAGCCGCGAATGCCGCCTTGTCGGCGTCGTTGATAGTGGCGGGATAACCCTCCTGATAGTCCAGTTTGGCCTCGACACCGTACGAGGCCGCCTGCCCCGCCACGATCTGCGCCATTCTCTCTTTGACCATCCTTTGCACGGCCGGATCAAAGGTGCGAACGGTGCCGTTCAGATAAGCGGTATCAGGTATCACGTTATTCACTGTTCCGGTGTGTATCTGCGTCACCGACACCACCAGATCGTCCAGCGCAAAGTGGTTGCGGCTGACGATAGTTTGGATCGCCTGCGCCATCCCGCAAGCCGCCATCACCGGGTCGCGCGTCTCATGCGGCATGGCCCCATGGCCGCCCACGCCCTGAATATTGATCTCGAAAGTATCTACTGCGGCCATCAGCGGCCCCGGCGTAGTCTCGAACAGCCCCTCGGGCCGGCCCGGAGTGTTATGGATGCCGTAAACCTGAGAGATATTGAACCGATCCATGATGCCTTCTTCAACCATCACGCCCGCGCCGCCGCCCTCTTCCTCGGCAGGCTGAAAGATCAGCGCAACCCGGCCCGCGAAATTCCGCGTTTCGGCCAGATAGCGCGCAGCACCCAGCAGCATGGTTGTGTGCCCGTCATGACCGCAGGCATGCATCTTACCGGGGTTCTTCGAGGCGTAGTCCACGCCCGTTTCCTCGGTAATCGGCAATGCATCCATGTCAGCGCGCAGACCAATAGTCGGTCCCTCGCCCTGCCCGTTGATGATCGCGACCATGCCGGTTTTGGCGATTCCCTCATGCAGTTCATCCACCCCAAACTCGCGCAGACGCTCGGCCACAAAGGCGGCGGTCTCATAGCATTCGAATTCCAATTCGGGGATAGTGTGAAGGTGCTGGCGCCACTTGGCCATATCAGCGGCGTAATCGGCAATTCGGTTGACGACGGGCATCTGGGGTGGACTCCTGATCCTGACTGCGGGATGGATGCATCTGACACCGGAACGAAAGGGTTCGCAATGGCCGAAAATCCTCTGATCCACGACACGGACGCAGGTATCGAGCGTTTGCTGGAAATCATGCGCCGCTTACGCGACCCTCAATCCGGCTGCCCGTGGGATATCGAACAGGATTTTTCGACCATCGCGCCCTATACGATCGAAGAAGCCTATGAAGTCGCCGATGCCATCGAACGCGAGGCTTATGACGAATTGAAGGGAGAGCTGGGCGACCTGCTGTTCCAATCCGTCTTCCACGCGCAAATGGCTGAAGAGGCTGGGCATTTTACCTTTCAGGACGTGGTGCGCACCATGTCGGACAAGATGGTTACCCGTCACCCACATGTTTTCGGTGATGAGTCCCGAGACAAGTCGGCGGATCAACAGACAAAGGACTGGGAAACCATCAAAGCCGCCGAACGTGCGGGCAAAGAACAAAAAGGTGCACTAGACGGTGTCGCCGCCAACCTGCCCGCCCTGCTACGCGCACATAAGCTGCAGAAACGTGCCGCGCGCGTAGGGTTCGACTGGCCTGACGCCAGCCATGTGCTCGCCAAGATCACCGAGGAAGCCGCTGAGCTGGAAGAGGCGCGCGACAGCATGGATGCCGACGCGCTCGAGGATGAATTTGGCGATCTGCTGTTCGTGATTGTCAACCTCGGCCGCCACTTAGGCATCGAACCCGAGGCCGCCCTGCGCCGCACAAACGCCAAGTTTACTCGTCGTTTTGAGAAGGTCGAAGCCCGGCTGGCCGAACGCGGAAAAACGCCCTCCCAAAGTGATCTGGCCGAAATGGACGCGCTGTGGGACGAGGTGAAAATCGAGGAACACCGCGCCAACGGCAAACTCCCGCCGGTGGATGCCGCACGCGAGGCCTGAAACCGCTGGACAAGCCCCGCGACACTTGCGAGTGTCCGCCCTTCACGGCCCCGGAGACCACAATGCCCCGCAAGATCATAATCGACACCGATCCCGGACAGGACGACGCCGTCGCCATTCTTCTGGCGCTTGCCAGCCCCGAAGAGATCGAGGTTCTGGGTATCACCGCCGTCGCTGGAAACGTGCCTTTGGAGCTGACCGCCAAAAACGCCCGCATCGTGTGCGAGTTGGCGGGGCACACCGAAATCCCTGTCTACGCCGGATGCGATCGCCCCCTGAAACGCCCGCTCGTCACCGCCGAGCATGTGCATGGTAAAACAGGGCTCGACGGCCCTGTTTTGCCAGATCCTGAAATGCCTCTGGCCGAAGGTCACGCGGTCGATTTTATCATCGATACCCTACGCGCACATGAGCCCGGCACGGTGACGCTCTGCCCTCTGGGGCCGCTGACCAACATCGCCACAGCGTTCCAGAAAGCGCCCGACATCATCAACCGGGTGCAGGAAATCGTGCTGATGGGTGGTGCGTATTTTGAGGTTGGAAACATCACACCAGCAGCCGAATTCAACATTTATGTCGACCCGGAAGCCGCTGATATTGTGTTTAAATCCGGCATTCATGTCGTCGTAATGCCATTGGATGTCACCCACGACGCGCTGGTCACGCCCCATCGCAACGATGCATTCCGGGCATTGGACAGCAAGGTTGGTCACGCGGTCGCAGAAATGACCGATTTCTTCGAACGTTTCGACAAGGAAAAATACGGATCGGAGGGCGCACCGCTGCACGACCCCTGCGTCACCGCCTATCTGATCCGACCCGAGTTGTTCTCGGGCCGCCACATCAATGTTGAGATCGAAACCCAATCAGAATTGACGTTGGGCATGACAGTGGCCGACTGGTGGCGGGTCACTGATCGCGCACCAAACGCCATGTTCATGGGTGACGTGGATGCCCAAGGTTTCTTCGACCTGCTCACAGAAAGACTTGCCCGCCTATGACCGCCGCACTCCGCCTTGCCCGCCCCGACGATCTGGACCGACTGATGGCGCTGGTCGCAGCGTTTCACTCGGAATCCGGCATCGCGCAGGATGACGAGAAACGTCGCAACGCGCTGACCCCTCTACTGGATGGAATTCCCCATGGGTGCATATATCTGATCGGTCCGGGCCGCGCACCGCTGGGCTATGTCATCCTCACCTTCGGCTGGTCGGTCGAGTTTGGTGGCATGGATGCCTTTGTAGATGAGATTTACATCCGCCCCGCCGTCCGCGGACGCGGTATCGCCACCGAAGTGCTGCATGATCTCCCCAAGGCGTTGGCCGAGGCCGGTCTGACCGCCTTGCATCTTGAGGTCGACCGGACCAACGAAACCGCGCAGAAACTATATCTGCGGTCAGGTTTTAAACCGCGCGATCGCTACATGCTGATGAGCAAATCGCTTTAGCGCGATTCCCCCCGGAAGATTACCGCCGGATTTGCCATTTCCTGCACCGGATCATCCTGCGAAACCTGCATCCCTGTGATCGGATAGGTCCCAGGCTCTGAACATGCGGCCAGCATCCCCGCGCAAAGCATTGAAATTACGAGAAAGACCTTTGAAGCAGACATATCGTCCCCCTTTCTGCAATGCTTGCAGACTATCGGGAGTCACAGCGCCGCAATAGGAACAAGTTCACACATAACGACATTTATGTTTGTTTAGCTTAACGATCAGCGGCAGTTCTTATTGAACGTCTGCTCCATGGTCTTGAACTGCCGGGGCACGCGTTTGGGTTTGGGCAGCGCATTCAACTGTTCAGTTATGTTCTCACCGGTGTACCAGGACTCGAACAATAATTCTTTGATGTCATCGTCCAAAACCGTGTTGGCGACGTTATAGGTGCACAGGCATTCCTCCATCGTGACCTGCCCGCTGGGATCGCCTTCCACCATTTTCTGGCACACTGCCTGAGGCGGACGATCAGCCCCTGCAAGCTGAGGCAGGATCAATAGCGCCCCAGCGCCAACGATGCGTTTGAATGTTGTCATAAATCGCCCTCTCCCATGTTGGCCTTCGATGCCCAGCTTAGACGGATCGGTAATGACTCAAAGAAAAAAATGGCCCCGGCGTTCTACCGGGGCCTGATCTGGTTTTACCAAGTACGCCAAACTCAGCGCTTTAGGATCGACGCGCCGGCGTATTCTGCGACCTCACCCAGCGATTCCTCGATGCGGATCAGCTGGTTGTATTTGGCCAACCGGTCCGACCGCGCCAACGAGCCGGTTTTGATCTGCCCGCAGTTGGTCGCCACAGCCAAATCGGCAATGGTGGCATCTTCGGTCTCGCCCGAGCGATGCGACATCACGTTGGTATACCGTGCACGGTGGGCCATATCGACGGCGCGCAGAGTTTCGGTCAGTGATCCAATCTGGTTCACCTTGACCAGCATCGAGTTGGCACAGCCACGATCGATCCCCTCTGCCAGACGCTCTGGGTTGGTTACGAACAGGTCGTCGCCGACCAGTTGTACTTCGTTGCCGATGGCATCAGTCAGCGCTTTCCAGCCATCCCAATCGTCCTCGGACATACCGTCTTCGATCGAGATAATTGGGTAATCTTTGACCAATGTCGCCAGATACTCTGCGTTTTCCTCTGAGGTCAGCGAGATGTTTTCACCCGACAGAACATATTTTCCGTCGCGGTAGTATTCGGTGGCGGCGCAGTCCAGCGCCAGATGGATCTCTTCGCCGGGTTTGTAGCCCGCTTTTTCGACCGCCTGCAGGATGAAATCCAGTGCCTCACGGGTCGAAGCGATGTTAGGGGCAAAACCACCTTCGTCCCCCACTCCGGTGGCCAGTCCGGCAGCCGACAGTTCGCGCTTGAGCGTATGGAACACCTCCGACCCCATGCGCACGGCTTCGCGGATATTCGCGGCCGAGGTCGGCATGATCATGAATTCCTGAATGTCGATCGGGTTGTCGGCGTGTTCGCCGCCATTGATGATGTTCATCATCGGCACCGGCAGCACGCGCGCCGAGGTACCGCCAACATAGCGGTACAGAGGCTGCGTGGTGAAATCCGCCGCCGCCTTGGCCGTCGCCAGCGAGACACCCAGGATAGCATTCGCGCCCAGACGGCCCTTGTTCTCGGTCCCGTCGAGTTCAATCATCGCCTGATCGATGGCCACCTGCTCGGTCGCGTCAAAGCCCACCAGTTCTTCGGCGATCTCACCGTTAACGGCAGCGACCGCTTCCAGCACGCCCTTTCCCATGTAACGGGATTTGTCACCATCGCGCTTTTCCACCGCCTCGTAGGCGCCGGTCGACGCCCCTGAAGGCACAGCGGCGCGGCCCATGGTGCCGTCTTCCAGAATCACGTCCACTTCGACCGTCGGGTTGCCCCGGCTGTCCAGTATTTCGCGTGCGTGGATGTCGATGATCGTGCTCATGATACGGGTCCCAATGATGCCAACGGTTGCATGCCTCATACCAGCACGCGGCGAAAAGTAAACCGTTTCCGTTATCGCTAACACTTATATTTTTCAGCCTTTAGGGCTAACAGTTTGCTGTTTGCGCCAACAGGTCGCGGGCGCTTAGGCCACTGCCAATGCCCGCGCCAGCTGGCGTTCTCGAATGAAAGTATACAGACCTGATCCGATAATCAGACCGGCACCGGCCAACGTCATGCTGTCGGGGCGTTCGCCAAACATCAGCATCCCAGCCGTGATCGAGAACACCAACCGGGTATACCGAAACGGCGTCAGCGCTGAGGCTTCGCCGATCCGCATCGCGGTTACGATGCCGTAATAGCCCAAAACGCCGAACCCGATGGCACCCAGATAAGGCCCGATCTGCGCAGCTTGCAGCGGCACAACGGGCTGTGCTGTGAACACCATAAGGGCCGCACCAGCCAGCGCCACTCCGAAATAGGCCTGCAATGCGACGACCGACGAGGCCACACGAACATCCAACCTGCGTGTGATCAGATCACGTGCCGCGATCGCAACGACCGAGACCAAAACAAACAGAGATTCCGGCTGGAATCCCTCGAAACCGGGGCGGATGATCATCAAGACGCCGACAAAGCCGATGCCGATGGCGCTCCAACGACGCCAACCGACCTGCTCGCCCAGAAACAGTGCTGCCCCCATCGTGACAAATAGAGGCATCGCCTGAAAAACCGCCGCCACAGTCGACAGATCAACAAGTGACAGCGCGGTCACGAAGCTGAGCGCACCAAAGGCTTCGGTCCCGGCACGGATCAGCGGCAAAGGTTGCCACGCGACCGGGTCGAAGATGCGTTTGCGTGTCGCCATAGACATAAGCGTAAACACAGCCCCGCAGATCAGACCCAATGCGATCATGATCTGCCCGGTCGACACACTGACCGAGAGATGCTTGATGAACATGTCCTCAAGCGCGAAGGCCGCCATCGAGCCGATGATCAGCAAAATGCCGTTTACGTTGTTCATGCGCGTTTCCATTGGAACAGGCCGCTGATAGGCGGACCTTTCCGGCAGCAAAACCGCAACCTTTGCGACGTCGCAAGCAGTATTACGACATGTTCGATGAAATCGCGTTCACCGACCGATCGATTTTCGTGATGTGTCAGTCTTTTTCCAACGGTACGCCGTACAATTCAAGGCGATGGCCTTTCAGCCTGTAGCCAAGCTTGGCCGCAATCTTTTCTTGCAGAGCTTCTATCTCAGGGTCGACAAACTCGATCACCTCGCCTGACTGCATGTCGATCAGGTGGTCGTGGTGATCTCGCTCCGCATCTTCGTACCGCGCGCGCCCGTCACCGAACTCCAGCCGCTCAAGTATCCCGGCCTCTTCGAACAACTTCACGGTACGATAGACTGTCGCGATCGAAATTCCCGCATCTTCGGCTGAAGCACGGGCATAAAGCTCTTCTACATCCGGGTGATCTTCGCTTTGCTGCAAGACCTGTGCAATGGTCCGCCGCTGGCCGGTCATGCGCAGGCCCTTGGCTTCGCAACGGGCGATAATCGTGTCGGACATGGTGACCCCCGGAACTGTTCGGTGTTCTGTCTTAATATGTCTACGCGCCCTGCGCCACAGACGATTTTGCGGTCAGGCGATGCGTCGCAGATCGGCCCAGACCGGCAAATGATCCGAGGCGATATGCGCGGGCCGCGCATCATGCACCCCGTGCAGTGCAGCCTCAAGCCCCTGCCCCACCGCGATTCTGTCCAGTGCCCCCAACGGCTGCGCGGCAGGAAAACTAGGAACCGGTGGCAGAAACCGCATGTCCGGGGCCAAATGATCAAGAACCGGCTGGCGTGACCATTCGTTGAAATCCCCGGCCCAGACGGTGGGCATGTGTTCCAGATCAGAATCACATCGACGGATATGACTGATCTGTTGGCGTCGCGACGCCGGCAAAAGCCCAAGATGCATCCCCATCACCCGCAAAGGCCCGATCTGCGTATCAAACTCGACCCGCACGGCGCCGCGGGGCTCCAGACCCGGCAAATCATGATGACCTGCCTGACGTACCTGAATGGCGTCCCCACGCCAGATCACCGCGTTGCCATGCCAACCAAGACTACCGGCACCGCCCAAGTCCACGATCTGCCACCCGGCCTCATCCAACATGAAATGTGGCAAAGCGGCAGGACGGGGCGGCAATCGTTTGTCCGCCTCCTGCAAAACAACGATATCGGCCTGCATGCTTTCGATGACCTGCAATATCCGCTGCGGCTGCCGCCGGAAATCGAGGCCCACGCATTTCTGAATGTTGTAACTGGCAAGGCGCAGGGTCGAGCGGTAGGTCATCGGCACACTTAAACTGATTTAACCCAAGATCGCCAACTGGTCGGACAAGTGCAAGCCGAACCCAGCGCTGAATGGCAACGCGCCGCCTGCTCCGCTAACATTTGTGCAAAACGGCCTTGAGCCCGCGCAGCCTCTCGGTCACTTTCACGATCATGTTCATAAGGTTTGTCCATCCGATCAAGGTAGAAGATATGAACGCGCGTCAGGGGTTCTTCTGCGCGGCCTACCACCTGCGCGACACTGCCGCGCTGGATAAATACACATTCGATCGAATTGAGGCGCTGCTGGCTTGGTTCCGGGAAAACCTTGAAATCCCCTATCGTTTCAACAGGACAAAATCTAAAGGCGCCTTTCAGCGCAATACCAAAGGCCTCAGCTGGTTCAAACCCGAAGCCAATGAGGTTTTGGGCAAGTCGTATGAGATGGTCGCACTGCTCAAAGAAAACGGATACCAGATCGATACTCTGCGATCAGATCGGATCGGCTACATTGTCTATGAAGATGCGTGTCAGGTGATCGCCGAGCCCTTTGCAGACACGCCCCGATAGCCTCGAAACCTGAAACTTCAAAAGTTTCAGGCTCGGTTTCTTCATAAGAAACCGTCTCTTTGTTACGTACCGCAGAATGTCGCGTGTACGACCTCGTTCTTCGCCGGAGGGCGCATCAGGTCAGCTGATTCTGGTTGATCCTCATAGGGCCGTGACAGCACTTCATTCAGTCGATTGAACGGTGCGTAATCGCCCTGCACCGCAGCCTGAATCATCTGCTCCACCCGATGATTGCGTGGAATGAAGGCCGGATTGGCCGAATCCATCACGTCCAAAGGCGCATCCTCACGCGCCAAGCGTTCCTGCCACCCCTTTGCCCATTCGTCAAAAGCCGCCGGGTCGGTAAACTGGTCTCGCGCGCGGTCGCTGCCCAGCGCGCGGAACGTGTTTGTGAAATCCGCCTGATTCTGCGTCATCCGCGTCAACAGGTCCGAGATCATTTCAAGATCCCCCTCCTCTGCCCGAACCAATCCGATCTTGGCCCTGAAACGTTCCAGCCAATGTGCCTGCATCAACGCAGGCATGGCATGGACAATTTCGGTGGCCTCTTCGACAGCTGCGTCCTTGTCCTCAAACTGCTGAATTAGGGCCGTCGCCAGCTGCGCCAGATTCCAAACCGCAATCTCAGGCTGGTTCGAGTAGGCATACCGCCCCATCCGGTCGATCGAGCTATAGACTGTATTCGGGTGATAGCTGTCCATGAACGCACATGGGCCATAGTCGATCGTCTCACCGGCGATCGAGCTGTTGTCAGTATTCATGACCCCGTGAATGAAACCCACGCCCATCCATCGGGCGATCAACCCGGCCTGCGCATCCCGAACCGCGCGCAACAAACCCATAGCCCCGTCCGCCTCAGGATAGTGGCGCTGAACGGCATATTCAGTCAGCCGTTGCAGGCTCTCTATCTGCCCTCGCGCTGCAAACACCTGAAACGTGCCCACCCGCAAATGGCTCTGCGCCACACGTGTCAATACCGCCCCGGGCATCGGACCCTCGCGCAGCACGATCTCTCCGGTTTCAACCGCTGCCAAGGCGCGCGTGGTGGGAATGCCCAGCGCATGCATCGCCTCGGAAACCACATATTCGCGCAAAACCGGCCCCAGCCAGGCACGTCCATCTCCCTGGCGCGAGAACGGTGTCTGCCCTGAGCCCTTCAATTGAATATCCCGCCGAATCCCGTCGACTCCGACCGTCTCACCTAACAAAACCGCGCGCCCATCTCCTAGCTGAGGGTTATAGGTGCCAAACTGATGCCCGGAATATAACTGCGCCAGCGGCTCGGCCCCTTCGGGCACAGTATTGCCCGCAAAAGCCTGCGCCATCTCTTCAACGTCGCCCGGCGCAATCCGCAACAGTCGCGCCAGATCACTGTTGAAGGCAACAAGCTTTGGTGCACGCACAGGCACAGGCCCCTGCCGCGCAAAGAAGGCGTCCGGCAGGCGAACATAGCTGTTGTCAAACGGGATCATCAAAGTCATGCGGCAAACATATGCTCTGTATACACAATTGCCATAGCAGATCGTGCGCGTGCGTGCATAATCCCACAAACAGACCCGAGGCTTCCATGACCGCGCAAGACATCATCCAACACCTGAACCTTCAGCAGCACCCCGAAGGCGGCTGGTTCAAAGAGACCTGGCGTGCCGACAATCCCGGCCGTGCCACCGGCACTTGCATCTACTTCCTACTGGCAGAGGGTGAGCGCAGCCACTGGCACAAGGTAGATGCGACCGAGATCTGGCTCTACCATTCCGGCGCTCCGCTGATCCTCTCGCTCAGCGCCTCCGATACAGGCCCTGCCAAAGACCACATCCTGACACCTGATCTGACCCAAGGCGCACCGCAGCTTATTGTACCCAAGGGCCATTGGCAGGCGGCACGCAGCAGTGGAGACTACACGCTGGTCAGTTGCACTGTTTCACCGGGATTTGAATTTGACGGGTTTGAACTCGCGCCACCCGGCTTTGATATTCCAGGAGTGTAATTCCATGGACCACCGCGCCCTGATCGCCGCGATCCCGCCCGACACCAAGGACAGGCTGCAACAGCGGTCAGACACGGCAGGTCTCAGACATCTAGCGATCTATTTCGGCGCTTTGACAGCAACCAGCACCGGTATCATCCTACAGGTTCCCCTCTGGCCACTATTGCTCCTGCCGCAAGGCCTATTGCTGGTTTTCCTCTTTACGCTCAGCCACGAATGCACCCACAAGACGCCGTTCAAAACCCCTTGGATCAACGAAGCGGTTGGGCACCTTGTCTCAATTCCCATCTGCCTGCCGTTCACATGGTTTCGCTACTTTCACCTTGCCCATCACAAATGGACAAACCACCCGACCAAAGACCCGGAACTTGGCGGCAAACCCCGCCCCGAAAACTGGCGCAGCCTTGCGATCTATCTCAGCGGTTGGCCATATTGGACAGGTATGGCCCGTGTGTTGACCGACAACGCGCGCGGCAGGATTGACGCCGCTTACCTGCCAACCCGCCAGCACCACGCCATACGAACCGAAGCCCGAATATTGTCCACACTATATGCCCTGGCCGCACTCAGCCTGTTCTTCAGCCCCTTGTTGTTCTGGCTCTGGCTTCTGCCCGCCCTTATCGGCCAGCCTTTCCTGCGCCTATACCTGCTCGCCGAACACGGCCTCTGCCCGCCGGTGGCAAATATGCTCGAAAACTCCCGTACCACCTTTACCAATCGAATGATCCGATTTCTGGCCTGGAACATGCCCTACCACGCGGAACACCACGCCTTTCCAAACGTGCCTTTCCACCACCTTCCAGCCTTCCACCGCTGGACCCAAGCACACCTGCAATCCACCTCGGACGGCTACACCGAATTCACTCTAGATTACGCCCGCGCCCTAAATCGCTAGATCCGCCTCTTCATCTGGCCAAAAATACCTCGGGGGAGTCGCGCAGCGACGGGGGCAGAACCCCCTACCCGCTCACCACGACACCCCTCGCCGGTGACGAGACGACACCGCCCCCGACCAAGGCGCTCACCCCGGTTGTTCCGGGGCCTGAAGTCGGCAATCCCCGCGCCACACGCACGGCGAGATAGGCAAAGGCCTGCGCCTCCAGCATATCGCCATCCAGCCCAACCGCCTCAACCGGCTCGACCGGGCAATCCAGCGACACGCGCAGCATTTCCATCAGCACTGGGTTGTGACGTCCGCCACCGGTAACCAGCATGCGCACAGGCGGCTTGGGACAATGCTCCATCCCCTGCAGCACACCCGCAGCGCTCATCCCGGTCAACGTGGCCACCGCATCCGCATCGCTCAGCTCGGTCACCAGACCAATCATTTCCGAGAAATCATTCCGGTCCAGCGATTTGGGCGGCATTCGGTTGAAATAGGGTTCGGCCAGAAACAGCTCCAGTGCGCCGGTCTCGACCGTACCCTCTCGGGCCAGCGCGCCGTCCCGATCCATCGGCAACCCCAACCGCGCCTGCATCAGATCGTCAACCGGCGCGTTGGCGGGTCCGGTGTCGAAAGCCAGCAACGCCCCTGGCGCTTCAGGCCCGTCAAAAGACGGGTCAACATAGGTCAGGTTCCCAACACCGCCCAGATTGAGGAAACACAGCGGCTCTTCCGCCCCGATCCATTTGGCGCAGGCGAAATGAAAGAACGGGGCCAGAGGCGCACCCTCTCCGCCCAGCGCCACATCATCGCTGCGAAAATCCCAGACCACCGGCAGCCCCAAAGCCTGCGACAGACCCAGCCCGTCACCCACCTGCAACGTGCCACGCCCACGCGGCTCATGTGCCAATGTCTGACCGTGGAAGCCGATCAGGTCGACCTCTTCGAACTCTGAAAGAACCTCGGCATGTGCCCGGGTCACCAATTCAGCCGAAATATCAACCTTTGGTCCATGCCAAAGCCCCAGCGCCGCGCGCAGTGTGGCACGCTCTTCTTCGGAATAAGCGCGATACCCGCTGGGACCAAAGCCGAATATCTGCTGCCCATCGGTTTCAACGACCGCAGCGTCCACACCGTCCAGCGATGTGCCCGACATGGCCCCCAACGCTCTGATCGCCCCCGATTTGCTGATGACCCTGCCCACGCCGACCTCGTATTGCGTCTCTCCACCCGTTTCGCCGGGTTCTGAGCACAACCTGCACGGTAATGCAAAGCCAAGGCAAGACACATCATGCGCGAGCTTCATTTTTCTTGGAAAAGGTGCCTTTTCCTTGCCTCTGCCCCCGCCTGTACCGTGCGCCGCTACAGAATTCCGAAAGGTACGAGACCGCGAATGAAGGCGACAAGGCGTTCCCAAACGCAGCGCAGTTCCGAGTGCTCATGAAAGAGCTGTACAAAGTCCATTACCACATGTTCGCAGATCGCTACAGCAGGTGCCAAGCTCTCCCAAGAATGCCCGTCGCCGGTTTCAGTGTTCCACTTGATCTGAAGCACCTACGATCATTCCATATAGCTCAGCTTCGTCAGATTTGCATTGAAACATAGCGACTGAATAACGGCAGGTACTTTGGGATGTTGAGTGCAATAAAAGCGCAGGCTCAAAACCCCGGATATTCGCAAATGTTGCGCCAATGCTTATAGATGAGATATTAAAATGCAGCAAAGCACAGACAACAAATTGAGGACGGGTGAGTAGGTTCATACCGCTTAGTAAAAAGCGGCAGTGAATTGGCCTGAACAGGGTTTATGCCAAACATATACGGTGCATTTCGGACGGACACGACTCTGACTACGAACCAGGCCCAATTCGGCGGCGTTGGAACGACATTTCAGATCTCCGCGTACAATACGATCGAAATTACTGATGGTGTTGACCCCAACACCATCGAGGGAGACGGTGTAAACAACGAATTCCCAGACGACCCCACGCAAACCTATCTGGGGAATGCAATTGCCTGGGACTACAATTACATAGTCACGGATGGCACCAATACCTATACGATTGGCGTTTTCGACTATGATTCCAGCGGCAACGGCGCGTTTGGCGGCGGAGCCGAGCAAGGGTTTTTCATCGGCTTTTTGGGGGATGTCCCCCCGCTCAACACAACACTGACGATCACGGCGCTTGGTGACGGTGCCTTCGCCAGTCCAGTCGTAAATCTGCCCGTTGACGACTTTGTTCCCTGTTTCACCAGTGGCACGAATATTCGGGTAAGGGGTGGTCATAAGGCGGTCGAGGATCTGAAAGCCAGCGATGAGATCGAAGTGTTTGATCCCACGGGTGATGGGCCCGGATTTGCCACCCTGCTGCGAGTGTTTCGCCGTACGATATCTGCCCCGGAACTGGCCGCAAACCCCAAACTGCGCCCAGTTCGTATCAGCGCCGGAGCGTTAGGTCTGGGCTTGCCTCAGCGTGATCTTGTGGTGTCCCGGCAGCACCGGATGCTGGTGTCTTCGAAGATTGTCGAGCGTATGTTCAGGACTTCCGAAGTTCTGGTACCCGCCGTCAATCTGACTTCGCTGCCCGGTATTTTCATCGACCAGGATGCCCAGAGCGTCGAGTATTTTCACCTTCTTTTTGGACAGCACGAGGTAGTCTATGCCGAAGGCGCACCATCGGAAAGCCTGTTTACCGGACCGGAAGTACTCAAGGCCATCAGTGCAGAAGCACGAACAGAAATCCTGAGCATATTCCCCGAGATAGCAGAACTGGAGTTTGCCCCCAAGCCCGCCTGCCCGATCCCATCCGGGAAGCTGCAAAAGCAACTGATTGAACGCCACATCAAGAATGAAAAGCCGCTTCTGTCCAGACACACTGCACGCTAGAACCAGAGGTTATCCGGCAGGACTTGGTACGCTTCAAAGACTGACGCGATATTCTGTGTTTCGCTATGCGTTATTTCTTCGCGTTTCCCTCAGAAAGCTTATCCGCAAGATTCTTTCAGTACGGACTGCACTTGCTCGCCAATGACTGGACATTCCGCGAGACTTAGGGAATTAGAAGGCCAGTCGAATGAATGTACCTTCCGTCGTGCGACCAAGCGGGTCTGGTTTTGAAATTACTGACCTATGACTTACACCAGCCCTTGCAGAGAGGGCCAGAACACAAGGCCTGTTGAGCGTCATGACCTACCACCCCAAATCGGATTTCATCGCCACGATGATCGAGCGCGGCTTTCTCGCCGACTGCACCGATTATCAGGGCCTTGACGACGCGCTGATCTCTGGGGTGCAGACGGCTTATATCGGCTATGACGCCACGGCGCAGTCTTTACACGTGGGTCACCTGATGAACATCATGGTGCTGCGCTGGCTGCAAAAGACTGGGCACAAACCGATCACCCTGATGGGCGGCGGCACGACCAAAGTGGGCGATCCCTCGTTCCGTTCAGACGAACGCCCGCTACTGGGCCCTGAACAGATCGACGCCAATATCGCAGGCATGAAACAGGTGTTCTCGAAATACCTGTCTTACGATGGCAGCGAGACCGGCGCGTTGATGCTGAACAATGCCGAATGGCTCGACAGCCTGAACTACCTCGATTTCCTGCGCGATATTGGGCGGCATTTCTCGGTCAACCGGATGCTGAGCTTTGAATCGGTAAAATCGCGGCTGGATCGCGAGCAGTCGCTGAGCTTCCTCGAATTCAACTACATGATCCTGCAGGCTTATGACTTCCTGGAACTGAACCGCCGGTATAACTGCGTTCTGCAGATGGGCGGCTCGGACCAGTGGGGCAATATCGTCAACGGCATCGACCTGACCCGCCGCGTGCTGGACCACGAAATCTATGGCCTGACCACGCCTCTGCTGACCACCAGCGATGGCCGCAAGATGGGCAAGTCGCAGGGCGGTGCGGTTTGGTTGAACGGCGACATGCTGAGCGCCTATGAGTTCTGGCAGTTCTGGCGCAACACGACCGACGCCGATGTGGGACGGTTCCTGAAAATCTTCACCGAGCTTCCGGTAGACGAATGCGACCGCATGGCCGCGCTGCAAGGGTCCGAAATCAACGAGGCCAAAATCCGCCTCGCCAACGAAGTCACAACTCTGCTGCACGGTGCAGAAGCCGCTGCAACCGCCGAGGCGACCGCGCGCGAGGTGTTCGAAAAGGGCGGCGTTGGCGGAGACCTCCCGACCCTGACCCTCAGCGCATCAGAGCTGGGTGACGGCATGTCCATCGTCCAGCTGATCGTCAAATCCGGCCTCGCCAAATCGGGCAAAGAAGCCAAGCGCCTGATCGCCGAAAACGGTGCCAAGCTAGACGATGCTCCGCTGACCGACGCGGGCCTGATGATCGACGCAGGCGCACTGTCCTCGCCCATCAAACTCAGCGCGGGCAAGAAACGCCACGCGCTGGTTCAGTTGGGCTGAGCCAAATTGGGCGGTCGCCGCCGGGTGGCCGTCCATTGAAGTAGAAGTGGCAGATTAATTAGGTCGAGACGTAGTGGTCAGCTTTTGGTTTTAGAACCGATCAGGAACCACGTTTTCACAGCACCCAATCCCTTTATCTCCACCACGCCTCGGGGTTCGAAGTCGTAGTCCGCTTCAAGCTCCTCTTTTGCGGCACCCGTTACCTGGATCCTCCCCGGTTCACCGTGGCTCTCCATCCGGCTGGCGGTGTTCACCGTTTCCCCCCAAACATCATAGAACAACTTCTGGTTTCCAATGACACCGGCGACAGCAGGCCCTGCGTGAAGTCCGATTCTTACTTGAAGCCCATCCGGAAAATCAGGTGACATTTCCGCAACCGACCGCTGCACGTCCAGAGCCATCTCGGCGACGCGATGCACCGGGTCGCCGACCGGAGACGGCATACCTGCCGCGACCATATAGGCATCACCAATTGTCTTGATCTTTTCCAATCCGTGTTTGTCGGCCAATTCATCAAATAGACGAAAGATCTTGTTCAGAAACCCGACTACATCTTCCGGTGGCAGTTTCGATGCCCGTGGCGTGAAATCCACGATATCAGCGAATAGTATTGCAACCTTGGGCAAACTGTCAGCGATAGTCTGGTCTGGCTCAAGCTTCAATCTTACCGCAATGTCTTCTGGCAGCAGATTGTAAAGCAACTTTTCCGACCGGTCGTATTCGGCTTCCAGTTCGGCTCGCTGGGTCTCTACCTGTTCATATAGATCACCCAGACGCGCACTTGTTGCATTCACGTCGTTTGCCAATTTGCCAAGCTCGTCGCGATTGGGGACATTAACTCGCGCCGCGAAATCTCCTTCGGCGACAACGCTGAGTGTTTGACCAATTCGGCGCATTGGCCAGATCAGCGAGGAAGAGATCGCGTAGCCAAGAAAAAGGGCTGCCCCCATTGCAATTGTTGCCGCCGCCACGACCATTTTGCGCGTCGATTGGTAAACTTCGGCATTCCTATTTGCCCGGTCACGCATCTCTGCTTCGGCGCCCTGCACAAGATTATACGCATCGCTTTGCAGTGAACGAACTTGGCGAAAAATCTGATCCAATCCCAATTCGGCGAGATTCTGCATGTCTCCGTCTCTTCGAAACCGCACCATGGCGGCGGCCTTGGTTTTGATGTCGCCCAAATCTGCGCGGATTTCATCAATGGTTTGGAACTCTTTTCTGCCCGCCTGCAGGAATCGACGTATCCCTTGCGCAATGTGATGTTGCAGGTTCTCGATCTGACCGATGAAATTGCCGGTTGAAAATGCAAAAATTTCGTCCGAGTCGTCCCCGGGCGTCTGATCGATGACCAAGGACAAGTTCATCAGGTTCAACTCGCTCAGCGCCAAATGGATTTCGTTGAAATATGCAATCCTCTCTTGATCATGGATCATCGCATCGACACGCCTGTTCGATTGCTGCAAGGCCGACACCGCAAAAAGCGCCAATCCCAAAAGCAACAAGGTGATACCCAAAAACGCCATCAGCAGTTTCACCCGCACAGACAGGGCAGCTTTTGCCACGCTCCTTACGATCAGATTTGGTTGCTGAGAGTTCCTAATGCCCCGCTCCCACATGGATTAAGCCCGTCTCGAATGGTGCCGATACATTAATCAGAATACAGTCTGCGGGCGGACTAGTCACTTTTGGCCGCAATTCTTTGGCCAGATCGTCTGCTTCGCTGCCATTGCATGATGTTAAACACAAACTCCCACAAAGATGCGTTTGAGATGCTTTAGTGAACCTCCTTCGAGTTGCCGTTTATTTGACGAAACCCCAACGTCGCATTTCGCAACAGTCTTTCGCATTCCTGCATGTGGACCTCACCCTTTCCGTTCCACTCTGAACCGGAAGGAGGCACCATATGACCAGAACTGCCACAGCCACACGTACCGGAGGGCGCTCTGCCCGGCGCGCCATGCGCACCGCTCCAAACTTCGAGATGTTGCCGGGCCTGACCCGCGGCATTCCGTTATGCGAAGTGATGGACGGCGCCCAGGTTGAACGCATTGATGCGGCCTCGATGGATATTCTGGAAAACGTAGGCGTTCAGTTCCGTGACCCCATCGCGCTGGAAGACTGGAAGAAGGCTGGTGCCAAGGTAGAAGGCGAGCTCGTCTATCTGGATCGCGGTCTGGTGCGCGAGTTGATCGCGACCATTCCGTCAGATTTCACCTACCACGCGCGCGATCCGAAAAAGAACGTGCGGCTGGGCGGTAAACACTCGATCTTCGTGCCGATGACCGGAGCGCCCTTCCTGCGCGATCTGGAAGATGTGCGCCGCAACCCGACGCTGGACGATCTGGCGATGTTCCACAAGCTCAGCCATATGTTGCCCGCGCTGCATTCCTCGGCCCATCACATCGTGGAGCCCTATGATCACCCGATCAGTCAGCGGCATCTGCGGATTACCTATTCGTCAATGAAGCACTCTGACAAAACCTTCATGGGCATGACCACCAGCCCCAAGAATGCCGAAGATGTCATGGAGATGTGCGCCATCCTGTTCGGCGAGGATTTCCTTGAAGATCACCCGGTCACCACTGGCAATTGCAACGGCAATTCGCCGCTGGTCTGGGATGAAACCATGTTGGGCGCGATGCGCGCCTTCTGTCGCCGAAAGCAGCCGGTGTTGTGCTCGCCCTTCGTTCTGGGCGGGGCCAATACGCCTGCCAGCGTTCCGGCGACCGTGGCGCAACTGAATGCCGAGGCGCTCAGCGCGCTGGCCTATACGCAGGTGATCCGCAAGGGCGCGCCCGCGATCTACGGGCACTACCTGTCGACCGTCTCGATGAAATCCGGCGCGCCGATGGCAGGCACGCCCGAGATCAGTCTGATGAACTTCATGATTGGACAGATGGCCCGGTATTACGAAGTGCCTTGGCGTACCTCAAACACTCTGGGCGGAGCCAAGACGTTCGACGCGCAGGCAGGCTATGAATCCGCAACCACTCTGCAGGCCGTGATCCATGCCGGTGCGAACTACATCTGGCACTCGGCGGGCTGGAACGAGGCCGGGATGCACTGCTCGACCGCCAAGTTCATCGTTGACGCAGAACAATGCGCCATGGCCTATCGCATGGCCGAGGGCCCGAAATGGGGCGATTTCGATCAGGCCGTTTCGGCAGTCGGTGATATTGGTCCGGGTGGGCATTACCTTGGGCATCCGCATACGCAGGACAATTTCCAGAGCGCATTCTTCATGCCGGATATGTTCGACAACAACTCGATCGAACAATGGCAGGCTGAGGGTTGTGTTGAAATCACCGAACGCGCGCTCAAACACGCCCGCAAGCTGCTGGCCGAGTATCAGGAACCAACGCTCGATATCGCCAAGAACGAAGAGCTGCTCGATTACATCGCCCGGCGCGAGCGTGAAATACCGGCTGCGGATGAGCTGAACCAATCCTACTAGATCCCGGGGAGGTAAACGAATGAGGTTCGCTGAAAAAACCGCACTCGTCACAGGGGCGTCGGGCGGGATCGGCGGCGCCATCGTCAGCCAATTGCGGGCCGAAGGCGCGCGTGTAGCTGTTGCTGACCGCGATGTGGGCAGCCTTGAAGCCGAGGCGCATCTGCCCGGCGATCTGCGCGATCCCGACTATTGCGACGGGCTGGCCTTGGCCGCGCATCAGGCGCTGGGTGGTATTGATATCGTGATCAACAATGCAGGCGTGATCACCCGCGGCCCGGTGACTGAAACATCCAATGAGGATTGGGCCCTGTCCGTCGGAGTGAATGTCGAGGCTCCTTTCCGTATCTGCCGCGCTGCGATTCCAATCATGGCGGCGGCGGGTGGCGGTGCTATTGTGAACACTGCCTCGTGCTGGGGCCTTCGACCTGGCCCGGATCATGCGGTGTATTGCATGACCAAAGCGGCCATTTCCAGCCTCACCCAATGCATGGGGCACGATCACGCCCATCAGGGCATCCGCATCAACGCCGTCTGCCCGAATGAGGTGAATACGCCGATGCTGCGTTCGGGCTTTGCCAAACGTGGGTTCGATCCTGATACGGCGATTGCCGAGCTTGGGAAGTCGGTGCCTTTAGGGCGTATCGCCGAACCCGAAGATATAGCCGAAGTGATCCTTTTTCTCGCCTCGGATTCGGCGCGCTACATGTGTGGTGCTCTGGTCGAAGTGAATGGGGGCAAGCCGGTGCGATGAAAAGATTTGCAGGAAAAACAGCGCTCGTGACCGGTGGCCGCAGTGGCATCGGACAAGCCATCGCCCGGCGGCTGCGCGAAGAAGGGGCTAATGTCTACACTGCGCAGCGCGGTAAAGATGATGAGTTCCCCTCTATCCCGTCGGATTTTGCAAATCCGGAAAGCCCGGCGCAGATCATCAAGCAGGTTGTGGACAGCGCGGGCCAGCTGGACGTACTGATCAACAATGCAGGCATGATGCAGGAGGCTTCCGTCAACGACATGCCGCTTGAAGATTGGCAACGCAACCTCATGGTCAACCTGACCGCCCCGTTCCTGCTGATCCAGGCTGCACTGCCACATCTGAGCAAAACCAAGGGCAGCATCGTCAATATCGGCTCGGTCGAGGGGTTGGGCAGCAACCCCGGCCATGCCGCCTACTGCGCCTCTAAGGCCGGGCTGCATGGGCTGACCCGCGCGGTTGCCGTGGACCACGGAGCAGAAGGCATTCGCTGCAATGCAGTGGCACCGGGCTGGATCGACACAGACCTCAACATCGATTTCATCGAGAGCATGAACGACCCCGGCGCATTCCGCCGGGATATCGCCCGCATTCATCCCGTTGGCCGCACCGGCGACCCGAAAGAAGTCGCCGCACTGGTCGCGTTCTTGGCAGCCGAGGAAGCGGGTTTTGTCACCGGTCAAATTTACACGATCGATGGCGGACGGATGGCAAAGCTCAGCCTGCCCTGACCAGCCTGCAGGCTATTCCGCCCCTGATCGCCACTCTTTCCAGCGCAGATACGTATTGGCCCCAACCGATGCGAAGGGCTCGGGTGGTAAACGCGGTGGCATCGGTTGCGCCAGAAAATGATCTGCAATCTGGGAGTCTTTCCCCTGCACAAGCTCTGCCACGCCCATTCCCTGCAGTGTTCCTCGTGCTATACCCAATCCGTTTTGACAGCAGGCGGCATATACACCCTGCTCGATCTCACCAAACGCGGCCGAGCCATTGCGGCTGAGGCACAGCATCCCAGCCCAACGGTGCTGCATCTGTACATTCGGCAAGTTGGGAAATCGCTCCTGAAACTTACGATCGTGCACCGCGCCTGCCCGTTTCAAATGGCTGTCGCCGCTGTGGATTTCAGGATGAAAGCTTGAACAGGTCCGGATCAGAATGCGATCCCCATAACTGCCCGAAACCCGCCGGACCGAAGTGCCCATCGGATCCGCTGGCGTTACTGACCAGCGTGGCTGTCCGCCCAGCGTGGCGATCTGATCTGGCGTCAGCGGTTCCGTTATCGACGCGTAGAGGCAGATGTGCATCAGACGCCGCTGGTAAAACCCAAAGCTTTCCAGGTGACCATTCGTTGCCATCACGATCCGCCCCGTCGAAACCCGCGCGTGTTCGGTCTCGACCACCCAGCCACCGCCTTGTTTGCGAAACCCGGTCACGGCAGAGTTTTCATAAACATTAATCCGCCCAGCCAGATGCGTTGAGAGAGCCCGCACATAGGCTGCGGGCTGGATCATCACCGTCCCGGGCGCAAACAGACCAGATGTGTAATGCGGGCTGCCTGTCAGCGCCTGCATCTGCTGTGCATCATAAAGCTCGTGGGGCTCTCCCAATCGTGCCAAATGCACTGCGTAGTCTGCGTTGTGCCGATCACCCGCTGCGGTCGCTGCAGCGTTGATCTTGCCGCACGGGTCGAACATCTCCGGCGACAGTTCGCACTCAGCGGCTACCCGGGTCGCAAAGGAAATCGCCTGGCGATTCAGCGCGATTGTGGCCCGATCTGCCTCCAGCCCATCGCTGGCGTAATTGTCCGAGGCCAAGTCATGAGGCAGATCGATCATGAACCCCGAGTTGCGCCCGGCAGAGCCTTCCGCAAAGCGCCCAGCCTCAAGCACCACAACCTCCAGCGCCGGATCAAGCTGATGCAGCCTCAGCGCTGCGGACAGCCCGGCAAAACCACCGCCGATGATGGTCACATCTGCGGTCTGGTCTTGCTCAAGCCGAGGCAGGTCTTGCTGCAGAGGCAGGATGGCATTCCATCCTGCCACGCCGGTTTGCCGGGGCAAACGTTTGGCGGTGTAGATCGTCAATCTACCGCCTCATCTTCGTCATCGGCCAGATCAATCCAGATGGTTTTCAGCTGGGTATACTGATCATGGGCGTGAACCGAGTTGTCCCGGCCACCAAACCCGGACTGCTTGTAGCCACCAAAGGGTGTGGTGATATCCCCTTCACCAAAGCTGTTGATCGTGACGGTACCCGCCCGGATCGCCCGCGCGCCCCGGATCGCGCGTTTGGCGTTAGCCGTGAAGATCGAGGCGCACAGCCCATACTCGGTGTCATTGGCAATGCTGATCGCCTCTTCAAAGCCCGAAACTTCGATCACCGACAAAACCGGGCCAAAGATCTCCTCGCGCGCCAGCGTGGCATCGTTTCCGGGCACCTCGACCACCGTGGCTTCAACAAAACCCTTGTCGGCCTTGCCGCCTATCAGCACGTTTTCGGCCTGTTCCAGATAGCCGCACACCTTGGAATAATGCCCCTCGCTGACCAGTGCACCCATGCGGGTTTCCGGATCCAGCGGGTCGCCGACATTCCAGTGCTTGGCATGATGCGCGATCCGTTCCAGCAGTTCTGCCTTCACGTCTTTATGCACGATCATCCGCGATGAGGCCGAGCAATTCTCGCCCATGTTCCAGAACGCACCATTGACGACATGCGCTGCCACCCGGTCCAGATTTTCCGCATCGTCCAAGACGATGGCCGGGTTCTTACCACCCATCTCAAGCACCACCTCCTTGGCATTGCTTTCAGCGGAATAGCTCAGGAACTTCTTTCCCGTCACGGTCGAGCCCGTGAAGGACACCATGTCGATATCCAAATGCCGCCCGATGGGTTCGCCCACCTCGGCGCCACCGCCGGGCACCACATTCAGCACACCGCGCGGCAACCCGGCCTCAGACGCCAGCTCCGCCACCTTTAATGCGGTCAGAGAAGTCTCGGCCGCCGGTTTCACCACCACCGAACAGCCCGCCGCCAGCGCCGGCCCGATCTTCCACGCCAGCATCAGCAAGGGGAAGTTCCACGGCAGGACCAGCCCAACCACGCCGATGGGCTCACGCACGACCATGGCGATGTGGTCATCACTGGCCGGGCTGACCTGATCATAGATCTTGTCGATCGCCTCGGCATGCCATTTCAGGCAGTGGATCGTCTCGGGAGCATCAACGGTTTCGCAATCAAAGATGGTCTTGCCGCTATCGATGCTCTCCATCACCGCCAGTTCCCGCGCGTTGCGGGTAAGCAGCTTGCACAGGCGGATCAGAATGTCCTTGCGATCCGAGGGGTGCATCTTTGACCAACGCCCGTCGTCAAAGGCTTCTCGCGCCTTTTCGACCGCAAAATCCACATCCTCCGATCCGCAGGCAGCAATGCTGGTCAGCACAGCCCCGGTGGCTGGATTGATAGTGTCGAACACCTGTCCCGAGATCGAGGGGCGATAACCGCCGTCGATGAAAGCGCCCGTCGGCAGATCCAGATGCGCAGCGATGGATTCGTATTCGTCTTTCGTCAGCAAGCCCATGTCTTAACCCTCCGCCACGATATCTGCGATTTTGCGTTTCAGAACGCGCGTCACCTGCTCCAGCGCGCGTTTGTCATCCTTGTTCAGCCCTTTGAGCGGAGGTCTCACCATCCCAGCATCGATCCCGTTCATGGTCACCCCATACTTGATCGTCTGGATGAATTTGCCACCCTGCTCCAGCACCCGCATCAGCGGCATCAGCGCGCTCATGATGCGGCGGCCTTTGGCAAAATTGCCCTCGATCACACAAGCCTGATACAGCGCCACATGCTCGGCGGGCAGAAAGTTCGACCCGCCGCACACCCAGAACGGCGCGCCCCAGGCGAAGAACTCCAGCGCCTGATCATCCATGCCACAACCCAGTTGGATATGCGGATAATCCCGCGCCAGCAGATGCACCCGGTTGATATCGCCCGAGCTTTCCTTGATGCCACAGAAATTCCGGCTGCGGCCTACGCGGTCCAGGAACTCTTCCCCCATCATCGTGCCGGTCCGGTGCGGATAGTTGTACAGCATCACCGGCAGGTCAGCCGCCTTGTCGATTGCCAGCGCATTCAGCGCATTCTCGCGGTCGGTCGGCACCGAATAGGGCGGGCTGGCCAACAAGATCGCATCTGCGCCTAGGTCTCGCGCACCTGAGGCCAAAGCGACGGAATCCCCGGTCAGCATCGCCCCCGTTCCCACAACCAGAGGCACACGCCCCTTCAGTTGTTCATGCGTAAAGCGCGCCAGTTCCAGCCGCTCATCGACGGTCTGCGCATAGTTTTCGCCGGTGGACCCGCCCAAGATCAGCCCGTGCACACCATTCTCGATCAGGTACTCGATCACCTCGGCCAACGCGTCCCAGTTCACGCCACCATCCGCCGCGTAGGGTGTCACCACCGGCGTATAAATACCCTCAAATCTGAAGATCGGAGTCATGTGTCCCTCATGCAGATGTCATGCCGGGGACCTGCCCCAGCGGAAAATCCAACCCCTCGGGCATCACGAACAGCTCGATCTGATCGCGTGACAGGGTCCAGTGGTCGTCGGCCAGCTGCGCAGCAGCCGCCTCATCGCCCGCCTCGATGGCGGCGATGATGGCGTCATGCTGGTCGCTTGCCTCTGAAAGGTTCTCAGCCATTCGTGCGGTCTGCGGGCGATAAAATGTCATCCCGATTCGCGCGTGATCGATCAGCAACCGGTTGAACGATGGGGATAAATAGACATTCCCCGCCATCTCTCCGGTCACCTCGTGAAACCGGGTATTGGCCAGCGTCCGCTCCTCAGCCGAGCCTGTACGCAAGGCTTGCCGAAACGTCTCTTGCGCCTCTTTCAACTGATCGATCTGATCGTGCGTCGCATTCGCCGCGGCCAGACGCAGCACCGCGCCATAGACCATCGGCGCAACCAGAAAGAAATCGCGTAGCGTGGTATGAGACATCTCTGACACCCGCGCCCCGCGATGGGTGCGCAGGTCCAGATACCCCTCACCGGCCAACTGCCGAAACACTTCGCGCAAAGGCGTGCGCGACAGGCCGAAGGCCTGCGAAAGCTGCGCCTCGTCCAAATCCTCTCCGGGACGCAAACGCAGGGTCAGAACCGACATCTTCAGATGCTCAGCCAACGCCTCTTTTGGTGATTTCCCTTCGTCCCTCATCCGATCCCCTTCATCACGATCCCGCGAATCGATAGCTTCGCCCTCTGGTATCGTATAAAAATACATGTTGTATACAGTTAGTTTTCGTGCAGCATGCAGAAAACTTTCAGAATGCCCTGATTCCGGTCTTATCGATGAGCCAAACACAGCACTACGCCTTCATACTGGTCGAGGAATTCTCGCATCTCGCCTTCTCTTGCGCGGTTGAACCACTGAGGATCGCCAATCTGCTGGCCGAAGAAGATCTCTACCAATGGTCCTTCCTGTCCGAACACGCAGAGCATGCGGTCTGTTCAAACGGATCGGTCACGCTGGTGCATGGCGGGTTGGGGTCCGTCCCGAAATGTGACCAACTGTTTGTTCTGTCAGGCATAAACATGCGAAATCACGTCTCGCGTCCGTTGCTCGCAACCATGCGCCGGGAACGGGCACGCGGCACCAATATCGGCGCATTGTGTTCGGGTGCATGGCTGCTGGCCGAGGCTGGGTTTCTGGACGGGATGCAGGCTGCCATCCATTGGGAATACCATGATGCCTTCATGGAGGCCTTCCCCGAGATAAACCTTGTTCGCAGCGTCTTTGTCGCCGACGAAAAACACATGACCGCCTCGGGCGGCACCGCGACCGCCGATCTGATGCTGCACCTGATCGAACGCGACCACGGCCACGACCTGTCGGTCGCAGTGGCCGATCAGATGGTCTATAACGCCGTGCGCAACGCCACTGCCGATCAGCGCGTCTCGCTGCAATCGCGCAACGGGATGCGGAACGCGCATCTGGCCAAGGCGATCCACATCATGACCGACAATATTCAAAGTCCACTGTCGCCCTCGGTCATTGCCAGCGATATCGGTATCTCAACCCGACAACTGGAGCGTCTGTTTGGGAAATTCCTGAACACCTCGCCTAAGAAATACTTCATGGAATTGCGGCTGGACCGCGCCCGCAATCTGTTGCTGCAGACCGAATCTTCGGTGACCGAGGTCGCCTTTGCCTGTGGCTTCGAAAGCGCCGGCCACTTCTCGCGCGTGTACAGGGCTGCCTTTGGTGTCACGCCCATGCAGCAGCGCAGCAGGCTTGATTGATCAAAGCTGTGACTGGACAGAGGGCCATGGTTGGGATTATCTGAACAAGTGTTCAGATCAGGAAGGAACCCGCCATGCAACTCACAACCACAGCTGCGGTGATCACCGGCGGAGCCTCCGGCCTGGGTGAAGCCACAGCCCGTCACTTTGCCGAGAACGGCGCGCAGGTCACAATCCTTGACCGCGACGCCGAGCGTGGCCCGCAGGTCGCGGCTGAAATCGGCGGACATTTCGCACAAACCGATGTGACGGATGAGGCCTCGGTCGCTTCAGCGATTGCACATGCGATGGACAAGATGGGTCGTATCACCGCCGCAGTGAACTGCGCCGGAATCGCGATTGGAGCTAAGACTGTGGGCAAAGACGGCCCCCACCCTCTGGAGGCGTTCCAGCGTACCATCGACATCAATCTGGTCGGCTCCTTCAACGTCTCACGTCTTGCTGCCGCAGAGATGGCAAAGAATGATCCTGAACCGGATGGCGCACGCGGCGTGATTATCAACACGGCCTCCATCGCCGCCTTTGACGGGCAAAAAGGTCAGGCGGCCTACTCAGCCTCGAAAGGCGGCGTGGTCGGCATGACGCTACCCATGGCGCGCGATCTGGCCTCGACTGGTATCCGTGTGATGGCCATCGCACCGGGCATCTTCATGACCCCGATGCTGGCTGGTCTGCCCGAAGAGGTGCAGCAACAGCTTGCGGCGGACGTCCCCAACCCTGCTCGCCTCGGCGACCCGCGCGAATACGGTCGTCTGGCCGGGTTCATCGTCGAGATGGGCTACCTGAACGGAGAGGTCATCCGCATCGACGGTGCCCTGCGGATGCGCTAAGACGGGTTTCATGACCGAGCGGCAGAAAATGGCGGCAGGCGAGTGGTATTGCTGCCTCGACCCCGAACTGGAAGTGCTTCGTATGAAAGCACGCCGCGCGGTCCATGCCCACAACACCTGCCCGCCCGATGACCGAGGGGCTATAGCTCCCGAATTGGCGGCGCTCTTTGCGGGGATCGGGCAAGATTGCTATTTTGAGGCTCCGTTCCACTGCGCTTATGGAATGAACCTGTCGCTGGGCGACCGGGTTTATCTGAATGCGGGCTGTGTCATTCTCGACACCGCGCCTGTTCGCATCGGCAGTGACTCGATGCTCGGCCCCACGGTGCAGATCTAATGCGCCCAACACGCCAAAGACCCAGCCCTGCGCGCACAGGGTCTGGAAATCGACCACCCGGTGACAATCGGCGAAAACGTCTGGATCGGCGGTGGCGCGATCATCATGCCCGGCGTTACTATCGGAGACCGCGCCATCGTCGGTGCAGGCAGCGTCGTCACGAAGGACGTCCCCGCCCGAGCAACTGTTGTCGGTAACCCCGCCCGCCCCATTTGAGCACGCGCAAACCGGTGCATAGGTTTGTACAACTCAGACAATCTAGTCGATTGAGGTTGTACAACTCGGACTCAACCGGCTTCGGCCTTCTCTTCAAGCATCAGCCACTCTTCCTCAGCCGCTGACAGTTTTTCCTGCCGTTCGACCAGGGCATCGGTTGCCTTCTGGAACTTGATCGGTTCGCGTGTGAACAGCTCAGGATCAGACATCAGATCTTCGAGCTTGGCGATCTCGGCTTCAAGGCGCGCGATCTCTGCTGGTAGCTTCTCAAGTCGGTGTTTCTCCGAAAATGAAAGCCCCGCCTTCTGCTTCGCCTCTTGCTTCACTTTCGGCTTTGAAGGCCTTGCTTTTTCTTCCTTTTTCGCAACTACATCACCTCGCTGCGCGATGTAGTCGGACCAACCGCCGGCATAGACCGTTGCGCGCCCATTGCCCTCCATCGCGATGGTTGTGGTGGCGACCCGATCCAGAAAATCTCGGTCGTGACTGACCAGCAAGACCGTTCCATCGTAGTCGTCCAGAAGTTCCTGCAGCAGATCCAGCGTTTCGACATCCAAGTCGTTCGTCGGTTCGTCCAGTACCAGAAGGTTCGAGGATTTTGCCATCAGTTTCGCCAACAGCAACCGGGCTTTTTCCCCACCGGACAAGGACTTAACAGCCGCTCTTGCCTGCGCGTCATCGAACAGAAACTCTTTGAGATAGCCCACTACATGCTTGGGTTGGCCGCCCACCATCACCTGATCGGCCTTGCCCGAGACCCGCATCTCGGGATCGCCGGTCAAGCTGTCCCACAGGCTCATTTCCGGGTCCAACTGTGCCCTCGCCTGATCGAACACGGCGATCTCAAGGTTAGTGCCCAGCACCACCGAACCCTCGTCTGGTTCAACCTGACCTAGCAGCATTTTCAGCAACGTCGTTTTGCCCACACCGTTCGGCCCAACAAAGGCCACACGGTCACCGCGCAGAACCAGAAGATCGAAATTGCGCACGATCTGCTGAGAGTCAAATGACTTTGAAACGCCGTTGGCCTCGATGACCTTGCGGCCTGATTTCGGACCGGATTCCAACGTCATGGCAGCCGATCCCTGACGTTTGATCTGCGCTGCACGCACGGCGTGCAAGGCTTGTAGCGCCCGAACACGACCCTGATTGCGCTTGCGGCGGGCGCTGATACCCTCGACGGCCCATCGCGCCTCGGACTTGATCAAGCGGTTCAGCTTGTGGCGCTGCTGATCCTCCTCTTCCCAGACCTTGTCCCGCCAGTTTTCAAAGGCCGCAAAGCCCTGTTCTTGCCGCCGCACAACTCCGCGATCGATCCACAGCGTCGCACGGGTCAACGCACGCAGGAAAGCGCGATCATGCGAGATCAAAACATAAGCCGCGCGCGTCGATCCCAACTCACGCTCCAACCACGCAATCGCCTCGATATCCAGGTGGTTCGTCGGTTCGTCCAGCAACATCAGGTCCGGCGCTTCGGCCATCAGCTTGGCCAAGGCGGCGCGTCGCCTTTCCCCACCCGAAGCGGTTTCGACCGCGCGCTCAGGGTCGAATTTCAGCCCTTCGCCCGCGCGTTCGACCTTATACAGCTCACCCGGCTCCAACCCGCTTGAGGCGTAGTCTCCAAGCGTCGCGAATCCCTGCATTCCGGGATCCTGCTCCATGTAACCCACTGATTTACCAGGAGGGATGACGATTTCACCCTGATCGGCCTCGACCAGCCCGGCCATCACTTTCATCAAAGTGGATTTGCCAGACCCGTTCCGCCCGACCAGCGCCACGCGATCACCGGGTTGAACCACAAGGTCCAGATCGGAAAACACCGGATCACCCCCGAACGTCAGAGAGATACCGGACATCTGCAATAAAGGAATTCTCGCCATACCCGCCAGCTAAACCGGCCAAAGCAAGGCGTCAACGCCCCAACTTCACCTTTTCCCAGATACTCAAATCACCCGGCCACCGCGCGCAGCAACCGTTTACGAGCTGGGGGAATTGCTTCGATTTCAAGGCCGGTGAACACATGCAGGGTGTTCATGTGCCTGTCTACCACCGCATGATCGCTGACCCACCCCCCCATCATCAGATAGGTGCGCAACAAGGGCGGCATCCGAAGCATCGCCTGTTTTACATCGGGGCGTCGGCGCAAACGCGCCGCAAAGCGAAACACATCCGGCGCCTTGACTCGTGGCAACCAACGCCTTGGTGCCAGATGCCGGTGTTTGAGCATCGCAAAAGCGTCAAGATATTCGGCTGTTTCGGTTCCAGCGAATGACGAACAACCAAACAGCATTTCGATCCCGTTCTGATCGACATACGCCGTCATTGCGCCCCACGCGACACGCAAGATATCCGGATCATTGTAGTCCGGGTGGATACAGAACCGGCCCATCTCAACCATCGGTCCCGTAAAATCGCGTAGCGCCGACAGATCATAGAACTGTGCCGAGTAGCTGAGTCCGACTTCGAAGCCGCCCTGCATTGTCAGCACACGGAAACAGCACACCAACGCCTCACCGGCCTGCAGATCTTCGACCAGAACATGGGCGCAGCGTTCGTCAAAAGCATCACAATCCTGACCATCAGTAGCAAAGGTCAGCATCCTCAGCGTCTGCGCCGCCGCCACGTCTTGCTTGGTTTGCGCCAAGCGGGCGCGATATCGGCCCTTGTCCAACAAAACCGCCATGGTCGCATCCTCCTGCGGTTGCTGACCGGTCACATCTGTCTGGTCCTTACTACAGAATGTGTGACTGTCCTGTGACCACTGCAAGAGAATTGGTCGCTTTAGTTGTTTGCGCCAGGAATATTTGCCGGGTTGAAGTTGCCGATGTTACCCAGAAGCTGACGCAGGAAGCCTTTGTCTTCCACGTTGGAATCGGTCACGCGACGATCCAGCACGATGACATAGCCGTCTTCCAGGCCGAACCGCTCGATATTGCGAACGACACCGCGCTGATCAAAGCTGATCGCGACCAGTTCACGTGAAACGACCTCGGGTCGTTTGGGCCCATAATGACGGACGCGCGAGGCGACATAGTAATAGCCCGAATCCCGCACTACCCCCGCCGAGCTGGGCGCGCCGATGGTTTCTTCAACACTATCGCGGGTATCGACGCCGACCTTGATTTTGGCCAGATCCTCTGGCGGAGGCACGTAGCCGTGATTCTTGAAGATTGGTGAACATGCGCCCGCGACCGCCAGACAGGCCGCAAAGACAAGCGTTTTCGACGCTGGTTTCAACCTGTTCAAACCCTTCAACATGCACATCCTCTTGCCATGGCCCCTTGCGGACCCTATCCGATTACAGAAACCAAGGCTCCGGTTCAACACAGGAAAACCTCACGAATGAGCAACCAGACATCTTTACGCGTCGCAGACCTGCCGCAAAACGCTCCGACCCCGTTTGAGTTGCGCCCGACCGGCGACGCGCTGGAGGCCATAAAACAAGAGCTCGGCCTGCTTGGCCTGCGCAAGCTCAGCTTTGTCGGCGAATTGCGCGCGCAGGGCAAACGGGATTGGATGCTTTCTGGCAAGCTGGGCGCAACGGTGATCCAACCTTGTGTCGTGACGCTGGAACCTGTGACCACACGCATCGACACCCCGGTGAGTCGCGTCTTTGTGGCCGATTGGAGCGATCCGGAAGAGCCCGAGTTCGAAATCCCCGAGGATGACGAGACCGAACCGCTTGGCCCCGAGATCGATCCTGCGCTGATCATGGTTGAAGCGCTGTCGCTGGCCCTGCCCCAATACCCACGGAAGGATGGAGTCGAGCTGGGCCAGATAGACTATACCGAACCGGGCAAACAGGCCCTCACAGATGAGGATGTAAAACCCTTCGCTGGTTTGGCGGGGCTGCGGGATGCGATGAAAAAAGACGAGTGACAGGCGAGGGATTTCCTGTCATAGCAGGCCGTCAGAAAAACCGCTTGAACATGACGAGAATCGCAGTATTTTCGCGCGCTCATTGGAATTTGGGTTGGACATTGCGGGGCAAGCCCCTTAAACGCGCGTCAAACCACGAGAAAACAAAGTACGTAACCCGGCTGACAGCGATTCTGTCAGCCCATATCAGACAAAGGTTGAGACCATGGCCGTCCAACAGAACAAAGTTTCCAAGTCGCGTCGCAACAACCGCCGCGCACACGACGCTCTGGTTGCTGCAAACCCGAACGAATGCCCGAACTGCGGCGAGCTGAAGCGCCCACACCACGTTTGCGCATCTTGCGGCCACTATGACGATCGTGAAGTCGTCGCTCAGGCCGACGAAATCGACCTGGACGAAGACGCGGCCTAAGCCTGATTGGACGCAGGCCAAGGCATGACGGATCAGCCCACGCAGACCGGACGGATCATCATCTCGGTTGACGCTATGGGCGGAGATTCGGGCCCTGCCGTCGTTGTGGCGGGCATTGCAAAATCTGCGGACAAGAACCCGAAGATCGGGTTCATCCTGCACGGTCAGGAACAGGAACTACGCAAGCTGGTTGCCAAACGGCGTGTCCTTGATGGGCGCGTCGTTTTTCGTGATTGCCCGGACGTGGTCACGATGGAAGACAAACCAAGCCAGGTTGTCCGCAGCGGCAAGAGCACGTCGATGTGGTCCGCTCTGGAAGCGGTGCGTGCAGGTGAAGCGCACGGCGCAGTGTCCTGCGGCAATACGGGCGCGCTGATGGCCATGTCCATGTTGCGGCTGCGCAAGCTGCCCGGCGTGAACCGCCCTGCCATCGCGATCCTGTGGCCCTCGCGCAATCCGCATGGGTTCAACGTGATGCTGGACGTCGGCGCAGATGTGCGCGCTGATGCCAAGGACCTTTTGCAATACGCGCTGATGGGGGCTTCATACGCGCGCAACGGTATGGCGCTCAGCCGCCCTCGGATCGGGTTGCTGAATGTCGGCACCGAAGAACACAAGGGCCGCGCCGAACTGAAAGAAGCCCATGCGATGATTTCGGACTTTGCCGATCAGGCGAATTTCGAATTCGTGGGCTTTGTCGAAGGCAGCGATATCCCCGGCGACAAAGCTGACGTGATCGTGACTGACGGGTTCACCGGCAATGTCGCCATTAAAACTGGTGAAGGCACCGCGAACCTTATCGGTGATTTGCTGCGTGAGGCGTTCAAATACTCGCCTCTATCCCGGCTGGCCTCGATCCTGGCAATCACCTCGTTGAATCGTCTGAAAAAGCGGATAGACCCGCGCCGCGTCAATGGCGGCGTGTTCCTGGGACTCAACGGAACCGTGGTGAAATCCCACGGCGGAGCGGACGCAACCGGCGTTTCCGCAGCGGTTAAGCTGGCCTTCACTCTGGCTGAATCCGGTTTCGCCGAAAAATTGGCGGCACGGGTTGCATCAACAGCCGCACTTGCACAAGATGCGGCCCATTCCGTGTCTCAATCGGAATAATAACAAAAAAGGCAGTACCCCAGCATGGCAGGCCGCTCAGTTGTTGTAGGTGTCGGGCATTATTTGCCAGAGCGCGTTGTACCGAACTCTGAGTTCGAGAAAACGCTGGATACGACGGACGAATGGATTCGCACCCGGTCCGGGATCGAGCGGCGACACTTTGCGGCCGAGGACGAAACCACTTCCGATCTGGCCACCAAAGCGGCCGAAGCTGCACTGGCTGATGCCGGACTGACGGCGGATGATATCGACGCGATTGTGCTGGCAACCTCCACAGCTGATTTGACCTTTCCTTCGGCGGCAACCATGGTTCAGGCCCGGTTGGGCATGACCAAAGGTTTTGCCTTCGATGTACAGGCGGTCTGCGCTGGATTTGTCTTTGCGCTCAGCAACGCCAACGCCCTGATCCTGTCCGGTCAGGCCAAGCGCGTACTGGTGATCGGCGCCGAGACCTTTTCACGAATCATGGACTGGACCGACCGGTCGACCTGCGTGCTGTTTGGCGATGGCGCGGGCGCACTGGTTCTGGAAGAGCAAGAGGGTCAGGGCACTTCGGATGATCGCGGTATTCTTGCGACCGACTTGAATTCGGACGGACGCTACAAAGACCTTCTCTATGTTGATGGCGGGGTTTCGACCCAATCCACCGGCCACTTGCGGATGCAGGGCAATCAGGTCTTCCGTCATGCGGTCGAAAAACTGGCCCGAACCGCAGAAGTCGCGCTGGAGCGTGCAGGTCTGTCCAGCGACGATGTTGACTGGATCGTGCCGCATCAGGCCAATATCCGCATTATTCAGGGCACCGCCAAGAAGATGGGCCTGCCGATGGATAACGTTGTGGTCACCGTTCAGGACCATGGCAACACATCGGCAGCCTCCATCCCTCTGGCCCTGTCGGTGGGCAAGCAAAACGGCCAGATCAAAACCGGCGATCTGATCGTTACAGAGGCGATTGGTGGCGGTCTGGCCTGGGGTGCGGTCGCACTGCGTTGGTGACCGGCACAATCCGGCTTACAGAGCCTCCTGCAATTCATTGATATTGACAGCGAATTTTGCATAGCCATATGCTCAGACATCAACAGGGGAAAAAGCATGGGCGACAAAACACTGACCCGAATGGATCTGAGCGAGGCCGTCTTTCGTGAGGTTGGCCTGTCACGCAATGAAAGCGCACAGCTGGTCGAAAGCGTTCTGAACCACATGTCTGACGCGCTGGTGCGTGGCGAACAGGTTAAGATTTCGTCATTCGGCACCTTCAGCGTTCGGGACAAAACCGCCCGTATCGGTCGCAACCCTAAAACCGGTGAAGAGGTTCCGATCCAGCCCCGTCGTGTACTGACATTCCGTCCGTCGCACCTGATGAAGGATCGCGTCGCCGCAGGGAACCGCAAGTAAGTTCAGGACATCCAGGTTATGAGTAAGTCCCCCGATGCCTTTCGCACCATAAGTGAAGTTGCGGACTGGCTCGGAGTTCAGGCTCATGTGCTGCGTTTCTGGGAAAGCCGGTTTACCCAAGTCAAACCCGTCAAACGCGCCGGTGGGCGGCGATATTATCGCCCCAATGATATGCGTCTGCTGGGCGGTATCAAGAAACTGCTACACGAGGACGGGATTACCATCAAAGGTGTTCAGCGTATCCTTCGGGAACAGGGCGTTGCGCATGTTGCATCGCTGTCGCCTAGCCTGGACGAAAACACGCCAGCACCCAGCATCGACGATACTGTGGTTCCGTTCGCTTCAGCGCCGGAACCATCCGCAAACCAGATCGACATGGATTTGGGCGAACCCGCCCATTCCCCTGCCCCAGAGGCTCCGGAACCCGTCGCAACCCCCGAACCCAAACCGATACCGGCTGAGCTGGATGCAGCGCCGCTGATGGGTGGTATTGCCTCGCTGGCATGGAATCGTGACGAGTATGACGATGAGCTGTTGCACCAGATTGCACCCATCGCCAAGGACCTGCGCAGGTGGCTGAATCGCGTCGAACACCACACGGCGGGATAGCAAAAAAGGCGATGATTTCCTCTTGCCCCCGCCGGGAAAGTCTTTATGAACACCTCAACGTCGGGCTATGGCGCAGCCTGGTAGCGCGTCCGTCTGGGGGACGGAAGGTCGCAGGTTCGAGTCCTGCTAGCCCGACCAAATCACACCGACGTTTATGGCACATAGGCCAGATCCCGCTCTGGCAGCAGAGGGGATCGAGATGACAGGTGTTTGCCCAAATCAACAGCTTGAGGCGATGATTGCACGCGGTGAGATCGCCGCAAGCCCAGACATCATCCCTGCACAGGTGCAGCCGGCAAGCCTTGATCTACGTTTGGGAACAGTGGCTTACCGGGTGCGCGCGTCGTTTCTGGCGGGCGAAGGGCGTTCTGTCGCAGACCGGTTGGCCGAGTTTGAGATGCACCGCATCGACATCACTGAAGGCGCTGTTCTGGAAAAGGGCTGTGTCTATCTGGTGCCGCTAATGGAATCGCTCGCCCTGCCCGATGACGTCAGTGCGGTGGCCAATGCCAAAAGCTCGACCGGGCGGCTCGACTTGCTCACGCGCACGATCACCGATGGCGGAACCGAGTTTGATCGGGTTCCCGCAGGCTACACAGGTCCGCTTTATGCCGAGATCTGCCCGCGATCGTTCTCGGTTCTGGTGCGCCCCGGAATGCGTCTGAATCAGATCCGTTTCCGCAAAGGTCAGGCGGTACTCAGCGACGCCGAGCTGACCGCGTTGCATGGTCAAACGCCGTTGGTTGATGGGCCAGCCGTCATTCAGGACGGGTTGGGGTTTTCGGTCGATCTGCAACTGCCCGATACCGATCTGGTCGGCTATCGCGCCAAGCCCCATACCGGGGTGATCGATCTGGATCGGATCGGCGAATACGACCCGCAGGAATACTGGGAAGAGGTGCATACCAAGGACGGTCGCATCATCCTCGACCCCGGCGCGTTCTACATTCTCGTCAGCCGCGAAGCGGTGCATATCCCGCCAATGTATGCTGCTGAAATGGCCCCATATCTCGCTATGGTCGGCGAGTTCCGGGTACATTACGCCGGATTCTTTGACCCGGGCTTTGGACATGCCGAAGCAGGCGGCGCTGGATCACGCGGGGTGCTGGAAGTGCGCTGCCACGAAGCGCCATTTGTGTTGGAACACGGACAAGTCGTCGGGCGCCTAGTTTATGAGAAGATGGCCGAAATGCCGACACAGCTATATGGTGCTGGGATTGCTTCGAACTATCAGGGTCAAGGCCTGAAACTGTCCAAGCATTTCAAAGCTGTGGGCTGAGTTTCAGAACTTCATGAACCGACGCATCTGACGCGACACCTGCCGCATCTGCTTTGCGCTTTGATTTTGGCGCTTGGTCGCATCGCGCATCTGGCGGTCCGCCTCGGGGCCATTCCCAGTATCAGACTGACCCGGTTTACGGCCCACCTTGCTGGCCATATCAATACCCTTGTCCACACCGTGGTTCACCAGGCGACGCATCACCCGGCGCACGATCATATCGATGATCCGATTGGCATTCATTGGCTCAACTCCGTTTCCTGCACCCAATGATAGGCGGGATCTGCGGCAATAAAAGGGCTGTCCGATCACTCTTCTTCGAACAGCTCGGTTTGATCTTCGTCCTCGTCATCACCCTGCCCTTCGCCCAGCGACACAGCACCAGGGGGTGGGCGATTCTCCAACAGTCCGGCTGCGCGCAACTCCTTCAGGCCCGGCAGGTCACGGGCGTTTTCCAGCCCGAAATGATCCAGAAACTCAGGCGTTACGACGAATGTCACCGGACGGCCCGGTGTCATGCGGCGGCGGCCCAGCCGGATCCATTCCATTTCGAGCAACTGGTCGATAGTTCCGCGCGAAACGGACACGCCCCGGATTTCCTCGATCTCCGCACGCGTGCAGGGCTGGTGATAGGCCACGATTGCCAGCGTTTCGATTGCAGCCCGGCTAAGCTTGCGGGTCTCAACCGTTTCCTTCTGCATCAGGAAGCCAAGATCGGGGGCTGTGCGGATCGCCCAAGCCTCACCAACGCGCACCACACGCACCCCGCGCCCTTCGTACCGTTTCTGAAGCGATTCAACAGCTTGCGCGGCATTGCTGCCATGGGGCATCCGCGCTTCAAGATCGCCAATCGTCACTGGCTCGGCGCTGGCAAACAGCACGGCCTCGACCATACGTTCCTGTTCCGCCAAGGGCGGCGCTTCGAACAGTGTGCCTGTTTCTTCGTTGGCGTCAGTCACGTGTCTCAGTCCTCTTACGCAGATGGATCGGCGCAAAGGTCTCGCTTTGCTTGATCTCCATATGTCCTTCTTTCACCAGCTCCAGCGAGGCTGCGAAGGTTGCAGCCGTGGCCGAGCGTCGCCGCACCGGATCAGCATCCCAGCCTTCGGGCAGGTAGGTCTCCATATCCGTCCACGCACCGGCAAAGCCTATCAGGGGTCGCATCCGCTCAAGCGCTTGTTCCATGGTGAAAACGGCGTCGCGGTCCATGACGAAGGGTCGGAACTCGTCGCGCGTGCGGATACGCGCGTAGCCCTGCATCAGGTCCAGTAGCGTCGCGGAATAGGTCACGGTGCGGATACGCGTAACATCCTCACCCTGCCCACGTTTGAAGAAATCACGGCCCAATTGGTCACGCGCCATCAGGCGCGCAGCGGCATCGCGCATGGCCTGCAGACGCTCCAATTGGAATGCGAGGTGCGCGGCCAGTTCCTCACCCGATGGGCCTTCGTCATCCGGGTCCGGGGGCAGCAGCAAGCGGGATTTGAGGAAAGCTAGCCAAGCGGCCATCACCAGATAGTCGGCGGCCAGTTCGATCCTCAACTGACGCGCTTTTTCGACAAAGGTCAGATACTGTTGAGCCAGCGCAAGAACCGAGATTTTTCGCAGGTCCACTTTTTGCGTACGCGAAAGTGTCAAAAGCACATCGAGCGGACCTTCAAACCCGTCGACGTCTACAATCAAAGCCTCGGCGGCCAGCCGATCGGCAACCGAGACCGGGTCTTCGCTGAAAAGGTTATCCTGCATATACCTGCCCGCCCATTAGGGCAGATAGTTCCGCCTCGGCGGCTTGGATGTCAAGTTCCTGTGGCGGTTGTCTCCGGACCAGCGCCCGATCTGCGCGGGCTTGTGCCGCATCCGACATCTCACCAGCGGCTTCGAGCACCTCAGCACGCTCTTCAAAGGCCCCGTTGCAGTGCAAAGCAACATCGCATCCAGCGTCCAGTGCCTGTCGGGCCAAGTCGGCGGGCGCGCCGTTCAGGGCTTTCATCGTGATATCGTCGGTCATAATCAGACCGTCGAAACCGATGCGCTCCCTAATCATCGTCATCATTCCAGCAGAAATCGTTGCGGGCCGTGGATCGATCTGGTCATAAACCAAATGCGCCGTCATCCCCATCGGCAAGTCGTTCAGCGCGCGGAATGGTGCAAAGTCTGCTGCTTCCAGTGCACTTAGAGAAAGATCCACATGCGGCAACTCGTGATGACTGTCGAGCGTCGACAGACCGTGGCCGGGCATGTGCTTTACTACCGGCAACACTCCGCCATCAAAGTGTCCGTTGGCAACGGCTCGACCAATCGCGGAAACCTTTTCGGGATCAGACCCATAGCAGCGGTTCTTCAGGAACGCATGAGTACCCTCGCGGGCCAGATCGACCATCGGTGCACAATTGCTGTCGATGCCCAATTCCAGCAGTTCATGCGCGATCAGACGATAGCGCAGATACATCGCGCGCTCGGCCTGATCTTCGGCATGCGCGACATGATCCAAAGGAGGCAACCATTCACGGGCTAAAGGTGCGCGCAGACGTTGTACGCGGCCCCCCTCCTGATCGACGGTGATTAGGCAATTTCGGCCAACCGCTGCGCGGAAGTCCTCGCACAAGGCGCGGGTCTGATCAGCGGATTCGATGTTGCGGGCAAACAGAATGAACCCGAACGGGTTCATCTCTTTGAACAAAGCTTTTTCATCCGGCGTCAGGCGCAGCCCTTCGGCATCGGTGATAACCGCGCCAAATCTCACCGGACGGCGACCGGGATACAGTCGGCACCCTGCGCAACCAAAGCGGCACAGAACTGGCGCGAGTCGCCGAGATCATCAAATCCCATGACGCGTAGGCGATAGAAGGTGCGGCCACCGCTTGAAGTTTTCTGGATAACTCGCTGTTTCCCATCCATATACTCGGCAAAGCGCCCATTCAGGCGCGCCCATTCGGCCTGTGCAACATCGGCGCTTTCATAGGCTCCAAGCTGCGCCAGCCGCGTTCCTTTGGTCAGCGTATCCGGGTCCACATCCAGTCCAACGGCAGCCTTTACAGCAGCGTTGATCGCCGCCTCGGTTGCACTGTTGGACGAAATAGAACTCGGTGTTGCACGGGCGGGCCGCACGGCTGGTCGCAGCGACCGGCGCACCCCCGGCAAAGCGGCTATCTTCGGGTCAGGCTGTTGCGCGGCGTAATCTGCCGGGTCGATCGCAGGCTCTTCCTCGGGCGTGACCAGTGAAGCCAACTGAACGCCTTCTTCCGGCGTTTGCTCATGCGTGGTATCGGCAGCAAGCCCCTCGGCCAGAGCATTCACAACGGCCTGATCTGTGGCAGGCTCTTCGATGACCTGCACGGCATTCGTGGCCTCAAGCCCAGTCATGGGTGTGTCTTCATCGGTCAGCGAAACAGGGCGCGGGGCCAGGATCAGCCGATCTGCTGGCGGCGCAGCTGTTCCGACCGCTGCAACAGCATTCACCGCCAACCCCTGGTGGTCAGCAGGCGTTCCGCCGGGATTTTCGGGTTGTACACGCATCGGTCCTTCGGCAGCGCGCACCACAGGTACACCGCTGACATCGCGCATGATCAGTTGATAGCCCCAAACACCTACACCTGCCACCAGTGCCAAGGACGCAACCGCCCCCAAAACGTTGACAATACGGCCCAGCCCTGCGCCTGCACGCGGGGCTTCGTCATAGCCATAGCTTTCTTCGGAATAGTCATACGCATCATGCGCATGGGCTTGATTCGAGTAATGCATTTGCTCGGGGCTGTGCTGCCCCGAGTAATCGTAACGTGCCATATCCGCCTCACCGCCCGAGTGCGCCGGAAAAGTGGCGCGCGGGTCATTTCTTGTCTGCCTCAGACCGGCGGTTCGGGCGATATTTGTTACCGCATCTCCTGCGCCGGGGTAACGCCAAGAATACCCAAGCCCGCTGAAATCACAACAGAAACAGCGCGGGCCAGCGCGATTTTCGACTGGCTTGTGGCAACATCGCCATCCTGGATGAAACGCAGCTGGGTTTCGTCGTTACCCTTGTTCCACAACGCGTGAAAATCTCCTGCCAATTCATAGAGATAGAAGGCAACCCGGTGCGGTTCATTGGTCCGTGCAGCGATTTCAACCAAACGTGGCCATTCTGCCAGTTTCTTGGCAACCGTCAGCTCAGATGCGTGATCAATCTTGCCCAGATCCGCCCCGGAAAGAGCCGCATCATCGGCAGCGATCCGGGCCTCAGCCGCACGGCGCAGTACACTCATGACCCGGGCATGAGCGTATTGGACGTAGAACACCGGGTTTTCGCGGCTTTGTTCCAGCACCTTGTCGAAATCGAAATCCAGCGGTGCGTCGTTCTTGCGGGTCAGCATCACGAAACGGGTTACATCAGGCCCGACCTGATCGACTACATCGCGCAACGTGACAAAGTTCCCTGCCCGCTTGGACATCTTGAATGGCTCGCCATTCTTCCACAACTTCACCAATTGGGTCAGCTTGATATCCAGCGGCACCTTACCATCGGAAAGGGCCGAAACCGCCGCCTTCATCCGTTTGACATAGCCGCCATGGTCCGCACCGAACACGTCGATTAGCGCGTCAAACCCACGGCTCACCTTGTCATAATGATAAGCGATATCCGGGGCGAAATAGGTCCAGCTGCCGTCCGATTTCTTGACCGGGCGGTCGACGTCATCCCCGTGTTCAGTAGATTTGAACAAGGTTTGCTCGCGCGGCTCCCAATCCTCGGGCTTCTTGCCTTTCGGCGGCTCAAGCACGCCTTCGTAGATCAGGCCCTTGTCGGTCAAAGACTGCAGCGCCGCCTCGATCCGACCCGTGCCGTAGAGCGACTTCTCTGAGAAGAACACGTCCATCTCAACGCCCAGCGCCTTCAGGTCGGCGCGGATCAGGTCCATCATCGCGTCGGTGGCAAAGTTGCGCAGCTCTTCCAGCCATTCGCTTTCCGGCTTGTCGATCAGGCTGTCGCCGTATTTCTCTTTCAGCGCTTCACCGATCGGGATCAGGTAATCGCCCGGGTACAGGCCCTCGGCGATCTCTGGGCTCAGACCATTCGCCTCGCGATACCTTTCATAGGCCGACCGCGCCAACACATCCACCTGCGCGCCGCCATCGTTGATGTAGTATTCGCGGGTCACCTCATGGCCCGAATAGGCCAGCAAGCTTGCCAGCGCATCACCGAACACAGCCCCCCGCGTGTGGCCCACATGCAGCGGGCCGGTCGGGTTGGCCGAGACATACTCCACGTTCACCTTCTGACCATATCCCATGGTCGAACGGCCATAACCGGTGCCCTTTTCCAGCACCGCAGCCAACACTCCCTGCCAAACTGAAGACGCAAGCCGCAGGTTTAGAAAGCCCGGGCCCGCCACCTCGGCGCTGGTGATCCGGTCGTCTGCAGACAGCTTGCCCGCAAGCACATCCGCAATGTCCCGCGGCTTCATCTTCGCCGGTTTCGCCAGTACCATCGCCGCATTGGTCGCCATATCGCCATGCGCCGCATCGCGCGGAGGCTCAACCGCCACGTTGTCAAAGCTCAGCCCCTCAGGCAGCGCGCCTTCGGACTGCATCTGCGCCAGCGCGTCCAGTACCAGGCCGCGGATCTCGGAAAACAGGTTCATTTCGGATGTCCTTTTGCTTGCCGCGGGGTTTACCACGCAAAGCGCCAAGGTCAATGGACGCCTAAATTTTGCGCTTGGATTAACCGCTATCAGGGCTAAGGTCGGGGAAAACCGTGACCGGAGCCCCTGAATGCGCCTTACCCTGCCCTTCGCCCTGTTGCTGACCACCGCCCTGCCCACATGGGCCGAGATGCCCTCACCTCAAGGCCACGTACTGCTGACGCTCGGTGGCGCCATCACCGAAACCAATCTGCCCGCGCGCGCTGAGAACGACGGTGGGCTGTTGGGTTTTCTCGAAGTCACACATGACGGTGCAGCAGGCTTTGACGCTGCCATGCTGGACGGGTTGGAACAGATCGAAATCGCCATCCCCTACGGCCCGCCAGAGAACCAGCGCGACTATACCTTTTCCGGCCCACTGTTGTCCGACGTGATGACGATGGCAGGTGCGAGGGGCAAATCTGCTCTGCCCATGGCTATGGATGGCTATCAGGCTGAAATCCCATGGGAAAGCATCGAGACACATCAACCCATCGTGGCCACCCACGCGGATGGCGTGCCGATGGGCATTGGTAGTTACGGCCCCACGATGATCGTTTTCCCGCCCACGAATGATGCTGAACTGGCTCAAACACAAGCCAGCCAACAGGTCTGGGCCATCGCCTATATTGCGATCGAGTGATCTCCGGTAAGCCGGGCATGGTCTTGCAGCGCAAACCTGTCGGTCATGCCCGCGATATAATCCGAGACGATGCGGGCCAGCGCGGTCTCATCCTTTGCCGTCTCGATATCGACATGCCAGTGCCTGGGCATCTGTTTCGGGTCGGACAGGTAAATCGGAAACAGTTCCTCAACCACCTTGCTGACACTGGCGCGCACTTCCATCACGCTCGGTGCGCGATACATGCGCGAAAACAGGAAGGCACGGATCTGTTTGAGCTTCGCCCAAAGATCATCCGAAAATTGAATGACCGGATAACCCAGATGGCGGATATCCTCGACCGACTGCGCCCCCGAGGCCGCTATCAACGCGCGTGAGGTGTCGATAACATCCGAAACCATGACGCCAAATACCCGTCTGAGCGCCTCGTGCCGACGGCGATAAGGGTCAAGACCCGGATACTTGGCATCCACTTCGGCGAAACAGGCATCAATTATGGGAAGCTGCTGAATGTCTTCATCTCTGAACAATCCCGCCCGCAATCCGTCAAACAGATCGTGGTTGTTGTAGGCAATGTCGTCCGATAGCGCCGCGACCTGCGCCTCGGCGCTCGCATGGGTATGGAGTTCGAGGTCAAAGCCCTGGTTGCATTCGGCCAGCGCCCAGGGCAGCTCGCCAGTAACCGGTCCGTTGTGTTTAGCTATTCCTTCCAGACATTCCCAGGTCAGGTTGCACCCATCAAACTCGGCGTAGTGACGCTCAAGTTTGGTTACGATCCGAATGGCCTGCGCGTTGTGATCGAAGCCACCATATGGCTCCATCAACGCATGCAGAGCATCCTCGCCCGTGTGACCAAACGGTGTGTGCCCTAGGTCATGCGCTAAAGCGACTGCCTCGGTCAATTCGCCGTTCAAACCCAAGGCCCCGGCAATCGTCCTGGCCACCTGAGCCACTTCAATGGAATGCGTCAGGCGGGTTCGATAACTGTCGCCCTCATGCTCGACAAACACCTGAGTTTTGTGTTTGAGGCGCCTAAACGCGCTGGCATGAATTATCCTGTCACGGTCGCGCTGAAAGCATGACCGAAAACTGCTTTCCTCCTCAGGTACAAGCCGCCCCCTTGCGCGGCCTGGGTCCGAGGCAAAACCCGCTCTGTCCAAAGGTCTTGTCCTTGTCGCCTGTCGTCAGATTCCATATATTGTACGATGCTAAGGAAATAAACCTTTGGAGACCGGCATGAATCTGCCCCCAACAGTCACAGAACGCGCCTTTGAACGCCTGGCCGAAATCGGTGCCGCAGATCAGGGCCAGGCCCTGCGTGTCGCTGTGGAGGGTGGCGGATGTTCCGGTTTTCAATACGAGATCGCCCTGGATGAGCCGAAAGAGGACGATTTGGTGCTAGAGGGCAAAGGCCAAAAGGTCATCGTCGACTCGATCTCTCTGCCGTTTCTGGAGAACGCGGTAATTGATTTCACACAGGAACTCATCGGCGCGCGCTTCGTGATTGAGAACCCCAACGCCACGTCTTCCTGCGGCTGCGGCACATCGTTCTCGATGTAGCGCCAGTGGGGGCTTTGCCCCCACACCCCCAAGGTATTTTTAGCCAGATGAAGAGGGATCCGCTCTCTGACAGTCAAAGTCAGAGAGCTTCACCTGGCGCGGTCATCGGCGCCTCCGCCTGTACCGCATACTCAGTTTTGACGAATATGGTTAAGAATCCGTTTCTTCATCTGGCTAAAAATACCTCGGAGCGCGAGGCAGAGCCTCGCTAACTTGTTCGGCAACTTGCCGTTGCGTGTATTCTGCGCGATAGGTTGCCAATGGCACCGGAGGATCACGCATGAAAATCGCCACATTCAACATCAACGGTATCAAGGCACGGGCCGAGGCGTTACCTCGCTGGTTGGATGAGGCACAGCCCGATGTCGTGTTGCTGCAGGAAATCAAATCAATCGATGAGAATTTCCCCCGCGAGATTTTCGGGGAGCGTGGATATAACGTTGAAACCCATGGGCAAAAGAGCTTCAACGGCGTTGCAATCCTTTCGAAATTGCCGCTTGAGGATGTCTCCCTTGGGTTGCCCGGTGATGAAAGTGATGAGCAGGCGCGCTGGATCGAAGCCACTGTCATAGGAAAGAGAGCACTGCGCATCTGCGGATTGTATCTGCCAAATGGCAATCCGGTGCCGGGGCCGAAATATGACTACAAGCTTGAGTGGATGGAGCGCCTCTATGATCGTGCCCGCGATTTGATGGCATCAGAGGAACCCGCATTGATGGCCGGGGATTACAATATTATTCCGCAGGCCGAAGATGCCAAGCGCCCCGACGCCTGGCGCGAGGATGCGTTGTTTCGGCCCGAAAGCCGTGCAGCATTTCGCAAGATATTAAATCTGGGCTTCACCGAAGCCTTTCGCGCACGAACGCAAGGCCCCGGTCATTACTCATTCTGGGATTATCAAGCCGGTGCGTGGAACAGAAACGACGGGATCCGCATCGATCACTTTCTTCTGACGCCGCAAGCTGCAGATTTGATGCGTGATTGCAGGATCGATGCCGAAGTGAGGGGGCACGAAAAACCTTCGGACCATGTGCCGGTCTGGGTTGATCTCGACCTGTGAACGCTTACGCGGTCGCGTCGTAGCTATAGATCCACTCGTAGCGCCGCGCCAAGCGTGGACCAACCGCCATTAAGGCGGCCTGCGCGGCCAGCCTCATTGGCCCACGAAGGTGGAAATTACGCGCATTTGCGCCTGCGGCGCCAATCACTTGCCTGGCACGCGGTCGTCGAGTGGCTTCATAGGTAGCCAATGCGCGGGCGACGCCTGAGTTGTCCTGGAACGCGCGTGTCAGGACCCAGGCATCTTCCAGTGCTAGGCAAGCTCCTTGGGCCATAAAAGGCAACGTCGGGTGCGCCGCATCCCCAAGCACGGCCAATCGCCCATTCTGCCAGATTTGCGCCACGGGGCGCAGAAACAGCGCCCAAAGGTGAACCTCTTCAATCTTTGACAATATGTCACCAACCGGTCCGCCAAAATCGGCGAACCGGGTTCGCAGGTCGTCGGGATCACCCTGACGTCGCCAGCCTTCCTCTTGCCAGTCGGAACGCTCTTCTATGGCCACGATGTTCACGAGGCGTTGATCGCGCAGCGGGTAGGTTACCACGTGCCGGCCTGGCCCCATCGTCAAGGACGCGCATGGCAGTTCTTCTCGCTGGGTCCAGGGGATCGTTGCTCGCCAGGCAACCTGATGGGTGAACACCGGGACCTCGGGACCATTCAAGATCGGGCGGATAGCGCTGCGCCCACCGTCTGCGGCGATTGCGCATTCCGCACGCAGCCTTTCGCCGCTTTCCAGAACGATCTCGGCTTCGCTTGGGTGTTTATGAACCGTGGCGACAGGTGCATCCAGCCGAATATCCACCCCAGAGCGCAAGGCGGCTTTGTGCAACAGGTCCAGCAGATCTGCCCGGTGATAATAGTAAGTCGACCCAGCGGCAGGGACCGGGACCCGACTGATCACGCGCCCATTACGGTAATCGCGCAAAACGGTCCCACCCGAGATTTGTCCAGCTTCCGGGACCTTACCAGCAACGCCTAGCGCACGCAGTACCGCCATCCCGTTCGCACTGATTTGCAATCCAGCACCAACTTCGGTCAGTTCTGGGGCCTGCTCCAGAACCGTCACCTGAGCACCCTGACTTCGCAGTGCGAGTGCCGCCGCCATGCCCCCAATGCCGCCGCCAATGACGCAGAAATTCAGACCATTGATATTCATGGGCCTGCCATAACGCAAAAACGCCGGGGCGACAGGCCCCGGCGCTGTTGTTTTGTTGCAATTTCCCAGCGATCAATCGTCGCGGTGGACCTTTTCGCGGCGCTCGTGACGCTCTTGCGCCTCAAGCGTCATAGTCGCGATAGGACGCGCATCCAGGCGCTTGAGCGAGATCGGATCACCGGTCTTCTCGCAATATCCATACTCCCCTTCTTCGATCCGGCGCAGGGCCGAGTCGATTTTGGCCACCAGCTTACGCTGACGATCCCGGGTGCGCAGTTCCAGCGCACGGTCGGTCTCTTCGCTTGCGCGGTCAGCGACATCGGGAATGTTTCGGGTGTTGTCCTGCAGACCTTCGATCGTATCACGGCTGCCTGCGAGTAGTTCTGTCTTCCAATCCATCAGCTTGCGGCGAAAATACTCAAGCTGGCGATCATTCATGAAAGGTTCATCTTCAGCCGGACGGTAATCTTCCGGCAGAAAAACTTCCTGCTTCATATTTGCTCCCTCGGTATGGCCTGAAACGTCGGTTGCGATTGTATTACCTGACATTCGGCACCCCCTTCTGCGGAGCGTTTATCCGACGGGGCAGAGATTGTCACTACACAAACGTATGCCTCGCCGCCGCGTCACTCCGACTGCTCTAATATTGAGACTTGTAACAACAAAACCTTGTTTTTCTGTGGTTCTCGCAAGGCGTTTTTCAGGCAGCTTCAACCCCTGCGATACCCCGCCCCGAACGAATCGCCCAAAACAGATTGGACTTACAGCCCATTCCATCCTTTCGCGACGCTGCGGCCCGGCTTGTAAATAACCTTGCCTCTCTGTAACCCGAGCAGAGCAAACCCAGCCCGCATTCCGCGGAAACCACATGAGGGGTCCCATGACCGCACGTTTTCAAGGCACCGCAGAATATGTTGCCACCGACGATCTGAACATTGCCGTGAACGCCGCCGTCACGCTGGAACGCCCGCTGCTTGTCAAGGGCGAACCCGGAACCGGCAAAACCGAGCTGGCGAAACAGGTCGCAGGCGCGCTGGGGCTGACGATGATTGAGTGGAACGTGAAATCCACCACCCGAGCGCAACAGGGGTTGTATGAATACGATGCGGTCAGCCGTTTGCGCGATAGCCAGCTTGGCGAAGAGCGCGTGCATGATGTTTCGAACTACATTCGCAAGGGCAAGCTGTGGCAGGCGTTTGACGCGGATGAAAAGGTCGTGTTGCTGATCGACGAGATCGACAAGGCTGATATCGAGTTTCCGAACGACCTGCTGCAGGAACTCGATAAGATGGAGTTCCACGTCTACGAGACTGGCGAGACGATCCGTGCCAAGAACCGCCCTATCGTCATAATCACGTCGAACAACGAAAAGGAACTACCTGACGCATTCCTGCGCCGCTGCTTCTTTCACTACATCCGCTTTCCAGACGAAGCCACGATGCGCCGTATCGTCGAAGTCCATCACCCCGGCATCAAAGATGCGCTGCTGACCACCGCGCTGACCCAGTTCTACGAAATCCGCGAAACGCAGGGTTTGAAGAAAAAGCCCTCGACCTCGGAAGTGCTGGACTGGCTGAAACTGCTCTTGGCTGAGGACTTGAGCGCTGAGGACCTTAAACGCGACGGTGTGAATGCACTGCCCAAGCTACATGGTGCGCTTCTAAAAAATGAGCAGGACGTACATCTGTTTGAACGGCTGGCCTTTATGGCGCGCAGCAAGCGGTGATCACAGCTTGTCATCGGTACGGTCGGGTGTCAGCATTACATCAACGAAAGACCCCGCGCCAATCGGGCCTCCAGAGCAGGAAATAGTAAAATGTCTAACGCCGTCACAATTCGCCCCTTGCAACCAGAAGACCGGGATCAATGGGCCGAAATGTGGCGTGACTACCTGGCATTTTATGAAACCGAAGTGCAGGATTCGACTTTCCAAAGCACCTTTGCGCGGCTCTTAGGTGATGATCCGAATGACTTTTCCTGTTTTGTCGCGGATTTGGATGGGCAACTGCTTGGACTGACCCACTACCTGTTTCATCGCCACGCCTGGAAGGAAGAAAGTGTCTGCTATCTGCAGGATCTCTATGCCCGCCCAGAAGCGCGAGGCACCGGAGTTGGGCGCGCCCTGATTGAGGCCGTCTATGAAGAAGCGGACAGGCAGAAAGCCCCCTCAGTCTATTGGCTGACGCAGGAAAACAACCATACCGCACGCAAACTCTATGACCGCATCGGCAAGTTGTCGCCGTTCCTGAAGTATCAGCGACCATGAGGCTTTTAGGCGCAACCCTACTTCTGGCGGCGCTGTCTGCCTGCACCACGGTCGACCGGATCGAGACGCCGACCCGTACCCAGGTGATTGAAGCTTCGCTGCCGCCGTCTAAATCCTTCGGCGCTGCTCGTCCAAGCCCGCCTGCCCGCTCAAACAAGAACATCGCCGCAGATTTCCTATCGCTGCATTTCGCACTTGAGAGCGGCGCAGAGTTGCCCGTTTTCACCCGATTTGATGGACCCATCACGGTGCGTCTGACTGGGACACCGCCACCAACGATGCAGACCGACCTGAGCCGGCTACTGACCCGGTTGCAACGTGAGGCGAAGATCGACATCCGGCAGATTCCAGAGGGTCAGGCGAACATCACGATCGAGGCTGTAAGCCAGAAACAGATCCGCCGCATCCTGCCGCAGGCAGCCTGTTTCGTCGTGCCCAACTCTTCAAGTCTGGAAGAATACCGCCGTGACAGGCGCAAAAGCAAAAGCAACTGGACCGAACTGCGAAAACGTGAACGGATCGGGATATTCATCCCCTACGATGCCAGCCCACAGGAAATTCGGGACTGCCTGCATGAAGAATTGGCTCAGGCACTTGGACCTCTGAACGACCTCTATCGCCTAACCGATTCAGTATTCAACGACGACAATTTCCACACGGTTCTGACCGGATTCGACATGTTGATCCTGCGCGCAGCCTATGCGCCTGAGTTGCAAAATGGCATGACACGCGAACAGGTGGCAGCGGTTCTGCCCGGCGTACTCAGCCGGCTGAACCCCAGAGGGGATCGGGTTGCGCCACAACAGGTTACTGAGACACCTCGGGTGTGGATTAATGCAGTTCAACGCGCTTTGGGGGCTGGCACTGGTACGGCCAAGCGCGTTAACGCTGCGAACGAGGCAGCGCGAATTGGTCAACAGCAAGGCTGGACCGACCACCGCCGCGCCTATCCGCATTATCTGCTGGGGCGCATGGGGCAATTCGACGACCCCGAGGCGGCGCAGCAGCAATATGAAATTGCCCTGAAATACCTGAACGCCACCCCGGGAACGGAAATTCAGCGCGCTCATATCACGGCACAAACCGCAGCATTTGCTTTGGCACAGGGTCAGGGCACCGAGGCCCTGCCCGAATTGAACAAAGCAATCAGTGTTATGACGAAGGCCGAGAACGCCGCCCTTCTGGCCACCCTGCTGCTGCTCAAATCCGAGGCGCTGCGGCAGTCCGGTCAACTAGATCAGGCACGTCGCGTTCGGCTGGACAGTATCGGATGGGCACGTTACGGCTTCGGCTCGGATTTGGTGGTGCGCTCGGTCACACAAGACATCGCGCAGTCAGCCGCCACAAGCACGGGTGGATAACGTCACATGATAGTGGTTCTGGGCATGGCTATTCTGGGCGCGATTCTGGGCGCGTTGACAGCACGCAAACGTAACGGAAGCGGTGCGGATATGGCTCAATACGCTGCAGGTTACGGCATTGCCTTTGCGTTGGTCGGGCTGGTGATTTCACTGGTCATTGTTCGTCTGGTATAGAACGATGTTCCTGCCCTTCTTCGAAAACCTCCGAAACGCGGGCATTCCCGTATCTCTGCGCGAGTACCTGACGTTTCTGGAAGGGATGAAAAAGGGCTTGGCGACATACGATGTCGAGGCGTTTTACTATCTCGCCCGCGTTTCGATGGTGAAAGACGAGCGCAACATCGACAAGTTCGACCGTGCCTTTGCCGCCAGTTTCGAAGGGTTGGGTGAAATCAGTTTCGATCAAGTACTCGAGGCGGTCGATATTCCTGCCGAGTGGCTTGCAAAGATGGCCGAAAAGCACCTGTCGGATGAAGAAAAAGCCGAGATCGAGGCGCTTGGTGGCTTTGAGAAGCTGATGGAGACGCTACGCGAGCGCCTCAAGGACCAACAGGGTCGCCATCAGGGCGGTAACAAGTGGATCGGCACCGCGGGCACCTCACCTTTCGGTGCCTATGGCTACAACCCCGAAGGCGTGCGCATCGGCCAGAAAGAAAGCCGCCATCAGCGTGCAGTAAAGGTCTGGGACAAGCGCGAATTCAAGAACTTAGATGACACTGTTGAACTGGGCACCCGGAACATCAAGGTTGCCTTGAAACGCCTGCGCCGCTGGGCGCGTGAAGGTGCAGCGGAAGAGCTTGATCTGGATGGAACGATCAGGGCTACGGCTGAACACGGATATCTGGATGTCAAAACCCGACCCGAACGACACAACGCCGTCAAAGTGCTTTTGTTTCTGGACGTGGGCGGATCGATGGACCCGCATATCAAGGTCGTCGAAGAACTGTTCTCAGCGGCCCGAACCGAATTCAAACATCTGGAATACTACTACTTCCACAATTGCCTCTATGAAGGCGTCTGGTGCGACAATCGCCGCCGCTGGGATCAGCAAACTCCGACGCACGAGGTCTTGCGCACATACGGGCCGGACTACAAATGCATCTTTGTCGGCGATGCCTCGATGAGTCCCTACGAGATCGCTTATCCCGGCGGTGCAAATGAGCATTGGAATCAGGAATCTGGCCAAGTCTGGCTGGGCCGTGCACGCGAACAGTGGACATCGAACCTGTGGATCAATCCAGTGCCTCAGAAGTATTGGGAATATACCCATTCGATCGGCATGATCCGTGAGATATTCGAAGATCGCATGGTACCCATGACGCTGGCGGGTTTGGAACAAGGTATGCGGGAACTGACGCGCTAGTCACCGTCGGAGTCCTGGTTAACTCAGAAACCGGAAACAATAGGCCTAGTTTTCAGAGATATTCGCGTCAAAAGCACCACCAAAGAAACAATCTCGGCAAAATTCCCTGCCTCTCTCGAATTCGTGATATACGACAAAGGGATTGAAGCTGGGGGGCTGAGATGACCATTTCAAAACTACGAAATATCCTGACATCTGTTTTGACCATTACAGCGTTCGCAATTGCATCGGGTGCGACCGCGACATTGGTACTTTCCCCTGACGCCGCTTATGCCAAGAATGATAATGGCAATGGAAAGGGCCGCGGCGGCGGCAAAGGTAATTCTGGAAAAAGCAACGACGGCAACAAAGGTGGCGAAAAGGGAAAATCCGGCAAGACTAAGGGTGCCAAAAGCGCGGGTAAAGATCCCGGCAAGGCCAAGTCCAAAACGCGCCGCGTGGAAAAGGCTTTCGGGTTTAACAAGAAGCAAAAGGCAAAACACCACCGGTCAGCCAAAACCTCTGCTAAAGCTAAGGGACGGAACGGCAAGGTACAAAAGACCACACTGGCGGGCTTTGGAAGAGAGTTTAAACGCGATGTCGAGCAACTATTTGGCAAGCGTTCGCCGGTAAAAACCAAGTCAAGCGCGAACCGGGTAAAGAAATCGTACCGCAAGGCGTCGGTTGCTCCGGTTGAGTATTCCCCGCGACCTGTTGCTCGCACAGATAATAAAACCAAGCACTATGACGATAAAAAGCCCAGCAAGCGTCGCTACCGCGACCCGCTTGTTGCGGCGATCACCGATCCCGATGGCTCGGACAAGCTGCGTAATCTGAATGCATCCAAGGCAGCGGCCCCGGCGTTCCGCAACGCCTCACCCAACAGCAATGTCGGCAAGATCGCAACTTATCAGGCGGCGGCGGAAACCTATTACGACCTGCGCGAGGACCTCTATGAGGCGCGCCGTGAACTGCGTGATCTGAACGAAGACTACGATGGCCGCAGCAGCGAAGACATCGCCGATGATATCGCCGCGCTTGATCCTACGGATCCGGACTATGATGACAAGCTGAGTGCGCTTGAGGATGAGCTGCGCGATGCTGAAACCTACGAGGAGGCGCGCGACGATCTGCGCGCGGATGTGAGGGATCTGAGATACGAAACCCGCGACGCGTTGCAAGATGCGGAGGCTGCCTTTTATGACGCTTCGAAAGGGCGGACATTGACCAAGGCGACGCTGGGCGAGTTCCACGGCAATCTCGATCTGCCACAGCCAAACTACCGGCACAAGGACTGGGCAACGATCCAGCCGGTGTCTTACGATCCTGACGGCTACCGCTATTCGGATGATAAGAAGTTCTATGATGAAACCGACTATCAACTGCGCTACGACAAGCCATATTCCGATCGCAAGAAGGACCGCTACCGCTATTACCGCGACCCGCTTGTTGCAGCGATCACCGATCCCGATGGCTCGGACAAGCTGCGTAACCTGAATGCGTCTAAGGCAGCAGCCCCGGCGTTCCGCAACGCCTCGCCCAACAGCAATGTCGGCAAGATCGCGACCTATCAGGCTGCAGCGGAAACCTATTACGACCTGCGCGGTGACCTCTATGAGGCGCGCCGTGAACTGCGTGATCTGAACGAAGGCTACGATGGCCGCAGCAGCGAAGACATCGCCGATGATATCGCCGCGCTTGATCCTGCGGATCCCGACTACGATGACAAGCTGAGTGCGCTTGAGGATGAGCTGCGTGACGCTGACACCTACGAGGAGGCGCGCGACGATCTGCGCGCGGATGTGAGGGACCTGAGAGTTGATGCTCTGGTCGCAGAAAAGGAAGCTGAACGCGCATTTTTTGAGGCCTCGAAGGGCACAGTTTTGACCAAGCAGTCCCTTGCCGAATTTCATTCGAACCTGCACCTGCCCTCGCCAAGCAGGTAGCGCTGGTTTGAACCGCACATCTGATCGGACGTGAAGGGCGAGTTACCGCTTGCCTCCTCGGGGCGGGCCGCCCATATCTAACTCATGCTTCGATTAACCCCGATCCTGTTGGCCATAGCTTATGCCGTTGTGATGTACCGGATTTCCGTCTGGCGCACGCATCGTGAACTGGACGCGAAATCGACCGAGCTTGCAGACCCTGCGCTCAAACGCATGACGGACCGGCTGGCTGCAGCTTTGGAAATTGACCGGGTCCCGGTCTACATCTACGAGATTGATCCGGTGAATGGTCTGGCCGCGCCCGACGGGCGTATCTTCATCACGCGCGGGTTCTATAGAAAATTCCGCAATGGCGAGGTTTCAGCCGAAGAAATGGCAAGCGTAATCGCGCATGAATTGGGCCATGTCGCGCTTGGCCACGCACGGCGGCGGATGATTGATTTCTCGGGCCAAAACGCGCTGCGCGCTGCCTTGATGATGCTATTGAACCGCTTCATCCCCTTCATTGGTGCCTGGATTGCGAACATGCTGACCCATCTGCTGGCTTCCCGCCTGTCGCGGAGTGATGAATATGAGGCCGATGAATATGCGGCCGCGCTGCTGACCAAGGCAGGGATCGGTATTGGTCCGCAGAAATCATTGTTCCACAAGCTAGAGGATCTGACGCAGCAGCGTGCGGGCGTCGTACCCGCCTGGTTGATGAGCCACCCCAAGACGGATGAGCGAATTGCGGCGTTGGAGGTTTTGGAACAGAAGTGGGGTTCTGGTGGCTAGATCGGGAGCGAGGGGCCAGCCCCTCGCGCTCCCCGAGATATTTATGGCCAGATGAAGAGGATCCGGTACTACGCTGTGAGGGCCTTGCCCAGGCGCGGCAGGCGGGCTTTTTTCATTAAGCTGCGCAGAGTCCATTGATCGCCGGACAGGCGGTTAGCTTCGGCAAGGACAGTGGTGGCGATCTGCGTCAGACCCTCTGGGTCCGACAGCCAGAATTCATGCAGCAGCCCGTCGGGGTCGCGCCGATCAAGCCCTTCCTCGGCCAGAATATTCTTGGGAAAGTCCTTGGCATTGACGGTGACAACGACATCCGCTGAGCTTGTGACCGCCGTAGCCAGAACGTGGATGTCGGCGGCATCCGGTAACCAGAGGCGTTGTTCAACACCGTGGTTGGCGGGTTGCTCGGCATTGGGCCATTGGGCCTGAACCAGCGCGATTTCGGCGCGTGCCTGCGCCTCTCCCTCGGGGCCGAGCTTGCGGGCGGCACGGGCCCATTCTTCGAGGATACGCATCGACCAGACGGGCGTGAAATGGCCAAGCCGCGCAGCACCCAGCAGCATCTCTCGCATCACTGTCGGATAGATGACGCAGGTATCCAGAACCGCTTTCACAGGCGGTAGAACACAGCTTTGAGGTAACCGCTTTCTGCCAGCTGCGGCAGTTGCGGATGGTCTGGCCCGGCAAATCCCGTGTGGATCAGCTGGGCCTGTCGCCCTGCCCGTCCGATCCCGCGGGATGAGGCGTCGCGGAAGCGGCCCAAATCAGCGGCGTGAGAACAGGAACATAGGCCAAGATACCCGCCCGGCTTGACCAGCGGGGCTGCCAGACGCGCAATACGCTCATAAGCGCGCAGGCCAGCGTCTAATGCTTGTTTCGAGGGGGCGAAGGCCGGGGGATCACAGATGACGACGTCGAACGACGCACCCTCTTCGCCCAGCTTGGTCAGTATATCGAAGGCATCGCCTTGCCGCGTTTGGAAGCGGTCTATAAATCCTGAGGCCTCCGCACCCTTCGCCGCCAATTCGAGCGCCGCTGCCGAGCCGTCAACGGACAATGCCTGTGCTGCGCCGCCCGCCAGCATGGCCAGACCAAAGCCTCCGACGTGGCTGAATACATCCAGCACCTGCGCCTCGGGGTGAACCAACTTGGCGGCAAACGCGTGATTGGGGCGTTGGTCATAGAACAGGCCGGTTTTCTGTCCACCAGTCAGGTCAGCCATGTAGGTTGCGCCATTCATTGGCACCGGCAGAGGCTTATCGGGCGCGATGCCGCGCAAGGTCAGATTGGTGTCGTCCAACCCCTCGAGCACACGCGTGCGCCCTGAGGCGTTCTTCAGCACGGTGTCGACCCCGGTCACCTTGACTAGCGCGTCGGTCAGAGATTCAAGATGTGCCTCAGCCCAGGTTGCGTTGGGTTGGATCACGCAGGCGTCTCCGAACCGGTCGATGATCACCCCGGGAAACCCATCCGCCTCGGCATGGATCAGGCGATAGTAAGGCGCATCGAACAGTCGCTCGCGCATCTCAAGCGCGCGGCGCAGACGGGTTTCAAACCAGTCCGCATCCAACTGCGCGTTAATGTCGCGATCCAGCACCCGGCACATGATCTTCGAGACCGGATTCACTGCGACCAGAGCGATTGGCGCGCGCTTCTCGTCTTCCAGCACAGCCAAGGACCCCGGCCCGATTTTGCGGGTCCGGCGGTCGGTGACGATGTCATTGGCATAGACCCAGGGAAACCCGTGGCGCAGGCCACGCGCATTGGCCTTGGGTTTCAAACGGATACGGGGGCGATCAGCTGTGGTTGTCATGGCGCCCTCATAATCGTGAATGCGCGTGGGTGAAAGCCCCGTTAACGGTTGCGCTTGCGCCAGCCGCCACGACGCTTGGGGGCATGGGCCGCCTGCAAACCCTCGGTCAGGACCTGCGTCATCGGATGATCAGCAGCCTGTTCCGAATAGACTGCGTGCAGGTTGGTCAGAGCCTGATTTTGGTCAAGCTCTCCGGGCAGGCTCAGCGCCCAATCCAGAAAGATGCTGCGACACTCGGGCAAGGTGATGCCTTCAATGCGATACGCCTCGCGGATCAGGCCTTTGTGGTCATTCGGATCATCACTGCGTGCCATCTTCAACCCCTCCGACAACTGCGCCGATCAACGAGGCCGCAGTGCTGTAATTGTCTTGCAACGCGGATTGCAGCTGTTCGACCTGATCGAACCCGGTCGCCCGACACAGAAAGGCCGTACCGCCTTCACCGATCTTGTCGGCCTCGATCACCTTTCCCGACAGCAGACGCGCCGCACATTGCACCGACCAGCATAAATCGTAACAACCCTTCAGGGTTTGCGCCTGCGCGACATCCAGCAGCCCGACAGCGACCGCCCCATCCAGACCCGAATGGACATCGCGCTGGGGCAATCCGGCCAGCAATGCGCCCGTCTCTGCCATCAGTTCGATATCCATCATGCGGCCCGGCCCATTCTTTGCGTCCCAAACGCCCGCTGGCGCTTTTGCGCCGGCCAGCCTTTCGCGCATCTCGGCCACTTCTTTCAGCACTTTGTCACGGTCGCGCGGTTGCGACAGGAAATCGGCGCGGAAGTTTTCGATATCCTCGGCCAGACCGGCGTCGCCTGCGACGACATGGGCGCGAGTCAAAGCAAGGTGTTCCCACACCCAGGCCTCATTCTGCTGATAGTTGGTGAAGCTGGCCCAGCTTGTGGCCACCGGCCCCTGATTGCCCGACGGGCGCAGACGCATGTCGACCTCATAAAGCCGTCCCTGCGACATTGGCGCGCTGAGCGCCGTGATCAGTGCCTGGGTGAACCGAGCATAATACGTCCGCGTCGCCAGCGGGCGAGGACCGTCGGACATATCCTGATCCTGCGGGTCATAAATGACGATCATGTCCAGATCGGATTGCGAGTTGATGCGCCCTGCCCCAAGTGACCCCATGCCCAAAACCGCAGCGCCGCGCCCCGGCACCGGTCCATGCTTTTTGGAGAACTGGTCGACAACGCAGGGCAGAACCGCCGCAATCACGGCCTGCGCGAGTTCGGCATATTGCTGCCCGGCCTGCGCCCCATCGATCAGTCCGCGCAGATGATGCACACCGATGCGAAAGTGCCACTCCTTGCACCAGCGACGTGCGAAATCGAGCTGTGTTTCATAGTCGCTTTCCTCTGCCAAGGCCTGCGTCAAGTCCGACTGCAAGGTCGCCTGCCCGGGCCAATCGCTGAAGAAACTGCCACCAATCACCGCATCAAAAACCGAGGCGTTGCGCGACAGATGGGTGGCGAGCGCATGTGACGTTCCAACGATATCGACCAGCAGATCGATCAGATGCGGGTTCGCCTCGAACAGGGAAAACAGCTGCACTCCGGCGGGTAATCCCGCCAGAAAACCATCCAGTGCCAATAGCGCTTCGTCGGGTTTCGCAGTTTTTGCCAATCGCGCCAGAAGTTCCGGCCTGAGCCGCTCGAATATCCGTGCACCACGCTGCGATCGAAGCGCCGGATAAGTCGGCCAGCGAGCCAGCACACCCTTGTCAAACTCAACCTCCTGAAGCGGCACGGGTACCGCGCCTGGTCCAGGGGCGAAGAACCCTTCGGTCAGTTCGTGCACTTCGGTCAGGCGGCGGGTCAGTTCGGCGGTCAATTCGGCGCTGCTGATCCCCATCAGGCACGCGACCCGTTCGAAACCGTCCTCTGAATTTGGCACCTTATGGGTCTGTGCGTCGTGCACCATCTGGATGCGATGCTCGACCTCGCGGTGGGCGCGGTAGTGGTCAGTCAGTTTCTCTGCGACGTCTTCGGGCACCCAGCCCTTCGACGCCAACGCCGCCAGACCGGGAACGGTACCCCGGACGCGAAGGTCGGGATCACGTCCGCCCGCGATCAATTGACGGGTCTGAGTAAAAAACTCGATCTCTCGAATACCGCCCTGCCCCAGCTTCATATCGTGGCCGGGAATCGAGAGACTTCCGCCCGTTCCCTTGTTCTCGCGAATGCGCAAGCGCATGTCATGGGCGTCTTGAATGGCGGCAAAATCCAGATGCCGCCGCCAGACGAACGGGCGCAATGCATCAAGGAATCTCTGACCTGCCGCGATGTCCCCGGCGCAGGGGCGTGCCTTGATATAGGCCGCGCGTTCCCACGTGCGCCCAAGGCTTTCATAGTAGCGCTCAGCCGCTTCCATCGCCAGACACACGGGTGTGACTGCCGGGTCCGGGCGCAGTCGCAGATCGGTGCGGAATACATACCCATCCGCCGTCTTGTCGCTGAGCGTGGCACAGAAATTCCGCGTGGCGCGCACCATTCCCTGACGGGCTTCATAGAAATCATCGGGATCGAAACGGGTTTCGTCGAACAGCACGATCAGATCGATATCCGAGCTATAATTCAGCTCATATGCGCCCATTTTGCCCATCGCCAGAATGACCATACCAGCTGCGGTTTCGACATCATTCTCGGTCATACCCGGCAGCTTGCCGCGCCGGATCAGCGCGGCAATTTCGGCCTTCGCTGCCACATCTACGGCCAAAGCGCCAAAGTCAGTCAGCGCAGCAGTTACCTTTTCCAACGGCCACGCACCCGCCAGATCGGCCAGCGCCGTCAGCAAGGCCATGCGCCTCTTCGCTTGCCGCAAACCGGGTTTCAACTGATCCGACGGCAGCGCGCGCGCCGCGTCCATCAGTTCCGACAATGCCTGCTCCGGTTGCTGCAACGCGTGTGGCAACCAGTTCCTTTCTTGGTCAATCAACCCTTTCAGGTAGGGGCTAGAGCCCGCAGTTCCCGCGATCAACTCCCCCTGCTCGGCAGTCAAATCGGGCAGCGCCGCGCGTGTTTCGTCACCCAGATCGGTATGAAAAGCGCGCGGCAAGCGGTTGATAACAAGAGGCTGGCTCATGACCGTTCCAGTGGCGTGTCCTGGCTGAAACTGTTGATCCAGACATCGTGACGCCGCTCCCATAGGGATGAGATCAGCATCGCCTCCCATTCCTGTGCTTCGGGGCGTAGATAATCTGCCCTGTATGAGAGCAAGACCACATCCGCCGATAAGACGCGCAACCTGGTATCGCTGAGTTCATATTGCGCCATCGTAGGCGCATCGGCGAACTGGCCAACATGATCGTCGCGGTTGGCAAAACCCGTTGGATACACGCCCAGAAAATCGGGGCTCAGAAGTGCCCGGTCGGCCTGTGCATTGCCTTCAACCAGCGCAGTCCATACCTGTTTTTCCAGCGAGAGGATCTGATCGAGTGACGGTGGGCTGGTGTTTTCAATATCTTCCATTTGCCTATGACTTGTGACGGCCGAAAATCAGATGCGGCCAGCGCACATGATCGGACAGAGTTGGCTTAGCCCTGTCCGATTGAACAGCAGAAAGGGCCTAATGTCCAAATCGTTATAGCCACTGATCCACTGGCGGCAAATCGAAAGTGAACGGATTTTCAATCCCCTGCCCGGCCAAATCCCACTCGTCATAGTGCTCGTCTTCACGAAGCTGCAAAAACACCGCCTCAAGCTGATCGTTCAAACTCACCAACTCGTCCCAGGCGTCACCCATATGAGCCTGAAACATCGCCAGTTGTTGGAACAGGCCATCTGGCAGAGGGCCAAATTCCACACTCCCCAGATTGCGAGCTGGGAAATACATATCCTCTTCAAACTCAAAAAAGCGCGACATTCCGTGGTTAAAGTCAATTTGGCCATCGAACGAGACCGCAGCAAATACTTCATAAAGACCGGTCTCATTCATTTCGAGCTCGAACGACACCTCAAAACTCAGCGCAAAATCAGAAATACCGTTTTGATGAAGCTTGCCTGCGATCTCGACGACCTCGTAATAGCCGAATGACGCCAGAACCAGATCGCCATTTGCATCGACCCCATGCACATCGAACATCTCCCCCTGTTCGCTGGCTATAGACAGATGCTGAAACTGTGCTGCTTGACCAATGTGAACGCCCTCAAATCCAAAGGCGGACCGGGCCTCGTAAGAAACAGGTATGGCCGTTCCATGCATGCTTATGGTTTCAAGCGCGACTTGCTGTGTATGGTACAGCTCCGAAATGAGCGTGGCGCTTCCGCGTGTCGCGATCTCGTGGTTCACCATCAAAAGACTGAACTCAACCTCGTGAGACCCAGCGCCCTGATACGCGCTGACCGTGCTGTCGATCATCCCGTCCCAAAACCCGCGCGGTTCGAAATCCGGCAGATCTTCTTTCCCTTCGAGATCATGGGGATCGAGGTTCAAAAAAGGCAAATCGACTTGATCAATCGATCTAGATACGCCGCCTTGCGAAGCTAGGCCTGGTTCGGTCGACAAGATGAAACTCTCCTCTGGCCCGAACGGCCAATGAGTTGTGTTCACAACATTCATTTCCGCGACCTCCCTTGATTGCTCCTCGGAAAACTATGTATGCAGCCATTGCGCAAACCCTATGGAAGGGTTTGATTATTAAGCGTTCTTAATGAAACGTTTAACCGATGGGCTGCGTCGCTTGGCCTGAATTACTGAGACGCAAATCCGCCTTACCCCGCTGATTGATCCGCCCGGTTAGACGCTGGTTTCCGAAAAATGTAAATCTTTTTCACATACCCCCTTGCAACCACCTATCCCCCCTCCCATCTTGGTAATGTGAAAAGCATTTACATCCTAGCTGGAGAGAGCACATGACCGCATTGTCCGACCACGCCGTTCCCCAAAATCCGGGATGGCTGCACCGAAGCGAAGCCTGGCTTGATAGCAAGGGAAAAGGCGCCTGGATCGCCGCAATGGTCCTTGGCTTTATCTTCTTCTGGCCCATCGGCCTGGCCTTTCTTGCCTATATGATCTGGAGCAAACGCATGTTCAGCAAATCCTGCAGCCGCCGTTCGTCGTGGAACAGCCACATGAGCGCCATGAAACCTTCGGGCAACAGCGCGTTTGACGCCTACAAGGCCGACACACTGGCGCGTTTGGAGCGTGAACAGAAAGACTTTGAGGCGTTCCTGCACCGCCTGCGTGAAGCCAAGGACAAGGCCGAGTTCGACGAGTTCATGGATGAACGCGCCCGCGATAATCGTGATGACGAAAACGGCGAACAACCTGCCTAATCGTGGCTTGCCCTGTCCCCCCCCATCGGGACAGGGTGTTTCTGCACAAAACCCGGATTACAGTCTATGTCTCATCTGCCTGACCCCGACAGCCAACCCGAATTCTACCAATCCGTAGCGACCAAGCGCTTTTTCGCGTGGCTGTTCGACATCGCCTTTATCTCATTGCTCTGTACAGTTGCGATTCTGCTGACCTTTGGCATGGGCTTCTTCATATTGGCGCTGATCTACGCAGTCATCAGCTTTGTCTATCGCGTCGTTACCATCGCCAACGGCTCGGCCACACTGGGGATGCGCTTCATGGGGATAGAGTTGCGTGACGCCTTTGGCGCCCGAATGGATACGGGGAAAGCCATTGCACATACGGCAGGTTACTTTGTCAGCATGGCGATCCCGGTACTACAGATCATTTCGGTCATCATGATGATGACCAGCGCCCGCTGTCAGGGCCTGACCGATGCCTTCCTCGGCACCGTGATGATCAACCAGCGCGCCTAAAAACACCTGAGTGAAACACTTGGCTGCGCCAAAAACCGTTGCTATCATCGGTTCCGAGGAAATGCGGGACCTTCATGCGACACACGCTGCCAATTGCGCCACAATTCTATGTGACGGCACCCCAGCCCTGCCCTTACCTTGAGGGCAGGATGGAGCGCAAACTGTTCACCGCCCTACAGGGGGAAGGTGCGGATCAATTGAACAATTGCCTTTCGCAACAAGGATTTCGCCGCTCGCAGAACGTTCTGTATCGCCCGTCCTGCACCGACTGCGCCGCCTGTCTATCTGCCCGTATCGATGTGTCAGCCTTTCAGCCAAGCAAAAGCCAAAAACGGGCCCACAAGCGCAATTCCTACTTGATCCGACGTGCAACATCGCCCTGGGCAACGGATGAACAGTTCGACCTGTTCCGTCGGTATCTGGACGCGCGCCATGCGGATGGCGGCATGGCCGATATGGATGTCTTCGAATTCGCCGCGATGATCGAGGAAACCCCGATCCGCAGCCGAGTCGTAGAATATGCCGATCCCGAAACCGGCGAGCTGATCGCCGTCAGTTTGACCGATGTACTGGATGACGGGCTGAGCATGGTTTACTCATTCTACGATCCAGAGTTCCAGCAAAGCTCGCTGGGCACTTACATGATTCTCGACCATATCGAGATCGCGCGCGAGGCTGGGTTGCCCTATATTTATCTGGGCTATTGGGTGCCCGGCAGCCCCAAGATGGGGTACAAGGCCAAATTCGCGGGCTTGCAGGTCTATATGCAGGGTGAATGGCAGCGAATTAAAAATCCCGAGCAGTGTGACCATACGGCCCACCACCCCCTATCGTCGGCCCCGATTGCCGAGCAGGTGGCCAACATCCAACTGCCTGACCGCCACCCCACCAAAGGTTAATCTATCATGCGTCAGAGCCTTCATGCGGTGACGCTGGTCGTCCCGGATTATGACGCAGCGATCGCGTTCTACACCAAAGTGCTGTGCTTTACTCTGACGCAGGATATTGATCTGGGCGATGGTAAACGCTGGGTGCGGATCACGCCTCCGGGCTCGGATGGTGCTTCGTTGTTGCTGGCCAAGGCGGTGGGCGCGGAACAGATTGCATCGGTCGGCAATCAAACCGGTGGGCGCGTTGGCTTTTTCCTCGAAACAGATGATTTCTACCGCGATCACGCGGCGATGCTGGAAGCAGGCGTAGGATTTGAAGAGCGCCCGCGCCATGAACCCTATGGAATTGTCGCCGTCTGGCGGGATCCTTTCGGAAATCGTTGGGATTTGATCGAATTTTCAGCACCTGTATCGACAAAATAAATACATTTTTTTCATCACGTTAAACTACCTTCCGCCATGCTGCGCCCAATTGTTAAGCAATCTTAATCGACCTTCCCCCGCCCGTGCGATTGAAAGTTGACGCATGGTCACCAAATTAGCCGCACTTCTAAACGTCCAGCCCAAACCTGAAACCCGCAGCTCAATCAGACGCTGACCGGGCTGGCTTTATTGTCGCTACGGCAGGCCTCCCACCCTGTCGCAGAGGTTCTGAAGGAGGGGGAAAATGACATATGCCGCACGCCGACTGATTTCGGCCACGCTGACGACCCAGATTCTGGTCGCGCTCGCCTTGGGCTCGATCTTTGGTCTGGTCTTGAACTATCTCGATATCGCTGCGCTCAACGCAACACTTGTGCAGGGTGTGCTGTCCATGTTTGGGCAAATGTTCCTTAATGCACTTCAGATGCTTGTTGTGCCGCTGGTTGTGTTCTCACTGCTGTGCGGCGTTGTCGGCATTGGCGATGTCAAATTGCTGGGCCGTGTCGGAGGGCTGACCTTCGTTACCTATCTGGCCACCACCGCCTTGGCCGTGACAACTGCCTTGATCTTTGCGGGCCTCATTGGGCCGGGCACAGGATTCACGAGCCTGCATCTGGCCGGTGACAGCGTAAGCGTCGCCAACCCACAGACCACTTGGGAAATACTGGCAAACATCATTCCCAAGAACCCGATCAACGCGTTGGCCAATGGTGAGATGCTGCAGATCATCTTCTACGTAATGGTCGTTGGTATTGCAGTGCTAATGATGGGCAGCCGCGCCAAGGCCTTTGTGGAAGGCTGCGAGTTCATGAATGAACTGGCGATGAAGATCGTCAATATCGTCATGGCCTTCGCCCCCATCGGCGTCTTCAGCCTGATTGCCAAAACCTTTGCGATGGAGGGCTTTGGCTTATTCGGACCGGTGATCGGCTATCTGACCACGATCAGCCTGACGCTGGTATTCCATCTGTGTGTCACGTTGATGGCGCTGCTGTATTTTACGACCGGGCTGAGCCCTCGGGTATTCCTGCGCAAGATGCGCTCGGCGCAGGTGTTTGCGTTCTCGACCTCAAGCTCGAACGCGACAATTCCGGCCAGCTTACAATGCGTGACTCAGCGCGTCGGCGTTGACCGTTCCGTGGCGTCGTTCGGTATTCCCCTAGGGGCGACGATCAACATGGACGGCACCGCAATCATGCATGGTGTGGCGACGGTATTTCTGGCCAACGCATATGGCATCGATCTGGGGTTGAGCGGTTATCTGACCGTGATTTCAATCTCGGTTCTAGCCTCAATCGGCACGGCAGGTGTGCCCGGTGTGGGGATAGTGATGCTGGCGATGGTTCTGAACCAGTTGGGTATGCCGCTGGAAGGCATCGGCATCATTCTGGCCGTCGACCGGATCCTCGATATGATGCGGACGGTAGTGAATGTCACTGGCGATGCGGTGGTGACCACCATTGTCGGGCAAAAGGTCGGCAAGCTGGACAAGGCCACGTTCGACAATCCCAATGCCGGACTTGTCGAGACCACAGACCTTGCAATCGATCATGCCACTGAAGCGGAGTTTGAAAGGCTGACACACCCACAGCCGAATTCCTGAAAAACAAACGGAGGCCCTAATGGGCCTCCGTATTCGTCAGTCTAAGCGACAGATCAGTTCGGGATCAGGTCAGGAACGATGGTTACAATCGACGGGAAGAACCACAGGATTGCGATGCCCACAACCTGAATGATCACGAACGGTATGATGCCGCGATAGATGTGGCCAGTGGTGACCTCTTTCGGCGCAACACCCCTGAGATAGAACAGCGCAAATCCGAACGGAGGCGTCAGGAACGAGGTCTGCAGGTTCACCGCCACCATGATGGTCACCCATTTCGGATCAAACGATCCGCCATAGATCACGGGGCCCACGATCGGGATCACAATGTAGATGATCTCAAGGAAATCCAGCACAAAGCCAAGAATGAACAGCACCAGCATCACGATCAGGAAAACCGTGAATTCATTATCAAAGCTGCGCAGGAACTGCTGGATATAGTGCTCTCCACCAAAGGAAATCACCACCAGGTTCAGCAATTGCGATCCGATCAGGATGGTGAAGACCATTGATGTCACCTTGGCCGTCTCGCGCACCACCGGTGTCAGAACCCCGCTTGAGAACAAAACCCAGCAGCCGTAGATCAAGCCGAACAGCGCATAGAGGTAGGCTGAATAGGCGATGATGAACGCGATCCAGCTTTCGACCGAAACATTGCCCTGATTGATGCGCAGATCGAAGTTCACACCCATCACCAGAGCGATGATCACCGCGAAGGTCGACCAGATGATCACTTTGCCCGACCGGTTCTGATCCTGAAGTTTCCGATAGGCCGCTAGCATGATCGCTCCACCCGCCCCCAGTGCCGCAGCCGGCGTAGGGTTGGTGACACCGCCAAGAATCGAACCCAACACCGCGATGATCAGCACCAGCGGTGGGAAGACCACACGGATCAGATCATTGGTCGCGCAACGGGCGGCAGCTTCTTTGCACCCATGCATTGCGAGCGCAAAAGGTATGGCGAGTATCAGGAACGTAGCCCCGGACGAAGTCGTTGGCGCGATCAGCAACACGTCGACCAACAGCATCAGCAACAGGCCAATCGCTCCGACGATCAGAGGCTGCGGCGCTTGCGACGGTGCGATTCCGCGACCCAGTACCAGTGTCAGACCCAGCAGTACCACAATCACGGCGACACCGTTGCCAATTGGCGCTGCAGCGGCGATCTTGGCCTCTTGCGCAGCAGCCAGTTCCTCTTCGCTCAGACGCTGGGCTTCGGACGAACCACCTGCTTCGTCAATCGCTTCCTGCTCGGCCACGGCCTGGTCCCAGGCTGATTGCCCATGCAGTTCGATCATCGAAGCCTTACACTCTTCGGACACGTTCGTGCGCAGCGAGGCGCCCTGCCCGATATCCGTAAATGCCGAGACCGAGATGTTCTGGCTGCCAATCACTCCCGCGCTTCCCAGAAGCACCGCGCCAACAATCAGAGCAACCGGAGCGCCCAGCAGCCAGGTCAGCCCTTCCGAGCGCGTGATGGTTTCACCCGAGCCTCCCGACAATTCAACAGCCGGGGCCTTTTCCGGGTTCAACAGCGCATAGCCAAAGGCATAGAGCGCATAGAGCAGCGCCAACATGATCCCAGGCAGCAGCGCGGCCTGGAACAGTGTACCCACCGAAACAACTGCAGGCTCGCCCAGATAGGTCAGTGCGTCGGTGCACCCGGCCTCAACCGCGCGTGTTTCCTGCGCGGTCGAATAGAGGTCACCAGCCAGTGTACCTAGCAGAACGATCACGATGGACGGTGGAATGATCTGCCCCAACGTACCCGAGGCCGCGATCACACCTGTCGCCAATTCCGGCGAATAGTTGTTCCGCAGCATGGTCGGCAGGGCCAACAGTCCCATGGTAACAACGGTCGCGCCGACGATTCCGGTCGAGGCAGCAAGGAACGCGCCCACGACCACAATCGAGACCGCAAGGCCACCGGGCAGCGGGCCAAAGACGCGCGCCATCGTGGTCAGCAGGTCGTTTGCAATTTTTGAACGCTCCAGCGTGATGCCCATCAGAACGAACATAAGCACCGCCAGCAGCGTCTCGATCGACTGCCCGGCCAGAACACGTTCGTTCATGCGGTTCACGATGAAGGAAACATTCCGGTCCAGCGCGGTTTCCCAGCCTTGTACAAAGACCGGCTCGGCGATCCTTGGCAAATCCGGGTATCGGAACACGGATATCACGTCAGGTTTGACGCCAGAATTCACCACGTCGCGGTAGGCTTGCGAGCCGGTGTCGATCGCCTGGTGGATCAACAGTCCGGCACTATCCAAAGCAGCGATAATCCCGAACGAAATCACCCCGGCCCCACCGATGGCAAAGGCCACGGGGAAACCCGAAAGAATGCCTCCGAAGAGGCAGAAAAATACGATAATGAGGCCTATCTCGACGCCATCAAGTCCGAATAGCATTGTCTGGTTCTCCGTCCCTAATGCGCGCCTTCGTAGGCTTCTTCACCCTCGCCAAGGCTGTCCTTGTCGAGGTATTTTCCTTCACTTTCCGGCCCTTCCACGTATTCCAGATACGAGCGATACAGGAACGCAATCGCGTGCAGGAACACCATGGCGGCAAAGACCACCAGCAGGATTTTGAACAGGAAGTAGGCGTTGAACCCGTTAGGACTAAACCCGATGGTTTCCACGTTCCAACGCAGCGCTCGGGACTTGGCCACAAGCCTATCCAGCGTGTCACTGGCCGAGGGTTTCGGCACGATCAGGTGCCGCCACATGAAGTACCATCCATACATCCAGGTCAGAACGGCCATGGGCATCATGAACAGAACCGCCCCGCACATATCAACGACGCGTTTGGCCTTGTGACTGATGCCCGCATAGATCAGGTCAACGCGCACATGGCCGCCCTGCACGAATGTATAAGTGCAGCAGAGGCAGACAACCATGGCGTTGTAGAGTTTAAGTTCTTCGGCGAACCAACTGATATCCATTTGAAAAGGTATACCCAGCCCAAAGGACATATCCGGCCGTGTGAACACCCGCTGCATGAATACGATAACGATCTGCTGAATTACCATCAGCAATCCCGCCCACGCAAAGAAGCGGCCAGTGGTATTGGCGAAGCCCTCGAGCCCGCGCACCATTCCCCACATGAAGTTCCGATAGTAAAGACCAATGGCCGTCAGCACCAGAAACAGCGCGAAGATCACGAAGAAGAACTCGACAGACCCGCCATAATAAACAAAGCGCATGATTGCTTCTTTGTTCGACCAGTCCAGCCAGAGCTGCGGATGCGTGATGGCGTATCCGAAATTATAGAAGGCTTCGGCAATGTTCTGAATGAACCAGACCAGTCCATTCCACAGGGCGCCGAAGAACGAGATACCGTTTTCGTCCTGCATGTTGTCCCCAGGTCGCATCGGTTGCACGTTTGGTTATGACGGCATGTCCGGGCCGCTTATGTGCAACAGGAAAGGCTCCCCCGCTGACGGGGGAACCGATTGCATTGAGCGGATTGCTTAGCCGCGTACGCGGTCACGCTGCGAGGTGTAGACACCCGACGACAGGTTGTTCCATGCCGACGATGCTGCCATCGACTCCATGGCGCTGTCGTGAATGCGCTTGAACAGCTCATCACCCATGTTTTCATCCAGAACTTCTTGGCTGGCTGCGCCAAACGCGTCCCAAACGCTGTCCGGGAATTCCATGACCTTAACACCACCGGCCTGCAGACGCTGCAGCGCTGCACCGTTGTTGGCCAGGAATTGTGCCAGGTTCCACTGGTGGCACTCGGCAGCTGCGATCTCGATGATCTTCTGCTGCGCGGCGGACAGGCTGTCATAAACCTCGCGGTTTGTGGCCAGCGACAGACCCGCACCCGGCTCATGGAAGCCCGCGGTGTAGTAGGTTTTGGTGATTTCCTGGAAGCCCGCTTTTTCATCAGCCCAGGGACCGATCCACTCGGTTCCATCAATAGCACCGGACGACAGCGCCTGATACACTTCCGAACCCGGAATGTTCTGAACGGATGCGCCCAGTTTGCCCAGCGCCTTGCCACCCAGACCCGGCATGCGGAATTTCAGGCCGTTAAAGTCTTCGGGGCTGTTGATCTCTTTCGAGTACCAGCCACCTGCCTGCGCGCCAGTGTTACCGGCCAGGAAGGATTTCAGGCCGAAGATTTCGCCCAGCTCATCATGCAGCTCCATGCCGCCGGCATGGTAGTACCAGTTCACCAGTTCCTGCGCGGTCATGCCGAACGGAACAGCGGTGAAGAACGCATAGCCCGGGTGCTGACCCACAAAGTAGTAGTCTGCCGCGTGGTACATATCGGCCTGTCCGGACGATACCGCGTCAAACACCTCAAAGGCACCAACCAGTTCACCAGCGGCTTTGATTTCAACGTTCAGGTCGCCATCCGACATTGTGGTAATGCTGTCGGCGCAACGCTGCGCGCTGTCGAACACACCTGCGAGGCCACGGCCCCACGAGGTGACCATAGTCAGCGTGCGCTTGCCTTGCGCATAGGCGGGCGCTGCCAGCGTGGTGGCTGCAGCGGCCGAGCCGCCCAGTGCTGATGTTTTCAGAAACTTACGACGATCCATATGAGTGATCCTCCCCTTCATATTCATTCCCCGGGTGATGCCGGGTCGATCGTTTCTAGTGCGCGTTAGCCTAGTTCCACACACATGAATGTGAATACCTACTACTACGTAGCCAGTCGGGTTTTTCCACATTCAAAAGCACAAATCCGGTTGATTTTAACCGCTCGCGCCCAAATCACTGTGGCCGAGCAATGTGTTCTTCCAAATTTTTTGCAATTTGCCGGCAGCTTGCGTATCGATTCGAACATGGGAGGAATCCGGAACCTAATCTCGCTAACCTATGCGCAAAAACTGTCGCTGGTTGCCGCAATCCCGCTGATCGCAGCGGTTGCGGCCATTGCAATGGTGGTCGCTTATGAATCGCGCGCGACCGCCGAGAGTGAGATACAGGCCCTCGAGCGCCGCCTGATCGAAGCCAAAAAAGAAGAGCTGCGTAATTACGTGACCCAGGCGCGGAACGGGTTTGCCTATATTTACGGTCGCGCCTCCCCGGATGACGAAATCGCAAAAAACCTCGTGACCCAGATTCTGTCGGCGATGATTTACGGCAAGGACGGGTTCTTCTTTGTCTATGACTATGACGGCAACAACCTCGTCAGCCCGCGCCAGACCGAATTCATCAATCGCAACTGGGCCGATCTGACCGACAGCGATGGCACCCCGATTGTGGATGAGTTTATCACGCTCGCCCGACAGGGTGCAGGCTGGCACAGCTTTATGTGGCAAAAACCATCGACCGGTGAAGAGGCTCAGATGATCGCCTATGTTGTTGGCCTGCAGGACTGGCGCTGGGTGGTGGGCACGGGTGTGTTCATCGATGACATCGTCGCCACCGTCGCCAATGCCCGGGCTGAGGTTGAGGCGCGCGTGCAGCGAACCTTCCTTTATATCGGAGGCATTGTTCTGGCCGCTGTTCTGATCGTCTTTGCCTCGGGCATGTTGCTGAACTTCCGCGAACGGCGGCTGGCTGATGCCAAGCTTAAGGAACTGACACAGCGGGTACTGGACGCTCAGGAAGAAGAGCGCGGGCGCGTCGCCCGCGAATTGCATGACGGCATCAGCCAGATTCTGGTTGGCGTACGCTATGCACTGGACAACGCCCGACGACGTCTGATCCGCGGGGACGACGTGTCGGCGCAGGAACCATTGCAAACAGGTATCGACAATCTGGCAACCGCCATCACCGAGGTTCGCCGCATCAGCCGCGACCTGCGTCCGGGTGTTCTGGATGATCTGGGGCTTGGGCCAGCGCTCAAGGCTTTGACCGACGATTTCAGTGAACGCACGGGTATTGAAACCGATTTCTCAACCGTGGTGTTCCGAAACCGATTGGATCAAGACAGCAAGATTGCCCTCTACCGTATTGCGCAGGAAGCCCTGACCAATATCGAGCGCCACTCGGGAGCAACCCGTGTTACCATTGACCTGCGGGGTCATAAGAAAGGCGCCACGATGCGGATTACGGACAATGGTCGCGGGTTGCGGAACGAACCAGGCCATGTCAGCACCGGAATCGGGCTACGCAACATGCAGGAACGGATCGAACAGCTTGACGGCACTTTACGCATCCTCTCATCGCGCGGCGGGCGTAGCGGCACCGTGATTGAGGTCAGCTTGCCGCTCAGTCATATGCTGCCACCACAGGAAGACCCAACGCCAAAACGAAAGGCCGGTATCTGATGTCCGACTCAATCATCCGGGTCCTTATTGTCGACGATCATCCCATGGTCGCCGAAGGCATTCAGTCTCTGCTGGAAAGCTATGATGAGATCGAAGTTGTCGGCACACTTTCCAACGGACAAGAAGCTGTCGATCGAGCAACCCACCTGCAGCCGGACGTGATCCTGATGGATCTCAACATGCCCGGCCTGAGCGGGTTGAACGCCACCGAGATCATTTTAGAGCGCCTGCCCAAAACCCGCGTTCTGATCCTGTCGATGCATGACAGTCCCGAATACATCTCAACCGCGCTCAGCCACGGCGCCAAAGGCTATATCCTCAAGGACGTTCCCACCGAAGAGATCAAGCAAGCCATCGATGCAGTGATGCGGGGCGAGCGGTATCTTTGTACCGGGGCCAGCGGCTCGCTGGAGCCCAAGGACGGCAACACGCGCGAGGCGCTGACCGGCCGGGAACAGACAATCCTGCTGGAATTGGCGCAGGGTAAATCCAACAAAGAGGTGGCACTGGCGCTGGACATTTCGGTGCGCACAGTTGAGACGCATCGCAAGAACATCAAGCGCAAACTTGGCATCTCCTCCACCGCCGGCTTGACCCGCTATGCCCTGGAGCATGGCGTCCTGCAGGGCACCAGCCCCGGGCTATGACCGCAGCGCGAAACGCGCTGCCCGGCCCAACCGAAGGAGATGTGCCAACGGCACATTGAAGTCGGGCGGGAGCACTACCCGCTGCCGCGTTCACTGATATCTTCACCAAAGAACACCAAAGTACCGTCTTCATCGAGGACATGAAATTCGCGCTGCTGATAGGGCTGATCGAATGGCGGGCGCACCCGCCCTTCAGGCAGCTCCTCCAACCTGGGGCGCAGGCTTTCGAACAGGCTGTCGATTCCTTTGACGTCAACATAGAACGACTGCTCATCCCCCAATGCGCGCCCATCCTGACGCGGTGGACTTTCCAATAATCGGATCGCCACAGGATCACGGCGCAAAAAGGCATAATTGTCCTGCCTGAATGTGCAGGAAAACCCAAGCCGCCGAGTGTAGAACTCAATCTGCGCGTCCAAAGAAGAACAAAGGACAAATGGTGTAAGTTGTAATATCTGCATCAAAACAGCCCTTTCCAACCTCGGGCCCGAGATTAGCACATATCAGTCAAGCAGTTGATCACCCCGCAACCCTTCACGCTCATAATGATGCGGCAGCACACGGCCATAGAGTTGACGGGTCCGCTCCACCCCACCACACATGCCTTCGGTTTCGACAAACGAAAAGATACCAACATAGCGTTTCCGTTGTCCTTCGACCTGCGCAACCCGGTGCAAGGCATAGCGCCCCTTGAAAATCTGCAGGTCACCCGGTTGCAGTTCCAGTTGGTGTACACCCCTCCTGCTGCCATCCAAAATCGCAGCGACGCCCTTGAAATTCTCGTCTTCACTGGTCCGCAGATTGGGTGCGTATTCGAATGCACCGCCCTCCTCGCCATTCTGGATTGCCAGCGTCACGGTGTAATTATTGGTGTCAAAATGCCACGGAAAGCCGCCTCCCTTCTCGACCACATTGATGATCACATCCGCCAACGGGTCATCATATCGGAAGAACCGATCCTCCGGCTCGTTCAAAGCCATGCGGATGAAAGGCATGAAACCTTCATACTCATAAATACGCCGCAGCGGGCTTGTGACAGGGAAGTTGTCAGCCGGAACAAAGGCGTTGGATCGGTCATAAAACCGTCGGATTGGATGACCGATCCCGTAACTGGGATCATCCTGCGTAAAATAGGCATTCGTGCGATTGAACGATCGATGCGCTTTGGGAGCGACGTGATCGGCCTCAGCGATCAGTTTCCCAAGGCCATCTTCGTGCACAAAGCCGGGGAGGACCGCGCATCCATCAACTTCCAGGTCCCGCCTCAGGTCCGCGATCAGCTGCCTGTACCCGTATGAATCAGGCCGATCGATCGGATAGCGCCCCAGATCCACAAGATCGTGCAGCATGTCTGACCTCCCGATTTAGCGCTGTTTTCACCAGCCTGCCTCAGCATCGGGCGCTGCTCTGGTCTGTTTCAGACATAGGCCTGACGCAATCAGACCACTGTTGATCGCCCGATCGCACGCCAATTTACGGCGAATTTTCGCGGATATTTCTCGATCTGCGTCATTTTGCGCAACAAAATATCAAATCCCACAAGCCCGGACTTACAATATTTTTGTATTTGCCTGTTGACGCCCCTTCCCCTCAACCATAATGTCCCTGCACGCAAAGAAGGAGCCTCTGGCGATGAAAGCGCTAGTCGTAATCGTAGGAAACACGCGCATGGGCCGGTAACGGTAAACCATAATCGAACCCATGCGCCTCCGAAAATCTCGGGGGCTTTTTTTTGGCAACACGCAAGACACATGTCGCGAACGGAGCAAAGCAGATGACACGTGAGATGACCGGCGCAAAGATGGTTGTTCAGGCCCTCAAGGATCAGGGCGTGGACACGGTATTCGGATACCCAGGTGGCGCCGTCCTACCGATCTATGACGAGATCTTTCTGCAAAATGACATCCGTCACATTCTGGTACGGCATGAGCAAGGTGCGGTACATGCTGCCGAAGGCTATGCCCGCTCGACCGGCAAGCCGGGCGTTGCCTTGGTCACATCCGGTCCTGGCGCGACCAATGCCGTGACCGGCTTGACCGATGCGTTGTTGGATTCAATTCCGATCGTTGTTCTGACCGGTCAGGTTCCGACCTTCATGATTGGCTCTGACGCCTTTCAGGAAGCCGACACCGTGGGCATCACCCGCCCCTGCACCAAGCACAACTGGTTGGTGAAGGATACCGACTCGCTGGCGGCGACTATGCACGAAGCCTTCCATGTGGCCACATCGGGTCGCCCCGGCCCCGTGCTGGTCGATATTCCGAAGGACGTTCAGTTTGCCTCGGGAGAGTATACAACGCCGAAACCGTCAACTTCCCATTATCAGCCGGTATTGAAAGGCGATTTGGAAGAAATCACGGAACTTGTTGCAGCAATCGAGACCGCGAAGAAACCAGTCTTCTATACCGGTGGTGGCGTTATCAATTCTGGTCCAGCTGCCAGCCAGCTGCTGCGCGAACTGGTGGATGCAACCGGCTTTCCGATCACTTCGACTCTGATGGGGCTTGGGGCCTATCCGGCCTCGGGCGAAAACTGGATCGGCATGCTTGGGATGCATGGGCTCTACGAGGCCAACATGGCGATGCATGATTGCGATCTGATGATAAACATCGGCGCGCGATTTGATGACCGTATCACCGGCCGGATCGATGCGTTCTCGCCGAACTCAATCAAAGCCCATGTAGATATCGACCCGTCGTCGATCAACAAAGTTATCCGTGTCGACATTCCAATAGTTGGCGATGTTGCCCACGTGCTTGAGGATATTCTGAAAGTCTGGAAAGCACGCGGTCGCAAAACAGACGCTGCCAATATCAAGCAGTGGCAAGACCAGATTAACGAATGGCGCAAGGTCAACTGCCTTGCCTTCACAAACAGCGAGAAGACCATCAAGCCGCAATACGCGCTGCAACGGCTTGAAGAGCTGACGAAGAAATACGACCGCTATGTCACAACCGAGGTTGGACAGCACCAGATGTGGGCGGCGCAATACCTGGGTTTTGAAGACCCCAACCGCTGGATGACCTCGGGCGGTCTGGGCACCATGGGCTATGGTTTCCCCGCCTCGATCGGTGTGCAAATGGCACATCCCGATGCGCTGGTCATCAACGTGGCCGGTGAGGCCTCGTGGCTGATGAACATGCAGGAAATGGGCACGGCCGCGCAGTACCGCCTGCCCGTGAAGCAGTTCATCCTAAATAACGAGCGGCTGGGAATGGTGCGCCAATGGCAAGAGCTGCTGCACGGCGAACGCTATTCGCATTCGTGGTCCGAGGCCCTGCCCGATTTCGTTAAACTCGCAGAAGCTTTCGGCGCAAAGGGTATTCTTTGTTCCGACCCAGCTGATCTGGACGACGCGATCATGGAGATGATCAATTACGACGGTCCGATCATCTTCGACTGCGTGGTCGAAAAGCACGAGAATTGCTTCCCGATGATCCCATCGGGCAAGGCCCACAATGAGATGCTGCTGGGCGAAGCCGAAACGCAAGGTGTTATCCAAGCTGGTGGAGCTGTGCTTGTTTGAGCACCGCTTTGCCACATCTAGGTCAAATGCCGGAGCTAAGGTCGCCGCACGTGACATGAAAAAGGGTTAGATCATGCGTGATCTCAGCAGTCAGTTCTCAGCCAGAGCTTCGAGCCCGGAAGAGAATTTGTCGATATTCGCCGGCCGTCGCGGTTGGCAAGTGGGGCTCATGGTTCCACTCTTCGTTCTAGCGTTGATATTGTTCTGGGTCGGCACAGGCTGGTATGCCGTTGTTGATCAAGGAAAAATGGCGTTATCCGTTGATTTCAAGGTGTTCTGGGCTGCAGGTCACCTCGCGCATTTAGGCGAACCGCTTGCGGCATTTGATATCGACAGATTGTCGGAAATACACGAAGCGTCCAAGGAAGACGATTGGATGCCTTGGTCTTATCCTCCCTCGTTCCTTGTCGCACTCCAACCACTCGGGGCATTGTCGTTTTCTCCGGCTTGGGCAATTTTCACGGCGATCTCAATTGTCGCAATGCTTCTTGCTGTGCGACCGTTTTCCTGCGGAATTGTACCGGTTTGGTTTGCTTTTGCACTCTCCCCCGCCATGTTGCCAAACTTGTATATGGGGCAGACCACAACCCTTTGGGCAGCAGGCCTTCTGGCCGCACTAGCGGCGCTAAAGAACGACCGCTTCGTGCTGGCAGGGTTCTTTATTGGATTGCTGACGCTTAAACCCCAACTCGGCCTGCTCATACCGCTTGCGCTTTTGGCAAGCGGTGCGTGGAAAACGATCATATCAGCAACGGTCACGACGGTGGTCTTGTCCGTTCTGGCCACCCTGGTCGTTGGCGTTGAATATTGGACCGAAATGCGCAACATGATGGGCGTCCACTTTGAAGAGATACGAGAATCCATCCATCTCAATACGCTGATGCTTAGCCCTTATTCCTTGCTGGCCAGCATAGGTGTGCCAGAAACGCTCGCGCTTGCGATGCAATGGACTCTGACAGTGTTGTCTGGAATTGCAGTCTTCGTTGCATGGCGCAGCCCAAGGGTAGGTTTTGACTTGCGGGTAGCGGTGCTCTTTCTGGGTATTTCCATGTCTACACCGTACTTCTGGTTCTATGAATCTGGGCTGCTTGCAATCGTTGCATTGTTCCTGCTTCGAGCTGGCGTCCTGACAACTTCTCCATGGCGTCTGGTACTGGCCGCCGCAATGTGGATCGGTATCGGACCAGCAACACATATGGTGCTTTTCAAGATGACCGAGATATTGTCTTTGCGCCTCGTGTTTGCCCCGATCCTAATACTGGCTTGCGTAGTTTGCCTCCAAGCGCTGATCTCTGCGCTACGAAAGCCCGAAGAAACTTATGTCCAAGATGAGGTCTATCAATGACTCCGCTAAACATCGTCAAAGGCTCCACCCGCCATTCTGCATATAACCTACGCCCGACATTCTCGGACGTGCAGGAACAACACACGATCGCGGTGCTGGTTGAAAACGAACCGGGGGTTCTGGCCCGCGTAATTGGTCTGTTCTCGGGTCGTGGCTATAATATTGAAAGTCTAACGGTTGCTGAGGTTGACCATACCGGGCATCTCAGCCGAATTACCATCGTCACCACCGGCACCCCGCAAGTGATCGAGCAGATCAAGGCGCAGCTTGGACGCATCGTGTCGGTCCGTGACGTGCATGATCTGACCGTCGAAGGTGCTTCGGTCGAGCGCGAGCTGGCGATCATAAAGGTTGTGGGTGAAGGCGATAAACGGGTCGAAGCCCTGCGACTGGCCGACATTTTCCGGGCCAATGTCGTCGATAGTACGCTGAATTCGTTCATCTTCGAGATCACCGGTGCACCGGACAAGATCGATGCCTTTGCCGATCTGATGCGCCCTCTTGGCTTGATTGAAATCGCCCGTACCGGAGTTGCAGCCCTGTTGCGCGGTGACTAAGCCCCATTTCCGCCCCGGGACTGAATTCATTCTCGGGGCGGCGGCCTGCTTGGCCATTGTGCCCTGCTAACCTCAAAAAGGCTTAATGCGTTCATCAAATATGAGCAACAGCATGAAAAAGATCATGCAAATAGGCTGAAAGCCTATTGATTTTGCTTATCATCAGACTAGCCTGTGAAGCGTAGCGAGGCGCTTTGCAGCGCCCGTTGGGGTCAACTTTACGATTTCTGAATACTGCGCGGCCGCTGTGCCGCCGCAAACCTGTTTTTGCTGAAGATACAAACGGAAATCTGGGACAGAAGTGACCGACATCAATCGCAGCCCCGCAGAATTGCGCAGCATGTTCGGAGCCAACCTTAGGCAGCTCGCAAACAGTTATCGGTCGGTTTCAGAGCTTTGCCGCCAATTGGGTATCAATCGAACTCAGTTTAATCGCTATCTGTCAGGTGAAAGTTTTCCCAGGCCGGATGTGCTGGACCGGATGTGTCGATTCTTCGATATCGACGCGCGTATCCTGCTGAAACCTTTGGATGAAATAGAACCGGTCGCCGCTCATCCCGCATCAGAAATCATCGATCGATTTCTCGTCACCGGGTCAGAAAAAACTATGGCGACCGGATTTTATCACGCCGCTGAGGCCTCACCAAACCGACGCGAACCAACACTTCACCGGCTACTGTTTATGCGCCGCATTCGGCATTGCACCTTGCTGCGCAGCTATGAACCCTTGTCGCATATGCCGAAATGCTCCGCGCCCATGCGTGAGGTTCAGGGCATCGTTTCTCACATCGGCGGACAAGTCTGCGCATTGATGTCCCGGCCCGGCGCACAGGATTGCAGAATGATGGTTCTGAACCTTCCGCCTGAATGGGCACCTCAGGAATGGTCGGGTTATGTGTATCGGTTGGCCGGTGGCAGTGGATCCGATGTAAGACGGCTTACGCTGCATCACCTTGGGCATGATTTGTCCGCAGCACTGCAATCGGCCCGAAAGGCGCACAATTCATCAGGGCCTGACTTAAACGGACAGATTTAAGAGGGTGTCGGCTGAGCAACCCCGGACGGATCGTTGTCCAAGATCAAGCGATAAAGATGCCAGCTGGCATGCCCCAGCAAAGGCAGGACGATAAACAGGCCCAGGAACCAAGGGATCATCGCCAAAAAAGTGATGATCGCGATGAAGGCCCCCCACGCCAGCATCACACCCATGTTCGCTTTGACATAGGCAAAGCTGGTGATCATCGCGGTCACAAAATCCAGCTCACGATCCAGCAGCATAGGAATCGACAGCACGGTGATCATGTACAGAATGATTGCAAATACGGCCCCGACCAGTGTGCCCAGTACCAACATGCTCAGCCCATTCGGGGTCAGGAACACCTCAAATGATGTTGAAATATTGGTCATCGTCGACAGCCCCATGAACAGCGCAAAGATCATGTGGCCCAGAAAGAACCAGAACAGAAAGATCACCACGATAATGGCGCAGATCGACGGCAGTTGCCTTCGGCTTTGCTGTATGACCACGCCGAATATCGCACCGGGATTCAACGGCTCGCCCAGTTCCAACCGGTGCGAGACCTCATATAATCCCACGGCAGCAAACGGCCCGATCAGGGGAAAGCCGATCGCGGCCAAAACCAGCCAGAACGACGTTCCCGTCTGCAGCGTGACCCACGCCATCAGCCACCCGGCCAGCACGTAGAAGCCTGCGAACAGAAGTCCGAAAAGCGGCGCGCGGCGATAATCCTGCCAAGCTCGGCGTAACGCTTCTTTCAGCATCGCGGTATCAACGGGTTTCAGCGTCGGCACACCAAAGGGTTTGTCCATTCTTGTTTTCTCCTCCCGGGCGGTTGTTCTACATGGCGGGTCGTTTCTGAGGCCAAAGCGTTGCAGAATGATATGCCGCCCCAGTCGACAAGATCCGCGCATCTGCACCACGCGGACCGAACAGCTGCATTCCCATCGGCAGCCCTTGTGCTCCAAAACCGACAGGCGCACCCAGACAGGGCAACCCCAAAAGGCTGACGGGTGTCACGACCTGCATCCAGCGATGGTAGGTATCCATCCCCTGCCCCTTGATTTCGGTTGGGTACGGCGTTTCGAGCTCGAACGGCCAGACCTGCGCTGCGGGCAACACCAAGGCGTCATAGTCTTCGAAAAGCTCCACCGCCCGCTTGTGCCAGTCAGACCGGTTCACACTGGCCCGGTGCACATCCATCGCGCTGAGCGCCAGGCCGCGCTCCAACTCCCATTGCGCGGTATCTTTGAGTGATGATTTCTTCTTGGCCAAAGGCTCCAACCCTGCGGCCACTGACCAGGAGCGCAGAGTAATCCAACTGTCCCAGATCAGGTCCGCGTCAAACGGTGGTGCAAGCGCCTCAACGCGCGCACCGCGTTCTTCGAAAACGTGCAACGCATCGCGGCATAGCGCGAGGATACTCTCTTCGCACGGAAACGCCCCGCCCCAGTCGCCCAACCAGCCTATGCGCATCCCTGTCAGATCAGCCGCTTGAACGGGCGACACGCGCTCGACCTCTGTGTTTAATGGCATCCTTGGATCGGGGCCGGATATGACGTCAAGCAATAGCCCGATGTCTTCAGGGCTGCGCGCCATAGGCCCCAGAGTTGAAAGCTGATGCAGATAACCGTCCCCCACTGGCTCAGACGGAACGCGCCCCCAACTTGGCCTGAACCCGTATACGTTGTTCCATGCGGACGGGTTGCGCAGGCTGCCCATCATGTCCGAGCCGTCCGCCAGCGCCAGCATTCCCGTCGCCAACGCCACTGCTGCACCGCCCGACGAACCTCCACAGGTTTTCGTGGGATCATAAGGGTTGCGTGTTGCACCATAGACAGGATTGAACGTGTGCGAACCCAGTCCGAATTCCGGCGTGTTGGTCTTACCGATCAGAATTGCCCCAGCAGCCCTTAGCCGGGCGGCCAGCAGATCGTCAGTTTGCGGCACATGATCCTTGAACAATGGCGAACCCTGCGTCGAAGTGATCCCTGCCACATTTACCAGATCTTTCACCGCTATCGGCAACCCGTGCAGCGCGCCGCGAGGTGACGCGGCATCCGCCGCCCGCGCCTCGGCCATCAAAGCGTTTTCATCCCGCAGCGCGACAATCGCGTTTACCTCACCGTTCACCTGGGCGATCCGTTCCAGCGTCGCGCGCATCAGTTCTGCAGCTGAAAGCTGTCGGCGGGATAAGGCGTCAAGAAGGTCCGTCGCGGATGCTCTGGTCAAATCCATGCGGGTTGGTCCTTTGGCTGCTCGTCATCAGCCTAGCGACGTGCTCGGACCATTTAAAGCCACTGTTTAAATGTATCTTTTTAGAATTTCGCGAAGAAGAGCGGCGCAAGAGCGCGCATCATCTGATCCTGAGGTCGATCCGCACATTGCTGTCGCGGCCCAGCACATTCATCAGACCAAAGACGATCATCACCAGACTAAGCACCAGCCACAACCCGCCCCACATCATGGTGGTTCCGCCGAATTCTTCAGCCAGCATATATGCATCTGATCGCAATCCCGCGCGTCGGATCGTGTCATCGAAAATGTCAAACGGAACGTAGATCATGCTGGTCAGCCCGATGACCCGTAGAATCAGATCACACAGGTTGCGGTTCAGGAACCACGCGGTGGCCAGCAGCACCGCTCCACAGCCCGCGCTGAACGCCATGGCAAACGGTTCCCGGATATACAGGAGCGCAACAATCAGCATGACTCCCCCAAAGAGACCAAGCGCAGCCCGATCGGCATTGGTGCGCAGGGCGATCATCAGCAGGCCCATCCCAAGCATCAAGGACCCAAGATATCCCGCTGACAGACTGACAAACCGATTGCCTCCTCGGCCAATTACCAGACCACCTTGTTGTGGAGAGACCGAGAAACTTTCAACCGAACCACCGGTCAGTATAATGGCACCTGCATGCGAAAGCTCATGCAGGAACACAACCAGGATTTTCAACGGAAGCATCAGCATCGTGTTCCAGAACACAAACACCAACGCGACAATTGCGATCAATTGCCAGTGGCCCTTGATCAGGTTCATAGCCGAGGTCAGGGACTGCCGCAATTAGCCCTCGCCCTGTGCCTCGGACCGGCTTTTGCCTGAGACATTCAGGGCCAGTGTCGCCGCCATGAAACCATCCAGATCGCCATCCAGCACACCCTTGGTGTCCGATGTCTCGTGATTGGTCCGCAAGTCTTTGACCATCTGATAGGGCTGCAGCACGTAAGACCGGATCTGGTTGCCCCAGCCCGCATCACCCTTTGCTTCGTGGGCGGCGTTGATCTCGGCGTTTCTGCGATCCAGCTCTTGCTGGTACAGCCGGGACTTGAGCGCCTTCATGGCAATATCTCGGTTCTGGTGTTGCGATTTCTCGGAACTGGTCACCACGATTCCGGTTGGAATATGCGTGATCCGAACGGCCGAGTCCGTCGTGTTCACGTGCTGACCGCCCGCGCCCGAGGACCGGTAGGTATCAACGCGGATATCCGATGGGTTCACCTCGATCTCGATATTGTCGTCCACCACAGGATAAACCCAGACCGAACTGAACGAGGTATGCCGCTTGGCCGCCGAGTCGAACGGAGAGATACGCACCAAACGGTGCACACCGCTTTCCGATTTCAGCCAGCCATAGGCATTGTGGCCAGTGATCTTGTAGGCGGCGGACTTGATCCCCGCCTCTTCCCCCGCTGTCTCGGATTGCAGTTCGACCGTATAGCCCTTTTTCTCGGCCCAGCGGACATACATCCGCGCCAACATCGAGGCCCAGTCGCAGCTTTCCGTACCGCCCGCGCCCGAGTTGATCTCAAGGAAGGTATCATTGCCGTCCGCTTCGCCATCAAGCAGCGCCTCAAGCTCTTTCTTTGCGGCCTTGGTCTGCAGCTTTTTGATCGCTTCTTCGGCGTCGGTCACGACCTCTTCGTCCTCTTCCATCTCGCCCAGTTCGATCAGCTCAATATTGTCGCTGAGATCGGTCTTGATAGATTCGTAGGTCTCGATGGCATCGACCAGCAACTGCCGCTCGCGCATCAATTTCTGCGCGTTCTCGGGATTGTCCCACAGGTTCGGATCTTCAACACGCGCGTTGAATTCCTCCAACCGGTGCGGCGCTGTTTCATAGTCCATGCGCTGCGCCAGCAGCTCCAGCGACTTTTCGATTTCCGCCACGATATTCTGGGTTTCGGCGCGCATGGTCAGGTCCCAACTTGCTCAATCAGGTGTGCGTGATAGCAAGAGGTGCGAGGCACCACAAGACGACTGAGCCGGGAAACTTGGGCGGATCAGTAAAGCCCGCCGCCCTGCAGATCGCCCTGGCTGGCATTGGGGCCAACCGTGATCGTATCCCCGGTTGAGGTGGTCACCTGACGGCCCGAACTTGCCTCTTCAAACAACGGTAGGTCAGATCCCATCGCGAAGCCACCGTCATAGACGCGATCGATAAAACCATCCACGCCATCACGGAAATACTCGGCGACCACATATTCTCCACTCGCGTCTTCTGGCAGGCGCGCGCCGCTGAAACGGTCAATCTTGATGAAATGGCCACCCGGAGGCACCTCGAACGGGCCACCGCCGTATTTCTCGACTGCTTTTTCCATAAAGCTTTGGAACACAGGACCGCACAAGGTGCCGCCGTAGGCCCCTCGGCCCATCGGGCGCGGGCGGTCATAACCGATGTAGCAACCGGCCACGATATTTGAGGTGAAACCGATGAACCACGCATCCTTGGATTCGTTCGTGGTGCCGGTCTTGCCCGCTGTGGGCACGGGCAGGTTCACAACACGTGATGCAGTGCCGCGATCAACCACGCCCTTCATCATCGACGTCAACTGGTAGGCGGTGATGGCATCCATGACCTGGCTGCGATCGGTGAGGATCGTGGGCGATTCATCAGGCTCAAGCCAGCTAGAGTTACAATCGACGCACTGGCGATCGTCATGGCGATAGATGGTCTTGCCGAACCGGTCCTGAATACGGTCAACCAGTGTGGGTTCAACCCGCTCGCCACCATTGGCGAACATCGCATAGGCAGCGACCATTTTGTACAGCGTAGTCTCTTCAGACCCTAGCGAGTTCGCAAGGAACGCACCCATCCGGTCATAAACGCCAAACCGCTCGGCATAGCCTGCGACCACGGGCATTGTGACTTCTTGCGCCAGACGGATGGTCATCAGGTTCCGCGACTGTTCGATCCCGGTACGCAACGGGGTCGGACCATAAAACTTGTTCGTCGAGTTTTTGGGACGCCACAGGCCCTGCGGTGTATTCACTTCAATCGGCGCATCCACAACGATCGTTGCGGGGCTGTATCCGCTGTCTAGCGCCGCTGCATAAACGAACGGTTTGAAGCTCGACCCGGGTTGGCGCTGTGCCTGAGTGGCGCGGTTAAACACGGTATCCTGATACGAGAACCCGCCCTGCATCGCCAGAACACGGCCCGAATTCACGTCCATCGCGACAAAGCCGCCCTGCACTTCTGGCACCTGACGGGCAGACCACTGCCCCTCTTCGCCAGCCATTACCAGAATGACATCGCCGCGTTTGAAATTGTCCTGGAAATTGCCCTGCATCCACTTGATGTCTTCGCGCGGGATGGTGCCATCTGCTGGACCATCTTCGATCCCGACGGTCAGGGATTGGTCGGCCACGTTCAAAACAACGGCAGGATACCACTGCGTCGGCAGCACCACGTCGCGGGGGATTTCCATGATCGCCAGCGCCTCGCGCCACTGTGCTTCATCCGCCAGCTTCTCCTCGGCGATGACTTCGCCTGTGCCGCGCCACCGCCCGCGAGAGCGGTCGTATTTCTGCAGCGCCGTGCGCAGGGCTTTCGCCGCTTCGACCTGCATTTCCTCATCCACCGAGGCGCGTACGGTGAAACCGCCAGTAAAGAACTCACCCTCGCCAAAATCCTCGCTCAACTGGCGACGGATTTCGTCGGTGAAATAGTCACGCGGCGGCAGTGCAGTGCGGAAGCTTTCAAAATCGCCGTTCTGAACCGAACGCAAAGGCATCTCGACTTCGGTCTCATAGGTGGCCTGATCGATATAGCCGTTCTGTTGCATCTCGCGCAGCACATAGTTGCGGCGGTTCAGCAAACGTTCTTTCTGCCGCACAGGATGGTAGTCCGATGGTGCCTTGGGCATCGCCGCCAGCATCGCGGCCTCATGCGGGGCCAGTTCCTGCAGAGTTTTGTTGAAATAGGTCTGCGCTGCAGCGGTCACACCATAAGAGTTCTGGCCCAGAAAGATCTCGTTCATATACAGCTCGAGGATCTGTTCCTTGTCCAAGGTATCCTCAAGCCGGGTGGCGAGGATAATTTCCTTGATCTTGCGCTCGGCCCGGCGATCACCGGACAAAAGGAAGTTCTTCATCACCTGCTGCGTGATGGTTGACGCACCACGAACGGTTTCGCCTTTAGTGCGCACGGCCTCGACCCCGGCAGCAATGATCCCACGCGGGTCATAGCCCTGATGGGTATAGAAATTTTTGTCTTCCGCCGAGATAAACGCCTGTTTTACCAGATCGGGAATTTCCTCGGACGGCGTGAACAGGCGGCGCTCCTGCGCAAATTCGTCGATCAGCTGGCCCTCACCCGAGTAAATCCGGCTGATCGTCGGTGGTTTGTATTGTGCCAATGATTCATGACTGGGCAGGTCTCGGCCATACATCCAGAACACCGCGCCAACGACCAGCGCGGCCATAAAAATACCTAAGGTCACGAGACTGAAAATTGCCCCGAAGAACGAAAGAATGAACCGGATCACGTTACTGCCTTTTACTCGCGATGACGCCTATATAGTGTCGCCCCCGCGCAGGGTCAAAACACGAAAGGCTACAATGGCTGTTTTGCGCCGCTGCGTCATTGTCCGATCAGAGATCGCTTCACCAGATCGTCCCGACGCCAGTTCTCAAGCCCCTGCACAAGCCCATGCGCCATGGATGCGCGCCAGTTTGGATCAGAGATGTTCTTGAAATCGCGCGGGCTGGACAAAAAACCCAACTCGACCAGAACCGATGGGATATCGGCTGCCTTCAACACCGAAAACGACGAAGAACGTAGCGGACGACGATTCATCGGGCCTCCCTGCTGCGTCATTCCATCCACCAGCGAGCGCGCCAGTGCGCTACTGCGTGGCACAGTCTCTTGCCGAGCCAGATCCAGCAACACATCAGCGACCTGATCGTCTGCACCGCTGAGATCAATACCTGCGATCAAATCACTCCGGTCATGCCGTTCGGCCAGCTTTTGACTGGCAACGTCTGAAGCTTCCTCTGAAAGAGTGTACACGACCGACCCATGCGCCAGCCCTTCGGAAAGCGAATCCGCATGCAGTGAGATAAACACGTCGGCCCCGGCCTGATGTGCCAGCGAGATACGGCGTTCGAGCGAGACGAATTGATCGTCAACACGCGTCATCACCACTTCGAAACCGCCGGTACGCAGCAGCGCCTCTCGCAGCTCTCGCGCGAAGGTCAGCATCAGTGTTTTCTCATTTGTATCAGCGAATTCTGCCCCGGGATCAATGCCGCCATGCCCGGGATCCAGCATGACCCGTACCGCCCGCACACCGTCGCGCCGTGGCAGTGCCGGTGTCACTGCGGGTTCCGGCAAATCCCAGCCGGGCTGACGGGGGGCACCTGCGCTGGCTGCAAAACTGTCAAAATCAGTGCCTTTTAGGTGCAGCGATAGTTGAGCAGTGCCCGTCGCCTGATCAACCCGCAGATCAGCTGTTTCCACCGCCAGCGGAGCGCCCAGCTCCAACACCAGACGCGACCAACCGGGCACGTATGCCCCGAATTGAACACCGCTGATCCGGCTGGTTTGTAGGAAGGTCTCGCGGTTCAGGCCAGACCAGTCGACCTCTTGGAAATCCAGAACCACGCGGTATGGATCGCGCAGCGTGAACACGCGGTATGGCACGCCTTGAGTCAACCCAAGTTCGACCCTTACGCCGGTATTACCATCATCGACGATGCCGCTCTGGTCCGGAAGGACGCGTGCGAGCGCGCTGAAGTCCTGCGCGACAGCGACACCGTTCAACGCCCAGATCAGGGCGATTGCGTAGAAAATCCTGCTCATGGCCTCAAGTTATCCCGAGATCGTTTGAGGCAGAGCCTATCGCATGACGCCGCCTTTGTGAACGCTTTAGGCCGATTGCGGGATCGCACCCCGCTTGGCCATAAAACGTTGCAGCCGATCCAGCCCATCCTGAATGTCTTCGGTCGATCGCGCATAGGAAAATCGCAGCGTCGTGTGCCCGCGCACCGGGTCGAAATCCAGCCCCGGCGTCACGGCAACCCCGGCTTTGTCGAGAATCTCGGCTGCAAATGCCCGGCTGTCATCGGTCAAGTCTGAGACATCCGCGAAAACATAAAACGCCCCGTCCGGCGGTGCGATATTAGTAAAACCGGCCTTGGGCAACCCGTCCAGCATCAACAGACGATTGCGGCGGTATACATCCAGATTTGCCTGCAATTCGTCGTTACAATCCATTGCTGCCAATGCGGCCACCTGACTGGCGTGAGGCGCGCAGATGAACATGTTCTGGGCAATCCGCTCAACCACCCGTACCTGATCCTCGGGCACAACCATCCAGCCAACGCGCCAGCCGGTCATCGAAAAATATTTGGAGAATGAGTTTATCACATAGCACTCATCCGTCAGCTCGAGCGCAGTGACGGCTTTGGCCTCGTATTCCAGCCCGTGATAAATCTCGTCACTGATGAACGATGCACCCTGCGCGTGCGCCGCATCGATCAGCGCCTGCATCGCCGCATGATCCAGCATTGTCCCAGTCGGGTTGGCAGGCGAGGCAACCATCAATCCCTGCAAATCAAGCCCCGTGAAATCGGCGGGCACCGGCTGCAGCCGGTTTTCCGGTGCTGTCGGCAAGTCTACCGGCACCAAACCCAATGCTTTCAGGATTTGCCTATATGAGGGATATCCCGGGGCACCAATCCCCACCCGATCACCGCTGTCGAACAGAGCGGTAAAGGCGAGCAAAAACCCGCCCGATGATCCCGGTGTGATGACCACCCGTTCTGGATTGAGATCAACGCCATACCATTCACCATACATCTGCGCGATCCGCTGACGAAGAGCGGGCAAACCCAAAGCCACCGTATACCCAAGCGGCCCTTGTTCCATGGCCTTCGCCAATGCTTCGGTTGCCCCTTTGGGTGCGCCGGTCCCCGGTTGACCTACTTCCATGTGAACGACATGCCGCCCGGCTTCTTCCGCCTTGCGCGCGGCCTCCATCACGTCCATCACGATGAAGGGATCGACCCCGGAACGGGTTGAGTTTCTCATGGCCATCTCCCATGTTGCAGCCATGGCTTTTGAACGCTTATCCCGGCTGGCGTCAATCCCGGCCGTGTTGCTGCTGGCAGTGACATGGTCGATCAGCGCCATGCAGGCCAGCGCGCAAAGCCTTATCCGCGATCCCGACATTGAACACGGGCTGCAAGAGCTCGCCTTTCCGATCCTGCGGGCCGCTGGCCTGAACACCAACCGGGTGCGCGTACTGATCGTCAATGATGGTACGTTCAATGCCTTCGTGATCGATTACAACACGATCTATATCAACTATGGCTTGATCCTAAGCGTCGATACGCCCGAGATGCTGCAAGCGGTGATCGCACACGAGGCCGCGCACATCGCCAACGGCCACTTGGCCAGACGCTCAGAGAACCTGCGCGCGGCGCAACGTAACGCGCAGCTTGGGACGCTTTTAGCACTTGCAGCCGCGGCCGCAGGTGGCGGAGAAGCTGCAGCAGGAATTGCAGCGGGCACACAAGCCTCGGCGCTGCGCAGCTTTCTGGGCCATACGCGGGCTGAAGAGGCCTCGGCGGATCGAAGTGCTGCCAGCTATTTGCGTTGGGCGGGAGTATCTCCGCGCGGGATGGTCAACCTGCACCGTAAGTTCGCGGGGCAAGAGCTGTTGAACCCCGTCAATCAAGACCCCTACATGCGCTCACACCCTACCAGCCGCGAACGTTTGCGCGCCGCCGAGGCCTTTCTGAACGAATTCGGCGACAAGGCAGAGCAAAACGCAAATGCCGATTACTGGTTCGCGCGGATCAAAGGTAAGTTGTCAGCCTTTCTTCGATCCCCGACCTGGACCATGCGTCGCGCGGGCGAAGAAAAAGATCGTGACATACGCCTGATGCGCGAGGCATCGGCCCATCATCAAAATCGCGATCTCGCCAGTGCCCGCGCCGCAATCGATGGTGCGCTGGAGATTCGCCCTGACGATCCGTTTTTTTATGAATTGAAGGGCCAGATTCTATTGGAGAACCGGCGCGTGCGCGAAGCTGTGGATGCCTACGGTGCAGCCGTTGATATGGCGCCCAACAATGCCCTGATCCTCGCCGGTTACGGACGTGCTTTGCTGGCGGATGGCAAGACGAAGAAAGCCCTGCAAGTGCTTGAAAAGGCGCGCGCACGCGACTATCGCAATGCCCGGCTGATGCAGGATCTGGGTTCTGCCTATTCGCAGGTGGGCAACAACGGAATGGCGTCTGCGGTGACTGCAGAACGCTATGCGCTGCAGGGCCGACTTGATGATGCGGGCATACATGCTAAACGGGCTGTTGCACAGCTCCCCGAAGGCTCTCCGGGTTGGCAAAGGGCACAGGATGTGTTGATTGCCTCGGAGCGCGCAAAGAAGAAGAAAAAGAGGAAACGGAAATGATCCTGAGACATGCTGCACCGGCCCTATTGGGTCTTTCCCTGATCACTGGTCCTGCGCAGGCGCTGGAATTGAACGCGATGAGCGACGCCGAGAAGGCCGAGTTTGGCGCACAGGTGCGCGAATACCTTCTGGAAAACCCCGAAGTGATCCTCGAGGCGATCAACATCCTTGAGGAACGCAATGCCGTTGCCGAGGCTCAGGCTGACAAGGAGCTTGTCGCGGCCAACGCTGACGAGCTTTTTAATGACGGTTACAGCTGGGTCGGTGGCAATCCGGACGGCGATATTACTCTGGTCGAGTTCATGGACTACCGTTGCGGTTACTGCCGGCGCGCCGTGCCCGAAGTGGCCACCCTGCTGGCCGAGGACGGCAATATCCGTCTTGTGATTAAGGAATTGCCGATCCTAGGCGATGCCTCTGTAGCGTCATCCCGCTTTGCCATCGCAACAAAACAGGTGGCCGGAGACGATGCCTATAAGCAGGTCCATGACGCTCTGCTGGAATTCAGCGGCGAGCCCTCCGAGGTGACCCTGCGCCGGATTTCAGATGGGCTGGGTCTGGACAGCGACGCGATCATCGCGGCAATGAACAGCGATGAGGTCACCGAAGAAATCGCAAAAACCCGCGATCTGGCGCAAAAGCTGCGGATTTCAGGCACACCGTCCTTTGTTCTGGGCACCGAAATGATGCGCGGGTACCTGCCCGCAGACCAAATGCTCCAGATCGCAAATGGTGTTCGGGCAGAACAGGGTTAAGTCATCACTGTGGGTTTCCAGCATGGATCGACGGAACCTCTTACTCACTGGAGGTGCGCTGAGTTTTATGGGCCTGTCTAAGCAAGCCCTCGCTCAGCGCACCTCAAACTTCTTTGTACCGGCGGAAGAAGCGCCCCACGAACGCACATTCATGCAATGGCCGGTCAACCGCAAAGTTTACCGTGACCAGATCTTTCTGGATATGGTGCAACAAACCATCGCGGAAATCGCGAACGCCATTTCCGCCTTTGAACCTGTGACAATGCTTGCGGCGGCAAAGCACCATGCGGATGCGCGTCAAAAACTTTACTCATCAGTCGAGCTCTGGGATGTTCCAACCGAAGATTTGTGGTGCCGCGACGCAGGTCCAATCTTCGTGATCGACAATCGAGGCGGGATTGCGGTCAGTCATATCCAGTTCAATGGCTGGGGCCGGAAACAGGTGCACAAACACGATGCGCAAATCGCCAGTAAGGTTGCCGACCATCTTGGTCTGCCCCTGCTTCCGACCGGTTTGAAAGGCGAAGCCGGTGGTGTAGAACAAGACGGTCATGGGTTGATCATGGCCCATGAAAGCTCGTGGGTGAATGAGAACCGCAATCCAGACCTGTCACGCAATGAAATTGAATCCCGTTTATTGGCAGCCTACGGGGCCGACCGCATGGTCTGGTCTGATGGGGTCTGGGGCGAGGATATCACCGATTACCACATCGACAGTCTGGCGCGCTTCACCGGCCCTGGGCGCGTTTTGATCAACCTGCCAGACGAGCCGGATATGGATGATCCGTTTCATGTCGCGGCCCTTGATACTCATGACCGTCTCGTCGCCGAAGGATTGCAGGTTGAGGTGATCCCTGAACCCAATAGGCGCCGAGTTAACGATCCCGAATTCGTGGCGTCTTATGCGAATTACTATGTTTGCAATGGCGGCATCGTGATGGCCCAGTTCGGAGACCGCGAAACCGATGAGATTGCACAGATGGCCCTGGCTCGTCACTACCCCGGGCGCGAGATCATTGCATTGAATGTCGACGTATTAGGCGAGCTGGGCGGCGGCATTCACTGCGCAACACAGCAAATGCCTGTTGCCTAGGCCTTGTTACTCAGCAGCTTCAGCTGCCGCATCCAGCTCTGCTGCCTTCTTTTCGACCTCTTCAACGATGTGATCAATCATCTGGTCGTTTGACATCTTGTGGCTGGCTTTGCCTGCCAGATAGACCATGCCCGAGCCTGCCCCGCCACCGGTGAAACCGACATCGGTCATCAGCGCCTCACCCGGACCGTTCACGACACAGCCGATGATCGACAGGCTCATGGGTGTCTTGATGTGTTCCAAGCGATGCTCCAACGCCTCAACCGTTTTGATTACGTCAAAACCCTGTCGCGCGCAGGAGGGGCATGAGATGATGTTGACGCCGCGATGGCGCAGGCCCAGAGATTTCAGGATCTCATAGCCGACCTTGACCTCTTCCACAGGATCGGCAGACAGGCTGACGCGGATCGTGTCGCCAATGCCCATCCACAGCAGATTGCCCAGACCGATGGCCGATTTGATGGTGCCGCTGACCAGCCCTCCGGCCTCGGTGATGCCCAGATGGATGGGCGCATCCGTCGCCTCGGCAATGCCCTGATAAGCCGCGGCTGACAGGAATACATCGCTGGCTTTCACGCTGATCTTGAAGTTGTGAAAGTCGTTGTCTTCGAGAATACGGATATGCTCCAACCCGCTTTCAACCATCGCCTCAGGGCAAGGCTCGCCATATTTCTCAAGCAGGTGCTTTTCCAAGCTCCCAGCGTTCACCCCGATCCGGATCGAGCAATTGTAGTCTCGCGCGGCTTTGATAACCTCTTTCACCCGTTTTTCATCGCCGATATTGCCCGGATTGATCCGCAGACAGGCCGCACCGGCCTCGGCGGATTCGATTCCGCGACGGTAGTGGAAATGAATATCAGCCACGATAGGAACAGGGCTTTCGCGCACGATCTCTTTCAGCGCTTTTGACGAGGCCTCATCCGGGACCGAGACCCGCACGATATCCGCCCCCGCCTCGGCCGCCGCCTGCACCTGCGCCACGGTCGCAGCCACATCGGTGGTCAGCGTGTTGGTCATGGTCTGCACGGCAATCGGTGCGTCACCTCCGACGGGCACATTGCCGACCATGATCTGGCGGGATTTGCGGTGATAGATATTGCGCCAAGGGCGCACGTGATTGAGCGACATGAGGATCGATCCGGATCAGCCTGAATTGACCCTTAGATAGTTCGCCATCCCTTGGGGAGCAATGCCAAGATCACTCGGTGGGCGCTTCTGCCGCCTCGGTCTGCAACTCGGCCACCAGTTGCTTGAGTGCGCTGTTCTGATCGGCCTCAAGATCGGCAACTGCGAAGGTTTCTGCAACGGCATCTTTTGACAGAACAACACCTTTGGCCACCGTGCCCGGCGCGCCCACAGGACCAAAATGTTCGCCATTCATCGAGAAATAGACCGACCCTGCAGCTCCTGCTCGTAGTTGCGGGGGTTCCTCGGTGAGCGGCACCTCGAACGTGCTGCCCTGCTCAACGGTGCCCAGAGTTCCTTCGAAAATCACGCTGCCATCGGCTGCCGTGACACGCATCCAAGCAGGGTTCACGGCCACGATCTTCAGCGTCGTATCCAGCTTTTCAACCACTTGAGGCAAGGCCGGGCGTTCAACCGTATGCACTTCGGTCACTTTGATTTGCGGAGGTTCAGGCACGCGGAACGTTCCGACATTGCGCGGATCAAGGGTGGAAATCGGCGCATCCCGCGCCACCAGCACCGGCACATCAAGCGCCTGCGGACGATACAGACGATCCAGCGCTTCAGAGCTTGGCACCTCGGCGCTGGCCAGTTCCGTTGCCTCGGGCCGGGCCTGTGCGGCATCCAGCGGGTCAAGGTCTGTAAGCACGACGGGGGCCTGCTCAACCGGGCTGACCTGCACCTGCTGAATGCGGTTCAGAACCGACCAGCCCCCATAACCGATGCCGCCAATGACGGCCAACAGCACCAGCGTCGATCCAATAGCACGCGGTTCAATCTGGCTGACTACGGATTCTCGGCCCGGTATATAAGGCGTATTGGGCGAGACAAACGGATCACGTCCCATCGGCCCGCGTGAGGGCACACCACCTTGCGCCTTTTTGACCACCGACGCCTCAGCCGACATGCCATGCGCAACCTCGAAACCGCTTTCCTGACAGAAGGTCGCAAAAGTCTCATCGGGGTTCATGCCCAGATAGCGGGCATATGAACGCACATACCCGGCGATGAAGCCGGGTGTGTCAAAGGCATCAGGATCTGCATTTTCGATGGCGGCGATGTAGTTGGCTTTGATTCGCAGTTCACGCTGCACATCCAGAAGCGACTTGCCCATCGTTGCACGTTCGCCGCGCATGACATCGCCAAGCCGTACCTCATAGTCATCAAAACCCTTGGGTCTGACGTCCATGTCTTCTTCGGAATCGCGCTGTGATCTGCGCCCAATCATTCCTGCTGCCCCATCTTTGCCTGTCGCGTGTTACGCGCAAACGTCGAATCGCCCCTATAACGATTCGTCCGCTTCTTTTGTTAGCGTAAGCTTAACACGCAGCAAACTCGTTGCACACTTTAGCGTGAGGTTATCCAGCAAGTTCGGCGCGATTTAGCGCACAATGTGACCAAAGTTCGTCCATCGCCTGCACCAGACGGTTCATTTCGTCGGGTCCATGCACCGGAGATGGCGTAAACCGCAGACGTTCGGTGCCGCGCGGAACGGTCGGGAAATTGATTGGCTGCACATAGATACCATAGTCATCCAGCAGCATATCGCTCAACTTCTTGGTGTGGACTGGGTTGCCAACGATCACCGGCACAATGTGGCTGCCGTGATCAATCAGAGGCATGCCAAGTCCTTTCAGCCTCAGCTTAAGAATGCTGGCCTGGGTCTGGTGCTGCTCGCGCAGTTCAGGCGCGCGCTTGAGATAGGCCACCGAGGCTGCCGCCCCTGCCGCAACCGCAGGTGGCAGCGAGGTAGTGAAGATAAAGCCCGGCGCATAGGACCGGATGGCGTCACACATCTTGGCACTCGCCGCGATGTAGCCGCCCATGACACCATAGGCTTTGGCAAGCGTTCCGTTGATGATGTCAATGCGATGCGCCAACCGATCACGCTCGGTTACGCCCCCGCCGCGGGGGCCGTACATGCCAACCGCGTGAACCTCATCAATATAGGTCAAAGCACCGAATTCATCGGCCAGATCGCAAATCTCTTCAATGGGTCCGAAATCGCCATCCATCGAATAGACCGACTCAAACGCGATCAGCTTGGGGGCTGCAGGGTCATCAGCCTCAAGCAACTCACGCAGATGTGCCACGTCATTGTGGCGGAAGATGCGTTTGGCACCCCCGTTGCGGCGCACGCCTTCGATCATCGACGCATGGTTCAGTGCATCGGAATATATAATCAGGCCGGGGAACAATTTTGGCAGAGTGCTGAGTGTCGCGTCATTGGCGATATAGGCACTGGTGAATAGCAGTGCGGCTTCTTTGCCGTGCAAGTCCGCCAATTCAGCTTCCAGCCGTTTGTGATAGACTGTCGTGCCTGAAATGTTGCGCGTCCCGCCCGAGCCTGCGCCTGCGGCCTCCACCGCCTCGTGCATGGCCTCCAAAACAACAGGATTCTGACCCATGCCCAAATAATCATTGCCACACCACACGGTGATGTTCTGCTGCGAACCATCGGGACAAGTCCGTACCGCATGCGGAAAATGACCGTTCCGACGTTCAATATCGATAAAGGTCCGATAACGTCCTTCGTCATGCAGCCTGGCAATCGCTGTATCGAGCTGAGCAGTATAGTCCAACGGACCCTCCTTGGATGCCCGGTTATTATAGCCCCGGGCGACTTTTTTCGCCACTTCACAAGCCGGGCTGGAAGTATGGCGTCGCGTTCATCTGTCCAACTGGCCTACAGCCGAACAGCTGAACCCAACTTTGATTTGCATCAAATAACGCCAAACGCCTAAACCGACAAGCAAAGTTACGACCACAAGACGCGAGGAAACGCCGCAGGCCTTTCCTCCAGATCCAGCACAGAAACCTGCTGGACGGTACCGCCCATGCTGATAGGCTCTGTCCAATTTCAAGACGTTCCCAGGAGACCCCTATGTCGCTTGACGCTGTACTGAGCCGGATCGACGCCGATCTGATCACCTCCATCGACCGCCTGATGGAGTTCCTGCGCATTCCCTCCATCTCGACTGACCCGGCCTTCAAGGACCAAGTCGACCAGGCTGCCGATTGGCTGGTGGCGGATCTGAAAAGTATCGGTATTGCAGCCGAAAAGCGCGAAACTCCGGGACATCCCATGGTCGTTGGCCATGTCGGTGAGGACAGCGGTGGGCCGCATGTTCTGTTCTATGGACACTATGATGTGCAACCTGTCGATCCGCTGGAGCTGTGGACACGCGATCCTTTCGATCCGGCTTTGGAAGACACTCCACACGGACAGGTGATACGCGGGCGCGGCGCTTCTGACGACAAAGGCCAACTGATGACCTTCGTCGAGGCCTGCCGCGCCTGGAAAGCAGTGCATGGCACCCTGCCCTGCCGCATCACGTTTTTCTTCGAAGGTGAGGAAGAATCCGGGTCGCCCTCGCTCGTGCCATTTCTCAAAGCAAACAAATCCGAGCTTCAGGCGGATCTCGCGCTGGTCTGTGATACTTCGATGGTGTCGCGGGGGGTGCCTTCGATAGCGTCGCAATTGCGCGGCATGCTCAAGGATGAATTCACAATCATCGGTCCCCGCATCGACCTGCATTCGGGTCACTATGGCGGGCCGGGTCTGAACCCGCTGCGGGAACTGTCGCGCATCGTCGCATCCTTCTATGATGAAGAAACCGGCCGCGTCGCAGTCGAAGGTTTTTACGAAGGCGTACACGAAGTCCCGGCCGAGCAGTTGCGCCAATGGGAGAATTGCGGGTTCGATGAAACGGAATACCTGAATTCGGTTGGCTATACCGAGCCGCACGGTGAAACAGGCCATTCCACGCTGGAACAACAATGGGCGCGACCCACGCTCGAAGTGAATGGCCTTTGGGGAGGTTACAACGGCGCGGGCTCCAAAACCGTTATCCCGTCCGAGGCACATTGCAAGATCACCTGCCGCCTGGTCGGCGACATGGACCCGGACGCGCTCCGCAAAAGGATCCGCAAACATGTCGAAGAGCGCCTGTCCACGGATGCTAAAGTGGTCTGGGACAGTGATCTCGAAGGCTCTCCTGCTTCGGTGATGAACCTTAGCCGCCCAGAATTCGAAGCGGCCCGCGGAGCACTTTCGGACGAGTGGAATCGCGAGGCCGTTTTCACCGGGATGGGCGGATCAATCCCAGTGGTTGGATATTTCAATACAGTGTTGGGGCTGGATTCGATGCTGGTTGGGTATGCCAATGACGATGATGCCATCCACTCGCCGAACGAGAAATACGACGTCAAAAGCTTCCACAGAGGCATCCGCTCGTGGGCCCGTATATTGGAAGCAATAAATAAATGAGGATCCTTTGCGAGGCTCTGCCTCGCGCTCCGAGGTATTTTCGGCCAGATGAAGTACGGATCCCCTGCTTCATCTGGCTATAAATATCTCGGGGGAGTCGCGGCTTGCCGCGGCGGGGGCAGAGCCCCCTGTCCTTACATGTGGATCACGCGTCCATAGGCATCCAGCACGCTTTCATGCATCATTTCAGACAGCGTCGGATGCGGGAAGACGGTGTTCATCAGGTCTTCTTCAGTGGTTTCCAACTGGCGACCGACCACATAGCCCTGAATAAGCTCTGTGACTTCGGCACCGATCATGTGTGCACCTAGCAGTTCCCCAGTCTTGGCATCGAAGACGGTCTTGATCAGTCCCTCGGGCTCACCAAGCGCGATGGCCTTGCCGTTGCCGATGAACGGGAAGCGTCCGACCTTGATGTCATAGCCCAGCTCTTTGGCCTTGGCTTCGCTATACCCAACCGAAGCGACCTGAGGCTGGCAATAAGTGCAGCCCGCGATGCTTTCAGGCTTGACCGGATGTGCGTGTTTGCCCGCGATCAGTTCCGCGACCATCACGCCTTCGTGGCTGGCTTTGTGTGCCAGCCAGGGCGCCCCGGCGATATCACCTATAGCGTAAAGCCCGTCTACCCCAGTGCGGCAGTATTCATCGGTGACCACGTGCGTGCGGTCGATCTTCACACCCAAGGCTTCAAGCCCGAGGTTTTCCACATTGCCGACGATGCCCACGGCCGAGATCACCGTGTCAAAATCGTGTTTCTCAACCTTGCCTTTCACCTCGATATGCGCAGTCACCTTGTCCTTGGCGCGGTCCAATTGTTTAACCATCGCCTTTTCCATGATGGTCATGCCCTGCTTGGTGAAAGCTTTCTTGGCAAATGCACTGATCTCGGCATCTTCGACAGGCAGCACTCGATCCATCACCTCGACCACGGTCGTGTCCGCGCCCAAAGTGTTATAGAAGCTGGCGAATTCGATCCCGATCGCACCCGAGCCGATGACCAGCAGTTTCTTGGGCATCCGCGGCGGTTGCAGCGCGTGTTTGTACGTCCAGACCAGATCGCCATCCGCTTCAAGGCCCGGCAGTTCGCGCGCCCGGGCACCGGTGGCCAGAACGATATTCTTCGCGGTTAGGTCTTCCGTGCCTTTGTCTGTTTTGACGCTGACCTTGCCCTTGGCGGGGATCGATGCCTCACCCATGACAACGGCGACTTTGTTCTTTTTCAGCAGATGACCTATACCGCCGGACAACTGCGCGGCAACACCGCGCGAGCGCTTCACAACCGCATCCAGATCGTAGCCGACCTTGTCTGCTTTCAAGCCAAAATCCTTGGCACGCTCCATCAGGTGGAACACTTCCGATGACCGCAGTAGTGCCTTTGTCGGGATACAGCCCCAGTTCAGGCAGATACCACCCAGATGTTCGCGCTCGACAACAGCGGTCTTCAGGCCCAGTTGCGCCGCGCGAATAGCGGCCACATAGCCACCGGGGCCAGCCCCGATTACGATCAGATCATAAGATTGTGCAGCCATGTTTCCCTCTCGGCACAGGTCAGTTCAAAAACTAGTTTACCGTTAAACTATTTTTTACAACGCATCAACATCAGAGCCCGCGACATATGTGACGCGGGGTCAAATCAGGTATTTGGAGCTGAATTCAGCCTATACCCACGTTACCGCAAAGGCTAGAACTGACGAATATGCACTACCAGTTTTTGACCTTCCCGATTTTCGAAAGGCGTATCATGGCTAAAACGCTCAAAGATTTACTGCTCGCTCTTTTGAACGCGACATTGATATTGTTGGCTTTATGCCTGTTTCTGGGGTGGAAACTTGCGCAGTCTGTCGATCAGATCCGGATCGGGTTTGCTGAGAACCTGCAGGTCGTGGCGCCGCTACGAGATCAGGCGCAGGGAATTCGTGGGGAACTGGCCGCGTTGCGCAGCGATCTTGCAACCCTTAGCAGTCAGGGCACGCAACTCGATGCGGTCACGCGCCAACAGCTGAATGCGGCATTGCGACGTTTGGGTGATCTGGAGGGGAAGCTGGAAGACACTCAGGCCCGATTGGCGGGCCTGGTCGAAAAACCGGAAGACTTGATCGACTATGCCATCACGACATCTGCCGACACTGTCACCGACCGGCTTCTGATCCTTAAAGGCTGTGAGCCCGCGACCTAGGTCGCGGCCTGCAACTCGCGCACGGTCGACCCGTAGCCGCCATTGCTGACATATGCGGCTTCGTGTTCAGTAGTCGCGCGTTCCAACGCATCGTTGCGATATGGGAAACGACCGAACTTGCGGATCACCTCACGATGAGCGCGCGCATGTAGCAAATTGCTGTCGCCGCCTTCTGGCATCCGCTCGATCATAAGGCGCACGCAACGCTCCTGATCACACAGATTTTCCGAATGCATCATCGGCAGGTAAAAGAACTGCCGCGCCGGTTCGTCGATCTTAAGATCCCAGCCTTTGTCGACTGCGCATTTCGCTGCAGCCAGTGCGGCCCGATCCGATGCAAATGCCTGTTTGCTTCCCCGGAACATGTTGCGAGGCAACTGATCCATAAGGATAATATAGGCCAGTGATCCGCTGGGATAGGTCAACCAAAGCGAGAATTTCCCCTCGCACGCGGCTTCCCATGTTGAAAGAAATTTTTCCCGGATCCGCGCATCCAGCGCTTCATCCTGCAGGTACCACCCCTCGGGGCCAACCTCATCTAACCAAAAACTCAATACTTCTTCAGGACCTACCATTGCCCTAGACTCCGTAATTGCCCTCCCCAGGACGTAACGTCATTAAAATCACTTTTACAGATTTGTGACAGTAACATATTGCAACACAAAAGTCACATTTCCGGCGCTCAGGCGGGTTCTTGCGTATCCTGCTCGTCCTGGGCTGCTTCAATGGCGACCTCTTGCGCAACTTCCAGGGCAACGGGCGAAGATGTCGGGTAGATCGGGGCAATCGATCCGGTTTCATCCACGGGTTTGTAAACGCGCTGGGTCATACGATAGGCCGCATAGGCGGCCATGATGAACATCAGCGCCGCGATGAACAGGAAAAAGCCTTGTGGGCCGAGCACGCCAGCCCCCATTAGCCAACCGGTGATAATTGGACCTGCGATTGCGCCCAAGCCGTTAATAAAAACCAGACCGCCCGAAGCCGCCGACATATCGTCATACTCCAAGTAGTCATTGGTATACGCGATCAACAGAGAATAGAGCGGGCTTGTCATGCCGCCGATGATAAAGGCAGCTACGAGAAGCATGGTGAAAGTGACGCCAAGTATCATGCCTATCACGGCGCCTACCCCACCAACAGCGGCCACCAGCATGATCAGCAGACGGCGGTCCATTCTGTCGGACATCCAGCCCAACGGATATTGCAGGACTACGGCGCCGATATAAAACACCGCTACGAAGGTCGAAATCTCGACCAGACTCAATCCAACCTGAGCGCCATAAACGGCGCTCATCCCGAATTGCGCTGAAAATATCCCGCCAAGCAAGAACATGCCGACGCAGCCCAGCGGCGATGTTTCCATCAGCTGGCGCAATGTCATCGGTTTGGTGGTATCGAACGCCGGGGTCGGAGAAATGGACAGCAGAATAGGCGCAAATGAGATCGAAACCAGTATAGAAGCGATGACAAAGGTCTCATATCCTGCCGGGTCGCCGACCAGCAATAAGGCCTGGGCGCTCACCACACCTGTCATCTGCACCATCATATAAAGCGACAGCGCCTGCCCTCGGTTCTCGTTGTTTGCGGCATTGTTCAGCCAGCTTTCCGCGGTCACATACACGCCCGAAAAACAGAACCCGATAATCACGCGGCCAATCGACCATGCAATTGGATCGGTCAGCATCGGATACATGATCATGACCGCCGAGATGAACGAGGCCAGCGCAGCAAACACGCGCACATGCCCGACACGACGGATCATTTCAGGCGCCAGACGCGAGCCGCCAAGGAACCCAAGGAAATAGGCCGACATCACAAAGGACATCTCTAAGGTCGAGAATCCCTCGATTTCTCCACGCACCCCTAGCAACGTGCCCTGCAGGCCATTGCCGACCATCAGCAACCCCATTCCCAGAAGAAGCGCCCAAGCGCTGGAAAGAACCTGAAGCATTCTGCCTATCCAAAATTGCTGGTGTGTTTTGTCCGCTTTGCCGTCAATGACGAAGCACGTCGCGCTTGTCTACGACATTGTAAGGGCGCAGATGGCCAAGATACGACTATGGTATCAGCAGAGACGCGTCGCCGTATGAGAAAAAGCGATATTCTTCTGCGATAGCGTGGTCATAGACCGACTTGACCCGATCCTGCCCAATCAACGCCGAAACCAGCATCAGCAATGTGGATTTCGGCAGGTGGAAATTGGTCATCAGCGCATCAGTGACGTGAAATTCAAAACCTGGGTATATGAAGATATCGGTCTCGCCTTCCCACGGCGCGATCCGGCCGCAGCGTGCCGCGCTTTCGATCAGTCGAAGGGCGGTTGTGCCCACCGGGATAACGCGCCCGCCCGCTTCTTTGGTCGCCGCAATCTCGGCAGCGGCCTGCGCGCTGACCCGTCCCCATTCGGCGTGCATCTTGTGGGAGGTCACGTCTTCCACTTTGACCGGCAGAAATGTGCCTGCCCCCACATGCAGCGTGACATGCGTGAACTCGACACCGCGCTCCGATAGCGCCTGCAAAAGCGCATCATCAAAATGCAAGGACGCGGTTGGGGCCGCTACGGCTCCGGAGTTTCGCGCCCACACAGTTTGGTAGTCGGTCTTGTCCTGTTCATCCGACGCGCGTTTCGCTGCGATGTAGGGAGGCAACGGCATCGCGCCGGCCTGCTCCAACGCTTGATCGAAATCCTCTCCGGTCAGGTTGAAGCGCAGATAGGCTTGGCCATCGGCAACTCGGTCCAGGGTTGCGCTCAGATCGTCTGAGAATACGATCTCTTCGCCCGGTTTGATCTTCTTAAGCGGCTTGATCAGCGCGGCCCAACAACCATCAGATTGTGGGTCCAGCAACGTTGCCTCAATCGCGGCAGATACCGGCCCTTGCGCGCTGTCACGGTGGCGGCGACCGCTGAGGCGAGCGGGAATGACGCGGGTGTCGTTCAGCACCAGACGGTCCCCGGGCTGCAATATGTCCGGCAGATCGAACACGTGCCGGTCCTGAACAGCATCACCCTGCGCAAGCAGCAGTCGCGCTGACGAGCGCGGGCTGACGGGACGCGTGGCAATCAGGTGTTCGGGCAGGTGGAAGTCAAAGTCGCTGAGTTTCATGGCCGCGCCATACATCGGCCCGACAGATTCGGCCACAGCTCAGATCAGCGATCCTCACCACGTGTCTGGAAGGCGGGATTGGGTTCGCCAGATCGATCCGGTGTGGCATTCGGGCCATCCGAGACCGTTGGCGCAGGCTCGCGCAACAGGTTGCGCAGAAACAGAGGTGCGAGACCAGACAGAGGATTGACCGAAACTTGCGGGTCGGACAGCGGTCCGGACAGAGTGTAGTTGAAGGCAAAGATACCTTCCCCCTTTTTGGTCAGAACGCTGCCAATAGCATTGACCAGATAGATCGGTGAAATCGCGCCGCGCAGGTTCAGCATCCCGGCTACAGTGTCGACCGTACCATCAAAGGACAGCCCCATTGATGGACCTACGGCACTACCGCTCAGCACTTTCACCTCGGTCGGAGTGATACGCATTTTGCTGTCGATGGCTGCGAAGAAAATACCTTGCCCCGCCATTTCATCCAGCAACCCCACCAGACTGATCGCGTTCAATATCGCTGCCATGGCCGGGGCGTCCGTGATCCGCGTATTTTTGATTTTCAGGTCGACGTCATAATTTCCAGGCTCTGCGATCGGATCCAGTTGCAATTGCATTGTTCCACCGCGTGCCTGCGTCAGAACCCCCGCTGATCTCAGAACCGCCCCTGCATCGTCCGAGGTTAGACCAACCGCAGATCGGGACGCGCGCGGGGTGACCTGACCGCGGATCGCTGCACCGCCATTGACTTGCGACGCAAAGCTGCCGGTCAATCCGCCAGTGGTTTGAAACGAGCCAGTCAACCCGGTCAACGCAACGGATTCAGTGACTTGTAGTCGGTCCAGCTTCACATCCAGCTTTGGCCCGGGCCCGGCAGCACCACTGCTGCTGCCTCCCTCGCCGATAGTGGATTTTCTCAGATCAAGCACGCCGCCCAACACACGGATATCTGGCAGCGCGGCACCACGCCCAATCAATTCCGCCGGAACTGCAAGCCAGTCGCCCAGTTCGAACGTGCTGAACCGTACCCTTTCGAACCCGCCATCCCGGAACGAGATCGCTGCAGTTGTCCGCAAACCAGCAGCGTTGATCCGAAGGGAATCGACACTTAGCTGAGCGCCCAGCGTGACCTCGGCAGTCAGAGAGCCGCCAGTGCTGGCAGATTTGCGCCATCCAAGCTCAGGGATCGCCAACGCGACGCCAACCAAATCGGACTGTGCCGACAAGCGCGGGGGCTCACCCGCACCAAGACTCAGGCTGAAATCGGCGATCCCCTCTCCGGTCAACATGCCGCGCGGCAGTCCGGCATTGATTTGTTCCATCAAACGCGGGGAGAGTTCGATTTGACCTGTCAGTTCGCTTTGCTGCGGGGTTTCGCCTCCGATCGGCTGCCGCCAAAGCGCTTCAACCGGTACGACGCCAAACAGCCCCTTGCCCTGGATGGCCACTTGCGTCTGGTCGCCGCTCAGGTCCAATCGGTCTGCGCTGACTTCAAATCCGGGTACCAGCTTGCTGCTGTCCAAATTCGACAACTCGCCAACAAAATGGAACCTGGTATCTTCCAGCTTCAGGCCCTTAATCAACGGCAAGGAAAGCGTTCCACTCAGACTGACCTGACCGTCGGCCAGATCCACCGGCAGATTGGCCTTGGTCAGCAGTTGCAGCGGCGGCCGGTCCAGCAATGACATGGCTGCGGTTACACTGCCGCTGGCCTTAATCCGCGCAATGGCCGGGGTGGTTTTTTTGATGCCGGTATCGGGGATGATGAACGAGGTGCCCGAGGCATCAACGGTACCTCCTTCATCCGCGATCACAATCCCCTTTTGCGCCGAGACGGTAAAGCGCCGGTTGAGCAGGCTGGCCTGCCCCTGCGCGTCTTGGATAGTTGGCAACGTCTTGGCGAACCGAATCTCGGTCTCGTCAAATTCGAAATCCGCATAGATGTCCGGCTTTTCGCCGGGCCGTAGACGCAGGGCGAAATCCAGATCGGACATTTCTCCGTGATAGAGGTTATCGGTGACCCAAAGGCGCGGTTTCGGGGCAAGTCGTTCGGGCCAGTAGTTCAACAGCTGATCAGAGCTCATCCGATCAATCTGCGCGTCAATGGCTGCGACCCAGCCGTCGGTCAAACCAGCCAGAGACCCGCTGAGCCGTGCGCGATGTGCACCGTCTTCAACCGTCATTTGCCCCAGCTGTATACGGAACGGCGCAAGTTTCATCTGGAAATCAACATCGGCCCGCGTCAGATTCAGTGCTTCGGGGAACAGATTGGCCGGGTTGATCTCAATCCCGCTGAGGCGGAACTGCCCGGACATACTGTCCAACCCGCCAGCTTTGACCCCATGTAGAAAGGCCTTGCCATCTGCCTGCACCGTACCCCAGGCAGACTGGATCGAGACTTCATTGAAATCCAGCGCCTGTTGTTTCGGGTCGTAGGTAAAATACGTCCGCGCCGCGTCGAATTTGATCGGTGTTGTTTCAGGCGTGGGCTGCACGGCGCCTGCACCCAGATTCAACGTGGCAAAGACCGGCCCCAGCGCGCCCTCAGTATCAATGCCACCCCTCAAAGCACCTGAGATCGGTGTGCGAAGTACCTGCATCCATGCCAGCGCCGGGCTGTGGCCTGCGATATCCTCGGCGGGAAGATCGGTGATCGAGATGCCGAACTGCGCAGCGGGACTGCCCAGCAAACTGGTATAGTTGGCCTCGATCGTGCTGACATAATCGCGACCGGCCAGCACCGAGAAATTGGTGGCCAGACGAACCTCACCCGCGCTGCGGTTGGCCTGAATACGCCCGCCGTCCAGCACCCAGGACCGGCCCAACCGCAGGTCCTGATAGTCCAGCGTAATTGCATCCAGTTCGACCGAGGTCAGGGCTGACAAAATAGGTGCCTGGAACACCTCGTCCGATGATTCAATCAGCTGCGCCAGGTTCCGGGCCTGACCGACCGGCGCACTTCCGGCACCGACCGTCAGCGACAGCGCTCCATCGACACCCCGTGTCAGTGCAATCTGCGCGCCTTGCAATATGATCCGCTTCGGGCGCAAATGCCCGCGCAACAGCGGGCGCATCGACAGGCTGGCCCGCAGGTCGGACACTTCGGCAATCTGCCGTCCGTCCGCATCGCTGATACGAACATCGGTCAGTCGCAATCGCGGACGCCAGCCTTCATGAATGATGAAACTGACATCGCCGAACCGAACTTTGACGCCACCCAATGTCTGATCAAGGCGCGCCTCGACCCGGTCGCGCAACCAATCCGGCGCGTGCATGCGCTGGCCGACAACCATAAAGCCGGTGACCAGTGCCAGAAATCCAAGGATGAAGACACCGCGCAATGTCCACAGCCCTGCGGTCCGACGCCGCGACCGACGGCGGGGTTTCTTATCCGCCTTCGTGTCATCCTGCTGTTCTTGCTGGACCAATTTGCGTCTCACGCCTTTCAACCTGTCAACGGAGCCCTATGATATGCGGCAACCGTTAATTTCTCAGCCGGAGTTTGAATATGCCCGAAGTCTCAGACATCGCACCCGACTTTACACTGCCTCGCGACGGCGGCGGCGAGGTGACCCTGTCGGAACAACGTGGCCGCGCGGTCGTTCTGTTTTTCTATCCCCGCGATGATACGCCGGGCTGCACCAAGGAATCCATCGGTTTCTCGGAACAACTACAAGCCTTTGCGGATGCGGGTGCTAACGTTTTCGGCATCTCGCGCGATACCGTGGCCAAGCATGACAAATTTGTCGCCAAGCACGGCCTTACGACGCCGCTTTTGTCCGATGAGGGTCAGAGCGTGTGCGAAGATTATGGCGTCTGGGTCGAAAAGAACATGTACGGACGCAAATCCATGGGGATCGAACGCTCGACCTTTCTGATTGATGCGGATGGAAAAATCGCCCGCGTCTGGCGCAAGGTGAAAGTGCCGGGTCATGTGGACGAAGTGCTGGAGGTCGCACGCGCGCTCTAGCCCTCTCGACCCGCGCGGGCATCAAGGGTATGACCCGCGCGGAGTGCAGCGTAAGGGGGCAAGCGTGTCAAAAACACTGACCGAAATGGCGACCGAGATTCTGACCACATCGGTCGGGCGCGAGAAGACTGCTCTGTCCAAACGCTATGCCGCCGAATGGTTTGCCGCCCGAAAAGGCGAAGCACCCGAGATCGCAGTGGGCACTGCCGAGCCTCCGCTTTACCCTGCGCGTCCCGATAAACCCGAGCTGTTATCGCCCCGCGATGTACCCCGCCGCAGGCCGGGGTCAGAAGCAGGTCGTATCGCGCTGTTGCACGCCGTTGCCCATATCGAATTGAACGCGGTGGACCTGCACTGGGACATCATCGCCCGGTTCGGGGATGTGCCCATGCCCATCGGGTTCTACGATGATTGGGTGAAATGCGCCGAAGAAGAATCGTGCCATTTTGAGATGGTCTGCGACTGCCTCGAACAGATAGGCAGCCATTATGGTGCCCTGCCCGCCCATGCAGGCATGTGGCGCGCCGCCGAGGACACTGCCGAGGATCTTATGGGTCGTCTTGCCGTCGTCCCAATGGTGCTTGAGGCACGTGGGCTGGACGTGACCCCCGGAATGATCGACATTTTCCGCAAGGCCAAGGCTGACGACGCAGTCGCTGCACTGGAAGTGATTTATGCCGAGGAAGTTGGTCACGTCGCCTATGGCTCGAAATGGTTCCATTTCTTGTGCGGGCGCGAGAATGCCGACCCCAAGGATGTATTCCACGCCCTCGTCCGCCGCTATTTCCACGGCGCGCTGAAACCACCATTTAACGAAGAGAAACGGGCCGAGGCCGGACTGCCGCCAGATTTCTATTGGCCCCTGACCGAAGACCTGCCATCACCCGGAGTTGTGTCGGACTGACAGCAAATGCTCGCTATCGGCAAGTTCTCGCCGATCACGTGCGGTAATTCTCCGTTCATAGCTCTTGATTGGTTAACAAACTTGCCCGAATGCCTCGACCGCTTTATGCAATCGCGTCAAGGAGCGGCTACTCACTCACGACCGGCTCCGAGATATGGGGACAATTGAGGTAGGACGCGTGCGGACACGTCTGGCAATTAAACTACACTCACTGCTCGAGCGGCACTTTCCAGAGCGCCGTGTTTTTCTGAAATCTGACAACGACACACGGTTCATCCGACTGAGTTCTGAAACTCAGATCGCTGCAGTCGCCGGTGTGTCGGTGATGGTCGCCTGGACCGCGATTGCCACGTCAGTTCTGTTGATGGACAGCATCGGATCGGGCAATTTCCGGGAACAGGCCAAGCGCGATCAGGCTACGTATCAAGAACGTCTGAACATCCTGTCGGAAGAGCGCGATGCGCGTGCGGCCGAAGCGCTGGCTGCACATGACAGGTTCAACGCAGCTCTGGAACAGATTTCGGTCATGCAGTCCGAATTGCTGGAATCCGAGAACCGCCGGCGCGAGCTGGAGACCGGCATCGAGGTGATCCAAACCACGCTGCGTGCCACTATGAAGCAACGCGAAGACGCGCGGACCAAACTGGCCGAACTGCAACCCAGCACTGATGCGGACGCGGCTTATGCGATGGCATCGGCAAACCCGGTACAGATGGCATTTATGACCGATGCCCTGGCCCGGACCGCGGCGCAGCGCGACCAGATCGCCGCCGATGCGCAAGGCGCGTTGGACCAGCGTGACGAGCTCGAGCTTGAAATCCGCCTGATGCAGGAGCGCAGCGACGAGATTTTCCGCCAGTTGGAAGAGGCGATGCTGATCTCGGTCGAACCTCTCGACAAGATGTTCCGCAGCGCGGGCATGCCAACAGATCGTATCCTCGACGAAGTTCGGCGCGGATATAGCGGTATGGGCGGTCCGCTGACCCCTTTATCCTTCAGCACCCGCGGTGAGGAGCTGAGCCCCGACCAGATCCGCGCCAATATCCTGCTGGAACAGATGGACCAGCTGAACCTCTATCGCATCGCTGCGGAAAAGGCCCCCTTCGCCAGCCCGGTGCGCGCCGCTGTCCGTTATACCAGTGGCTACGGAACCCGCCGCGACCCCAAAACCGGCGGTCGCCGCATGCATAATGGCGCCGATTTCGCCGGCCCCTCGGGCACCGATATCTTCGCGACTGCTGATGGTGTTGTCACTCATGCAGGCTGGCAATCGGGTTTCGGACGGCTGGTAAAGATCAAGCACGCCTTTGGGATTGAGACACTTTACGCTCATAACACCAAGGTACGCGTAAAGGTTGGTCAAAGGGTCTCGCGCGGGGATCATATAGCTGATATGGGTAGCACCGGACGGTCGACCGGCACACACCTGCACTACGAGGTCCGTGTGAACGGAAAACCTGTTAACCCAATGACTTACATCAAGGCTGCGAGAAATGTTTTCTAAGAGCAAAATCAACGAACCCGGATCGAAAGAGACTGAGGCAGCAAAACCAGCCGCTCCGGCCACTCCGGCAACACCTGCACCGGCTGAAACAAAGGCCAGCACCCCTCCCAAGCCCAAGCCACCCGCATCGGTGCTGTCCTCGGATTTGCACATCACCGGTAACATCAAGACCTCGGGCGATATCCAGGTCGAGGGCACCGTCGAAGGAGACATCCGCGCCCATCTGCTGACCATCGGCGAGACTGCCACCATCAAGGGCGAAGTCACTGCAGATGACGTAGTGGTCAACGGCCGTATCGTGGGCCGCGTCCGTGGCCTGAAGGTCCGCCTGACTTCGACCGCCCGCGTCGAAGGTGACATCATCCACAAGACCATCGCCATTGAAAGCGGCGCGCATTTCGAAGGTTCGGTGCAGCGTCAGGACGACCCGCTGAACCCGGGCCGCAGCGGCAAATCGGGTGCCAACCCGGCGGCGGAAGTGAAGCAGTAAACACTTATCGGCAAGACCAATCAGCAACGCCGCAGGATACCCTGCGGCGTTTGTTTTGTTTTGGGGTGTTCGTCTAAATCTAGCAATGACCTCAATGCGGGACGTAGCGGCCTTACACCGCGCAAGTGCCGCAATGCGCTTGGTTGATCAGGAGGGCTTGGTCTGCGCTGCCCCCGCTACTCGTACTGCACGATCACCGAAAGAAAATCATCATCGCTTGTTACTACTGTGTGGTGGCCTTTGCCGTGTTTGTCTTCCATATGCCAGACGTCACCCGGACCAATATCTCTGAATTCCCCGTCGCTCGCGGTCACGCGCACTGAGCCAGAAAGACAAATGAGCTTTTGAGCGACAGGTGTGGGATGAATTGGCTCATCCCAACCCTTCTTGAGTCTCAAGAACATGGTTTGCTTGACAGCTTCTGGCTTTGAAATCTCGATTGCTTTCGCAGGTGGTGCAAAGCTTTGCTCTTCAAGTTCGACTTCGATGTCTTTCCAATGGCTTTCGCCTTGAGCATCCGAATACAGCTTTTTGAACTTCACTTTGATACCCCCACCACATCGCAAGCCCACAACCGATACCGGACATTGGGGCGCAAAGGAGAAAAACGCAAGTTGGGCCGAGTGTGTCGTTCTCAATCGCCAGCTCACCGGAATAAGCATATTCCCTAACAGTCCCCCTATCTGACGTGTCTTGAAGGAAAATTCCCCGCATTCTCACAGTTTCACAAAAAGCGGTTTTTGAATTAACCTTAAAGTCATTGATTTCTGGAGGGCTTTTCATGTCATCAAAACTCATGGCCGAATTCTTCGGTACATTCTGGCTGGTTCTGGGCGGCTGCGGCAGCGCGGTGCTGGCTGCAGGCGTGGCCGATGTGGGTATCGGCTGGCTGGGCGTTTCATTCGCTTTCGGCCTGACCGTGCTGACCATGGCCTACGCGGTCGGTCATATCTCTGGCGGGCATTTCAACCCGGCGGTCAGCCTTGGGCTGATGATCGGCGGGCGGTTCGATGCCAAGGATCTGATCCCCTATTGGATCGCTCAGGTGATCGGCGCGATCGCGGCGGCAGCCGTGCTGTATCTGATCGTCAGCGGAGCGCCGGGTTTTGAGGGCGTTGGAGGGTTCGCGTCGAACGGGTATGGCGAGGCGTCACCCGAAGGCTATTCGATGATTTCCGCATTGATCATCGAAATCGTCATGACCGCGTTCTTCATCGTGATCATTCTCGGCGCGACCTCCAGCGGCGCGCCTGCCGGGTTCGCCCCGATTGCGATTGGATTGGGGCTGACGCTGATCCACCTGATCTCGATTCCGGTGACCAACACCTCGGTGAACCCTGCCCGGTCAACCGGCGTGGCGTTGTTTGCCGATGGTCCGGCACTGGCGCAGCTGTGGCTGTTCTGGGTGGCACCTTTGATCGGCGGTGCGATTGGCGCACTGATCTGGCGGGCGATGTCGGACGACGATTGACCCGGTCGCACCAAGACCCCCGGCCCGCAGAAGCGCGCCGGGGTTTTCTTTTATTCGGTCACAGTGACCTTTTTCATCGCATCCGGTTGTCCGATCACTGCGCCATTAGGGCCATCGCCCCGCTTGATCGCATCGACCACGTCCATCCCTTCTGTCACCTGACCGACAACCGTGTACTGACCATTCAGGAACGGGCCGGGCTCGAACATAATGAAGAATTGCGAGTTCGCGCTGTCTGGGTCCTGCGCCCGCGCCATACCCACGACGCCCCGGTCATAATTGAAATCCGAGAATTCAGCAGGCAGATCAGGGCGATCCGATCCACCCGTACCCGCACGACGCATGTCGCCACCGACACGGCCAAACTCAACATCGCCGGTCTGCGCCATGAAGCCGTCGATCACACGGTGAAACACCACCCCATCATACTGGCCTGCAGCGGCCAGCGCCGTGATTTGCTCAACATGCTTGGGTGCAAGGTCTTCGAACAGGTCGACGGTGACGGTGCCATTCGCCCCCTCACCCTCGATCTCAATCTCAAGACCTGTTGCCAGCGCGGGGCTGGCCAACAGGGCAAATGCAGCGGCCAGCTTATGCATCGGCAGCCACCTTGACGCTGATCATCCGGTCGGGGCTCGCGGGCGGCTCACCACGAACGATCGCATCCACATGCTCCATCCCTTCGATCACACGGCCATACACCGTGTACTGACCGTTCAGGAAATGGTTGTCCTTAAAGTTGATGAAGAACTGCGAGTTGGCTGAATCCGGGTTGGCCGAGCGTGCCGCACCCAAAGTTCCGCGATCATGGGGCAGTTTCGAAAACTCTGCCGGAACGTTCGGCAGCGACGATCCACCGGTGCCCGCCATACGAATGTTGAACCCGTCTTCCATGTCGCCATGCTGCACATCGCCGGTTTGCGCCATGAACCCGTCGATCACACGGTGGAAGGCGACGTTGTCATATTCACCACCACGCGCCAGCTCTTTCATGCGGGCCGAGTGCTGAGGGGCCACATCAGGCAGCAATTCGATGACGACATTGCCGTCTTTCAGCTCAATGATGATCGTGTTTTCGGGGTCTTTGATCTCGGCCATCTGGCCCTCCTGTCTTTGAAACTTGCGCAAATACCTATGACGCGGGCGCGCGAATGCCAAGTGACGCATTGACCTGAACGCAAAATGCAGGAAAAGAACCGCTGAAACTGGATGCAATGGGCAAGGATGAGCGCGATGGGCTGGAAATCTCTGGACGATATGGATCTTGGCGGTAAGCGGGTTCTGGTGCGCGTGGATATCAACGTACCGGTCGCGGATGGCGTGGTGACCGACGACACCCGCATTCAACGGATCGTGCCAACCGTGCGCGATATCCTCGCCGCAGGCGGTAAACCCATCCTGCTGGCCCATTTCGGACGCCCCGGTGGTCAGCATGTACCCGAGCTGTCATTGAAGCAGCTTGTGCCAGCACTTGAATCCGCTTTTGGGGCTCCCGTGCGCTTTGCCGATGATTGCGTGGGCTATGAGGCTGAAACCGCCGCCTCCGCCCTGACGGAAGGTGAGGTTCTGCTGCTGGAAAACACCCGCTTCCATGCCGAGGAGACCAAGAACAGCGTCCCACTTGCCCAAGGCATGGCAAAGCTGGGCGACATCTATTGCAACGATGCCTTCTCGGCCGCGCACCGCGCCCACAGCTCGACCGAGGCGCTGGCCCGTCTGCTGCCCGCCTGTGCCGGACGCCTGATGCAGCAGGAACTGAGCGCACTTGAGGCCGCCCTGGGCGCGCCCAAGCGGCCTGTCACAGCGGTTGTCGGGGGCGCCAAAGTGTCGACCAAGCTGGACCTGCTGGGCAACCTGATCGAGAAGGTTGACTATCTGGTCATCGGTGGCGGCATGGCGAATACATTCCTACTGGCCCAGGGGATCGATGTCGGCAAATCACTGGCCGAGCACGCCATGACCGATACCGCCGCCGAAATCCTCGGCAAGGCCGAAGCCGCTGGCTGCACGATTGTCTTGCCGCGCGACATCGTCGTGGCCGAAGTGTTCGAGGCCAACGCGCCGCATCAGGTTCTGCCCGCTGATCAGTGCCCTTCGGACGCGATGATCCTGGACGCCGGTCCCGAAAGCGTCGCAGCCGTGTCCGAAGTGCTGGAAAAAAGCCAGACCCTGATTTGGAACGGCCCACTGGGGGCGTTTGAGCTGACCCCGTTCGATGCCGCGACCAATGCGGCGGCGCTGAAGGCGGCTGCACTAACCCGCGATGGCAAGCTGACCTCGGTCGCGGGCGGGGGTGACACGGTCGCCGCGCTGAACGCCTCGGGCGCGGCAACGGATTTCTCATATATCTCTACTGCTGGTGGTGCCTTCCTTGAATGGATGGAAGGCAAGACCTTGCCGGGTGTGGCTGCGCTGGAACTATAAGCGCTCAAACCTCAGGTCTCAGCTTTTTCTACTCAGGGGATTCACAACCCGAATCACCTGTGACATAGTGCGTCGAGACATCCAAAAAGGGTGCGTTTCTGAGGCAGTATTTCACACGGCGGTTAACACAGTGTCCCGTTCCAATCGGCCCGGTTTAGGGGCTTTCATTTTCTTCTCAATCGCCTTCATGCTGGGGGTGTATTTCACCTTTGCCGCCGTTCAAGGGGATTACGGTCTGTTTCGCCGGGTCGAGATTGCCGCCGAGCGCGATGTTTTGTCTCGCGATCTGGCGCAGCTGAACGCCGAAATCGAACAAATGGAAAACCTGACCCGCCGACTGTCAGACACCTATCTGGATCTCGATCTGCTGGATCAACAGGCCCGCTCAGTGCTCGGCATGATCCGCGCGGATGAGATCGTTATCCGCTGACGAAATTTTTGACTAAGGATCTCTGTACCTTAACGCCCGGAAGATAAGCTGTGGCAGGCCGCAACTCGCGTATCCTGCCCTCGCGTAACATTAGTACTCGCCAGAACGTGTGAAATGCTCTATGAGATAGTTTAACGCTAAACTATCTTGCCGAAAGGGGGAGATCGCCACTATGGCTGCGCGAAAAACCACAAAGAAACCAAATGTTTCTGCGGAAGAACTGACCACATATTACCGCGAGATGCTGCTGATCCGCCGATTCGAGGAAAAGGCAGGTCAACTCTACGGCATGGGTCTGATCGGGGGTTTCTGCCACCTCTACATCGGTCAGGAAGCGGTTGTTGTCGGCCTTGAGGCCGCGGCCAAGGAAGGCGACAAGCGCATCACGTCCTATCGCGATCACGGCCACATGCTGGCCTGTGGAATGGACCCGGGCGGCGTAATGGCCGAATTGACCGGTCGCGAAGGCGGGCTGTCCAAAGGCAAAGGCGGCTCGATGCACATGTTCTCGAAAGAGAAGAATTTCTATGGCGGCCACGGCATTGTCGGCGCACAGGTTCCGCTGGGTGCGGGTTTGGCCTTTGCTGACAAGTACAAAGAGAACGGCGGCGTCACCTTCACCTATTTCGGTGACGGCGCGGCCAACCAGGGTCAGGTCTACGAGACCTTCAATATGGCTGCTCTTTGGGAACTGCCGGTGGTATTCGTGATCGAGAACAACCAGTATGCCATGGGCACCGCGCAAGCACGCTCGACCTCTTCGGCCGACATCTACCACCGCGGTCAAGCCTTCGGAATACCGGGTGAAATGGTGAACGGCATGGATGTGCTGGCCGTCAAAGCCGCAGGTGAAAAAGCGGTCGCCCACTGCCGTGCGGGCAAAGGTCCCTACATCCTCGAGGTGAAAACCTACCGCTATCGCGGCCACTCGATGTCTGACCCGGCCAAGTATCGTACACGCGAAGAGGTTCAGAAGGTCCGCGAACAAAGCGACCCGATCGAGCACGTGCGCGAGCTGCTGCTGACCGGCAAACACGCGACCGAGGATGACCTGAAGGCGATCGACAAAGAGATCAAAGAGGTCGTCAATCAGGCCGCCGAATTCTCGAAAGAAAGCCCCGAGCCGTCGCTGGACGAGCTCTGGACTGATATCTACGCCTGAGAGGACGAATAAGACATGGCAACCGAAATTCTCATGCCCGCCCTTTCGCCCACGATGGAAGAGGGCACATTGGCCAAGTGGCTGGTCAAGGAAGGCGACACCGTATCCTCGGGCGACATCATGGCCGAGATCGAAACCGACAAGGCTACGATGGAGTTCGAAGCCGTCGATGAAGGCATCGTCGGTAAGATTCTGATCAGCGAGGGCACCGAAGGGGTCAAAGTAAACACCCCTATCGCGATCCTGGTCGAAGATGGTGAAGACGCCTCCGCCCTGCCCGTGGCTGCGCCCGCAGCCGCAGCGGAGGCCGAAGCCGCCCCTGCGGCGGTTGAGGCCCCCGCTCCTGCCGCAGCAGCCCCCGCTGCTCCGGTTGTGGACCTGTCGCCCGATTGGCCTGCCGACGCCGAGATGGCGCAGCAAACCGTCCGCGAAGCCTTGCGCGACGCGATGGCCGAAGAAATGCGCGGCGACGAAGATGTCTATCTGATGGGCGAAGAAGTCGCTGAATATCAGGGCGCCTATAAAATCTCTCAAGGCCTGCTCGATGAATTCGGTGCCAAACGTGTCATCGACACCCCGATCACTGAACACGGCTTCACAGGCATCGCCGTCGGCTCGGCCTTTGGCGGGCTGAAACCGATTGTCGAGTTCATGACCTTCAACTTCGCCATGCAGGCGATTGATCAGATCATCAACTCTGCCGCCAAAACGCTTTATATGTCTGGCGGTCAGATGGGCTGTCCGATTGTATTCCGTGGCCCTAACGGTGCCGCTGCCCGCGTGGCCGCGCAACACTCGCAGGACTACGCCGCATGGTACATGCAGGTGCCAGGTCTCAAAGTGGTGATGCCCTATTCCGCAGCCGATGCCAAAGGTTTGCTGAAATCGGCCATCCGCGACCCGAACCCCGTGGTCTTCCTGGAAAACGAAATCCTCTACGGCCGGTCCTTCGACGTGCCGCAAGTGGATGACCTGACCATCCCGCTGGGCAAGGCCCGCATCTGGCGCGAAGGCTCGGATGTGACCATCGTCAGCTTTGGCATCGGCATGCAATATGCGCTGGAAGCCGCAGACAAACTGGCCGAAGACGGCATCAGCGCCGAAGTGATCGACCTGCGCACTATCCGCCCGATGGACACCGGTGCGATCATCAACTCGGTGATGAAAACCAACCGTCTTGTGACTGTCGAAGAAGGCTGGCCGCAAGGTTCCGTCGGTAGCTACATCAGCTCGGTGGTCATGCAGGAAGCGTTCGATTATCTCGACGCCCCGGTCATCACCCTCACCGGCAAAGATGTTCCGATGCCATATGCGGCGAACCTCGAAAAGCTGGCGCTGATCACCACCGATGAGGTGATCGCTGCGGTGAAACAGGTGACCTACCGGTAATGGAGATCAGGGGCCGCGATCCAGCAACCGAATGCTACCGTGTCGAGATTGACATCGACAACCGCATCGTGCGGGCGCTTGTACCCGAGCGACTGGCGGCGGATATGCGGTTGATCGGCGCGCGCCCCTCACACCAGACCGCCTATGTCTGGATGGCGGAGAACAAAGACAAAATCGAGGCTGCGATTGCGACACTCGCACGCGGCACCGGGCGCCCCAAGGCGCCCTTTGACCAAATTACTCTGATTGAGGAGCGCTGAAATGCCCACCGAAATCCTGATGCCCGCCCTGTCCCCGACGATGGAGGAAGGCACACTTGCAAAATGGCTCGTCAAGGAAGGCGACACCGTCTCCTCGGGCGATCTGCTGGCCGAAATTGAAACCGACAAGGCAACAATGGAGTTCGAGGCCGTTGACGAAGGCACCGTCGGCAAGATCCTTATTCCTGAGGGAACCGAAGGCGTTAAAGTCAACACCGCCATCGCAGTCCTGCTGGAAGATGGAGAAAGCGCTGATGATATCGGCGCAACACCAACCGCTGCTCCCGCGGCTGCGCCAGCTGCCGCAGCGGGCAACGAGGCTGCCGCACCGGCGGCACCCGAGGCGTCCGCCCCTGCCCCAGCGGCACCGGCCAAAGCGGATGGCGGTCGTATCTTCGCATCCCCCCTTGCTCGTCGGATTGCCGCGCAAAAGGGTCTAGATCTGGCTCAAATCTCAGGTTCTGGCCCACATGGCCGTATCGTCAAAGCCGATGTGGAAAGCGCCACAGCCGCACCTGCAGCGGCACCTGCGCCTGCTGCTGCAGCCGCCCCAACCGCCGCCGCTCCCGCAGGTCCATCGGCGGACGCCGTGGCCAAGAAGTACGAAGGCCGCGAATATGAAGAGATCAAACTCGATGGCATGCGCAAGACCATCGCCGCGCGTCTGTCTGAGGCCAAACAGACCATCCCGCATTTCTACCTGCGTCGCGACATTAAGCTGGATGCGCTACTCAAGTTCCGCAGCCAGTTGAACAAGCAGCTCGAAGGCCGGGGTGTGAAGCTCAGCGTCAACGACTTCATCATCAAGGCCGTCGCCAACGCGCTGCAGCAGGTGCCCGAGTGCAATGCCGTCTGGGCGGGTGACCGGGTTCTGCAACTGAAACCTTCGGATGTGGCTGTTGCCGTCGCCATCGAGGGCGGTCTGTTCACTCCGGTCCTGCAAGATGCCGACACCAAATCGCTGTCGGCGCTGTCGACCGAGATGAAAGACCTCGCCGGGCGCGCCCGCGAGCGCAAGCTGGCCCCGCACGAGTACCAAGGCGGTACTTTCGCGGTCTCGAACCTCGGCATGTTCGGCATCGACAATTTCGATGCCATCGTGAACCCGCCGCATGCAGGTATCCTCGCAGTTGGTACCGGCCTCAAGAAACCCATCGTGGGCGATGACGGAGAACTGACGGTCGCAACCGTCATGTCCGTCACCATGTCGGTCGATCACCGGGTCATCGACGGCGCGCTTGGCGCTCAGCTGCTGCAAGCCATCGTCGACAATCTGGAAAATCCGATGGTCATGTTGGCCTAAGCCCAGAAGATCATGCACAAAAAAAGGCCGCCTCGAACCCCAAGGCGGCCTTTTTCGTCTATTCACTCCGAATTACTGGTCTTTCCCCAGCATATGATCCATCGAGATTGACGGCTGATCGCACCCGGCCTCGCCCACGATCTTGGCGGGAATGCCAGCGACCGTCGTGCACGGTGGCACTTCCTGCAGCACCACTGATCCGGCGGCGATACGGCTGCAATGGCCAACCTCGATATTGCCCAGAACCTTAGCACCAGCGCCGATCAGAACGCCGTCACCAATGGTTGGATGGCGCTGTTCTTCTTCCTTACCGGTTCCGCCCAGCGTCACCGAATGCAGCATCGAAACATTGTCCCCAACCACAGCGGTTTCACCGATCACGATAGAATGGGCATGGTCGATCATGATGCCTTTACCGATGCGGGCAGCTGGATGGATATCAATGCCGAATATCTCGGAAGATCGCATCTGGAAGAAATACGCCAGATCATGGCGCCCCTTGTTCCAAAGCCAGTGGGCCACGCGATAAGCCTGCATCGCCTGATACCCTTTGAAATAAAGGATCGGTTGCAGCAGGCGGTGGCAGGCCGGATCGCGTTCATAAACAGCCATCAGGTCCGCGCGCGCGGCTTCAATCAACGCTTTGTCGTCAGCATAGGCCTCATCCACGATCTCACGCAGTACCATCATCGACATCTCATTCGAGCATAGCTTGGCCGAGATGCGATAGGACAATGCCCTCTCAAGACTGCGGTGATGCAAGATACAGGCGTGCACCAACCCACCCATCAGCGGCTCTTTCTCGACGGCTGCATGGGCTTCCGAGGTGATGCGGTCCCAAACCGGGTCCACAGGTGTCACTTGGCTGCGCGTTTCGAACATGGCTTTTCATCCTTTGCTGCGCTTAGAATAGCCATCTAGTCGTAAAATTACCAAACGCAAACCCTTGATATGCACTACAACAAAAAATGAACTCAGCCGATCTGGACCATTTTCGGAAGCTTATTCACCAGCGCCTTCGCGATCTGGCCGCGCAATCCGCCGCCGGTCAGGATGCGCAATCAGTTGTGGAGCTGGATCAACAGGCAGTGGGTCGGCTCAGCCGGATGGATGCGTTGCAAAATCAAGCAATGGCCAAGGCGCAACAGGCCCGGCGCGACACCGAAACGCATCGGCTTCGGGCCGCGCTGAACCGGATGGACGAAGACGAATTCGGCTATTGCGAAGATTGCGGCGAGGAAATAGCGCACGGAAGGCTAGAGCTGGACCTTGCCGCCTCAAAATGTGTCAGCTGCGCATCTGGCTGATTTGGAACCGGATCAGTTTGCGCAGAACCATCTCGAAACATTGGCAATATTGCAGATCGTCGAAATTTGGCTCGTCTGCCAAGGGCCGGCAGCGCGCGGCTGCCATCAACGAGCCATTTCCATAAACAGGATGCAACCGCCCTGTTCTGGCGACATGTCGATCCGCCAGTTCGGCCTCAGCAATCAGGAGGGTGCTTATCCTATCGCGGTCGGTTCGCGGCGCGGCCAGCAAAGCCCGCGCCGCCGCGCTGAGATCTCCGTGCAGGACTGGCCGCACGGCTAGCAGACCGAAAGGCGCGCAAACGCCCCGGGTCCGTAGGTAGCCGAAACCTGCGCGACTGCGATATCGTAGGGTCCGGCCAGCCCGTCATCGGCTTTCATCGCGGCAGAATACTGCCAAACCGGATCACTGGTGACAGTTTCGCGCAACAAAGCACCCTCAGTGAAGACGCGGATCAGATAGGATTCGCTTTCTTCGCCCAGAGGCACATCCAATGCGCTCCAGTCATCGCCGTCAATCCGGGTGCGGCGCACCCACGAGATCTTGTCCCCGGTAGCCGACGCAGAAGCCTGCAAATGCACTGGCGCATAAGGCCTCAGCCCATTGCCATCGAACGCTTCAACCAGATGCACATATGCCGGGTCCTCGTAGCCGCGCGTTGCAGGGCCGATACGGTAATGCTTGGCCATGCGGCGTTCGGTGCGCAGCAATCCGGTCTGATAAACACGTTCATCCAGTAGGACAAAGGTAGACGCTTCAGGCCATACATCCGGCATCAGGGCATCCGTACCCAGCTGACCACGCAAGCGGCCTGACAAATTGTAAACGCCAGTCTCCTGCAAGACCGCATCCGAGAACTGAAACACTTCCCAATTGCCCGGTGTTCCGTCACCGATGGCAGCCAGATTGGCACCACTCAGCAACGCCGAGCGGGGACGAGACTCCAACACGCCATCGATCAAGTTGACACGCAACGCGGCCCCTTCGTCCCAGATCCCAGCGCCTGCGCGTCGCAGGGGTGTTTCGGTGAAGCCAATCACCGCCTGCCCCGCGATCACTTGATGCAAGGTATAGCCCTCATCCTGTGCAGCCGAATAAACAGCCACGTTACCGGGCCAGGGCTCGGCCGATATCGCCAGATACGGCGCATGGGGCGCTTCGGATCCAGTGATCAGCGGCAGATCCATGAACACCGGCAGAACTGGCACCGGAGCAATGAACGGCTTGGCTGCCGCCACATCGTCCAGCACGTCGGACGGCGTATAGACGCCGGGTTCAATCCGTACTGCATCCGCCAATTGCATCTCGGCCTGTTCCAGCCGGTCAATCCGATATAGCGTTCCGTCCCCGGCATCCGGCAAACGCACCACATCGCCGGCCCCGACATGCAGCAGCGAGGGCGGCAGAGCAAAGCGCGCCGTCTCGCGCGAAATGCGGGATTCGCTCAGCCAGCGCTCGACCGTCTGACGCCCTTCGGCGCGGGTCATCGACAGAGGCATTTCGTTGACGGCGACCGAATGGGTTCTGTCATCAGGCAAGACGGCCTCTTCCGCGACAACATCATGGTCCGCATCCGACTGGACGAACCGCAGACGCACACGCCCGGTCATCTCGGCCTCAGCCTCGCGGCGATGTTCCACTGGCCCGTCGATATCCGCGCTGATGGCGATCTGCTCGGGGTCGATGTCAACGGCCTGACGCCCGTCGCGGGTTTTAAACTTCAGCACCCCGTCCCGCTCGATCGCGTCGAACCCATAGCGCAGCATCAGCGGCTGCAAGGCCTGCCGAGCGTTCATTACGTCCTCAACCGCGTAACCGCGTACCACGCCGTAGAGCTCGGACACATCAATCGCCGTCACCCCTGCCTCATGGCAGATTTCTGTCACGACCGAGGCCAGAGTCCGCGACCCGGACCGCCCGTTCAGCCAATGCCCACGTGCATAGTTATCGCCGTCCGACCACTGCGTCCGCAGGTTCGGGAAAGTCGGGAACGGACGCGCATCCCAAGCCCAGACAAAGGCGTTCGACAGGTCCACCATCGGGCCGTCATAGATATCTGAAACCGGGTTGATCTCAGTATCACCCCAATAGCCAAGGACGGCCCGAAGGTACTGAACCATGATAAAATCATCCCGTACTCCATTGGAATAGCGCGGCAAATTCGATTCAGACGACTTTGGGTCCAAGAATTTGTTCGGCTGGTTCGTGCCCTTGTCGATGGCCGCGCAGCCGAGTTCGGTGAACCAGATTGGCTTGGACCCCGGAACCCAACCCGTGGGTGTTTGCTGCCGCACGCCCCCGATCCGCTCATGATGTCGGTTCGCCCACCAGTTGCGCAGGTCCTTGTACCGCCAGACCCACGGCTCGCCATGATCGTCATCAGTGATCGGGCTTCGGATCTGCGCTTCGGCTTCCTCGGGTGACGCATAGTACCAATCATACCCCTCGCCGCCTTCGATATTGCCGCGCAGATAGTCCAGATCGTAGATCGACCCATTCGACACCTCAGCGTCCAGATGCGAGCCCCCATCCCGCCAGTCGGACAGCGGCATATAGTTGTCGATGCCGACAAAATCTATGTTCTCATCGGCCCAAAGCGGGTCGAGGTGGAAATACCGGTCTCCGGTGCCGTCTTGCGGCTGATACCCGAAATACTCGGTCCAGTCTGCGGCATAGCCGATCTTAGTTTCCGGCCCCAATATCGCGCGCACTTCCGCGGCCAGAGACCGCAGCCCCGCAACTGCAGCGAAGCCAGACGCGCCGCGGATTTGCGTTAGCCCGCGCATCTCGGACCCGATGCAGAAGGACTCCACGCCGCCCGCCGCCTTGCACAGGGCCGCATAGTGCAGAATGAACCGCCGTAACCCCCATTCACTTGGGCCGCGATAGGTCACTTTGCTGCCGCTGGTCGAGAAATGTGACGCGCGCGCCGTACCAAAGAACGCCGCCACCTGCGCATCCGCATCGGCAGTTTGATCCGGCGAGCCTGGCCGCCCCGGAGCAACATCCAAAGTGATCCGCCCACGCCAGGGTAAATGAGGTTGATCCGGCGCATCGGACCACGGATCAGGCAGGCCGTTGCCCTCTGATTGCTCCATCAAAATAAACGGATAAAACATAACCCGTTTGCCCGAGCTCTTCAGGTGCCCGATCGCCTGCACTACGGCCGCATCAGCCGGTGTGCCGCCATAAACCGGACGCCCATCCTGCCATTTCACCTGCCCCGCCGCAGTTCGGGGCAGACCTGAAACACTCCAGGGCATGTTTGCGCCCTCGATATTCTTGCGTTCAACCTTGGGGCGGATCTGGCATTCTCCGCAGCGCAAATCATCGCCGAACCACGACACGATCAACGAAGCCGCCTCGCAGCCCGGCAATTCCTGGCCGAGCGCCCGCGTCGAGGTCACCAGATCGGACTTGCCCGATGGTGAATTGAAATTCGCCGCCCAACTGCGCCCCCGGCCCTTGGTGTAATTAACCTGAGATGAAGCCAGTGCGTATTCACCCGTACCCGGCATCAAGGCCACCCCCTTGATGATCCGAGACAGCGCGTCCTCGGCATCCGGCATCTCGTCTTGTTCCTGCCGCACCACCTCGAACGAGAATTGCGGCACGCGGTTGCCAAAGGGGCCCAGCGCCAGATCTTCGATCACCACATAAGCCGTGCCGCGATAAGCGGGCACCGTGCCTGCCCCTTCGACCGCTTCAATGAGCGGGTCGGGCAATTGCTCGTGATCGCCGCGATAAATTCGCATGTTCAGCGATCTACGCTCGACCTCTTCACCATCGGCCCAGACACGCGTGATATCCGCAACCCGTCCCGCGCCCACGGCAATCGCCAGAGACACAGAATAGCTGTAGCTATGCGTGGTTGTCGTTGTCGTCACTTCAACGGGCTTGGGTTTCCCCTTGCCTCCACCGCCACCGCCTGATGTTTGCGTCGTCGTCGAGGTCGAGCGGGTTTCCAGAAAGTCCGAGGCCCAGATGACCTGTCCTCCAACTCGCATCCGGCCGTAGACCGTCGCGACGGTCGCACCCTCACCGGTTTCGGTGAGACGGAAACGATCCAGACGCCCGGTCTCGACCACCTCGCTGCCGCCGCCCATTACGGATTGGCTGGCCATCAACCGGTTGTCGATCACCCGCCCCAGCGTCGCCCCGACCGCGCGGCCAATCACCGCCGTGGACAGACCCGCAACCGAGCCCCCGATCGAACCACCTATTGCCGCACCTGCAGCAGACAGAACTATTGTGGCCATCAGAAATCCTCCAGCGGGAATTCGAAACAAGCGACCACGCGGCGACGCCAAGGCTCGCTCAGCGTGTTTTCAACAACACCATGCCCGGTATAGGCGTGGATGAATCGCATCGGGTCTTGGGCGCTGACGATGCCCAGATGCTTTGCCACGGCCGCATCCCGCATCCGAAACAGCAATACATCCCCCGGGGCCGAATCATCGGGCGATTTCTCGACTAGATGGCGACGGGCTACGGCCCACATGCGTTCCTCACCCTGCGGCTCGGACCAATCCATGCTGTAGACCGGCACCGCCTCAGGCTCATGCCCCATCACCGCGCGCCAAACGCCCCGCAGCAAGCCCAGACAATCAGCGCCTGCACCCCGAACAGAGGCCTGATGAACATAAGGTGTGCCCAGCCATCCGCGCGCTTCGTCCACGATATCTTGTTTTGTCCGCATCACCGCCTGCTTCCCCCTTTGTGTTGACTACTGCGCTTGGGTACGGCCATGACCCAATCCTCGTGAGGCAGGTCAGGGAAGCCCTGAAAATTCAGCATGTTGTTGAACTTCAGTCGGCAAGTGGTCATGCGCTTGTCACACCCGGCGATCAGCTGGACCCGGTCCCCAACCGCCAGCCCGCCGCCAATCGCCGACCACAGCGTGACATCGCGGCCATCTCTGACCTGTTCATCCAGCTTGATCGAGGCCCACAGGCCCTGCGCAGCCCCGTCCAGCACATCCAGCCTGCCGCGTTCAAACCAACCCGCATCAGAACTCTCCGCGCCCTGCAAACGCAAAGCCGCGCCGTCCAGCGCGACAATTTCAGCCTCAGCGCGATAACCCGGCGTCTCCAGGGCAAAGCGGCACGCCTTATCCCCGAACACTGCCGTACAGGGCTTCTGATAAATCCGCCCTAAAGGCCGGTTCAGCAGATCGGTCAACCCGCGCAATTCCGCATGAAACGCCCCGCCAGCGCGACGCAACTCACCAATCGAACCACGAAACTGCAGCATCCGCTGCTCAGGATCGGCCCAATTGACCAGCCAGGCCTGCACCTCGGCCCCATCAAAGCGCCCCGCCTCGATATCCTCTTCCCGGACCGAGGCATCAGACAGCGCGCCCATCGCCTCGGTATTATCGATCGACAGGCCGGTTGCCTGCTCGATCGCCGCAGCGGTCAGACCGGTGCTGGCTTTGAACACCAGCCCGTCAAAGCGCAACTCCATATCGTGATCCGTGAAACCATAGACCTGCCCGTCGCTGCGCGTGATTGCCCAGCAACGACAGGTGGTGGTCAGCCCGCTTTGCAAATGCGCCTGCAGCGCCTGTTTGTCCCCGCTCATCAGACCCGCACCTCGACCACCGGTACGTTCGGGACGTCACCGGCCTGAAAGCTGGCCACGCTGGTCTGGATCTTGTCGGTGTTGAACCGTACCGGAACGTCGAACTCAAACCCGGCTGTAATCTCGACCTGCTCAGGCGGCGGGGCCGAGAACATCACGCGTCCGGTCGCCAAATCGACCTCAAAGTCCACGCCTTCGCGTTGCGCGTCCTGATCCAGCCCCAGCGTCACGGTCCCCAGTACCGGCTTCAGGATTGGCCGCACATAGCTGAACCCGCCCGAGCTGTAGGTCTTGACCAGTTGAAACGAAACCGTCTCGCCATCTCCGCGCGCAATCACCTGATCGCCCTTGTCGACCTCAGCCGTCGCCGCGCCCGATTTGAAATCCGACCAGTCTTTCCAGCGGAATCCAAACATCTGGCCTTGCCGCGCCTCGAAGAAGGAAATCAATGTCTCGATATCGTCTAGCGACCGCATCCCCAGCCCGGCATCATAGCGCCTGCGCGAATGCGCCCAGGGCGTGTTGCGTTCTTCGAACCCGTTGGCCAGCGTCACGATATCCGTGCGCCGTTCCGGCCCACCGACCGAGCCAAAGCTCAGGCTGGCGGGAAATCTCACCTCGTGGAAATTCATCGCCTGCTCCCCTTATCTGTTGCGATTGCCGCGGCCCAATGCGCGGCTCATCTGCGCCGCGATCTGGCCTTGAGAGCGGCGGAACCCCTGCACATCCGCTGTTGAGATATTCATCACCACGTTGACCGCTCGCCCGCCGCCCTGCGTCCGCACACCCAGCTTGCCATCGGCCCCGCGCGCTAGCGGCATGATCGCCTCGGGACCCGCCTCACCCATCAACCCGGTGCCGCCTCGCATCGGGAACATGGTCGGGCTGCTAACGACCCCACCATTGGCAAACGGCATCACACGGCCCTGAGAAAAACTGCCGCCATCGGCAAAGGGCAGTATCCCCTGCACCAAGCCACCCACCCCATTGGCAAGCATCCCGCCGAAATGATCCGTCACCGGTTTGATCGCCGCCGAATACGCCGTGCGGATCATCGAGTTCTTCAGCACATCCAGCGCCCCCGACAGGTTCATCCCATCCAGCACCACGCCATCAAAAGCCTTGCGCAACCCGCCCGACATGCCACGCTCCAGCGTAGCCACATCCTTTCCGGTCTCTTCAAACGCGGCCTTGATCCGTCGCATCTGGCCATCAAATGCCGAGGCCATGGTCGCCGCATCGCCCAGCGCGTCACCCAGCGCATCTCCCCGCTCCTGCAGGTCGTCAAAACCATCACGATCCGTCATCACGCTCTCCTTGTGTCTTGTCCGGATAGGCCGCGAGCAGCGCATCCAGCCCTGCCCGGTTCATCGCCGGCATCCCCGCGCCCTGCCCCAGCATCAGCCGCAGCTCGGCCGGGGTCAGACGCCAGAACTGATCCGGCGTCAGGCGAAGGCCGAGGAACCCGGCCCGCATCAGTACGGGCCAGTCGAACCCGCTCACTCGGGCACCATGAAGGCGCGCGCCAGCAGCTCAGCCGCCGCCTTCGCACCCGCCATCGGCCCGCCTGCAATCTCGACATGCAGCAGATCATCGCGGGTCACCTGAGACCCGCCGCCGCGCAGCCCGGCAATAAGCAACGCCAGCACATCGCCGCTGGAATATGCGCCACCCTCGAACCGCTGCACCAGCTCGACCAGAGACCCGGCTTGCAGCTCCTGTTCCAATTCCGCCAAAGCGCCCAAAGTCAGCTTGAGCACCCGCTGCTCCCCATCGATGGTCAACGCCACCTCGCCCGTCCACGGATTGGCCATCAGAGCGCCGTAAAGCTCAGCGCACCAGCGCTTGCCATGCTCATCTCATAGGTCGCCTCACCGTTATGCGAGCCCGCATATTCGATGCTGCTGACCTGAAACGGGCCTTCGATAATACCGAAATCGGGGATGATCACCTGAAAGCCGGGCGTCTCACCGTCAAAAAACAGCTGGCGCGCACGCTCATCTGTGCCCGCATCCTTGAACACGCCCGAGCCCGAAATCGCGGCCGATTTGACCCCGGCCCCCGACAGCAACTCGCGCCACCCGCCCTGACTTTCCAGGCTGGTCACATCCACACTTTCCGCGTTGAAACTGATCCGCGTGGCGCGCAGGCCCGCGATGGTCTCGAACAGGCCGGTGCCGTTCATATCCACTTTGACCAAAAGGTCTTTTCCGTTCTGGGCAGCCATATGCTCTCTCCGTTGATTGCTTAGTCGTCTTCCACGCGGGCGCGGAATCTCAGATCGATCTGGCGGATCGCGCCGCCAGTTCCCGTGCGCCGGGCGCTAGCGCGTTCGAACCACAGCCCCACCAGATGGCCCCGGTCCAAGCTCAGCGCTGCACCTTCCAGCGCGTCACACACCGCGCCCGCCAATGTCTTGGCCGCACTGAAGCCCGCCGCCTCGGACACCACCGAAACCGTGAACCGGTGCAATGCGCCCGCCCCCGACCGGTCCGAGGCGTCCCGCACCTCCTCCGGCCCGAGCGTCACATAGGTCTGAGGCAGCACCCCCGATGGCACCGCGTCATAGATCGCACCGCCTGACAGGGCGCTTACCTGCACATCCCCCAAAAGCTGTTGAAACACCGCCGCCTGCAAAGCGGCTGCAACGCCATAGCTCATGCCGCCACCTCTTCATCTGCGAAACAGGTCAGGTACTGGCCGCGCGGGTCACGCTCGGCGACGGCGCGGATCACAAACCGGCGCGTCCCTTCGGCAAACCGCTGATCCGGCGCAGGCCGCATTTGGGACCCCTCGGGCGCGCCGCGCACCACGATCCGATAGCCAACCCGCGACACCGAGGCACCGCCGACCGCCCGTTCTGCCCCACTGCGCGCCGTGACTTCCGCCCAAAGCGAGCCCAGCGCGGCCCATGTCTCGGTGTATCCACCCGCGCCATCGGCACTGCGCACCGGAGCCTCCAGCACCAGTTTGCGGTTCAATCGCGGCGCGCTCATTGCATCACCCCTGCGCCGAAGCGCACCGTGCGATAGCGCTGGATCAGGCTGGTCACGCCAAACGGCATACACCCTGCGCCCAGCGCCGTCTCATCGCGGTATTCGTAGTAATGCGCCGCCAGCAGCAGCACCGCCTGCCCCAGATCAGCGGGCAGCCCGCCCCAATCCGCAGCCATTCCGGCCGTGAAAACGATCTTCACCGAGCCGCCGGTCTGCACCCTTGGCAAGCAAGCGCCAACCGGACGCAACCGAGGGCGCTGCATGTCGCGCTCCAAACGGTAAGCTTCGGCATCCACAACCATGTCGGTCCCCGCCGCATCCGTCAGCGTGATCGCAGCAACCGAGACCACCGGGGCCACCGGCAGCACTTCACCTGCTGGATCGCGCCAACCGTTCAGGCTCCACGAGAAATCCCGTTCGATCAGCACCTTACCGGTGCGCGCCTCAATCGCCGCAATGGCCGCACGCAGAAAGCCATTCAACACCTCGTCCTGCACATTGCCCTCGGCAAACCCCGTGCCCAGCCGCAGATGCGCCTTGAACTGATCCACCGGCAGCGCCGCATCCGCGATGGCGGTTTCTTCGATCAACATCATCCATTCACTCCGCAATCTCGGACCCCTCCGGGGCCGTATCCTTGGAAAATGACGGGCACGCGCCGCCCCACGTTGCTCGGACGGAGGGGAGCAGCTAGACAACGCGGGGGATCTCACCCCGGCCCGCGCCCGCCGCCCGAGGGGCGTTGCAGCCCCCCGGATCCGCCACCGCTTAGGCGATGCCGAATTTCAACAGTTTGATCGCAGCAAAATCGCTTACGTCGCCGCCAACACGCTTAGTCGCGTAGAACAGGACATGCGGCTTGGCGCTGAACGGATCGCGCAGCACGCGCAGATCGGGACGCTCGGCGATGGTGTAGCCCGACTGGAAGTCGCCAAAGGCAATGGAATAGCTGTCGGTCGCTGCATCCGGCATATCCTCGGCGATCAGCACCGGATAGCCCATCAGACGCGCAGGCTCACCCGCCGCCAGACCATCGGACCACAGGAAGCGGCCATCGCTGTCCTTCAGCTTGCGGATCAGACCCGCGGTTTTCGAGTTCATCACGAAAGTGCCGTTCACCCGGTACTGCGCGCCCAGCGCATAAACCACATCCACAATGGCATCGGCATCAACGCCGCCATCGACGCCGGTCGCGATATAGCCCAGGCTGTCCCAATCCCAGCTGTCATTCTCCATCGTGCGGTGGGTCAGAATGCCTTTGGGCTTGTCCACACCGTCGCCATTGATAAACGCCGCTGCCTCGGCCCGGGCGAACTTGTCGGCGATGCGACCGGCCAACCAGCCTTCGACGTCGAACGCGCTGTCATCCAGCAGGCGTTGCGAGGCCTTGGGCAGCGCGCTCAGCTCGTGCAGCGGGATCGAGATACGGTCAATCGAAGGCGTACCAGTTTCCGCAGTCGCAGAGTTTTCATCCGCCCAGCCCGCACCCACATCCGTATGGTCGATCAGCACGTCGAACGAGTTCGCCTCGACATTCACCACCGACGCAATCGAACGGATCGAAGCGGTCGAATTCAGTACCGATTTGATCGCCTCAGCGGTCTGCGGATCAACCAGAAATCCGCCATCACTGTTCACCGCCGTCGACAGAGATTTCGATTCCATCTCAAGCCCGCGCAGCCCGTCATCCTCGCCCGAACGCACATAGGCATCAAACGCCTTCTGATGCGGGGCGCCGTCTTCGATGGACGCCGCAAGATGCGGACGCGCCGCGATGGTTGATTTACGATCCAGCATGGTCAGTCGCTCTTCTGTCTGTTGCAGTTTGGTTTTAACTTCAGCCTTCAGGCCCTTGAATTCATTCACGAAGCCAGCCATCGCCTGCTTCACCTCCTGAACCAGGGGCGCACCCTCTCCGGTCAAGGCCGGGGTCTCGGTCTTGCTCATCAGCACTTCCTTTTTGGGGGGTTGAGGCGCTAGGTCCGCGCCAGCTCCTGCCGGGCGTGATCAAACACCTCGGCAATACTGCGCCAGGTGTTTTCAGCGTCAGGCTCAACACCTTTCGCCGCCACCCGCGCACTGGGCAGCATCGGGAACGTCACCAACGACACCTCCCACAGCTCCAGTTCCGTCAGGACCCGCTGGCCCTTGTCATTCTTCACAGCCCGTTTGGTGCGATAGCCAATTGACAGGCCATCCATTGCCCCCGCCCGGATCAACTCGGCCGCCTCACGGCCTTTCTGCGTGCTCTCCAGCAAACGTCCTTTGACCCAAAGGCCCCGGTCATCCTCGCACACCTCGTCCCAGACGCCGATGGGCTGCGCCGGATCATGCTGCCACAGCATCTTGACCCGCTGACCAGCGGCCTTGAGCCCCTCAAGCGATCCGCGATACGCCCCGCACAGCACCACGTCACTGCCCTGATCGACCTGCCCGAACAGACTGGCGTAACCTTCGATCACCGCATCCTCGGTCACCGACAACCCGTCTCCGAACCGTGCGAATTTATGTTCCAAATCCATGAACTTCTCCATGTAACCCGCTGACATTATGGTGTTACCGCAAGGAATGACTGAAACGCCTGCGCCAGGATTACCGCCGCCACGCCGTACACTGTCAGCCACAACCGTTTCTCCAGCCGCTCCATCATCTCTTCGATCTGATCCAGCCGCCGACACAGGTGGGCGTGCTGGATCTCGGCCACCCGCTCATGCGCGGCCAGGCGCAAGCCCGGCGCGCAATCGAACGGAGGATACCCGTCACCCATCGCCACGCTCCGGCAGCCCCAGCAACGCGCGTTTCTCGGCATCCGTCAGAAACTCAGCCCCGCTCACCCGCGCCCATTGCGCATCCCGTTCCGCAGACAGCGCGGGCACCTGATCCAGATCCGGCTTCAGCACCAAATCCTCACCCGAGAAGCCTGCCAGCCACTCGGACATCGCCGCCGCCACCCGCGTCACCAGGGGCAGCACGGTCAGGCGGTAAAACGCCCGGTTGGCCTCCTGATAGTTCGAATAGGTCGCGTCGCCCTGGATCCCCAGCAGCATCGGCGGGACTCCAAAGGCCAGTGCGATCTCGCGGGCGGCGGCTTCCTTGGTCTTTTGAAACTCCATATCGGACGGAGAGAACCCCATCGGCTTCCAATCCAAGCCCCCTTCCAGAACCATCGGCCGACCCGCATTGCGCGCCCCGCGATAGTTCTGCTCAATCTCATCCGACAGACGCCGGAACTGATCCTCGGCCATCACCCCATGGCCATCACCCTTCCACACCAACGCCCCCGAAGGCCGCGCTGCATTGTCCAACAACGATTTAGACCACCGAGACGCGCTGTTATGCACATCAATCGCCATCGCCGCCGCCTGCATCGGCGAGAACCCATAGTGATCATCCTGAGGGTGGAACGATTTGATATGACAGATGTTTTCCGCCGCAAACCGGTGCTTCTTGCCGCCTACAGCGTAGTCATACGCCTTGGGCCACCCATCCGCCCCCGGCACCACGCTCATCCGGTCGGATCGCAACACATGCAGTTCAACCGGCAGGTTCTCATCAGCCTGCACCGCTTCGACATAAGCATTGCCCGACAGCAGCAACTGCCCGAACAAGGCTTCCATCAACTCCGCCCGCCCCTGCGCCGCATTCGGACGGCGCATCAGCGACAGAATCGGATGGGTATCAAACCGCTGCGCCTGATCCTGCAAAACCAACGGCAAAGCCGCCGCCGCCTCGGCAATCAACTTGACCGAGCGAAACCCCACCGGGTTCCCCGAAAACCCCGTCCGTGTCAACGACACCGTATCCCGAGGGCTCCACGCCACGCGCCCGCCCGTCTGCCACGCCACCACAGGCCCCGCCGCGCTCGCCTTCGCCTCAGGTGCCTCGCCAGCCGATCCACGACGCAAGAAATCGAATACCATCTGTGCTCCTTTCTGCCGCCGCTCTGCCCGGCTTGTTGAAAGGAGTTATGACGGAAAGAAGTTTAAGCCTTGGGAATGGGGCGTACGGCGGGTGGGCAACGGAAGCGGACCGGCAACCAATCAGGGTTTCCTGCCGCTGACAATATAAGCTGACGCCTGAAATACGACTCCGCCGTTGACCGCGCGGAACTCTGCAAGAGCGTCGTCTGCACAAGCTAAGACACTCGCGATTTTCTCTTCACTCAGGTGAATATCAAACAGAGGCAACCATCCGCGCAAATCGGCCTCAACCATAATTCTAGCGCTTGGGAACCTCGCCGGCTCGGTTTTGTTGGTAACTGAAATGTCCAAGAAGCCAGCCTTTTCATAGACTGACGCGACCTTTTCAGATCTTCCCAACGAGTAGGGTAATCTCAGGGCATCTGCGGCCGCCCTGCTGATTTCCGACTCCAGAAGTTTGATTATCGCATGATAGGCCGGATTGTGATCCAGATCATTCCAAACAGCTACTGAAACCACTCCATCCGGCTTGAGCACACGGTACATCTCGCGTGCCGCCTGATTACGATCTTGGAAAAACATAATGCCGAACTGAGAGAGCACGGCGTCAAAAACGCCGCTCTCCAGCCCGGTATCCTCTGCACCGGCCAAAACCCAGTCAATGCGCGGCTCAACCTCTCGCGCAGCCGCAATCATCCCTGGCGCCGGATCGAGCCCGGTTACATGGCCTGCATCGCCGACCACTGATAACAAGTGCCGCGCCAGAACACCGCTGCCGCATGCAATGTCCAAAACCTGCTGGCCCGCTTGGACTCCGGCGGATTTCACCAAATGTGGGGGCCACGGCGCAAACAATGCGGGCACGAACAGCTCCTCATAGCCACGCCCAGCGTCCAGTTCTTCTTGTGAAACAGTAGGTTCCATAGTGTCTCTCCGGCTCAGTCATAAGAACCCCGACACAAAAGACCCTACACCCTCTCTCGATTCGAAACGAGATGTGCGACCTTCTCGCTATTCCTCGCATGTATGGCTTCACAAATTCCGCACCCTGGACCGCCGATACGCCCCCGCAGGCCCTACCACCAACTCATGCAACGCCCAGACCAGAGCATCGACCCGGTCAGGCGAGCCCTGCCCCTTACTCCAGCTTGGCCGATTGCAAGGTTTAGCAGCTCGCTGGACATTTAACCCAATTCCTTTGCAATCGCCGCCAAGTTCTTGTGATTTCGTGCCACGGCAATTGTCTGCGTTTCACATGCCCCCACGTGTGCTTCAGATTAAAGAGGCCACCCGATGAATGAAAACGAACCTGCACCGTCCGGACACTCCGATACGAACAATAACTGGACCAAGGAACCTACTGCTGCCGACAAACACGTCTACGAGGTGTTTGCCTCCAATGTAGTCGTTCTTGTGCAGCTGCTTGATGACTACAAAACAATGATGTCGCCGGATGTCCATGCAAGGCTGTTTTCTTCGCTGCTGACGTTGTCCCGGTTGCTCGGCGAATACGAGGACAGTTGGAATCAAGAGTACCCAATGTCCTGAACCTGAACACGCCCAGCGAAAGATCAATTCTCTAGGCGAAGCATGATTGTTTGTAGAGCAAACCTCAAAGTGCTCACAAACTCCGCACCCTCGGCCGCCGATACGCCCCTGCGGGCCCTACGACCAGCTCATGCAGCGCCCAGACCAGTGCGTCGACCCGGTCGGGCGAACCCTGCCCCTCGAACCCGCGCGCGGTCATCTGGCACATCTGCTCCTCCAGCGCATCCAGACCCGCCACATGGCTTACCCGCCCCTGTTCGTACAAAGCCGCCACCGGCTCGGCCCGCGCGACCTTGCCGCGAGACGCCCGCACCGCGCGATAAGGCACCAGAGGGTCCACCTGCCGCACCACTTCTTCCACCAGTTGCCCGCCCTGATTGACCTCGGCCACCAGCCGTTCGGCCCCGAACTCATTCATCGCGTCAATCGCCGCCTGCGCCCAACCCGCCGGACCAACGCCCTGCACCGTCCGGTCAGCCAGTACATAGGCCCGCCAGTCCTCGGGTGGCCCCTGTAGCTGAGCACCAACGACCACGATCCCGCAGGCATCCGCATCCGACCCCGTCGTCACCGCCGGGTCCAGCGCCACGACAACCCGGTCCAATGCGGGCACCTGCGCACAGCGCGCCGCCTCCAGCATCGAGCCGGTCCACAGCGCCCCTTCGGCATCCGACAGCAACACACCGTCCAACTCCTGCCGCCCCAGCCGCGTACCTGCATAACGCGCGCGCACCTCGTCCAAGAAGGACTCTGCCAGATTGGCCCGGTTCGCCTCGGTCGGCGCATGGGTCTGCACGGTCGACGGCGACGCCAGCAAATTCTTCAAAACCTTCACATTGCGCGGCGTCGTCGTCACACAGACCCGAGGCCGATCCCCCAAACGCAGTGCAAATTGCAACATATCCCAGGTCTCGCCCGCCTTCTTCCACTTGGCCAGCTCATCCACCCAGGCCGCATCAAACTGCGGCCCCCGCAGCCCCTCGGGATCATGCGCCGAAAACGCCTGCGCCTCGGACCCGTTAGGCCAAACCAGCTTGCGTTCAGACGCCTTCCAAACAGGCCGCCGATCCGGCGGTGAACACTGCAATATCCCGCTATCCCCAAAGATCATCACATCGCGCACCTGATCAAAGGTCTCACCGACCAAAGCCACGCGACTGGCCTCACCCTTGTCCAACGGCAAAGACCCCTCGACCACCGACCGCACCCATTCGGCCCCGGCCCGCGTTTTGCCAGCCCCGCGCCCGCCCATGATCACCCATGACCGCCAGTCGCCCTCAGGCGGCAACTGATGCGGCAGCGCCCAGAACTCGAACAGGAAAGGGAGGGCACACAGCCCCCCCTCCCCGATCTCACTCAGAAATCTGTCCTGCACCGCAGCAGGCGCGGAGGCGAGCCAGCCTGCACCCGATCTCAGATCGTGCCCGATCAAGGTCGAGCGCATAGCCCCCTTGGGCAATTCCGGCTTGTCTGTGATGTTGTTCGACAAAGCTTGTCTCCACTTTCTGGCAACTTCGGATCAGCCCCTCTAGCTGACCCAGTTGCTTGCCTGTTCCGGCAAGGTCTGCATCCTCCCCGGCACCGATCTGTTTTCGCAGTTCTTCCGCTGCTTGGCGTAGATCGCGAATGGATCTTTCGAGCGACTGCAATAAATCAGCCGTCTGAGAAATCCGCTCTTCCGGGGTAATCAAAGTCATGTTTGCCTGTGACCTCATGCGTGAGTTTTTCCGCACGAGAGAAACGAAAAACGACCGCCGGGTCGCCCCGGGGCCGTTGCCCACCTCTTCTAGCATGACATAATTCGTACCAAGAAAAGTGCGCAAAGTCAATGCGTTACACAACGCAGATGCAACACCCGGCGTCCGATCGGTTAACGATCAGCCCCGCATGACCTCAAGAAACGCAGCACTTACGATCAACGCCGCACCCAATGCTTCTCTCATCCCAAACGGCTCGCCCGAGAAGACCGCCGCCGAGATCAGGCCCACCACAACTTCGCTCATCAGCAGTAGACCAACGCGTGCCGGGGTCAGCTTGGTTGCGGGCCAAATCGTCAGAAAAAACATCGGCAAGGTGTACAGGACCGACAGCAACGCGACCGGGCCGATACGTATAACCATCTCGCCGACTGCCTCTGATGACGCAATACCGCCGCTGAATGGAACGCTCAGCAGAGACAACACCAAAGCGCCTGAAACAAAGGCAAAAACCTGCCCCGGAACAGAGATACCGGACGTCCGATAAAGCCCCAGCGATCCCATCGCCCAAGTGATCCCCGAGATCAGGGCCAGCCAGTCTCCAGTATTGCGCGGCCAAGGAAACCCCTGTTCTCCGCCAAGCACGATGAACATGCCACCCAGACCGCAGAGTAAGCCCAGCACGCGCGCCGGGCCAAGACGTTCACCCAGAAACACCATTCCAAGGATCGTTCCCCAGACCGGTGTCAGATAGAACAGCAGGATTGACCGGACGACATCTGTGTAAACCAGACTGATGGTAAACAAGCTGAACGCAGCACCGGTGAACATCCCGCTCAAAATCAGCCCGCGCCAGTCTTTCAAAAGCGCTTGCCGTTCGCGCATCAGGAAAGGCGTCAGTACGATCAACGCCGAGGTGTACATCACAATACCGGGCCATGGGCCATCCAGTCCTTGGTCGACAAAGTAGCGAACCGGAATCCAGTACAGCCCCCACATCATCCCGCCGATGACAAGGGCGACGCTGGCGGTCCTCAAATCCGCTCCGTGTAAAGCTCTGAATGTCATGACCCGACTCATAAAACCTTCCGAACCGTATCTGGCAAACGCGCAACCCGCGCAAGCTTATCGCCGACACGGCGCTTGACAATCACGACCGCAAGGCGCATGTGCCCCTCAAACAGCGCTACCGCGTGAGCACGTGGGCGACACCGCCCCCAACAGCGCCCGATTCACCCATAGTTCCCCATCACGCAGGGTTCTTGACGCGACAACCAGATGCTGCAGGGAACGCCTGCACGTCCTGAGGTTTCGCACAACCCCTGCCGGTCGCGGAAGCGGCCCATCACGACTTGCCCGTGGACCTTTGCCTCGGGCTGTAAAGGATAGTTATTTGTTCGACTTCGATATGCTGGGCCTTGCGCCCGCTCTAAATGATGCGCTCAAACGCGCCAACTTCACTCAACCGACCCCGATCCAGAACCAGGCGATCCCGCTGGCCCTGAATGGTCACGATATCCTTGGCCTCGCCCAGACCGGTACAGGTAAGACATTGGCCTTTGGCCTGCCGCTGATCGACCATCTGCTGGCCCAGCCCGGCAAGCCCGATCCCAAAACCGCCAAGGCGCTGATCCTTGCGCCCACCCGCGAGTTGGTCAACCAGATCGCCGACAGCCTTCGCAACTTGACCAAGAAAACCAAGATCCGCGTCGCGACCGTGGTTGGTGGTCAGTCGATCAACAAGCAGATCATGTTTCTGGCGCGCGGCACCGACATTCTTGTCGCCACCCCCGGTCGCCTGATCGACCTGATGGATCGCGGTGCGGTTAATCTGGGTTCAGTCAAGCACCTCGTGCTGGACGAGGCTGACCAGATGCTCGATATGGGCTTCATCCATGCCCTGCGTCGGATCGCGCCGGAACTGGGCACGCCGCGCCAAACCATGCTGTTCTCAGCCACCATGCCGAAGCAAATGGAGGAGCTCAGCCGCGCTTACCTGACCAACCCGCAACGGGTGCAGGTCTCGCCCCCCGGCAAAGCAGCCGACAAGATCACGCAGTCGATCCACTTTGTTGAAAAGCCTGCAAAACCCGCCAAACTGCGCGAGATCCTCGCGGCTGACATGGACGCGCTGACGTTGGTCTTCTCCCGCACCAAACACGGGGCCGAAAAGCTGATGAAGGGGCTGGTCGCGGATGGGTTCAACGCTGCTTCCATCCACGGCAACAAAAGCCAGGGCCAGCGCGACCGCGCCATCAAGGCCTTCCGCGCGGGTGAGGTGAACGTCCTCGTCGCTACCGACGTCGCCGCGCGCGGCATCGATATTCCGGGCGTGGCCTATGTGATCAACTACGACCTGCCCGAGGTACCGGACAACTATGTCCACCGCATCGGCCGCACCGCTCGCGCAGGCCGCGAGGGTGAGGCCATCGCCTTCTGCTCGGCGGAAGAGGTCGACCTGCTGCGTCAGATTCAGAAGCTGATGAAGATCGAAATCCCGGTCGCCAGCGGTGAGATGCCTGAAGCAATCTCACCAAAGAAAACCCCGCGCCGCCCAAGCAACCGCCGTCGCGGCCCGAAACCTCAGCACTCTGGTGCGCCCAAACCGGGCGGTCAGAAACGCCGCCGACCGCGTCGCGCGAAAGCGGCCTAAATAAGAAACGGCCCGGTCGATTGACCGGGCCGTTGCTTTATCGGGGTCATAGCTTCGTGTTGTACAAGTCGGACAAAGTGCCGTTTCGAACCTGTACAACACGGACGATTGAATCAGTTCCCGGAATTCCGCTCAGCCTCGATCTCACGCCACTTTGCGACGTTGCGATTGTGCTCTTGCAGGGTCTCGGCAAAGGCATGACCACCGGTTCCGTCCGCAACAAAGAAGATGAAATCCGTGTTGTCAGGTGCCACCGCAGCCTCAAGGCTCGCAAGACCCGGATTGGCAATCGGGGTGGGTGGCAGCCCTTCGATGACATAGGTGTTCCAAGGCGTCGCACGGCGCAGTTCGCTTTGCCGCAAACCGCGACCCAAAGTACCCTGCCCTTTGGTTACACCATAGATCACCGTCGGGTCTGTCTGCAGCCTCATACCTTGGTTCAGACGGTTAACGAAAACGCTGGCTACCTGGCCACGCTCTTCCGGCTGACCTGTTTCTTTTTCGATGATCGAAGCCAAAATCAGCATCTCTTCGGGGCTGTTCAGAGGTAAACCATCCTGACGCCCCTCCCACGCCGCGTTGATTCTAAGCTGCTGTTTTTCCTGCATTTCAGCAAGAATTGCATTCCGATCTTCACCGGGTCTGACCTCATAGCTGTCAGGGGCCAACATCCCTTCAGCTGGCAATTCGGCTACTTCGCCGGTTAGCAAATCCATCGCCTTTAGCGACTCCACAATCTGCCAACTGGTGACGCCTTCAGCTAACGAGATGCGATAACGCGTATCCGCCTCACCGCGTTTTTCTGCATAAACTTCCGGGGCGTCCTCTTCGCCGATCACAAAGGAAGCCACCTCATCAAAATCCAGAGTCGCCGGGTTCAGTTCCCGCACGCGGGTCTGCATACGGGTCACACCAATGCGGTATTCGATCTCGGTCCCGCAAGTGCTGGCGCCGCTATGAGTTATGTCGTCGACGATTTGCTCCATCGACGCGCCTTCGCGAACCAGAAAGCTACCCGCTTTCAGCTGCTGAGATTTGTCTGTGTAATCAGCAGCTAAGCGGAAAATCAACCCGCTGCTGATCGCACCTTGATCCTCGAGGTCACGGCTGACCCGTGTCATGTTGGAGCCTGGCTTTACCTGCAGGCAGATCGCGGTTTCCAGCGGTCCTTCGGACTTGTATTGCGACTGCCCCCACAGGACGACACCGCCCATCAGGAACAGCCCAACGATCAGTATTGTCAACGCGTTCGAAGCGAGCGCTCGCCACATTTAGTTGACCTTTCCGAAGATCACACTTGCATTGGTGCCGCCGAAGCCGAACGAATTTGACAAGGCCACGTTGATCTCACGCTCGCGCTTGGCATTCGGGGCCAAATCGATCGGAGTTTCAACTGCTGGATTGTCCAGATTGATCGTCGGTGGCGCAACCTGATCGCGGATCGCAAGGATTGAGAAAATCGCCTCAATCGCGCCAGCGGCGCCCAGCAGGTGACCAGTGGCCGATTTGGTCGAAGTCATCGTCGCGTTGCTGGCGTGATCCCCCAGCAGGCGTTCTACCGCGCCCAGCTCAATCGTATCCGCCATGGTCGAGGTCCCATGCGCGTTAATGTAATCCAGATCCTTCGGCTCAAGCCCCGCACTACGCAGCGCTGCTTTCATCGAGCGTTCGGCCCCGTCGCCATCCTCGGACGGCGCGGTTATGTGATAAGCGTCACCCGACATCCCATAGCCCAGAACCTCGGCATAAATCTTGGCGCCACGCGCTTTGGCGTGTTCGTAATCCTCAAGAACTACAATGCCTGCACCTTCGCCCATGACGAAACCGTCGCGGTCGATGTCATAGGGGCGGCTCGCTTTCTTTGGATCATCGGCGTATTTGGTCGACAGCGCCTTGCAGGCGTTGAAGCCGGCGATACCGATTTCGCAAATACAGCCCTCGCCGCCACCTGCGATCATCACGTCTGCATCCCCGGCGCGGATGATGCGGCTGGCATCACCGATCGCATGGGCACCGGTCGAGCAAGCAGTCACGACCGAGTGGTTCGGCCCCTTGAACCCATGACGGATCGAAACCTGCCCCGAGGCCAGATTGATCAGCGCGCCCGGGATAAAGAACGGAGAAACCCTGCGCGGACCTTTGTCGCGGATCAGGTTGGCCGTGTTGGCAATTGATCCCAGCCCACCGATACCGGACCCAATCAGAACGCCCGTGCGCAGGCGGTCTTCTTCGTCTTCGGGCAGCCAATTGGCATCCTTGCAAGCCATCTCGGCTGCAGCGATGGAATATAGGATGAAATCCTCGATCTTGCGCTGTTCTTTCGGCGGCATCCAGTCGTCGGGGTTGAATGTCCCATTGGTGCCATCTCCGCGCGGCACTTCGCAGGCATAGGTCGTGGTGACCCCGCTTGCCTCGGCATCAAACTGCGTGATTGGTCCTGCGCCGGATTCTCCATCCAGCAGCCGTGACCATGTTTCCTCAACCCCACTGGCCAAAGGAGTGACCAATCCAAGACCGGTTACAACGACTCTGCGCATGAAGTGCCTCTTGCCTGCTTCCTGTTATGAGAACCGCTCATACCCCGGCCCGGGGTGCGGGGGCAAGAGCAACGGCATATTCTGAACCGGCATCCTTGTGCCGTAACCTGTTCAAATCCTCTGTCAATTGAGTTGAACGATGCCTGAAATGCAAAAACCCGCCCTTCCTTCAACGGGAAAGGCGGGTCGTCTGGTACTGAAGTTTACTGGAACTCGGCGACTGGCTCGTGTGCCGATTGGGCGACCTCCAATGCTTCGGACAGATCGACGGACTTGCGGAACAGTGCCCGGCCAACGATCGCACCCGAAATATTCGAGATATAGGCGAGACGAGAGATATCGTCGCTGGTACGCACGACACCGCTGGCTATGATCGGTGTACGCGATTTTTCGGCCAGTCCTGAAATCAGACCCAGCTGCGCCTCGACATCTTCCATATCACTATCGATATCGGTCACCAAAATTGCTGCAAGAGGCGTATCCGCGAAAGCTTCGATGAAGGCTTCCGGGGTAAACGCACTTTGGCTGCGCCAACCTTCGGTCATCACTTGCCCTTGCCAAACATCGACCGCCAACACGATCTGGTCGGGATAAAGCTTGGCCAGTTCCTTAACTAACTGCGGGTCCCAGGCCGCAAGTGTGCCAATCACGATTCGACCGGCCCCTTTGTTGATCCAATGTTCAACATGCTCGCGGGTCCGCATCCCCCCTGCCAACTGCACTGACATTTCAGAGGAGCGAATGATTTCTTCGATCAGTTCGGAATTGGTATCCCGGCCTTCGATCGCATCAAAATCCGTAAGCTGCATCCATTCCGCTCCAGCCGCAGACCAGCCGCGCGCGGTCTCGACTGGATCTACATGCCAGATCATCGCTTCATCCAGACGCCCCTTGTCCAGCGTAACGCACCGACCGTTCTGCAACTCCATCGTGGGGTAAATCATCATGATTCATATCCTCCGCTGAATCATTCCGTAATTCCACGATAGCATAGAGTCTCAGTTTGCCGCTTTATTTCACAAGATCGGCAAAGCTCGTCCATTTTGCGGCATCGCACTGCCTAATGCGTTTCACACCCGTGTAGGAGGTCCATCACGGCGAAACAGATGAACGGGGGTGTCGCGGTACTCAGCTTCGCGCAACATCTTGTAGCCCAGCTTTTCAGCCAATCGCTGTGAGGCTGCATGGTCCGCGTCGATCAGCGCAACCAACGGGCCCGGAATGATCCGGTCGAACCAGTCGTGCGCCGCCTGCGCGGCCTCACACCCGTATCCTTGCCCCTGCATGTCCGGGGCCAGAACCCACCCGGCTTCGGGAAAACCATCAAAATCATCGCCCAGGGACCGGTTGCCATAAAAGAACCCGGCTTGCCCGATCAGAGTACGATTCGACTGCAGCATCACACCCCATTGACCGAACCCGGTCATCTGCCAATGTCCAGCGTTGCGCAGGAAAGAATCCCACGCCTCGCCGCGCGTTTTCGGGGTGCCTCCAATATGGCGTACAACCTCGGGGTCGCGCCAGATTTCGGCGAACCGGTTGAAATCTTCGGGGCGCATTGCACACAAGGTCAGACGCGCCGTGTTGATCATCGGGGTGGATCTTATCATGCCCTTGCCCGCTCAGAAACTTGCCTCAGGTGTCAGAGTGCGGAGCCTCAACGCCTCAAAGCAAGCGCGAAATGTGGCAGAGCATAAAAAACGGCGCTTCCGTTGCCCGGAAGCGCCGTTTTTGTCTCAGTCAGGTCAGCTTAGGAAGCTTCGCTGATGAATTTGACCGCGTCGCCAAAGGTCTGGATGGTCTCGGCTGCGTCGTCCGGAATCTCGATGCCGAACTCTTCTTCGAACGCCATTACCAGCTCAACGGTGTCCAGGCTGTCTGCGCCCAGATCGTCGATGAACGAGGCGTTTTCCGCAACCTTGTCCTCTTCAACACCCAGGTGCTCAACAACGATCTTCTTTACGCGATCTGCGACGTCGCTCATGTCTATTCCTCATTTCAATTTCAGGGCTGTCCGCCCGGTTCTGCCCTTGCCCGTTCGGGGTGGACTTGTTTTGCCCTTTCCGGGCGGTTTGGGTCCCGGGTCCCCGGGAAATCAGAGAACCGGCCCTTGGACCGGTTCCTGCGCATATGCGCCGCCTATAGCACAGACAACGCACAAGGCAAACGCTTTCGCGCCCACCCTGAATTGCGATTACAACATGGCCATACCGCCATTCACATGCAAGGTGCTTCCGGTAACATAACCTGCTTCAGGGCTTGCCAGATACAGCACAGCGGCTGCGATTTCCTGCGGATCACCCATACGACCGGCCGGAACCTTGAGCAGCAGACCCTTCTTTTGCTCATCCGTCAGCTTCTCGGTCATCGCGGTGGTGATAAAGCCTGGCGCAACCGCATTAACGGTAATGCCACGGGTCGCAACCTCATGCGCCAGCGCCTTGGAAAAGCCGATCATGCCGGCCTTGGAGGCAGCATAGTTCGCCTGCCCTGGGTTTCCGATCGCAGCCACAACGGACGAGACATTGACGATCCGACCCCAGCGCGCCTTCATCATGCCCCTGATCACGCCTTTGCACAGCTTCATCGTTGCGGTCATGTTCACGTCGATCACGCTCTGCCATTCTTCATCCGACATGCGCATGAACAGGTTGTCGCGTGTGATGCCTGCGTTGTTCACCAGAATATCAACCGAGCCCATCGCCTCAGCCGCTTGTTTCGGCAGGGCCTCGACGGCTTCGGGATCGCTCAGGTTACACGGCAAGACATGCGCACGATCGCCAAGGCTGTCGGCCAGAGCTTGCAGAGGCTCCACGCGCGTTCCGGAAAGGCCAACAGTTGCACCAGCGTCGTAAAGCGCGCGGGCGATATCGCCGCCAATACCACCCGAAGCACCGGTGATTAGCGCATTCTTACCTGTCAAATCAAACATCTATGTTTCCTCTCTGGCCGCCGAATCCGGCGGCTGTCCCTTGTTCATGCGCCGGGGTTAACGGCTTTTTGTACATCTTCAGGCGTCCCGACCGCTGTGCACGCCAATGCTCGATCGATCTTGCGGATCATTCCCGACAGAGCTTTGCCCGCGCCGATCTCCCACGCTTCGGTCACACCCTGCGCGACCATGTACTGTACGCTCTCACGCCACCGAACCGAGCCGGTGACCTGTTCCACCAGCAACTGACGGATCATATCTGGATCAGCCACAGCTTCGGCGCGAACATTCGCAACCAAAGGCACGGCAGGCGCTTTGATTTCAACCGAAGCCAATGCCTCTGCCATTACATCTGCCGCAGGCTGCATCAGCGCACAGTGAAATGGAGCACTTACCGGCAACATAATTGCACGCTTGGCACCTTTTTCCTTGGCGATCTCGGCTGCGCGCTCAACAGCGGCTTTTGAACCAGAAACGACTACTTGGGTTGGGTCATTGTCATTGGCAGCCTGACAGACCTCATCTTGCGCGGCCTCTTCCGCAACGGCGCGCACCGCTTCAAGATCGAGCCCCAGAATGGCGGCCATTGCGCCCTCGCCCACCGGCACTGCACTTTGCATCGCCTGCCCGCGCGTCCGCAGCAGGCGGGCAGTATCGGCAACCGTCAAGGCTCCGGCCGCAGCCAGCGCCGAGTATTCACCCAGCGAGTGACCCGCCACATAAGATGCCATTGAAATCAAAACGCCTTCGGCCTCAAGTGCGCGCATTGCGGCCATCGAGGTTGCCATCAGCGCGGGCTGTGCATTCTGAGTCAGGGTCAGCTCTGCGATATCGCCGTCCCAGATTAGATCGCTCAGTTTTTCGCCCAAGGCCTCATCGACCTCATCGAAAACGGCGCGGGCGGCTGGATATGCCTCAGCCAAGGCCTTGCCCATTCCGATGGTCTGGGCGCCCTGCCCGGGGAAAACAAACGCGCGTGTCATTGGTGCCTCTTGCGTGACGTCAGATTTCGGCGGGGTTTAAACTGACAATCGGCGCGGCACAAGCATTGCATGCGTTCTGCATCAGGACACCTTTACTGTGCATTTCTCTGTCTTGTGTCCACACGGCATCCATTTAACTTACCCTCAACTCAGAAACTCGGAGAGCCAATCGATGCCCCTTACCAACACCCGGTCCAGCTATGGTGGTGTAACCAAAGCATTTCACTGGCTGACCGCGCTATTGATCCTGACGGCTCTGCCGCTGGGCTGGTTCGCGAACCAATTGGCCCATGCGATTTACGATCCGAGCATTCCCACGACCGAGGATGACATCGCCCGCGCCGCCCAGCTGTTTTCACTGCACAAAACCATTGGTGTTACCGTGTTCTTCGTCGCACTGGCCCGAATCCTTTGGGCTGTTACCCAGAAGAAGCCGGGCTTGCTGAACGCTGAAAACAAACCCGAGGCCTTCGCCGCCGAAACTGTGCACTGGCTGCTGTACGGCTCGCTTGTTCTGGCTCCGCTCAGCGGCTGGATCCACCACGCCGCCACCGACGGCTTCGCGCCGATCCTATGGCCCCTTGGTCAGAACCTGCCGCTTATTCCGAAGTCAGCTTTCCTTGCAGACATCAGCGCCAGCCTGCATTGGCTTTTCGTCTGGGCCCTGGGTGTGGCACTCGTGCTGCACATAGCGGGCGCGCTGAAACACCATGTCGTGGATAAAGACAGCACCCTGCGCCGTATGCTGCCCGGCCAATCGGACGCGCCGGAACCCCCGGCGCAGCACCATTCCATTGTTCCCGCCTTCGCCGCCTTGGCAATCTGGGGCGCGGTGCTGGTCGGAGGTTGGTCCACCGGTGTCTTTGACGACCAGTCCAAAGCAACCGAAGACACGGCCGAACTTGCGCAAGTTCAATCGGAATGGGAGGTCGAAGACGGATCCCTGTCGATTACTATCTCGCAATTGGGCAGTCCCGTAAGCGGCGAGTTTGCTGACTGGACTGCAGCGATAGCGTTTGAGGATCCCGCCGAGCCGGGATTGGCCGGTTCCGTCGATGTAACGATTGCCATTGGCTCACTCAGCCTCGGCACAGTCACCGACCAAGCGATGGGTGCGGATTTCTTTGACAGTGCGCAGTTTCCTACGGCTCAATTTAAGGCCGACCTGTTCAAAACGGATGCGGGTTATGAGGCGCGAGGACCTCTGACAATCCGGGACAAATCTATCGATGTCGTCCTGCCATTTACGCTGGAACTGGCCGACGATGCAGCGACGATGTCGGGGAATCTGGAACTCAACCGAATGGATTTCGACGTTGGAACATCGCAACCCACCGAAGATTCGTTGGGGTTCACGGTTATCGTGGCAGTCGAATTGACGGCAGAACGCGACAACAAATAAAAAACCGCCGGGGCGCATAACCCCGACGGTTTCTTTTTGGGATCATGAAGGGATTAGTCGGCCTTCTGTGCCTCGATCGAAATCTTGACCTCGACCTCATCACCCACGAATGGAGCGAATTGGCCCAAATCAAAATCGCTGCGCACCAGCGTTGTGGTGGCGTCAAATCCGGCCCATGGCTTGCCCGCCATCGGGTGTTCACCCACTTGGTTCAGCTTGGCATCCAGAACCACGGATTTGGTGACACCATTCATGGTCAGATCACCGGTGATGTTGGCTGTGTTCTCGCCAGTGACCTCGATACCAGTTGAAGTGAAGGTCACCAGATCACCTTCGGCTGCGCCAAAGAAATCTTCGGTCATGAAGTGATCTTCGCGCGGTTTCCAACCGGTGATCATCTCAACGACCGGCATCGAAACAGTCACGCTCGATGCTGCCGGGTCTTCCTGATCAAACATGATTTCGCCCTCAAAGCCCGAAAACATGCCCGTGGTGGTCGAAAAGCCAAGGTGGTTCCAACTGAAGATGACCTGGCTATGGCTGGAGTCCAAAACGTATTTTTCAGCACTGGCGAATGCTGTGGTCGCCGATACGGCCAAAGCAGCAGCAATAAGGGTGGATTTCATAACAATCTCCGCAATGGTGTTGTTGCAAACCGGGTGGGTTGCTCACCTACGAAAATGTGCCGCCCAAGGGCGGCACACAAGTTTTTTTGATTCACAACTTCTGTTCCTTTTTGAACAGAATAAAAATCAGGCGAAAATTGTTACGTTTTGGCTGAGTTGACCTTTGAGCGCTGAGCCAACATCCGCCGATTCCAGTGGTAGCTTCATCAGCAGGCTTCCGTCTACATCGTACAGTTCGACCTGGTCGTCAGCGAAACGCGCGCCACCCAGCGAGTCGTAGCTGCGGCGCAATACCGTTTGCGGCCGACCGTTTTCGTTTTTCTGCAGAATGCGAACCTCGCGGCGGATTGGGTCAAAATAGGCGTCTGGGCGCGCATCCATCACCTCGATGGTCAGCAGGCTGACGCCAACAATCAGGAACATCAGTGAAGCGACCAACTTGATAGGCCAAACCTCGGCCCCCATAACCGAACCCGGCATCAACCACATCGAAAAGGCCGACACGATCAGAAAGACACCAACGGCACGCAGAAGAAACATCCGAGCCCGCCAATTCGGCGCAAACGTAATCAGAACGGGGACGGATTTATCAAATACCGCAGCAGGCGTCGATTGTTCAAAAGTGTTTGTGTTCATGACGGCCATTGTCTTGCCCTGTCTATGTTTTCCAATCTACCGGGTTCTCCCGGCTTCATGAACAACCTCGGGGCGAAAAGCGTCAGGAATTGGGCGCACCAGTGGAAATAGGGCGACTTCACAAAGGCATATGTGGCAGGGCTTGCCCCGCCCGCTCAAACGTGTATACGGAGCCATCCTTCGCAGGAGTTATGAATCGCGCAGCCTCTCGTGGCAGGGTCGCGAAGGACCATATGGCCCCGCCTTTGAAATGCGCCTTGATATAAACAGGAGTGCACATGCCACTGTATGAGCATGTAATGATCGCGCGTCAGGATTTGTCCAACGCGCAGGCAGAAAGCCTTGTCGAACATTTCGGCACAGTTCTGGCTGACAACGGCGGCAACGTCGTCGAAAGCGAGTACTGGGGCGTCAAGACGATGGCTTACAAGATCAACAAGAACCGCAAAGGCCACTATGCCTTCCTGAAAACCGATGCCCCTTCGGGTGCGGTTCAGGAAATGGAACGCCTGATGCGCCTGCATGATGACGTGATGCGCGTTCTGACCATCAAGGTCGACGAGCATGCCGAGGGCCCCTCGGTCCAGATGCAGAAGCGCGATGAGCGCGAAGGCCGCCGCGAGCGCCGCTGATCAACGCCTGACGAAAGGACATAAACCATGGCCGCAAAACCATTTTTCCGCCGCCGCAAGGTCTGCCCGTTCTCGGGTGAGAACGCGCCGAAAATCGACTACAAAGACACTCGTCTGCTGCAGCGCTACATCTCTGAGCGTGGCAAGATCGTACCTTCGCGCATTACCGCCGTTTCGGCGAAAAAGCAGCGTGAACTGGCCCGTGCTATCAAGCGCGCCCGCTTCCTCGCCCTGCTGCCCTACGCCGTGAAGTAAGGAGAGACTGACATGCAAGTTATCCTTCTGGAACGCGTTGCGAAACTGGGTCAGATGGGCGACGTCGTTGACGTCAAGCCCGGCTACGCCCGCAACTTCCTGCTGCCCCAAGGCAAAGCGCTGAGCGCATCGAACGCCAACATCGCGTCGTTCGAAGCCCAGAAAGCCCAACTTGAGGCACGCAACCTGGAAACCAAGAAAGAAGCTGAAGCGCTGGCTGAAAAGCTGGACGGTCAGCAGTTCATCGTGATTCGCTCGGCATCGGATGCCGGCGCTCTGTACGGTTCGGTCACCCCGCGTGACGCCGCAGACGCTGCAACCGAAGCTGGTTTCACCGTCGACAAGAAACAGATTGCCCTGATCGCTCCGATTAAGGAACTGGGTCTGCACTCGGTCGCAGTCAACCTGCACCCCGAGGTCGAAGTCGAGATCAAAATGAACGTCGCCCGTTCGGAGGAAGAAGCCGAACTGCAGGCGTCGGGCAAATCGATTCAGGAACTGGCTGCTGAAGAAGAAGCCGCTGCTGAATTCGAAATCGCCGAACTGTTCGACGATATCGGCTCTGCCGCTTCGGAAGACGAAGATCTGGTTGCTGAAGAAGCTCCGGCCGAAGAAGACGAAGCAAAAGCCTGATCTGACTACCTATCAAATATCAAAGGGCCGCGCTTTTGCGCGGCCCTTTTTCATTTTGTTACATCGCAAGCAAAATTCGGCCCGATTGTTCGTCTGATCTTGCAGACCGCCGAAGGTTTCATATCATCGCCCTTCGCAATCCGGAGTATTTACATGACCCCCCTCCTTCGCCGCAGCGTCTTGACCTTGTTGCTTATGGCACCGCTTGCAGCTTGTGGCGGCCCCGGCAGTTCGGGTGCCGGCGAAACGTTCGATCCGCCCCTTTACCCCAATGAAACCCCTGAGCTTCGCGCCTCGATCAATAAATGGGCCGACCACTATGAGCTCCCGCGGGAGTTGGTGCACAAGCTTGCCATCCGTGAAAGCACCCACCGGCCGTGGGCGGTGAACCGGCCCTACTACGGGCTGCTGCAAATCCTTCCTGCCACCGCGCGATCAATGGGCTATACCGGAAACGCCCAAGGTTTGCTGGACGCCGATACCAATCTGGAGTTTGCGGGAAAATACCTGCGCGGCGCCTGGCTTTTGTCTGATGGTGATCAGCAACGTGCCATTTTTCTATATGCCAAAGGATATTGGCCCGAAGCAAAGGCCAGGGGCATGCTGGTTGAGACGGGCCTAGTTTCCGCCACAGAATAGGCATGTTTAATGCGCATTTCAAATATAATGCACATACATAACTATCGAAATGCTACGGCGAATCCCATGACCCACTGCACAACTCTGACGTTATTTCATTTTGTAGGTGCGTAATTGTGTGCCCGAAAGGCACATTTACCTACAAAAGGCAGACATTTCCCACATCTTCTTGTCTTAACAAGCGAAATGTGATGTCCTGCTTGACGTCAGGGAAGACAGTATCATTTTCCTGGCCAAGGGGATCCGCCCGCTCACTCGGGTCTAACTGGTCGTTACCGTATGGATATTGTTGATCTCAGCACTCTTCCCGAACAGGATACTCGGTATGACGAGTTCCTGCGTCAGGTCTGTGACAAATACGAAATGGACCACGCAGCTTACGCGGGTATGAACCCTGCTGCGGGGACAATCCACGGCCACGTGACCTATGGGGACGACTGGAAAACCCACTATCAAGAGCAAGGCCTGCACCTGATCGATCCGACGCTGCACATGAGCCAGCGCAGCATCGCCCCGGTTGATTGGAGCCGTCTGGAACGCGGCAAGGATTTCCAACGCGTTTTCCGTGATGCCCATGATTTTGGTATTCCAGATCAGGGCATTACGATTCCTGTGCGCGGGCCCTACGGAGATATCGGCCTGCTCAGCGCCGTGCGTGAATGCAGCCGGGAAGAGTGGAAGAAACTGGTGCCCAACGTGATAAGTGACCTGCAATCTTTGGCCGTACACATTCATGACAACGTCATGACGTCGGATACAATCAGCCGAATGCTGTACCACCCGACCCTCTCCAGCCGCGAGTTGGAGATTTTGCAATGGGCCGCAGCAGGCAAATCACAGCAGGATATCGGCGATATTCTGTCGATTTCGCACCGTACGGTTGAGGTGCACTTGCGCTCTTCTCGCGAAAAGCTTAATGCACTGACGACTCCACAGGCCGTCGGTCGCGCCATCGGAATCGGCTTAATCTACCCAGGATAAAGCCAAATTTTGCCAAAATTGGGCTAAAAAAAGCCAATATTACGGGAAACCCCCAATAGATTCGCTGTGGAAACCGGGTAACGTCTTATCCACAGACAGATCACTCGAAGGGGGTTAACATGATTTTGGTAGTTGATGGGCTGAACAGACATCTGTTCACCGAAGTTCTTGACGATATGTTCGAACTGCGCGCTCGGGTCTTTGGTGGGCGACTTGGTTGGGACGTTAACATCGAAGACGGCAAGGAAATCGATCAATTCGATCACCTGGATCCTGCATATGTAATCGGTCTCGACGATGAGGGGAACGTCGTAGCCGCAGTACGTGCACTCCAGACCACCGGCCCGCACATGCTTTCGGATGTGTTCTCGGATATCTTATGCGGCGAAGCGCCGATGCGCAGCGCGACCATGTGGGAATCGACCCGCTTCTGTGTCGACACGCAGCGACTGACCCGAGGCAAAGAGAAAAACTCGGTCTCTTATGCGACCTGTGAGTTGATGATCGGATCACTGGAATACTGCCGCAGCGCGGGTATTCAGGACATCATCACCGTGATTGACCCGGTTATGAACCGCGTCCTGAAACGCTCGAACTGTGCACCCTACGACTATGTAGGCGAGACCGTTCCGATGGGTAAGGTGCCAGCGATGGCGGCCCTGCTGGACTGTAGCGAAGAACGGATTTCGGGCCTTCGTGAATTTGCTGACATCCACCACGATGTCTTTATCGAAGAAGAAAAGGCGTTGGAGTTCTTCGAGGCCAAAAAGGCCGAGAAACTCAGCCCCGCAAATCGCGACCACAAGCCGCTCACCGATCTTGAGAAGTACTTTGTCGAACAGATGAGTGCGGCCAAGACGGAAGAAGAAAGGCAGGCAGTGCTGAAACTGATCGAAGCGCTGACCGATACATTCACCCCAGAGCAGAAGACCGCTCTGTTACAGACCCCCCGTGCTTTTGCTCATGAGGCCTGACCCCCTCACCTCATAGTACAAAGCCACCCATGCGGAGCCGTCTAATTCGAGACGGCTCCGCTTTTTTGTGACCCCAATTGGGGGGGGAAGGAAGAGGATTATTCCTCTTCCAGTGCCTCAACGGCTTTCTGCAGGTCGTCTTTGCTGACCTCTTTGTCCGCGACCTGAGCCAGCTCGAAGACATAGTCGACAACCTTGTCTTCAAAGATAGGCGCACGCAGCTGCTGCTGCATTTGGGCGTTCTGCTGCACAAATTCAAAGAACTGGCGCTCCTGGCCCGGGTACTGACGCGCCTGGTTCATGATCGCCTGTGTCATTTCCGAGTCGGTCACCTCAACCTCGGCCTTCTGGCCCAGTTCGGCAAGCAGCAGGCCTAGACGCACGCGGCGTTCGGCAAGCTTGTTATGCTCGTCGGTTGGTTCGATCGGATCGTGATCGTGACCTTCAACGTCAGGGTTTTCCTCGTGCCACAGCTGGTGTGCGATCTGCTTGGCTTCGGCTTCTACCAGTGACGGCGGCAGGTCGAACGAGACTTTCTCGTCCAGCACGTCCAACAAAGCGCGCTTCATAACTGCACGGGACGCACCAGCATATTCGGCTTCCAGACGCTCGGCGATCTGTGCCTTCAACCCAGCCAGATCTTCGGCACCAAATTTCTTGGCCAACTCGTCGTCGACCTCAGCCGCGACCGGCTCTTTCACCTCTTTGATGGTGCAGGTGAAAACGGCGTCTTTGCCGGCCAGATGCTCAGCACCGTATTCTTCGGGGAAGGTGACGTTGACGTCTTTTTCTTCCTCGGCCTTCACACCGACCAACTGCTCTTCAAAGCCGGGGATGAAGCTGTTCGAGCCCAGAACCAGCGGGTAATCTTCAGCCGAACCGCCTTCGAACTCTTCGCCGTCAACCTTACCAACAAAGTCGAACACGATCTGGTCACCGTCCTTGGCTTTCGAACCCTTACGGCGCGCTTTGAAGTTCTGCGCGGTCTCGGCCAGGTTGTTCAGCGCTTCTTCCACGGCTGCGTCGTCCGCTTTGACAACCAGCTTCTCCAGTTCAACCGATTTCAGGTCAACTTCCGGAATCTCAGGCAGCGCTTCGTAGGACATCGCAACTTCTACGTCGTCGCCTTCTTTCCAGTCCTCGTTGGTCATCTTGACCTCGGGCTGCAACGCAGGACGTTCGCCGCTGTCCTCAAAGTGCTTGTTCATCGCACCGTCGATGGTTTCTTGCATCGCTTCGCCAAGCAAGCGCTGGCCGAACTGCTTTTTCAGCAGAGCCATCGGCACCTTGCCTTTGCGGAAACCCTTCATTTCAACCTCGGGCTGCGCTTCGGTTAGTTTCTCGTTGACCTTGTCGTCCAGCTCGGCTGCGGTCACAACGATGTTGTAGCCGCGCTTCAGACCTTCGTTCAGCGTCTCGGTAACCTGCATTTTGGTAGTCCCCATAGGATTCGGGGCGCGCAAAACGGGCGCGCCGGGCAAATTTGACGCCTTCTATTTGCACAGCCGCCTGCGTGCAAGAGGCAAAGGCCCTTTCAGGCTGGTTTTACCCCTATTACAGACGAAAAAACGCCCCGGCACAGGCCGGAGCGTTCGATCATCGAAAGCTGAGAAATCAGAACCTCCAGCGGGCCCCCAGCACCCACGCCTCGTTGTTGTCGAACGAAGCGCCATCTTCGAAATCGTGATTGCGGTATTTCAGATATGCATCTGTATTGATGCTGTCGATACGCTGAACAACAGCGATGCCCCAAGCATCGGTGCTGGAACCGTCATTTACGAAGTCCGAGCCCGAGTAATAGTCGATCCCGATACCGGTTTTACCCCAGGATACCCACTGATCCTCATAGGCAATCTTGCCGTAGAAGTAGTTCGGGTCAGACGCACCATCCGCGTCATTGTCCCGCGTACCGGCGGCTACGGTGAAGCTCAGGCCGTTTTGCAGCATAACCGAGGCCGACCCGATCGTATCCTTGCGGTCCCCCGATCCATCGTCAGCCGAACGCACCGAGTATGCAACCGCCGCTGCAAATTCAACCCCGCCGCCGAAGGTGTTGTTATAGCGAAGGCCGATATCGTAATAGTCATCGTCATCGCTGCTGGACAGAATGTTCTGACCATAGGCGATGCCGGCCTTAAAACCGCTGAACTCCGGCGTGTCATACCGAACGCGGCCACGGCGCGCACCGTCAAAGTTGCTGCTGGAATCGCCAACGGTGATGTCGCTCAGCAAACCGTCAGTACCGCGATAGAAGAACCCGCCATTTTCATCGTTGGTAAAGGAATACAGCGCAGTTCCAACGTAAGACAGATCCACTTCGGCAGCGCCATCGGCCACCATGCTGCCCTGACCGGCCGAGAATTTGCCCCAGTCACCGGCAAGTGCGAAATCCACGTGACGGATATCTTCACGGGTCCAGCCGCTGAAATCTGTGCCCAGCTGGTTCCACTCGCTCGAGCTTGGCAGACCAAGCCCGGTTTCAAAACGGAAGGTGAAATCGTTGTTGCCGAAGGGCTGCAACAGTTCCAAACCGACGCGGCTGTTTGACAGGTCATTGTCCAGAACGCGCGTTTCGGTCTCTTCACCGTCGTCAACCGAGATTAAGGCCGGGTGCAACTGACCATAAAGCAGGACATAACCGCCCGTGTTGTTTTCGTATTTCAGTTCGGCGGCGGCGGGGATTGCCGTTGTTGCGACAAGCGCCGCGGCTATCGAAGTCAGCTTAAAATTCACTGTCATGTCATTCACCATAGATGGGTCAGTTTTTTTAGATATTGCCGATATGCGCACCTGGATTAACGGTTCCAATGATTGCTAAAGCTTATTAGCCCGGCATTGCATTTCTGCCACAGGCGGAAGCGGGGACCTTCAGGGAAAGCGTTTTATAATCAATATTTTGACCTAGTTCGAAAGCAGCACCCAGCTAACCTGCAAGACAATTCTTGCGCTGCGTGTTGCAGCTTGCAAACACCCGTTATGCGCACAGGTAAATCATAAGGCGAAACATTGCCGCTTTGACCCGCGATCGGCCAATATTTGCCTATGACCCATTTATTTCAAGCCGTGCGAATACCGCTGGCAATTGTTCCGGCAGATCTTCAGCAATCAACCCCGGCCCAAATTGCCTGGCGCATTCCACATGTAACCAAGCTGCGGTCTTGGCTGCAGCCATCGGGTTGAAGCTCCGCGCCAGTAGTCCCGTTATGAACCCGCCAAGCACATCGCCCGACCCTGCTGTCGCCAGCCAGGGCGCCGCCCGGTCAAACAGCGCCGCATTGATCGCACATTGCCCATCCGGTGCAGCAATCACCGTGTCAGGGCCCTTGTATAGTACCACACAGCCAGCCTGCTTGGTCGCCTCACGCACGGCATCCACTTTGGAATAAGCCGGCCCTTTGCCCGGCTTGACCGAGAGCTTTTCGGAGATCTCCGGGAACAATCGCGCAAACTCGCCCCCGTGCGGTGTTAGAACACATCTGTCATGGAGCATGTCCAACAGCACCTCTGGCGCATCAGCAAACGCCGTCAAAGCATCCGCGTCCAGCACTGCGGGACGCCCCGAGGCCAGCGCCGCAGGAACCAGCTCCTGCGCACGCGCCAGCCCCAAACCAGGACCGAGGCATAGTGCATTCAACCGCGCATCCATCAGGACTTCCATCAGATCATCGCCGCTCTGGACCCGCTGCAGCATCAGCGCAGTGATGTGACTGGCAACCTCCATCTGAGCCGAGGGTGGAACACCCAGCGTCACCAATCCGGCCCCGATGCGTAATGCACCACGTGCCGCCAGCCTTGCTGCGCCGGTTGCCCCCGCACCTCCGCTAATAATCAAGGCATGCCCATGCGCATATTTGTGTAAGGCAGTTGCCTTCGAAAAATCAGCATCCGGTGTGGTCACCAGTTTGACCGCGCCCTGAACTCCCTCCTCCAAACCAATGTCCTTGACGACCAATCGGCCACTTCTGACCGGCCCCAGCCCCAGATAATGCCCCAGCTTTGCAGTATGAAACGATACCGTGAGCCTGGCCTGAACCGTCGCGGTCCCCGGGGCCAGCTCACGCCCACTATCGGAACACAGGCCAGACGGCATATCAACGGATACTGTCTTTTCGGCGATGGCTGGATCCGAGGCAGTCATTTCTGCCCATTTTAGAACATCACCCTCAAGCGGTCGCTGTAAGCCCGTCCCGAATAACGCATCGACATAAAGGTCAGCCCCTTGATGCGCGGCAAACACTTCGGAAAATGGTTGAACCTCCCCCAATTCGCCCCACCTGTCATGATTCACACGCGCATCTGGTGGCAGCTTCGCCGGATCACCAAGAAGAAATGCCGCCACCTCCCAGCCGCGCTCCCGCAGCAAGCGTGCAACAACAAATCCATCCCCCCCGTTATTTCCCGGCCCGCAAAGAATTACCGCACGCAGCGGATCCTCTTCATCTGGCCCCAAATACCTCGGGGGTGCGGGGGCTGGCCCCCGCTGCAGCTCTGGCCATTCTTCAAATACGGCTTGAAGAACACCGCGCCCCGCCCGCTCCATCAGCTCCAGTCCGCTCACGTCACCGGACTCAATCGCGGATTTTTCGATCGTCCGCATCTGTGCCGCTGTCAGCAACTCTGCCATATTGCGCCCTCACGCGATTCAATTCTGATTACATTTTGTGCACATCGATCAAAATTTAACCCATTGCACGATTTCGCAGCACCACAAGGCGACCAAATTCGCGGTTCCATTGCCGCTCGATCTTAGACGTGATCATTGCCATCAAGACAACCACACAAGGTGAACCGGAATGAAAAAGATCGAAGCGATCATCAAGCCGTTCAAACTGGACGAAGTGAAAGAGGCGCTGCAGGACGTGGGAGTCCAGGGCCTCAGCGTGGTCGAGGTGAAAGGCTTTGGTCGCCAGAAAGGTCACACCGAACTTTATCGCGGCGCAGAATATGTTGTCGACTTTCTACCCAAGGTAAAGGTCGAGGTCGTCCTTGATGATGATCAGGTTGACGCAGCGATCGAAGCCATCGTTGGCGCCGCAAAGACCGACAAGATCGGGGACGGAAAAATCTTTGTCTCACCTATCGAACAAGCCATTCGTATCCGCACCGGCGAAACCGGTTCGGAAGCCCTGTAACACAGCAATCTTCAAATCAGAGGAACAAATAGTATGAGCAAGGACGCAGTTCTTCAGCTGATCCGTGATGAAGACGCCGAATACGTCGACATCCGCTTTACCGACCCGCGCGGCAAACTTCAGCACGTCACCATCATGTCCGATCAGGTCGATGAGGACTTCCTGGAAGAGGGCTTTATGTTCGACGGTTCGTCCATCGCGGGCTGGAAGTCGATTGAAGCTTCCGACATGAAACTGATGCCCGACACCGACAGCGCCTATGTCGATCCGTTCTATGCGGAAAAGACCATCTGCCTGCACTGCTCGGTTGTGGAGCCTGACACTGGTGAAGCCTATGAGCGTGACCCGCGAGGCACTGCTCAGAAAGCCGAAGCGTACCTGAAGGCTTCCGGTATTGGTGATGTGGCCTATATGGGTCCTGAGGCCGAATTTTTCCTCTTTGATGACGTTCGTTTTTCGAACAGTATCAACAAGGTATCCTACGAAGTTGATGCGACTGATGCATCGTGGAACACCGACACCGAATACGAGATGGGCAACATGGGCCATCGTCCGGGCGTTAAAGGTGGTTACTTCCCCGTAAACCCCGTTGACGAAGCGCAGGACCTGCGATCGGAAATGCTGTCGACCATGAAGCGTCTGGGCATGAAGGTCGACAAGCACCACCATGAGGTTGCATCGTGTCAGCACGAACTGGGCCTGATCTTCGACAGCCTGACCAAGCAGGCCGACGAGCTTCAGAAATACAAGTACGTGATCCACAATGTTGCACATGCCTATGGCAAATCGGCGACCTTTATGCCGAAGCCAATCGCAGGTGACAACGGCACCGGCATGCACGTGAACATGTCGATCTGGAAAGACGGCAAGCCGCTGTTCGCGGGCGACAAATACGCCGACCTGTCTGATGAGGCGCTGTACTTCATCGGCGGCATCCTGAAGCACGCCAAAACGCTGAACGCCTTCACCAACCCGGCGACCAACAGCTACAAGCGTCTGATCCCAGGTTTCGAAGCCCCCGTCTTGCGCGCCTATTCGGCCCGCAACCGTTCAGGCTGCGTGCGTATTCCGTGGACCGAAAGCCCGAAAGCCAAGCGCGTCGAGGCCCGCTTCCCCGATCCGGCCGCAAACCCCTATCTGGCGTTCGCCGCGCTGCTGATGGCCGGTCTGGACGGCATCAAGAACAAGATCGATCCGGGCGAAGCCATGGACAAGAACCTGTACGATCTTCCTGCCGAAGAACTGGCCGACATCCCGACCGTCTGCGGCAGCCTGCGCGAAGCTCTGGAAGCGCTGGCATCTGATCACGACTTCCTGCTGCAAGGCGACGTGTTCACCAAAGACCAGATCGACGGCTACATCGCGCTGAAGATGGAAGAGGTAGAAACCTACGAGCACACACCTCACCCGGTTGAGTACGGCATGTACTACAGCTGCTGATTAAGAATTTTCGACGAAAATTCTCAGGGGGCGCCCATCGGGCGCCCCTTTTTCTGTATCTCCGCGAGATTTGACGGATCGATGATGATCTTTCAAAATTTGAGCTCAACATCAGGCGGAGAGAGCACATGCCCGCAAGCGACAAACTCTTTTCTGAGTATTCAGGACTTGTAACCTCGGAAAAAGATCTGGAACGCATTTGCGGGCAACCCTTGCCGCAGATCATTGCAAAGGAATTGCCTGCACTTGATGAGATGTGTCGAGACTTCATCGGCATGTCCTCGTTCTGCCTGATCGCTTCGGCCAATCCCGATGGGCATCTCGATATTTCGCCTCGTGGCGATCCTGCGGGGTTTGTGCAGGTGCTCTCGAACTCGATGATTGCGATCCCGGACCGGCCTGGGAACAAGCGCGTGGATACGTTTCATAATGTGCTGAAAGATCAGCGCGTCAGCGTGATATTCTTTGTCCCCGGAAAATTGGAAACTCTGCGCCTGCGGGGATCCGCGAGAATTAGCGCAGATCCCGAACTTCTTTCAAACATGGCCGTCGGTGGACGCGTGCCCAAGCTGGCCCTGTTAATCCATGTCGAAACCGTCTTTGCGCACTGTCCCAAATGCATCATTCGATCAAACCTGTGGCACCCCGATGAATGGCCGGACTCATCCAGTCTGCCAAATATGAACGCGATGATGGTCAAACATGCCAAGATCGACAAAACCCCGGATGAATGGTTCGAATCCCTGAAAGGCACAGACGAGCTTGATCTCTATTAAACCACTTTGCGGTAGGTCGAACTCGGCTTAGGCTGAGCGTAGTTTTTTCAGCACTCGGATTTCCTCTATGCCTCGTCTTCGCCTTTACGCTGCACTCGCGTTCCTTCTGCCCTCGGTGGCACTGTCCGCCCCTTGTGGGAATACCAGCAGCGGGTTCGAGGCCTGGAAAGCCGACTTTGCCAAAACCGCCAAACGAGCGGGTGTGAAAAAGAAGGGTCTGCAGGCGCTCGCACAAACGCAATATGCAACACGTACGATTGCCGCGGATCGCAATCAGAAGAGCTTTAAATACTCATTGGACAAATTCATGCAGGTGCGCGGGGCAAACACCATCGTTGCGCAAGGGCGCAAGCGCAAAGCTCGCAATCCGCAGTTTTACGCCGCGCTCGAGCGTCAATATGGCGTACCGGCGGGTGTGCTAATTGCCATTCACGGCATGGAAACCGGCTTTGGAGGTTTCATGGGCGATAGTCAGGTTGTTTCCGCAATCACGACATTAGCCTATGATTGTCGCCGGTCCGAATTCTTCATCCCGCACGCTATCGGCGCCTTAAAACTGGTTGACCAAGGTACCCTTACGATGGCGACAAAAGGGGCAAAACATGGCGAGCTGGGGCATACACAGTTCCTGCCCGGCAACGCCCTGACCTATGGTGTGGACGCCACCGGTGACGGTCGGGTCGATTTTTATAACATGACCGACGCGCTCGCCTCGACCGCGAATTTTCTACGTAAGAAAGGGTGGAAGCCCGGTCGCGGCTATCAACCCGGAGAGCCGAATTTTGCGGTCATACAGCAATGGAATGCGGCCTCGGTCTACCAGCAATCCATTGCAATCATGGCGGCGCGAATCGACAACTAGGGCAGTCATAGGCTTGACGTCAGAGCACCTGAATTCGGCCACATTGTTGCCACATAGATTTAAGGAAACCCCGATTTTCTTGGTTTCCAAAGCGTAATCAATCTTGGAATATTTCGACTTTTTTCCATTTTGGTCAAAATTTGCGCCATTTCGCCTGTTAATTTGTTGTGAAGATTATGACAGCAAAGGAACATGCTGTGACTGCAAAGCATAGTTACCACGGTGGCCTCCAGTTTGACGGGTCGGCAGATGGCGCGCTTGAGCGTCTGTGCGAGGTCGTCTCGACGACGCTGGGTGACTATGGCCATCTGGTCGAGCGCAAGACGCTTCTTAGCGCATCGGAGGCCAGTATTGTCAGCAGCCAATATCTCGTGCGTCTGACATTGGACTCGGAACCAACCCAAGTAGATCACAACCACCATGAGCGGATGGATCGAACCGCTGGTCTCAAAACTATGCCGCGTGCTGCGGTTACGCTGCCGGGAAACCGGCTGACGATCTCGATTTGTCCGGTGTCAAAACTGCTCGATGACAGTGAAATATCCGAGTTGATGCTTGTGGTGATCCTGTACCGAATGGTCGACATCTGCACGACCCGTCGTGTCGAATGGTTGTCGCCCAAAACGGTTCTCACCATCGAACAATTCATGAGTGCCTTTGATTCAATTGCGCCGCGCAACGCCCGGAACCGAAAGCAGATATTCGAAGCAGTCAGCGGCCCATTTGCGGGGCTCGATCTGCCCGATCCTGATGCGGAAAATACACAGACCAAACACGCCAAGCCGCGTCCGATCAAGCTAAGTGACGACCAACTGCTCAGTATCGCCTTCCGGACCGAGGCTGACGCTCCCCTGCCCGCCGGCAACATTCACCAGTCCGAGGACGAAACGGAACGCCCAAGCGATATTCTGCGACTGACCAGCTGGGGCATGACTGGTGCTGTGGCAAGCATATCGACGCCGATTGCCATATCCCTGGCAGCAGTCAATCTGATCCGGGGTGAGGATTTCCGCCTCAACACTCAGGTTCTGGCTTTTACCACAGCGATTTTTGGCCTGAACGCTACGAATGCTTTTGCCGAGGTCGCCAGCGCGATTGGCATGTAATCAAATTACCCAAGACCCTCCTTGGAGGCCCCGCCGTCAGGCGGGGTTTTCCATTTTAAGGACCTGATCAGCGGCCATTACATAAGTGTGGATCGCGAACACCACTGCGTTTGTCTCAGGTAAACGCAAGAGAGTCTGACGTTCACTACGCAGATATCGGGCCGAATTTTCGTCCTGCGGCGTGCGTCGCTGCATGAGACTACGCGGTTGGAACAATTCGGCATCATTGTACCAAAGCGCATTGAACCGCCAAAGTGGCCGGTTGGGCTGAATGCCGTCAAACAAACGTTGAACTCTACGGGCAATATTGGCGTCGTAGGCGTCAACCGGTTCATGGATCCCAATCAACGGGCGCATGAACTTTTCTGACAGCATCCAGCTTGCGGGAAAGCACAGGATCGCGCCAGTCAAAACATGCTCGTCATCGTGTTTCTGCAGAATGCAGAAATCCTCTTGCACCAAATGGCATAGCGTTTCCAACGGGCGTTCCCGGTCAACCTCAACCCGTACACCGTCGGGCCGCACAACGTGATCGGAGACATTCGGATAAACTTGCTGAATGACCAGTTCCAGCAACTCCTGCGCGGGTGCCAACGCCTCGGGGCTTTGCGCCAAGACATCCTGTTTTTGCTGCGCCAACAGCGCCGCGCGTCGTTGCATCTGGGCAGAAAATGCATCGTCGCGATGCAACCAGGCCCTGGGGTCCGCAGGCTTAATGCCAGGCAGCGGGTTTTGGGCGAGTGGATCATAGGGAATGGCTTGCTGTAATATCACGGTCATAGTCGAGGCATAGCACCCTGCTCTGGCGCTGTCGGTCAAAAAGCGACCAGAAGACGGTCGCAAACCTAGAAGACGCAGCGCATCTGGATTTGCAGGTTGGGCAGGCAAGCAGAAAGGTCCAACCGTGAACACACCATATCGTGACACCCGTAAGATTGACCCGACCCGGGGCGCCACCCTCGGGGACGGGACACCGAACGACAATGACAGGATCGAGATCGGACCGACACAGCTTGCCTTTGACGAATGGGCCGCTGCCGGGCTTAGCCTGCCCAATCTAGAACAGATGCGTAAATACCGCTGGAAACGCCTCACTCAGGCCATCGTGCAGCGCGATTGGGGCGGGATCCTGCTGTTTGACCCCCTGAATATCCGCTATGCGACTGACAGCACCAACATGCAGCTCTGGAATACCCATAACCCGTTCCGGGCCGTTCTGGTTTGCGCTGACGGATATATGGTGATCTGGGACTACAAGAACTCTCCGTTCTTGTCGAAATTCAACCCGCTGGTGCGCGAGCAGCGCTCGGGCGCGGATCTGTTCTATTTCGACCGGGGCGACAAGATTGACGTTGCCGCAGATGTGTTTTCAAACGAGGTGCGCGACCTGATCGAAGAACATGGCAGCGGCAACATGCGGCTGGGTGTCGACAAGATCATGCTGCACGGCCTGCGCGCGCTTGAGGCTCAGGGGTTCGAGGTGATGGAGGGCGAAGAGCTTACCGAGAAAACCCGTGCCATCAAAGGCCCAGACGAAATCCTCGCCATGCGCTGCGCCAGCCACGCCTGCGAGACCGCTGTGGCCGAAATGGAGCGCTTCGCACGTATCAATGTCGGAGACGGGAAGACATCCGAGGATGACATTTGGGCAGTGCTACATGCTGAAAACATCCGGCGCGGTGGTGAATGGATCGAGACCCGCCTGCTTGCCTCGGGCCAGCGCACCAATCCCTGGTTTCAGGAATGCGGCCCGCGCATCACGCGGCAAAATGAAATCATCGCGTTTGATACCGACCTGATTGGTTCTTACGGCATTTGCGTCGACATCTCACGAACCTGGTGGATCGGCGATCAAAAGCCACGTGCGGATATGATTTATGCCATGCAGCACGCGCATGAGCACATCATGACCAACATGGAAATGCTGAAACCAGGCGTCATGATCCCGGAACTAACCGCGAATGCCCATCGGCTGGATGACAAGTTTCAGGCACAGAAATACGGCTGCCTGATGCATGGAGTTGGATTGTGCGATGAATGGCCCTTGGTGGCCTATCCCGACAAGGCGGTCGAGGGATCCTATGATTATCCACTTGAACCCGGAATGGTGTTGTGCGTCGAAGCGGCAGTTGGCGAGGTTGGCGGCGATTTCTCGATCAAGCTGGAAGATCAGGTTCTGATCACTGAAGACGGCTATGAAAACCTAACGAAGTATCCGTTCGACGCACAGTTGATGGGGTCTGGCTAAGCGCTATGGCCTAGTTCGACCAGTGGGACCGTCTGACATTACCGTGCCAGTCTTCAGGCGCGGTGAGAGTTGGCGTGTCCTCAGACGTATTGGTCAGCGGCCAGCTTTGTCCCAGTGCAAAACCAATTGCGCCAGTCACGAGAATTGCCAACAGAACTCCGGCGTGGAGTGTCGGGCTTAGCGGTGCAGATGTTGTATGTGCCATTTTGACCTCTGCTTTGGATAAGAAGGATGATTGCAAGTTGGGGTCCAAGAATAAATAAGTAAAATGAATGTTTATATGATCTTACATCACATTTTTTGATTATTCAAAAACCAACCCCAACAAAGCGTTGATGCGACGCGCCAAGGGCTACGTGGTCTCTCCCCCTCACCTTCCCGTTACGCCACTGACACAAGGGTTGAGAGAACCGCACACAGCACACAGTATTGTCGAAACCCGGACCACCAAGGATTCATCATGCCCACCGAACGCATTACTTTCGCCGGTCACGACGGCAGCCAATTGGCCGCGCGCCTTGATCTGCCGGACGGGCCGGTATTGGCAACGGCTTTGTTTGCGCATTGCTTTACCTGCTCTAAGGACATACCTGCCGCACGGCGCATTTCGGCGCGTTTGGCGGCGATGGGCATCGCCGTGCTCAGGTTTGATTTTACAGGCCTTGGCCACTCGGATGGAGAGTTTGCGAATACGACATTCACCTCAAATGTCGAAGATCTGATCTCTGCAGCGCACTACCTGTCCGGCCGCAACATGGCCCCCGCCCTGCTTATCGGCCATTCACTTGGCGGCGCTGCGGTACTGCGCGCACGCGCTGGCATACCGTCGGTCAAGGCGGTCGTCACATTGGGTGCGCCTGCTGACCCGGGCCACGTATCACACCATTTCGAGGCCGCCCTGCCCGAGATTCAGGCGCAAGGCAGCGCAGAGGTTTCGCTTGGCGGTCGCCCGTTCCGCATTGGCAAAGCTTTTGTCGATGACATTTCAGAGGCCGCGCTTAGCCCTGCCGTTTCAGATTTGAAAGCAGCGCTTCTGATCCTGCACGCACCGCGCGATGACACGGTCAGCATTGACAACGCCAGCACCATCTTTCTGGCTGCGAAGCATCCAAAAAGTTTTGTCACGCTGGACGATGCCGACCATCTGATCACGCGCGCCGCTGATGCGGATTACGCGGCGGATGTCATTGCGGCTTGGGTGTCGAGATACGTCAAACTGTGCCCGCCCGCCCCACCACCCGGTGCCCCGGAAGGTGTTGTTCGCGTGACCGAGGCAGACCCGGCAGGGTTCCTGCAAGACATCCAGTCCGGCCCGCGCCACCATGCGGTCGCTGACGAGCCCGCTTCGTACGGAGGAACGGACCGAGGCATGTCCCCTTATGGATTTGTGTCCTCGGGATTGGGCGCCTGTACCTCGATGACCATTCGCATGTATGCGCGGCGCAAGAAATGGCCTCTGACGGGTATCACCGTCGATGTCTGCCACGACAAGGTACACGCGCAGGACGCCGGACTGGCCAGCGATGGCAAGGTCGATCAGTTCCGCCGCAAGATACGGCTACAAGGGCCGCTGGATGCCGCGCAACGTGCTAAGCTATTGGAGATCGCAGATAAATGTCCCGTGCACCGAACCCTTGAAGGCTCGGCCCATATCGCGACTGAGCTGCTGGACTGAAAACCACCTTTGTCAGCTTATGATAATGATTGAAGGGGGCTTTTGCCCCCTTTTTTTAACGGCGCCTCGGTGAGGGTCGGTGAATTGGTGGCCGTGCCGTCGGAGGACGCGCCACCGGGGGATGCGGACGCGACGGCGGTTTGGCGATCGGTGGCTTTGGCCGCGGTGGAGGGGTCGGACGAACCGGTCGATCGGGGCGGTCGGGCCGGTCTGGGCGGTTTATGTCAACATCTACATTCACGTTACGGTCGTGGTAGTAATCATTCCACAGCATCGAGTCGTAGAACGGGTCATACCCAACGCCATACCCTACCCCGACGGACACGCCATCGCAGGCGGACAATGTAAACGTTGCAGTACCCAACCCCAGCGCCAGAACAGACCGTTTTAACAGTTTGCGAGTCATCCGAGCCTCCTTACTGCAAAGACCGGAACGACGCGAAAACGGCGTTCAAGGCATCAACATAAGACGGGTCGGCCCCGTCACGCAGGATCGCAACCCCAATCGCAACACGGTCTCGCGGCAGGTCGATCACAGTGGCGGTAAAGTTTACGCCTCGCCCATCCCGATTGCCGGTGCCTCGAATAACGTGGGCTGGCCGCCCACCAATCCTTGTATTGCTGGTGCTGGTCACGGTCGGGTCTTTGACGAGGAATTTGTCGATATCCTCAAGATAGCTCAGCCCGCCCTGAATGCTGGAAACCCGTGATGGTGAGACGAAGCCCATCCAGACATTATCGTCGGTCACCGGTCTGATCCCCATGACGCGCGAAACCGCACGGGCATCGCCCAGATTGGTATCCTCGATTTCACGCGGGCCACCGGTACGCAATGTCCAAAAGTCGGGAACCTCAAAGCGGAACAGGGCGCGTCCTTCATCGGTGTAAGTCACGGGCGTGTCGGCTTGCACAGGCGTTACAGCCAACCAAGTCACGGCACTTGCAGCAAGCACCAAGCTTAACAAAATACGCATATCTCAATAACCTGATCAGTTTTCTGATGTCAGGTTGCCCATGCAGTTTGACTTTGTCCAGTATCCTGTTCTGCAGACAATAAAAAACCCGCGTCCGGAAAGCTCCGAACGCGGGTGTGTCTTGCGCAAGAGCGCGCTATCAGGTGCGTGCGTCGCCCAGCAGCTTCCACAGGCCAGGGATCAGCAGAGCGGCCAGCGCCAGCTTGATCGCGTCACCCAGCAGGAACGGTGTCAGACCCCATTCCAGGATCGGCTTGTCCCAGCCATACAGCTGACCCAACCACAGCAGTCCCGGCACGTAGATCAGCACGTTGGCCAGTACCAGCGCCAGCGCCAGCTTGCCGACCGAACGGTCCCAGCCGCGCGCGGCCAGTGCGCCCAGCAGAATGGTCGCCATCAGGTAACCAACCAGATAGCCGCCGGTGCCACCCATCATGTAGGTCAGGCCGTATTTTTCGGCCGAGGAACCTGCAAACACGTCAAAGCCCAGAGCACCAACCAGCAGGTAACCCAGCATCGTGATCAGGCCAAGGCGCGCGCCATAGGCGGTGCCGATGGTCAGAACGGCGAATGTGCCCATGGTGATCGGAACCGGCCACATCGGCACTTTGATTTTGGCTGCAACGGCCAGAGCAACGATACCCAGGGCAACCAGAGCCACCTGCTTGACGCGCAGCGCCGTCCCCTCACGCGGGCCAAAAGCATTGGCCAGTACGTTTGCGTTCATCTCATTTCTCCACATTCGGACTTATTTGCACATGCAGCAATGCCCGTTCCGGGCCGTTGCTGCAAGATGATTACGCTATCGCAGCGCGTATTTGGTCTCCATTTCATAGGATTTTCGCGGTCCTGATACAGTCCAGCGGACTGTCCAGCGCGGCCATCCTGAGAAATCATAGTCTGCATCATAGCTGTCCGGCGGGCAATCGTGATGATCCTTGACCCGGGTTTGGCCAAGTTTAAGTGCGTGAAAAAACCGATCATCATCAAAGTGAATGGCGATCCGATCACCGGCGTCGCGCCAAAGGTATCGACGCGTTCCCGTCATTGCAGGCTGCCCCGGAACACGCAGCGTGACCGTCTCATCATAGACCAACCCTTGGGTATCTTGCCGAAGCTCTGCCTTACCCTCGGCCTGAATGATCTGGCTTGCACGCTCGTCCCGGATGAGGCGGCTCAGGTCCCAAACCCCCTGGAAATCATAAATATTTCTGGGCAGGCTCACTTCAAATAGATTCCGTCAGTTGTATTGCCTGAATCATCCACAAACCGGATGGTTTCACCGCTTTGCTCAACATCATAACAAGCCCAGAAATCCGAAGGCGGCCAGACCGAGCAATAGCGATCATCACGAACGGCCCATCGTCCCGAACTTGGGCGGCCTGAAAAGTACTGCGTTTGCATATTGCTATCGAAGGTCTGGGTGATCCCCTCGCCATAGTCGAGCTTCTTGCCAGCAAGCGCCATCAGAATCTCATCACCCGTCAGTTGCTGAAACTCGTCGGCGGCCACAAATCCGGGCCAAAGCAATAAAATCAGGGCAAACCGTCTCATCCCAGCACTCGCGCCTTGTTCCTTGGTCAATGCGCGGCTAAACCCCGCGCCAACGCCTCATCCCAATCATAAAAAGGTGCTGCCGCCAATGATTCCCCGCTATTCACGCCCCGATATGGTCGCCATCTGGTCACCCGAGAGCAAGTTCCGCATTTGGTACGAGATCGAGGCGCACGCCTGCGACGCCATGGCCGATCTAGGCGTGATCCCGCGTGAAAACGCCGAGGCCGTGTGGAAAGCCAAGGATGTGGAGTTTGATGTCGCCCGTATCGACGAGATCGAAGCCGTCACCAAACACGACGTCATCGCCTTCCTGACCCATCTGGCCGAACATGTGGGTAGCGAGGAAGCTCGTTTCGTGCATCAGGGCATGACCTCCTCGGACGTGCTGGACACTTGCTTCAATGTGCAACTGACCCGCGCCGCCGACCTGCTGATTGCAGACCTTGAAGGTCTGTTGGCTGCCCTGAAACGCCGCGCGATAGAGCATAAAGACACCGTTCGCATCGGTCGCAGCCACGGTATCCATGCCGAACCCACCACAATGGGCCTGACCTTTGCCCGCTTCTATGCCGAGATGGACCGCAACTTGTCCCGGATGCGCGATGCCCGCGCGGAAATCGCCACCGGAGCGATCAGCGGCGCGGTCGGGACGTTTGCGAATATCGACCCGCAGGTTGAAGAGCATGTGTGCGACAAGCTGGGTCTGGTGCCTGAACCGATCAGCACGCAGGTCATTCCCCGCGACCGACACGCCGCATTCTTCGCCACACTGGGTGTTATCGCCAGCAGCATCGAAAACATCGCTATCGAAATCCGCCACATGCAGCGTACCGAAGTGCTGGAGGGGGCCGAGTTCTTCTCGATGGGTCAGAAAGGCTCATCCGCGATGCCGCACAAGAAGAACCCGGTGCTGACCGAGAACCTGACCGGTCTTGCGCGCATGGTGCGTGCGGCCGTGATCCCGGCGATGGAGAACGTGGCGCTGTGGCACGAGCGCGATATCTCGCATTCCTCGGTCGAACGCATGATCGGGCCGGATGCCACTATCACGCTGGACTTTGCACTCGCGCGATTGACCGGTGTAATCGACAAGATGCTGATCTTCCCCGAGAACATGATCGAGAACATGAACAAGTTCCCCGGTCTTGTCATGAGCCAACGAGTGCTGTTGGCGTTGACCCAAGCTGGTGTAAGCCGCGAGGATGCCTATGCCATGGTTCAGCGCAACGCACTGAAAGTCTGGGAGCATCGCACCGACTTCAAAGAGGAACTGTTGGCCGACGCCGATGTCACCGCCGCGCTGAGCCCGAAAGAAATCGAAGAGAAATTCGATCTCGGCTACCATACCAAACATGTAGATACGATTTTCGCCCGCGTATTCGGCGAATAATTCAAACTCAAACAGTGCTAAAAACTTGGCCCGGCTTGCTCAATGCAGCCGGGCCTTGTGTCTTTGCCAGATTGGCAAAAATCGGTTAATCTGTTGGCACAGTTTCCGCGAAAGGAAAACTCGATGCTACGAACTGCTCTATGCGCAATTGCTCTTATCTGTGCGGGCACCGCCGGATTTGCCTGTAACGGTAACACCAAGCAAACCCAATCCTGTGCTGAAGGCACAATTTGGGACAGCGAAAGCCAAAGCTGCATGAAAATCGTCAATAGCTGACATTTTTATTTCCTGCTTGTGAATAAAAGCGATCAGTCAATCGTTAGCTTTTTTGAAGATCAAGCTATGATTGTAACAAGTCTCTTTGACAACGGAGTAGGAAAATGCGTCTTGTACTAGCCTCGGCCATCGCTCTTCAGGCCTTTACTTTCGCGCCCATGGCCATTGCTGCGGGTGGTGGGGACAGCAGCCCGCCCAAGCCCACCAACACCACAAAGAAATGCCTGTTTGGCCGCGTCTATGACGAGGCAGCCGGGCGCTGCGTCAAACCCAACAAGACAAATTTCACCGAAGACCAACTGTATGATGCCGTGCGCGAGTTGGCTTACGACGGGCAGTACGAAAATGCTCAGGGCATTCTGCGTATCATGGATCAAGATGATGATCGGGTGCAGACCTATTGGGGGTTCACCTATCGCAAGATGGGTGAGCTGAAACTGGCTGACGCGTTTTACCAGAAAGCAATTGAATCCAACCCCGACAACATCCTCGCCCGTAGCTACATGGGTCAGGGATTTGTTACCCAGGGCAAGACCGAGTTGGCCATCGCACAATGGCGCGAGATCAAGGCGCGTGGTGGCGAAGGCACATGGGCTGAGACATCGCTGCGCGAAGCGATCAGAACAGGTCTGACATATAGCTACTGAGTTTCAGGGTTTCTTTACCCGACTCTCATTATTCTGCCTGCAACGCGAATGAGGCATTGCAGGCAGATGCAGGACACGAACCTAATGGTGCAGATGACGCCGGGCGCGCAACCCCCGGTCGTTGAACAAGACGATGATGCGCCACGTGTTGTGCCGCGCGCCCTCAGCAACCGAGAGAAAGCCGCAGTTGTGGTTCGGCTGCTGCTGAACGAGGGGGCGGATATCCCGCTGGAAGAGCTTCCTGATTCACTGCAGGAACAACTTACCCACCAACTTGGACAGATGGGGTTGGTTGACCGGGTAACGCTGGCCGCCGTCGCGCAGGAATTTGCCGATGCGCTGGATGGCGTAGGGCTTGCATTTCCCCATGGGCTTGCCAGTGCTCTGGACGCGGTGAACGGCAAGATCGCCCCAGCCACCGCCGCCCGGCTGCGCAAGGTAGCTGGCGTGAGGCAGATCGGTGACCCATGGCAGCGTTTGCGCGAAGTACCCTCAGAAGATCTGGCCGAGATGGCCAAAGCTGAAAGCACCGAAGTCGCCGCCGTTATGCTGTCGAAACTCGAAACCGCCAAGGCTGCCCAGTTGTTGGGCCACCTGCCCGGCCCCACAGCGCGACGGATAACCTATGCTGTATCGAAAACGGCCAACGTGACGCCCGAGGCGGTTGAGCGGATCGGATGGTCCTTGGCCGCTCAGCTGGATCAACGCCCCGAGCCCGCCTTTCGGGATGGGCCGGGTGAGCGTGTGGGCGCGATCCTCAACCAGTCGGCCGCGGCGACGCGTGATGGTTTGCTGACCGCGCTGGACGAAGAAGACTCCGATTTTGCCGATACCGTCCGGCAATCGATATTCATCTTTTCGCATGTGCCCTCGCGCATCCAACCCCGCGATGTTCCAGCGATTCTGCGCGGTGTGGATCAACCCGTTCTCACCACGGCGTTGGCCGGAGCCAATAGCGACGAAGACCTTGCCACGGTCGAGTTCTTCCTAGCCAACATGTCCTCTCGCATGGCGGACAACTTACGGGAAGAAATGGCCGAACGTGGCAAGGTCAAACAATCCGACAGTGAAGATGCGATGTCGCAGATCGTTGCAGCCATCCGCGCGCTTTTGGACGAGGGCGCGATCGCACTGGTCGAGGCTGAGGAGAATGCAGAATAGTCCGGCAAGGCGCGACCACTTGTGATCGCACGATGGGGCCTGTATGTCTCGTCGCGCAGTTCACAACGCTCAGGTGTCTCTCCCCATGCCCGTCGAAAAGTCGGAACTAAGCCGATTTGAGCTTGGAAAATACTACGTCGCCAACCTGTTTCTGACCGGCGTAATCCGCGGCATGCGCCTGCTGCCATATGAGCGCCGCATCGGAGCGATGGGCGCGATTGTGCGCTGGCTTGCCCCCATTGTCGGGTTTCGAACCCGCGTGCGCCGCAACCTGAAACTCACCTGCCCAGATCTGCCCGAGGCCGAGGTCAAACGCATCTGCCGCGCCGTGCCTGACAATGCCGGGCGCGCGATCATGGAGCATTTTTCAGCCGACGGTTTCATCGAGCGACAAAGCAAGGCCAAGGTATCAGGTTCTGGGGTCGAAGCATTTGATGCCGCCGTGGCGGAAGGGCGTCCAGTGATGATGATCACTGCGCATTTCGGGCACTATCTGGCCGCGCGGGTCGCGCTGCAGGCGCGCAGCGGTAAACCCATCGGCAGCCTCTATCGCCGCATGGCAAATCCATATTTCAACGACATGTATGTCGAGGCATTCTATCAGACCGGGTCGCCCATGTTCGAACAGGGCCGCCGAGGTATGGTCGAAATGGTCCGTTCACTGAAAAGCGGAGGCATCATTGCCATTGTATCCGACCTGCATGCGCATGGTGGTGAGGAGCTGACCTTTTTCGGCAAACCCGCCGTCACCTCGGTGCTGAACGCGGAACTTGCGATCAAATACAAGGCTGTGCTGATCCCCTGCTATGCAGTGCGCCAACCCAACGGGATCGATTTTGAGATCGTCCTGCACGACCCGGTCCCGCATACTGATGCCAAAACCATGACCCAGTTCACCAATGACGACCTGGAAGTGATGGTGCGTCAGCACATGGGACAATGGTTCTGGATTCATCGGCGCTGGAAGTCCTGGAGGGGACTGGGGGTCCAGCCAAAGGATATGCCCTGATCACTTAACCCGCGCTGCGGCCACGATCGGACCATGGCCACTGCGCTGGATCAGTACAACGGCAGGCAATTCCGATGACAATGTTGCGGTGAAACTCTGCGGTGTTTGGCCATCCCAGCGACCGGCAATCTGCCAATTCTCGACCACGTTTGCATAATCCAGATCATGTCCGGCCAATTCGCCACGCCGGATCGAGGTGCGACGCATCGGCGAATACTGCACAATCCGAACATCATAGGTTTCGTCGTCTGGTAACTCGATCGGAACGACATTCATGGATACTTCGTTCGCGATACGCGTGGCACTGACCTCGGCCTCCGGCGGCGCAGTCAGGTGTGCATCGATTAGCCGGTTCAGTTCAATTGACTTGGCCCCAACCACATCCTGCTGCCCATTCACAACCATCTGCGGCGTATAGATCATCGTCCGCCCGCCTTCACGTGCATAGGCGCGCTGTCGATCGGTATGGTCGGGATTGGCGTATTCATCTTTCCAGCCAATGTAGTCCCAGTAATCCACATGCAACGCCAGACCGATTACATCATCCCGCTTGGCCAATTCATGCATGATCCGGTCCGCTGGCGGGCAGGACGAGCACCCCTGCGAGGTGAACAGTTCGACCACCACCGGATCATCCTGCGCCTGAGCCGGGGCAGCAAGAAAGAGTGAAACAAACGCGGTCGCAGCGACTGATCTGAGCATGTTTTCTCTCGATAGAGGATGATTGCCTGAAAGGTTTAAGTCGGAACCGAATAAACTGCCAATCAAGGTTTCTTGAGACCTCAGACACAAGCTTTCGACAAAATGTGTGCAATGGTATACAAAAAACCACCCAAACTGCCCGTTTCACCTTGAAACAACTGGTGTGGTAATGCAGATAACCCTTAGCGAAGCCCGTATTCCAAGTCATTTGAGAGGGAGGCCACAGATGCCCATCAAGGTCGGACAGGACACCGCCAAGACACGCCGCAGCCTGAACGTGAATGGCAAATCCATTTCCTATTATTCGATTCCAGCCGCGCAAGAAGCAGGCTTAGGCGATTTTTCGAATCTGCCTGCCGCGTTGAAAGTGGTTCTGGAAAACATGCTGCGGTTCGAAGATGACGGGTTCTCGGTTTCCGTCGATGACATCAAAGCCTTTGCCGAATGGGGTGCCAACGGTGGCAAGAACCCACGTGAGATTGCCTATCGCCCTGCCCGGGTTCTGATGCAAGACTTTACCGGAGTTCCGGCCGTGGTGGATCTGGCAGCGATGCGCGACGGCATCAAGGGCCTTGGTGGGGACGCGCAAAAGATCAACCCGCTGAACCCGGTCGATCTGGTCATCGACCACTCGGTCATGATTGATGAGTTCGGCAACCCACGCGCGTTTCAGATGAACGTGGACCGCGAATATGAGCGCAACATGGAACGCTATCAGTTCCTGAAATGGGGTCAGAACGCGTTCAACAATTTCCGCGTCGTGCCTCCCGGCACCGGAATCTGCCACCAAGTAAACCTGGAATACCTGGCGCAGACCGTCTGGACAGACACGGACCAAAGCGGCGAAGAAGTCGCTTATCCCGATACACTTGTTGGTACTGACAGCCACACCACCATGGTCAACGGCATGGCCGTTCTGGGTTGGGGCGTTGGCGGAATCGAGGCCGAGGCAGCGATGCTGGGTCAACCGATCTCGATGCTGATCCCCGAGGTTGTGGGTTTTGAACTGACCGGTTCGATGGTCGAAGGCACAACGGGAACTGACCTTGTCCTGAAAGTCGTCGAGATGCTGCGCGAGAAAGGCGTGGTTGGTAAATTCGTTGAATTCTACGGCGAAGGTCTGGACCGCTTGCCCTTGGCCGATCGCGCAACCATTGCCAACATGGCCCCCGAATACGGCGCGACCTGTGGTTTCTTCCCGATTGACGGCGAGACCTTGCGCTATATGCGAAATACTGGACGCGACGAAGACCGCATCGCATTGGTCGAGGCCTACGCCAAGGAAAACGGCTTCTGGCGCGATGCCGATTACGCGCCGATCTACACCGACACTCTGTCGCTGGATATGGGCACAATTGTTCCTGCGATCTCGGGCCCGAAACGGCCGCAGGATTATGTCGCACTAACCGACGCCAAGGCCGCATTCACCAAGGAAATGGCCAAGACCTTCAAACGCCCGATGGGCAAACAAATAGAGGTCAAAGGCGAAAACTACGGCATGGAATCGGGCAAAGTCGTGATCGCCTCGATCACCTCCTGCACCAACACGTCGAACCCGTATGTGATGATCGGCGCGGGCCTCGTTGCACGTAAAGCCGCCGCGCTGGGATTGGATCGCAAACCGTGGGTAAAGACCTCATTGGCGCCCGGCTCGCAGGTTGTGTCCGCCTACTTGGAGGCTGCAGGTCTTCAGGAAGATCTGGACAAGATCGGCTTCAACCTTGTTGGCTATGGCTGCACCACCTGTATTGGCAACTCGGGTCCGATCCAAAGAGAAATCAGCGAAGCGATTGCCGAAGGCGATCTTGTTGCCACTTCGGTGCTGTCAGGCAACCGCAACTTTGAAGGCCGCATCTCGCCCGACGTGCGCGCCAACTATCTGGCTTCACCGCCGCTGGTGGTGGTTTATGCTTTGGCTGGTACGTTGGACATCGACCTGACCTCGGAACCGATTGGACAGGATCAGGCCGGCAACGATGTCTACATGAAAGACATCTGGCCGACCCAAAGCGAAATCGCCGAATTGGTTGAGGCAACCGTGACCCGCGAGGCGTTCCAGTCGAAATATGCCGATGTCTTCAAAGGCGACGAGAAATGGCAGGAGGTCGAGGTTCCACAACAGGAAACCTATGATTGGCCACCGACGTCAACCTACATTCAAAACCCTCCCTATTTCCAAGGCATGGGGCCTGAGCCGGGCACGATCTCGAATATCGATGGTGCAAAGGTTCTGCTGATCCTGGGCGACATGATCACCACCGACCATATCTCGCCCGCCGGTTCGTTTGCGACAACGACACCTGCCGGGAAGTATCTGACGGATCGTCAGGTTCAGCCGCGCGAATTCAACTCGTATGGCTCACGCCGTGGCAACCACGAGATCATGATGCGTGGCACCTTCGCTAATATCCGCGTTAAGAACGAGATGCTGGATGGCGTCGAAGGCGGTTATACAAAAGGCCCGGATGGTGAACAAACCTCGGTCTACGAAGCATCGATGGCCTATCAGGAGCAAGGCACCCCGCTGGTCGTCTTTGGCGGCGAACAGTACGGTGCAGGTTCGTCACGCGACTGGGCGGCCAAGGGCACAGCTCTGCTTGGCGTCAAGGCAGTGATCGCCGAAAGCTTTGAGCGCATCCACCGTTCAAACTTGGTGGGCATGGGCGTCATACCGTTCGAATTCACCGATGGTGATACCCGCAAGACACTGGGTCTGAAAGGTGATGAGACCGTATCGATCCACGGGTTGGATTCAGTTGAGCCCCTGCAGGAAGTGCCCTGCACCATCATTTACGGAGATGGTACCGAAAAGACGATCACCCTGAAGTGCCGCATCGATACCGCGCCCGAGATCGAATACATCGAAAACGGCGGTGTGCTGCAATACGTGCTGCGCAATCTCGCAAAAGCGTCATAAATCAGCAGGTTGATATCCAACCTCAGCCCCCGGCCCTGCGCCGGGGGTTTTGTTTTCTGGCCATTTATTCAAAAATCTGAAACTGTTGAGCAAGACAGTCTTCGGAATTTCATCACCATGAAAAAGCCCAACGCCCTATTGGTTTGCTCGCTTAGCGTCATCGCCGTGATCGGGATCTGGGGCGTCGTCGATATCGAAAGCTTGGTGACTTGGGCCAATAGCATCGTGCAACAAACCTTCCACAGTCGCGGTTGGTTCGTGATGCTCGCGGCCTCAGGCATGTTGATCGGGTGTTTGGTTCTGGCCTTTTCGCCATATGGCAAAATCCGTCTGGGCCGGGATGATGAAGAGCCCGAGTTCTCGACCGCCACCTGGATCTCAATGCTGTTCTCCGCAGGAATGGGCGTTGGACTGCTGTTCTGGGCGGTCGCCGAGCCCCTGACCCATTTCAACTTCATCTCGGGCATGGCACCCGACTTTGTCGCCGCGCAGCAGGCCATGCTGGCAACAAACTTCCATTGGGGCCTGCACGCATGGGCGATTTACGGTTCGACCGCGCTGACCATTGCTTATTTCAGCTTTCGGCGCGGGACAGGCATGATGGTCAGTGCACCGATCAAAAGCCTATTCCCAGGAGAACGCTGGGCAGAGCGGGTCGGGTGGCTGTCGGATTTCATGGCCATTGTTGCGATCTCTATCGGTGTTGGCGGTTCAATGGCCATGGGCGTGTTCCAGGTTGCGGACGGGATTGCGGTTCTGGGTGGCCGGGAAACGGTTGGTGCCCTTCTGATCAGCGTTGTTTTCCTGGCGATGGTCGCAGCCTACATCCCTGCTCTGTTGATCGACCTTGGCCAAGGCATGGCGCGCTTGTCGAATGCGGCAATGCTGATCGCGATCTGCCTTGTGGCCTACACAGTGGTCCTCGGGCCTACAGAGTATCTGTTGAACACTGTGGTTCAAGGGTTCGGCGATTACGTCACCAATGTCATCCCTCGGGGCTTTCAGACCTTCACCTTCTTCGGCGATGACGTCACCAAATGGTTCAGCGACTGGACCCTCACCTATATGGTCTGGTGGATCGCCTGGGGACCTTTTGTTGGTGTGTTTGTCGCGCGTATCTCTCGCGGTCGCACGATCCGGGAATTCGTGATCGGAGTACTCTTTGCGCCCACACTGTTCTCGATCCTTTGGTTCGGTGCCTTCGGCGGCATCGGTCTGTTCGAGGCGCTCAACGGTGCCGGAGAACTGCTGGCCTATACGCAAACAAACATCGAGCGTGTGACCTTCGCCCTGCTCGACCGTTTGCCTTTATCGCAGATCACAATACTTGCAACCGTAGCAGCGGCGTTTCTGTTCATCGTAACCAGCGTTGTAAGCGCGGCCTTTGTGCTGGGTACATTCTCGTCCCAGGGGGATGAAAACCCGCCCCCGCGCGTGCGGCTGATCTGGGGTGCATTGCTGGGCTTGTTGAGTGTCGCGATGATCCTGTCGGGCTCGGTGGAATCGGTCAAAGTCCTGATCTCACTCGGGGCGCTGCCCTTTGTGTTCATCTCGGTTCTGCTGATGGTCTGCCTGTTCCGAGGGCTACAAGAAGAGGGGCTGAGCCATGCTGATCGGTGATTTGACGGATACGCTTATGAATCTGACCACCTTTGCATTCATCGGCGCGATGATCTGGATTTTGGTCCGTAAGTAACGGCTTGAATCCCGGCCATTTTACCGATTTCCTACGATTATGGACAAAGTCGCATTGATAACCGGCGGTGCACGCGGAATTGGGCGTGCAATCGTCGAAGACCTCAGCCGTGATCACCGCGTCGCGTTTACTTGGCTGTCGAGCAAACCCACGCCCGAGCTACTGGGTGGGGATGTTCTGGCCATACGCTCCGATCTATCTGCGCCCGACCAGCCGGCTATCGTGATTTCGCAGGTGATCGAGAGGTTTGGAAGGCTGGATGTGATCGTCAACAATGCCGGCCTTGTGAAATCTACCCCCAAAGAGGAATTTCGGGTCGAGGACCACCGCGCCATTCTGGATTTGAACCTGCTGGCCCCCGCCGCATTGTTGGCTGCTGCGCTACCACATCTGAAACGCGACGCCTCAATCGTCAATATCTCATCCATGAACGCGGTCTTGCCGCCTCGGGATGCGGTGACCTATGGGGCAAGCAAGGCCGCCCTGAATCTATGGACCCACGCCATGGCAAAGGAGCTTGGGCCAAAGGGGATACGCGTTAATGCAGTCGCGCCGGGTGCGATCAACATCCCCGAAGCGCCCCGGTCTGAGGAGTTGACCGCGCTGTTTGTCAAAGAAACCGCTTTAGGTCGCGCGGGAAAGCCCGAGGATATCGCCAAAGTCGTCAGATTTCTGGCGTCCGATGCCGCATCCTTCATCACTGGTGAGGTTCTGGGCGTCACCGGTGGCTATCGCTTATGAGCCACCTGCGGCTTTCTCAAGTGCTGGGCGGATCGTGCTTTCGATCACCCGCTGAGTGACCGGACCAGCCCAGCGCAGGATGATCGTGCCCTCACCGTCGATCACATAGGTTTCGGGCACACCGTAGACGCCCCAGTCCAGCCCCATTCGGCCCTGTTCATCCCGACCGATACCGGCATAGGGATCGCCCAATTCAGCAAGAAATCCTTCGGCGTTGTCCAGTTGATCTTTGTAGTTGATACCATAGACGGGGATACCCTCGTCAGACAGAGCCTGCAGATTGGGGTGTTCGACGCGGCATGGTGCACACCAACTGGCCCAGTAGTTGACCAGCTTGACCTCGCCATCACGCAGTGTGGCATCATCGAAGCCCGGTTTGCCCGCGAACTCGGTCAGTACAACCGGCGGCGCTGGCTGACCCTCGCGCGCTGAGGGCAAGGCGTTAGGATCGTCGCGGAACATGCCGATGCCCGCGAGTACAGCGAAGGCGCCGAAAATCAGCGGAGGCGCGATCATCAGGGGCGAAATCTTAGCCATTGCGTGACATCCTTTGTTCAACCTTCTCCATCTCGGCCCGTACCTTACGGCCCCGGATCACGCTGCAACCCACCAATGCGATCAGAAGTCCGATTGATACGACATAGGACCACAAGACGGTATCGGCATATTTTCCAAGATCAGGCATCATCCGCTCACCCTTTCACGCGCCATAAGCGCCTTGGTCCGGCGGGCGCGAATTTCTGTGCCCGTACGATAGAAGACCAGCGCAATGAACAGCAGTACAAAGCCGATGATGCAAAGCAGCAGTGGATAGAAGTAGATATTGCTTACCTTCTCCTCAGTATCCGTGCCTGTGATCGCCCCGGCGCGCATCACCGAAGCCCCCTGATGCAGCCCCTGATTCCAGAAATTCACGGCATACCGGCTGAGGAACGCAAAGACCGAGCCCACGAGGCAAAGGACCGAGGTCAGGTCCGCCGCTGTATCCGGATCTTCTATCGCTTCCCAAAGCGCGACATAACCTAGATAGAACAGGAACAGGATCAGGAACGATGTCAGGCGCGGGTCCCAGGCCCACCATGTCCCCCACATAGGCTGCCCCCAGATCGCTCCGGTGGCCAATGCGATCAGCGTCATCACGATGCCAATGGGCGCAGCGGCGCGGGCAGCCAGCGCACTGACATGGTGGCGACGCACCAACCAGACCAGCGAAGTTGCCAGCATCATCAGCCAGCAATTGATCGCCATCAACGCGGCAGGTACATGCAGGTAGATGATCTTTACGGTCGAGCCTTGCTTGTAGTCATCCGGGGTGAAGAAAAAGCCCCAGATCAATCCGACGACCAGACAAAGACCTGAGCTGATCCAGAAGAACGGAAGGACCCGTTCGCTGGTCGCGAGGAACTTACGCGGGTTGGCGTATTCCCAAAGGGCATTGGCTTTGGCTGCGATTGTCATGGGCTCTATCTAGTCCGAGTCGGCGTGGTTCTCAATTGACCTCAGTCAAGCTTTGTGGCCATCACCTAAGATTGATGCGCAGTACCGCTGCGCTGGCAAAGGGTAAAAGTGCGACCGTTGCGGCGGTAATCCCTGCCAGCATTAGCAGGGGCGTTTGAGTCTCCATGCCTGTCGCACCGCGTCGGGCGACCTCGGCTCCGAAAATCAAAGTCGGTACGTAGAGCGGCAAAACCAGAAGCGACAGTAGCAGACCGCCCCGTTTTAGACCAACAGTAAGGGCCGCGCCAAAGGTGCCGATAACGCTCATCGCCGGAGTACCGAGGAGCAGTGAGATCACTAGCCACGAAAACCCGGGTACAGGCAGGTTTAGCAACACGCCTAGGAACGGCGCGGCCAGAACCAGCGGCAATCCGGTGGTTAGCCAATGGGCTAGCGCTTTGACGGTAACAACTGATTCCAACGGAAGCGGCGCGGTCGCGAGCAGATCAAGCGAGCCGTCTTCCCAATCCAGCGCCAGAAGGCGATCAAGTGACAGCAGACACGCCAAAAGCGCGCCCAGCCAAAGAACACCCGGTGCGATGGTCGAAAGCAGCGAAGATTGCGGGCCAACCGAGAATGGCACCAGAACGGTGACGATCAGGAAGAAAGCAAGACCGAGACCAAAGCCACCCCCCGCACGGAAGGCCAATTTCAGATCACGCAGCAATAAGGCGATCACAAGAAACCTCCGTCGAAATCGTCGATGGGCTTGGGCTTGGCCTTGTTGGGGCCAACGTCCAGAACCTCTCCGTCCAATCCAAGATCAATATGGGTCGCAATCAGGGCCGAACCACCCTGCCCCAGATGCGCGCGCACCGCATCCGCAAACATCTGCACGGCGTGACGATCCAGCGAGACCGTCGGCTCGTCCAGCATCCAGATCGGGCGGCCAGTAACCAACATACGCGCCAATCCCAGACGCCGTTTCTGCCCCGCCGAAAGGTTGCCCGCATGGCGGTCAGCCAACTCGTTCAGTTCAAACGCATCAAGGGCGTGCTGGATATCACGGGTGCCAAAGACCGACGCCCAGAAGTTGAGGTTTTCGACGACGGTCAGGGTCGGTTTTAACCCGTCGGAATGGGACGCGTATGCGATCTGGTCTTCTGCCCCGTCGATTTGCCCTGCCAGTGGCGGTTGCAGGCCCGCAAGCGTACGCAGTAATGTTGTCTTTCCGATTCCATTCGGCCCCCGCAGGATCAGTGCCCTTCCTGCCTCAAGCGAGAAGCTCAGCCCTTCGAGCACGGGAACTCCGCCGCGTGCGATGGCCAGTTCGGTTACCTTTAAAGTCATGAAGCCCGCTTAGCGGATTGTGCGTGTGGGCAAAAGGTCGGAATTGCCGCAGAGCGGCCGGTTGGATCGCAGTGAGGGGCCAGCCCCTCACACTCCCTGGGATATTTTTAGCCAGAGCAAGAACAGATCCTCAGACCGGGATCAGCGCAAGCGCAATGCGGCGGCCTTCGGAAAGCAGCACGTTGTAGGTGCGGCAGGCCGCCGGAGAGTTCATGATTTCGACACCCAGACCTGCCTCTTCCAATGTGGTGCGCAAGTCGGCTGGGATGTGGGTCAGTTCTTTGCCCGTACCGATGAACAGAACATCGACATGTTCGGACAAGGCCAGCAGGGTCTGGGCGTCGGAGTAACCCGCCCAAGCCGATGTACCGGTGGGGCCGGTCAGGACTGCCCCATCATGAACCTCCCCGCCTATCCGAAAGAACCCGGGGCCATAGCCATCAACCGGCTGAGCGTTTGTATATGTGATCTCGTTCAGGCGCATGTACAGGGTTCTAGCCCCAAAGCGGCAGGCCGGACAAGGCCGCTGTTGCAATCACCAGATAGGCTGCAGCGCGGTAGAGGTTCTCGTACTCGGGTCGGAACATCCAGCCCCCCAGCCAGTTGCCCGCGATGTTGGGAACCGCAAGCGCAAGGCCCAATCCGATGCTCGCGATCGAAAGACGCCCCATCCCGCCAAGATATCCGAGGATCAGCAAATCGAAAGCAAACAGGAACAGCAGGATCGTCGCGCGGATGATCTCAACCGGTAAGGGCCGTGACATATAAAACAGGATGACAGCAGGCCCCGGTATCCCGGCTACCCCGCCAAGTAGCCCTGCAGCCCCGCCGATCGCAGCAACCATGCCACGCGATACCGCTCCCCGGTAGCGCAGACCAAAAACCAGAACGGCCAGCATCGACAATGAAATCAGGCTGACGATATAGCGGAACACTTCGGGATCGGTCCGGGTCAGCAGCCATAAGCCAACCGGTAGAAGTAGCGCGCACCCGACCAAAAGGCGCATCAGATCTGCCTTGTCAACAACCGTCCATGCGCGGCGCAGGTTCGGGATCGGGCCAAATATGTCCATGACCGTCAGCGCGATGATGGCACCGAAGGGGCCGAGATACGGGCTGGCGATGGGCAGGAAGATCAGGGCCGTCCCAAAGCCGGAGAACCCGCGCACGATGCCCCCAACAAAGGCGGCGAAAATAATAACGGCCAGACCGGTTGGGGTCTGGCCGAAATACTCAGGCATCAATGTTGGCAAACTGGTTGCCCGCCGTATTCGACGGCTTCGACCAGTCGCGCTTGACCCCCAGCCACAGCAGGATGGTCGAGGCCACGAAGACCGACGAATAGGTCCCGACGATCACGCCCCAGATCATCGCGAAGACAAAGCCTCGGATCACGTCTCCGCCCAGTACATAGAGCGAGATCAGCGCCAGCAGCGTGGTCACAGAGGTCATCACTGTCCGGCTGAGCGTTTCGTTGATCGAGATGTTCAGCACCTCTTTGAGGTCTTTCTTCTTGTACTTCCGCAGGTTTTCGCGAACCCGGTCGAAGACGACCACGGTGTCGTTCAGCGAATAGCCGACGATAGTCAGAAGAGCGGCGATAATCGCCAGGTCAAAACGGATTTGTAGTTCCGAGAAGATGCCGATGGTCAGGATCACGTCATGCACCAACGCGGCGACCGCCCCGAGTGCGAACTGCCATTCGAACCTAAGCCAGATATAGACAAGCACTGCGCCAATCGCCAAGGCGACCGCAATGACCGCGGTCTGGATCAACTCACCCGAAACCTTGGGGCCAACCGATTCTACCGAGACGAACTGGATATCCGGCGCGGCGACGGTCAGCGCTTCTTCGACGGCTGTGACGGTTGCGGCCGCCACAGCTTCGGCCCCGTCCTGTGCCTGAATGCGGATCATCGCGACGTTTTCATCCTCGCCAAAGGTGGGATCAAAAATCTCGGTGATGGTCACATCGCCAAGCTCAAGCGGCGCGATGGCGTCGCGATAGGCGCCGACGTCGATCTCTTGCGCGCTTTGGGTCCGAATCGTGGTGCCGCCGCGAAAGTCGATGCCGAAGTTCAGGCCTTGCAGCAGGAATGACGTGAATGCGATTACCATCATCAAACCCGAGATGCCCAGCCAGACCTTCCAACGGCTAAAGAAATCGAACGAGGTGTTTTGGGGTACGAGTTTCAGTCTCATGTCAAACCTCGATCGTTTTCGGACGGCGGCGTTCGAACCACATCACGATCATCAGACGCGTCACAAAGATCGCGGTGAAGACCGAGGTCAGAATACCCAGACCAAGCGTAATGGAGAAGCCGCGCACGGGACCACTGCCCATGGCAAACAGGATGGTTGCGGTAATGAATGTGGTCACGTTTGCGTCCAGAATGGCCGAAAGCGCTTTTTCGTATCCCAGTTCGATGGCACGCGCCGGACCTTTGGCAGATTTCAGTTCCTCGCGGATACGCTCGAAGATCAGCACGTTGGCGTCAACTGCCATGCCCACCGTCAGCACGATACCCGCGATCCCGGGCAAGGTCAGCGTGGCGCCGATCAGTGAGAGCAGGCCAAACAAAAGCCCCACGTTCAGGATCAGCGCAATATTGGCGAAGATGCCGAACAGGCCGTAGCTGAGAGCCATGAATACCAACACGGCGACAAAGGCCACGATTGTCGCGACTTTACCTGCGTCGATACTGTCCTGACCCAGCTCAGGGCCGATGGTGCGCTCTTCCAGGAAATCCAGACCTGCAGGCAAGGCACCTGCGCGCAGCAGAACGGCCAAATTGGTGCTTTCTTCAACTGTGAAGTTGCCAGTGATGATGCCCGAACCACCTGGGATATGGCTTTGGATTACAGGGGCCGAGATCACCTCGTCATCCAGGACGATAGCAAAGGGTGCGCCAATGTTTTCCAGCGTGTAATCGCCGAATTTGCGCGCGCCAGAGGTGTTGAACCGGAAGCTGACCGCAGGGCGGCCGTTCTGGTCGAAGGATGGCTGCGCGTCGACCAATTCTTCACCGGTCACGACGGGTGCGGCGTCCAGAGTATAGTACACACCATCTTCATCGATCGATGGCACAAGCTTCTCACCAACGCCCGGAATGGCATCCGGGTCAGTCCCGCGTCCAACGACAGGATTGAACGTCAACTGTGCCGTCGTGCCGATAATCTCTTTGAGCTCCCCGGCGCTGCCGATGCCGGGCACCTGAATCAGGATACGATCAGCGCCCTGACGCTGGATCGTTGGTTCGCGTGTGCCAACCTCGTCGATCCGACGGCGGATGATCTCAAGGGACTGGCGCACGGTGCGGTCATCCGAAGCAAGCTTTTCGGCCTCGGACAGTTGGACAACAATAGTGTCCCCCTCGGCGCGAGCCTCTATATCTGTTGCCCCTGCCCCGGTCAGCGTCTGCACCTGTCGGGCCAGACCGCGCACAACCTCTAATGCGCGGGACATGCCCTCGGGTTGGCTGATGCGCACGCGAATCTCGTCAGGCGCCGAATCCTGACGACGGATCGTGCCGACCGTCGCGCGTTCATCACGCAGCGCGTCGCGGATTTCGGGCCACATCGCCTCCATCCGGGATTCGTAGACATCATCAACCTTGACCTCGGCAAGCAAATGCGCGCCGCCGCGCAAGTCGAGCCCGAGATTGACCAGAGACGACGGCAGCCAGTTCGGCCATTGCGCGGCCTCGGCCTGCATTTCAGGTGTATCAATGCCCAGCTCAATCGCAGCCTTGGCATCGTTAGATTGTTCTACGCGCGTATAAAACGCATTCGGCAGGGCAAGGAACAGACCGATCACACAGACCGACCAGATCAGAACCCGCTTCCAGGAATCAATTTGCAGCATTACCCTGCCTTTTCAAGGAATTGTCGCGCGAAGTTACTTCGCAGGTTCGGTCTTGTTCAGAACCTGAGCGATGGTCGATTTGACCACGCGAACCTTAACGCCCTCGGCGATCTCGACTTCGATCTCGTTGTCGCCTTCCTTGACCTTCGACACCTTGCCGATCAGCCCGCCTTGGGTGACAACCTGATCGCCCCGGCGCACGGCTTCGACCATGGCCTGATGTTCCTTCATCTTTTTCTGCTGCGGACGGATCAGCAGAAAATACATAATCGCGAAGATCAGGATCAGCGGGAGAAACTGGGCGATTGCGCCACCTTCCATGGGATATTCCTTTGTTCTGATGATGCAGAGAGCTCTCTGCAAAGTTTGCGGGAACCTATGCTTTGAGACATGGGTTTGCAAGCAAACCTGGCCCCATTTCGACCATCGGGTTCAAAGGTTTGCTGCCGGACGTTGCAGATATGTTCTAGGCAGACCCTTCCAGTCAGATATAGTCCTGTGGCAGGAGGCCTAATGATTCAATCAATCCAGACCCTTGGCGCGTTTGTTCGCCTGATGCTCGTGACAACCTGTATAGGTCTTTTGGCGTCGCCCGTATGGGCACAGAACGCCACTAGCGAAGAGCCTGCTATAGAAGACACTGAATCAGAGATTTTTCAGGCTCCGGTTATCGTTGACGGCGACACCTTGTTTCACCTGCGCGGCTCCAGCGCGCTGCCCGCTCCGGAACGGGCCGCGAGTGTACAGAACAAGATCATCGAAATCGCCGAGGCCTCAGACGCCGAGCAGGTCTCTATAACCTTCGAGGACTCAGAGTTCGGCATTCGAATCTTTGCCGATGGTGTTCAAGTTTCGATCGTGACCGATGCCGATTCCGAGCTTGAGCAGATGGACTTGAACGTTCTCAGTTTGTTGCACGGCGACGCTATTAAACAATCCATTGAAAGCTATCGCGCAAACCGCACTGAACAGGCGCGTGTTTCGGGTGCCATCGAAGCCTTAGCATGGACAGCTGGATTCGCGCTTTTTGTCGTCGTTATCCTGTGGCTGCACCGGCGCATTCGCCGCCGTACGCTGAAACTGGTCAAGCGTTACCTCAAGGATGTCGAAACCGCGACCGCAAAAAGCGTTCAGGCCGAGGCCATCGCCGCGTTGATCCGGTATGCTCTGAATTTTGTCCTGCTGGTGATCTTTTTCCTCGGCTTCTACTACTACCTTTCCTTCGTTCTGCTTGCCTTTGCCGAGACGCGCTATTTCGCGCAACTCCTGCTGACCTACTTGACCGAGCCGGTCCTGCTGATCTTCAAAGGCATCCTCAGCTACATCCCAAACCTGATCATGTTGATACTGATCGCATGGATAACGCTGTATATTATCCGGGGCATGCGTGTGTTCTTTGACGCCGTCGAGGCGGGAACCTTTGACATGGGCGATTTTGAAAGCCACTGGGTGAACCCGACCTTCAACATCGCCCGCGTCGTCGTTATCCTGATCGCTCTGGTCTTTGCTGTCCCTTACATCCCCGGATCAGATTCGGCGGCGTTTCAGGGGCTGACGATTCTGGTTGGTGCCATGCTGTCGCTGGGCGCAAACTCGGTCGTGTCGAACATGCTGGCGGGGCTCTTCGTGATTTATCGCCGCTCAACTTCGATCGGGGATCGGATCCAGATCGGGGACCATATTGGCGATGTGGTGCAGATCAAGTTGATGGAGACGCACCTTAAGTCCATCAAGAACGAACTGATCTCGATCCCGAACGCCCAGTTGATGAATTCGGACGTGGTGAATTTCTCAAAAAGAACGGATGGAAGCGGTTTGCTTCTGCACACCACCGTTGGGATTGGGTATGAAGAGCCGCCCGAAAAGATCGAAGCGATGCTGATCGAGGCCGCCCATCGCACCAAGGGAATCAAGGCCAAGCCCGAACCCTTTGTTTTATGGACCGCATTGGCCGATTACGCGATCAACTATCAGATCAACGGTTATACCACTCGGGGCAGTATCATCCCGAAAATCCGCTCGGACTTACATCGCAACATCGTGGCCGTGTTCAATGAGAACAACGTGCAAATCATGACACCTTCGTACATGGCTGATCCGCCCGAGCCGAAGATCCCGGCCGAAGATTGGGATGGCCATCTGGCACATGAAACGCATGACGACGCGGATAAGTCGTAACCGGTGCTACACCCTGCCATTCAGATGGTGCATAAGCGGATTCAGTGATTCACGCAGTTAAGGATCTGAACCATGCACGACATCCGCGCCATACGCGAAAACCCAGCCGCCTTCGACGCCGCCCTTGCGCGCCGCGGGGACGCGCCGGTGTCGTCAGACCTGCTGAGGCTGGACGAAAGCCGCCGCGCCAAGATTCTGGCTGCTGAGACAGCTCAGGCCGAGCAGAACAAGGCCTCCAAGGAGGTTGGCGCTGCCAAAGGGCGCGGGGATGAAGCTGAATTCGAACGCCTGCGCGCTCTGGTCGCCGAGAAAAAGGCCGAAGTGGCCCGGATGCAGACCGAAGCCAAGGATCTGGACGCTCTGCTGGCCGACCAGCTGATCCGCATCGCGAACCTGCCCGCCGAGGATGTGCCCGAAGGCGCGGATGAGAACGACAATGTCGAAATCAACCGCTGGGGCACACCACGCGAATTGGATTTCGAGCCGAAAGAGCATTTTGAAATCGATGCCGTTCAGAATGGCATGGATTTTGAGACGGCTGCCAAACTCTCCGGCTCGCGCTTTGTGCTGCTGTCGGGCGGCGTCGCTCGCATCCATCGAGCTTTGGCGCAGTTCATGCTGGACACCCATATCAACGAGAATGATCTGACCGAGGTCAACGGCCCGGTACTGGTTCTCTCGGAAATGATGCAGGGCACCGGCCAGTTGCCGAAGTTTGGAGAAGACAGCTATCAGACCCGCGAAGGCTGGTGGTTGATTCCAACCTCCGAAGTGTCGCTGACCAACATCGTCAACGACACGATGATCGAGGAGAGTTACCTGCCTCGCCGCTATACCGCGCATTCGCTGTGCTTCCGGTCCGAGGCTGGTAGTGCGGGCAAGGACACACGCGGGATGCTGCGGCAGCACCAGTTCGAAAAGGTCGAGATGGTCTCGGTCACCCATCCGGACAAGTCGGATGATGAACAGAAGCGTATGCTGCGCTGCGCCGAAGGCATTCTCGAAAAGCTGGGCATCCCCTATCGCACCGTGATCTTGTGCACCGGCGACATGGGCTTTGGTGCACGACGCACTTACGACATCGAGGCGTGGCTGCCGGGCCAAAATACCTATCGCGAGATCAGCTCGGTCTCGACATGCGGGGATTTTCAGGCGCGCCGCATGAATGCGCGCTTCCGGCCAGAGGCCGGGGGCAAGCCAGAATATGTCCATACCCTGAATGGTTCGGGCCTGGCCGTGGGGCGCTGCCTGATAGCTGTGTTGGAAAATGGTCAGAATGCGGATGGGACGGTCATCCTGCCCGAGGTTCTGGCACCCTATCTGGGCGGCAAGCTAACCCTTCAGACCAACGGCACGCTGACATAAAAAAACCGGCGCATTTAGGCGCCGGTTTCCGATCAGACAAGGCGGAGAAGTATCACTTCTTCGCCTTTTTCTTATCTTTCTTCTTTCCGGGCTTCTTGTCGGACTTCTTCTTGTCAGACTTCTTATCGTCCTTCTTTTTGGCGTCCTTTTTCTTAAAGTCTTTTTTGGGCTTCTTGTTTTTCTTACCCTTCTTGGACTTTTCTTTGACCTTTTCCTTAGCTTTGGAAAACACCGCCTCCATTTCAGACTTCTTCTTGGCCGCCTTTTCAGCCTTGGCCTTGGCTTTCGCCTTTTTCTTTGCTTTGACCTCGGCAGCGGCCTGTTCTGCCGCCGCGCGCTCCTTTGCCGCCTTACGCTCGGCCTCGGCCTTGTTCGCAGCCGCATTGCTTTTGGCTGTCGCGCGCTGCACAGCCGATTTCCGCTCTGCAGGCTTGCGGGTAGCAGCGCGACGCGCGGGCTTGGCACCGACCACTTCCTTCGCTGCCGCAATCAGAGTATCAGCGCGGGCGGAACCAATGCGAGGGACACCGGACAAATCTTCCGGTTTGGCCTTGGCAATGGCTTCTGCTGTTTTGTAGCCCTTTGCATTCAAGGCCTTTGCCAGCGCTGGCCCTACACCACGCACCTCAGTAACTGCGGTCATTTCGTTTCCTTTCGTTAACTCCCCCAGATTGTAAATGCACAGCACATACGTTCCTGCGAGAGCGCCAATTCAAGAATTAGATAGGAGGTTACCCGCTTTCGGCCAGGCGATGGCCTGCAGTTCGGCTGGGAAATGGGACAAGTCTTTTGGCGTCTTCATCCCATAGTTTCAGATTCAGCGCCGCCACCGCCTCGGGAAACTTGATCCGTCGCGGTGTGTATTCTGGCGGCAGGTTATAGTGGCACGCGCGCAGCCGGTAAGATGGGATGCGCGCATTGAAATGGTGGATGTCATGCAATGTGATGCAGGCCACCGCATTATCGAACCACCAGCCGAAATCCAGCGCCGAGGACCCCTCCAACGCAGCCAGCTTTGGATCCAGCTCGGGGCGGCGATCCCAGTAGGTATCTTCGAAATTGTGCTGCAAATACACCAGGAACACCCCAAGCATCCCGCCCAGCAGCGAAAACACCAGCCAGACCAGAATGCCGGTGGCACCGGCGATCAAATACAGCAGTCCCAAAAACACAACAATCGAGAGGTTGTGCAGCACCACGCCCATCACACCGAACCGCACGGTGTTCTTTGGCCAGCGATAGCGGATGAAGTATGTGAATAGCGCGCCAACCGGCACCAGAATGAAGGGATTCCGATACAGTCGGTAAAACAAACGCTTTTTCCAATCCGCCTCGTTCCATTCGCGCAGCGTCATGGTGTGGATTTCACCGGTCTCGCGATGCTCGAGGTTGCCGATTCCGGCGTGATGCAGATTGTGGTTCTGCTTCATCACCTCGAACGGGGCAAATGTGAAGGGCGACAACCCATGGCCAGCCCATTCGTTCTGCTCGCGCGTTTCAAACAACGAATGGTGCCCGCAATCATGCTGCAGGACATAGAGACGCACGGCAGAGAAGGCAAAAACGATCCCGGCCGGGATCATGATGTACCAGCGGTCGACATAGGTGATCGCCAGTGTAAGCGATGCGAAATACACCGCGAATGTTCCGAAATAACTGAGCGCGGCAAGCTTGTTGTCCTGCACCGCGTATTGTCTTGTATATTCTCTCAGATCCATCACGCCCGCTCCCCACGGAGGTCCGACCAATCACAAATTCAAAATTAAGTGCGGAGATCCCGCAAACAAGCAGCACGTGCAAAACAAATGCACGTGCTTGAATGCTAACGCGCAGAAACGGGGCTGTCACGCCCCCTCTCTGAAAATGCTGGAAATTAGCGCAGTTACGCCCGTCCCTTGAGATGCTTGGCCAGTGCGCCTGCGTTTTTCTTGCGCCGCCCTTTGTAGGGGTTCTTATCGCCCTGTCCGCGCAACGTCAGGCGGATAGGGGTGCCCGGCATATCAAAATCCTCGCGCAGGCCGTTGACCAGATAACGCGAATAGCTGTCAGGCATCTTGTCCGGATGCGAACACATGACCACAAACCCGGGCGGGCGGGTCTTGGCCTGCGTCATATACCGCAGCTTGATCCGGCGCCCCTGCGGGGCTGGCGGCGGGTGCTGTTCCAGCATGGCGGTCAGCCAACGGTTCAGCGCAGCGGTCGGCACGCGGCGGTTCCACACGTCATGGGCACGCAATATCGCGGCGCGCAAACGTTCCAAACCGCGGCCTGTTTTAGCGGAGACTGTGATCAGCGGCGCTCCACGCAACTGCGGCAGCAGACGTTCGAAGGATTCTTTCAGATCGCGCAGCTTTTCCTGTTTGTCTTCTTCGATGTCCCATTTGTTGACGGCGACGACCACAGCACGACCCTCACGTTCGGCCAGATCGGCAATGCGCAGGTCCTGTTGCTCGAATGGGATAGCCGCATCCAGCAACACGACGACGACCTCGGCAAACTTAACTGCGCGCAGCCCGTCGGAAACCGAGAGTTTCTCAAGCTTCTCCTGCACCTTGGCCTTCTTCCGCATCCCGGCGGTATCAAAAATCCGCATCGGGGTGCTGTCCCCGTCAGGGTCGGCCCAGTCGATCCGCAAGCTGATCGCGTCGCGCGTGATCCCGGCCTCGGGGCCGGTCAGCAATCGATCCTCGCCGATGATCTTGTTGATCAGGGTGGATTTACCGGCATTCGGACGGCCAACTACAGCGACTTGCAGGGGTTTGTCAGCGGTGATCAGCGGGGCTTCGCCTTCCCCGTCTTCGTCCAGCTCGATATCGGTTTGCGGTGTCTCTTCTACGCGCGCCTCTTCAGCCGCGTCAGCCAGTGGCATCAACTGCGCATAGAGGTCCGTCATCCCCTCGCCATGTTCGCCCGACAGACGCACCGGCTCGCCAAGGCCAAGGTTGTATGCTTCAAGCACGCCCGCATCAGCCGCGTTCCCTTCGGCCTTGTTCGCTGCCAGGATCACGTGTTTGGAGCGCTTACGCAGAATCTCGGCGAACATTTCGTCCGTGGGCGTCAAGCCCACCCGCGCGTCAATCATGAACAGGCAGACATCGGCCATGTCCACTGCACGCTCGGTCAGGCGGCGCATCCGACCTTGCAAGCTGTCATCGGTTGCGTCCTCAAGACCCGCCGTGTCGATCACGGTAAAACGCAAGTCGCCCAGCCGCCCTTCACCTTCGCGCAGGTCACGCGTTACGCCGGGCTGGTCGTCGACCAATGCCAGGCGTTTGCCCACAAGGCGATTGAACAGAGTGGATTTGCCCACATTCGGGCGCCCCACGATGGCGAGGGTCAGCGACATGATATTCAACTTTCAAGACTCAAGATGCGCCCTTTAACGCATCTTTTCGTCAACGGAAAGCGTGCAGTTCGCCCTTGGTCGACACAACATACAGCGTCTGACCCGCCACAACCGGTGCCGTGGTCGCGCCACCCGGCACTTCGACCTGATGCACCAGCGCTCCGTCGACGGGATTGAAGAAGCGCAGATAGCCGTCGTTCGAAGCCACGACAAGGCGTCCACCGGCCATGATCGGGCCGTAATGGGCAAAGATCGGCCCCCGGCGGCCCGGCTTGTTCTTGACGAAGCCCGGCAGATCGATGGCCCAGACAGTCGAGCCATCGGCTGCATCCAACCGTACCAATTGACTGCGATCACTGATCAGAAAAACACTGTTCCCCGCCGGCCAGACTGTGTCAACGGCCCCCTCCGGTGCAGTCCAGTTCCGCTCACCCGAATTCCCGTCGAAGGAAACCGTGCGCCCCGAGTGGTTGCCGATTATGACCGAACTACCCGACACCATGGGCCCGGCGGTCACATCCACGATCTGAGCTGCCGCTCGACCCCGACGCCCGCCTGCAACGGACGCGTTCCAGCGTAAAATACCACCCCGGCGGAATGTTGCGGCGACATCACCCGATCCAAAGGCAAAGACTGACAGGTCCGAGGCAATCACGGGAGCAGGTGCACCCAGAACGTTGCCGACGCTCGGCGTGCCTTCGATTTGCCAGATGATCCGCCCATCCTTGGTATTCACCGCCCAACCGGTTTCGTCCCCGGCCACCAGATAGAGTATGCCGCCGCTAACCAAAGGAGCACCGCTGCCAGTTGCATTCAGACGTTTCTGCCACCTTTGCGCCCCGGATTTCGCATCGAGCGCGGTCAACCTACCGAAACCCGACGAGACATAAAGCACACCGTCGGCATAGGCGAGCCCTCCGCCTGTGGCATCCCCGTCCTTTTCATTCGGCGGGATCAGGTTTGTGCTCCAGGCGACCTGCCCTTGGGGCGTAACAGCCGAGACATTTGCCCCGGAATCGAGCGTATATATCAGGCCACCAGCAACAACGGGGTCTGCGGTGATCCGCTGTTTTCGGCTATCGCCGGACCCAATGTTAGCAGACCAAATACGCTGCGGTGTGGCACTCAGCGCTGCGTTGGTAGTGCGGAAGGCGGGTGTACCCGCGCTTTGCGACCAGTTGGCGTTGCGGCTTTGAGCCGGAATACTGATCGGTTTGGCGCCACGGGTTTCCACGGTTTCGTTGTCGATGGAGGCACGAATATCCTCACGCTCACCCGGCAGAATGACTTCGGGTTCCTGACAGGCGCTGAGAACGGTGAGCGCGGCTGCCGCAACGGGCAATCCGAAGCCTGAGAAATAACGTGATAGCATAATCTACAAACTCGCCTGTGATGTTCCGTTTCGCTGCCGGTTAACCCTGCTGGTTCGCCACGGGCTCGGGTTCGCCCCCAAGCGCGACGATCAGTTGAGCCGCGCGCTGTTGCAGATCGACGCTGGCCTCGGCGTCCTGGCGCAACGCTTGCAAACGGTCCAAAGCGGCTTGCGTATTGCCCTCGGCCACATCGATCAGGGCCAATTGTTCTTCGGCGAGCAGACGCAACGGAGCACCAGGTATGGCCAGCGCTTCGAACTGTTGACGACGATCCGCCACTGGCATCGTGTCAGTTTGCAGTAGCAATGCCTTGAAACTTGCAATCGCGCGATAGATTTCGGGCAAATCCCCCTGCGTGGCGATCGCGTTAAGGCTGTTCACCGCATCTTGCGCCGATCCGGCCTCGGCCTGAGAGGCGGACAGCAACATGTTCAAAACCGCGTCACCGCCGACAGACGCAGCATCGATCGCCTGCAGGCTTTGTGCCCGTTCGGCCGATCCGTTTTCAGCCAGCGCCGACAGAATCGCATCACCCAGAGCCTCGGCCTGGTTGGTATCACGTGCTTTTCGGTATTCGTTGAACGCAGCGCCCCCGACAATGGCCACGACAGCCAGCACACCGACCCAGCCCCAACGGCGCAAAAGAAGGTACATGCGATCGCGGCGCACCTCTTCGGTGACCTCTTCAATAAAACTGTCGGCGTCGCTCATCCCTGCCCCCAGGCTTAAGTGTCCGGTTTTCTAGCGCCATGTCATACCCCGGCGATCAGGCCAAGCCAAGTGCCCGAATTCATACATTTGCCACCATGTGGGTGACCCTTGCGTAAAAAACTAAACCGAACTATTCAGTTCAGTATGGAAAAGACATGGCCACAGCCCCATTTTAAGGGATAGCGGCTAAAGCCGACCGCGCGAACAGATCTGGAGATTCTACCGCATGCGATTGATTTCATTCGTTAACGCCATTTTGGTTATTGTTGCGTTGTATTTTCTTGTTTTCGAGCGCGACGCGCTGTTTGCTTTTGCAGGTCGCGGAGACGAGCCATCCGAGACCGCGACCGAGGCCTCGGAATCGGTGCAATCACCGGACTCGATCGGCGTTGTCGTGCTGCGCTCGACTGCGCGCGAGATCGGCAGCGCCGTTCAATTACGGGGTCAGACCAAGGCAAACCGCCAGGTCGAGGTCCTTGCCGAAACCATTTCGACAGTCCTGTCCGAGCCCAAGCGCAAAGGAGCTTTTGTCGAAGCAGGAGATCTGCTGTGCGAGCTTGACCCCGGAACCCGGCCCGCGAGCCTGGCCGAAGCCATGGCAGCCAAGCTTGAGGCCGAAAGCCGCGTTCCCGAGGCCGAAGCGCGCCTGGAAGAAGCTCACGCCCGTTTGGCTGAAGCCGAAATCAATCTAAAAGCAGCCCGCAAGCTGTCGGAAACCGGGTTTGGATCAGAAACGCGCCGTATCTCGAGCGAAGCCGAAATGAGCACTGCCGAGGCCGGAATCAAATCCGCCGAGGCTGGTCTGGAAGCTACGCAAGCTGGGATTGAAGCCGCCACCGCAGCAGTTGCAGCCGCCCAGCGCGAGATTGATCGCCTGACCATCAGCGCACCGTTCAAGGGTCTGCTTGAAAGTGATACTGCGGAATTGGGCAGCCTGATGCAGCCCGGCTCGCTCTGCGCAACCGTCATCCAGCTCGATCCGATCAAGCTGGTGGGTTTTGTGCCTGAATCAGAAGTGAATCGGATCATTGTCGGATCGATGGCAACTGCGCAGTTGGTTACGGGTCTGCAGGTCGAGGGGCGCGTGACCTTCCTCAGCCGTTCGGCCGATGAAACCACGCGGACATTCGAGGTCGAGATCACAGTGCCAAACCCGGAACTGCTGATCCGTGACGGCCAAACCGCCAACATTCAGATCGCGGCCGAAGGGGTCAAGGCACATCTGCTGCCCCAATCCGCACTGACCTTGAACAATGAAGGTGAGCTTGGTGTTCGCACCGTGGTAGCCGACAATGTCGTTGATTTTGTTCCGATCCGCCTTCTGCGTGACACCGCTGATGGTGTATGGGTTGGTGGCCTGCCGGAAACTGCTGATATCATCGTGATCGGGCAGGAATTCGTCACACGTGGTGTGACGGTCGCGCCGACATACAGGGAAGTATCGCAATGACGGGTATCGTTAGTTGGGCCGCAAGCCGTGCCAGAATGGTGCTGGCTTTCATCGCGATTTCGCTGGTTATCGGCGGGTATGCTTATGTCGGGCTCCCAAAAGAGGGTGAACCCGACATCGATATCCCGATGCTCTTCGTTTCGGTGCAGTTTCCAGGGATTTCAGCCGAGGACAGCGAAAGCCTGCTGATCAGGCCGATGGAAACTGAGATGGCCGATCTCGACGGGTTGGACACGATGACGGCCACCGCCGCCGAGGGCTACGCAGGTATTCTGCTGGAGTTCGAGTTCGGTTGGGACAAATCCGCCACCATCGCGGATGTTCGCGATGCCATGAACACCGCGCAAGCTGATTTCCCTGATGGGGCTGAGCAATACACGATTACCGAGGTCAACTTCTCCGAGTTTCCCATCGTCATTGTTAACCTGACCGGCCCGGTACCTGAGCGTACAATGGCACGCGTTGCCAAAGATCTGCAGGACGAACTTGAGGCGTTGGACGCAGTGCTGGAAGCTGGCATTGCCGGAAACCGCGATGAAATGCTTGAGGTCGTGATCGATCCGCTGCGGCTTGAGGCCTACAACGTCACGGCCGCCGAACTGATCAACGTTGTGCAAAACAACAACCAACTGATTGCGGCAGGTGAGGTCGAGACCGAACAGGGCACGTTCTCGGTCAAGATCCCGTCGTCATTTAAGACTGCTCAGGACGTCTATGGCCTGCCTGTCAAGGTCAACGGAGACCGTGTGGTCACCTTAGGCGAACTGGCCGAAATCAACTATACGTTTGAAGACCGCGCGGGCACGGCCCGGTTCAACGGCGAACCCACCGTTGCGCTGCAGGTCGTCAAGCGCAAGGGCTTCAATTTGATCGACACAGTTGCGCTGATCAAAGCCACTGTCGCCGAAGAACAAATCAAGTGGCCAGCCGAACTGCAGGCCGCTGTTGATGTGGGCACCTCAAACGACCAAAGCCGCATCGTCGATTCAATGGTGCGCCAGCTTGAAGGATCGGTTCTGACCGCCGTCGCGCTCGTGATGATCGTGGTGCTGGCTTCGTTGGGAACACGCGCCGCCTTGTTGGTGGGTTTTGCCATTCCAACCTCGTTTCTGTTGTGCTTCGCCTTCCTCGCGATGATCGGGGTCACCATCTCGAATATGGTGATGTTTGGCCTGATCCTTGCCGTAGGCATGCTGGTCGATGGCGCCATCGTTGTTGTGGAATATGCCGATAAGCGCATTAAAGAAGGCGTTGGTCCGATGCACGCCTATGTCGAGGCGGCGCAACGGATGTTCTGGCCGATTGTTTCGTCGACGGCCACGACCCTGTGTGCATTTCTGCCAATGTTGTTCTGGCCCGGTATTCCGGGTGAGTTCATGAAGATGCTACCCATCACGCTGATCTTCGTTCTGTCGGCCTCACTGATCGTGGCACTGATCTACCTGCCGGTCGTGGGCGGTGTCTCGGGCCGTATGAGCCGCAGTTTCGAGCGCAGCTCGAACTGGCTGCGGGCCCGCACGCCTTGGTGGCTGCGAGTGCTTCTGATACCGCCTTCACTGTATATGATCTTCCTCGGCGCAATGCAGGTCTTGAACCCCAACTATCTGCTGCCCGGCGGTTCACTTTCTGGTGTGCTACTGTTTCTGTTCGGCGCCTTTGCTGGGTCGGTCACGCTGAGTGCTGCCAAGATCGAACGCGCCCCGGATGAACATGTTCATACCGCTAAAGAGCACACGCCCTTCGGTTATGTGATCAAGTTCCTAGTCGGCAATCCGGTCATGCCGGTGGTGTCCATCGCAGTCGTCTTTGCGGCGGTGTTCTGGGTCGCATTCATCATATTCCCGCAAAACTCTCGCGGCGTTGAATTCTTCGTGGAAAGCGAACCGGAACAGGCCACGGCCTATGTCCGGGCGCGCGGCAACCTGTCTCTGGCTGAAAAGGACGAAATGGTTCTTGAGGCCGAGCGTGTGATCAGCGAACACCCGGCGGTGATCAACGTATTTGCCTTTGCGGGCGAAGGCGGGCTCAATCAGAACAATGGCGGTGCAGAAGCCCCCGCCGACACAATTGGTCGCGTCCAGTTCGAGCTCATTCCTTGGGAAGATCGCCCAATCAGCTCTGAACAGATTACCGGTTGGTTCTGGGGACCGATTGCAGGTCTACTTGGCTTTGCAAAGGAAGAGGTCGCGGCGGAATATGACGGCAATTTTGTTCTGGACGAACTAACCGCAGAGCTGGCAACCCTTCCTGGCTTTATCGTTGATATTCAAGCGCTGGAACAAGGTCCCGCTTCCGCCAAGCCCGTTCATCTGCGCATCAAAGGCGATAGCTGGGAGGATCTGACGGCCGCGACCGTCACAGCACGAGAAGCCTTTGACACCACACCCGGCCTGATCAAGATCGAGGACACCCTGCCCCTGCCCGGCATCGACTGGCAGATCGACGTGGACGTGGCCAAGGCGGGTCGATTCGGCGCGGACGTCGCAACCGTTGGCGCGATGGTACAGCTTGTGACGCGTGGCATCTTGCTGGGTGAAATGCGGCCGGATTCAACCGATGAAGAGGTAGAAATCCGCGTCCGCCTACCTGATCAGGATCGCGTCCTGTCGACGCTGGATACGCTGAAAGTTCGCACACCGGACGGGTTGGTCCCCCTGTCGAACTTCGTCACCCGCAAACCCGTGGCTAAGCTCGCCGAGATCAATCGCGCGGATCAACAGCGCTACTATGACGTTAAAGCGGATGTCGAGCCTGGGCTGAGCAAGATCGTGTCCACCGGTCCTGACGGTGCAGAGCTGCGTTTGGCAACCGTGCGCGCGATTGGCGAAGGTGCCACACCAACTGGCACCACGATTTCCAGCGCGGACGGAGCAGAGTTCGAACTCGTTCAACTAACGGGTGCCGAGAACGTGGGTGAAGTGCGGTCCGCCATCGAAAGCGGTGACGCTCGGTTTGCCCTGATCAATCCGAACGAACGGATTGCCGTGCTGACCGAGTGGCTGGAAACCGACCCTTTTGGTCGCACCATCACTTGGGAATGGACCGGCGATCAGGAGGATCAGGCTGAAAGCCAGGCGTTCCTGTCCAGCGCATTCCTGGCAGCACTGGGTCTAATGTTCGTGATCCTGCTGGCGCAGTTCAACTCGTTCTACAACTCGGTGCTGGTGCTGCTGGCCGTGGTTCTGTCTACGACCGGCGTGTTGCTGGGCATGATGGTAATGCAACAACCGTTCTCGATCATCATGACCGGGACCGGGATCGTGGCGTTGGCCGGGATCGTGGTGAACAACAACATTGTTCTGATCGACACCTATCAGGAATATAGCGGCTACATGTCTCGCATTGATGCAATTGTCCGCACGGCTGAGGCGCGCATCCGTCCGGTTCTGCTGACTACGCTGACAACAATGGCGGGTCTGACCCCGATGATGTTCGGCCTGTCGCTGGATTTCATCGGCGGAGGGTATTCGATCGACAGCCCCACGGCACTGTGGTGGAAACAGTTGGCCACGGCGGTGGTCTTTGGCTTGGGTACCGCCACGGTGTTGACACTGATCGTCACGCCTTCATTCCTGGCGCTGCGAGTGTGGGTCACAACCTACGCGGTATGGTTGGGTAAGGCGCTGGCACGCGCCACGGCGGGTCGATCCAGCCAAATCGCGCAGGACATGGCAATCGGCCAAAGCGCGCGAGATGTGCAAGCAGCCGAAATGATCTGGACCGATGAACAGGACAAAGCTGCCCCTGATCAGAGCGCTCAGGACGACCGCCCTGATCATCCTCCGACAACACCGTTGAAAGCGGCGGAATAAAAAAAGGCGAGCCTTCGGGCTCGCCTTTTCAATTTTGACACAAGCGTTACTCGACGAACGCGTATTCGCCCAGATCACACAGGTTCAGACCATAGTCTTCAATTGATTCCCCGTCGCTGAAAATACCACGGATGTCATAGACACAGGTGGTCAGCCCGTCCGTAATAAGGACGTCTACTTCGTAATCCGCGCCCAGATAACCACCCTCAAGCAGGTTGCCTTCCCAGCTGCCGGACGAGGCCGGAGACACGTTGAACTCAACCAGGTCATAGCTGGTTTCGTTGATAATCAAGAATTCCAGTTCCTCGGCTGCCGCCGAAGTGACCATCAACAGTGTTGCAGTCAACGCTGCTGCTGCTCGCATTTTCATGAAGTTTTTCCTTGTCTGTGTTTCGGTCTGCAAAGTGTCGCGGCGGCGGGTCCGCGTCAAACGGAAACCGTACCACAGCAGCCGATTTTCTTTTCGAACCGATCCGCACAATCATAGGCAGTCAAGGCTGTCGGGCCTAGGCCGCTTCGCTGTCGGCCTGTTGACGGTTCCATAGCTGGGCATATCGCCCTTCGCGGCTGAGCAGCTCATCATGCGTGCCCTGCTCGATGATCTCACCACGTTCCAGAACGACGATCCGATCGGCCTCTGCAATGGTGCTAAGGCGGTGTGCAATGGTGATCACCGTCCGCCCCTCACCCGCCCGGGCCAAAGCATCTTTGATGTCTTGCTCGGTATCCGTGTCCAAAGCCGAGGTCGCCTCGTCCAGCAACAGGATCGGCGGGTTCTTCAGCAAGGTTCGCGCGATACCGACACGTTGTTTCTCACCACCCGACAGCTTCAAGCCCCGTTCACCGACCTTGGTATCGTATCCTTCTGGAAGGCTGACGATGAAATCATGAATCTGCGCGGATTTAGCGGCGGTCTCTACATCCTGCTGGGTCGCGCCTTCGCGTCCATAAGCGATATTGTATCGAATCGTGTCATTGAACAGGACCGTATCCTGCGGAACGACACCGATCGAGGCATGCAGGCTTGACTGGCTAACATCGCGCACATCCTGCCCGTCGATTTTCAGCGACCCGCCGGTGACATCGTAAAACCGAAACAGCAGCCGTCCGATTGTGGATTTCCCAGACCCGGTGGCGCCGACAATCGCAACGGTCTGACCGGCTGGTACGGTCAAGGAAACGCCCTTGAGGATTTCGCGATCAGGCTCGTATCCAAAGCGGACATCTTCAAGCGTGACCTCCCCACCATTTACCTTCAGGTTCGGGGCGCAGGGTTTGTCCATCACTTCTGCTGGCTGTTCCAACAGATCAAACATCTGCCCCATATCCACCAGAGATTGACGAATTTCGCGGTACACCGTGCCAAGAAAATTCAGCGGAACGGTTATCTGGATCATGTAAGCATTAACCATAACGAAATCGCCGACGGTCAGCGCCCCCTTCTGCACGCCCATTGCAGCCAGAACCATCACGCCAATCAGGCCGCATGTGATCAGGAACGACTGGCCAAAATTCAGGAATGCCAGCGAATAGGCCGTCTTCAGCGCGGCCTTCGCGTAACCCTTCATCGAAACATCATACCGTTCGGCTTCACGGGTTTCGGCATTGAAATACTTGACTGTTTCGAAGTTCAGCAGGCTGTCGATGGCGCGCTGGTTGGCCTCGGTATCCTGATCGTTCATCTCGCGCCGCAGCTTCACGCGCCACTCGGTCACCGCAAAGGTGAACCATATGTAAAGCGCAATCGTCACCGCAACGACGACCAGATACCAGACGTCGAATAACCATAGCAGGATGATCGACACCAGAAGCAATTCCAGGATCAGCGGCCCGATTGAAAACAGCAGAAACCGCAACAGAAACTCTACGCCTTTCACGCCCCGCTCGATTATCCGGCTGAGACCACCCGTGCGCCGGGTCACGTGATAGCGCATCGAGAGCTGGTGAATGTGCTGGAACGTCTCAAGCGCCAGCGCGCGCAGCGCGCGTTGCCCAACCGGCGCAAAGAACGCATCCCGCAATTGCTGGAAGCCAACAGTCATCATGCGGGCCACACCATAGGCAACGGTCAATCCGATTGCACCCAACGCAAGCGGCGGTACACCTTCGCCCGCCAAACCATCCACGGCACCTTTGTACAGGATGGGAGTATACACAGCGATCAACTTGGCCAGCACCAGCATCGCCATCGCCAAAATGACACGCCGTTTCACCCATGGCTCGTCCTCGGGCCAAAGATAGGGCGAAACCTTGCGGATGGTTCGCCAGCCCGAACGATGCTCGTCCGTGTCGGTTTTGATCGCGGATGGTTGTCTCATCACGTACCTTAACTGCGGTCAGAGAAAAGCCCTGGCCCGGGTTGGGCCAGTGGTCATGTTTATTCAGGAATGGTGAAAATCTGCCCTGGATAGATCAGGTCAGGATCACGGATCGAATCTTTGTTAGCCTCGAAAAGTTTGACATACAGCACACCGTCACCAAACCGGTCGCGCGAGATCGCCCAAAGCGTATCACCCTTTTGAACCGTGACCGAGCGGATCGCCGGAGCGTCGGTTGAGGCCTCACCCGGATTGGTGGTTTCGGTCGCGCGCAGGACCTCGACGGGTTCGCGTTTGAATGGCGTTTCAAGCCTGCTGACCACAGTGCCATCAGGGGCAACCTCATCCACCCTCAGAGTGTACACTCCGGGGTCAATGCCCTCGACCTCGCCGCGCCATTGCCCGTCAGTCGCTGGCGCAATGTCGGCCACAAGCTGGTTGTCCAGATACAAGCGTACGGCCGATCCATCCTGTGCCCGCCCGGTCAATTCCACATCACCCGCGTCCGAATAGCCAATCGTGTCCAGGGCAATCTGCTCTGGCGGCGTATCCTGAACAGTGGGTGCTTGCAAAAGTTCAACCCCTTCTTCGCCCGAGCGCAGGATCGCAACCTGCTGGTCAGGCGCGTCGCCTGATTCCGGCTGAGTTTCAGTCGCGGGCGCGGTCTCATTCACAGGTGGCGTTGCGGCACCTGCAACTTCTGGTTCATTCTCTTCGGTTTCAACTTGGTTGGCTGCTTGCTGATCGGTTGTTTCCGTATCCGTCGTCTGTGCCTCGGCAACCTCTTCGACCGGCTCATCGGCAGCGGGCTCCGACACGGCCGGTGGGGCCGGTTCGGGCAGCGCCGCGATCAGATAATCATCTGAACGGCTGGTGTCTTCGCCTCTCCGGGTCTCAAGAAAAAGCCCGCGAGCGTCGTCTGCAAACGGGATCGATACAAACTCGGCGAACTGGCCGCTGTCATCGACGGTGAAGCTGTGAACGGTCTCACCGTCCAGCAGAACACTGACCTCGGACCCCGGTTCGGCATTGCCGGACAGTACCGCGTTTCCATCGGACTCAACGAATATCTGATCCAGAACCGGCGCGGCCAAAACCGGAACATCCGCTTCTTCGCTATCCGGAGTTTGATCGGAAATCTCGGGCGGTGTGTCTTCAGCAACAGATCCGCCGGCTTCCGCCGCCTGGCTTTCGGGCTGCGCCTCCGCTGGCTGGGTTTCCGGCTCGGCGACCTCCGCAATCGGCTCGGATGTTTCAGTCGCTTCCTGCTCAGCCTGCTGTTCCGGCCCGCCGAACAGACCGGACAGGTACAACCCGCCCGCAACGAGCACCACAACGATCCCGGCAACCAGCCCCCATATGAAGGTACCAGAACCTCCGCTTCCCGATTTGGCGTTCATTCTTTTCCTTTCACTCCGCCCGGGAAATGCCCAGTTTGGCGCGCATTTCATGGAGCGGTTGAGCCAACCTATCAATCCCGCTATCAGGGGTCAAAACCCCTAACACAAGAGCAGAGAGCCCTACCTATGTCCCAGAAATCCGTCTGTGTGTATTGCGGGTCACGCAATGGTGTGAATCCTGCCTACTCCGCCGCTGCCCACAGCTTTGGAACCTTGTTGGCCAACGAAGGCTGGCGGCTGGTCTACGGGGCCGGAGATGTGGGTCTTATGGGCGAGGTCGCGCGGGCGGCACAATCGTCCGGCGGCGATACATTTGGGGTGATCCCGGTGCACTTGCTTCAGCGCGAGGTCGGCAAGACCGACCTTACCCGGTTCATCGTGACCGAGACGATGCACGAGCGTAAAAAAGTGATGATCATGAACGCGGATGCCGTAGTTGTCCTGCCCGGCGGCCCCGGATCATTGGACGAACTTTTCGAAGCACTGACATGGCGGCAACTGGGGCTTCATGACAAACCCATTCTGGTGATGAATGTTGACGGGTACTGGGACACGCTGCACACGCTGCTGAATCAACTGATCGGTCAGGGGTTTGCAGATGGTTCTCTGGCAGAATTCATCACCTGGGTCTACACACCTGATGCGACCATGTCCGCGCTTCGCAAATTACTGAACTAAAAAACTGGCAATCGGGCGGCGCAAGCCGCCCGAGTCTCAGTATTCGTTTAGGCAGGTTTTGCCAATCGGGTCTTCAGTATCCGTTCGACCTTGTGCAAAGGGTGGTTTGTGAGTGTTTTGTCAACCTCGGCCACCACCTTTGCCAACACTTCACTGTGCAGCCGACGGCGCAACAGGCCCAGAACATGCGGACTGGCAACCAATACCAATCGTTTATAGGCCCCTTTCAGCCCCTTGCGATTCAGAAGGTTCGCCACATCCTGAACGAACAGAGATTTTGCGTGGGACTTCCATGTCTCCTCTTCAACTGCAGATTTCTGGTTCGGTCCCGTATCGGGTCGCCGCCCTGCCCTGTCACTTGGCTTTGTCGGTGCTGCGTCCTGTTCTTCGACCGACACGACGACCAAGTTGGGGTCCTGTGCGTCCGTGATATTCTCCATCACCAGCGCTTTTTCCCCATCGGCGATGATAACCCATGTTCCCTGTTCAAGTGCAGCCATTCGTGATCTCCTGTATCGCTTAGGTTGGCCTTCGCCTGTCCCTTAGACACACCTGTTTAACGATGCGGCGTTGGTGTTTCGCTCGCATTTTGATAGGTTTTTGGTTGATTGGCGGTTCTCTCCCTCCGCCTACTTTACGTAGGTGCTGAAAGGCCGTGCACAATAGGTGGAATAATGAAAGTTGACGTACCGGCAGGTTTTTACCGGCCACCCATCAGTTCATAACAAAAAGCCCGCCAGCATCACTGCCAGCGGGCCATTCATTAAGTTCTACCAAGTGGAAATCACATCCGCGAGGCGACGTTTTCCCAATTTACAAGATTGTCGAGGAAGTTCGACAGGTAGGCCGGACGCTTGTTGCGGAAATCGATGTAATAGGAATGCTCCCACACATCACAGCCCAGCAGTGCGGTCTGACCGAAGCACAGCGGGTTCACGCCGTTTTCAGTTTTCGTCACTGCCAACGAACCGTCGGCATTCTTGACCAGCCACGCCCAGCCGGAACCGAACTGACCGGCACCGGCAGCGCTGAACTGCGACTTGAATTCGTCAACCGAACCAAAGCTCTCGGTCAGAGCCTTATCCAGCTCACCGGGCATCGCGTTGCCACCGGGGCCCATCATCTCCCAGAACTGGTTGTGGTTCCACAGCTGGCTGATGTTGTTGAAGATACCGTTCTGCGCGACGGCATTTGCGTCGTACGTGCCAACGATGATCTCTTCCAGTGACTTGCCGTCCCACTCGGTGCCGGCGATCAGCTTGTTGCCGTTGTCGACATAGGCCTTGTGGTGCAGGTCATGGTGATATTCCAGCGTTTCCGCGGACATACCCTTGGCTGCCAGCGCGTCATGTGCATAAGGAAGATCAGGAAGTTCAAAAGCCATCTCGGCCCCCTGTTGAAAATGAATGTTGCGGTTCCAAAGGTTAAATGCTTTGACAGCCGCCGCAGGTCAAGGGCCGCAACACAAAAACCCGGAGGTCCGCGATGCTGACACAGGCGCGCAAAATGTTCTATCGCGCCCGCGGATACTATGCGGGCAACTTGAACGGTGAACCTTTTCGCCTGGACCCCTACCACACGAAATTCTGGCGCAAGGCATCAGCCGGGGAGTGGGAACCCGAGACATTTTCGGTGCTGGACCAATATCTGTCGCCCGAAAAGGACTATCTTGATATCGGTGCATGGATCGGCCCCACGGTCCTCTATGCCGCGCGCCGCGCTCGCCATGTGTGGTGTTTTGAACCTGACCCAGTGGCTTACCGCCATTTGGTCTGGAACCTAGAGCTGAACGACATCCGAAACGTATCTGCCTTCAGCATCGCCTTGTCAGATGGGTTTGGAGTGACACGAATGGCTTCAGCGCACGGAGAGGCAGGCGATTCAACGTCATCATTGCTCCACGAAGGAAGCCATGGCACCGACGCACTTACCATCGGTTGGGATCAATTTTCTGAATCCGTCGACCTGACTGATGTCTCTTTGGTCAAAATGGATATCGAAGGCGCTGAATTTTCGGTCCTGCCTTCTATGCTGTCTTGGTTAGAAAAAGATAACCCTGCGCTGTTTCTCTCAACGCACGCTCCTTATCTGAGCGCAGACAACCGCAGCGCTGCCATGAAAAAACTATCAGAAGACCTGGCTTTCTATCGCCAATGCCACGACCCACACACAGGCGAAACCGGTGAGTCTGCCCTCACGGGCCAGCGTGCACTCACTCAGTTCCCGACATTCCTGTTCAGCACGACCCCCTGAGACCCGAACCAGAGATCCGACCTTCATCTAAACAGAAATATCCTGGGAGTGAGGCCGCAGGCCGAGGGGGCAAAGCCCCCTCACCCACATATCATCAGGCGATCAGGGCTTAATAAACCCCGACCTCGCTGCCGGGCTGCGCCGCAACCTTCAGCAATTTGAACGCATAGTCCGCCGCAGAGCGGAAGCAGACGATGCGGAAAGTCTCAGCGTCGTCCATCCAGAAGGCACCTGCCACCTGCGCCAAACGCGTACGGCGGATCTGGCCGGGTTGGAATGCCTCGGCCGACAGCTCAACCGGAGCCAGCTTGCCCAATACCTCGCGTGCGTTCGCGCCCGAAACGCGGAATACGGCCCGCGCGTCGGAGACGTTGACCGCCAGCGCGTGCGTACCACTTAGCGCGTTGGTCATCGCGGCCAGTTTGGCCTCGACCTCGGCATAAGGCACAAGCACCAGCAATTCGTCGGTGGACATCCAGCAAACACCGGTGTCGCCATTCACAAACGCTTCACGCTGACCGGGCACTTTCTGCCCGGTGGCTTCTTTGACAGCCTTAGCCAGTACCTTATCCGACAGATCACCGCGCAGTGTGATCATGCCCTGTAGGCCGCATTCCTCGATCTTGGCGATGCCATCATATGAGGCGTGGTTCAGTGCGCTGATGGGTTCAGACATTCTGCTTCTCCCCGTCCTTGTCATAGAAGATCGGGTCCACGATCTTGGCCTTGTAGGTTTTGCCGTCAGTGCCCGGGAACTCGACCACTTCGCCCATCCGGTCGGGGCCGTGTTTGATCAGGCCCATGGCGATGCCTTTGCCCAGATTGGCCGAGTAGTAGGTCGAAGTTACGCGACCGATCATGTTGCGCTGACCGTTCGCATTCACGCCCTCGCCCACCGCATAGGCACCGTCCGGCAGAACCGATCCATCCACAGTCTCAAGACCAACCAGTTTCCAGCGCTCAGGATCGGCCATATGGGTCCGCGAATGGGCGCGTTTTCCGAGGTAATCCTCTTTCTTTTTGGACAGCGCCCAGTGCAGCCCCAGATCCTGCGGGATCACGGTGCCGTCGGTCTCATCGCCGATCATGATAAAGCCTTTCTCGGCACGCAGAATATGCAGACATTCGGTGCCGTATGGCATCACTCCGAACTCCTGCCCTGCCTCGATCAGAGCGTCCCAGAACGCCTGACCTTGGCTTGCAGGGACCGCGATCTCATAGGACAGCTCACCCGAGAACGAGATACGGTAGGCCCGCGCGTCGAACGCGCCGATCTTGCCATCGCGCCATTCCATGAAGGGCAGCGCCTCTTTCGACAGGTCCATGCCGCCAAGCTTCTCAAGTACCTTGCGGGCGTTCGGACCTACCACGGCGACCTGCGCATATTGCTCGGTGACGTTCGCGACGTAGACTTTCCAGTCCCACCACTCGGTCTGCAGCCATTCTTCCATGTGGCCATGGATACGCTCGGCCCCGCCGGTGGTGGTATGGCACAGCCACGTGTCCTCATCGATGCGGGCAACAACGCCGTCGTCGATCAGGAAGCCATTCTCGGAACACATCAGGCCATAGCGGCATTTGCCGACCTTCAGCGTGGACATCATGTTGGTGTACATCATGTCCAGGAACTTGCCTGCGTCGGGGCCTTTGACGATCAGTTTGCCGAGTGTCGAAGCGTCCAACAGCCCGAGGTTTTCGCGGGTGTTTTTCACCTCTCGGTTCACCGCGTCATGCACGGATTCACCGGGACGGACATAGGCATAGGTTCGACGCCAATGGCCGACCGGCTCCCAATCGGCCCCGTTCTTATCGTGCCAGTTATGCATCGGCGTTTGACGGATCGGCTGGAACACCTCACCACGCGCTTCACCACCAATCGAAGCCATCGAGATCGGAGTATATGGCGGGCGGAAGGTGGTGGTACCGACCTTCGGGATCTCTGAATCCAGCGCATCAGCAAGGATTGCCAGACCGTTGATATTACTCAACTTACCCTGATCCGTTGCCATGCCCAGCGTGGTGTAACGCTTGGTATGCTCGACACTTTCATAGCCCTCGCGCGCAGCCAGTTGCACGTCCGAGACTTTCACGTCGTTCTGGAAGTCCAGCCACGATTTCATGCGCAGATCAATCTCGGCATTAGAAGGCATCAGCCAGACAGCGGCCATAGGGGCCTCGGCCGTAGTCTCACCAACTGGCGCTTTGGTGCGCTTCGCGGCGAACCCGGCCGCCTTTGCTGCCGCTTTGCCGGCAGTATCTGCATCCTTCAGGACATCCCCTAGGGCCAGCGGGCCGTTCGAAGCCCCTGCCGCTAGAACAAAACCTTCACCGTCTGCCCCCAGCGGAGGACGCGAAGGATCGGGGCGGAAATGCGCGTTCGTCTCGTCCCAGATCAGCTTGCCGCCGCAATGCGACCACATATGCACGACCGGAGACCAGCCACCTGACATGGCAATCGCATCGCATTCGACTTCTTCCCGGGCGCCTCCGATCCCCTCTTGATTGCAGATCGCAACTTTCTTGACCCGCTTGCCGCCTTTGACCTTTGCGATTGCCTTGCCCGGATCGACGCGGATACCCAGCTGACGCGCCTCTTCGGCAAGAGGTCCGGCGGTGTCGCGCGCATCAACCACGCGCAGGACATCGACACCGGCCTGCTTCAAGGTAATTGCAGTCCGGTAGGCGTCATCATTGTTGGTGGCGATGATGACACGGTCACCCGGCGTCACGCCCCAGTTGACCACATAGTCGCGCATGGCAGAGGCCAGCATGACGCCAGGCACATCATTGCCTGCGAATGACAGCGGACGCTCAATCGCACCAGTCGCGGTCACGACCTGCTTCGCACGAATGCGCCACAGGCGGTGACGCGGGCCCTGAACACCCGGCTTGTGGTCTGTCAGGCGCTCATAACCCAGCACATAACCGTGGTCATAGACACCAGCGCCCATGCAGCGATTGCGCATGGTGACGTTGTCCATTGTTTCGAGTTCGGAAACCAATTGTTCCACGAACTTATCCACAGGCTCACCATTGATGGTACCGCCATCAACCGGAGCGCGACCGCCCCAATGTGCGGTTTGTTCAATCAACATTACCCTGGCACCGGACTGGGCTGCCGTTTTGGCGGCCTGCAGACCTGCAACGCCACCGCCAATCACCAAGACATCGGTGAAGGCGTAAAAGTGCTCGTATGTGTCCGCGTCACGGTTGTCCTTGTCGGGCGCTTTGCCCAAACCCGCCGACTGGCGAATAAACGGCTCGTAAACATGTTTCCAGAACGGTTTCGGATGGATGAACATCTTGTAATAGAAACCGGCGGGCAGAAACCGCGACAGATGCGTATTGATCGCGCCGATGTCGAACTCGAGGTTCGGCCAGTGGTTCTGTGATGCGGATGTCAGACCATTGAACAGCTCTGTCGTGGTGGCGCGCTGGTTCGGCTCAAACCGGTTGCCCTCACCCAGACCGACCAGAGCGTTTGGCTCTTCCGCGCCACTAGCGACCACGCCGCGCGGGCGGTGATACTTGAACGACCGGCCCATCATCATCTGATCATTGGCCAGCAAGGCAGACGCGAGCGTATCGCCCTCGTAGCCCTGCATCGAGGTGCCGTTGAAGGTGAAGTTGACCTTTTTCGACCGATCAATCAAACGGCCATGTTTTGCGAGACGGGTGCTCATGATGCGGACCTTTCGCAGGCGGTATTTCGGATGGCTGTACGGATCATTTGTACTCTCTCCACGTCCAGCCGGGACGCTTGGCGGTGATGGCATCCTTGATCTCTTGCGGCGGCTCGGTTGTCTGCGCCGGATAGGTGCCAAAGACCTCAAGCGTGTTCGTACAGCGCGCGGCGTGGAACCACTTGCCGCACCCATTGGCATGGCGCCAGCGTTCGAAATGAACGCCCTTGGGGTTTTCGCGCATGAACAGGTAGTCGTGGAACTCATCATCTGACGAGCCCGGGCCATAACGCTTCAAATGCGCCTCGCCACCCGCAGCCAGTTCAGTTTCTTCGGCTTCGACGCCGCAATAGGGGCATTTCAAGATCAGCATGTGATCATCCTCTTGGCAGCAGGCGAGACGTATCTGCCTGCAAATTCTGCGTGACGGGCGTGCGAGATTTTTCGACGAAAAATCTTCATCAGTGCGCCACCCCGGCCGCGACGCTTTCGTCGATGAAGCGGCCTTCTTTGAAACGATCCAGCGAGAAGGCTTCGGTCAGTGGTGAATGCCCCGTGGCCATCAGCTGTGCCATGCCCCAGCCCGATCCCGGAATGGCCTTGAAGCCGCCGGTGCCCCAGCCTGCGTTGATAAAGCAGCCATTAAGCGGTGTTTTCGACAGGATGGGTGAACGGTCGCCGGTCATATCCACAATACCGCCCCACTGGCGCAGCATTTTCAGGCGCGAGATCATCGGGAAAGTTTCGACCAATGCGCGTACCGTTTCCTCGATATGATGGAAGCTGCCGCGCTGGGTATAGTTGTTGAACCCGTCCGTGCCACCACCAATCACCATCTCGCCCTTGTCGGACTGAGACATGTAGCCGTGTACGGTGTTCGCCATCACAACGACATCCATGCAGGGTTTGATCGGCTCGGATACCAGCGCCTGCAGCGCGACGGCTTCCAGTGGCAGTCGGAAACCCGCCATCTCAGCCAACTGGCCGGAATGCCCCGCAACCACGATCCCCAGCTTGTCACAATCGATGGCCCCTTTTGTGGTATCGACCCCGACAACACGACCGTTTTCGGACCGGACGCCGGTGACTTCGCATTTCTGGATGATGTCCATACCCATGGCCGAGCACGCGCGGGCATAGCCCCATGCCACCGCATCATGGCGCGCGGTCCCACCACGTTCCTGCCAAAGCCCGCCCAGAACCGGATAGCGCGGACCTTCCAGATTAATGATCGGCACCAGTTCTTTCACACGCTCGGGCCCAATCCATTCGGTCTGAACACCCTGCAGCGCATTCGCATGCGCAGTACGCTGATAGCCGCGAATCTCGTGCTGGGTCTGCGCCAGCATGATTACGCCACGCGGGCTGAACATGATGTTATAGTTCAGCTCCTGGCTCAGATCTTCGTAGAGACCGCGCGCCTTTTCGTAAATCGCCGCTGACGGATCCTGCAGATAGTTCGATCGGATGATGGTCGTGTTCCGACCGGTGTTGCCACCGCCCAACCAGCCTTTTTCTATTACGGCGACGTTCTGGATGCCGTAGTTCTTGCCAAGATAGTAGGCTGTTGCCAAACCGTGACCGCCGGCCCCGACGATAATGACGTCATAGCGCTTCTTAGGTTCCGGCGAACGCCATGCGCGCTCCCATCCGGTGTGATAGCGCAGCGCTTCGCGCGCTACAGCAAAGGCTGAGTAGTGTTTCATGTGCGAATCCGTCCGGTCTTCGATGATTGGGCGCAGGTATGCCGTGCCCGTACATTTTAACCCTGCCGCGCAACGCCGCAATAATGCACTATTGCGACATGAGCGCCCTTCGCGGCTATTTGTCCCTTTTTTCCATGCGCCGACAGGTCTAAGTCAGGGCAACCATTTTGGAGGGACCATGCCGTTCTGGGTTCTCATCTTCTTGATCGCGCTGCTGATCGCGATTTTCCTGGGTTACACGATGCTGCGCGGTCGTCGCGGCACCGGCCCGACAGCTGCTTATGATCTGCGAGTCTATCGTGAACAGCTAGCAGGCGTTGACAAAGACTTGGCGCGCGGCGTGATCGCGAAAGCTGATTCCGAGCGTGTACGCACGGAAATCTCGCGCCGTATCCTGGCCGCAGACGCGCAGATGCGCAATGAAGACAAAGGCACCGGGCCATCACGCTTGGTTACCATAATAGCGTTCCTCGCCATGGCCGCCGTTCTGGTTGGTGGCGGGTTGGCGATGTATCGCCAGTTGGGTGCTGCTGGTTTCCCTGACATGCCCCTTTCAGTTCGTCTGGAAATGGCAGAAGACCTGCGCGAAAATCGACCCAGCCAGGCTGAGGCCGAGGGCATTGCCACACCGCTCCAGACGCCTCCGCTGGACGAAAGCTATGCAACTTTGCTGAACCGGCTGCGCGAAACAGTGGCCGAACGCCCCGATGATCTGCAAGGCCATACCCTGCTGGCACAGCATGAAACCAATGCGGGGAACTTCAAAGCAGGGTATGAGGCACAAACCCGTGTGATCGAACTGTCGGGTGACAATGCCTCGGCTCAGGCCTATTCGGATCAGGCAGAGATGATGATTTTGGCCGCTGGCGGCTACGTCTCACCGGAAGCGGAAGCCGCCTTGCGACAGGCGCTTGAGCGCAATCAGCGCATGGGTCCTGCCCGGTATTATTGGGGGCAGATGCTGGCACAGACCGGGCGGCCTGATATGGCTTATCGCGTTTGGGTCGAAACCCTGAATGACGCCCCGGCCGGCGCGCCATGGGCGAATGCCATCCGGTCACAGATCGATGAATTGGCATTCCGCGCAGGCGTGTTCAACACACCCGACTTTTCTGCTGCATCCGGCCCCAGCCAAGACGATGTAAATGCCGCTGCCGAGATGTCGCCAGAAGAACGACAAGAAATGATCCGCGGTATGGTCGATGGCCTTTCGGACCGCCTGGCGACCGAGGGCGGGACACCCGAGGAGTGGGCACGCCTGATTGCCGCCTTGGGCGTGCTGGGCGAAGGCCAACGCGCCATCAAAATCAGGAACGAAGCCAAGGAAGTATTTGCGGGTAACGCTGAAGCGTTGGAGATGATCGACGCTGCCGCGCTGCAGGCCGGAATCGCTCAATGATCCACGACGCGTTCGAAGACTTCGCAGCATCCCTGCCCCCAATGTCAGCCCTGATGGGGCTGGATCTGGGAGAAAAGACCATCGGCGTTTCCGTCTCGGACCGGATGCGCGGCGTGGCCACCCCGCTTGAGACGGTGCGACGCAAGAAATTCACACTGGATTCCGCGCGTTTGATTGAGATTGTGACCGAACGTGAGATCGGCGGAATCATCCTCGGACTGCCGCGCAACATGGATGGCAGCGAAGGGCCGCGCTGCCAGTCAACCCGCGCCTTCGCACGAAACATGACCCGTTTGACCGATCTGCCCATCGGTTTCTGGGACGAACGACTAAGCACCGTTGCGGCAGAAAAGGCACTGCTTGAGGCGGATACGACACGAAAACGTCGCGGACAGGTTATTGATCACGTCGCAGCAGGTTATATTCTGCAAGGCGCACTGGATAGACTGCGCTTTCTTTGACGGATCGGAAAACGCCCATGACGAATATGGTTTGGAAACGGGACGAGGTCGAAAGCCCTTGCATCCAAATCTGCGTAGTTCATCCGACCGAACGTATCTGCACCGGCTGCTACCGCACCATTGACGAGATCACGCGCTGGTCAAAGATGGACAGCACCGAACGGGCCGAAATCATGCAGGATCTGCCGGAACGCAAACCCCGTCTGGCAAAGCGCCGTGGTGGCCGTGCCGCCCGGCTGCATGGGTCCTGATCCGCAAGCCTAGTATTTTGGTCTCCGCGTAGGCTTAAGATCACTCAGAGATTCGTGATCCCGCAATTCAGAACCGAACAGTTTAACCAGCTCGTTCTGGGTTGTCGTCTTGGCAGGTCGCGGGCGCAACTCAGCTTCCAACTCGTGGCTTTCAGCCTGTTCGGGAATGTCCTTCGAAAGAATGCGCTTTAGTACTGAGCGAAAAATCATTGCTCTTCCAATATGTAATAAACGACGCGCCACTGCGGGACCGTTCCGAACACCGAGGGGGAAGAGTCCGGAAGCTGTGTTTGAGTGAGTGGTGACCCACAGCGACGCGAAACAGCTTGTTGCCTCTCCCTCTAAATCCGGGACAGGTAAGGACTTTTTAAGTTATTTGACCAACCAGTCAATAATAGCGCTAACTTAAAGTTGCATTCCGTAACGTCAACGCAAAAAAGAACAATACCTATGATTACAAGGCATTGTTTCTGAAACATTTTTAGAGCATTTAGCCAGTCGCAAGCCAGGTTATTGCATTCTCGTATTCCTCCGCCGGGAAATACTGGGTCCGCGTTCCCAGAACATGACTGGCCATGCGTTGCGCCATTTTTTGCCATGTCTTGTCACCGACAATCGCTGCACGATCCAGCATCCCAATATGACCAGCCGCCAGTCTGAAATGAGCTGCCATTGCAGTCAGACCCTGCCAACCATCGAACTCGCGCAGATCGATCAACAGGCGAAACCCGTCACGTTCGCGCAACAGCGCATCAAGATCGGTTTGAGCCTGACCGTATTCCTGCGAATCCAGTTTGCCCATCAGGCTGATCTGCACGCAAGGTCCGCCCAGATCCGTCACGTGGATCGCCCCGAGAGATTCGCGCATCCATCGACGCGCTTCCTCCACCTCATCCATTCCAAAAACGTGCACCGGGCAAGGCAGGATCGGGGCAGCCAGGCGGACGCTTGTTTGCACCCATCCCTGGTCCGCCACAACGCCAATCCGGTCGAATCCGCGCCAATGGCTGAGCCCCAACTTGGTATCAGACCATGCGGCGCCCAGATCATATCCCTTGAACTCGGACCCAACGATCGCCAGCAGACGTATGGCGTCGTGCTCTTCCAATGCGGCCTCAATAGCGGGAACAAGCGTGCTCGCGTAATCTGCGCTAGTGACCTCGCCCGAAAGCTCGACCTCAATAAGGGCACCATCTGCATTCGTGTGAACCGTAATCATCGAACCAACTCTCCAAAGCCAAACAATGGCAGGAGGTTACGGGGATTCGAGCCATTGCGCCACACCACCAGGCAACTGAGGGCGGAAATAGGCGATCATCCGTCCATCCGGTCCAGCGCTGGCATTCGGACCCCATGGTGCAACACCATGCAGACAGTGGCGGTGCAACAGATAGGCTTCGCCCGGGCGCGCCGGTAGCTCGAGGCGCGGACAGGTCTCGAACACTTCGCGACGCGCAGCCTGATAGACATCTGTGATATCGGCCTCGCTCAATTCATGCCGCGGCACCTTCTTCATCGCGGCCCGAAAAGCATCGCCGAGGATTTTGTGGCTTCCCTCCCACAGCACCATTGGTGCTGCGTCCACACTGGCCTCGGTAAGTGTGATACCCAATATCCAGGCATGAGGTTCATCCACCCGCCGTCGTCGATCAGGGCCAGCTGGCTTGAGCCCGTCCACATGCGCCGCATCTCGCCGCGCACGATACCGCGCCGCAGCCTCGCTTTCGCCACGCCGGGGTTGAGGGTAGCCCGGATATATTACCGACACCTGCCCTTTGTGCAGATCAATCGATCCAAACTGCTGGTGTGCCAGTTCGATGGCCGCGCCCGCCAGTGCAGGCGAACCCGCGACCCTGCCCTGCGCATCATTGTCCAGTGCATCAACGCCAATGAACCACGTGCCATCGCAATCGTGCCAAGCTGAATGAGCCGGATCGCTGACGGACGCACGCGCAGTGGGAAGAGCGTGCGCCACCCAATCCGCCAACACTCCTTCATAAGGAAACTTTATCCAACCTAGCTCGTAAAACGACGCTACCACCCCAACGCCTTTCTCAGCATATTCAGAGCAACCAGGGTAAGGAATACCGCGAAGACCCGCCTGAGCGGCTTCGGATCCATCGCATGCGCCAGCTTAACGCCCCACGGGGCGGTGATCATAGTCATCGCAACGACGATACCGAAAGCCACCAGATTGACCGCGCCAATGGTCAGCGGCGGGCGATGCTCCGGAGCGATGTTGAGAAATAAAAAACCCAGCACCGACGGTACAGCGATGATCACGCCAAAGCCCGCTGCGGTCGCAACCGCCCGGTGGATCGGAGTGTTATAAAGGCTCATGAGCGGAACACCGAAACTGCCCCCGCCAATTCCCATCAGTACCGACAGAAACCCGACCGAAGGCGAAAGCACAGCGCGGCGCAATCCCTTGGGCATTACATCCCCCAACCGCCACTCGGATTTACCCAATCCAAGATAGATGCCGATAACCATGCCAAGCATGCCGAACAGTGCCTGCAAAAACTCTGTCCTCAGAGCTGAAGCCACCAGAACACCGATCACCGCACCCACCGCTATGCCTGGCCCCCAGCCGCGCAGGATGCCCCAATCCACCGCGCCTTTCTTGTTATGGCTAAGAACCGATCGGATCGACGTTACAATGATCGTCGCCAGCGAAGTTGCGAGGCATAGCTGCATCAGCTGAGACCCGCCATATCCAAGTGTCTGAAACGCATAGAAAAACGCGGGCACCAGAACGATTCCACCGCCAACGCCCAAAAGTCCAGCCAACACCCCGGCCAAAGCGCCGATCACAAGCAAAAGGCCCAGCATCTGGGCCAGCAACATCGTCTCGGGCATCATTCCCCCATAGCGGCTCGAAGCCGTCTTAGCCTACCTGTTCCACCTGCGATAGCGCAGCAACAGAGTCCAGAGCCTGCAGGATCACTTCTGGGCCGGCATTCTCGCGCACAGCACCTTCGGAGAGCATCCGCCGCCATCCCCGCGCACCGGGACGCCCCGCGAACAGGCCCAGCATATGCCGCGTGATCTGGTGCAATCGACCACCGTCGACAAGATGCGCCTCGACATAGGGCAGCATATTTTGCACCACTTCAATGGGATCCGCGACGCTGCCCGTTCCAAAGATCAACGGGTCCGCAGCCGCCAGAATATCTGTCGGTTGGTGATAGGCGGCACGACCGATCATGACACCATCAAGCCCAGCCTCCAGATGCTGTTGCGCCTGAGCAAGCGACGTAATGCCACCATTGATCGAGATATGCATGTCCGAAAAATCAGCCTTCATCCGATGCACCAGATCATAATCCAGTGGCGGAATATCTCTGTTTTCCTTGGGACTTAACCCCTGCAACCAAGCTTTGCGCGCATGGATCGTCACCCGCCGACAACCGGCCTTGCGAATCTGGTCGAGGAATGCAGGTAGCACTTCTGAAGGTTCCTGTTCGTCAACACCGATACGGCATTTCACCGTGACTTCGACCTTCACCGCCTCGCGCATCGCCGCAACGCACTCCGCGACTTTTTCGGGTGCGCGCATCAGTACCGCACCGAATGTCCCTGATTGCACACGGTCAGACGGACACCCACAGTTCAAGTTGATCTCGTCATATCCGGCTTCAGCCCCCAGCTTGGCCGCCTGCGCCAATTCCTGCGGGTCCGAACCCCCTAGCTGCAACGCAACCGGGTGTTCCTGAGGATTAAAGTCCAGCAGATGCAGCGCGCCGCCGCGCACCAAAGCAGGCGCTGTGACCATTTCAGTATAAAGCAAGGTCTCAGAACTCAGCAAACGATGCAGAAACCGGCAATTCTTGTCGGTCCAATCCATCATGGGTGCAACAGACAGTCTCGCATTTCTACGGATGTCTACAGGTTTCTTATCCGGCATATCTTGCTCATGTCATCGGAACGCAGCTTTCGCCAAGTACCGGGTATACAGAAAGACCTGCAACCGGCAAACCGTTCTTGGGTTTTGGGAGATGGTACCGCCTCCCTGGCTTGAACAGGGGACCTCTGGATCCACAATCCAGCGCTCTAACCAACTGAGCTAAGGCGGCACTTGTGAGGGGCGATTTAGCGAAGGCGTACGGGGATTGCAAGGGGATTAAAGCTGAATTCGCCAGCTTTGTTCGACCAGATCGACACCGAAGGAATGCACCGGCTTGCTGTCGACAAGCTCCCACCCAAACGCACGATACAGCCCGCAAGCGGCGGCGTGACTCTCATGGGTCCACAGCACCATCTGGCGATATCCTGCGTCGCGGGCGAAACCCATGCAGGCGGTCAGTAGCCGCTTGCCCAGCCCCTGTCCACGAGCCTCGGGCAGCAGCAGAAACAACCGCAGCTTGGCGGTTTGATCATCCAGCCTGACACAGAAAATACTACCCAAACGATCCCCGTCGCACTCGGCGATCCAGCCTTGTTCGCAAGTTGGATCATGATCCGCGATGAATTCCGTCAGAATGCGGGCAACCAGTGGGCCGAAACTGTCATCAAACCCTTCGTCACGGGAATAGAGCACGTCATGCTGCTCTACCAGCCACGGCGCATCCTCGGCGCGGAAAGGTCTGAGCGTTGCCGTCTCCATGCCCTATCTGAACCCATAGTCGGCTTGATTCTCAACCCATCGCGCGTTAGCACCAAAGCGCATTTCCCGGAGGCGAACATGAGCATCAATACCGAACGCGATATCGAAGCGAACCTGCAGATCGGCCCCACCGATCATGGTATGGTGCGGCTGTTCATTGAAGGTGCCGGTATTGAGATTCCAATGGATTTCGACCCCGAAGAGGCCGAAGAAATCGCCGAGGAAATCCGCGCCGCAGCCCAAGCCGCGCGCGCTATCAAAAGCTAAACCCTGGGGTCGCGCAAGGCCTGCAACCGACGTGCAGAATCCATCGCGAATTTCTGAACCATCTTTTTGCGCCGCGCCGGAGCCAACTTGGTTTCTGGCCCCATTCGGATGATTTCAGCATCATAGGCATCAGCGATGATCAAGCCTGTTTCCGCAGGCAGAAGCTCGGTCGGGAAATCCGTATCAACCGCCCAAAAGAATCGGTCACACCAGTCAAGATAGCCCTGCCATTTGGAATCCGACTGATAATCGGCGCGGCTGGATTTACACTCGACCACCCATATCTCACCCTTAGGGCCCAGCCCCACCACATCGACACGCAACCCTCGGGTGGGGGCAAATTCTTCAATCGAAACATAGCCGTGGGTCAACAAGTGACGCGAAACACCACGGGCCAGCTTCTGTCCAGGCTGCATAATTAGTGTCATTCCGAGAATGTGAACAATTCATGAACAAAAATCAAGCAGCTTGACATAGTACCATTTGGTATCGCAATAATATGAAACCAAATGGTATCCAATAAGAGGTGCCCGATGAATACACAGACCCAAAACGCATTTCGCGCCCTGGCGGACCCGACCCGCCGCGACATCGTTCAGATGCTGGCAGCACAGGATATGACGATCACTCAACTAACCGAACGTTTCGACATGACCCGCGCGGCCGTCAAAAAGCATCTGACCGTTTTGTCCGACGGAGGATTGATCACGGTCGAAGCTCGTGGACGCGAACGCATCAATCGCCTTGAACCCAAAGGAATGGCTCCGGTTCTGGACTGGCTCAGCTACTTCGACCGGTTCTGGGATGATCGCCTCGCAAATCTGAAGAAAGCTATCGAAGGGAATAAGAAATGACAGACGCAGTTTTGCAGAAAACAATCTTTCTCCGCGCTACGCCAGAAATCGTTTGGGACTATTTGACTGATCCCGACCGGTTGGCCGAGTGGTTTCACAAACCCGAACGTCCCCTGGCCGCTGGACAAAAGCTTGAGATGTTCGGGACGACCAGTGGCGACCTTCTGATTTGGGGTGAAGTGCGTGAAGCGAGACGTCCAGAGTATCTTGAATATACATTCACCATTAAACCGATGGGCGGCGCCGAAAGTGTGGTCAAGTGGACGCTGGAACCCGTCGCCGGCGGCACACGCCTTGGACTGCTGCACGAGGGCTTACCTCAAGGGGCTGACGCCTTTGGCCTGATCCTTTCGCTGGATGACGGATGGGATGAACATTTCGGCAAGATGCGCACCGCATTGCACGAAACTGTTGATGCTTAACCCCTTGTGCGAACCTGCTTCAGGCCCTACTTAGGCCCGTGGCGGGTTCTGCCCTTCTTGTGACAGGTAGCATTCTGGTGGCCTTAAGCAATTCCGAGGGGGCTGGCTCTGTTCAGGTCCTGGCCTGATTACCTGGCGCCCACCTGTACATACAGGTCCTCGGGAATCAAACCGCACGGTTGACTGGTGGTCCCGCCACATATTTACCTAATAAATCAGCGCCCTGCGCGCACTTCCTGTTTGATCGGCGCAGGCCTCAAACCATGAGCAATCGGTGTTCCACCACGTGGTTTGTTCGGCTTCTCAGCCATGCTCATGATCGCATAGGCGAACTGCACTCCCGCAAAGACGATCCCGTTCATGAACCAGATCATGGCCAACGCGATCAGACCGATTTCCGAACTGGTGATCAGATGCCGTAGATTGGCCACGTTGAGCGCCAGCAGCACCCCGACAAAGACGGCCGAGATCACAAAGCCCCAGATGACTTGCGTAATGTAGAGACGGACCAGTTTGGGCATGGCGAACCTCCTTGCGCTATGATGGTGAGTCTAGCGCGTGCAGGGTCGCGGTAAAGGCGTCAGAACGCCTCGGGCTGGGCTTCGCGCGCTATGTGATCCAACACAGCGTTCACGAATTTGGGCTCTTTGCCTTCCGGGAAGAACGCACGTGCGACATCGACGAATTCGGTGATCACGACTTTTGGCGGCGTGTCGCTCTGGGTCAACTCAGCCCCGGCCGCGCGAAACACAGCGCGCAGGGTCGGATCGATGCGCGCAATGGGCCATTTGGCGACCAATGCACGATCGGTCATCTGGTCGATGGTGGCCTGATAGTTCACAGCGTCATCCACCAACTTACGGAAGACACTGATATCGCCATCCAGCATCTCATCCCCCTCGTAGACCGCGCCAAACCGATGATCCAGAAACTCATTCACAACCTGTTCAGTCGTCTGGCCCGACTGCTCCATCTGGAACAGCGCCTGCACGGCATAAAGCCGGGCGGCGGATTTCATCAGGCGTTTCTGGTTGGCCGGTTTCGGCGCGTCTGTCTGGGTCATGCTGTCGTGGGTCCGTTGCTGTCGCCCGCCACAAGGATGGACTCGGACGGTGGCTTGAAGCCCACGCCCTTTTTGGAAGAGCCCCACTTACGGCTGAGCGCGATCAGATGCAAGGCCGCAGCCGCCGCTCCACCGCCTTTATTCATCTTTTCGGGGTTTGCACGTATCTCGGCCTGTTCGTCGTTTTCGACAGTCAGGATGCCATTGCCGATCAGCAGGCCCTGCAGGCCCATCAACTGGATTGCACGGCTAGAGTCGTTGCAGACGGTTTCATAATGCGTCGTCTCGCCCCGAATGACACAGCCCAACGCGACATAGCCGTCGTAGTTGCACTGACGGTCGGCCATGGCGATTGTGGTCGGGATTTCCAGCGCACCGGGCACTTCGACCACGTCGCAGGTGCCGCCTGCGGCCTCGATCTCGGCCTTGGCACCAGCGACCATGTTGTCGGCGATGGCACGGTAGAACGGAGCCACCACCAGCAGCAGTTTCACCGGCTTGTCGAAGCTGGGAGTCGGCAGAATGCCATGTTTGTCTTTTTCAGCCATTATCAGTCTTCCTTGAGGATCGAGCGGGTGCCGACGATTGACAGTCCAAACGCGTCGAGCCCCAGATACACGGTTTCAGGCGAGTCTGTCAGCAACACCAGTTCCTGAATACCCATCTTGGACAGGATCTGCGCACCCAGACCGGTTTGCTTGATCGTGCGCGGGCCTTCGTCGTCTGCGGCATACAGCGAATTTCGCGGCTGACGGAAAAGGCAAACGACGCCGCGCCCCTCTTCGGCGATCTTTTCCATCGCGCGGGGCAGCTCTCGTGAAGATTTCGGGCCAAGACCCAGAATATCGGGCGCTTCATGCAGGGCGTGGGTCCGGGTCAGGACCGGCTCGGGCGTTGTGATGTCGCCCTTGATCATGACAACGTGTTCGATACCGTGGGTCTGGTCGGTGAAAATCCGCATCTCCCATTCGCCACCGTATTCGGAATTCACCGTCTCGCGCGAAGTTTCAACCACCAGATTGTCGTTACGCGAGCGATAGGCGATCAGATCACTGATCGTGCCGATCTTCATGTCATGCTCTTTGGCGAAGGCGACCAGATCAGGCAGGCGCGCCATTGTGCCATCGGGCTTCATGATCTCGCAGATCACGCCCGAGGGGTTCAGCCCGGCAAGACGCGAGATATCAACGGCGGCCTCGGTATGCCCCGCCCGCACCAGTACCCCGCCCCTTTTGGCGCGCAAGGGGAAGACATGGCCTGGGGTCGCTATGTGAGCCATAGTGTTTTGCTCGTTGATCGCGGTCGCCACCGTTAGTGCGCGATCAGCGGCCGATATTCCCGTCGAAACTCCCTCGCGGGCTTCTATCGACACGGTGAAGGCTGTCTCATGACGCGAAGAGTTGTTCACCGCCATCATCGGCAGGCCCAGACTATCGATCCGTTCCGCCGTCATCGGCAGGCAGACCAACCCGCGCCCATGGGTCGCCATGAAATTGATCGCCTCCGCGTCAGCGAACTCGGCCGCGATCACCAGATCACCCTCGTTCTCGCGGTCCTCGTGATCCACAAGAATGTACATCCGGCCCTTACGGGCCTCTTCGATGATTTCCTCGATCGGACTGATCGCCTCGCGCAATTGGGCCTCTACCGGTCCGGGGGTTTCAAAACTCATAGGGCAGCCTTTCGCACAACGGGTTTGAATGGCGGGATAGACCAGAGTGAACACAAAGACCAGCCTGTAAGCACTGCGAGATAGATTGATATGCCCAGCGCTATAGGGCCAGCGATGAAATCTGGTGCCAACTCAGTTTACCAATCCTATGCGCCAGTTTTGACTTAGGCCTTTTCTGCGCATTGTTGCCAATAGCTGAACCTTTAGGCCGGTTGCGTGAACTTTGTCCACAAATTGCCCCAATTGGGCCCTTGGATCGCCTGATATCCTGGGCACCAGTCATTGTATAATGTCCTAGCTAGACGAGAATTTGAGCCCAGTGTCTAAGACCGCTGATCTGCCCGCTGCAAATTTCGTGCGTGTAAACGCCCTTCGGCGAAACAGGCTGCTGCTATCACTCATTGCACTGCAGATGGTCTATGCCATTGCGGTTAGCATCTATGTAGGACGGTCATATTGGGATTTTTCGACCTCTTCCCTGATTGTCATCTCAGTTCGTCTGCTTGGTTTCATGTTCGCAAATTTCGTTCTTTGGCGACTTGGCGTTGCCATGTTCGTCGTGCGACCCAAAAAGCCAATTCAATGGATGTTGCAAGATCTGCGATCCAAGATGGCAGATGTTGAAAAAGCGACCGATGCGGTTATCTGCTTTCTCAGCATCGTCGCACTTATCCTGACCTATACCTTCCTGAAGAACGAAATACATGCTGTGAACCCGACGCTCTGGGATGAGCAATTCGTGCAATGGGACCGGTTTCTGCACGGCGGCGTCGATCCGTGGACCTGGCTATGGCCCATTTTGGGATCCCCGATCGTAACCACTGCGGTGAATGGCGCCTATCACATCTGGTTTCCCATGATTTACATTGCGGTTTGCGTCGCCTGTCTGGACCGCAGTGACCCGAACCGCAGCACCGTTTTTCTGGTAGCGTTTGCACTGTGCTGGTTTGTAGGCGGCAATGTGATTGCAACCATCTTTGCCTCGGTTGGTCCCGTTTACCACGAACCCTTCAATCTTGGCTCTGACTTCGTTCCGCAGATGGAGTTGTTACGCAAATCACACGAAATCAGCCCGGTCTGGGCGCTGAATGTGCATGAAATGCTGTTGGATGGTTATCGGAATAATGGGCTAGCAGGCGGAATCTCGGCGATGCCCAGCATGCATGTTGCCTCTACCGTGCTGCTGGCGTTCTACGGCTTCACCTATTCGCGTTGGCTCGGCTGGGCGCTGTCGGTGTTTGCCTTCATCATCCTACTAGGCTCGGTTCACCTCGCCTGGCACTACGCCATCGACGGGTATGTCTCAATCCTGCTGGCTTCATGCTTCTGGTGGCTGTCCAAGAGGCTGACGGCCAAATTTGGACCTTCCACCTGAAGGTCAGGACATCTCGGCCAGTCGCGCGACGTATCGGGCCAGGGTATCGATCTCAAGGTTCACGCGATCACCAACCGAGACGTCACCCCATGTGGTGACCTCTTTGGTGTGAGGGATGAAGTTGATACCAAAGTCACACCCGTCCACATCATTAACCGTCAGCGATGTGCCGTTCAGTGCAACGGACCCTTTCGGAGCGATAAACCGGGCCAGATTGGCAGGCGCCCGCAATGTCACCCGCGTGCTGTCACCCTCGTCTATCACAGAGACCACCTCTGCCACGCCATCCACGTGGCCCGAGACGATGTGCCCTCCCAATTCATCCCCGACCTTCAAGGCACGTTCCAGATTGACGCGCTTGCCCACCTGCCAACTGTCCAAATTGGTTTTCGAAACCGTCTCAGCGCTGATCTGGACATCATACCAGTCATCGCCCAGTGTAATGACGGTCAGACAGACGCCATCGCTTGCGATGGAAGCGCCAATATCAATGCCCGCCGTTTCATAGCTTGTCTTGATCCGTGCCCGCAGGTCTCCCTGCTGGTCCAGTTCGGTAACGGTGCCAATATCAGTGACGATCCCTGTGAACATGTCATTAACCCTCTGAACCTAGCTTCAATAGCCGAGGTAAAGGCACGCAGCTCTACCGGCAAGCCCTGCCTTGCCGTGAAAACGACAAAGAGGCATAATTTTATACAAACGCACCAAAAGTCACCACACGAGCAGACCGCATGATCCCTTTGGCCAACAGCCCTAACCGGCGTGTGTTCCTGTTTCTACAAGGACCGCATGGTCCGTTCTTTAACGCGCTTGGTCGGATGCTGCGGGCTGCGGGTGCTCAGGTCTGGCGAGTCGGCTTCAACGCGGGCGATCAGGCTTTCTGGGGCGACAAATCCAGTTACATTCCATATCGCGGCGCGCCAGATGATTGGCCGGAGACCTTAAGCGAATTGCTCACCCACTATGATGTGACCGATATCGTGCTCTATGGCGACACCCGGCCCGTGCATGCACGCGCAGTTGAGATTGCCAAAGCACGCGGGACCACTGTTCATGTGTTTGAAGAAGGCTACCTGCGCCCTTGGTGGGTGACCTATGAACGAAACGGGTCGAACGGAAACTCACGCCTGATGGAACTGGATGTGGCGCAGATGCAGACGGCGCTGGAACAGTCCGAAGGGCACGCCCCCCCACCGCCTTCCCATTGGGGCGATATGCGCCAGCACATCTTTTACGGTGCCCTCTATCACTGGTTCGTGCTGTTTCTGAATCGCAGATACCGGAATTTCCGACCCCATCGAGAGCTGCCGGTCTCGAAAGAGTTTCGTCTATACTTCAAACGCCTGACACTGATGCCCATTCACAGGCTACAGCGGGGCTGGGCCACAGCACAGGTCAGGTGGAGCGGTTTTCCCTATCACCTTGTGCTGTTGCAATTGGGGCATGACAGCTCGGTCCAATATCACTCGGATTTTTCCGGTATGTCCGATTTTCTCGAACAAGTGATCGCCGGATTCGACAAAGGCGCCCCTGCGCATCACCACCTTGTCATCAAGGAACACCCGCTTGAGAACCACCGTGAACCGCTGCGGCTGCGGGCGCGCCAGCTTGCAGCACAGCACGGCATCACAAACCGAATTCACTATGTGCCCGGTGGTAAGCTGGCCAGGTTGCTAGACGATGCAAAATCCGCCGTGACGGTGAATTCCACGGCAGGCCAGCAGGTTCTGTGGCGTGGCATACCTTTGCGGATTTTTGGGCAGTCGGTTTATGACAAGCCCGAATTCGTATCTCGGCAATCGATTGAGGCATTCTTTGCCCAGCCAGATGCCCCGGGCGGCAAGGCCTATCGGGCTTATCGCCAATTTCTTCTGGAAACCTGCCAAGTCCCCGGGGGGTTCTATTCTCGCCGAGGGCGTCGTCAATTGCTGCGGCGAGCGGCTGATATGATGCTATCGGCTCAGGACCCCTATCAAGGGTTGCTCTCCGATAAAGAGGCCACAACGCCACAGTTGCGCGTTGTTGAATGATCGCGGGCAACCTGCTGCTGGATGTTTCGAAGCGATGCGGGTAACCTTCCCAAAACAAAGACGATTGAGGTAAATCGGCAGTGCAGCGCTTTCCTACCCGATGGATCCGGGGGGTTTCCCTTGTGGCGACCCTTGGCCTGCTGGCAGCATGCCAGCTTCCCAAATCCGGGCCGAACAAAAACGAAATTCTAGCCGGGTCGGTCGAAAACGGGGGTAACGCCTTTGTGGTTGAGGTCGACGACCGTGTTGCGCGGGCCACATCGGTGATTCCGCAATACGGGTTTTCGAAATCCTTCCGCAGCGCGCAAAGCGTCGCATCCGATACCGTACGCCCCGGCGATATTCTGAGCCTCAGCATCTGGGAAAATGTCGAGGATGGGTTGCTAAGTTCCGCAGCCGGTGGCGCAACCGTTCTGGATCAGGTGCAGGTCGACAGCGAAGGTTACATATTTGTTCCTTATGCAGGGCGGCTGCGTGCAGCGGGCAATACGCCCGAACAGCTCCGCACGTTGATTTCCTCGAAGCTGGAGGAACAGACTCCGGATCCGCAGGTCCAAGTGTCGCGCACTCCGGGCGATGGGTCGACCGTTTCTCTGACCGGAACTATCGGCGCGCCGGGAATCTATCCGATTGAGCGACCAACTGGCTCGTTATCGACCATGCTCGCGCAAGCAGGCGGGGTGGCAGTTGCATCCGATATCGCATTGGTCACTGTGATCAGGGGCAAGCAAAGTGGAACCATCTGGTACGACGATCTGTTCCGCAACCCGGAAACCGATATCGCCCTGCGCGGCGGCGATCGCATTCTGGTCGAACAGGACAGTCGCTCATACATCGCGCTGGGTTCGACCGGCGGACAATCCCGCGTGGCCTTTGAAAGTCAGGACCTATCCGCCCTTGAGGCGCTGGCACAGGTCGGAGGCTTACAGCCGCTATCTTCAGACCCGACCGGTATTTTTGTTCTGCGTGAGGAACGGCAGGATGTGGCGCGCAATGTCATGGGACGTCCCGAGCTACAGGGTGATCAGCGCATGATCTATTTGCTGAACCTGACCGCGCCCAATGGCCTGTTCATCGCCCGCGATTTCGTGATCCGAGACGATGACACGATATACGTCACCGAGGCCCCATATGCACAGTGGAGCAAATCTGTCTCGCTGATTGCCGGAGGTCTGACGCCATTTGCAAATGTGGCGACGCTTACGGGTAACTGATGAATGCTCTCTGAACCGGAGAACACGGCCGGGGGCGAACGCTCCCGGCTTTTTGTTTACAACGGTGGGTTCCTGACACAGTCGCGGCTGCGTCGTATAGTGTCTCTGGCCGGGTATGACATCCGGCTTGGACTGCCACAGCCAGACGATCTGGTCGGGGTTTGGGGCAACAGCCCGACAGCCCATCGGGGCATGGGTATCGCGCAGAAACGCGATGTGCCCGTCCTGAGGGTCGAAGACGCGTTCCTGCGGTCTCTGCACCCTGGACGAAGCGGTGAGGCACCCATGGGTCTGTTGTTGGATCGATCGGGTCTGCATTTTGATCCGAGTGTGCCTTCGGATCTGGAAACTCTGTTGGTCACGCATCCGCTGGATGACACCGCCCTGCTGGATCGCGCGCGAGGCGCAATCGCGCGCATCCGAGAGCTGCATCTGAGCAAATACTCGGCCTTTGACCTTGATCTGACGCCTCCCGATCCTGGCTACGTTCTAGTGATCGACCAGACGCAGGGAGATGCTGCCGTCACCGCAAGCAACGGCGACTATGCACGGTTCCGCGAGATGCTGGTCATCGCGCAAGAGGAAAACCCCGGCGCGCGCATCCTCATCAAAAGCCACCCCGAAACCACGGCAGGTCACCGCAAGGGATACTTTTCCGATCAGGATCTGAGTGACAGAATATCGATCCTCGACAGCCCGATAAGTCCATGGTCGCTGCTTGAAGGGGCCATCGGGGTTTACACGCTGTCCTCGCAGATGGGATTTGAGGCGATATTGGCCGGGCACAAACCTCGCGTGTTCGGGCAACCATTCTACGCTGGGTGGGGGCTGACGCAAGATGATGCACCCCTGCTCCGTCGCCAACGGAATCTTACGCGGGCGCAGCTTTTTGCAGCTGCGATGATCTTGTATCCGCGTTGGTACGATCCCTACCATGATCGCCTGTGCGAATTGGAATGCGTGCTCGATACGCTTGAGGCGCAAACCCGGGCCTGGCGGCAGGACCACAAAGGCTGGACCGCCTCCGGGATGCGGGTATGGAAACGCCGCCACCTGCAACGCATTTTCGGCCAGCACCATAAGGTGCGTTTCGTGGCCGAGCAGCCAGAGAACACCAAACAACCCCATATGGTCTGGGCCAGCCGAGCCGGTGAGACGCTGAATGCAACCCGGATTGAGGATGGCTTTTTACGATCCCGCGGGTTGGGCGCGGAGCTGGTTCCACCGCTGTCGCTGGTGACCGATGATATCGGCATCTACTACGATCCAACGCATCCCAGCCGCCTGGAAGAATGGATCACCACGCGCGAAACCTTGCGCCCTGATCAGAGGCTCCGCGCCGAGCGGCTGACAGCCCGGCTGCTGACCGAGGGCCTAAGCAAGTACAACATCGGCCACCCCGCCCCGGACCTACCGACGGGGCATCGTATTCTGGTGCCAGGTCAGGTAGAAGATGACGCCTCGATCCGGCTGGGAACAAGCAATATCCGCACCAATCTCGATCTGCTGCGCGCGGCGCGCGAGGCCAATCCCGACGCTGTGTTGATCTATAAACCGCACCCGGATGTAGAAGCTGGTCTACGCGACGGCAAGATCGAAACCGATCTGGCCGATGTCATCGTAGAAGGCACCGATCCTGCCACCCTGCTTGGACAGGTGGATGAGGTCTGGACTATGACCTCTCTGCTGGGATTCGAGGCTTTGCTGCGTGGCGTCCGGGTCACCACTCTCGGTGCGCCGTTCTATGCCGGTTGGGGGCTGACGAGTGATCTGGGGGCGGTGCCTGCGCGACGTGGCGCGCGGCCTTCGTTGATGGGATTGGTGCACGCAACGCTGATCGACTACCCGCGCTATCTCGATCCGGTGACAGGACAGACCTGCCCCGTCGAAATCGCGGTCGAACGGCTTGCGCAGGGTACGCCATCCCCTACCGGACCCGTAAATCGCATCTTGTCCAAATTTCAGGGCGCACTGGCGACGCATGCGCATTGGTGGCGCTGAAGGCTAGTGCGTCACGCGCGCCCAGCGATGCAGGATATCGCCGCCAACGACCTGTGTTTCGATCAGATCAAATCGGGGGGCAGTATCCAGAGTATCAAGCCTCAGTGCCCCGATCGCGGACAGACCTTCGGCCCCGATGGTCAGTCCCGCTGTAAAGCCGACCAATTCATCGACCAGATCGCCCTTTAGCAAAGATGCGGCCAATGCTGATCCGCCTTCGCAAAAGACGCGCGTCAAACCGGCCTGCCCAAGCTGCTGCAACAGATCAGCCGCATCCACGTGATGCCCATCCAGCGCACAAGGGATCAGACGGGCCCCCAACCCCTCCCATGCGCGTGCGCGCTCGGGGTCTGGATGGGGGCCGTGACAGAGCCAGACAGGGATATCGGACGCGGTTCGCGCAAGTTGCCCCATCAAGGGCAAATCCAGATGGCGCGAGACCACCACGCGCACCGGCTGATGCTGCACGCCCAGATCACGAACCGTCAGCGACGGGTCATCGGCGCGCGCTGTCCCTGCCCCGACCATCACCGCATCGTGGCGCGCGCGCATCGCGTGCACCACGCGGCGAGCATTTGGACCTGTGATCCACTGACTGTGCCCGGTTTCCGTAGCAATCCTACCATCAAAGCTGCTGGCCAGTTTCAATGTCACAAACGGGCGGCCTTGCTCGGTCTTCAGAAAGAACCCTGCGTGGTCGCGTGCCGCCTGTTCCGCCAGAACACCGGTGGTGACCTCAATCCCTGCCTCGCGCAACATGGCAAACCCTTGCCCAGCGACCCGAGGATCGCTGTCTTCGATCGCCGAGACCACACGGGCAACACCGGCCGCAATCAGCGCTTCGGCACAGGGCGGCGTCTTTCCGTAGTGTGAACAGGGTTCAAGCGAGACATAGGCGGTGGCACCTCGCGCGGCCTTACCCGCCTGCGTCAGAGCCATAGGTTCTGCATGCGGACGACCCCCGGACTGCGTCCAGCCGCGACCAACGATGCGTTCATCGCGCACGACGACACACCCGACGGACGGATTCGGCCAGCAGGTGCCTTGGCCGCGCCGCCCCAATGATAGGGCCAGCGCCATATATCGCTTATCTGTATCGCTCACTCATCCGTCGAAGGTTGCGGCGGGCGCAACTCGTGGACAAACTCCTCGAAATCATCGGCCGCCTGGAAATTCTTGTACACACTCGCAAAGCGAACATATGCGACCGTATCAATCCGGGCCAGCGCTTCCATTACAATTTCACCGATTTTATTCGAAGGGATATCGGTTTCCCCCATGCTTTCAAGACGGCGCACGATACCGGAGATCATCTGATCAATCCGATCGGGATCAATGGGCCGCTTCTGCATCGAAATACGGATCGAGCGTTCCAGCTTGTCGCGGTCGAAGTCTTCGCGCTTACCGTTGGTTTTGATGACGACCAGATCACGCAGTTGCACGCGTTCATAGGTGGTGAACCGTCCGCCGCAGGCCGGGCAGAACCGCCGTCTGCGGATCGCGACGTGATCCTCTGCCGGGCGTGAATCTTTGACCTGAGTATCGATATTTCCGCAAAACGGGCAGCGCATCCGCCGTCTCCTCGTCCCTAGCTGGCCACTTTTTGTAAGCGCTGCGGCTTACTTATCCACAACTATAGGACAGCCTCTAGAGTTTGGGTAGTCGGAATTTTCCACCCCAATATAAAGCGTCACCCAAAATGCGCAGCGACCTTTCTTTCATGCGGCGCGTTGCGGTGTTCAAACAGATATATCCCCTGCCATTTGCCCAGCGCAGGTACCCCATCTGACACCGGTATCGACAGCGATACAGGCATCATCGCGGCCTTGATATGGGCTGGCATGTCGTCCGGCCCCTCATAGGTGTGGCGCAGATAAGCCATTGACGGATGATCCGATTGCGGCACCAGCCGTTCAAAGAATGCGCGCAGATCAGTCTGCACCTCGGGGTCGGCGTTTTCCTGAATAAGCAGCGAACAAGAAGTGTGGCGCACAAAGAGCGTCAGCAAACCGTCCGAAACCGGCCTCAGCCAACTGCGCACAGGGGCGGTAATCTCATAGAGCCCCACGCCCTGTGTCTGAATCGAGAATTCTGTCTGCATCGCAGGTCAATTGATAAACGGACGGACGCCGCACCGTGCATTTGCGCCCTGTACCGACATGCTGTCACCCGGCTGGAACCCGGCTGTGACCGAAAAGCTGCCTTTCTGCGGGACATTGGCGGGTTGTTTCAGTGTGAACTGTACCGCCGTCCGGCGTCCCGTTGTCACGCTGGGGCCATAGCCGCGCAGAACGTAGATTTGTTGCTGCCACCCAGCACCCAATTTCCGGCGGGCAAAATCAGCAGCGGCGCACCAATATCCATCAGTATCCTGACGTGTCCTTGGAATGACCTCGAAGTCTGTGCCGCTCATCGGTTCTGTTCGATAACCGTTCGGCGCTGCATCGACAACGCCCGCAGAGCTGGTCATAAGCAGTGCTGCAAATGCGCAAAGTATTGTCTGTTTCATCGTGACCATCTTCCTGTTTCCATGTGAAATATAGACTAGTGCGTCGCCATCGTCAGCAAAGCGAACTAACGATCATGTCAGCTTGACCCACGTGGTTCGTGAACAGGCTCTAACCATCCCTGATAGCGGATCAGGTGTCCCAATCCCGGTGCTATCGCCGAAATGTCAAAGCGAAACCTCAATTGTACGTCCTCAGCCTCGGTCGATCCGGAACGTGGCAAAAGAAACCCCGGACACGGAATGCCAAACAAAGCGAGGCGGCGGATCTCAATGGTCAGCCCCTTATCAGTTCTCACCGGCTGCAACCATATTGTCAGCCCGCCGATCTGTTCCCGCACCATGCCACACAGCGGATCAAAAGTGATCCGTGAACGCGTTTTGTGGCCTGCGAAATCCCGTTCCCATTGCCAATATGCGCCGGGCTTTCGGATCGTAAGGGTGACCGGCAAATCTTCGCCCGCAGGTGGAAATCGCCCGATGCGAAGTGCCAGAGCGACCAAAACGCCTCGGCCACGCTGAATGCTGCATCGACCAGAGTAGCGACCTTCCCCGCTGTGCAAATCCCTGACCAATCCAGGCACAGCTTCATCTATACCCAGCGCCTGCAGGAATGGATCACGATCAGAATCCATCTTGGGCAAACCGCGATCGGAGAGAAGGATCAGGAACTAGGCACTCATCCCGCCGCCCAAATAGCGCATATCTGTTACGGGCAATCATCCGGTACAGCGGGTTCTTCAGAAACCTCGGCAGGTATCGACACAAGGACAATACCCGCCACGGAACATATAATGCATGCATCGCAGCGGCAAATGCGTCGAGATTTTGGTGCACCTTTCCTTTGACGATCACCAAATTGGTTTCAAATTCGTCTGTCGGCAGGTTCAGGAGAGTATAAAGCTGCTGCCCAAGCGGTGACTGCGCAGTTGCAAATAGAAATTTCTGATCTCGATCATGGCGCAACATGATGTGAAAAAACCCTGAACACAGCACGCATTCACCATCGAAGACGATCAAATCTGTATCGATGGAAAGATCATCAGCCACGAGAGATCAAGAAATAACAAAAGGTTCCCCGTGATGCTGTCACGTCGAACGCGCCGCAGCAATGCGACATGACTGACCAGAAGAATGAGAGGGGCGTGCCGGGGAACCCGTTGAAACGGCTTGGTGGACCGCTCGCTCAGGCTCTGACCTTTTCCCCAAAAGGCGCTGACCCGACAACACCGGTCATGTAGCTATTGGCCAAGGCTACGGACATGGCCATTTCTGCCATATCTTTGTGAGTTGCGGTCAATTCCTGGGTATCAGCACCGAGGCTGGCGCATTGCCACGGTTTGCCGCTAGGGTAACGGTATTACAGTAACGCGTTTTTTGGGCTGGGTGATGGACGTCGACATTTCACGCATTCAATTGCTGACACGGACCCTTGAGGATCACGCAAGCGCGACCGTGGTGGAACAGGTCCTGAGTGACTGCGCATTGACCCGCAGCGATATTGAACCGCCTGCCAAAAGGTACAGCGCCCACAAAGAAGCGCTGTTTGTCCGACACGCCTGCGATGCACTTGGCGATATCACCTTTGGGGCACGGGCGGGTCTGGAATTCAGTTCTTCTTCCAGCATTACGGCCTATATCAGCAAGTACTCTCGTGATCTGAAGCAGGTGATCGAGAATACGGCGCGGTTTCATGGCATTATCGACCCGGCCCTGGCCTTCAATCTGCGCCTTTCAGGTAACGCTGCCTCGCTTGAGGCCGATTGGAAAGACCCGAGCTTTTCCCGCTATCATCGGCGGACCGAGTTCCTGCTGTTTGGCGCGATCGCCCGGATGCGGGCGTTGACTCAGTTGAATCTGAATCCGATTGAGATACGGTTTCAGCACACAGTTGGGCAACACCAAGCCACCTACCAGAAAATCGGAGGTTTCCCAGTTACCTTCGGGGCCGAACGCTTGGAAATCATCCTGTCGCTGCCCTCGCTGGAAACACCGATCCCAACTTACGACCCTAGCCTGCGCGCGCATTTGGTTGAATTTGGCGAACGCCTGCTGGCCGAAAGACAGTCGCCAAGACAGAAAACCCGAGCACAGATCGAAGGGTTGATCACAGATGCGATGCCGGGGGGAATCGTACAGGTGGACGACGCCGCCACCCAGCTCGGCCTAAGCCCTCGAACATTGGCTCGCCGCCTAGCTGATGAAGGCACCTCATATCGTGAGATCGTTGAAGATTTACGATGTGACCTAGCGCAGACCTTTATCAAGAACGGTATGCATCTGTCCGAAATCTCGTATTCGCTCGGTTATTCCGATCAGGCTGCGTTTTCCACCGCCTTCAAACGTTGGACGGGTCAGGCCCCGACCGCTTTTCGCAAACGTGTCTCTCATCCACTTTCATGAAGCTACAACGTGGCCGGGGGTCATCAGCCCAATCACCTCGCCCCGGCCTGTCCATGAGTGGACAGCGGCGATATAAAGATGGCATCGCCGGACTCCTTGCGAGTTCCCGCCAATTTGATTTGAAGTTCAGTCATTGTGAGCGGGCGAAAGAAAAAAGCGCCTCGGGATGAGGCGCCTTTCGATTTACTGATCCAGGAAGGACCGCAATTTACGCGACCTACTCGGGTGTTTCAGCTTACGCAGCGCCTTCGCCTCGATCTGGCGGATACGTTCGCGCGTCACGCTGAACTGCTGACCGACCTCTTCCAGCGTGTGGTCGGTGTTCATGCCGATGCCAAAGCGCATCCGCAGAACCCGCTCTTCACGCGGGGTGAGAGAGGCCAGAACCCGTGTGGTGGTTTCCTTGAGGTTTTCCTGAATGGCGCTGTCCAGCGGCAGCACGGCATTCTTATCCTCGATGAAATCACCAAGCTGGCTGTCTTCCTCGTCGCCGATGGGCGTCTCGAGGCTGATCGGCTCTTTGGCGATTTTCATCACCTTGCGCACCTTCTCAAGCGGCATTTGCAGCTTTTCGGCCAATTCTTCCGGTGTTGGCTCGCGGCCGATTTCGTGCAGCATCTGACGACCTGTCCGGACCAGCTTGTTGATCGTTTCGATCATATGCACCGGGATACGGATCGTGCGCGCCTGATCCGCGATCGAACGCGTGATCGCCTGACGGATCCACCAGGTCGCATAGGTCGAGAACTTATAGCCCCGGCGGTATTCGAACTTGTCCACCGCCTTCATCAGGCCGATGTTACCTTCCTGAATAAGATCAAGGAATTGCAGGCCGCGGTTCGTGTACTTTTTGGCAATCGAGATCACCAGACGCAGGTTGGCCTCGACCATTTCCTTCTTGGCTTGCCGCGCCTCTTTCTCACCCTTCTGAACCTGCTGCACGATGCGGCGGAATTCAGGGATATCGAGACCAACATATTGGCCAACCTGAGCCATGTCGTTGCGCAGTTCCTCAACCTTTTCGGTCGAGCGTTCGATGAACATCTGCCAGCCCCGGCCCGGCTTCTCAGCCATTTCAGCCAACCAGTTCGGATCCAGCTCGCGCCCACGATACGCATCGATGAACTCGCGACGGTTGATGCGAGCCTGGTCAGCCAGTTTCACCATCGAGCTGTCCAGTGACATAATGCGCCGGTTGATGCCATAGAGCTGGTCAATCAGAGCTTCGATCCGGTTGTTGTGCAGGTGAAGACCGTTCACCAGTTCAACAATCTCAGCGCGCAGCTTCTGATAGGTTTCTTCGTCCTTCGCGCTGAAAGTGCCATCCTCGTTCAGCGTCGCAGAAATCCGGCTGTCCTGCATTTCGGACAGCATCGCGAAGTCGGTCGAGATGCGTTCCAGCGTGGTCAGCACCTGATCCTTCAGCGCTGCTTCCATCGCGGCCAGGGACATGTTGGCCTGATCGTCGTCATCATCGTCATCATCATTGGCAATCGGGTTGCCGTCAGCGTCAAGCTCCGGCCCCTCATCCTTGGCAGGCTTGGCCGCCTGCACCGATGAGGTATCGACAACCGGCTCTTCAACCTCGCCGTCTTCATCCATCTGGTTGCCGAAAGTGGTTTCCAGATCGATGACGTCCCGCAGCAGAATGTCTTCGGACAAAAGTTCGTCATGCCAGATGGTGATCGCTTGGAAGGTCAGCGGGCTTTCGCACAGACCAGCGATCATGGTGTTCCGACCGGCTTCGATCCGCTTGGCGATAGCAATCTCGCCCTCGCGGCTCAGCAGTTCGACTGAACCCATCTCGCGCAGATACATGCGTACGGGGTCATCGGTGCGATCCAGCTTTTCGGTTGCGGCACCAGCCAGCGCAACCTCGCGCGGGCCTTCGGTGGTGACCAGTTCGGTCGAACCTTTGTTTTCTTCTTCTTCGGCTTCTTCATCTTCGATGATGTTGATGCCCATCTCGGACAGCATCGACATAACATCTTCGATCTGTTCCGAGCTGACCTGATCAGGCGGCAGAACCTGATTGAGCTGGTCGTAGGTGATGTAACCTTTCTCGCGAGCCTCGGCGATCATCTTCTTGACCTGGGCCTGGCTCATGTCCAGCGAGATTTCCTGTTCCTGCTCGTCGGATTTGCGGTCTTCGTTCGTATCCTTGGCGGCCATTCAATGCTCCTGCAGGGATGGGTGATTCGTTTGAACCGAATCATTAGCGCGTAGAAGTGATTCGGCCACCCGTTTACCCGTTTTTCTTTTCCAGTGCCTTACGAAAACACCACTTCATCGATGTTTCCGTTCGAATTTGATGCCAGACGTGATGGCCTCAAACGCGTCTTTCTCATCGCGGTTGATTCGCGCACCATTGTCGGCGATGTCGAAAACGGCCCTGTCTTCGTTCTGGCTGCGGCTTGTACGGTTGCGCTCTTCGGCGGCTTGCGCCAGCCGATATGTCAGCGCCTCATCGGCCAGATCAGACAATTCCTCTGCCGCTTCGGCAATCTCAGCATCCAACCCCCGGAGCGCTTTGATCTTTGCGAGTTCCTCGGCCAGCGTCATCTCGGCCTTTTCAACGTCGCCCGGTTTGTACACACAGGGGATCACTGCGACATGGCGAAGGGCCAGCAGGTTTTCAAGGGGTTCCGGTCCCAAAGCTGCGACAATATGATCTTTAATGTTGTCCGGATCATCAACCGCATGTCGCAACAAGACATCTCTCATGGCATTTAGTTCGGGATCCAAGCATGTCATTTCGTCGATCTGAATTTCGAACTGCACCACCAAAGCAGGCGTCAATATAGCAACTGCAAGAATGACACTTTCACGGAGCCGAATAGCAGCGCTGTTGTCGTTAGCAGCCAAGAAAGAAGTGCGTGCACCCTGTGTAGGTCCGGCAGTTTTGCGATCCCTATCCCGATTGGATTTCCAATTTTTTGCAGGGAACTTTTTCTGAGAGCGGTAAAAATGAAAAAGTAGATCCCGGATCTCCTGCCGATAGTGATTTCGTATCGACTTATCTCGGATTAACTTGATCTTCTCCCAAAGCGCTTTGTCCAATGCAGATCTGCGTTCTGGGCTATCAAAAACCTTGCCCTCAGTCTCGCGCTGCCACAGCAGCTTCACCATCGGAATGGCACCGTCCAGAACTGATCGAACTGCCCCTGCGCCTTCGGCGCGCAGCAAATCGTCAGGGTCCTTGCCTTCAGGCATTAGCGCAAAGCGCAGTGACTTACCCGCCTCCAGCAACGGCAATGCCAAGTCGACCGCCCGCATCGCCGCGCGCAGCCCTGCCGTATCGCCATCCAAAGCGATGATCGGCTCGTCAGAGATGCGCCAAAGTAGTTGCAACTGATGCTCGGTGATCGCCGTCCCCAATGGCGCAACCGACGCGCCAAACCCGGCCTCTGCCAAAGCGATCACGTCCATATAGCCCTCGGCCACAACCAAAGGCTGCCCCTTGCCTGCCGCCTGTCGTGCGGGGCCATGGTTGTAGAGGCTGCGGCCTTTGTCGAACAGATCGGTCTCGGGCGAGTTCAGGTATTTGGCGTTGTCATTGGGATCCATCGCCCGGCCACCAAACGCAATGCACCGCCCGCGCGGGTCGCGGATCGGGTACATGATGCGGTTGCGGAATGTGTCATAGGGCTTTTTGCCCTTATTCGAAGGTTTCGCCAGCCCGGCCCCAAGGATCAGGTCCTCGGAGACACTCTTACCGGTCAGATGATCCCACAACGCCTGCCAGCCGTCCGGCGCGAACCCGATCTCCCACCGATCCACCGCCTGCGCATCCAGTCCTCGGCGCCCCAGATAGTCGCGCGCCCCCGCCCCTGCGCCGGTCTTGAGTTGCAGGCGGAAAAACTGCACAGCCTGTTCCATCACCTCGGCCAGCTGTGAACGGCGGTCCTGCTTTTCCTGCGCCCTGGGATCGCGTGCGGGCATCGGCATCCCGGCCTCGCGCGCCAGAATTTCCACGGCTTCTATGAAAGAGACATTCTCGGTCTCTTTCACAAAACTGATCGCGTCCCCTTTGGCGTGGCAGCCAAAGCAGTAATAGAATCCCTTTTGGTCATCGACGTGGAACGAGGCGGTCTTTTCGTGATGAAATGGGCAAGGCGCCCACATATCCCCCTTGCCCTGATTGGATTTGCGCTGGTCCCACATGACCTTACGCCCAACAACCTGAGACAGGCTGAGGCGCGTGCGCAGTTCATCCAGAAATCCGGGGGGCAAAGACATGGGTCAAACCTGCCAGAAATGAAAACGCGCGCCAAGGGGATGGCGCGCGGTTGTCCACAGAGAAATGATCTGACTGTGGATTATTGTTGTAAACACAACTCCAGCCACGCAGCTCCGAGATCCTTCTTACGCACGTCGCGCATCTTCTGCTCATATACCCAAGGCGTGATCAGCGGAACAGCGGCATTGTAGTTCTCGGGCCAGGTAGGACCACTGTCGGCCACCGCCTGCGCCACATCGCGTTCCTTGACCCGGTCAAGTCGTGCTTTCTGTATCGCTGCAACAACGTCGGCCTGATACTTGCAGCTCTGTTCCTTGGTTTCCTGTGCAACCACTGGCGTGGCCAGCACGGCCGCAACGATAGCGATACGCAACATGGGGATCTCCGAAGATTCGTTTCTTTCAGCGCAGCTTACCCGCGCGCGGCGATGCCTTCCATCGCCCTTTTCAAATCGTGAACCAGTGTCTCAGCCATGGATCGGAAGACCATGATCTGAAACGTGTTCTCCCCAACGCGCGTGATCGAAGCGGTCATGTGGAACAGCAGGGTCCGGGCGGAGTGGCCGCGTTTGAAGTTCGCCTTACGCAGATCAATAGGCACTACGCGCGCCAGTACGTCTTCGACATCAGCACCCTCTAACCGGACCACAGCCCAGGCATCTGATTGGTCCACAATGGCCGCATTCTCGGTCAGGGTCGCATCAGGAGACGGCCCGATCAGCATCGCATGCGCCGGGCCGAACCAGATCGCCCGCGCGCCAGCCTTACCCGTTGCGCGATTGGCCGATGGATAGGCCATCCCGTGCGCTGCTTTCAAAGCTTCGGATAGCGCCTTTTGCTTACCCTTGAAAGGTGAGATCGAATGGATCGCCCCTACATCCTCTTCGCTGAGCGTTACTGAGCCGATTGTCAAAGGCAGCAACCCGTCGCAGGGTGTTTTGGCGGTCAGATTATCCACGGACGCGCCCTCCTTCTGGGTCAAAGAAAACCGGGTTCACCACTTCACACAGGGTTGTCACGCCGCGCAGATGATCGACCATTTTCACGATTTCTCCATACCTCTCAGGCCCGTCCGCCAGGAAGCCCAAGCCCAACATCGTTTCCAGCGTCGGGGAATAACACACGGAGGTCAGATAGCCCTGATCATTGATGCGCACCGGCTCGGCCTCTTCCCGGTAAAGATGCGCACCCGCCAGCAATTCCTTGCTTTCGCCAATGGGTTTGAGCCCGACCAACCGCTCGCGCCCCGGCTCTTCAAGCCCTGGACGTTGCGACATGGTTTTGCCGATGCAATCCTTCTTCTGCGACACCATCCGACCCATGCCTATATCATAGGCAGTTGTCCGTCCGTGGATCTCGGAATGCGTAATAAAGCCCTTTTCGATGCGAAGAACGTTCAGCGCTTCCATCCCATAAAGACCACCGCCCAGTGTCTCAGCCCGCTCGGTCAAAACATCGAACAGGCTCGCGCCATAGCGCGCAGGCACGGCGATTTCATATGCATGCTCGCCCGAGAACGAGATCCGGAACAAACGCCCCTGCACACCCAGCACCGAGATCGATCCGCAAGCCATGAAGGGCCAGCTTTCTTCATCAAGAGGTGTGTCCAGCAGATCGTTCAACAATTCACGCGATTTTGGTCCGGCCACGGCAAACTGTGCCCACTGTTCAGTGACCGAGATGCACGAGACATCCAGATCAGGGCGCAGACCCTGATGAACGAATTCCAGATGCTTCATTACATCGCCAGCACCTGCCGTGGTGGTGGTCATCAGGTAATGCGTCTCTCCCAGCCGCGCGGTGGTGCCATCATCCATGACGAATCCATCCTCACGCAACATCAGGCCATATCGCGTTCGGCCAACTTTGAGGGTCGAGAACATGTTCGTATAAACGAAGTCCAGAAACGCCCCCGCATCCGGCCCCTGTATGTCAATCTTGCCAAGCGTCGAGACATCGCACACCCCGACGGCCTGACGCACCATGTTGACCTCACGGTCACAGGATTGCCGCCACGTGGTTTCTCCACCCTTTGGGAAATAGCTGGGGCGATACCACAACCCGGCCTCAACCAACGGAGCTTTCCGCGCTACGGTCGCTTTGTGCGAAGTGATAAAGCGTTGCGGCTTGAAACCCTTGCCTTCAGCCCCAGCACCCAGCGCGGCAATGGCGATAGGAGAATACGGAGGGCGGAACGTCGTGGTTCCGGTTTCGGGTATCGCGCGCCCGGTGACGTCCGCTAGAATGGCCAACGCCGCCACGTTCGAATTCTTGCCCTGATCCGTCGCCATACCTTGCGTCGTATAGCGCTTCATGTGCTCGACTGACCGGAAGTTCTCAGTCGCGGCCTGTTTGACGTCTTTCACTGTAACATCGTTCTGGAAATCCAGCCACGCGCGCCCTTTGCCGGGAACGGCCCAAAGCTGCGTGATCTCGTATGGCGTATCCTCAGCCTGCGGTGGCACAGTCTTCGAGGCCTTGTAGCCAAGATCGCCGAGCACGCCTTTGGCTGCCTCAATCCCTTCACGAAGGCAGGCTGTAGTTGAGAAAGATCCATTGCACGCACCCGCTGTCACCATGCCCGGCACGGCCCCCGGCGTTGGCACAAAGGCCTCGATCTCACGCTTCCAGATCGGGCGGCTATTCATGTGACACGTTAGATGAACCGAAGGATTCCAGCCCCCTGTCATGGCAAGGCAATCCGTGTGTATCCGTTCTTCTCCACTGGCGCGGCGCACTGTAATCGCCTCCAGCCCCTTACGGCCCGAACTGTTACAAACTTGCGCCCCGCGTAGAACCTCGTAATCGTCAGACAAGGGCGCGTCATGGCGGCTATCGATCACAGCCGCCACATGGACACCAGCATCCAACAAATCACGAGCAGTGCGATGGATATCGTCAGTATTTCCGAAGATCGTCACATTGCGGCCCGGGCTGACACCCCATCGGTTTAGATACGCCCGCACCGCGCCAGCGGTCATGATCCCCGGGCGATCATTGTTGCGGAATGCGACCGGGCGCTCCAGCGCGCCTGCCGCCAGAACTGACCGCTTGGCCACGATCCGCCAATAGGTTTCCAACGGCGCCCCGTTGGGGCGGTGATCCGTATGGTGAAAAACGCGTTCCAACGCCGCAAAGGTACCTTGGTCATAGGCACCTGCGATAGTGGTCCGGGTCATGATGCGGACATTGTCCATCGCGGCTAACTCGGCCAGCACTTCGTCAACCCAAACGGGACCCGGTTTTCCGTCGACCTCATAGGTCTCGGCCAGCAGACGCCCACCCACGCGACTGTTTTCGTCGGCCAGAATGACGTCCGCGCCGGCACGACCAGCGACCAGTGCGGCCATCAGCCCCGCAGGCCCTGCCCCGATAATCAGCAGATCGCAAAAGGCATAAGCGCTTTCGTACTTGTCGGCATTGTCTTCGCCCGACAGTGCTCCCAATCCGGCGGCACGTCGAATAATCGGCTCGTATAGCTTTTCCCAGAAGCTTTTCGGCCACATGAAGGTTTTGTAGTAAAAACCCGCGCCCAAAAACGGGGAAGCCAGATCGTTGATCCCCATCAAATCGACACTCAGGCTGGGCCAGCGATTCTGGCTGCGCGCTTCAAGTCCCGGATAGATCTCTTGCATCGTGGCGCGAATATTTGGTTCTTGACCTGCGCCTGCCCCCACGGTCATCAGCGCATTCGGCTCTTCGCTGCCTGCGCTCAGCACACCCCTAGGCCGGTGGTACTTGAACGAACGCCCCATCAGTCGTACGCCATTCGCCAAAAGCGCTGAGGTCAGGGTGTCGCCCGCATAGCCGCTATAGCTGGCACCATCGAAAACAAACGGAATCGACTGCGTACGATCGATAAGACCCTTTCCATCGATCCTCATGCCCGCTCCTCCGATGCCGGCTGCGCGTCGATCATCTCATGCGTGACCGTGTTTCGTGTGACCACGATCCATGCACCGCACCCGCCTTCGTGATACCAAAGCTCTCGTGTCGGCCCTGCCGGGTTTTCCCGTTGGTAGACAAAATCATCCCAAGCCGCCTCACCGGCATCCGGGGCCGGTCGGTCCAGATCCACTGCCGCCCCGCGATAATAGAATTCGCGCCGATCCCGCTCGCCGCAATATGGACAGGTGATCCTCATAGCCGCGCGCCCTTCTTGATCTTTTCAATAATACCCAAATCCAACATCGCGCCCCTCAATGCAGATTGTGCTGAGAGCCCTTGCCCTCTTCATCGATAATCCCGCGCCCGGTGCGGAAACGATCCAGTCGGAAGCCGGTGGCATTCTCGTGATACCGATCCGTCGCAATCAGATGCGCAAACACATTCCCCGAACCCGGAACCGCCTTGAAGCCACCATAGTTCCAGCCGCAATTGAGATAGAGCCCATCAATATCCGTTCGGTCTATGATCGGAGAGCCATCGGGCGACATATCCATGATCCCGCCCCAGGATCGCAGCACCCGCGCCTTGCCGATCATCGGCATCAGCGCCATCCCGGCCTCCATCACGCTTTCGACGGTAGGTAAATTACCTCGCGCCGCATAGGAGGCGTAAAAATCCAGATCACCACCAAAGACCAGACCGCCCTTATCTGACTGGCTGATATAGAAATGCCCCATGCCAAACGTCACCACATGATCGATGCAGGGCTTCAGACCCTCGGTCACGAAGGCCTGCAAGACATGGCTTTCAATCGGCAGCCTCATTCCAGCCATCGCCGCCACCTGACCTGAACGCCCGGCAGCAACCATCGCCACCTTCTTGGCCCGGATCGGCCCACGCGAGGTCTGAACACCGCGCACCACGCCATTCTCGATATCAATACCAGTCACTTCGCAGTTCTGGATCAGATCCACGCCGCGCTGGTCCGCTCCGCGCGCATAGCCCCAGGCCACTGCATCGTGTCGCGCTGTACCTCCGCGCGGGTGGTAGAGACCGCCATACAGAGGGAACCTCAGGTCATCGAAATTCAGATAGGGCACCATCCGCCTCAATTCATCGCGATTGAGCAGGATAGCATCGTCTCCCTGACTGATCATCATGTTGCCCCGGCGCGCAGCGGCATCACGCTGCCCGTCCGAATGGAACAGGTTGATGATCCCGCGTTGCGAATGCATGACATTGTAGTTCAGATCTTGCTCAAGACCTTCCCACAGCTTCAATGAGTGCGAGTAGAACTCGGAATTGCCCTGCAAAAAGTAGTTCGCGCGCACAATGGTGGTGTTGCGCCCGACATTGCCCCCACCGATATAGCCCTTTTCCAGAACAGCGATATTGGTCAGACCATGCTCCTTGGCCAGATAATAGGCCGTGCTCAACCCATGACCCCCACCACCGATAATGACGATGTCATATTCGGATTTGGGCTCGGGCTCGCGCCAGTGCGGCGTCCAGCCTCTATTGCCGGTCAGGCCCTCTTTCAGGACGCGCAAGCCGGAGAAACGCATTCAGAACTCCCTACAGGTGTGTCGGCATCAAACCAACTTCACCCAGCAGTAACAACGCCAGAATCCGGTTCCACTCCTGTTTTCGACGAAAACTTGTCGCTGGGCGACTAATCCATCCACTCAGACGACTTCGGCCGAAATGAAAAGTGGCCAACCCGATGGTTGGCCACTCAAGAATCTTCTGTTGTCTGGGCGCTCAGAGGCCCTTGGCGCGATAGCTTTTTGAGACGCGGTCGATCGCAACGATATAGGCCGCCGTGCGCAGATCGTCGACATCAGCGCGATCATGCCAGACTTCGCTCATCGACTGATAGGCAATGCGCATCGTGTCATCGAGACCCGAACGCACCAGCTCCAACTCGCCCGCACCCTTGAGGTACTTCGCCTTGAAATCCGGTGACATCGACCAGGCATCACCCAGATACCGATCCAACCGTTCCAGTTCGCTGACGATCAACTCATGCCGAGCTTCTTCCTGACGCCGCTGCATCCGGCCAAAACGGATGTGGCTGAGGTTTTTGACCCATTCAAAATAGGACACGGTCACACCACCGGCGTTTGCATACATGTCAGGAATGATCACCGTGCCTTTCTTGCGCATGATCTCATCCGCACCCGCCGTGACAGGCCCGTTGGCGGCCTCGATGATCAGTGGTGCCTTAATACGTTCGGCGTTGGATAGGTTTATTACCCCCTCCAGCGCCGCCGGAATCAGGATGTCACACTCGGCTTCAAGTACCGCGCCACCCTCGGCGGAATGTGTGGCGTCGGGATAGTCCTTCACGCCGCCATGCTTGACGATCCACTGCCGCACGGCTTCTACGTCGATGCCATCGGGATTGTACAGTGCGCCATCCCATTCGATGATGCCGACCACACGCGACCCGTCTTCCTCGCTGAGGAACTTGGCTGCGTGATAGCCCACGTTACCCAATCCCTGCACGACGACGCGCTTTCCGTCCAGCGTGCCTGACAAGTTCGCCTTCTTGACGTCTTCCGGGTTTCGGAAGAATTCGCGCAACGCGTATTGGATGCCGCGCCCGGTTGCTTCGACCCTGCCCGCGATGCCCCCCGCGTTCAGCGGTTTACCTGTCACACAGGCTCGCGCGTTGATATCGGTCGTATTCATCCGCGCATATTGGTCAGCCATCCACGCCATTTCGCGCTCGCCGGTTCCCATATCGGGCGCAGGGACGTTCTGAGATGGGTTGATCAGATCGCGCTTTGCCAGCTCATAGGCAAAACGACGCGTGATCTGTTCCATCTCATGTTCTTCATACTGGCGAGGATCAATGCAAAGGCCCCCTTTCGAGCCACCAAAGGGCGCTTCGACCAGTGCACACTTGTAAGTCATGAGCGCAGCGAGCGCTTCGACCTCATCCTGGTTCACCGCCAAGGCATAGCGAATGCCACCCTTTACCGGCTCCATATGTTCCGAATGAACCGAACGATATCCGGTAAAGGTGTGGATCTGCCCCCGCAGACGCACCCCGAACCGAACGGTGTAGGTGGCATTACAAACCCGTATCTTCTCTTCTAGCCCGGGCGGCAAATCCATCAGAGACGCCGCTCTGTTGAACATCAAATCAACACTCTCACGAAAGCTGGGTTCTTTAATGCCGGTCATAAAATCCTCCGTGCCGGTAGACGAGATACGTCATGACTTTTTGTCGCACTGCTTGCCAAATACCGCAATCAGTAACTGCACGTATTTTCATCAGTTTGTGAACTTTACTTTTCAGCTCCATTGGTGAGTCGGGCGTTAACGAAAGCCGCGCGATTGTCCAAAGGCGCGAAACAAAACCACCAATAACACCGGGAATAACGCTGAATCTCGTTAAAAACGAGCAGCATAGTGTCCACTGCGCCCAAATCTCGCCACGATCCGTGGGTAAATTATTAAAGTTGCGAAGTGCTGGCATCAGTGTGTCTGATCGACCGAGGAACCAATTATGCGCAAGTTTGATTTGAAGGCCCAATTCAACCGTCTCTGCCGCGAAAACAGTTGTTCGCGGCACTTGCGGCACTTTGTTTCTTCGACAGAAGGCACGATGACGATCCTTGCCCTTTTCCTGATCATGATAGTCTTCACCGTGGCCGGGTTCGCGGTCGACGTCATGCGGTATGATCGCGAAAGGGTAAGGCTACAATACGCACTTGACCGCGCGGTCCTTGCCGCAGCTGACCTGGACCAAGAGCTTTGCCCACGGGTCGTGGTGAATGATTACATTCGCAAAGAAGGTTTCGATACGGATATCATCAAAAATATCAAGGTCGAACCCGAGACATGCACGACAAACGACGACGGAACCGTGACTCAGGTTGACGAACTTGAAGGCAAACGGAAAGTCGAAGCCAGCGCCGATATGAGCATTGAGACACATTTCATGAAATGGAGTGGCGTCGACTACATTGATACAACCGCCACCAGTATCGCCGAAGAATCGATTGGTAACGTCGAAATTTCCTTGGTTCTGGACGTGTCGGGTTCAATGCGCGGGACAAAACTGACCAACCTCAAAAGTGCAGCTGAGGACTTTATCGATGAAATGATCCTGAAATCTGAGGATGGTAGATTGTCGATCTCGATCGTGCCCTACTCGGAACAGGTGTCGGTGCCTGACTATCTGATGAATGCTTTGAACACGACTGGAGCAAATGAACGGGCCAACTGCATCGACTTCCAAGCTTCGGACTTCACAACAACCGATTTCAACTATTACGACATCGTGGACGCCGGCGGTAACATCATCACCAAAGGGGACTACGTCCCTCAGACTCTTCACTTCAAGGACAATGGTTCCAGCGACAAAAGGTTCAGCGACACGCTGGTAACCAGCAATACCTGCCGCCTTGAAACCACCACCGATCGGCGAGAGATGACTGTAATCCAGAACGACCCCGACATTCTGAAAGGCCAGATCCAGAACCTCGTGGCAAGCGGCTGGACTTCAATCGACGTGGGCCTCAAGTGGGGCCTGACCTTGCTTGACGATAGCATTCAACCGCTGATCGCACAGATTGCGGACAGTTCAGAAATTCCGGACTCGTTCGACATTCGACCAGCCCCGAACAAGACCACTGACACCCTCAAAGTTCTGGTGTTGATGACGGATGGTGAAAACACTTATCAGCACAAAGTGAATCCGCCATATCATGACGGCCCTTCGGACATCTATTGGAATGAAAGCGCCCAAACCTATTCCATCTACGATGAAGTTTACAACGATTGGGCCTGGCCGAACGTCGCAGAGACGATCAGGGAAGACGACAAACGCTGGAAACGCGATAGGTATCAGGATCATGCGCATGGCACGGGATCCTACAGAAGATATCGCTGCACCAATTATTCTGATGGTACTTGCCATAGCTGGAATGAGAATGACTATCGCGACTACGACGAAAATGGAGAGGTTCCCGTTCGGTTGGATTGGCCTGATGTCTGGGCGCACACTGAAAAAAACAAAATTCGGGATATGTTGCGCCATGCGTGGGGCTGGGATCGCGGCAATGAGTTTGCCAACAAATCGACAACCGAAATTGGCCCTTCGACAAAAAATCCAAACGTTGTAGATCTCTGCGTTGAAGCAGAAGAAGAAAATGTCATCATCTTCTCGATCGCTTTTGAGGCACCCTACGGTGTTAAGCAGATGCTGAAAGACTGCGCGATCAAACCTGCCCGTTACTATGAAGCGACCGGCAATCAGATTGAACGCGTCTTCGATTCAATCAGCACCTCCATTCAAAACCTGAGGCTGACCCAATGACAAAGACACTGCGGAATCGGCTTCGGAGATTTCGAAAGAATGAGGATGGAAACTCGTCTATCGAGTTTATCTTCTGGTTTCCATTCTTCCTGTATGTCGCTTATTCAGGCATGGATCTGGGATTGCAGTCCTTCCACCATGCCGATCTTGAACGATCTCTGGATATGACAATTCGGGAAGTCCGGCTTAATCGCCTTCCTGAAGGGGAAGATGAATGGGATCACGCGCTGCTGAAGAAAATGATCTGTGACGAAGCGCTGATAACCAATTGCTCGGAAAACCTCGCGCTCGAGATGAAGTCCATTGATCCGCGGGTCGGCAATCAGTTGGATCCAACCCCCTATTGCGTCGACACTCCGGAGACAATTCGTAAGCCGGACGAAGTTGTTTTTGAACAAGGGACTTCAAATGAGCTTATGATTATCCGCGCCTGTCTTGAGGTTTCACCTGTTTTTGGGCTTTCGATGCTGAGCGGCATTGCGAAGCAGGACAACGACGGCCAATGGGAATTGCAGGCGACGACCGTATTTGTTCATGAACCATTTGGTGGTTCATCAGCTGATCCTGACGATTCATCTGACACAACAGTGGATGTGGCCGATGCCTCGAATTAACAAAGAGAATCGCAACCTTCCCAAGGCACTGCTGAACCGCTTTCTCAAACGAGAAGACGGCGCCTTATCGGTCGAGGCAATGCTGATATTGCCGCTGCTGTTCTGGTCAATGTTTGCGTCTTACACCTATTATGACAGCTATCGCCAAAGCGCGATCAACATCAAAGGAGCCTACGCAGTTGCGGATGTGCTCTCACGCGAAGCTGAAGATGTTAACGCCGCGTATATCAACACCATGTACGACCTTCTGGAAAACATGGTTGATACCAGAGCACCGGTCTCGATGCGTGTGACCTATCTGACCTATGATGGTGATAACGATCTCCACGATGTTCTATGGTCCTGCGTGCGGGGCACTGGATATCAGAAATGGACCGACGCAGAGATCGTGAAAATCAAACAACGGCTTCCGGTAATGCCTGATAACGGCTCAATGATACTGGTCGAAACCAACAATACATACAAAGCGCCATTCCAGATGGCATTCAAATTTGCTGACTTTGAAATGGATAATCTGGTCTTCACACACCCGCGTGTTTTCGACCAGATCGTCAATACCGACCCTGCTTGCTTGGGTGTCTAACTCTTTTCAGCAAGCATCGCCGACAGCATTTCCGACATGTATTTGGTCTCGGCGGCGGCTGTCATGCCGCCTATGCCAATCCTTCGTCCGACACGCCACCAAAGACCGGGCGCCCACTGGTTTGAGCTTCGTGCATGAGTGGTTACCAAGAAGCCATTTGATGGCTTAAATGCGAACACGCCCCGGTCTACGCCTTCGACATCCTCGATATTGCAGATCACCTGCCCCGAGCCTGTGCGCAATTGGGATTGGGTCAGCTCGATCCTGTCTTCGGTCGCGTACCACATGCGACGGGCCAACCAGAACGCGGCTGCCCCGGAAACCAGTAAGAAGACCTGCCAGCCAAACTCAGGCGGCGATGCCAACGCGACGTAAATGACCAACGCCCCGACCGTGACCAGCATCCCTACCCCAGTCCAGCGCCGCGGTGCCGAGGCCGCGACCGTAGCCAGCACTTCTTCTTGCATATTGTTCTCCTGATTGTCCGCCCGCTTTAACCGCTTTGATACGCAAAGGACAGCACCGCGTCACCTGTCTGAGCATCTTCGCACAGCTTCAGTGTTCCTGCGCAAATTGACTGCCTCAGGCCGACGCATAAGTTCCGGTCTAAGGATCAGGAGGCTTTTATGTCACTCAGACCAACTTTGGAATTCCGCAAGGCGGTCCCGACAATGGAAGGCGCGGGCGTCAAATTGCACCGGGCGTTCGGGTTTCAGGACCCGTCGGAACTGGACCCGTTTCTGCTGTTCGATGATTTCCGGAATGACAACCCATTGGACTATATGGCCGGTTTTCCGTGGCATCCGCATCGGGGCATCGAAACGATCACTTATGTCCTGTCCGGCACAGTCGAACACAGCGACTCGCTGGGCAATAGCGGCACGCTGGGTGCCGGAGATGTCCAGTGGATGACCGCCGGGTCGGGTATCCTACATCAGGAAATGCCCAAGGGGTCGGCCAGCGGTCAGATGCATGGGTTCCAGCTGTGGGGCAATCTGCCATCAGATCAGAAAATGGCCACCCCGCGCTATCAGGACGTTCAAAGCACTGATATTCCGGAAATCATCGATGATGATGGGACAAAGGTCCGTGTGATTGTCGGTACATTCTGGGGACGTACGGGCCCAGTGGACGGTATCGCTGCCGATCCGCAATACCTGGATATCAGCATACCGGCAGGGGTGAAAAAAACCATTCCGATCGACACATACCGCCGGGCCTTCGCCTATATCTTTGAAGGCAGTGCTGCCTTTGCTGATGCGTCTCAGCCAACCGGTGTTCTTTTGGAAAAAGAAGTTGCCGGGCAAGAGGTCAACATCCGCGACATGTCAGGCGACAGGACGTTGGTTCGGTTCGGAACCGGAGATGAAATCACGGTTCAGGCCGGGCCCGAGGGTGTGCGGTTTCTTTTGATCTCGGGCGCTCCGATCGATGAACCCGTGGCGTGGCATGGCCCGATCGTGATGAACACTCAGGCGGAATTGCAGCAAGCGTTTCGGGAGTTGCGGAACGGCACTTTCATCCGACCTGCCCACTAAGGGCGGGTCAGGCGGTGACTGCTTTGCGGACCATGTCCCAATACACCTGCTCGACCTCATCCAGCGACAGGCGGCCACCGCTGCGATACCAAGTGATCACACCATTCAGCATGGCAATCACCGCTAATGTGGCGATCTTGGTATCGGTGACCGAAAATTGACCCGATTGCTGCCCGTTACGCAGAATATGCTCTAACGAGTCCTCGTAACGGCGGCGCAGGGCCTCGATTTCGGCAAAATTTTCGGGGTTCAGATTGCGCAGCTCCATGTAAGCGATGAACACCTCGTCGGGACGCTGCAGGTGAAAACGGATGTGGAACCCGACAAACTGACGCAACGCATCTTGTGGATTATCAAACCGGTCGAGATCGTCATAGGCGGCCATCAGATCCTGCATGTGATCGCGCATCAGCCGAAACAGCAGGCTCTGCTTGTCGGGCGTGTAATTATAGAGTGCCCCAGCCTGCACCCCCACCTCCCCTGCGATCTGCCGCATTGAAACCGCGGCATAGCCATGACGGGCAAACAGCCCCAGTGCGGCCTCGCGAATGCGGGGGCCGGTGATATCGGAATGAGAACCTTGTGTACGCGCCATGCTTCGATCGTATCTGAACAGACGTTCAGATAGAACCCCGCTTGAACCATTCCGACAAAACGTGCATCACGGGATACACGCTGCGACCCGAAGGACTGCGATGAAGCTTTTGCTGCCCATTCTCTTTGTGCTGGCCACCGCCGGCTGCGCAAATATCCCTGAGTTGGAAGGCAGCGAAACCGCCGCATTGCGCAAGGCACCCTACCCCAAGCTTATTGCTTTAGATCCCGCCCTCGGCCCTCCGACCGATCCAATCAGCGAAGCGGAAGAGGTAGAAGAAGACCTGACAGCACGCAGCGAAGCGTTGGCGGAAAAGGCCGAAGCGCTGCAGAATGCCGAGATTAACTAGGATTTCGGTCACGCCACTAGCTCCAAAAGATTAGACGGATTGCACCCCTGCCTCGAACCCGCTAAGGCAGCCCGCAAAGGACACTTCGCCATCGCGGGCGGTATTGCGAGCAGAAAGGACCCAAGGGAATGACACAGGCGCTGAGGCTTGGAATTGCCGGATTGGGAACCGTTGGCGTGGGTGTGGTCAAAATTGTGCGTCGTCATGCCGATTTGTTGCACGCCCGCACCGGGCGTCGCATCGAGATCACCGCAGTTTCGGCCCGTGATGCCAGCAAGGACCGTGGCGTAAACCTCTCGGATTATGCATGGGAAACCGATCCCGTTGCATTAGCCAAACGCGAAGACATCGATGTTTTTGTCGAACTGATGGGCGGGGAGAACGGCCCCGCGAAAGCTTCGGTCGAGGCGGCGCTGACCAGTGGCAAGGATGTCGTCACCGCAAACAAGGCGCTGCTGGCGATTCACGGGCAGGAATTGGCGGAATTGGCCGAAGCCGCAGGGCGTGTAATTCGCTTCGAAGCGGCTGTCGCGGGTGGTATCCCGGTAATCAAATCTCTGACCGAAGGACTGGCGGGTAACGAGATCACGCGTGTCATGGGCGTCATGAACGGTACCTGCAACTATATTCTGACCCGGATGCAATCGCAGGAGTTGGGCTATAACGCCCTGTTCGAGGAATGCGCGCAGCTTGGCTATCTTGAAGCTGATCCTAATCTGGATGTTGGCGGCATCGACGCGGCGCACAAACTGGCGCTGCTGTCTTCGATTGCCTTTGGCACCAAGCCGAATTTCGACGGGATCGAGATCGAGGGCATTCAGCATATTAGCCTCGATGACATCCATCAGGCCCACGACATGGGGTATCGCATCAAGCTGTTGGGTGTAGCACAGCGAACGGCGCGCGGACTGGAACAGCGGATGCAACCCTGTCTAGTGCCGAGCAATTCTCCGCTAGGTCAGTTGGAAGGCGGAACAAACATGGTTGTGCTGGATGGGGACGCAGTTGAACAAATCGTTCTGCGCGGCCCCGGTGCCGGTGAAGGTCCCACTGCCAGCGCGGTGGTGGGCGACGTTTGCGATCTGGCGCGAGGCTTGCATATACCGACATTTGGCCGCCCGGCGACGACCCTACAAGACGCAGCCTCCGCCGTTACTGGCTTACCTGCACCCTACTATCTGCGGCTCGGTCTTCTGGACAAACCCGGTGCTCTGGCAAAGGTCGCGGCGATTCTGGGCGATGCTGGAGTCTCGATCGACCGGATGCGGCAGTATGGGCACACAGAAAGCACAGCGCCTGTGCTGATCGTGACCCACAAAACCACGCGGGCGACGCTGGACCATGCACTGGATGGCCTGCGCGCCACCGATGTGGTGGCCGGAGAACCCGTCGCCCTGCGTATCGAACAAGTCTGACCCCTTGCGGCCTATGCTGCGCGCAGGCTATGCCGGATAAAACGCCTTAGCTGACCAAAGGATATGCGAAGATGAACGCTGCCAAGATCGATTTCAACGACCGCCTGCTGTCTCTGGGCCTTGCACGGGTGGCAGAACAGGCCGCGCTGGCGTCCGCCTCTCTGGTTGGCCGGGGTGATGAGAAAGCTGCCGATCAGGCTGCCGTCAACGCTATGCGTGAACAACTGAACCTTCTGGACATTGAGGGTGTCGTTGTCATTGGTGAGGGCGAGCGTGATGAAGCGCCAATGCTCTATATCGGCGAAGAGGTTGGCACTGGTAACGGCCCGGGCGTAGACATTGCGCTGGACCCGCTTGAAGGCACAACCCTGACCGCCAAGGATATGCCCAACGCGCTGACCGTCATTGCCATGGGCCCGCGCGGCTCAATGCTACACGCTCCGGACGTATACATGGACAAACTGGCCATTGGTCCGGGCTTTCCCGAAGGTGTCGTAAGCTTGGACATGAGCCCGCGCGAGCGAGTTGAAGCGCTGGCCAAGGCCAAAGGCTGTGAGCCTGCGGATATTACCGTATGCATATTGGAGCGTCCTCGCCACGAAGCGATGATTGCTGAAGTCCGCGATACCGGTGCGTCGATCCGCCTGATCACAGATGGCGACGTCGCAGGTGTGATGCATTGCGCCGAAAGCGAAGTGACCGGCATCGACATGTATATGGGTCAAGGTGGTGCGCCCGAGGGTGTGCTTGCCGCAGCCGCGCTGAAATGCATGGGCGGTCAGATCTTTGGCCGCCTGTTGTTCCGTAATGACGACGAACGTGGCCGGGCGGCCAAGGCGGGCATCACCGATCTGGACCGTGTTTATGCGCGCGACGAGATGGTAACGGCGGATGTCATCTTTGCCGCTACTGGGGTCACCGGAGGTTCACTGCTGCCGCGCATCAAGCGGGAACCGGGTTGGGTTGAAACAACGACGCTGCTCATGCGATCAAAAACGGGCTCGGTGCGGCGGATGTCCTACCGCACGCCGATGTGGCCACACAACGAAGCATAGCGGCTTGCGCCAGCGCCTTCAGCAAGAGTATTCATAAAAGACCAAGAGGCCGGATCCCCAGGGGTCCGGCCTTAGTGCATGAGGTGAGATGTGGCATTTCTGGGCGTAGAGCAATCTCTGACGGGGCGACGCTGGATCGGACCGGGGATTGAGGTCGAGCGGTCAGCAGAAATGATGGCGCAGCAGACAGATCTGCCTCGCGCCGTCTGTCAGGTTTTGGCACGGCGCGGTGTACCGGTGATGGAGGCCGCCGGTTTCCTGGAACCCAAGTTGAAGGAACTGCTGCCCGACCCGCGATCGATGAAAGATATGGACGTCGCTGCGGCCCGGTTTCTACAGGCTGTGCGCAAGCGCCAAAAGATCGCAGTGTTTGCTGACTATGATGTGGACGGGGGCAGTTCGGCTGCGTTGTTGTTGGTGTGGCTGCGCCAGATGGGGCTTGCCGCGACGCTTTATGTGCCCGACCGGATTGATGAAGGCTATGGGCCAAATGTACCTGCAATGCAGGAACTGGCGGCTAGCCATGACCTGATCATCTGCGTGGATTGCGGAACGCTGAGCCACGAACCTATCGCGGCGGCGAAGGGTGCGGATGTGATCGTTTTGGATCACCATTTGGGTGCAGAAACCCTGCCGGATTGCGTCGCCGTGGTGAACCCGAACCGACAGGACGAAAGCGGCGATCTAGGCTATCTCTGCGCTGCTGCGGTGGTGTTCCTGATGCTGGTCGAGGCGGGTCGTCAGTTGCGTGAGGCCGGGGCCAAGGGGCCGGATCTGATGGCAATGCTCGATCTGGTGGCGCTGGCCACAGTGGCGGACGTTGCGCCGTTGATCGACGCCAACCGGGCGCTGGTGCGGCAAGGGTTGAAAGTGATGGCCCAAAGGCAAAGGCCCGGTCTGGTTGCCCTGTCGAATGTCGCGCGCATGGATACCGCGCCCAATAGCTATCATCTGGGGTTTCTATTGGGGCCGCGCGTAAATGCAGGCGGTCGCATTGGTCAGGCTGATCTTGGCGCGCGGCTGCTGAGCACGGACTCGATCACTGAGGCCGAAGCCTTATCCGAGCGGCTGGATGCCCTGAATTCGGAACGGCGCGAAATCGAAAACGCGGTCCGCGCGGCGGCTTTGGCGCAAGCCGAGGACCGTGGGCTGGATGCGCCGCTGGTCTGGGCCGCAGGCGACGGTTGGCATCCCGGCGTGGTAGGTATCGTTGCTTCGCGGCTGAAAGAGTCGGCAAACCGGCCCGCTATCGTGATCGGGTTCGACGGGGATGAGGGCAAAGGCTCGGGCCGTTCCGTCGCGGGCGTTGATCTGGGCGCATCGATCCAGCGTCTGGCTGCCGAGGGTCTGCTGGTCAAAGGTGGGGGCCACAAGATGGCGGCTGGCCTGACGGTGATGCGTGATCAGCTGGAGCCCGCGATGGCGCGGCTGTCCGAACTTCTGGCCAAACAGGGCGCAGGCCAAGGCGGCCCCACCGACTTGAAACTAGACGGGGCACTTATGCTCGGGGCCGCGACGGTTGATCTGATCGAACAAGTTGAAAAAGCAGGCCCTTTTGGGGCCGGAGCCCCTGCCCCACGCTATGCCCTGCCCGATCTGCAAGTGCGCTTTGCCAAACGCGTGGGCGAGACGCATCTGAAGCTGTCACTGTCGGACGGAATGTCCGGCGGGCTGGATGCCATCGCCTTCGGAGCCTTCGATGGCCCACTGGGTGAACGCCTGTCCAATCACGGTGGAGCGCGGTTCCATTTCGCGGGCCGGCTTGAGGTGAATACCTGGGGTGGGCGACAGAGCGTGCAGTTGCGGTTGGAAGACGCCGCAGAGGCTGTCTGATAGCCGATTAAACACCGCTTGGAAGCGGCCAAAAAAGTTTCGCAGCCTTGCGTTTTTCGTCTTGCGGGGGGGCAAGGTAAACCGTAAAAGGCCCTCCACAAGCCAGCGTGGCCCGTTCGTCTATCGGTTAGGACGCCAGGTTTTCAACCTGGAAAGAGGGGTTCGATTCCCCTACGGGCTACCATTTTGCTTGTCTGGTCTGGATGGCCCGTTCGTCTATCGGTTAGGACGCCAGGTTTTCAACCTGGAAAGAGGGGTTCGATTCCCCTACGGGCTACCATTTCCTTTACTGCTACATCTGTTCGCGGCGACGTATTCGTACAGCAAGGTATCTGGTTTGAGGCCCGCACCCTGTTCGAAGACATGAGATGCGGTTGAAGGCACGCCTGTCAATGGCGGCCCCGGACCGAGTTCACCAGCATTTGGTATTTGCCATTCCATCACCAAGCCTGCACAGTTTTGGCCAACAACAGATATGATTTGGATTCCCAATGGATTACCTCAAAGAACGCAAAGACTTCGCGATCGCGATCTGCAAGGAAGCTGGCACAATCGCCTCCAGATATTTCTCCGACCGGGGCGGTTTGATCGTCGATCAAAAAGGCGCACAGGATTGGGTCAGCGAGGCAGACCGGAATGTCGAAACCTTCATCCGCCAGAGGATCGCCGAGGCTTTGCCCAACGATGGCATATTTGGCGAAGAGCATGGTGAAACACAAGGCTCAAGCGGATTTGACTGGGTGATCGATCCAATTGATGGCACCACGAATTTCGTCAATGGCATTCCGGCCTGGACCATCGTTCTGGCGGGCGTCGCTGAGGAAAATACCGAGATCGGTGTAATCCATGACCCAAATATCAATGAGACCTTCGTAGCCTCGCGCGGAGGCGGGGCAACACTGAATGATGCGCCAATGAGGGTCGCTTCGGGTGTTGCGCTGCATCAAGGAACGGTGGCAGTGGGTTATTCGAACCGGGTGGATAACCGTAACATTGTTCCAATCGTCGCGAACCTGATCGAGCGTGGGGCCATGTTTCACAGAAACGCCAGTGGCGCGCTGTCACTGGCCTATGTCGCAGCGGGCCGGCTGCTTGGCTATGTCGAAGAACATATGAACGCCTGGGATTGTCTGGCTGGTCAATTGATGATCGCGGAAGCAGGCGGCGTGGTTGAAGATCAGGACGCAGGTGTAATGATCCGCAACGGCGGTCGGGTGATCGCTGGTACTCCGGATGTGTTTAATACTTTGCGTGAAATCTCTGAGAACGCATGGCAGGCCTGACAATCTAGTCGATTGAGCGCCATCCACTCAGCGGTTTAAGGTCCGTTAGATCGGCTTGCCAATAATGGCCTTGCCCGGGCTGGTCATACCCCCGATCGATAGGACGGCCCGACAAGGAGCACCACAGAAGGGTCCCGACGGCCCCATGGGTAACGATGGCGAGGTCACTGCCATCAAGCGTTTCGATAATCGAAGTCACTGCCTTGTGTATGCGCCGCTGGGCGGCAGCGGCAGTTTCCCAGCCGCGAAAACTGGTGTTGGGGTGGGCAAAGAAGGCATCAGCGGCCGCTTCGAACTCTTCCCGCGGAAGAAAACCGGTGGCGCTGCGGTCATTTTCACCAAGCGCAGCGTTTTGTTTTACTGACAGATTTCTAGGCGCCGACAGTATCTCGCCTGTATCGCGCGCTTTTTGTTCTGTGCTAGTCCAGATTTGGGTGACCTCAGCAAAGATTTCATCAGCGGCAAAAGCGGCAGCACGGCGACGACCCGTATCGCTAAGCCCCCAGCCCGTCACAGAGACGTTCGGGTCGATGGCGACTTCGGGGTGCGTGATGATCAGAAGCTTTGGCATCTATTCGGGCAAAAGGACCGGCCCCTTGTCGGCAAAGCCCATCCGGATCTCAGTGCCGGGTTCAAGCGGGGCATCCACATCGTCATGGACTGCAAAGACCTGACCGAACGCTCCGGTCAGTGTGTATTCCATGCGGACACCGACATAAGTTGCCTTGGCCACGGTGGCCGGAATTCCCTGTTCGGATCCGATCACGAGACGAGAGGGACGGATGGCAACGGTTGCAGATCCTTCGGGCACGCCGCGGGATGGCAATGTGTGGCGGTATCCCTCAATTTCGATCGTCGCCTCATCGCCTTCAACGGAGATGATCTGGCAGGCCAACAGGTTGGCCTCGCCAATAAAATCCGCAACGAAGCGATCATTCGGGGCATCGTAAAGCTGGCGGGGGGTGCCAATCTGGGCAATCGCGGCGTTCCGCATCACGACGATTTCGTCCGACACCGCCAGAGCCTCTTCCTGATCATGCGTCACATAGACGACGGTCAGACCAAGGTCCTGTTGGATAGCCCGGATATCTTCTCGGACCTGACGGCGCAGCTTCGCATCAAGGTTGGATAGCGGTTCATCGAACAGCAACACCTGCGGTTCCAGAACCAAAGCGCGGGCAACGGCGACACGCTGCTGTTGGCCACCAGACAGTTCTGACGGGAGGCGGCCGTCAAAACCTTTCAGGCCAACCAGCTCTAAACCGTCCAAAGCGCGGCGGCGGGCCTCGTCTTTAGCAAGACCCGAGAACGTGAGGCCATACATCACGTTCTCAAGCACGCTCATATGAGGAAACAGCGCGTAGGACTGGAACACCATGGATACGTCGCGGTCCGTCGCGGGCAGTTTGGTCACATCGCGATCCCCGATGGTGATCTTTCCCGAGGTGGCCATTTCGAGCCCTGCGATCATCCTCAGCGTCGTCGTCTTGCCGCAGCCCGACGGGCCCAACAGCGTGACCAGCTTTCCGGCTTCGACATGCAGGTTGATGTCGTCGACGGCAACGACATCCTTGCCAAACATCTTTGTCACGGACTCGAACCGAACCGGCGCGGCTTTGGACTGCAGGCTCATGTCAAACTCTCCTAAACATTGGTCCGCGACTGCGTCATTCGTCGCCCGATCTTGGTCCGGCCCACGATCAACTGCATCAGGGCAACCACTGACAGCATCACAAAGATCAGTGTGGTGGAATAGGCGATGGCGAGACCATAGTCGTTATTCTCGACCCGCCCGATGATATAGCTGGTCGCCATGTCATATTCCGCGCTGACCAGAAAAATCACCGCCGAAATCGCCGTCATGGCCCGCACGAAACTGTAGACAAGGGCGGCAAGAATTGCCGGGCGTAGCAGAGGCAGGATGATCCGGCGGAAAGTCTGCCAGGAATTTGCGCCCAGCGTCAGCGAGGACTCGTCAAGGCTGCGATCCAGTTGCGACATGCTGGCGATGCCGGCCCGGACACCGACCGGCATGTTGCGGAAGATGAAGCTGACAACAAGGATGACACCCGTGCCCGTGATCTCGATCGGTGGCACGTTGAAGGCGAGAATGTAGCTGACACCGATCACGGTACCGGGGATGGCAAAGGACAGCATGGTGCCGAACTCAAAAGCGTCTTTGCCTGCGAAACTCTGCCGGGTTAGTAGATAGGCCGTCACGAGCCCAACTGCAGCCGTAAGCGGCGCGGCGATTGCGGCGATTGTTATGGTGGTCCAGAAACTGTCCCATGCGGCCCCTGTCCAGCGAATTCCTTCCGACTCGAACCGAACCGAGAAGGCAGTGACGTAGTGCTTGAACGTCAGGGAATTATTGACTCCCCACAGTTCAACCACGCTGCCGTAGACGATCATGGCGTAGACGACGATGGTAAACACCGCCCAGCCAAGGGCGACGGTTAGCACCGGGATGGAAAGGCTGGTTGGCATCAATGGATGTACGCCAGCGTCACCTTTGCCCGTGACTGTGGTGTAGCTTTTCTTACCCAGCCAGGCTCGCTGCGCGTAGAAGGCTGAAAGCGTGAAGAACAGAAGCACCATGGCCAGAACCGCAGCGCGGCCTTGATCATATTGCGCACCAACAATTGCAAAGAAAATCTCGGTCGACAGCACATCGAAATTGCCACCTAGCACAAGTGGGTTGCCGAAATCGGCCATGCTTTCGATGAAGCCCAGAAGGAAAGCATTAGCAAGGCCAGGGCGCATTAACGGTAGGGACACGGTTTTGAACGTCTGCCATCTATTCGCGCGCAATGTCTGGGCTGCTTCTTCCATCGAGGGAGACACCCCTTCAACGACGCCAATCAGCACAAGGAAGGCGATGGGTGTAAATGCCAACGTCTGCGCAATCAGAACACCCGGCATGCCATACAGCCAGCGAGTGGGTTGGGTGCCGAATAATTCGGCAAAGAACTGCGTTACTGAACCCGACAATCCAAACAGCAGGATCAGCGCTAGGCCGATCACGAACGGTGGCGTGATAATCGGCAGAACCGTCAGTGCGCGCAACGCGCGCTTGTACCGAAAGCCCGAGCGGGTCACGACAAGCGCAAAGCACAAGCCGAGCGCAGTGGTGATGAAGCCGACGAGGATGGCCAGAAACAGTGAGTTCCATGCCGCCCCGCATCGTGCGCCCCAGAAACATCCCAGCCCCCAAAGCCGGTCGTCAAAGAACTTCGAGAAGAACACTGCGATGGAGTACGCGCCCTCTTCCGTCACAAAGGCAGCGAACAGCATCTTGGCGATGGGAAAGAACACAAACGCGGTGACGATGGTGATCACACCGCCGATGGCGCTGACCACGAAGACGTCTCCGTTAATCGCCCCACGTGCGGCGACACCCTGGGTCAGAAGGAACAGAAAACTCGACGCGCAGATCATCGCGCCATAGCCCATGCCGAATTGCCGATCACCGAGCTCTCCGAACAAGGCTTCCAGCCAATCGAAATTGTAGCCTCGGATTCCGATGCTGAACCCTTGTGCGATCAGCCAGCCGAAGCCCAGTGCCCCTGACAGGATCAGAATGCGCGCATACAGCGGATCTGATTTGGCGCGCCTTAGTACCGAAAGCGGCAATAGTAGAGCGATAAGAAGCGGCGCAAGCCACAGTTTTTCGCCCTGACCGATCAGAAAGGCAGCAGGCGCATAATCTTCGTCAAACGGGTAGCCGTCCAAAAGCCACTCGAACGACCACAGGCCACCGTCAACCATGTACCACGGCAGCAGGCAGAATCCGACCCACCCGGCGATGACCCAGAAGATCAGAACCGGATGGGTCGTTTTTGTCGTGTCGTCAGTCATTTACTGCGGCAGTACCGAAACCTCTTCGTCCCATTTCTGCAGCAAGCGCTTGCGCTCATCCGACGAGCCGTATTTCTTGAAGTCATAGTCGATCAGCTTGATCTGGCTCATGTCAGGCGCGCTTTCCGAAGTTTCAGCACCTTTGTTTGACGGCACTTGGAAGGCATTTACCTGAAGGGCGAGGTTCTGCGCCTCGGGCGACAATGCCCAGTCATAGAACTTCTTGGCCTCTTCTTCGTTGCGCGCGCCTTCGATGATCGACATCGAACCGATTTCGTAACCAGTACCTTCACATGGCGCGACGACTTTGATCGGGAAACCCGATACCGCCTGCTTTACTGCGTCATGCATGAAAACGATACCAATTGTATTCTCGCCTCGACCAGCAGCCTTGATCGGTGCCGAGCCCGATTTGGTGTATTGGTTGATGTTCGAATGTAGCCCCTTCATGAACTCAAATCCTTCGTCCTCGCCGAAGATTTGCACCATCGAGGCCAGAGTCGTGTAGGCCGTACCTGATGAGTTCGGGTTCGCCATCTGAACGTGCCCCTTGTACTCGGGCTTCAGAAGGTCCTTCCAGCAAGCAGGTTCGGGAAGGTTGTTCGCGGCGACAAGATCGGCATTGTAGCCGTAACCAAGCGCACCTGAATAGATGCCGATGGTCTTGTTACCAGCGCTTTCCGCCTGAGAAATCGCCCAATCATGAAGCTGGTCACGCATCGGCGACATGTATTCCATCGTCAAGCCCTCTTCTGCGGCCTGCAGATGCGGATCACCCGTTCCGCCCCACCAGACATCACCCTTGGGGTTGGAGCTTTCTGCACGGATCTGAGCAAATGTCTCACCTGAGGATTTACGGGTCATATTGACGTCAATGCCAGTCGCATCTTCGAAACTGCGCGCCATAAGCTGGCACCAATCCTCTTGCGCAGAACAATAAAGTGTCAACTTGTCAGCCTGTGCCGCTGACATCGATGCGGCAAGGGCAATAAGCGATCCCAACGTTGTGGATGTAAATTTCTTCATTGATTTCTCTCCCTTTAAGTTCACTGCGTCCGGATTTCCCGGCTCTTATATGCCCTTCCTCATGCGGCCTTTCGCAATTTTTCGATAACAGCCAACGTCTCTTGATTATCTGACAGGCTCTTTAACAAACGCGCCAGTTCTTTCTCTTCGACAAGCTTTGCGGCCTTGGCAGGTGAGAACCAGTGGCGCTTGCGTTCGTCGCGTTCCTTCCAACGGCGTTTGAGCCGTTCCACAATCAACGGATAAAGCGTTACGCGGCAAGGCACGCTGCTTTTACCCTCGTATCGCTTGTCATAGTAAAAGCACCCGATCGATTTCTTGGAGATAAAGCCAACAGCTCCGGCCTCTTCCAAAGCTTCGATTTCAGCGGCATGCCAAGGCTTCTTACCATCCATCATCCAACCTTTGGGGATGACCCACCGCCCCCGGTCACGCGAAGTGACCATGAGAACCCGCAGCTTGTCGGACTTGTCCCATCGCACTGGAAGCGCACCGATCTGATCTGTGAATTCGGTCTTGCTCATGCGCACGCTCTTGGCTCTGGCACTACGCAAAAGGCAATGGCAACACATACGTGCTGTTGAACAAGGTGGCTACATCCAGAACGCCGGTGCACTTCGATTGCTACGCCTCGAAATAGAAACAGTTCTTTGAAGTCTCACAATGAATCGTGGGCTTTGCAACAGAAATTGTTGCAAAACGACTGAAACGCCACAAAAGTGAGATTGAAACCGAGTCGGATTGCCAGATGCCCAAAGCGGAAACGCGCGATAAGAAAACCAACAAGGGCCAGAGTCGGTTCAAGAAATCCGACCGCCGCCGTGAGATATTGTTGGAGTTGAAGCTTCGCCCACACGTCCGGATCAGCGAATTGGCGCAGCGTTTCAATGTTTCGGCGGAAACGGTGCGCAGGGATTTTGATGCCCTAGCTGATGATGGGCTGATCTCGCGGGCGCATGGCGGTGCCTCTGCCCCGATACAAGGACGTTATCCAAGTCTGGATGAGCGCACCCACGCCCGCCTTGATGAGCGTGAAAAGATCGGCAAATGCGCAGCTGACCTGATTCAGGAAGGCGAGACGGTGATGATCGATTCCGGCTCAACCACCATCGAGATGGCCCGTATGTTGGCGTATCGGGGCATTCACTGCACGGCAATTACGAATTCGATACCGGTGGCCATGACCCTTGGTCACGCACCCGTTGAAGTCATTCTATGCCCAGGCGAATATCTGACCGCCGAGTCCGCCACGATCGGGACAGATACACTGGATTTCCTGTCTCGTTTCAACGTCGATCGCTGCATGATTGGCGCGTCCGGCCTGTCAGAAGAAGGGCCGTCAGAGACCGTGCGCGGTTTCGCAACCGTCAAACGGATGATGCTGGCACGCGCCGCGACGCGACATCTTCTGATCGGGTCCGATAAATTCGACCGCAAAGGTTTGACCCGTGTGGGCGACCTTGACGGGCTGAATTCAATCGTGACTGATACCAAACCAACAGGGGATTTGCTTGGCGCGATCAACGACGCCGGGGTGAAGATTCTTGTCGCTGAGCAGTCCTTACAAAGAACGACAAACCGTGGACAGAAAAGCCACGCATGACTGGGAGGAAGAAATGAAATTTGATATCAAACTACTGATCGGAGCTTCCGCAATCGCGCTCTTGTCACTGTCGGGCACGGCTTCGGCGCAAGACTGCCCGCGCGGTGATCTGGATGCGCGGTTCTGCGATGCCGATGGCGATCTGATCGCGGATATCCCCGCTGATCCTGCCGATCAGATTGATCCTGATACTCTGATCTTTGCCTACACCCCGGTTGAAGACCCTGCCGTATACAAAACTGCTTGGTCGGACTTTCTTGATCATCTGAAAGCGGAAACTGGCAAAGACGTTGTTTTCTTTCCAGTTCAGAACAACGCGGCCCAGATTGAGGCCATGCGTTCGGGGCGTCTGCATATTGCGGGCTTCAATACCGGTTCAAACCCGTTAGCCGTGAACTGTGCTGGTTTCCGACCCTTCACGATTATGGCGTCGAAAGACGGAAACTTCGGATACGAGATGGAGATCATCACCTATCCCGGTTCAGGCATCGAAAAGGTTGAGGATATCAAGGGCAAGCAATTGGCCTTTACTTCCCCTACTTCGAACTCGGGCTTCAAAGCGCCCTCGGCGATCCTGAAAAGCGACTTTGATCTGCTGCCCGAACGCGATTTTGAGCCGGTTTATTCGGGCAAACACGACAACTCGATCTTGGGTGTCGCCAATAAGGACTATCTGGCTGCCTCGATCGCTAATTCGGTCAAATCGCGGATGATCTCGCGCGATGTGATCAACGAAGACGACGTCATCACGATCTACAAGTCGCAGACCTTCCCGACGACAGGCTTTGGAACCGTGTACAACCTGACGCCGGAACTGCAGGAGAAAATCCGCAATGCCTTCTTCAGCTTCGACTGGGAGGGAACGACGCTTGAGGCTGAGTTCTCGAAATCGAATGAAGGTCAGTTCCTTGAGATGACCTATCAGGAGTTCTGGGACGTCATCCGCAAGATCGACGCGGCCAACGGCGTTTCCTACGCCTGCCAGTAATCGATACTACATCCAACGGGCCCTGCGGGGCCCGTTACCACCCGAACCGGGGGCGTAAATGCTGCGGCTTCAAAAGCTTACAAAAACTTATAAAACCGGCGATCAGGCCCTGAAGGCGATCGATCTAGATGTGCCAAAGGGCCAGGTTCTGGCGCTGATCGGGCCTTCTGGTGCTGGCAAATCCACCATGATCCGCTGCATTAACCGTTTGGTTGAACCCACGAATGGCGAGGTTCTGCTGGACGACGTGGACCTGGTCAAACTCGGCTCGGGAGCGCTGCGGAAAGCACGTCGTGAAATGGGGATGATCTTTCAGGAATACGCACTGGTTGAACGCCTGACCGTCATGGAAAATGTACTGTCGGGACGGCTGGGATATGTTGGGTTTTGGCGGAGCTTCCTGCGACGTTACCCCCAGTCTGACGTGGATGAAGCATTCCGCCTGCTGGATCGCGTGGGTCTGTTGCATATGGCCGACAAACGAGCGGACGAACTGTCAGGTGGTCAGCGTCAGCGGGTTGGAATATGCCGGGCGCTAATCCAAAATCCCAAGCTTCTGCTGGTCGATGAACCGACCGCCTCACTGGACCCAAAAACCAGCCGTCAGATCATGCGCTTGATTACCGAGCTGTGTCAGGAACGCGGATTAGCCGCGATAATCAACATTCATGACGTGGCCCTTGCGCAAATGTTCGTACCGCGCGTCGTTGGCCTACGCTTTGGTGAAATCGTATTTGACGGCCTCCCCTCTGGGCTTACGCCTGACAAGTTGACCGAAATCTATGGCGAAGAAGACTGGGAAGCGACCATAGAGAAAGTTGAAGACGACGAAGAGATCGAGGCCGCGGAATGAGCCATCCCGAACTTGATGACCTGCTGGGCAAAGGCTGGCGGAAACCGGCCTTCGTCAAAAACGCCTTACTGCGCTGGACCTTGATCGTTGGATTCGTCGCCTATCTGATTGCGGCATTTATGACCATCGAGGTGGATTGGGGCCGGGTTTATGAAGGCTTGGATCGCGGTTGGGCTTTTGTCCTTGCTTTCACAAGCCCGGATTTCATCTCGCGCTGGAGCGATATCTGGAGCGGTCTTCTCGAGAGCATCGTGATGACGGTTGCAGCGTCGGTGGTGGGCATCCTGATATCGATCCCGATCGGACTGGGCGCTGCACGCAATATTGCGCCTCTCCCGGTCTATGTGATCTGCCGAGGCATTGTTGCGATCAGCCGCGCCCTGCAAGAGATCATCGTCGCCATTCTTCTGGTTGCCATCTTTGGGTTCGGACCTTTGGCCGGCTTCCTGACACTGTCCTTCGCCACTATCGGTTTCCTGTCCAAGCTCTTGGCCGAAGACATCGAGGCCATGGACAAAGTGCAGGCCGAGGCGATCAAAGCCTCGGGCGCGCGATGGATGCAATGGATCAACTACGGCGTGCAGCCACAGGTCATGCCGCGACTGGTCGGGCTGTCGATGTACAGGATCGATATCAACTTTCGCGAAAGTGCAATTCTTGGGCTTGTGGGGGCCGGCGGCATTGGCGCCACGCTGAATACGGCGTTTGACCGTTATGAGTATGACACTGCGGCAGCCATTCTGATCCTGATCATCGGGATCGTCATGGCGCTCGAATACCTCTCGGGTATCATCCGCGCGAGTGTCCAGTAATGCCAGTGCTTGAACATGAAAGTACGCAAATCTGGCGCAGACGCACGACCGGTCAAAGCCTTGTGCGTTGGTTTTGCTGGCTGTTGGGTGTGGCGGTCTTTGTCTACTGCTGGCAGATCATCTCGGCCTCGACGACATGGTTCTTTGTGTGGGACGCACCCCGGATCGCGAACGATATCTGGACCCGCGCGACACCACCAAAGTGGGATTACATCACGCAGTTAGGCCGCCCGATCTGGGACACGCTGAACATCGCCACACTTGGTACGATCATTGCGCTGTTCCTTGCCGTACCGGTCGCCTTTCTGGCCGCCCGCAACACCACGCCGTCGGCCGTGTTCATCCGCCCCATCGCGTTACTGATCATCGTCTCAACCCGCTCGATCAACTCGCTAATCTGGGCGCTTTTGTTAATCGCAATCATTGGACCCGGAGTATTCGCAGGTGTTATCGCCATAGCCATTCGTTCGATCGGCTTCTGCGCCAAGCTTCTCTATGAAGCCATCGAGGAAATTGATCACACCCAAGTCGAAGCCATCACCGCCACCGGCGCATCCCGCTGGCAGGTCATGGCATATGGAATCGTCCCGCAAATATTGCCCGCCTTTGCCGGGATCGCCGTATTCCGCTGGGACATCAATATTCGCGAGTCTACGGTTCTTGGCCTTGTGGGCGCAGGCGGCATCGGGCTGCAATTGTCGGCGTCGCTGAACGTTCTGGCATGGCCGCAGGTCAGCCTTATCCTGATCGTCATTCTGATTGCCGTCATGATCAGCGAATGGGTGTCTGCCAAAGTACGAGGGGCAATTATTTGAGCCGCTTCACGACCCAAGAGGCTTTCGAAGCCTACGAGGCCGTTCGGCATCGACTTCCGGCTGCTGAACCAGCTGTTCAATCCTATCAGCATGCGAACACTTTGATGGATATTGCTGAAGGCTTCGATGTATTCCTTCTGGATGCGTTCGGTGTCCTCAATATCGGCGAGACTGCGATTCCCGGTACAGCCGCACGGATTGATCAGCTCAAAGCCATGGGTAAACGTGTTCTGGTCGTCTCGAATGCAGCTGGTCACCCTCATGCGGCGCTCGTCGAGAAATACGCCCGGCTGGGATATGATTTTGCGCCAGAGGATATCATCACAAGCCGCGCAACACTGCTGGCTGAGCTAGGCGGTCAACGCGCGCTGCATTGGGGTTTGATGGCAACACCCAGCACCGGCCTTCGCGATCTGGAAGATTTGAACCTGACTTATCTCGATGACGATCCCGAGCCCTATGACTCGGTTGAGGGGTTTCTGATGATCGGCTCAGCCGTCTGGACCGAGGCACGTCAAGTCCATCTGGAAGCAGCCCTGCTAAAACGCCCGCGTCCTGTATTGGTTGGAAATCCGGACATAGTCGCACCACGCGAGCACGGATTTTCAAACGAACCCGGTCTGTTCGCGCATCGTCTTGCCGATCGAACCGGCGTTGTACCCGAATTCTTCGGCAAACCATTTGAGAATATTTTTGACTTGGCTTTTAAGCGACTTGGCCGGGTCGACAAAACTCGCGTGCTTATGGTTGGTGACAGCTTGCATACCGACATATTGGGGGCCCATGCTGCCGGAATCGCCTCGGCCCTGATTTCGGGGTACGGTTTTTTCGCAGGGCATGACGTCGATGACGCAATCACACAGGCGCAGATCATGCCGGATTTCGTTGTGAACCGACCATAATCTGATCACGCCTGCTTAGTTCCGCTTCAAATCCAAGCGCCCGCCCGTGCTTTTCAATACTCGCCATGTGATCAATTCGCGAAGGCATCACAGGTCGTTGTTGGCTCATCGCTTCCCAAATACTGAACCCTGCGCCCTTCATCGAAGGTTGGACTGCCCAACGCACATGCGACCTCTAAGCTCAACCTGTCCCAAACCCGAACAACACCGGCTTCGCTGGTTGTCGCAAAAGAATTTCCGTCTGGTGCCAGCGCAATACGCCAGGTCGGGCCTGCATGGATCTTTTCGACAGGCATGAGCCGACGGTGCGTCGCGATATCCCACCAATGTAGTTCCCCAGATCGGTCGATTGCCACCAAGGTTGCCTCATCCGCCAAAAAGACAACATCCGTCGCCCCACCATGTATGGAAATGGTTCTTCGATACGTCCGGAGTGAAATTTGCGTCATTGTTTACAAGCAGTTCGTCGCCCTCTTTGGCGACCGATACAATCTGCACCTCACACCCATCCACAGGGCAGGCATTGGGCATCGCTGACTGGGCAGTTGCATCAGCACCATACAAGAGTGTAATTGCACCCAGGATCAGAGCGCGCTGACGAAGCTGGTTTCCTGAAGTATTCAATGACATCATTCCCTCCCAATCTTGGTTGAAATACGCAATTGGTGCCGATTTTAGCACAATCGCGAGTTTCTTTCTGAGACTTTCACCACAGAAGCCAGAATTCAGGCGTGCCACGTCGTTTATCGGCGGACGACCTCAAACTCTAATGGGCGCGCATCAGAGTGCAAAATTGATAGTGCAGGCGATATCAGCCCGCTATCGGCCAGCATTATGTTCTCGCGCTTAAGCTGGATTTCACGCGCATTCTCGAATTGTACGTAAGTTCCCGACGAACTGCGATCCGCCAGCATCAGCTTCCCGCCTTTCATGCTGAGTACCGCATGCAGTCGCGAAACCCACGGCTCAGGCAGGATGACATCGCATTGACTGGATCTGCCGATCGTTAGCTCCCCGCCTTCCCGACACCGCCAGGTATGATCGTCGTGATAAAGAATGAGCGCAAAGCTTTCATTCTGTTGCATGCCCTCAGATCTGCTGGCCGTCTGCGTCGGCAGATGCATCACGGTGCTTAACCCGTCCGTTGAGGCCACGATTGAATAGGCTTTGACCGGGTCACTCACACCTTTCAGGCGAAGCGATCCGATTGGGGTGAGCATCTGGAGACTTTCGGGGCTTAGATCCTTGGCGACGCTTTCGCTGACACAAGCTTCACCCGGATTGGCCGCGGCCGCCAGACGTGCGGTCAGATTTACTGTTTCGCCAAATATCCCGTTATCGCCAATAACAACAGGACCTTGATGAACACCCGCGTGGACCGACAGTAATGTTCCGGGCGGTTTCTGAATCATCTCTACAACCGCGTTTACGGCGGCCTCGGGTTCCTTGAAATAGGACAAGACGTCATCGCCTTTCTGCCCCACAGGAACTCCGCCAAACCCAAGTAGAACCTCACGCAATCGATCGATTTCAAACTGAATCAACTGCTGCGCCTGATCGTCCCCCATTTCTTCGTAGAACGGAGTGCTGTCAGAAATGTCAGCAATTATGGTCGTGACGAGCTTGGTTTCCACGGTGCTACTCGCAATGTGTTTGTCTGGAACGGCAAACCCTATTTGGGATCATAGACATAACCTATACCCCGCACGGTTCTGATGATTTCCGGCTTTTCCGGGTTGGTTTCAAGCTTCCGGCGCAGTCTGGATATTCTGATATCAATGCTGCGATCGAACGGATCCCAGGACCGGTCATGCGCTTGTTCTAGCAACTGATCACGGTTCAAAACACGCCCTTTGTTTTCAGCAAACACCTTGAGCAGACTATACTCCATCGCCGTTAGCGGGACCTCGGATCCATCCGGCGCAAGAAGTTTGGCTGCCTCTTTATCCAGCGTGTAGTCACCAAAAAGGGCCAACTTGCCTTCGGAGGCATCTGCGGGCAGACTTTCGTTTATGGCCCCTCGGCGTAATAGGGCCTTGATCCGCGCTTCCAGTTCCCGAAGATCAACCGGCTTTCCAAGATAGTCATCTGCCCCCATCTCAAGCCCGATGATCCGGTCCACTACATCGCCTGCTGCAGTCAACATGATTACGGGCGTCGTGTTTTCAGGGCGAAGCGATCTGAGGATCGAAAGACCGTCTTCCTTTGGCATATTGATATCCATGACCATGACATCAACAGCACGTGAGGAGATGACAGACCGGAGCTCTTCTCCGCCAGCGGCTGCAGAAACCTCGTACCCGCGTTTGCTCAGATATTCCTGAAGCATCTCGCGCACGTCGATCTCGTCATCGCAAACCAGGATATGGGTTTTCTGGTCATTCATCCGTTTGATCCTTCTGATCGGCGAGCAGCTTTCCGACAAGTATTCTCAGTTCCGAAGGCGAGACGGGTTTTTCCAGATAGGGCAGACCTGATTCCTTCAGCAGTCCCAATGAGCTTTCACCCATGGTGTCCCCGGTGATGTATGCTGTCCGGGTCAGCATTTTCGGAAAACGCGCCACCAGCGCCTCATAAATCTTGCGTCCGTCAACACCGGGCATGTTCATATCACTTAGGAATACATCGTAGCTGGCGGACTGCAGTTGCCTGAGCGCCTCTTCTCCTGAGGTAACGAAATCAACGTGAAAGCCGTCCTTCCGCAGTATCTCGGCATTGATCTCACCCACTTCGACCTCATCATCCACGACCAATGCACGATGCTTGGCAAAATTCGCGGCGGGTTCGGGTTTTTCTTCAGCCACATCATTTTGCATCTTTGCGACGGGCAGAGTTATCCGGAAGCAGGTGCCGGAGATAGCGGCCTGATCAAGCCTGATCTGACCGCCATGGGACAGAATGATCCGGTGACAGAAAGCAAGCCCAATCCCGGTGCCGTCACCCACCTCCTTTGTGGTGAAGAACGGCTCGAAGATACGTGCGCGTATGGCTTTAGGGATACCGGGGCCATTGTCCTGAACCGTGATCTCAACCATTCCGGTGTCAGGCTTGACCTCGGCAGACAGCATGATGTGGTCGCCGATGCCGGATGCGGTCATGGCCTGCTCGGCATTGATGATAAGATTCAAGACGACTTGCGTAAGCTGGTCCGCATCCCCGGCAACTGCAGGCAGGTCTGCTGGCACACTTTGCTCAATGCGAATTTCGCCTGATGAGCTACCGTACCCGGCGACATCCGCAGCTGTTTCGATCAGGCTGGGAACATCAACCTGCTCGATCTTGCTGGGCTGCTGACGCGCCATCGCCAGAAAGGTCTTTACAATCTTCGCGCAGCGTTCTGCAGCATTGCCGATTTTTTCAATCCTGACACCGAGATCGGGGTCGGAAATTTCTTCCTTCAACATCAACGAATGACCCACAACAACCGACAATGGATTGTTAAGCTCATGCGCCACACCGGCGAGTAGTTCGCCAAGCGCAGACATCTTTTCGTTCTGGAACAGCAGCTCTCGTTGCTTTTCAAGCTCAGCCTCAATGGCCAATTCATCGGTCAGATCGCGGGTATTGGAAACGATTACTTCTTCACCATTGAACTCGATCAGCCGTGAAGAATCCGCCCCCCAGAACTTTCGCCCGCTTGCATCGACGAACTCCATACGCCGATCCTTAAGCGCCCCCGCTTGCCGGAGGTCTTTCAGGTACCGTTCGCGCTCATTCGGGTCCGCATAGTAGGATTTCGAACTTTCTGCTTCACCAAACAGCGCCTTTATCTCGGGCGTAGCAAACAGCACCTCGCCGGTGTCGGCATGCGTCATGTTGATGGCTGCTGGATAAGCCTCCATGACCTGACGGATCAAGGCATCAGCCTCTTTCTGGACGGTTAGATCGATCACGCTGGTCACGATGACTTCTTCGCCTTTGTAATCGATCAATTGAGACGAAATCGACGCAGGGAAGGTTTTGCCAGCCGCATTAATCAAGTCGAGCTTGTAGTCATCGACACGACCATCGGCCAGAAGCTGGGTTACAAAATCCGCGCGCTCTTCCGGCTTTTGATAATGCTGTTTTGCAGATTTGGAAGGTCCGAACATCTGCAGCGCAGCAGGCGTGCGATACAGTATCTGACCATCACCAATCCGCGCCATAGTTACGATTGCCGAACTGGCATCCAGCACCTTTCGGATCAATAGATCGCCGTCGCGCTCTTCGACCTCGGCTTGTTTGCGTTCGGTGATATCCTCACGCGTGACGACAAATCCGCCGAACTTGGTGGGATGAACAGAAACCAGATAGGTACGCCCATCCGTTTCCATCAGCTCAAAGTCTTGGATGAACTCGACCCCATTAGCCAACCGGTCCGAAACCCACTGCTGTTCATTGCCGATGGCCTCGGCGTAAATTCCCCGGCGCGCCGTCTCACGCATCAGGATTTCCCAATCCAGTCCGGGTTGCAGCAGGTCGGCAACCCCCTTGTTCATCTCGGCATATCGTTGATTGAACAGGACAAGGCGGCGATCATCATCATAGAGGGCGAACCCTTCTTTGAGAGATTCGATCGCATCACGAAGAAGGTCCCGCGCCTTCTCGATTTCTTCAAATTCGTTCGCCATGCCCATCGTCATCCTGAATTTTTAGGATACCATTGTTTCAATGCCATTTCAAAATCAGCATCGCGTGTTTCAATTGTTTCAATAGGTGCCAACTCAGCCAAGTACAGGCCGATAAACCTGTTTGTTTTTGAGCCAGATAGCAAGTTGTGTGACCTGCTTCACAGAGCAACAACTGAAACACTTGGCACCGCTTCCAGACATCACAATGAAACATAGAAAGGTCAGTTATTGCCCATCTTAAGTGCGATTGGGTAAGAACGATGACTATTTCTTTTAGAACTACTGAAATGATTAACGCACCTATTTTTGCGTTGCATTCTTCGGCGTCCAATAGTGGGCAATGGAACCAACTGGCGGCGGATCTGGAAGGTCGCTTTAGTGTTCACGCTGTTGATCTTCCCGGGTACGGTCGTAGCCCGTTGACTGGAGATAACTCTCAAAACGGTGCGGCGTTTTCTGCCATACCGGTAATCCGCGAAATCGAAGCGCTGGGAGGCCCCGTGCATCTGGTTGGGCATTCCAACGGCGGAGGCGTCGCCATCAAGGTCGCGTTGATGCGTCCTGATCTTGTCAAAAGCCTGACGGTATATGAGCCTGCAGCCTTTCATTTGCTGCAGGCTGGCAATGATGTCAGCAAGAAACTGTTCGGGCAAATCCAGCTTCTCGCGGGTGTGGTGAGCGCCGCAGCAGCGGATGGCGATGCCGCTGCTGGTATGCATCACTTTTTGGATTTCTGGAACGAGAAGGGGTTTTGGAACTCGCTGCCCGCGCAGGCCCGAGACCGGTTCATTGGGATGATCCCATCAGTCATGTCTGATTTTGCAAAAGGTTTTGCTGAAACCTGGCAACTGAAGGACCTGTCCAAGCTTGATATACCGACGTTGGTAATGACTGGTTTGGAGTCACCTGAGATTGCGCAGCACGTCTCGGTTGAGATCGCGAAGGCTTTGCCCAATGCGCGGATCGCGTTGCTGCCCGAGCTGGGCCATATGGCGCCGGTCTTCCAGCCCGAATGGATCAACTCAAGGATTTTCGAACACGTGGCCAATGTGGAGCGGCCCGTTGAAACTGTCAGCTGGCCAGAACGTCAAGCTGCCTGACCGGGGCCGCATTTAGCAATGCGGCCTTCATCAAACCACTGCTACATCAAAAGGAGCAATATCATGGGTATTCAAACATCGATCAACGCCACCACAGACTTTGCGGCAATCAAAGCAAAGCAAAACGTCGCCTGGGGCTCCGGCGACTACAGCAAAGTGGGTGTCACGCTGCAAATCACGGGCGAGGAACTGGCCGAAAGCATGGATCTGATGCCTGGTTCCAAGGTACTGGATGTCGCCGCCGGGAATGGTAATGCCACCCTGGCCTTCGCCCGGCGCTTTTGTGATGTTACATCGACCGACTATGTAGAAGCCCTACTGGACGCCAGCAGCCAGCGCGCCAAAGCGGAAGGTCTGTTCGTGACCTACAAGGTTGCCGACGCCGAAAACCTGCCTTTCGATGATCAATCCTGCGACGCGGTGGTTTCGACGTTCGGCGTGATGTTCACACCGAACCAACAACAATCAGCAGCAGAGCTGCAACGGGTCGTCAAACGCGGCGGCAAGATTGGTCTGGCCAACTGGACGCCGGACAGCTTCATCGGCCTTCTGTTCAAAACGATCGGTAAACATGTGCCTCCACCTGCTGGCGTAAGCTCTCCGGCTTTGTGGGGCAGCCGGGACTGGATTGAAGAAGCCTTCGGATCGCGCAGCACCATCGTTTCGTTCCGACGCAAGAACTTCATGTTCCGCTACCGTTCAGCCGAACACTTCCTAGAGTATTTTCGGACTTTCTATGGCCCGATGCAAAAGGCCTTCGATGCACTGGACGCATCGGGACAAGAGGCGCTGCAGCGCGATATCATGGCCCTGATCGAGAAGTTCGATATCTCAGGCAATGACACACTTTGCATCTCATCCGAGTACGCTGAAATTGTCATGCAGCGCGGCTGAGATCGTGAATCACTGGCTCATCGTTCTTTGACCCAACCGTCAAAGAACGATGAAGATCACCCGGTGTAGTCGATCCACCATTTTCTTGGTATTAGTTTGTTTAAGGGGGATTTTGTTATGGCCGAGCGCACACTTTATGAAAAGTACGGTGGGTTTTCACAGATCAGCAAGATCGTGTTCTCGTTCTATGACATCCTGCTGGACAATGACGAGGTTGGACCCTTCTTCGACAACGTGGATATGAGCCGCATGGTCGACCATCAGACCAAGTTCATAGCATCGCTCCTTGGTGGTCCGGCCTCCTACACCGACAATCAACTGCGCCAGTTACACTCTCATCTCGCAATTACGGATGACCATTTCGACGAGTTGGAGGTCGTGCTCCGTGATGCTTTGCAAAGACACGGCGTGGATGCCGAGGATATCGATATCGTTGTCGCGGAATTCAGTAAACGTCGCCCCTTGATTGTTGGATAAATCATGACCATCGAAGCCATCAATGAACAGCTCCTTCGCGCGATTGGTGTGGGCGTTGCCCTACTGGACCGTCAATCGCTGAAGTTTGGGTTCCGCAATGATACGTTTGAAGAGTGGTTCAGTGCCGATGGCCCTTCAGACCAATTGCAGCAGCTCTTTCCTGATCTGGATATCGACACAGTGCAAACAAGCCTGTCCGGCACCGGGCGACATACATCAGAAATCACGTTCAAAAAGAAACGCCGCACACTGGTGATCGCACTCGATTTCACGGTCGCGCATGACGATGTGCTGGTTCTGGTATGTCAGAACATCACCCGCATCAAAGAGCTGGAGTCCATGATCGACTCCTATTCGATGATGGTGGAACGGAACACCCGCGAGTTGAAGCGGGAAAAGGAGCAGGTTGAAAAACTGCTGCTAAATCTGATGCCCCGGTCGGTCTACGAAGAGTACAAGACTTTCGGCGTGGTCACGCCACAACTCTATGATCCCGTCTCCGTCCTGATGCTCGATTTCGTGGGGTTCACGGATATGGTCGCCTCGCAGGACCCGAGCGTCACGGTCACCGAACTGAATGATATCTACAGCGCGTTCGATCGCATAGGTGAGCAATTCGGTTGCGAACGGATCAAGACGATTGGAGACGCATATATCACCGTCGCAGGCCTGCCCGATCCGACACCGGATCACGCCAAGGCAATCGCAAACACAGCCATTCGTTTCGTACGCTATTTGACCCGCCGAAACCTGAGCCATCCGCATCAGTGGCGGTGCAGAATTGGACTGGCCACGGGATCGGTAGTCGGGTCGGTCGTTGGCATCCAGAAGTATGTGTACGATATCTTTGGTCCGGCTGTGAATCTGGCCTCCAGACTTCAGGAATTCTCTGACCCGATGCAGATTTCAGTCCAGGACGAAGTCGCGCAGGTCCTCAAAGATCAGTTTGACCTTGAGAATGTCGGTGCGCGAACAATCCGTGGGTTTGGAGAGCAAGACATCTGGCGCTTGTCCGACGATAGCTAAGCGTCAATGCCCGCTGTAATCCTTTGTTCGCACTAAATGGTGACTGATCACTGCAGTGACTACAGTAGGCTGTTTACCCAGTCCCAAAACCACTGATCTTGATCCCGAAATAAGCGGCTACTCGTTTCGGCGTTTGGTGACAACGGTTTCCAGCACCTCGCCTTCGTGATCAACAACCCGCCAGAGGCAATGTCTCTTACCATTCACCTTCACAAAATCTCGTCGGCGTGCCACTTCCATATCGAGAGTGCGCGCAGTTGTTGCATCCGCTATCTTCGGATCTCAGAGGCAAACACTGGACCGAACCGGTTCCAACAGTAGCAGTCGGTTTCGTGACTCAGGTCGATGCCTCGCTCGTGCAACAGATCTACGGCATTCCGAAGCGAGAGCGGGAATCGAATGTACAGCATCACGGTCAAGCGGATGATCTCAGAACCGGTTATTATAGTATTTGAAAGATGCAGGTCTGGTCATGGGCAAAAGCTACGCAGCACCCCTACCCCGCCCTAGCAAAGTTCTTCTGGCAAGACTCTTTTGACAGTTCCCCGATTGCAGTTTTCCTTGGTCACACAAACCTGTTCACATAATTCTCCAGAATCTCCTGACGCCCAGATTGTGGTTTCGGGTTGGTATTTTCCTGCAGAACCCGGGCAGAAATCTCTTCCAGACTGCTACCCAACATAGAAACTGCTTCCGGCGTGTTCCAACCGGAATACCGTTGCGAAAGCGCGTTTTCCAAACCTCCATCTTCAATCATAGCAGCCGCTGCTTTCAAACCACGTGCGCATATGTCCATTCCACCGATATGAGCCGCCACCAGATCGACAGCGTCAATCGATTGCCGGCGAATTTTGGCGTCGAAATTTGTGCCGCCGGTGGTAAAACCACCAGCTTTCAGGATGTAATAATAAGCCAGGGCAACTTCTGGTGTGTTGTTCGGGAACTGGTCTGTATCCCATCCAGATTGGTAGTCGTTGCGGTTCATATCAATCGAACCCAGCATCCCTTCAGCTGCCGCGACCGCTATTTCATGCTCAAAGCTATGCCCGGCAAGGATCGCGTGGCCCTGCTCGAGATTCAGCTTCACTTCTTTCTCCAAACCGTACTTCCTAAGAAATCCGATGCAAGTAGCTGCATCATAGTCGTATTGGTGCTTGGAAGGCTCCTGAGGTTTCGGCTCTACAAGAATAGTGCCTTTGAACCCGATCTTGTGTTTGTATTCTACGACCATATTCAGAAAACGGCCCATGTGGTCCAGCTCAGTTGTCAGGTCCGTGTTCAGGAGGGTTTCGTAGCCCTCACGACCACCCCACAGAACATAGTTTTCGCCGCCTAGTTTGTGAGTTGCATCCATGCAGGATTTCACGGTCGCTGCAGCGAATGCAAAAACGTCGGGATCAGGATTGGTACTGGCGCCAGACATCCAGCGACGATGACTGAACATATTGGCCGTACCCCAAAGCAGTTTGCTGCCAGAAACTTGCATCTTTTCACCGATGTAATCGGTGATTTCTTCCAATGTGCGCAGGTTATCGGCAAAATTTCCCTGTTCGGGCCGGATATCAGCATCGTGCCAGCAAAAAAATGGCTGCCCCAAAAGCTCAAACAATTCGAATGCAATATCTGCCTTCTGGCGGGCCCGGCCCATATCGTCCTGAGGATACCATGGACGTTCGAACGTAGGTCCACCAAAGGGGTCTCCGCCCTCCCACGCGAATGAATGCCACCAGGCCACAGCAAACCGCAGATGGTCCCCCATACGCTTGCCCATGATGATTTCATCCGGGTCGTAGTGACGAAAGGCCAACGGGTTCTTGCTATCCACGCCTTCAAACTGGATCTTCTCGATCCCTTCAAAAAATCCACTTGGCATTTCTGCCCCCTATTCTGCTTTTTGTGCTGGCTGCTTGCCGAGAATGATCATCGACAAAAGATCGTCATCAGTTACGTCTGCGATATCGACCGTCCCAACCAGTTTTCCGTTCTTCATGACCGATGCGCGGTCGCACAGTTCCATGACGGCATGCACGTCGTGATCGATCAGAAATATCCCGATGCCTTGCGCCTTTAGCTGGTGGATCAGATCCGCCACCATCTGAGTTTCATGTGGCCCAAGCGCTGCTGTGGGTTCATCCATGATCAGGATACGGGCGTTGAAATAGACCGCGCGCGCGATGGCCACCGATTGCCTTTGGCCGCCGGATAATGCGGAAACAGGGTCGCTGAACTTCTGAAAGTTCGGGTTGAGCTGCGCCATGATCTTGCGGCATTCGGCCTCCATGGCTGCGTCGTTGACCAACCCAAACGGTGTCGTCATCTCGCGCCCAAGAAAAAGGTTCGAGGTCGCGTCCAGATTGTCGGCCAAGGCAAGCGTTTGATAGATGGTCTCAATATTGTTCGCCCGGGCGTCACGAGGATTGCCAATCTCGACCGGCTTGCCATCGATCAGAATCTCGCCGTGGTCCATCTGATAGGCGCCGGACAATACCTTGATCAACGTGGACTTTCCGGCCCCGTTGTGGCCAAGCAGGCCAACGACTTCACCCGGATAGAGATCGACCGACACATGGTCGACGGCCTTGATCCCACCGAAGGAAATCGAGATGTCGCGCATCTCGACCAATGGCGGCGCGCCTGAACCGCGCCCAGTGCCAGAAGGTTTTTTCTGCGTATCCTGAGCTTGCATCACTTTGCCCCCAGTCGCTTGCGGTAAACGATGTCGATATAGACGGCCAACACGAGGACGCTGCCGACGACGATGTTCTGAAACGGCGCGTCAACGCCAACCATTGCCATGCCCGATTGCAGCGCCTGCATGATCAATGCACCCAGGATCGCGCCATAGATAGTGCCGATGCCGCCCGACAATGCGGTTCCTCCGATCACTGCAGCTGCTATGACCCGAAGTTCGTCGAGCGTACCAATGTCGTTCGAATGGTTCGCCAAGCGGGCCGAGGCGACCACCGCGGACACGGCGCACAAGAAACCCATCAAAGCAAAGATTTTCACGGTTAGCAGTCGAGTGTTGATACCCGAAAGCTCTGCCGCATCCGGGTTGCCGCCAGTGGCAAAGATGTACCGACCAAACCGGGTTTTTCGCGCCACAATTGTCAGCGTGACAGCCACGATGATTAGGATGAGTACAGAAATCGGTATGCCGTATCCGACGACCAGCCCCTCTGGCATTGTCTCTCCGCGCGCTTCGAACATACGTTGCAGCCGCCGCGTTGGTATGGCGTAACTGTTTACGATGTAAACGTACCCAAGGATGGCGATTGCGATTATCCCGGCCAGAGTGGCTTCGGCCCAGACAGGTTTGACAGGGAATCCATGTGCCGCCTTTGCGCGACGACTGCTCCACAAAGCCCAGATCGCGATTGCGGTAGCAAACAAGCCGAACAGCCAGCTTGTCGTCGTTCCCAATGTCCCGTTGGTCCCGCCAAACATCAGGAATGTACTATCCAGAGGACCGATCGTCTGACCGCTAGTCAAATACCACGCCACGTTTCTCCAAACCAGAAATCCACCAAGCGTGACGATGAAGGCTGGTATCGTCAGGTATCCGACCATCCAGCCATGAAACGCACCAATCAGCGTGCCGACAAACAGCCCGACAACAATGGTGATCGCCCAGGTTGCTGGATTGTTCAAACCCATCCCAAGGACTTGCGGCAAAAGCTCAGTTTGCGTCATTGCCATCACAGCCGAGGTAGTTGCCAGCAGCGCTCCTACCGACAAGTCGATGTGCCGCGTGACGATAATGAACACCATCCCACATGCCATAATGGCGACCGAAACTGTCTGGATGGACAGGTTGAATAGATTGCGCGGCGTCAGGAACCTTCCATCTGTGAAGATGTTGAACCCGATGCACAGGATGACAAACGCGCCGATCATTCCCAAAAGCCGCATATCCAGTTCCAGTTGCTGGAACAGGCTGGGTTTCGCTTTTTCAGGTACCGGCTGAGACGAAGTTTCGGTCATTTCCGATCTTTCATATTCAGCATTTGCCCCAGGCCCGGACAAAAGGGCCCAGGGCTGAGTGGTTTAGTTACAAGGGGCAGGTCCGTTTTCAACGCCTTGGCAAAGATCTTCCAGCGGGATCCATCCGGCATCAACAACCACGGACAAGTTGTCCTTAGTGATTGGAACAGGCGCTAGGAAAACCGAGTTCATCTCGGTCCCACCCGGTGATGTCCAGCTAACTGCGCCTTCGACATCAGCAGGGCTTGTCCCACCGCTCAATGCGACAGCAATTTCACCAGCCGCCTTTCCAAGTTCGCGAGCATCCTTCCAAACCGAAACCGTCTGCGTTCCCAGTGCGACACGATTCAATGCCGCGTGGTCGCCGTCCTGACCGGAAACCGGAATGCCTTCCATGCCCTGTGCGGTCAGCGCAGCAACAACACCGCCTGCAGTACCGTCATTCGACGCAACGACTGCATCCACGTTGTTTTCGTTCGCGGTCAGGATTTGTTCCATGTTCCGCTGCGCGTTCGCGGGCAACCAACCATCTGTGTAGGCTTCACCAACAATTACAATGTCACCGCTGTCGACGGCTGCTCCGATGATCTCTTGCTGACCACCGCGCAGGAAATCTGCGTTTGGATCAGTAGGAGAGCCTTTGATCATCACGTAGTTGCCTTTGGGCATGGCCTCAAAGACAGCCCGAGCCTGCATTCTGCCGACTTCCACGTTGTCGAAGGTCAGATAAAATGCTCGGTCGTCCTCGATCAGACGGTCATAGGCAATCACAGGAATACCTTCGTCCGCCGCGGCCTGAACCGCCGGTCCAATGGCCTGCGCGTCCTGCGCTAGGATGATAAGCGCGTCCACGCCTTGCGCAATTAGGCTTTCGATATCCGAAAGCTGTTTGGCCGAGGATGATTGCGCATCGGCCGAGATATACTCGGCACCGCCGGCTTCTAACGCCGATTTGATCGCGGCTTCGTCTGTCTTCCAGCGCTCTTCCTGAAAGTTGGACCAGCTTACGCCGACTACCGGCTCTGCGAACGCAGTCGAGGCCAGCAGCGTGGCTACAGCTGAGAAGCTGAGAATTTTTTTCATGATTTCCTCCCATATGCAGAGCCATCTCAACTCGATTCGCGGCTCTCACAATTTCAAATAACACATTTATTTCAGTCGGTAAAATATTTAGTCTATAAGACACATCAAAATTCAAATAGATTGAACCAAAGATAAGATTCGCGAGGGCAAGATGCTGAAAAGCAAAGCGTCTGTAGTTTCTTTGGACCAACGAAACGCGACCCGCCTGCGGGTGTTGGAACAGATCAGAAGCAATGGATCCGTATCGCGGATTGATATCGCATCCGCCTTGGAGACCAGTCCTGCCACGATCACTTCAGCGACGGCTGATCTGATCTCGGCAGGGCTGATCAAGGAAACCGAAGGCGAAGCTCAGTCAAAGTCTGGAAAAAGAGGTCGGCCCAGAGTTTTGCTGCAATTGGATGGCCAATCCATCCTTGTTGCGGGCCTGAAGATTGCTCGTCAGGTGATCTCGGTCATTTTGGTGGATTTTGAAGGCAACGAGGTGACGTCGCACAACGTCCCGCTTGAAGACGCCCGAATGTCGCCGACGAACCTTATATCAACTATTCGCGAAGCCCTTGAAGATACGTGCCAACGGGTCGGTCTTTCAATCGGACACTTGGCTGGCGTTTCAATCGGATTGGCCGGGCAGATTGATGCGGCAAGGAACTTTGTCCACTGGTCATCCTCGGTAACTGAAAGAAACATTGACTTCAGCCCTTTACTTGCGAAAGAACTCCCCTGCCCTGCATTCGTGGAAAACGACGCGAACCTTGTCGCAAAGGCTGAACAGCTTTCTGGGCTAGGCAACGGGTTGAAGAATTTCCTTGTCGTCACGATCGAACATGGTGTTGGGCTTGGCATCGTTCTGGACGGCCGACTTTATCGCGGGGAAAGAGGGTGCGGGGCCGAATTTGGGCATACTAAGGTGCAACTCGATGGCGCATTATGCCAATGTGGACAACGAGGGTGTCTGGAAGCCTATGTGGGGGACTACGCCCTGATCCGGGAAATGACTGTCACAGGTCACGCCGATAATATGCAAACGGTCTCGGATATCCACGCTCGCGCCAATTCCGGTGATGATAGAGCCGCCTCGGTTCTAGCGCGTGCAGGACAGATGTTCGGGCTTGGAGTATCCAATCTGATTAATCTGTTCGATCCCCAGTGCATTATTGTATCGGGCGCGCAAATGAGTTTTGAACACCTTTGCTCAGCCGAAGTTATGACGCGCATTCGAAATGGTGTTGTGAATGTCGACGCACCCTTGCCTGAAATCAAAGTGCATCACTGGGGTGATCTGATGTGGGCCAAAGGTGCGGCCGCCTATGGGATCGAACAAGTCTCGATCCTGAAGGTGAAGGAGCTTGCGGCGAATGCGTCCTGAACTTGCGGCATTACTCTTTCTTGCCACGGCTGCCGAAGCGGGCACTCAACCGCAATTCAAAGTAATAGATGTACCTGCACATATCTACGACGGCGGTTGGGAGCATTTTGTGGGTGGTGGCGTAGCAGTTTTCGACTGTGACGGCGACACGTTTCCCGAATTGTTCGTCGCGGGCGGATCCAATCGATCTCAGCTGTTCAAAAACACCTCTCGGGGCGAGATTTCTTTTCGGATTGAAACGCCGGATCCACTGTTCTTGACGGGAGTAACCGGTGCTTACCCATTAGACATTAACGGCGACGGCTTGACTGACCTGGCCATTTTGCGCGTTGGTGAAGATGTGCTGCTTCAAGGGCAGTCGGATTGTCAGTTCCGTCCCTTCGATAACATCGAGTTCCAATCCGAAGATCACTGGACCACAGGGTTTTCAGCCACTTGGGAAGAAGGCCAGTCTATGCCGACTCTGGCGTTTGGAACTTACGTGGATCGCTTCGATCCAGAAGGTCCGTTTGAATCCTGCGGGCCAACCCTGCTCTATCGCCCGAACGGGAACAGTTATGGCCAACCCCAGCATCTGAAACCGGGATATTGCTCGCTTTCCATTTTGTTTTCAGACTGGGCGCGAACCGGACGTGCTGACCTCCGTATCAGCAACGACCGCCACTATTATGTTCGTGGTGGGCAAGAGCAACTATGGGCCATGGAGCCAGAGCCCCGATTGTATTCGCCCGAAGACGGATGGCTGCCCTATTCGATCTGGGGCATGGGAATTGCCTCTCGCGATCTGACCGGAGACGGCTTTCCTGAGGTTTACTTGACTTCGATGGGTGACCAAAAACTCCAAATTTTTGACCCCGATACCGGCGGCCCGACGTGGCGCGATGCAACTTATGAAAAAGGCACGACTGCCCACAGGCCGCATGTCGGCAATGACGGAAGGCCGTCGACCGGTTGGCACGCGCAGTTTGGAGACGTCAACAATGACGGCAGAGACGACATCTTCGTCGCCAAAGGCAATGTCGAGCAAATGCCCGATGCAGCACTGAACGACCCGAACAACCTTTTGGTTCAGGATTCGGAAGGTCAGTTTATCGAAGCTTCGGCAGAGGCTGGTGTTGCGTCGATAGCGAAGTCTCGCGGCGCAGCGCTTGCGGATCTGAACAACGATGGGCGGCTCGATCTGGTGGTCGTAAACCGTGGATCAAAACTTGAGGTCAACCAGAATATTTCAGCAGGTGGCAATTGGCTGTTGGTAGAAGTTACTCAGGACAAATTCAATTGGGCAGCGGTAGGCGGATTTGTCGAGGTTCAAACCAGATGGGGCTTACAGACCCGCGAAATAACTATTGGCGGCGGACATGTAGGAGGCACGGCTGGCTATCATCATTTCGGCTTGGGGGCTGAAACTCAAGTACAGTTACGGGTAATATGGCCGGACGGAGAAGTCGGTGCGTGGCAGGAGGTCGTACCGAACCAGATCGTTGAAATGCATAGGTGACTATTGATCTACCGGCAGACCGCTTGGAACATAGGCGGGAACGCCCAACCTCTGTGCAGGGTCTTCAAGGCTTGCCAGAAAGCTCAATAACGCGTCGATCTCATTATCCGTTAGAACAACCTTCGGTAAACCGTTGCTTTTGGCTATGGCATCTAGATGTTGCTGATCCAGCAGCGGAGTTTCGTCTTCAGAACCCGGAAAATCTGGCAAATAAGCCATTTCAGTAGTGTAGCTTCGCAAAGAAGAAACCGAGTCCAGATGGTGGCGTACGATATCCTCCAGCCGTGCAAATGCTCCATTGTGCCCGTAAGGAGCGGTTAGCGTCACATTGCGGAGCGATGGCGTACGAAAGGCAAACGCGTCCTCGGAGTTACCCGTGACGCGAAGACGACCATCATCTCTGACATGGTTCTCAAATCGAGCGGCCTTTCCGGGCCCGATTTGCGGAAGGGCGATCGAATGAAACTTGTGATCTGTTTGGAACCATCCCACGTGGCATGCGCTACACCCCGCCTCTCCATAAAACAGGTTCATGCCAAGTTCGGCGTCTTCGGATAGTGTGGCCTCGCCTCGCATCGCGCGATCAAAAGGACTGTTATCTGCGCGCCATTCGAACGCGATGAAATCTGCGATCACATTTGCTATGGCCGTGAAAGATATCTCACCACCCGGCGTAATGGCTTCAAACCGCTGCTTGTATTCTGGGATAGCGGCAACACGTGCTGCAATCAGATCCCACGCGCCGCCTTGCTGTGTCAAAAGCCCGAGTCGAACTGCCTTGCTGACGTCATTTTCCGAGTAATGACCGGCCATTTCGTCTGGTGAAAGAACCGGGAACATCGCCTGCGCCGCTAATGCCGATTGGAAACCGGACCGCATATGTGTCCCCAAAGGTGTTCTAATCCCGTTGGGTTGTGTTGGATCGGCCTCAAGGCGCCCATCATGAAAAAACGTCGTAAACTCTGTCGCACCAAGATTCCAAAGCGCCGGTGAATTACGGGGAATGCGTTGCTCCGGCGTATTCTGGGGATCCAGCCTGCGTTCAGCAGCCAGGCCAATCCCGCCTTCCCCGATTCCTAACGAAAGGCCGTCCGAAGTGCCAAACCTCGGGTGATGGCAGGTCGCGCAACTGATGTTCTTGTTGCCGGACAAAATCGGGTCGTAGAATAGCAACTGTCCTAGTTCAACGCGGTCGAAATCAGGTTCTAGGAAAGTTGGAGGTGGCCCAAGCTCCTGAGCGTTGGCGCCATTGCCGGCAATCAAAAAGCCAATGGTGGAAATGACTAACCTAGCTCTCATTGCCATCTTCCGAAATCTCGAGCGTGAGCACCTGCCTGTACGGTTTCTCGTAGGTGCATATGATCGAAGGAAACGAGGGTATGTTGGGCGCATTCGGATATCCGGAGGGTTCGATGCACAAACCAGCCGAACCGCTTAGCGGCTTCGCCAATTGGGCACCCGAATAGACCTGTACTCCGGGTTGGTCAGAATAAGCAGTCAGAGAAAGACCAGACGGTGCGGTGAACTTCGCGATCGGACCAGTTGGATCGCGATTCAGGTCAAAGCAGAAATAGTGGTCGATGGCCTTTGGAACATGCCCGATCGATCTGGGCGCAGAGAAATCAAGTTCGCCGTTCTTGGTCGAACACACCGCACCGGACGGAACTCCTTGTTCGTCTAGTTCCAAGTAGCGGACAGAGGCCAGTTCCAGCTTGTGTGCGTCGACACCTTTTGAGCTGCCCAACGAATAATAGTTATGCTGCGTTAGGCTGATCGGCGTAGGACGGTCAGGATAACCTTTTAATATATAGGTCAACCGTGGGTACCGCAGCGTGACGCTGACCTCGAACCGGACATTCGCAGGAAAACCGCTTTCCCCGTCGTGTGAAAGGTAGTGCAATACCACTTCGTTCGGTGCGGTCTGTCTAAGGTTCCAGAATTGTTTGGAAAGCCCCTCAGCCCCGCCATGCAGAGTATTCTTACCCTCATTGGCGCTAAGCCCAAAACGTGTGCCTGCCAACTCGAACCGCGCGCCGCCGATCCGGTTCGCAACACGACCTACAACTGCGCCCACATAACTTGTATCGAGTAAGTACTTGATTGGATCATCAAACCCCAAAATAAGCGGTATATCCTTGAACCACCAACTTTGAGTGATTGCCCCGTAGTTCAGTACCGATGCCCGCATATCGCCATCGGTCAGCATAACCGTCTCGACCCGAGAAGAATATTCCATTGTAGGCGTCATCCTGCCGCCAAGGGCGCCAGTGCCATGTAATATTGTCGATATCGCCCATATTCCCTTTCATAGTGTTCGGCCAGATCGTTACGTGGATCGATAACTTCCTGAATTTTGGGCGGTGTCATGATGTCCCCGAGGTTTGCGTTGTTGGCCGCGCAGATAGCGAGGCGCGCTGCGCCCATCGCCGCTCCGAAATCACTGCCTTTTGGCAAGCCCAACGGCACTTGCAATACGGTCGCCATTGTTTCCAACCAGAACCTGGATCGTGCGCCTCCTCCAACAGCCATCAAGTTGGTCGGTACGGTTCCTGTGCTTTTTAAGGCTTCAAGACAGTCCCGCATCGCAAAGGCGACGCCTTCCATCACAGATTGTGTCAGTTCAGCGGGGCCCGACGCGACATCTATGCCTAAGAAAGCTGCTCGGATCCGGCTGTTGTTATGCGGCGTTCGCTCGCCTGAAAGGTACGGTAGGAACGCAATCGAAGAGGGTCCGGTTATACTGCCGGGTACCATCGACGCCAGTTTTTCCACAGATTGACTTAGATTGCGAGACAACCAATTCATACTGTTTGTTGCCGAGAGTATGACCCCCATTTGTATCCACATTTCGGGAACAGCGTGGCAAAAGCAGTGTACAGCAGTTTCAGGTGCCGGAGCATATGCATCCCGAGCAACAAGAAGAACTCCGGACGTTCCCAAAGATACAAAACCCGCGCCGTCCCGAATGCTCCCGATGCCACAGGCGGCGGCCGCATTGTCGCCTGCGCCACCTGCCACAACGACAGGATTGGAAAGCCCCCACGCCCGCCGCAGCTCAGTTTTCAACTCACCAGCCGGTTCGTTCCCCTCGACAAGACGCGGCATCTGTGAGGCATGCATGTGCCCCAAACCCAAAGCCGTTTCCGACCACTGCCGATTGTCTACGTCCAACCATGATGTGCCGGCACTGTCTGACATGTCCGATATGTAATCACCCGTCAGCCAAAACCGCAGATAGTCTTTAGGCAATAGAACCTTGGCTGTTTTTGAGAACACCTCGGGCTCGTGCGATCGCACCCATTCCAGTTTCGGGGCCGTGAAGCCAGGAAAAACGATGTTTCCTGATATGGTGCGCATCTGTGGAATCTGGTCGAGTGTACTTGCCTCGTCCGCCGAGCGTGTATCATTCCATAGAATGCAGGGCCTAAGAACCCTTCCACTGGCATCCAATAAAGTGGCACCATGCATGTGTCCGCTCAGACCAATGCCGCGAAGTTTTGCGAATGCCGGTTCGTTGTCCGCACGGAGATTCGCGACAACTTCTAAGCACGCGCTAATCCAATCTGACGGATTCTGCTCGGACCAGCCGGGTTTTGGCGTCGATGTAGAAATGCCAGCTTCTGCGTCGCTGACGACGAGACCGGATTCATCGATCAGAATGCCTCTGAGACCCGACGTTCCCAAATCCAATCCAAGATACATTCGGCGCCATCCTTTGAGTTTTATTTTAGTTAGTAAAATTAATTATGGAAGACGCAGTGTCAAGACGACTGTCGCGCTACTCCAACTTTACCCAAGCCGCATTTCTTTCAGAGCTTTGCACGCAAGCTGCAACGAACCTGACACCATTCAATCCATCCTGAACAGTGGGATAGATCACCGATGGATCAGCTGAATTGCCACTTCGAAACGCTGTTATGGCGTCCGCAGCTTCACTATAGACATTTGCAAAACCTTCCAGATACCCTTCCGGATGGCCCGGAGGCACCCTGCTCAGACGGTTGGCGGCGTCCCCGGCTCCGGCCCCATTTCGGGTGATCAGTCGTTTCGGCTCACCATAGGGCGTAAACCAAAGATAGTTTGGATCTTCCTGCGCCCACTCGATCCCACCTTTTTCACCATAGACACGCAATCGCAGTGCGTTTTCATTGCCGGGGGCAACTTGGGACGACCACAGCATCCCGCGCGCGCCACCGTCGAACCGCAGCAGGACATGTGCGTTATCGTCGACCCTACGCCCCGGCACAAAGGCCTGCAAGTCAGCCGCAAGGCTTTCCGCCTTCAAGCCTGTCACAAAGCAGGCGATATTGTAGGCGTGGGTTCCGATGTCACCCGTCGATCCCCCTGCTCCGGAACGCTCAGGATCGGTTCGCCATTCGGCTTGCTTAAAGTCTTGCTGCTCGGTCAACCAGTCCTGCGGATATTCAACCTGAACCACGCGGATATTGCCAATCTCGCCGTTGGCGACCATCTCACGCGCCTGCCTGACCATTGGATAACCGGTGTAGTTATGGGTTAGAATGAACAGCGCGCCTGAACTCTCCGCCGCCTTCACGAGCTTCTTGGCATCCGCAAGGGTCGAAGTGAGGGGCTTGTCGCAAATCACGTGAATACCGCGTTTCAAGAACTCTCGCGCTGCGGCGTAATGAACGTGATTAGGCGTGACGATCGAGACTGCTTCGATCCCCGATTTCAAACGCGCTTCTCTGATCGCCATCTGCTTAAAGTCGTCATAGACCCGTTCGAGCCCCAACGCTTCTCCGCTTTCTCGAGATTTTTCTGGCGTTGAAGACAAGGCACCTGCGACCAACTCGAACTTGTCATCCAAGCGCGCCGCAATTCGATGCACACCTCCTATGAAAGCATCAGTGCCGCCACCAACCATGCCAAGGCGAATGCGGCCTGATTTTACTTCACTGCGTCCAGTTACCATTAGTCTATCCCCAGCATTTTTCGATTGGCCGCCATATCGGTGCCGCCATCCGCAAAGTCGTCGAATGCTTTCTCTGTGACACGGATAATGTGGTCAGAAACGAATTGCGCGCCTTCGCGCGCTCCGTCTTCTGGGTGTTTCAAGCAGCACTCCCACTCGACCACGGCCCAGCCGTCAAAATCGTTTGCAGCCATTTTCGAAAAAACGGCCCCAAAGTCGACCTGACCATCACCAAGCGAGCGGAAACGCCCTGCCCGGTTAACCCAGCTTTGATAACCAGAATAGACGCCCTGCCGACCGGTCGGGTTGAACTCGGCGTCTTTGACATGGAACATCCGGATTCGGTCTTTGTAGATGTCGATATTATCCAGGTAGTCGAGACACTGCAGAACGTAATGCGACGGGTCGTATAGCATACAAGCCCGAGCATGATTGCCCGCCCGTTCGAGGAACATCTCATAGGTCACGCCATCATGCAGATCCTCGCCTGGATGGATTTCATAACAAACATCGACTCCACAATCTTCTGCGTGATCCAGGATCGGGACCCAACGGCTGGCAAGCTCATCAAATGCTGTTTCGATAAGGCCAGCAGGACGTTGCGGCCAAGGGTAAACATAAGGCCATGCGAGCGCGCCAGAGAATGTCGCGTGCGCTGATATCCCTAAATTTTTGGAAGCTGACAGCGCCTTCTTAACCTGATCAACGGCCCACTCCTGCCGGGCTTTTGGGTTTCCCCTGACGCTTTCGGCGGCGAAGCCGTCGAATGCTGCGTCGTATGCGGGATGCACGGCAACAAGTTGGCCCTGAAGATGCGTGGACAACTCCGTCACTTCCACGCCGTTCTCTTTGGCCTTGCCCTTGAATTCATCGCAGTAATCCGTGCTTGAGGCAGCGGTTTCAAGATCAAACAACCGGCCGTCCCAACTGGGCACCTGAACGCCTCTGTACCCACAATCCGCCGCCCATTTGGTAATGGTGTCCCACGAGTTGAAAGGCGCTTCATCTCCGGCGAACTGTGCCAGAAACAACGCCGGGCCTTTAATCGTTTCCATAATGTCTCCTCCCCAAAAACCGATGCCTCTATGGCGGTAAATTTTCCTTCAGATAGATATCGATGCGAATACGTTCTTGTGCCTTGTTGAACGGAACCTTGTCTGATGTTGCGCGCAACAGACGGACCGTGGATCGGACCAAGTGACCTGAATCCTGCGAGATTAACGCATCAAATGTTCCACGGCTCAGTGCGTCACGGCTGAGCGGCGTGAGTTCATGGGCTATGATCACCAGATCTTTGCTGATTTTGCTGTCGGACAGAAACTGGATCAAACCGGCGTTGCCAGCAGCGGAAGAATAGATACCGACAAGATCTGGATAGGTCTCAAAAATCTCGGGCATCATCTTGTAAATCAGCTCAGGGTCATCGCGACCTTCGACCGACGCCACAACTTCGAGATGCGGAAAATCTTCGGCAATCACCAGATCGAAACCCTGCCGTCGTTCCAAATGATCCCGTGCCAAGCGCGAGCCTGTCAAGACCAACAACTTTCCCTTGCGATGCACAAAGCGCCCCATCAACTGTGCCGCAGTCCGACCAGCCGATACGTTGTCAACTCCGACGAAGTGGTCGCGCTCCGAGCTGGGCAGGTCAGACACCAACGCGACGACTGGAACGCCTTTGTCCCGGACCCGTTTCACTGCATCACGTACCGACGGTGTTTCCGGACCGAAGACAGCGACGCCATCGGCTTCCCGAATGTCCAAGGCGTCTAGGATTTCGACAATTTCCTGGGGATCAAATGGAGCGACACGTTGGATTTTCATACGCGTCCGCTCGATGAACTGATCGCGCGACTGTTCTACGATTTGCTTGCTAAGCGCTTCGACAAACTCGTTGTCGCTATCGGGCAGCACAAACAAGAAGTTATAGACACGCTTTCTCGCAAGGTTGGCTGCAGCGGTGTCGCGGACATAGCCAAGCTCATTAATTGCCTGTTGAACCTTTTGTACAGTCACTGCACGAACGCCCGGCCGTCTGTTCAGGACACGATCAACGGTTGCCAGACTGACACCCGCAACACGCGCAATGTCATTCACAGTTGGTTTGTTCACCAATTCTAGTTTGTGTTTTTGCTCTTTCACGTGTCGTTCAGCCTTTAATCTCCTGCGCCAACCCCTCGAACAGCAAGGCGACGGCTTCAGCGCCAGGGTCGTTGTTTCCCATCAGGTTTTCCTCGGGAACATAAGCGGCCCGACCGGCCTTGGCACGGTGAATATTTGCAGTGCTGTCCGCGCCTTCGCGCGCTGCATGTGCAGCTTGGACCAATCCCAAAGGCAGAGCGTCCAAAGCGGGTGCCAACGCATCGATCATTGTCCTGTCGCCGACCTTCGCGCCCCCAACCTGGCTGACGCGGTTCAAACCTTCCGCCAAAGACTTCGGGATCGATGCGCCACTGGCGCAGGCGTCTCCTGCTGCATTGAAAAAGATGGCAAGAATGACCCCTGAAGAACCACCCATTGTTTGGCTGAGTTCGTTGCCCAAAGCCGGAAAAAGTTGCGTCAGATCCGCAAGTGGCATTCGGTCCAGACTACCCTGCAGAGCCCTGGCCGCAGTTGCCAATGTGCTGCCGGTATCTCCATCGCCGGACTTGGCATCTAACTCATTCAGGTCCTTCTCAGCATTTATCATCAATTCGGACAATCGCGTGATCGTTTCCTTCGTCGCGGGATTGTTGGATGGAATAGGATCAATCGGTGTCAAGCCATCAGGCAAAGGCGCGACTTGAATTGGATCAATAGAATTGACGCCTGGCCATGCCACGAGAGCGACCGGAGCTTCAAGCGCCGACAGTTCGCCTTCGCTCACGGGCAAGACAGAAACAGAGAATCCGTGCATGTCCAGAGATGTCATCATTGGCGAAGGACCGATAATGTGACGCGCCATCCCTGTTTCGGATAACGCGTGCGTCAACACGGACATTTCCAGTGGGGTTGTAGACCCGAGGTTGTTAACCAACGCAACACATTCCCCCGAGCTAATCCGTTGTTTTAACTTTCCTACGACGGTGGACATAGCCGTGACCGCGTTGGCAAAATCCACCTGCTCAACACCCGGTTCGCCATGGATTCCCAAGCCCAACTCGGCTTTGCCCGGTGCAATCCTGTCCTCTTTCGGAGATCCCGGAACGGTGCAGGTATCGAGGCTCATCCCGATACTGACCACTTTACCGATGACGCTTTTTGCAGCCTTGGTCACTGTGTCCAGGTCAGCGCCATCTTCCGCAAGCGCGCCTGCAATTTTGTGTACGAACAAGGTCCCGGCCACACCACGCGGCTGCGGCAGATCCGGCAAGGCGATGTCATCATCGACTACCACCATCTCAACCTTGCGCCCCAAGGCGCGGGCGCGTTCCGCCGCAAGCCCAAAGTTCAACCGATCACCAGTGTAATTTTTCACAATTAGCAAACACCCCGCCTCACCGGTCACGGCCAGAATGCCCGCAAGAACCGCCTCAACTGAAGGCGATGCAAACACCTCTCCACACACAGCCGCAGTCAGCATGCCAGCCCCGACAAACCCAGCATGAGCAGGTTCGTGACCAGACCCGCCACCAGACACCAATGCCACCTTGGATTTGTCCCAATCCGAGCGGTAAACCACCTTGATATGCGGGTAGCCGTCCAATCGGGTCAATGCGCCGCCAGAAGCGGCCAAAAGACCGTCAATCGCGTCTGTAACAAGGGTTTCTTTGGTGTTGAGGAACTGGGCCATGCTTTTGCTCCTTAATTCACGCGCGCGCCGGACGCGTCAAAATACAACGGGTTGTGTGGGCGGATTTTTATAAGTTTTCCAGATGGATAATCCTGATGTACATCAATCAAGGTCACAACCGGGTGACCGTTCAGGTCCAGGTGTAGCCGCGTTTGATCCCCCAGATGCTCTGCGCGTATTACCCGCGCTTCGCTGCCTTCTCCTTCGATGATGTTTTCCGGGCGAAGACCTATTTGCGGACCTTTGTGATTGCCTCCGAACAGCTCGGAAGGCAGAATGTTGATCCGCGGCAGTCCCAACCGGCTGGCGACATAAACGCTACCGGGGTTTTCATAGATGTCCCGGGGTGTTCCGTACTGAACCAGCCTGCCGTTTTCCAAAACGCCGATATGCGTCGCCATTGTCATGGCTTCGACTTGATCATGGGTCACGTATAGCAAGGTCGATCCCAGATCCGCCTGAATTCTTTTTAATTCGACCCGCAAATCCGCCCGAAGCTTGGCGTCTAAAGAGCTGAGGGGTTCATCCATCAGAAATATCTGGGGGTCTCGCACCAGCGCTCGTCCAATTGAAACGCGCTGCATTTCACCGCCAGACAGTTCAGTCGCTTTGTTGTTCAACTTGTGCGGAATCTGGAGGATGTCCGCAACTTCGTTAACCTTCCGCTTGATCTCATCCTCTGGCGTCTTCAGGATCGGCGACCTCAGAGGAAAAGACAGGTTCTCCCGCACTGTCATATGCGGGTACAGTGAGTATTGCTGGAAAACCATAGCCACATCGCGCTGGGCTGGCGTTTCTATTCCAACATCCCGTCCAGCAATGCGAACGGTTCCAGAATCCAGTTTCTCAAGTCCGGATATCAATCTCAGCGTCGTTGTCTTTCCCGCGCCCGTTGGACCCAATAGCACCACAAAGGCGCCGTTGGGGATCGTCATTGAGATATCATCCACCGCCTTTAGATTGCCGAATGACTTCGAGATATTCTCTAAAACGACTTCAGCCATTACTTAGTACCTCGTCGTTCAGAGCGGACCTCAACGCGCGTCCGGTGGCCTTTTCAAACAGTGTTACTGAGGGTGAGCGGAACTCTAACCCCACCGTCTCGCCGGGATTTACGACTTCGCGAGCATCAATCCGGGCTTTCAGCTCTCCGTTCGGGCTTTGCAGCGTCACGATCTGGGTGGTTCCCAAATATTCTGTCGCCAGAACCTTGGCTCTGTAGGCGCTCGCATCCGATAGAAAAACATGCTCAGGGCGAACCCCAAAAACTAAGTCACCTTCCGCCCCCTCCATCAGTTTGGGCACGGCTTCGTCATGGCCATTTAGTCGAACCATTTCCGAGTCAGGCGCGACCTTTCCTTGAAACGGCAGGAAGTTCATGGAAGGGGACCCGATAAAATCTGCAACGAACATTGTGGCTGGTTTGTCGTAGATTTCCTGAGGTGTGCCGAATTGCTCAATCACAGCGTTGTTCATCACTACGATCTTGTCGCCCATTTGCATGGCTTCCAACTGGTCGTGTGTCACGTAAACAGTGGTTGCGCCCATACGGTCATGAAGCGCGCGTAACTCTTCGGCCATGTGTTCTCGAAACTCGGCATCTAAGGCACCCAACGGTTCGTCCATCATGAATGCCTTGGGTTCGCGAACGATCGCGCGGCCCAGCGCCACACGCTGCCGGTCGCCACCTGACAGTCCACCTACCGGGCTATCGAGGATGTCGTTGATCCCCAGAATTCCCGCGACTTCTTCTACTTTGGCTTTTACAGCAGCACGCGGCATGCCCTGCGATTTCAGGGGGTAGCTGATATTTTTGCGCACGTTCATGTGGGGATACAGCGCAAACATCTGGAACACGAATGCAATGTCTCGCTCTGATGGGGGTCGCTGGCTGATTTCTTCGCCGTCGAGATAGATCTCACCCGATGTTGGAAGCTCCAAGCCTGCGATCATCCTCAGCGTCGTTGTTTTGCCGCAGCCCGATGGACCAAGCAGCATGAAGAATTCACCATCTTCAATCGTGAACGAGCTTTCCCGCACAGCGGTGAAATCGCCGAACATCTTCTTTACGTTTTTGACAACGATCTGGGCCATTTCTACTCCGGAAAATGGCTGACGATGATGAACATGACAGTTCCGATCAGCGTAACGATGAAGGAATAAGTGAACGCCCAAAGGACGAACGGTTGCATCAGCATAAATACGCCGACCGCGATGAGGATGGTCGCGACCATCTCCCATGGGCCTCGGCGAAAACGCATTAATCCTGATAGAAACTCGCTCATTTGCGCACCGCTCCGAATGTGATCCCGCGCAGCAGGTGTTTGCGCATCAGGATGGTGAAAATCATGACCGGAATCAGGAAGATCGTGGCACCAGCCGCAACTGCAGGCCAATCTAGACCGCCGATGCCGATGATAGTCGGGATGAACGGCGGTGCGGTCTGCGCGTTCGCAGATGTCAGCAGCACGGCAAACGCGTACTCATTCCAAGCGAAGATCAGGCAGAAGATCGCAGTTGACGCGATGCCTGTGGCGGCTTGTGGCAGTACAACTTTGTAGAAGGCCTGAAACCGGGTGTAGCCATCTATTAGTGCCGCTTCCTCGTACTCTCGCGGGATTTCGTCGATGAACCCTTTCAGCAGCCAAACAGCCAACGAGATGTTCACACCCGTATACAGAAGGATCATCCCCAAATGCGTGTCGCTTAGACCGAGGTTTCTGAACATCAGGAAGATTGGGATCGCAACGGCAACCGGGGGCATCATTCTCGTACTGAGGATGAAGAACAGAAGGTCATCCTTGAGCGGCACCTTGAAACGGCTGAATGCATAAGCAGCCAAGGTGCCAAGGAAGATGCTTAGGAACGTCGATCCAAACCCGATGATCACCGAATTCATAAAACGCTCGCCAAACTTGGATGGCCCGACAATCACCATGTCGTATTGGCGGACGATCTCATCGGCCCAGTTCTGTGGCGGGTTGGCTTCCAGGAACTCCTGCGTCTGCCGTGTGCGAGTGGTGAAGAGATTGACATAGCCTTCAAGTGTTGGGTCAAAGACAACCTTGGGCGGATAGCTGATCGCGTCGGCTGGAGACTTGAAGCCAGTTAGCAAAATCCAAACCAGCGGGATCATCGTGATCAGCGCATAGGTGATAACCAGAAACCCGGCGATCCACTTTGAACGGTTCGAAGGTTCGGTGACGGAAAAACTGCTCATCTCTGTTTCACCTTGTTCAGGGCTTTGACGTAGATCGACGCAAGGCCGAACACGGTGACGAAAAGGATGATCGCATAGGCCGAGGCATAACCCGTGCGCCATTTCTCAAAGGCTTCGCGCTTCAAATTGATGGAGGTCAGCTCCGTAACAGACCCTGGCCCGCCGCCCGTCAGTTGCACCACCAGATCGAACATCTTGAAGTTCTCGATCCCTCTAAACAGCACCGCCAACATGAGGAATGGCAGGACCATCGGGATGGTAATCGTAAAGAACTGGCGCAGCTTGCTGGCCCTGTCGATCTCAGCTGCCTCGTAGATGTAATCGGGAATACTGCGCAGCCCGGCCAGACAGATGAGCATCACGAAGGGGGTCCACATCCAGGTGTCGACAATCACGATGGACCAGGGCGCCAGCGTTACGGACCCGAGCATCTCAAAGCTCGACGGGTCTTTGCCGGTAAACCACGATACGATGTAGTTAAACAGACCGATCTGGGGCTGATAGAGAAACTTCCAGAAGTTCCCGACGACGGCAGGCGACAACATCATCGGCAGCACGATGATCGTGGTCCAAAGATCATTGCCCTTGAATTTCTTGTTGATCAACCACGCCAGAGTAAATCCGATCAGGACTTGAAAAAAAATCGTCCAGAACAGGAAATGCGCCGTCGCCTGCATGTTCAGCCAGGTGTCCGAGTCCGTCAGGATACGCTCGTAATTCCTGAGCCCGACATCTTTGACTTCACGGCCGATCCGGTTGGCCTTGTAGTTGGTAAAGCTCAGTTGGATGGTCCAGATCAAAGGGAAGATATTGATCGCCAGCAGTAGAAATATCGTTGGGGAGATGAATACCCAGGCGATCGCGCGGTCGGATAACCCCCGAATTTTTCGCGCAACTCGCTCGGGCGTTGCCTGCGCAACGCGATCTACGGTCCTGTCAGACATCTCTTTGCCAGTTCTTGTTGGTTTAGGACTCACGGGTGAAGGTAGAGCGGGTTTGCACCCGCTCCTGCCTGTGTCCGGACTAAAGCTTGCCTTCGTCTTCGAAGACTTCCGTCCAATCTTCGATCAGAAGATCAAGCGCTTCTTGAGCTGTGCCTTGGTCGGCAACCACGTAGTCGTGGATGCGCTTCTGCATTGCCAGCAGCAGTTCCGCGTAGGCAGGCTCTTGCCAGAAATCCTGCACCCCGGCCATTGCTTCGAGGAAGTCACCGGCGAACGGTTGGCTGTCTACGAAACCAGGATCTTCAAGCACCGAATTATGTGCTGAGTAGCCGCCTAGTTCCCACCATTTGGCCTGAACTTCTGGCTGCGCGAACCACTTAATGTACTCGAGCGCGGCGTCCTGTTTGTCAGAGTAGCTGACAACAGAGATACCTTGTCCGCCCAGTGTCGAGCCTGCCTGATTTTGTGGTGGGTTCACGAAGAAGTCGATCTTGTCACCACCGGTATTGGGATCGGCATAGAGACCCGGGAAGAACGCGAACCAGTTCATAGCCATGGCGACCTGACCGGACTTAAAGGCGTCCAAGCTCTCTCCCATGTAGGAGTTTGTGTATCCTGGGGGTGTCGCTGTTTTGTAGAATTCTTTGTAAAACTCTAGCGCTTCGACTGCTTCGGGCGAGTTTACGGCACCCTCCATATCGTAGGATCCTGGTGTGTTTTCATATTTGAAGCCCCACGGATAGAGCGCTCCGGTCACACCCATGGTGATCCCTTCGGACCCACGCTCTGTAAAGATCGCCGCACCGTAGACCGTCTTTCCATCGATCTCACGACCCTGGAAAAACTGCGCGATTTGCAGCAATTCTTTCTGAGACTGAGGTTCACGCAAATCTTGCCCTGTTGCTTCCTTGTACGCAGCTTGGATGTCCGGATTCTCGAACCAGTCCTTGCGATAGAACCAGCCGTTTGCATCCCCCATTGCGGGCAATGCGTAGTAGTTCGGAGTACCTTTAGGCCATGTCGAATAGGCGTAAACCGTTGCCGGCGCGAAATCGTCCATGCTGATGCTCTCGGCATCGAAGAAATCATTCAGTTTTACATAATGACCATTTTCAGCGCCCCCGCCGATCCACTGACTATCTCCGATCAACAGGTCACAGAGCTTACCCCCAGAGTTCAGCTCATTCAGCATCCGGTCCGCAAAATTTGGCCACGGCACAAACTCGAAGTTCATAGTATGGCCGGACTCAGCTTCGAATTCTTTTGAAAGCTCAACTAGAGCGTTGGCCGGGTCCCATGCTGCCCAACACAGTGTCAGATCTTCGGCATATGCCCTTGTAGAAAGAGTAGTAGCGGCAAGGACTATTGCGCTGGCCGAGGCCAGTTTTGAGTAAGTCATCCATTCCTCCCTTTTTTGCGCCGTCATTCGAGGATGTGCGAATCGCGGCATGTCTATAAGGCTATTTGAGGTACGCACCTCAAGTCCAGAAAATTTTGAGGTTCGTACCTCAAAATCACCGCCAACACATCAACGTATCCCAGTAATAATATGCTTTTACTATATATTTCTTCTTCTCGATCACTCAGGTTCATCAAGCGCAAAGGAAGAAGGAATTCGAAATCAAACGCGCTGATTCTTCAAATCAAGGCACCGACGGTATTGCATTTCCAACCCGAGCTTATCCATGATTATGCCGAAGCCCAATTCTTGCCGTTCAACCAAGAATCCAATGTAGGATCGCTAGGAGAGCGCTAGCTAGCCTCACCACACGGATATCTCGACAAGCCAGGACCCCAATTATGAGTAAACTCACCATTGTCCGGATGAACCGCTACCCAATCAAAGGTTTGAGCCCGGAACCACTAAGCACCATAAACCTGCGAGCGGGTGACGGCATTCCTGGTGACCGCCTTTTCGGCTTTGCCCGCTACAACTCCGGTTTCGACCCTCGAGATCCAAAACCATTGAGAAAAGACCGCTTTGTTGTACTTTTGAACGAAGCAAGACTGGCTGGACTGCAAACTAAATTCGACGCTCAAACTCAATTGCTGGAAATTAAGCACGGAAGGAAAACTCTCCACTTCGATATGAGTGAGCCAAACGGGCAATTGGACGCGGCGAGTTTCCTCAATAACACACTCGACTTAAGAGACCCCGAACCGCCAGTGTTTGTCTCTTCCCATCCGCATCGATTCACAGACGTTTCGGTCGTGTCGCCAAAAATGATGAACGCAATTTCCGTTCTCAACCTAGCGTCTGTTGATGCACTTAGTAGAGAGCTGAATGTGGAAATACACCCGGCAAGGTTTCGTGCGAATATTGAATTGGACGGACCACCTCCATTTTCCGAGTTGGACTCTGTCGGCTCAACCTTGGCCTTTGGCGATGTGAAACTAAAGATAATTTCGCGAACAAAAAGATGTGCCGCTACCGAAGTTAACCCTCAAACAGCCGAACGAGACCTGAAAATCCCGTTCCTTATTCGGAAACACTTGGGCCACATGGATATGGGCGTGTACGCAGAGGTGCAGGAGAAGGGAACCCTAAACGTGGGCCAACATGGAAAGATAACGCAGTAGAACAAATATGAACCAATCTCAGCTAGGCTCTGGACCCATTGATTTGGATGCAAGTGCTGTCAGACGAATTTTAACCAGTCTCAATTTGCCGCGGAAACCGCGAACCTATCCGGAACAAAGTTGACGCTACTCGTCAAGAGCGGCGGTTCGCGTCAGCTTGAAGGAGGCTCGGCTGGTGAGGGATCTTTCCTGATTAAAGTGGTTGTATACGGAGGAATGCTCAGAAGCGAATTTCTTTAAACTTCGAATGCGCCTTAAACCCTGCATCGCGCGCTCGCGTCGTTGATACGGCAGGTGCGAATTCTCGACGCGGTTGTTGAGCCACCTACCCGTCGGTTGTTTTTCGAGCGTGCCCAGCTCTCTGACCGCGACTCTGTATCCGGCGAAGCGATCCGTGACGACGGTTTCCGCTTTACCGCATCGCTTCATCAATTTCTTGAGGAATTTCAATGCTGCAGCTTTGTTTCGACGTTTGATGACAACTGCTTCCAGCACTTCGCCCTCATGATCTACGGCCCGCCAGAGGTAATGTTTCTTGCCATTCACCTTCACGAAAACCTCGTCCACCTGCCACTTCCATTTCGAGAATGCACGCAGTTGTTGCACCCGCTTTTGTCTGATCTCAGAGGCGAAGATCGGACCGAACCTGTTCCATCCATATCGGACAGTTTCGTGACTCACGTCGATGCCTCGCTCGTGCAACAAATCTTCGACATTCCGAAGCAAGAGCGGGAAACGGATGTACAGCATCACGGTCAGGAGGATGATCTCGGGGCTGGTTTTGAAATATTTGAAAGAGGCAGGTCTGGTCATGGGCAAAAGCTATGCAACACCCCTACCCCGCTTAAGCAAAGTTCTTCTGACAAGACCAAACAGAATGCCTTATGAGCTAGCGATGAATAGTCTAATTTCGAGCTTGCCGTAGACGACCTCTTCAGTTTTTTGCCCGATGGAAGAAAAGCTGAGCGACGATGATAACACTTGTAAGTCCACCAGTTTTCGCGCTTCAGGTCGGCTATCGGGGCGAAATAACAATGGTTCTGAACTTGCGAAGGGAACCATTACACTCCGGCGAAGAGTATTTGTTTCTTGCGGTCTGCATCCCTTTGACACAAAACGAAATCGTTCTCATGCAAAAAGCCCTGAGGGGAGGACGCAAGTAAAAAATGCCCAAAATCATCTCGCCCTGCGACAAGCGCAACCAAAGTTTTCACGCCATTCTGCTGTTTCATTGAAGGCTTTATGAAACGCAACGCCGCACCAATGCGTCTATCGTCTGTGTTATTGGGCCCTGATGCGTGAAAGAGATGCCCGTGATGCATGGATGCCTGCCCTGCACGCAATTCGGCAGCAACTGCATCTTTTTCGTTCACATCGACTGCGATTTCCTGCCCGCGTGACAAAAGATTGTTTTCGCTGAAGGTGTCCACGTGAGGCACGATACGGCTTTTGTGGCTGCCAGGAACAAACTTCATACACCCGCTTTGCTCAGACGCTTCTGAAATCGCAACCCAACAGGTAACCTCTTCAGCATCATCCAATCCCCAATAGGTCAAGTCTTGGTGCCACGAGACTATCTTCGATGATCGCGCTTCTTTTACGAAAAGTGCACCGCTCCAAACCATGAGGTCCGGCCCTAACACCGTTGAAGCAGCCTCAATCAGCTTCGGATGGCGAAGTAGTGCATCGAATGATGGTATCAGCCTGTCCGGATAAGAATATAGAAGCTTGAGTTTATCTGGGTCGTCTCTAAGAATGCGCTCAGCTTTCTCAAAATCATCGCGCAGCGTTTGGACCTCAGAAGCTGTCAGGATATCCAGCGGAGCTACGAAACCGTCTCTTTCATAAGTCTTTGCAATATCACGCGTTCGTTTATCCATTGTCATTATCCGGAAAAGTTAACTGCACCTTCATTGATTGGGTTCGATCGGACGCGACCTCGAAAGCAGTGATGGCCTCGCCAACCTCGAAGGAATGCGTCACCAACTGGTCGACGTTTATTAGTCCGCTTCGCATCATCTCGACCGCGACTGAGAACTCGGAATGGAAACGGAAAGACCCGCGAAGCACTATCTCTTTTGCAGTCAACGCCTGCATCGGCACAGTCATATCTCCGCCCAGACCAAGCTGAACCAATTTTCCACCCGGTCGCAAGCATGCGACGCCAGAAGCCAGAGCCGATTGAGCCCCGGAACACTCAAGTTGTACATCAACCTGACCCTTGTCGTTTTCAAACTGCTCCAGTTTTTGCGGATCGGTGTAGGTGTTGATGACATCGTCTGCCCCGCATTCACGCGCCAGAGCGAGGGTCTGGTCCGAGATATCCGTCGCCACTATTCTGGCCGCCCCAGAACGACGCGCCGCCAAGATCGTGAGGCAGCCGATTGGACCGCATCCCGTGATAAGTACCGTTTTACCTAAGAGGCTCCCGGCTTGTTTAATCGCGTGCAAACAGACCGCCAAAGGTTCGGCCATAGCGGCCTGCGCAGGACTTAACCCATCTGCCGGAACGCATTGACTGGCTTTCGCGACGAGTTTGCTTTGAAAAGCGCCTTGGATATGCGGGAACGGCATCGCACTGCCATAGAACTTCATATCAAGACAGTGGTTTTGCTGCCCGTTCAGACAATAAAGGCAGGATTGGCAAGGTCGGGATGGAGATACTGCAACCAGTTGACCTAAATGCAACCCCTGCACACTTGACCCAACTCTCACTATTTCCCCGGCGATTTCGTGTCCAAGCACCATCGGTTGACGCAACTTGATCGCGCCGAAACCACCGTGGTTATAATAATGCAGGTCAGAGCCGCAAATCCCTCCCGCGCGCATGGCAATCAAGACTTCGTCTGGCCCCACGTCGTGCACATCCCGGTTTTCCAACCTCAGATCTTTTGCGGCATGGATAACAACAGCAACACTGGCCGAAGACATTGCACGGACTCCCTATACAGATTGCCAAAAGATACGGATAGTCGGTGCTGACAACCAAGGGATTTTTGCATGACGCTTGAAATGTTTAGCCTAGAGGGAACACGCGCGCTCGTAACAGGCTCTAGCCAAGGCATTGGATTTGCGTTGGCTCGTGGTTTGGCTGCTGCCGGTGCGGAGGTCGTTTTGAACGGTCGCGATGCCACTAAACTAGCGGCAGCAGCATCCGAGCTGAGCGAAACAGGCGCCTCGGTACGCGAACTTTCGTTCGATGCAACCGATCATGAAGGTGTCCGATCTGCTGTGGACGACTTTGAAGAAAAAGTCGGCCCAATAGACATCCTGATAAACAACGCCGGAATGCAACACAGGACGGAGTTACAGGATTTCCCCGCTGATGCCTTCGAGCGCCTGCTACAGACAAATGTAGCGTCCGTCTTTCACGTCGGTCAGGCTGTGGCACGGCACATGATTGAAAGAAAGTCTGGTAAGATCATTAACATTGCGTCGGTTCAATCCGCATTAGCAAGACCGGGTATTGCGCCTTACACGGCGACAAAAGGCGCCGTGACCAATCTTACAAAAGGAATGGCAACTGATTGGGCTAAGTATGGTCTAAACTGCAATGCCATTGCGCCTGGATATTTCGATACACCTTTGAACGCCGCCTTGGTTGCCGACCCAGAGTTTAGCTCATGGCTTGAGAAACGTACCCCGGCCGGTCGCTGGGGCAATGTAGAAGAACTTGTCGGCGCCGCCATTTTCCTTGCTTCCCCTGCATCCAGTTTCGTCAATGGTCATACTCTCTATGTCGATGGTGGAATAACGGCGTCACTTTGATCTGCAGCTTCCAATCGCCTGCTAAGTAAGACCGACTTAGATATCGTTCATAGCGCCGACCCCAAGGCAATCACCACAACCACCATTAATGAAGCGGCCATCGCAATATTGATCCTTTGATGCGATCTCTCGCTTAAATCAAGGCTACCCAGCTTTGCGCCAGCACCCAGCCAGATCATGTGCACTGGAACCCAAATCATATTGAATACTACGATTTTTATGACGACCTCCCAAACGGGCGCATCGGGCAAAAAGGCAAACCCTGAAAACAATGCTGTGCCGACCACGTAAGCCTTGGGATTGATGAACTGAAGTGTCAGACCGTTCGCAAAACCAAGCGGCGAAACCGCAGGAGAAAATCCGACCTTTGAGCCGGCGCTGGCAATACGCCAGGCGAGAAATACCAGATACCCGACAGAGGCGAATAGCAACAAAGTTCTAAGCACCGGTACAGCCAAAGCAACCGCAGCGACTCCAGAGACAACTAACATCATGTTGATGAACCCGCCCAGCATCAGACCAGCCACAAAGGCGAGTCCAGCTCGAAAACCAAATGCTGATCCGATACCCGCAGTTGTTAGAACACCCGGGCCCGGCGTAATCAGCAGAAAGAAAACCGCGACAGCAAACTCAAACACTTTTCAGATTGGCCTATTACAGATCTCTGCATTCCGGCACAGCTGTGATCACCGATCCGTCCTTATGGTGTTGCAGCAGATTGTCGACAGTCAGGTCACCCATTGCTGCACGCGTCTCAAAAGTCGCGCTACCAGCGTGAGGGAGCAGAACGACATTGGACAACTCGCGCAATGCTTTTGGAACGCGCGGTTCGTCCTCGAAGACATCAAGCCCTGCCCACCCGAGCTCACCATTTTGCAATGCAGTAATTAAGGCAGTTTCGTCGACAACCGAACCTCGACTAACGTTTATCAGAGTGCCGCCTGCCCCCAACGCGCGCAACACCTCAGCGTTGACCAGCCTATTGGTCGACGGGCCGCCAGGCGTGATGCATATGAGAACGTTCACATGCTCTGCCATTTCAACCAAATTGTCGAAATATCGGTACGGGACATCCTTTTGATTGCGGGTGTGATATGAGATTTCGGGTGCCCACGGCTCCAACTTATCAACAATCGCCTGACCAATGCGACCAAGACCAAGAATGCCTATTTTTTGATTGTCCGCTGATCGCGTCAAAGGGGCATTACCTTCAACTTCCCATCGCCCGGACCGGACGTAATCATCGTCACGTATGAGCTCTCGATAACATGACAGCAACAGCAGAACGGCGGTGGTTGCGACTTCTTTGTTCAACACATTGGGCGTGTGCGTCACAACAATCCCACGCTCAGCCGCAGCATTAGCGTCGACGGCGTCGTAGCCGACTCCATAGACGCTGATCATCTTCAGATTACTGAGTGAAATCATTAGGTCATGCGGAACGCCATCATGCCCGTTCGTTACGATATGCGTAATACTTTCCGCGTTGAAATCGTCCAATTGATGAATATTGAACACTGAAGACAGGCGTCCTCGCATCCGTTCAGTGATCCCTCCGATTTGCAACAAGTCAGTCATCTTGGCCGACCTTTTGCCGCTGAACACCAAGCCCATCGATACGAAGCTCCATGACGTCGCCATTTTTCAGATAAACTGGTTCCGGTTTGATTCCCATTCCAACACCAGGCGGTGTTCCAGTTGAAATGACGTCACCGGGGTGCAGTGTAAAAAGTTGGCTTAGATGCTCAATGATCTCGGCAACGGAAAAGATCATCGTGGCGGTATTCCCGGTTTGCATGCGCTGACCGTTTACATCCAGAGACATACCAAGACACTGAGGATCCGGCACCTCATCCCGGGTCACTAGCCACGGGCCGGTAGGGCCAAAAGTGTCGCAGGATTTTCCTTTGGTCCATTGACCTGTCAGTTGCGTTTGAAAATGCCTTTCCGACACGTCGTTTACAATGCAATAGCCCGCAGCATATTCGAGTGCGTCGGCCTTGGAAACATATTTGGCTGTCTTACCAATGACGACCCCCAGTTCGCATTCCCAGTCGGTATGTGTAGACCCCCGCGGCATAACAACATCGTCATAAGCACCAATGACAGCCGAGTTCGCCTTGAAAAAAAGTATCGGATGCTCGGGAATATCTGCGCCGGTTTCTGCAGCATGGTCCGAGTAGTTCAAACCGATGCAAAGAAATTTGCCGATGTCACCGACACACGGAGCGATACGAGGGTCACCCTTTACAATTGGCAGGTTGTTCGGATCCAATGACCGCAGGTTATCAAGCGTTCCGTCATCCAACATATCCCCCGTGATATCATTGATATGAGCGGACAGATCCCGCAATTGACCCTCAGAGTCGACCAGGGCTGGCTTTTCCGAGCCCTTGGCTCCGTAACGAACAAGTTTCATTTCTGTTCCTTTTAGTGGTTATCGCGTGGCATGAAGCCTCGCGCGATATCGCGGTAGTTTTCTGCACCCTTGAGCGTCATACCGCGATCCAACCGATCTACTTTTTCGCGGAATAATTCCTGCCACGGGGATTGGTTGGGCGGGGTTGAATAACCACCCTTTGCCTCCAGATCGCGGGCGCGTTGATGCAGTTCTTCGAGCGAAACCAGCATATCTGCTGTGCCTTTGCCAAGATCGATGCGCAGTCGGTCACCATTTCGCACCAAAGCCAATCCACCACCCTCTGCAGCTTCGGGTGAGGCATTCAGGATAGACGGACTTCCTGATGTACCGGATTGCCGTCCATCACCGATGCAAGGAAGGGCTTCGATGCCCTGTTTCAACAAATATGAGGGCGGCCGCATGTTCACGACCTCAGCAGCACCAGGGTATCCTTTTGGTCCCGCTCCGCGCATAATCAGAATACAGTTTGCGTCGATGTTTTCTGCAGGATCATCAATCCGATGGTGAAAGTCCTCAGGCCCATCAAACACAACCGCCCTGCCCTCAAATGCATCCGGATCATCCGGGTTCGACAGGTAGGTCTCTCGAAATGCCTGTGAGATCACAGATGTTTTCATAATCGCACTCTCGAACAGGTTGCCTGAGAGATTGATGAACCCCGCCTGTTGCTTAACCGGGTTACTGACGGGCTTGATTACGTCGCTATTCTGAGACCGGCGTGCCGAGCAATTGTCGCCCATTGTCTTGCCGTTCACCGTTATCGCATCGGGATGCGGGAGCAATCCAGCATGAAGAAGCTCTCCGACAACGGCGGGTACACCTCCGGCCTGTTGGTAATCTTCGCCCAGATACTCACCCGCAGGCTGCATGTTAACCAACAGTGGAACGTCGTGGCCAAGTTTCTGCCAGTCATCGTTGGTCAACGGAACACCAAGATGCCGAGCGATTGCATTCAGGTGGATCGGCGCATTCGTCGATCCACCAATCGCAGAGTTGATAACAATCGCATTCTCAAAAGCCTGACGTGTCATCACATCGCTGGGGCGTAGATCCTCCCAGACCATGTCCACAATGCGTTTACCCGTTTCATAACTGATTTGACCGCGCTCTCTATACGGGGCTGGAATGGCTGCTGATCCGGGCAATTGCATACCCAAGGCCTCAGCAAGCGAATTCATGGTCGTTGCTGTTCCCATCGTATTGCAATAACCCACCGAAGGTGCTGCGGCGGCTGCGATTTCCATGAACTCATCGGTGTCGATTTCGTCAGCCGCAAGGTCTTCGCGCGCTTTCCAAATAACCGTTCCCGATCCGGCGCGCTCACCTTTCCACCAGCCGTTGAGCATGGGACCGACCGACAGGGCGATCGCTGGGATGTTGACGGTCGCAGCGGCCATAAGAAGCGCGGGCGTGGTCTTGTCGCAACCAATGTTCAGAACAACGCCGTCAATCGGATACCCGAATAGACTCTCAACCAAGGACAGATAAGCCAGGTTGCGGTCGAGTGACGCCGTTGGCCGTTTACCTGTCTCTTGTATCGGGTGGACCGGTATTTCGATGCACGTTCCCCCGGCGGCGATGATTCCATCGCGAACACGTTTGGACAATTCGATATGATGCCGATTACAGGGGCTCAAATCACTGCCGGTCTGAGCAATGCCAATGATCGGTTTGCCTGATTGCAGTTCCTCACGGGTCAATCCGTAATTCAGGTATCTTTCCAGATACAATGCAGTCATCTCAAGGTTCTCAGAATTCATGAACCACTTGCGAGATCGCAAATCGTTTTTTGATACTTTTGTCATTGGCCTGACCAACCCCCGTCAATTATGTGCGTGTGTCCTGTGGTGAATGCACTTTCATCGCTCGCCAGATAGACGACCAATGCAGCAATCTCTTCTGCTTTCGCTACACGCCCCATAGGCTGTCGCGCCACAAATTGTGCAAGGGCCTCTTCTCTGCTGCCCAGTTGCTCGCCCAACGCATCTACGCGGTCACGCCAACTGGGACTGTCGACTGTTCCCGGACAAATGCAATTGCACCGGATTCCTTTTGTTATGAAGTCCACGGCTACCGATTTCGTCAGCCCGACAACAGCGGCTTTTGTCGTTCCATATACAAAACGATTTGGCGCACCGATTATGGAACCCAGTGCGGAAGACATATTGATTATCGAGCCTCCTCCGCGCTCTAGCATTCCCGGCAATACAGCCTTTGTCGTGCGCACCATTGAGCGCACATTAAGGTCCATGGCGAAATCCCACTCTTCATCGGTTGCATCCAGAATAGTTCCGTGATGCACGAACCCTGCGCAGTTGAACAAAACGTCCGGCTTCGCTCGCGCGACCCCATTATGAATGCTGTCATTATTCGTCACATCCATCTCGAAAATTTCGAGATTTTCGAGATTCTGACCGCGAATCAAATTTAGTTTTTTGGGGCTAATATCCGTCGCATAGACTTTTGCACCCTCTCTTGCCATTGCAATTGCGCTTGCAAGTCCGATCCCCTGTGCGGCGGCTGTGACCAGGACGCTTTTTCCCTTAAGTCTTTCTGACATATAAATATTCCGACCTCAAAAGTGGCGACTGGACAAGTGTTACGTCGTCCCACAGATCAACCGAGAAGCAAAGAAACCTTGGCGGATTTGCAACGACTTCTGGCATGTGGGCACAGAGCCGTTAGCGTATGACAGAGATTTTGGTTTGGCCATAACCATGCGTGGCGCACCTTCGGAAGGACAGTAGATGATGAGCAAGCAGTTCAAAGTGGCTCTGTTGGGAACCGGCCTGATGGGAGCTCCTATGGCGCGGAATATTTTGTGCGCCGAGTTTCCGCTCACTGTATGGAACCGCAGCTTGAAAAAGGCCAAACCGTTGACAGCAGAAGGCGCGACATTGGTGGAAACTGCCCCGCTGGCGGTTTCGGGTGCAGACGTAATAATAACCATGCTCTCGGATGGATACGCGACCGGCGCGCTACTTGCTGACGAGGCTTTCCGCGAGCAACTCAAACCGGGGATGATCTGGATTGATATGTCGAGCGCCAAACCCGAACACGCAAGAGAGCAATCCGCGCAGCTTTCCTCGATGGGGGTGCTGCATCTGGACGCCCCGGTTTCCGGTGGCACCAAAGGTGCCGAAGCTGGCACCCTTGCGATCATGGTCGGTGGCGATCAGGACGTTATGGAGCGCGTGCGACCGGTTCTGACAGCAATGGGCCGGCCTGTACATGTTGGCCCAAGTGGTTCTGGTCAATTGTGCAAATTGGCCAATCAAACAATTGTCGCTGTAACAATATCGGCAGTCGCCGAGGCGACTCTACTGGCTCAGCAAGGTGGTGCGGACCCCACCGCGTTGAGGGCCGCACTGAAGGGGGGCTTTGCGGATAGTATTATCTTGCAACAACATGGCGAACGCATGTCTGATGGAAATTTCGCACCCGGTGGTTTGTCTAAGTTTCAACTAAAGGATTTGGACAACACGCTGGAGGAAGCACGAAGCCTTAGCGTTGAGCTACCTAGCACCCGATCTGTGCGCGACCGTTTCGAATATCTGATAGACGAAATGGATGGGGCCGAACTGGATCATTCAGCTTTGTATCTAGAACTCAAAAAACGGAACGGAATGCTGTGACGCGGATCCTGATTATAGGCGGCGGAGGAATGCTGGGTCAGAAACTGGCCCATCGCGTGTCGACCCAAGAAACCTTCGGAGCCGATGCCCAAGTCTCACTGTTCGATCTCTCGTTCCCGCCCGACAGTGCGGCAGGTAATCAAATTGTGGGGAACTTTACTGCGTCAGGCATAGCTAAGTCTTTTGCTACGCAGCGGCCAGACGTCATTTTTCATCTTGCAGCTATCGTTTCAGGCCAAGCTGAAACAGACTTTGCGTTGGGTTGGGATGTAAACCTTATGGCAACGTGGGCACTGCTGAACGCACTTAAGGATGAACACGAGGCATCAGGAAACGAGTACACACCTCGTCTGGTTTTTGCCTCGTCCATAGCAGTTTTCGGGTCACCATTCCCTGAAAAGATAAGCGATGAGTTCCTCTCGGCACCTTTGACAAGTTACGGAGCGCAGAAAGCGGCGGCTGAATTGATGATCACGGATTTCAGCAGGAAAGGATATGTCGACGGTATTTCCTTGCGCTTGCCCACTTTGTGTGTGCGCCCGGGCAAAGCCAACGCTGCCGCTTCGTCCTTCTTTTCAGGTATAATCCGAGAGCCATTGAATGGGGATGAGGCTGTCTTGCCAGTTGCCGAAACCGTTCGCCACTGGCACGCCAGCCCCCGCGCCGCTGCGACTTTTTTGACCCACGCAGCAACAATGGACACGCAGCTTTTGAATGATAGACGCGCATTGAACATGCCTGGCGTAAGTTGCACCGTCGCCGAACAAATCGAAGCTCTGCGCAAAGTGGCCGGCCAAGAAGCGGTTGGCCTAATCAGGCAAGAACCCGACGAGACAATCGAACGAATAGTCAAGAATTGGCCGCGAGACTTTCAAACAGATCGCGCTCTGGAGTTGGGGTTCAAGGCGGAATCAAGCTTCGACGAAATCATTCAGGTGTATTTGGAAGACGATTTTCGGCTTTAGTCGCCCATCGTCTTTCCAGTTAGATGGCGTTCCAGATGATCGTGTATTTTCTCTCGTGTTAACTGCTCATCCCCTGACAATGCTGCTTCAAGTATATCGGCATGGTGTCTTATGTTCTGAGAAATGAATTCAAAGTTCCGGTCTGCCACCATCAACTGCTGTCTGAATTGCGCATAAACTCGGCTATGCATTTGTTTTAAAGTTTCCGAGCCACAGGCAGAAATAAGTGTTTGGTGAAATTCCTTTTCCGAGGCAAACCATATCTCGATAAGGCCGCTCGGGTCGTCTGTGGCGTGAATGCGTTTTTCGATATGGCTGAGTTTGTGATGTGCGGCCGTCAATCTTGCTTCCCAATCCACCCCGCCATTACGGATCGACATTGCGGTGCCTTCGGCCTCCAACAGAACACGGACGTGCGTCAATTCGATAAGCTTCTGCGGCGAACGCATTGGCACGCGGAAACCTTTTTGTTCCTGAAAGTCCACCAAACCAACAGCGGCCAAACGAAAAAGGACTTCACGAACGGCGCTCGCAGAACAGCCATACACTTTACGAAGTTCTTCAGCCCGCACCTTCGCTCCATGCTCGAATCCATTAGAGATCAGGCGCATCTTAAGATCTTGATAAATATCTATTTCGTCGTTCATTCCAGTATGCACCTTCAAGTTTTGTCCAAGTAGCGTCCTAACCTTATTTTCGAATTATCGCAAGAATCTCGAAATTTTTAGAAATTTCAATTTTTTCTTGTTGCATTCGATTCGTCGGCTTAACGTTTACCTGCGCGACAGCAAAGGAGGCGGCAAGATCTTCCACACCGCGCACGCTCAACGTCTGGGAGGACAATATGAAAATAGTCAAGACAGCGGCCCTGGCGGCCGTAGCCACGACAATGGCAGCCGGTTTCGCGATGGCTGAAACAACGAAGCTTAGAATTCAAACCCATTTTTCGCCCGAAACTCTGTCAGGCCAGATGGCTGCAAAATTCGTTGAAGACATTCAGGAAATGTCGAACGGCGAAATCGAAGTCGAAATGTTCTATTCCTCTTCGGTGGTCAAATCAGTTGAAACCTTCGATGCCGCAGCTACAGGAATTCTGGATTGCGACATGACGGGCGGCGGCTATCAGACCGGTAAAAACCCGGCCTTCCAGTTTGCGGGCGACCTGCTCGGCGGATATCAGAACCCATATCAGCAAATGGCTTGGCTTCTTCATGGCGGCGGAAGAGAAGCTGTAAATGATCTATACAACGGCTACGACATGGAATTCATCGGATGGTGGATTCCCGGGCCAGAGTCGTTGTCTTCGACCAAGCCGATTGCAAAAGTGGAAGACTTCAAAGATTGGAAGTTCCGCTCGCCTCCAGGCCTTGCTACCAAGGTGTTCGCGGAACTTGGTGCTTCTCCGATCGTGATGGACTTCAACGAAATCTTCACGGCTTTGGAAACCGGTATCATTGATGGTGCGGATGCTGCGAACCTGACGAACAATGTAGGCCTCGGTCTGTACGAGATCGCAGGCCACACAAACTATCCCGGTTTCCACTCGATGCCTGCAGATCACCTAGCTTGTCGCAAAGACGTCTGGGAAGCGATGCCCGCGCATCACAAGAAGATCATGGAAGTCGCAATGGATAGCCTGGCATTGCACAATGCCACAATCAATGAGGTGCAGAACGCTCAGACTGCAAAAGACTTGAAGGCAAAAGGCGTGCAGTTGTACGAATGGTCGCCTGAAGACCTGGCAGCGTATCGCGCGGCCGTTCAGGTCGGTTGGACGGAGTTCGCAACGACACCTGAAGCACAGGCGCTTTTGGAAAGCCACATCAACTTCCTGCGTGACCTGGGCGCAATGCAATAATCAGGCTTCGATCGAACTACGACACACGGAAAGGCCGCGCTTGCGGCCTCTCCGGATCGGCGCCGGGATCCAGAACTTCATGAAAATCACCAGAATAATAAGTCATGTACTGCAGTACGACATGCCGGAAGTTCTGGGCTACTCGCAACAGTATTATGACAAGCGTACAACCCATCTGGTCGAGATTCAGACAGATGAAGGGGTAACCGGTTGGGGGGAGTGCTTTGGTCCCGGAAACGTAGCCATTGCGAACAAATCCATCGTGGAAAATGTAATCCAACCAATGGTCCTTGGCATGGACCCTTTGGACAAAGACGTGATCTGGCACAAGGTGTACAATCTTTTGCGAGACCATGGCCAAAGTGGAATGCCAATACAGGCTTTGTCCGGGATGGACATCGCACTTTGGGACATCTCTGGCAAAATCTCTGGCCTCCCCCTCCATAAGCTTGTCGGCGGGGCTCATCGCGCAAGCGTTCCTTGCTACGGCTACGGCATGATGCTCCGGGATGAACCGATATCTAGTCTTGCAAGCCGTTTTGAGGATGAAGCCGCAAAGATCAAGGCAATGGGATTTACCGCCACCAAAATGAAAACGGGCTTTGGCCCGAAGCCTGATGTGAAACTGTGCGAAGCAGTTCGACGCGGAGTTGGTGACGACTTTCCTTTTATGGTCGATGCAAACCATGCCTATACGACTTCAGACGCGTTCTTTGTCGGTCGGGCGCTGGAAGAACTGGACGCATATTGGTTCGAAGAACCGGTCGCGCCAGAAGACATTGACGGATACCGCGAACTGCGCACTTCGCTTAAAGTAAACATCTCGGGCGGAGAAGCGGTATTCAATCGCTGGGCATGGCGCAATCTTCTTGAAAACCGTGGCATCGATATCGCGCAGCCAGAGGTTTGTGCTTTGGGCGGTGTTTCAGAGTATCTCAGGGTACTGTCTCTATGCCACGCACATTTCACTCCGGTCGTAAATCACGTCTGGGGTAGCGCCATCGCCGTCGCAACTAATCTGCATTTACTAGCGGCCATGCCCGCAATTCCAGGCGGCTTGCATCCATGGGAGCCGATGCTGGAGTTCGACACAACGGACAACAAGTTTCGGGACGATCTGCTGACCGAACCGCTGGAAATTCAAAATCAGGTCAAGGCCAACAACGGCCGAGTCATGATCCCGACTGGCCCCGGATTGGGTGTCGAGCCGGACCGAGACTTTATCGATCACTACAGGATCGAAGGATAAGGACGAGGGTTACGCGATGCACAAGAACTCAGGCGGACTAATTGAATGGCTCATACCGTTGGCCTTCGTCGCAACAGCCAGCTGGCTTGTTTGGCATCTTCCCGCATTCCTATTGGACTGGCTGCCTTACACCTCTGAATCCCTCAAAAGTCAGGTAACTGAAATATATCTTCGCAGCGACGTTACGCCCGAATTGTCTGGCGTATTCGGGGGGTATGTCGACATCATCGACATGGCCGCGCTCGTCCTTCTACCGTTTCTTGCAGTGATTGGTACCAAGACCGTGCGCCCGGCGACGATGGAGTTCGAAGGCTCGACGGTAATGGACCGTTTCGCCCTGTTCATAGGTCGAGTGACGATGATGATGATCGCAATCATGACTGTCGTCATGCTCTACGAAGTCTTCATGCGCTACATACTGGAGAAGCCGACCGAGTGGGCGAACGAAATGACACTCTGGTTCGCCAGTTTTGTGTTCTTGATGTCTGGCTACTACGCCATGCAGCAACGCAGTCACATTCGAATATTCCTGATGTACGACGCAGTTCCACGTTGGCTTCAGCGCGTTTTTGATACGGTTTCGACTATACTGATCGTGCTATTTGCCTTCTTTCTTGTCTACGGCAGCTACAAACAGGTGTTCGTCAACAAGCTCTACAAATGGGAGCTTTATGGCTCTGCCTTCAATCCGCCGATCCCGGCGACGTTGCAGCCGATGGTGCTGATCGTGATTACGCTCGTCGCAATGCAAGCAATTTTGAACCTGGTCGCGGATTGGAACAAAGAACCGGAAATCCACACAGATGAACCGGACGAAGACGAAATTGAAATGATCAAACGGGCGGTGGGTCAAGACTGATGGACATTGGAACAATCTCACTCATCCTGATGGTCGCCCTGATTGTGCTTCTGGCGATCGGGATGCCCTTGGGTCTGGCCTCGGCTTCGCTTGCGGTTCTGGTTCTTGTGCTCAAATTCGAACCGACACTGCTTTTAAACCCGTTTTCATTCGGCGACGGGATTCTCACCGGTCGGCCAGGGACTGGGCCGCTCTATATCCTGGCGCAGAAGATATACGGGCTCTTAACGGACTACGTGCTCATATCCGTGCCATTGTTTATCTTCATGGCGTCGCTGCTAGAGCGGTCCGGGATCGCGCGCGACATGTATTCGTCGCTGAATGTCTGGCTGTCCAGAACACGCGGCGGCATCGCGATCGTGACCTCGATCATGGCGGTGATCATGGCTGCCATGTCCGGCATCATCGGCGGTGAGGTTGTCCTGCTGGGCCTTATCGCCCTGCCCCAGATGCTGCGCCTGGGCTACGATCAGAATCTCGCGATCGGCGTCATCTGCGCCTCAGGGTCTCTGGGCACCATGATCCCTCCTTCGATCGTTCTGATCATCTATGGGCTGATCACCGAAACCTCGATCAAGTCGCTGTTCACCGCGTCTTTCATTCCCGGCTTCATGCTGGCCTCGATGATCATCCTGTACATCATCATCCGCACGCGGTTGAATCCTCATCACGCTCCGCTGCCGGAACCGGACCCAAACGACCCAGAACCGGCCGAAAAACGCAAATTGTTTGGGGCCTTCATGAGCATCGTTGTCGCCGGATTTTCCACCGTTCTGTTTATCCGGGCCGCGTTTTTCGAGCTCTCAGGCTCGAACGCTGCCAGCCAGGGTGAGCCCGCGAGGCTGGGAACGGCTGACTACCTGCCCTGGTTTGCCGGCATCACGATCGTCGCCCTTCTGCTGATTTTCTTCGTCTTTGGCAGACAACGCGCAAAAATCGGTTGGGAAATGGGCAAGGGTCTCGTCGCGCCGCTGGTCGTAATCGGCGTCGTGCTCGGTTCGATCTATGGCGGGATCACAGGGATCACTGAGGCTGCAGGCATGGGCGCCTTCGCCGTTCTGATCATCGCCATCCTGCGGGGCGAAGGATCGTTCGAGCTGGTTTGGGACAGCTTGATGCGGACGTTAAAATCCACAGGCACCATCATCTGGGTTACGATCGGGGCCGCCGCGCTGGCGGGTGCCTACACCATTGCTGGCGGGCCCCAATACGTGGCCGACCTGATCGTCGGCCAGGAGCTGCCGACCATGTTGGTCATTCTGGTAATGATGCTAATCTTGCTGTTCATGGGCGCATTCATGGATTGGGTCGGCATCGTACTGTTGATCATTCCGGTCTTTCTCCCGATCGTCCTGCGCCTTCCTATCGAGGAAATCGGAGTCTTTGGCCAGTTGGAGCCGAGTCATGTCGCCATCTGGTTCGGCGTCGTGTTCTGTATGAACATGCAGGTCAGCTTCCTCTCGCCCCCTTTCGGCCCGGCCGCGTTCTACCTGAAGTCGGTGGCCCCGCCACATATTAGCCTGACGGATATCTTCCGCGGCTTCCTGCCATTCATCGGGATCCAGTTGCTGGCGCTTTCCGTTCTTCTGATTTGGCCGGGCATCATCGCGCTGCTGTTGTGAGGTTGCACCCATGCTGACACAGGATCAGATTGGCAAGTTCCAGACCGATGGATACCTCGTGGTTGAGGATGTAATTCCCCGCGATGTCCTGGGTCGGGTGCAAGCGGAATACTCGGATGTCCTGAACCGGCTCTATGACTGTTGGTACAAAAAAGGACTGGTCAAGGATGAGCCGTCCGGAATGACCTTCTGGGACAAACTTCTGTCCGCCTATCAGGCCGGATGCGACTATTTCCAGCCGCTGGACATCTCGCTGCCCGGCGATCGGATCATGGCGGACACACCGTTCCATATTGGGCCCGCAGTGTTCGACTTGCTGACGGCCCGTCCCATGCTTGACATCGTCGAGCAGCTGATCGGGCCAGAGTTGGTGAGCAATCCAATCCAGCACGTTCGGCTGAAGCCACCTGCCCTGAAGCTGTCCAAGGACGAGGTGCGCGCGCACATCACCGCAACGGACTGGCATCAGGACCGAGCGGTTGCGCTGGAGGATGCTGATCAGACCGACATGGTCACGGTTTGGATTGCCGTCAACGATGCAACGGTTGAAAACGGCTGCCTGCAAGTGCTGCCAATGGCACAAGACCAATCTATCCTGCCACATTGTGCCCGGACGCAGACAGGCATTGCCGACGGGTTCATTGATGAAGGCCGCGCCGTGCCCCTTCCTGTCAAGGCCGGCGGGATCATCCTGTTTCACCCTTTGACGCCACACGCTTCGCTGATCAATAAAACGGACCGGTTCCGCTGGTCGTTCGACATCCGCTTTAGCGCGGCAGGCCAGCCGACCGGTCGAGATCATTTCCCCAGCTTCATCGCGAGGTCCAGATCGCGCCCCGAAACCGAGCTGCGAGATTGGCGCGTCTGCAAGTCCAATTGGGAGGCGGCGCGAGCAAGACTGTCTGGCAAGCCGCATATAGATATTCACCGGTGGACATCGGACTCACCGTTCTGCGCCTAGCTGCTGCCGCCAAGAAAGCTGATTATGACTTTTGTACGTTTAGATCGAACGGATAGCGTGGTGGTTGCAAGTCGGCACCTGGAGGCCGGCAGTATGGTCGAGGATGTCACGACCAATGCGCGCATACCCCCGGGGCACAAGGTCGCCACGCGGAATCTTGCACTCGGCGATCCGGTCAGAAAGTACGCCCAGATCATCGGTTACGCCACCCAACCGATCGAACCCGGCGACCATGTGCACACCCACAATGTCGAGTTCCGCAACACCAGCGTGAACTACGAGTTTGCGACGGATCACAGACCCACGAAACCTGCCACCTCGGTCGATACATTCATGGGCTACCACCGGGACAGCGGTCGGGTCGGCACGCGCAATTACATCGCGGTTCTGACCACAGTGAACTGTTCGGCGACCGCGGCCCGCATGATCGCCAATCACTTCACGCCGGACAAGCTGGCCAAGTTTCCGAACATCGACGGCGTGGTGGCCTTTGTCCATGGAACAGGCTGCGGAATGGCCGATTCCGGCGACGGTTTCGAAGCCCTTCAACGGGTCATGTGGGGGTTTGCAAAACACCCCAACCACGCTGCCGTTCTGATGGTCGGTCTGGGCTGCGAGATGAACCAGATCGACTGGCTGCTGGACGCGTATGGGCTGAAGCAAAGTCCCACCTTCCAAACGATGAACATCCAGAACGTCGCCGGATTGCGTCGGACCGTGGAAATGGGCATCAACAAGATCAACCAGATGCTTCCCATTGCCAATGAGGCGAGGCGCAGCGAAGCCCCGGCGTCCGAACTGATGGTTGCGCTGCAATGCGGTGGCTCGGACGCTTGGTCCGGCGTGACCGCGAACCCGGCGCTCGGACATGCCTGCGACCTGTTGGTTGCGCAAGGCGGCACAGGTGTCCTTGCGGAAACACCCGAAATTTACGGAGCCGAACACCTTTTGACCCGCCGCGCCCTTAGTCGCACAACTGGGGAAAAACTGATCGGACTGATCGATTGGTGGCAGGACTATACCGTTCGCAATCACGGTTCGATGGACAACAACCCAAGCCCCGGCAACAAGCAAGGGGGTCTGACGACCATCCTAGAGAAGTCGCTGGGGGCAGCGGCGAAGGGCGGCACCACCCCTTTGACCGGTGTATTCAAATACGCCGAACCGATCACCGCCAAAGGCTTCACCTTCATGGACAGCCCCGGATATGACCCGGCCTCTGTGACCGGGCAGATCGCGGCTGGGTGCAACCTTGTGTGCTTCACCACGGGACGCGGCTCTGCATTTGGGTCCAAACCGGCACCCACGCTGAAAATCGCTACCAACTCTGAATTGGCAGCACGCATGCCCGAAGACATGGACGTGGATGCGGGCGACATTCTGACCAAAGGCGCCAGCGTCGAGGAAAAAGGACAGGAAATATACCGACGGCTGCTCCAAGTCGCCTCCGGCGCGCGGACCAAGTCCGAGGCGCAGGGCTTGGGTGACTACGAATTTGTTCCCTGGCAAATCGGAGCGGTGATGTGAAACGGATCCTTGTAGCCGGCGGCGGATTAATCGGTATCCGCCACGTCCGCGCCGTGATTGAGCATCCCGGCTGCATGTTGGTCGGGTTGGCCGATCCAGATGGCTCGATCCAGATCGACGCGCCGCGTTTTGCCAGTATGGACGAGGTGCAGGACCCGGTAGATGGCGTCATCATCGCCACTCCGACCCGCCTGCATGCCGAACATGGCATTCTGGCCGCATCCCGCGGTTGGCACATGCTGATCGAAAAGCCGGTTGCCGCGTCGGTCGATGATGCACTGCGCCTGAAGACGGCCGTTCGCCAGGCCAATGTCCGCAGCCTTGTAGGCCACCATCGGCGGTATCATACAATCTTGCAACACCTGAAGGAGGTGATCGCGCAAGGTACGATCGGACAAGTCATCAATGTCTCGTTGCTGTGGGCCATGCGCAAACCCGACAGCTATTTTGAACAGAACTGGCGGACTTCCGATGGCAGCCCAGTCATGATCAATCTGGTGCATGATATCGATGTCCTGCGCTTTGTGATAGGAGAAATCTCAGATGTCGTCGCCCTGCCCGGAGCGCCCATCCGCGGATCGGATAGGATAGAAAGCGGGGCTGTCGCGATCGCATTCGAAAACGGCGCGACGGGCACTATCAGCTTTGCCGATACCGCACCCAGCCCCTGGGGGTTTGAGGCCGGAACCGGCGAAAACCCGAACATCGGCACGACCCATCAGGACATGATCTGGATCACGGGAACCAGTGGCGCTGTGAGTTTTCCCTCCATGACCCTGTGGCGCGGACAGGATTGGGGCACTGCGGCCCAAAAAGACCAACTTACACGACCGGAACAACAACGCGCACCGCTAGAGGTGCAGCTGGATCACTTCCTTGACGTGATCGATGGCGCTCCCCCACTGATTGACGTCGAGGATGCAGCCCGAACGCTCGAGGTCACATCACGGATTGAACAGGGGCTAAAGGCGCGAACGACTCGAGCGCGGGCGCCGGCCTGATGGACATGCGGCCCGGCCAAATGCCGGACCACCCAAAAACCAATGATTATCCACCGGGCAATATGAGCATTAAAAAAGCAAAGCCGCCCGCACCAAACACAAGAATAAAAACCAGACACATTCACGGAAAGGGAAACCAATGAGCAAACCATCAATCGGGTTTATCGGCTTGGGACTAATGGGCGGAGCCATGGTGAGCCGACTGTTGGACCAAGGATACTCGGTCACGGTATTGGGAAACCGCGACCGCACGTACCTGGACGCCGCGATTGACCGAGGCGCCCGCGAGATGCGAAACGCCCAAGAACTGGCTCAGGCCAGCGACATCGTGATGCTGTGCATGGGCACCTCCGAACAGGTCGAGAGCCGAATGCACGGTGCAGATGGAGTGATTGCGGGATTGAAATCCGGCGCGATCGTCGTTGACTTTGGCACCTCGCTCCCAGGCAGCACACGCGCCTTGGCCGAGGAGGTTGTCGCAGCCGGCGGAAGCTATCTTGATGCACCGCTTGGCCGGACACCTTCACACGCGCTAGAAGGCAAGCTCAACATTATGACGTCTGGCGACAAGGCTGCCTTTGACAAGGCCGAGCCGACACTGAAAGATTTGGGCGAAAACGTTTTTTACCTTGGCCCCGTTGGGTCCGGACACACGATCAAGCTGATCAACAACTTCTTCGGAATGACCGTTGCGAACGCGATGGCCGAAGCCTTTGCCATGGCTGACATCACCGGTGTTGACCGCAAGCAGCTGTATGATGTGATGGCCGCAGGGCCGCTGCATTCCGGAATGATGGATTTCGTCAAAGCCTATGGCGTTGAGAGCGACCCAAATCAGCTGGCCTTTGCCATCAAGAACGCGGCAAAAGACCTCGGATATTATGACCGAATGGCGCGCGAGGCGGGCGTTGCCAGCGTGATGTCGCAGGGCGCGCTTTCGGCGCTGAATGACGCCCGCGACCACGGTCAGGCGGATGACATGGTAAGCCAGATGGTTGACTACTACGTCAAACGTTTCAACACCTGATCGATGGCCGTCTCCGCCAACCCCACCGCTGACCTGCCGCGCCTTGGCATTGTGCTGATGCTGATGGCGTGGCTGTTTTTTTCGTTGGTCGACCTTGGGGCCAAGTGGTTGGCGTTGGCCGGAGTGCCGGCATTTCAGTTGGCGTTCATGCGCTATGCGGGGCACTTCGTGATCTCAGTGGGCGTGATCGCCAAGGGCGGGATAGAGGCGGGTCGGTTCAAGACTGCCCATCCATGGCAGGTGATAAGCCGGGCCTTGCTGCTGATCTCGGCGACCGTTTTCAATTTTTATGCCCTACGGTTTTTGCCACTGACCGTTGTGTCGGCAATCATGTTCTCAAGCCCGGTCATCGTGTGCTTTCTGTCCGTCTTTGTATTGAAAGAAAGCGTGGGCCCATGGCGTTGGGCGGCTATCATCCTGGGCTTTCTGGGGGTGTTGGTTGTCGTACGGCCGTTTGGTTCGGCCTTTCATCCGACCATGCTGCTGATCGTATACAATGCCACCGCTTTGGCTTTGTACTCGATTATGACGCGCAGGCTGTCCGGGGTTGTTGCCGTGGACACTATGCAATTCTACCTCGGGCTTACCGGTACGGTGGTCCTGTTGCCGTTCGCCATCTGGTTTTGGGTCCAGCCAGAAAACACGTGGAGCCTGATTGTACTGATCGGCCTTGGTGTGTTTGGCTGGTGCGGGCATCAGCTGCTGACGAACGCGCATCGGTTTGGAACGGCGAACCAGTTGATGCCATTCACCTATTCGTTCCTAATCTACGTGGCAATCTGGGGTTATCTGTTCTTTGACACGGTACCGGACGCATTCACGTTGGCGGGGGCTGCGCTGATCATGGCTGCCGGTCTCATCATCTGGAAAAGAGAAAAGAAATGACGCGAATTGCCTGCATCGGCGAAGCAATGATCGAATTGTCCATGCTGGAAACCGGCGCGAAGGTGGGCGTCGCGGGGGATACGCTGAACACGGCCATCTACATGCACCGTGCCGCGCATGACCTGCAGGTGGAGTATGTGACATGTCTAGGCGACGATCCGTTCTCAAGGCGTATCGTGGACTTCATCGCCAGTCATGACATCGGAACATCCGGCATCCGCATCATTCCGAACGCCTCTCCGGGACTATACGCGATCACTACATCTGCGGACGGTGAACGCAGCTTTACCTATTGGCGCAGCGAGGCGGCCGCCCGTCAGCTTTTTGCCGATCACGACTTCAGCCCGCTGAACGCTTACGACGTGCTGTACTTGTCAGGGATTTCCGTGGCGATTCTTCCGCATGCAGTCAGGCTTGCGCTTCTGGACTGGCTCGAAGGCTCTTCCGTCCGGTTGGTATATGACAGCAACTTTCGTCCGCGCCTTTGGGACAGCGTCCAACACGCTCGGCAGATTAACCAACGGCTTTGGCAACGTGCAGACATTGCCCTGCCGTCCATTGACGACGAGATGGCATTGTTCGGGGAAAGCGCGGACCAGGTGGCTGCACGCTTTGCCGATCATCACGGTGTTGGTGCGTTGAAACGCGGAGAGAATGGCCCTTTGTCCATCGGTCAGAACACTGACCAAACCTATGAACCTGCCAAAAACGTGCTGGATACGACAGCGGCGGGCGACAGTTTCAACGGTGGGTACCTCGCGGCCTTGCTGATGGGGAAATCACAGGCCGACGCCCTGATGGCTGGACACAATTTGGCTTCCACCGTTGTTCAATTCCGCGGCGCGATCATTCCCGGATAAGTGGCGCGAGATCCTCAGCGCCAACGAGACCCAAAAGCGGCGCTACCGGGTCCGGCTGCTTGACAGCCGAGGCAATTTCCAATGCGCAAGGATCGTTCAGCGCCCTGCCCTTTGCGATCTCGGACATGCAAAAAGAGATCCAGGCCCGCATCCCTGCAATCACCGCCTGAGAGCCGGTCTCACGGAGTGTGGGAACAAACCGATACGGCAGCTTCTGGCTGCCATCCATTGCGATTTGGTCCAGACGGTGCGCCAGCTCGGGGTTTTCAAAGCGGCGCAACAAAGCCTCTGCATAATCCGGAACCTGTGCTTGCAGTGCAGCGGGCAGCGTTGCGCCCGCATCCTTCATCAACTCAGAAACCAGCGGGCGCAAAACCGGGTCTCGAACCGCTTCGTGGACGTAGGTCAGGCCCCGCTCCAACCCGGCATAAGCCAACAGGGAATGGGCACCGTTCAACATGCGCAGCTTTCGCATCTCGTGCGGGGCTACGTCATCGACCAGTTGCACTCCCGGCCAATCCGGGTGCGGACCGGAGAAACTGTCTTCGATCACCCACTCCGAGAACGCCTCGGTCGGAACAGCCATAGGATCGCCGCTGATTGCGCGAACGGCGTCCGTGGTAGCCGGGGTGATCCGGTCGACCATCGCGTTGGGAAAGCGAACAGAGTCCCAATTCACGTCCAGACCGGCTGCTTCCGCAAAATCGGCAACTGCCGTTTCGAGCGTCTTGCCGTTTTCCATGCGATTGTCACAACTTAGTACCGTTACTGGCTTGCGCCGTTCCGCAAGGCCATAAGCTAAAAACCCGATCAGCGTCGCAGGCTCTTGCCCTGCCAGATCGGCGGCAATCGCCGGGTCCTGAAGGTTCAGCTTGCCCGCGGCGTCCAAGTGATAACCTTTCTCGGTTACGGTTGCCGAAATGATCTCGGCATCCGCCATCACATCGAATATCTCTGCGCGATCCTTGGGCGCGACCAGAACGTCACGCAGAGCTTTGATGCGCCGGACTCCCTGCCCCTGTACGCACAAATCGTACTCGAAACCCTGTCGGGCCAATCCATCCCGAACCGAGGATGAACGCAGGCTGACGCCGACAACGTCCCATCCGCCCTCTTGATCCGTGTAATCCAGCAAATGCGCCCGGGCAAAGTTTCCAAGGCCGAAATGAAGAATTGTACCCATCTAGCTTTGCAACCTGTAAACCTGTTTCGCCAGATCGACCGCTAACAACCGCGCCAGATGCTCGGCACTGTCCCGACCGAAATAGCCGCGCGCAACCTGCTCGGCCAGATGAAACGCCACACCCCGTCGCCACAGGTCGTGACGTGCAGGAATGGACAGAAAAGCCCGCGTGTCGTCATTGAATCCGGCCAGATTGTAATATCCGGCCGTTTCAACGACCTGATCGAAATACCGCGCAATCCCGGCTGGGCTGTCGTGGAACCACCAAGGCGGCCCGATCCTAAGGCACGGCCAATGTCCCGCCATCGGGGCCAGTTCGCGGGCATAGGTGCTTTCGTCCAGTGTGAACAGAATGATGCGCAGTTCCGCCGAGTTACCGACCCGGTTCAACAGCGCCTCAAGGCCCGTGGCCCAATCCATCGCGATTGGAATGTCGGCCCCCTTGTCCCGTCCGAAGTCCCGCAGTACCGCGTGGTTCGTGTTGCGCTTGCTGCCAGCATGTATCTGCATTGTCAGGCCATCATCGACAGACATTTGCGCCATTTCGATCAGCATATGCCCATAGAACCGGCGAGCATCCTGTTCGGTACCTTCCCGCCGTCTCAGCCGCTGGTACAGCGCTTCCGGGTCGTCCAGCCACTCGGTCTGTACGCGTTCGATACCGTGGTCGGTGGCAGTACATCCCAACTGGTTGAAATAAGCCCGCCGCATTCGCAGCGCGTTGAGGTAGCCATCATAGCTGTCCAGATCGCAGCCTGTCAGCTCGGCCAACTTGTTCAGGTTCTGTACGAACTCCGGGTCCGCCCCATCCAAAACCCCGTCTGGGCGGAACGTCGGAACAACCCGCCCGCCCCAACCGCTTGTTCGAATCTCCTGATGCTCAGCCAGGCTGTCGAGAGCCGAATCTGTGGTGGCCAGAACCTCGATCCCAAACCTGTCGAACAAAGCCCTCGGACGAAATTCGGGTCGCGCCAGCTTTTCTGAGATTTTATCAAAAATCAGGTCAGCCGTGCGCAAAGACAACGCCTCAGACACGCCCAGCGTTTCGTGCAGCACGTAGCTCATCCAGATCCGGGATGGCGTTCCCAGAAACAGATGCCAGTGTTCGGCAAAGGTGCGAAAAACGGCGCGGGGATCCTTCTTTCGCCCCTCTTCCCCAACGCCAAGTTCGGACAAAGGAACGCCCTGCGAATAGAGCATACGGAACACGTAATGGTCGGGAACCACAAGCAGCTCTGCCGGGTTGGGAAACGGCTCATCGGTTGCAAACCACCCCGGATCGCAGTGACCATGCGGAGACACGATTGGCAGGTCCTTGATGCCCAAGTACAGGTTTTCTGCCATGCCATTCAAATTGCCAGTCAATTCTGCCTCCGATACTGCTGCCCGCAATTGTTAACACAGTTTTTAATGGTTGCATCTTTCCCGTTCGAACCCGCAGACTGACCGAGTGATCCGGGGGAATGAATGAATATTGCGCTGATTGGTTTGGGGATGGTTTCGGGCACGCATGTCGCTGCCATTCAAGCATCGGATCAAGGCCTCAGTCTTGCCGGCGTCCTCGGGCGCAACTCTGAAAAAGCAGCTGAGTTCGCGCGGCGAAACGGCACCCGCGCATTCGGCTCGATCGAGGAAATCGCAGACGACCCAAACGTCGACTTTGCGATCATCGCAACACCGCCCGATCAGCGCTCAGAGTTGGTTCGGGTTCTTTCGAGCGCTTCGAAACCGATCCTGATGGAAAAGCCCATCGAGAGAACGCTGGGCGCCGCGACGGCCATCGTCGAGCAGTGCGAGGTATCCGGTGTGCCGCTGGGCATAGTCTTTCAGCACCGCGCCCGCGCCGCCTCGCAGGCGCTGAAATCAGCCATTGAACAGGGTGAGCTGGGCGCGATCGCCACGGTGGAGATCCGTGTCCCCTGGTGGCGCGATCAGAGCTACTATGACGAGCCGGGTCGCGGCACTTATGCGCGCGACGGAGGCGGTGTCATGATCTCGCAGGCAATCCACACGCTTGACCTTGCGATGTGGCTGCTGGGGCCGATCTCGGACATTCAAGCCATGATGAGAAAAACTCCGTTACACGATCTCGAAGCTGAGGATTGGGCAGGTACAATCTTTGAAATGGATAACGGCGCAGTGGGCACTATGATGGCGACTACTGCCGAATATCCCGGGGCCGCTGAGTCCATTACCATCCAAGGCACACGCGCCAAAGCGCATCTGGAGTCAGGTGTCCTGACCTTAACGACTTTCGATGATCATAAATCCACGGTTGGCGAAACGTCCGCCACAGGCGGAGGGGCCGATCCCATGGCGTTCACCCATGCTTGGCATCAGGCGGTCATCGAGGATTTCGCCAAGGCTGTTGCCGATGGCACGCTGCCCATGGCCACCGGACGCAGTGCCCTTTTGACCAACGCCGTCATAGACGCGATGCAGATCGCCAATCGAACCGGCCAGAAAACACGAGTCATCTCATGAGCCTGACCTGCGTCGCCCTTGGCCTGGACCACCGCCATATCTATGGCATGACGGAAAACATGCGTAAAATCGGCGTGGACTGCGTTGGCTACTGGACACAAGGCGATCCGGAAACGCTACCGGGCTACGTCAAAAGGTTTCCCGATATTCCGCGGCTGGCCCGACTGGAAGACGCCCTAACCAGTGGGGCGGATCTGGCGCTGATTTCGGCAATACCGGCAGATAGGGCCGCGTTGACGATCCGCGCCATGCAAAACGGCATGGATGTCATGAGCGACAAGCCGGGCTGCACGACGTTCGAGCAACTCGACCAGATCAAGCGAGCGGCCGCCGACACCGGTCGAATCTGGTCGGTGAATTTTTCCGAACGATTTGAAACGCCCGTCAGCACCCGGGCGACCGAGTTGGTCGAGTCCGGTGCCATCGGGCGCGTGATCCAGACGGTTGGGCTTGGCCCGCACCGATTGAACCGGGCAACCCGGCCGGATTGGTTTTTTCAGCGTGACCGCTATGGCGGCATTCTGACCGACATCGCCTCGCATCAAATCGATCAGTTCTTGCATTACACAGGTTCGAAAACCGCAGAAATCACGAACGCTTATGTGGCGAACTACGCAAACCCCAAAGATCCCGGATTGCAAGATTTCGGAGAACTCAATCTAAGAAGCGAGAATGGTACCGGGTACATCCGGGTTGACTGGTTCACGCCGGATGCCTTGCCAAACTGGGGGGATGGTCGTCTGACGATCCTCGGAACCGAAGGATATATCGAGTTGCGGAAATACGTCGATGTGGGTGGCGCCTCAGGGACAGACCATCTGATCCTCGTCAATGGTGAAACCTGCCAAAAGATCGACGCAGCCGACGCCGGCCTTCCCTACTTCGCGCGCCTGGCCGATGACATCCGCAGCCGGACCGAAACCGCGATGACACAGACCCACTGCTTTACGGTCATGGAGCTGGCACTGCACGCGCAGGAAATGGCGGAACGCAGATGATCAACGTTGCGATCCTTGGCGCAGGTATCGGTGCGCAACATCTGGACGCTCTGGAACGGCTTGACCGCACCTTCCGCGTAGCCGCCGTGGTCGACCAGAATACGGACCGGATCGAACAGATACGGCAGAACTCGGATTTTCGAGCACTAACCAACATTCAGGACGCTCTGGATGATCCGGCGATTGATGTCATCGACATCTGCCTGCCGCCGCATCTGCATGTACCAACCACGCTTGCGGCACTGGCCGCAGGAAAACACGTTGTCTGCGAAAAGCCTCTTGCGACCTCGATGCAAGATGTGGATCGGATCACGGCAGCCACACGCAACGCGGGCAAGCAGGTGTTTCCGGTGTTTCAATACCGGTGGGGCCCGTCACTTGCCCAATTGCGCCACTTGCAACGCGCAGGCCTGACCGGAGCGGTCCAAACTGCCGCGCTTGAAACTCATTGGTCCCGAGGGGCTGACTATTACGCAGTGCCGTGGCGAGGAACATGGGCCGGTGAACGCGGCGGCGCAGTGCTGGGCCATGCCATCCACAACCATGATCTGCTGACTCATATTGCGGGTGATATCGCCTGGGTGTCTGCAATGGCGACAACGCGGGTCAACCCGATCGAGACCGAAGACTGCGCCGCGATCTGTTTTGGCATGACTTCCGGTGCTTTGTGCACAAGCAATATCACCTTGGGCGCCGCCACGGACGAAACCCGCCTGCGGTTCGTCTTTGAAAAGGTGACCGCCACCTCTGGCACCGAACCCTATGCCCCGGGTCAAACGCCCTGGACATTCGTCGCGCGAGACCCTGTGAATCAAGCCGCTATCGACGAGGCCCTTGCAGCCGCCACTGACGAGCCAACAGGTTTCGAAGGGTTCTTTACCGAAGTCGGCAGGGCGCTGCGGTCCGAGGCAAATTCGGCCGTTACGCTGAAGGATGGCGCCGCGTCCATCGGCCTTGTGACCGCGATTTATCACGCGGCGCGCACCGGGCAGCGCGTTGCTCTTCCCATCAGGTCCGATCACCCGCTGTATGAAGGATGGCTGCCATGAAACAATGCTGGCGTTGGTTCGGACCCGATGATCCGATCGCCCTGGCCGCTCTCCATCAAGTCGGGGTTCAGGGCATCGTCACCGCGCTGCATCACATCCCGCCGGGACAGCCCTGGGACGAACCAAGCATCGCCGATCGGCAGGCAGTTCTGGCTACTGCCGGGTACAGTTGGGACGTTGTCGAAAGCCTGCCCGTCTCCGAGGCGATCAAAACACAGTCCGCAGACATGGCTGAACATCTGCAGGCGTATAAGTCCAGCCTCAGGTCCCTGTCCGCCCGTGGCATCAAAGTCGTTTGCTACAACTTCATGCCAATCCTGGATTGGACGCGCACCGCCCTTCGCGCCCCGCAGCCGCACGGCGGAACAGCCATGCTGTTCGACCTGACCGATTTTGCTGTTTTCGACATACATATTCTCAAGCGACCGGGCGCGTCCGAAGACTATTCCAGCGTCGTCCAGCAAACGGCCAAGGATCGCTTCTTGCGCATGTCGGATGAATCCAAGGCCCAGTTGCAACACAATGTCACTGCAGGGCTGCCTGGCGCGAATGATCAGTGGAGCGTGCAGGACGTGCGCGCTTTGTTGCAGACCTATGCACATATCGATCGTGACCGGCTTCGCGCAAACCTGATCGACTTCCTGTCAGAGGTCGCCCCAGTCGCCCAAGAACTAGAACTACGCTTGTGCTGTCATCCGGATGATCCGCCGTTCTCGTTGCTTGGTCTGCCGCGGATCATGTCCAGCACCGATGACTACGGCGTCGTTCTGGATGCGGTTGATTTGCTGGCGAACGGCGCAACGTTGTGTACCGGATCGCTGGGAGTCTCCCCCGAATTTGATGGGCCGGACTTCGTGCGCAGGCATGGCGACCGAATTCACTTTGTCCATCTGAGGAATACCAAACGCATCGCCGGATCAGACAGCCAGAAGCCGGACTTCTTTGAGGCCTCGCATCTGGAGGGCGACACCGACATGGTCGGCACCATTCGCGAACTGATGAACGAACAGCGCCGCCGCAAATCCCAAGGGCGTGGCGACTTGCAAATTCCGATGCGGCCCGACCACGGACAAGAACTGCTGAGCGATCTGGGTGGACACAGTACTCCCGGCTATCCGTTGATCGGGCGTATGCGCGGGCTTGCGGAACTGCGCGGCATCATGGCGGCGTTCTCCTAACGCGTCGGATCAGGCGGTTTCTTTTGGCCCGCAACACTTCTTTGCTTGCCTGAGCGCCGCATTCTTCGTTTACTTACGTTACGTAAACGGGCAGCGGGGTGTCTTCCGGACTCGCCCGACGTCTGTTCAAGACGCGTGAAACTCCCGCGAAAACCGATGCGATTAGGCATCATTTTTCGAAACGCCTGCCATACGGCAACGGCGAAATATCGGGAGGAGCCCAAATGAATACTGCAGGCGTAATAGGTCTTGGCGACATGGGCAGCGGCCTTGCCAAGAACCTGATCAAGAATGGCTTTGAAACATCTGGTTTCGACCTGAGCGAGACGCGCATGACGGCATTTGCTGACATGGGCGGCCGACCCAAGGACAGCGTGGGACAGGTCGGTCGACACGCCGCCAGTGTGTTTGTCATGGTGATGAACGGAGATCAGGCCCGCGATGTCATTCTGGGTGAAAACGGGCTGGTTGCGAACATGGCCAAAGGCGGAACGGTCATCCTGTCGGCGACCATTACCCCGACCGAAGCCCGCGCCATCGGGCAGGATATGGAAGGCTCGGGCATACATCTGATCGACACGCCGGTCTCAGGTGGGTTTCCCGGCGCGCAGAACGGCACATTGACGATGATGGCTGCCGGTGCTGCGGATGTGCTGGACCGAAACGCCGAAGTCATGCAGGCAGTGTCTGCAACAATTCATCGAGTCGGAGAAAACGCTGGCGACGGGCAAACCGTGAAATCCTGCCTGCAATCCCTGATCGGATCGATCTTTTCCGCCACATTCGAGGCTGCGGCCCTGGCGGCCAAAGCCGGTGTCAGCGGTCAGGCATTGCTTGATGTTTTCTCCTCATCCAGCGCGGGGTGCGGCGTCGTGAATTCCGCCCTTGAAAACATCATTGATCGCAAGTTCGAGGCCACCGGCAGCCATATCGCAACCATGCATAAGGACCTGACGATCTCGCTGGCACTCGCCGGTGCATTGGGCGTTCCCATGCACACAGCGTCATCCGCAATGCAGATCTTTCACGCAGGAAAAACTAAATACCCGAATGGCGACAACTGGGTGTGTACTCGCGTCATCGAAGAGATCGTTGGCGCAGAATTGCATCGCTGAGGGGACCGGACATGAAATTGGGTGTAATTTGCGACGGCATTTCCCGCGATCTGCGGCATGCCGTGGACGTGATGGACGAGTTCAGCCTGGACTATGCAGAGCTTCAATTCGTTGGCGATGCGGAGGTCGGGGATCATTCCCCGCAGCAAATTGCCGAGATCGACGCGCTTTTGCGCGACCGGGGCAAGCCTGTGTCATGTCTGTCGCGCCATATCTTTGCGGGGATGACAGCTGCCAATAGGCCCGGCGACGACCTCCACACTCGGCATATGGACGCCTTGAAACGCGTAATCGACATGGCGCATGTTGTTGGGTCTCCGCTGGTTCGGATCATGACGCAACGAAAAGAGCAGATACTGTGGGGAAAAAACGGCGCCGAGAAGTGGAACGTAGCGCATGGGGTATGGGACTCGATGCCACCGCTGATCGCGCCGGCGGTTGAACTGGCAAGAGCTGAGGGCGTGACGCTTGTCGTGGAAACCGGAAACGGCACGCTGGTCAATTCCAACTATACAGCCCGAAAGCTGATTGACGAGTTGGACGCCAAAGACTCTTTGAAAGTGCTGTGGGACCCCGGAAACAACTGCTGGTGCCATGAACTGGCATACCCGGACGGTTATGAAGAACTGCGCGGCGGCTATCTGGGTCACATTCATATCAAGGACGTAAAGGTCGACACGCCGCGGGCAACACTGGAAGTGCGCCGCATGGGGGAAGGTCAGCTTGCGCCATTGTTCCAACCCATCGCGGACGCACTCAGATCCGACGGCTATGATGGCGTCATTTCTTTCGAAAGCGTTTATCACCCCGGCAACGGGAATTTCGAAGATGGTTTTCGTCTGTGTGTGGACAGGTTCAAAAGCCTGTTTGCATGAACGTGCAGTCAATATGCGTTCAAAATCAAAAGTTTGATCCCCATTGCTGAATGCCAAATGGGGTGTAGAAAGCTGGGCGCGTTCGCGTGAAATCAAGGAAAGGACCTGCTGGATGAAGCAAGAGTTTTTTGACCTGTCCATTGAAACGCCGGGCAAATCCCTCATAGACATCAGCGGGATCGTGCAGCGTGCGGTGTCCGAACACGAATTTGTCTCGGGCCTGTTGACCCTTTGGTGCGTCCACACCGGTGCCGCGCTATTGGTGCAGGCCAATGCCGATCCCGATGTGCTCAAGGATATCGAGACGTTCTTCGAGAAACTCGTACCCAAGTCACCAGTCAAGTATCACCACCGCCCGACCGAGGACGACAACGCTCCATCGCATCTGCGGGCGCTGTTGACGCAAACTCAGGTATCGACCCCGGTCGAACAGGGGCAGCTTCCGCTGGGTCGCGTACAAAGCCTATACCTGTTCGAACATCGGGAAGCACCCAAGGCACGCCGATTGAAGGTGCACTACATCGGGACGTGATGCCTTGGATCACATGGAGCTTTGGCAGTGCTAACGCCCCATCCAGCCCCCGTCGACTACAAGGATTTCACCGTTGACGAAGTCCGACGCAGCGGAGGCCAGAAAGACCACCGGTCCCGCAAAATCAACAGGCGTACCCCAACGGCCTTGGGGTGTTCGTTCCAGGATCGACTTCGACCGGACCGGATCATCCCGCAGGGCTTGGGTGTTGTCGGTCGCGATGTAGCCAGGCGCGATCGCATTCACGTTTACGCCCTGCCCGGCCCATTCGTTGGCCAAGGCTTTGGTCAGCTGTCCAATCCCGCCTTTCGAGGCCGCATAGCCCGGAACGGTGATGCCGCCCTGAAAAGTAAGCAGCGATGCCGTGAAAATGATCTTCCCCGAGCCGCGCGCCAGCATGTCCTTGCCGATCTCGCGTGACAGAACGAACTGCGAGGACAGGTTCACCTCAATCACGTCGTCCCACCAGTCGTCCGGGTGTTCGGCGGCGGGTTTGCGTTTGATCGTGCCGGCATTGTTGACAAGTATATCAGGGGTTTGTCCGTCGGCCCTCAACTGATCAATGAACCCATGCAGCGCGGCGCGATCCGAAAAGTCGCATTGGTAGGCCCGGAAATTGCGTCCCATCGCCGTCACGGCTTTTTCGACATCCGAGCCAGACAGCTCGAGCGAGGCGGACACTCCGATGATATTGGCTCCGGCCGATGCCAATGCTTCGGCCATACCGCGCCCGATACCGCGTTTGCACCCGGTCACAAGGGCCGTCTTTCCCGTCAGGTCGAAACTTTGCAAAACACTCATGAACGCGGTCCTACTTCGATCAGGCTTTTCATTGCGGTTGGGCTGCGATCCAGTGCTTCGAACGCGGCCTGGATGTCTGCCAGAGGGCTGACGTCCGTGATCACAACATCCGCGTCCACTCCGCCCGAAGCGACAACTGCAATGGCTTTCTCGTAATCCTCTGGCTCATAGACCCGAGCACCGATCAGTCGCAGCTCTCGCCAGAAGAACTGGAACAGGTCGATCTGGGGCTTTTGAGCATGGATCGCGACCATTACGATCCGGGCCCGAGTCGCGGCAACGGCGGTCATTGCATCGACACCGGGCTGCGTTCCTGACACCTCGAAAACCACATCTGCCCCTTTGTCGCCCGTGCGCGCGTTGATTGTGGACACCAGATCGGTTTCGATTGGGTTGATCGTGTCAAAGCCAAGTTTTTCAGCAATCGCAAGACGGTTCGGATTCACTTCGGAAATCACGACATTTCCACCCGCGTCCCGCGCAACCATGGCAACCAGGATGCCAATCGGGCCGCCGCCGATAACGACAACGTCCTCTCCAGGTTGCAGGTCAGACAGCCGCACATCGTGGCAGGCAACGGCAACCGGCTCGATCAGCGCCGCGTGATCCATGCGCAAGTCATCCGGCAGAACGTGCAACGTGTGGGCCGGAACAGTCCAGATCTCTTGCATCGCGCCATCGGTGTCGAGGCCGAGAAACTTGAGATTCTGACAGATATGCTGATGCCCCCGCTTGCAAGCTGGGCATTCTCCGCAGTGATCAAGCGGTCGGACAACGACCTTCTGGCTGGGTTCGACCGTATCGACGCCCTCGCCCACCGCTTCGACGACACCTGACATCTCATGCCCGATCACCCGGTTCAGGCCGACGCGGGCGTCCATGTTGCCGTGGTAGACGTGCATATCCGTCCCGCAAATCCCACAATAGGCAACACGAATGGCAGCCTCGCCGGGACCCGGATCTGTCGCTTGGGCTTGCTCTACTGCAAAGCTCTTACCGCCCCTGTAGTATGCGGCAGTGATCGTCTGGGTCGTCATCTATGCATCTCCTTGTGTTCCGCATTCAATTTGTCCCAGTCGAATTCCACTCCGGTTCCCGGGGTATCCGGGGCCACGGCCAGACAGTCTTCGACAACTAGTGGACGGGTCGTGTACTGGTCTATCGGGAATGAGTGTACTTCTAGCCAGCCTGCGTTGGGTTGCGCAGAAACAAGGCTGACGTGCAGCTCCTGCATCCCATGACTGCAAACCGGAATGTCGTGCTGTGCGCTTAGCGCGGCCACGCGCAGCCAGCCGGTGATTCCACCGCAGTTTGAGGCATCGGGCTGGATATAACTCAGTTTCGCGTCATCAAAGGCGTATTCAAATTCGTGTATGGTGTGCAGGTTTTCACCCATGGCAAGGGGAATACCCGTCGCTTCGACAATCCGACCATAACCTTTGTAATCGTCTGGAATAGTCGGTTCCTCGAACCACAGAATATCGCAATCGGCGAACCCTCTGGCAGCCACGATGGACTGTTCAACGCTCATAGAGTAATTCGCATCGACCATGAAGAACCGGTCCGGCCCCAGCATCTCGCGCACCGCCCGGGCACGTGCAAGATCGTCGGCCAGGTCTGGTTGACCGACCTTGATCTTGACTGCGTTGAACCCACGCGCAAGGTAACCATCGGTCTGACGCAGCAGTTTCTCCAACGAGAAATTCAGGTCGATCCCGCCGGCATAGGCCTTGCACCTTTTCGACGCTCCACCGGCCATCTGCCACAATGGCGCATTCTGCGTTCTGCCGCGAATATCCCACAGTGCAATATCCACGGCCGAGATGGCAAACGAGGCGATCCCGCCCCGTGCCACGTAGTGCACGTGCCACTGCATGGCATCGTACAGGCTTTCGATCTGTTCGGCGTCTTGTCCAACAAGGAACGGTGCCAGGTCATGCTTGATCATCGCCAGAATGGCGTGACCACCCTTTCCCCCGGTATAGGTATACCCGACCCCCTCGACCCCATCCGAGGTTTGAATGGTGACCGTGATCAATTGAAAAAACGTGTGATCCCCATGTTTGGCATCGACTAGGACTTCGGCGAGCGGAACGTTGAACAGCCGCGCTGATACACTTTCTATGCGATTCATTAACCTAAGACCTTCTGCTGCCTGGCAATAACCCGAGACTGTAAAAGGATGACCGCAAATAGAAAGCCTCCACGTATGACCATTTGCCAATAGGCACTGAAACTGATGGTGCCCTGACCGTTTTCAAAGTTTAGAACGTTGAAGACCAGCCCCAGCAACAGCGCGCCGGCGACGGTCGCAGGGATCGATCCCATCCCACCCGTCAACAAAGTGCCGCCTACAACCACAGAAGCGATGGCTGACAATTCCCATCCGATGCCTTCAAGGGGTTGCCCAGCTCCAAAACCCGAGGCAAGAAAGACTCCGGCCAGCCCCGCACAGCCACCCGACAGCAGGTAGACAAAAGCCTTGGCGCGATTGACCTTCAGGCCCATGAGGTTCGAGGCATCCTCGCTGCCACCGATCGCCAAGACGGTCCGCCCGATGGTTGTTCTTTCCAGCACCAGCCAAAGTGCCAGAGTCAGTCCGGCCACGATGACGATCGCCCATGGAAACAGGCCAAACGCCTGCCCCATGCCAAGCTTGGTGAAGTTCGACCCCCAATCGACCGAAATTGTCTGGGCGCCCGAAATCACCAATGCGCCGCCTTTTGCGGCCAGCATGGTGGCCAGCGTGGCGATGAAGGGCGGGATCCGAAGGATGATTATGCAAAAGGCGTTGATCGCCCCGAAACCAACCCCGGCAAGAACGGCCCCCGGCAACGCAACCTGAATCCCATACGGGCTGAGATAGGCCGCAACAACCGAGGTAAAGGCCGCCACGGATCCGACCGACAGATCAATCCCGCCGGTCATGATCACAAAACACATGCCCAGCGCAATCGCGATGAACATCGCGTTGTAATTCAGGAAAGACGAGAAATTGTAGGCGCTGCCAAAGTTGTCATAGCGCATCAGCCCGAACAGAATCAAAGCCAGCAGTGCGATCCAAACCGTCACCGAGGCCGAATTACGTCGAAGGTATTTTCGCAGGTCAAAAGCCGTTTCATCCAACATCGATTAAGCCCTCCGAAACTGCTGGACCCAAACGGCCAGAATAATGATGACGGCTTTGGCGATCAGTGCAACTTCGTCCTCTACCCCGTTGGCCAACAATGTATATTTGACCAACTGGATGATGACGGCACCCAGTATGGCACCAAAGATCGGCGCTCGCCCGCCTTGCAAAAGAGCCCCGCCAACAACCGCGGCCGCGATGGCATCAAGCTCCATCAGATTGCCGTTGCGCGCGGCGTCCGAGGCCGAGTTGATTGCAACCACGATCAAACCGGCTAAGCCCGCAAGCACCGCGCAGATGACATAGGCCCCGATCTTGACCCGTCGGACGGGACCACCCGACAGATAGGCCGCGCGTTCATTGCCCCCAATGGCCAGCAGGTAACGGCCCCATGTGGTTCTGGTGATCACCCAAAACAGCACACAGGCAATGGCCAGCGCCAGCCAGCCCTGGAACGGCAAACCAAGCACTTTACCAGTTCCAAGATAACTGAATGAAGGGTTTGAAAACGTCTGCAGGTTCCCGTTCGTCAAGACTTGGGCAATACCGCGACCAGAGATGAAGAGAATGAGCGTCGCAACGATGGGCTGCACGTTCAACACGGCAACCATCACGCCGTTGAATACCCCGCATAGCGCCGCAATGAACAGCGGCAGGACAATGGCCAATGTGACGCCTAGCATCGGATTGGCAGCACCCAGATCCGACAGAAAGATCAGCGGAGCAAGCGCCCCCGCCAGCGCCATGACCGCCCCAACCGACAGATCGATCCCACCCGTGGCGATTACCAGCGTCATCCCCATGGCCACGATGGCGATCGTAGCGACCTGGCTGATATTTACGAACAGGGTTTGCAGTTGCAGGAAATTAGGTGTGAAAAACGCGTTGAACACTAATAGGGCGACCAACGCGGCGATGCCGCCGTGAAAGCGGAAGGGCATTGATGCGACCCGTTGCGGCAACTTCATTGCGCGGTCCATGAACCAGTTCCTTCTTCATGATGCGCGAGCGCGCGCACCAGTATGTTCTCGGTAACCCCGGGGTTGGTCAGTTCCTTGACCGAGCGTCCCTCGTGCATGACCACGATGCGATCGGCGCCTTCCACCAGCTCTTCGAATTCCGAACTGATGAGGACGACACCAAACCCCTTCTCGACATAAGACCGAATGAACGATTGGATCTCTCGCTTGGCGCCAACATCCACGCCTCGGGTCGGCTCGTCGAGTATCAGGATGTCGGGCTGCGTCGCCAGCCAACGGGCAAGCAGCACCTTCTGCTGGTTGCCGCCGGACAACTCGCGAATGGGCTGGTCCATATGCGCCGCCTTGATGCCCAGATCGTCGATGAACGCCTGAACGATTTCGCGCTCGCGGGCAAAGTCGATCTGACCACGGCTGGCCAGTTTCGGCAGCAGGGCCAGCGTCATGTTCTCGCGCACGGACATCTCTGGAATGATCCCTTCGGCCTTGCGATCTTCGGTCAGAAAGCCGACGCCGTTTGCGATCGCGTCACCCGGTCCGGACGGTTGACCGACCGTGCCATGCAACTCGATTGCGCCGCTGCGTTTCCCGTCCACTCCGAACAAAGCGCGCGCCGCCTCGGTCCGGCCAGAGCCCAGCAATCCGCCCAACCCGACGATTTCCCCACGGTGGAGCGTGAGGTCGAAATGCGTCAGCCGCGGGCCTGTTGAAACAGAGTCCGCCCGTAAAACGATATCGCCTTTCTTGGCCTTGGCACCTGCGAAGTCCGTCAAACCGTCTGCCGCGATCTCATCCTTGTTGCGGCCCAGCATGTCCGCGATCATTTCCAGTTTGGTCGTGTCCTGGACGTTACGCGTGCTGACGGTGCGCCCATCTCGCATCGTTGTGACTCGATCGCATATTTGGAACAGCTCATCGAGGAAATGCGAAACATAAAGAACAGACACGCCCTGTTTCTTCAACTCGCGCACAACACCGAACAGCACCTCGACTTCGCTGGCATCCAGCGACGACGTGGGTTCGTCCATGATGACAAGTTTCGCATCCAGCGAAACAGCCCGCGCAATTGCAACCAACTGCTGGATCGCTGTCGAGAAATTTCCTAACGGCTCGGTCACGTCGATATCTATGCCAAAGCGCGTAAGCACCTCGCGTGCGCGCCTGTTGCCCTCGCGCCAGTCGACCAGAAAGCCGAGACGTTTGGGCTCGTACCCCATGATGATGTTTTCAGTCACTGACCGCAGCGGTACCAGGTTGAGCTCTTGATAGATGGTGGCAATTCCGGATTCCTGCGCTTCGCGCGGAGTGGAGATGCGGCTCGGCACACCCGCCAGATGAACGTCGCCGGCATCCCGATCGTAAACTCCGGTCAGAACCTTGATCATCGTCGATTTGCCCGCACCGTTCTGGCCGATCAGCGCATGAACCTCGCCGGGCGCGATTTCCAGGTTGGCCTGGCTAAGTGCCGGCACGCCGGCAAAGGACTTTTCAATTCCCGACATCGAGACGAGCGTATTCATGAGATGTCTTCCTCCGATTGCTTGCAGGCGGCGCCGACCACAGGCCAGCACCACCCACCAGGGAGAATCAATAGGCTTCGTCGATGTGATCGGCCGCATTGTCCTTGGTAAAGATGCGATCTTCGACTTTCACCCATTCCGGGATCGCCTCGCCAGCTGCGTATTTTTTCATGACTTCACAAGCCAGAGGGCCGAAGAAGGGTGAGCTTTCCACCGTCACCCCCATCTTGCCATCGATAATAGCCTGAAGTGCATCGCGTGTCCCGTCGATCGAAACGATGGTCACGTCCTCGCCGGGCTTGCGGCCGGCCAGTTCCAGAGCCTGGATCGCACCGATTGCCATCTCGTCATTGTGGGCGTAGACCACGTTCACATCGGGGTGCGCCTGCAGCAGGGTTTCCATCACCTGACGACCCAGGTCGCGCGCAAAGTCACCGGTCTGAGAAGCCACGATTTCAAAGCGGTCATCCGCTGCAATCGCGTCGTCGAAACCTTTTTTGCGGTCATTTGCAGGTGAAGAACCAGTCGTGCCCTCCAACTGGACGATGACGCCATTGTCGCCGTCGAAATTCTCCATCAGCCACTGTGCGGCCCGGTTGCCCTGATCAATAAAATCCGACCCAAGGAACGCCACAAAATGCTCGCCCGGCTTGGCAACGGCCGGATCAACCGAGCGGTCCACCAAAAAGGTCGGGATTCCCGCTGCACGGGCCTTCATAACGGCTGGGATCAACGGCTTTTCTTCCCGCGGGGGCAGGAACAGAACGTCGATGCCTTGGGCGATCATGCTGTCCACATCCGCAACCTGCTTTGCCGCAGATCCGGCCGCATCCGTCGCGATCAGATCCCAGCCACAGGCCTCGGCTGTGTCATGGAAAGATTTCGTTTCGGCAATGCGCCACGGGTTGTTCGATTCCATCTGCGCAAAGCCGACCTTGTAGCGATCCTTCTGCTCAAGCGGTGGCAGATCCTGCGCGATCACCGTGGTGCCCAACAGCGCACCCGCGACAACCGTCGAGATCAAAAGAGTTCTGCGTTTCATGGTTATTCCTCCTCCATTGGTGCGGTCGCCTCCGTTTTGACCGCGAGTTCTCAGGTCATGCCCAATTCATGTAAGTCGTCTGTTTCCTCAGATAGCCATCGAAGCCATACGCGCCGTCTTCGCCCCCAACCCCGGACAAACCCCAACCGGTGTGAAATCCCTGTACGGCCTCACCATTGGAGCGGTTCAGGTACAATTCGCCGAACTTCAAACGGCTCGGGGCCTCCATCAATCGCCGGTGCGATCCCGTAAAGAGATAGGCAGACAGCCCGAATGATGTGTCATTCGCAAATTCTATCGCCTGATCAAAATCTTCGACTCGCATGGCTGTCGCCACAGGGCCAAAGACCTCCTCTTGCATAGCGGCATTGCCGTTGTCTGAGACCTCAAGAACCGTCGGGGACATCCAGTGTCCTTTGCGGTGCGCGCTGTCCAACAGGGGCCCGCCTTCCAGATGGACCGTGGCACCTTCCGTGATGCTGCGCTTGATGATTTCGTCGACCTTGGACACCTCGGCCTTGCTGACTTTGGGACCCAGATCGCAGTCCTCCATCGGATCCCCGATCGACAAAGCGCGGGCCGCAGACACGAATTTTTCAAGAAACTGATCCGCAATGCCGCGATGTAGATACATACGCTCGTTGCAGGTGCAAATCTGGCCGCAATTGGCAAACCGGGCGGCAATGGCGGCCGAAACAGCAGCGTCAATATCCGCATCCTCCATCACGATGAACGGAGCCTTACCGCCAAGCTCGAGCCGGACAACCTTGATCCGGTCGGCCGCGGCGCGAAAAATCTCTTTACCGGCTCGTGTGCTGCCGGTCATTGTGATCAGCGAGGTATCGGGGTGTTCGACCAACCGCTGCCCTACCACCGGCCCCTTGCCTGTCAGAACATTCAGAACACCGGCCGGAAACCCGACCTTTTCGGCAAGCTCGGCGATCGCGAGACCGGACAGCGGTGTGATTTCGTGCCCCAACAGAACAACAGTATTGCCCGCGACCAGCGCAGGCCCGACTTTCCTGGCGGCCAATGCCAGCGGATAGTTCCAGGCCGTCAACGCAACAACAACGCCATAAGGATGACGCCGGATCTGGATTTCCTCGGACTTGTTGTCCGATGCCACTATGTCACCCGAAATCCTCCGGGCCTCTTCAGCCGCATGGCAAAGAAAGGTAACAGCGGCATCAACTTCACTTCGGGCCTGCGTGATCGGCTTGCCCTGCTCGACCGTGATCAGAGCGGCCAGACGCCCGGCGTCAATCCGGATGGCCTCGGCCAACCGCTGAACCAGTCGCGCCCGCTCGATCGCCGGGCGCGAGGACCACGAGCCAAAAGCACGATGGGCCGCCTCGACGGCCGCATCCGCATGAGCGGCACCGCCATCTGGAACTTGCGCAAAGATCTCTTCATTTGCAGGGTTCTCGACACCAACCGTGTCCGCGTCAGAGTCGGTAAAGCGGCCATCGATGAACATCGAATGCCGAACCACCTGACCCAACTCCCCCACTACAGACCGCAATTTCGCCTCCCGCGCTTACTCGGTCAGACCACATTGGCGACCGCACCGTCGATCAAAACACTAATAATATTATTTCGTCAACACTAATATTAATTACTATTCACTAATATTAGTTGCGCGCCCCCCGTATAGTCGATAAAAAGGAAGCGAACAAAAAGGTTGAGCAATGAATGATCAAGCGAACAAGGCCGGGCAGCACAGGGGCGTGGGACGAGTCGCGGGCCGGCAGCGCATAACGATGCATGATATTGCACGCGTCGCCGGGTGCTCACAGACGACAGTATCGCTGGTTCTAAACAAGAACGATTCCGTCAAAATCTCCGAGGACACAAAGCAAAGAGTCCTGAATGCCGCCAACACGCTTGGATACGCCATGCCCTCTCAACTCAGGAAACCCCAGGACAGCGCGCCTCGACCCTCGGCGTTAGACGGCACCATCGCTTTTGTCGTGGACGATCTGGCGTCGAGCCCCGAAATGGTAAACGCGTTTAATGGCGTGAAACAGGCCGTTCGGGACACGGGAAATCTTGTATTGCTGGCAGAAACCCAAAACGACCCCGAGGTCGAACCCAGAACGCTTAGGTATTTCCTCGACCAACAGGTTGCGGGCATCATTTACGCAACCGTTTTCACCCGGCGGGTGGTCGTTCCGGAAATACTCAGGCAGACCGCAACCCCGGTTCTGCTGCTGAACTGCTTTTGCGACGACCTCTCTTTTCCTGCGGTGATCCCCGGCGAAGTCGCTGCTGGACATACGGCGACCAACGCCCTGATCAAGGCGGGGCACAAACGAATCGCCACCATCACCGGCGAGCCGTTCATGGAATGCGCCGCAGGGCGAACGACCGGGTACAGAAACGCCCTTGCTTCCGCCGACATCCCATTTGACGAGGATTTGGTCATCGAGGGCAACTGGCTGCCCAGCGCAGGCTATGCTGCCACGCGCGAATTGATGGACCTGCCCTCTCCGCCAACCGCCATTTTCTGTCAGAATGACCGAATGGCAATCGGCTGCTATGAGGCGCTCAAGGAACTTGGCCTATCCATCCCCGAAGACATCTCGGTCATCGGATTTGACGATGACGAAACCGCGCGACACCTGTCGCCCCCCCTGACCTCGATGATCCTTCCAACTAGGGCGATGGGACGCTGGGTCATCGAACAGTTGTTCCACGGTCCGACGGATGGTCAGCGACACCCTCTCGTGAAGCTTGAATGCGAACTGGTGGAGCGCGACTCGATCAGCGAACCCAAACGCCGGGCCTGAAGGCGAACTCATGACGGAAACCTTCGATCATATCGTCATCGGCGGCGGCTCTGCCGGCGCAGCCGCTGCAGCGCGACTGGTCAACCAGGGCAAGTGCAGGGTTCTGGTGCTGGAGGCCGGGCATTCGCACCGCCATCCGTTGCTGGACATGCCGCCGGGTATCTTCAAGATGATCAACGGGTCCAAGTTCATGACCTACCACCAGACCGAACCGCAGGACCACCTGGACGGTCGCGTGCATGACATTCCGCAGGCCAACGTGCTGGGTGGCGGGTCGTCTGTGAATGCCCAGGTCTATATGCGCGGCCGCCCTTCTGATTATGACGCGTGGGACGACCTGCTACGACAGACCAACGACGGGGTCGGCTGGGGATGGGATGATGTGCTGCCCTACTTCCGTAGAATGGAAGACAATAACAGGCTTCACAATGACCTGCATGGCAGCAACGGTCCGGTGCAGGTCTCGGATCCGGGGCATATCGACGACATGTCACGTTGGTTCGTTCAGTCGGTCCAGGCCCTTGGCGAACCATTCAACACGGATTTCAACGGCGCAACGCAGCGCGGTGTCGGGTTCTATCAGTTCACCAATCGCGCCGGTAAGCGCAGTTCGTCGGCCTATGCTTTTCTCGCCCCTCTCGAGACGAACCCGAACTTGACCATCCAGCTTGGCGCAACGGTCAACAAAGTCATCATCGAAAACGATAAGGCCGTCGGCGTGCAGTATCGAGACAAACGCGGAGCCCACACGGTCCGGTGCGATGGTGAAGTTGTCGTTGCGGCGGGCGCTCTGGTGACGCCAAAAATCCTAATGCTATCAGGCATCGGACCTGATGCACATCTTGCCGATCACGGTATTCCCGTGATCTGCCCATTGCCTGGGGTTGGCCAGAACCTGATCGACCACCCCGAAGTTCCAATTACCGCCTTTGCCAACGGTCCCTACGGATACTTCAAACAAGGTGAGGGCTGGCGGATGCTTCGCAACGGCATCCAGTTCAAACTGTTCGGCAGCGGACCGGTGACTTCCGCCGGAGTCGAAGCCGGCGCGTTTGTCAATCCATCGATTCCTGATGGAGAACCGACCATTCAAGCTTTTTGCGTGCCAATTGTTTATCTGGATCGCGACGCTCTGGACGAGGTGCAGGATGACTTTGGCCTGACCGTTACGACCGTCGTGGTAAAACCGAAATCACGCGGAGAGGTCCGGCTTCGCTCGGCCGATCCTCACGCCATGCCAGTGGTCTCGCCAAACCTTCTGAAGCATGAAGACGACATGCAAGAGATGATCCGGGGGCAGCGGTTCTTTCGCCGGGCATTCACGTCGGGCCCGCTTGCTCAAAGGGTTCGCGAAATCGTCATTCCCACAGCGGACGACGACCAGACGCTACGAGCACATTGCAAGCGATTCGTAAAAACCAACTATCACCCGGCGGGCACTGCCAAAATGGGCCGGGACGGCGACGGAATGGCCGTGCTGGACGCCAGGATGCGCGTGCGCGGAATCGAGAGCTTGCGGGTGTGCGACATGTCAGCCGTGCCCGACATCAACGCCGGCAATACAAACGCACCTGCCATGATGCTGGGCGAACGATGCGCCGACCTGATCCTCGGCATCGGATCAGCCCGCGAGATACGCAATTCCTAACCTGAGCTGCGGCGTCGCCCGTCATTGATCCTATTTCTAATGCAGAATATGGCGTCGCCCTGCCCGACCCACCGAAAATAGACTACCCTGCCTCAATGCGCAGAACGTGGCCAAAGGTCATGGCGCGGACGGAAAACGCCTTACAGAAAATCGTCCCGCCTGGGCGTGAAGCAGTCGATCAACTCTCCGGCAGCCAGGCAAACACAACCATGGCTTACACCGGACGGAATAATCAGGCTGTCACCGGGTTCCAACGCTCGCTCCTGATCTCCGATGACAAAGTTGAACCGCCCGGACCGCACAAATGTCGACTGCACATGCGGATGGTCGTGCAACACGCCTTCGGCACCTTCTTCAAACCGGAATGAAACCATCATGAGGTCTTCATTATCCGCCAAAACCTGGCGCGTGACACCTGAGGCAGGTGATACAATCGGATAGCTCTTGGTCATAATGCGAGGTCCTTATTCAGTTGGCGGCGTTCAATTTATTCGAAATACTCGGCATGTTTCGAGTGAACCTCCTCGATGGTCTTGTCGATGCGGCCCAAATGACGGCGTATCGTCTCGGTTGCAGTCGCCTCGTCGCGGTCTGCTAGCGCTTTTGCCAGCTCAACATGATCCCGAACCAGAATGTCGGCCTCGCTCTCGCGCCCTAGGCTCAAAACGCACAGGCGATCGATCTTTCTTTTGCATTCCTGAATCGTATTGAAGGCCAGTGGGTTGCCGCTCAACTCACAAATCAGCCGGTGAAAGTCGTAGTCGAGCTGATGGAACTTTTCGGCTTCGTTCCTTGAAACGACGTCTTTCTGCTGCTTGAGATTGCCCCCCAGCAGCTTCGAATATTCGGGCTTCCAGTTCCGACATGCAGCGCGCACCACTTCCAACTCGACCGAGAGGCGAACAAAGCGCGCATGACCGATCCGTTCCATGGAAAAACTACGTACCCGCGTGGCTTTCTGTGGTCGGATCAGCAGCAAATCCTGCGCCTCAAGCCTGTTGAAAGCATCGCGGACCGGCTGCCTCGACACTTCGAACTTTTTTGCAATATCTGCTTCGGACAGTTTTGTTCCCGGCAGAATTTCCAGTGAAACGATCGCCTCGTACAAACTCTCATATACGATGTCAGTGGTTGTGCGCCGCTCGATTTTATCCGTAATACTTTGCATTTCCTGCCTTTTTCTGCGCGTGACCAACACCGGCGGCATTCTGGGCCACTAGGCCTCTCCCTCCGATACTCCTCAATGTATCTCCAGCCAATCCATTTAGCACGGGCCGTGCGAAGCCTTTTGTGGCTCCCAAACAAATTTGTTGACAATACTAGTATCCTAGTCGACTACAATAGGCAACACGGCTGAATGCTCGTTAAGGCTCAAAGACCAAAACGGGCGCACTGACTGGATGACCGGGGAGCCAAGGGGGCAAGAAAATGACCGAATTGAACGCTGAACAGATTGGCCCGAACATGGAACTGGCAGGGAAGGTTGCGATCGTAACCGGCGGCGGACGGGACATTGGCCGCGCCTGCGTCATGAAACTGGCCAAGGCTGGAGCGTCGATCGCGATCAACTATCACAGCTCATCTTCGGGTGCGGAATCGGCGGTTCAGGAAATAACGGCTGCCGGAGGTAAGGCGATTGCCATACAGGGCGACATGACCTCCGGTGCAGATGTGGAAAGGCTGATCTCGGAGACTATCGCGACATTCGGACCTCGGATCGACATTCTTGCCCACGTGACCGGCGGATTGCTGGCCCGGAAGACCCTGTCTGAGATGGATATGGAACATTGGTGCCATGTCATGGACCTGAACACCACTTCTTTTGCTCGCACTGTTCAGGCCGTGTTGCCGCATATGAAAAAAGGCGGCGCGATCGTCGGGTTTGCGAGTCAGGCGGGGCGTGACGGGGGCGGCCCAGGCGCGGTCGCCTATGCGGCCTCGAAGGGTGCGGTCATGACGATGACGCGTGGATTGGCCAAAGAACTGGGGCCGGACATCCGGGTAAATTCGGTTTGCCCGGGCATGATCGACACCGATTTTCACAATGTCTTCACAAAAAGCGAAGTGCGGACCAACGTGGCCGGCGCCACGCCGCTTAAACGCGAAGGCACATCTGAGGATGTCGCCAATCTGGTCGCCTATCTGGCCTCAGACGCCGCTGCTTTCATTACGGGCGCGAACATCGACATCAACGGAGGCCTGCTCTTTTCATAACCGGCCTTCGCCGGGCATCGAGTCAACTGTCTGTTTTCTAGGGAGGAAATTATGAATATCAAACTGACTAAAACGCTGATGAGTGCCGCGACCGTGGTCGCAATTACCGGGAGCGCATCCTTCGCAGAGGATTGGCGCGGGTGGAATATCCACGTGGATGGTTACCCAAACACCATCGCGATGGACAAATTCGCAGAACTCGTTACGGAAAAAACTGGCGGTGAAATCAGCCTTCAAATGTTCCATGGGGGCACGCTGGGCAGTCAGCCCGACGCGGTTGAACAGGTCCGCGCAGGCGCATTGGAAGTCGGCAACTTTAACCTGGGCCCAATTGGCCCGATTGTCGCCGAGGCCAATGTTGTATCGTTGCCCTTTATATTCAAAGACGTCCCGCACATGTTCCGCGTCTTGGACAGCGAGGGTGGCGAGGCAATTGCGGCAGGTATGGCAGCCAAAGGCTTGACACCTCTTGCGTGGTATGACGCTGGCGCTCGCTCCTTCTACAACGGAACAAAGGCAATCAACGCACCTGCCGATGTTGAGGGAATGAAAGTTCGGGTCATGAACAACGACCTGTTTACAGGCATGATTTCTGAGCTTGGTGGCAACCCATCGCCAATGGCGTTTGCCGAAGTTTATCAGGCCCTGAAAACCGGTGTCGTCGATGGTGCCGAAAACAACTGGCCATCGTACGAGTCAACTGGCCACTTCGAAGTTGCAGGTTTCTATTCGCTGTCTCAGCACCTGATCATACCCGAATGTATCTGCATTAATACCGACACGTTCAACGCACTTTCACCTGAGATGCAGGCCGCGGTTCGAGAGGCAGCTCAGGAATCTGCAAAACTTCAGCGGCAATTGTGGGCCGAGCGCGAAGCAGCCAGCCGCACAGCCGTCGAAGAAGCTGGTGTGGTCGTGAATGAAGTGGCAGACAAAGCCCCGTTCCAAGCGGCTATGGGCCCGGTTTACGAAGCCTACTTTGCTACGAACCCCGATTTACGCCCGCTTGTCGAGACTATCCAGGCGACGGACTGATTTAGCTACTTTGGGTCTGATATTGTCCGGTCCCGCACATGCGGGTCCGGACGCCTGATCAAGAGTTGTGAGCCAATGAGTTATACTTCCCTGCCCCCGACATCTGTGCGCAAGATGATCCAGATCATGGATTGGATCGCCGACGTGTGCCGGGTTTTGACCGGTGTCGCACTGGTTGTCATCACGGTCATATTCGGATGGCTAGTATTTGGTCGCTATGTTCTGAATGCGACGCCGACCTGGGTCGAGCAAGTCGCCTTGCTTCTCGTCATGACAATTGCGTTTCTCGGTGCGGCAGTAGGTGTACACGATAACACGCACTTGTCCGTGTCTCTCGTGCGTTCTGCGGTTCCTCCACGTGTGAGGACCATTTTGGTTATCTGCACAGACGTGCTTATGGCTGGGTTCGGCGCTTTGATGCTGTGGTTCGGAGCTCGACTTACGATCTTTAAGTGGGGATCGCTAATCCCATTGATTCAAGTCCCCGAAGGCTTGCGTTCATTGCCTCTCACAATTGGCGGAGGACTCATATTACTCTTTTCCGTTGGTCATCTAATCCGCCTCTATGTCGGTTTTGACGAGCGCAATGACAGCATCGAATAGAGGCGAATGATGGGAATACTTCTGTTGCTTGGCGTGTTCGCCCTCTGCGTTCTGATCGGAACGCCTATAGCATTCGCGCTTGGAATAGCGGCCATTTCGGCATTTTGGTTCGAAGGCTTACCCTTGATGATCGGATTTCAGCGGATCGTCTCCGGGATCAATGTATTCTCGTTGATGGCGATCCCGTTCTTCATTTTTGCGGGTGAACTGATGTTCCACGGCGGGATAGCCATGCGTCTCGTCAGGTTTGCTTCAGCCGCTGTCGGGGCCGTGCGCGGCGGCTTGGGAATTGTGAACGTGTTTTCTTCGATGCTTTTTGGGGGGATTTCAGGATCGGCCATCGCAGACATTTCCGCACTAGGGTCTATCTTGGTTCCTGTGATGAAAGAGAAAGGTTACGATGCAGATTACGCCGTAAACGTGACCGTTACGTCCTCGATTGCCGGTATAATTATTCCACCCAGTCACAATATGATCATTTTCGCGATCGCAGCCGGGGGTGGAATATCGATCTCGAAGCTGTTTCTTGCGGGCGTTGTTCCAGGAGTTTTAATGTGCCTTTGCCTTGCTGTGGCGGCGTACCTTGTAGCGGTGCGCAGAGGTTATCAAGCTGAGACTTTCCCGGGTTGGTCAGCGCTCGTAGTGAGCTTCTTCAGTGCAATTCCAGGACTTTTGACGGCTGTGATTATCGTCGGCGGTGTGTTGTCGGGTATTTTCACCGTTACGGAGTCCGGAGCTTTTGGGGCCATTTACGCATTTGTGGTCACTCTGATCGTCTACAGAAGCATAACGTGGGAAAACTTTTGTATTGCCGTCTCTTCTGCTGTGCGCACGACGGCGATGGTAATGATATTAATCGCATGCGCTGGTGCGTTTGCCTACATGCTGACCTTTTACAGAGTTCCGGGCAGAACCGTAGATCTGCTTACTGGGTTGACAGAAAATCCGATACTCATCCTGCTGATGGTAAATGCGGTTTTGTTGTTGCTTGGAATGATTATGGATATGGCAGCTCTAATTCTGATCTGCACACCCATTTTTCTACCCGTTGCCAACAGCCTTGGGATTGATCCGCTGCAATTCGGGATGATCTTGCTCGTGAATTTGGGATTAGGATTGTGCACACCACCGGTCGGATCCTGCCTGTTTGTCGGTTGCGCCGTGGGTAAATTGCCAATGGAGAAAGCCGTGCGAACAATATGGCCCTTCTACTTGGCAATTCTCTTCGCATTAATGATTATCACTTTTGTACCCGCGATTTCACTAACACTGCCAAGCTTGGTTGGGTGAATAAAGTACATTCAAGTTTAAAGGCAGACACTTGAAGCTAAGCTTGTGTTCGAGTTTCTCTCTTAATAAAAAAAGGAAGCTGACATGTCGCAAAAACCCAAAGTGAATGCTCCCGTCGAGCAGATCAGTGTTTTTGATGTCTGCGGTGGCGAAATAGAGATTGGTCGGCCCAAAGATCGATGGACGATGCTTTTCGTCTATCGCGGGCGTCACTGTCCCAGATGCAAGCGATTTCTCAATAAATTGAACGCCATGCTGGCTGATTGGAGCAGCGTCATGGATGTGGTGGTCGTTTCTGCCGACTCTAAAGAAAAGGCTTTGGCCGACAAGGAAGAGTTCGGTTGGACATTTAATTTGGGCTTTGGATTGACCGAAACGCAGATGCGATCACTTGGCCTCTACGTGTCGGCCCCTCTTTCAGAGGCTGAGACAACGACACTGTTTGCAGAGCCCGGCGCATTCGGAATTCGGCCAGATGGCAGTTTGATGTTGGTCGACATTTCGAATGGCCCTGCTGCGCGCCCGGATCTTGAAGAATTGCTAGACGGAATGAAGTTCAATATCGAAAACAACCGCCCGACTCGGGGAACAGTTTTATAACTGCAACGGTGCAGTCAGGCGAATTCGAACCAGTCTCAGTTTACCGCAGAAACAGCGAACCTATCCGGAACAAAGTTGACGCCACTCGCTAAGTGTGGCGGCGCGGGTTAGCTTCAAGGTGTCTCGACTGGCTAGCGATCTTTCCTTGTTGAAGTGGTCGTAAACGGAGGAACGGACGGAGGCGAATTTCTGTAGACTTCGCATGCGCCTGAAACGCTGCATGGCGCGTTCACGCCGTCGGAAAGGAAGGTGCGAGTTCTCGACGGGGTTATTGAGCCACCTGCCCGTCCTTTGTTTTTTAGCACGCCCTAGTGTCTGAGTGCAGCCTTATAGAATGCAAAACAGTCGGTCACGATCTCATCGGCGCAACCATATCGCTTCATCAGTTTCTAGATGAATTTCAGCGCTGCAGCTTTGTTTCGGCGTTTGGTGACAACGGCCTCCAGTACTTCGCCCTCATGATCTACGGCCCGCCAGAGGTAATGCCGCTTGCCATTCACATTCACGAAAGTCTCGTCAACGTGCCACTTCCATTTTGAAAAGGCTCGGAGTTGCTGAACACGCTTCTGCCTTATCTCAGCAACAAACATCGGGCCAAACCTGTTCCACCAATATCGGACAGTTTCGTGGCTGACATCGATACCTCGCTCGTGCAGCAGATCTTCGACATTCCGAAGCGAGAGCGAGAAACGGATGTACAGCATCACCGAAAGGCGGATGATCTCGGGACTGGTTTTTAAGTATTTGAAAGAGGCAGGTCTGGTCATGCGCAAAAGCTACGCAACACCCCTACCCCGCTCAAGCAAAGTTCTTCTGAAAAGACCATCAGAGCAATTCAATCTGACAAGACGTAAAAAGGCTTGCAATAATATCTACCTATTGATAGGTAGATTACATGAAGTACAAACCCCGACGGAGGTACTCAGATGAAGATTTATGATGTCGAAGGGTTCCCGAACCCTGCCCGTGTTCGTATTGCGCTGGCTGAAAAAGGCGCGTCAGACAAAGTTGAATTCATCCCTGTGGATGTGATGGGCGGCGAACATCGCACCCCTGAGTTCAAAGCCAAAAACCCCGATGCCGCAGTGCCTTGTTTGGAACTGGAAGATGGATCGCACATCGCTCAATGCATCGCGATCACAGAATATATCGATGCAACCTTCGATGGCCCATCATTGACCGGCGTGACTGCGCAAGAGCGCGCCCGAATCTCGATGATGAATCTGCGCGCGGAAAACGGTCTGTTGAATGCGGTCGGCACCTACTTCCACCATGCCACACCTGGCCTCGGCCCGGAACTGGAAACCTATCAATGCGCCGAATGGGGCAACAAACAGAAAGAGGTTGCCGGAAACACTATGGCCTATCTGGATGCGGTATTGGCCGAAAACGAATACTTGGCCGGAGACACATTCTCGGTGGCTGATATCACCGCCTTTGCAGGATTGGCGTTCGCCGATTTTGCCAAAGTTGAAATTCCTGAAACCCTGACCAACCTGCAAGCTTGGCGTGCTAAGATGGCGGCCCGTCCATCTATCGCCGGCTAAGCGAGAACTGCCATTTAAGTTGAAAGGACCCCTCCCATGGAACTCAACTCGGACTTCTCTTCGCGTGTCGTTGTTCACTCTGATCAGCTTGAGTGGCAGGCCTCGCCCATGAAGGGTGTGGACCGGCGCATGCTGGACCGAATTGGTGGCGAAGTCGCCCGCGCCACCACCATTGTGCGCTATGCACCAGGCAGCAAGTTTTCGGCCCACACCCATACAGGCGGTGAAGAGTTCATCGTTCTGGACGGCGTCTTTCAGGATGAGCATGGCGATTTCCCGGAAGGCACCTATGTGCGCAATCCGCCCACAACCGGGCACACGCCCGGCTCAGAACCCGGCTGCACGATCTTCGTCAAACTCTGGCAGTTCGACATGGAGGACCGCAATCAGTTCCGCAAAACCATGGCCGACGAACTGGCCGCACCCGTGAACGGGGTCGCCACTGCGACCCTGCACAAGGATGACCGCGAGGTTGTCACTTACAGCCATGTTGATGCAGGCACCGAGATTACTTCGAATGCGCCGGGTGGTATCGAGCTGTTAATGATTGGCGGATCTCTGACCTCAGGCGGTGACGTTCTGAAAAAGAACGACTGGCTACGCCTGCCTGAGGGTGAAGCGCTGTCGGCTATGGCTGGCCCAGACGGGGCGAAGGTCTGGATGAAGACTGGCCACCTGCCCTTTGCACAGCCACCGGTGGTTTAATTCATGAGTAGCAAGAAACCTCTGGCGATTGTCGCCGGTGCGGGGGCTGGCCTTGGCCAGTCCCTTCTCGCGCGGTTTCAGGCAGGTGGCATGACGGCCATTGGTCTTGGACGGACGCAGCCGCAGGAAACGATCGCGCCGTTTCATCAGGTCGATCTGTCCGATCCGAGTGCGGTTGCGCCAGTGATTTCTGAATTGATCGCTACGCATGGCCCGCCGAAGTTCGTGGTACACAATACGGCTGAGCTGGTGATCGCGCCATTCCCCGAAACCGCATTGGAAGACTATCAGAGAACGTGGACATCAATGGTGCAATCTTTGGTCCTGCTGGGGCAATGTGTTCTGCAACCGATGGTGCGCGGCGGTGGTGGCGCGCTGATCGTTTCGGGGGCCACAGCGTCGCTGCGCGGCGGCCCACGGTTTTCCGCTTTTGCGTCGGCTAAGTTCGCCCTGCGCGGGCTGACACAATCGCTGGCACGTGAATATCAACCGGCTGGCGTACATATCTCGCACGTCGTTTTGGACGGGATCATCGATACACCCCGCTCGCGGGATTTGCACTCGCTGGATCCGTCGAAGATGATGAAACCGGACGAGATTGCCGAGGCCTACTGGCAGTTAGCCCATCAACCGCAATCCACCTGGACCCATGAGCTGGACCTGCGCCCGGCATCTGAGGGGTTCTGAGCGATGCAGACGCAAACTCTGATCATTGGCGCAGGCCTTTCTGGCCTCTGCCTTGCGCGACAGCTACAGGCACGAAACCATGACTACCTGCTGGTCGAAGCGCGGGGTCGACCGGGCGGACGTATCTTGACGGAAAGGCTGGAGGGTGGGTACTTCGACATGGGTCCCGCCTGGTTCTGGCCCGGGCAGCCGCGTATTGCAGCGTTAATAAAGCGGCTCGGTCTGGAGTGGTTCGAACAATATTCAACAGGCGCTCTCAGCTTTGAAAACGAGATCGGCCAGGTCGAGCGCGATCGCGGGTTTGCCTCGATGCAAGGATCGTATCGCTTGAAAGGTGGTCTGGGCGCCCTCACTGATGCGCTTGCCGCTGAGATACCGCCGAAGCGGCTCATCTTATCCGCGCCTATCGTCGGGTTAGAGAAGTCTGCGTCTGGGATCACCGCGACCGCTCAAACTGGGCAGGTCATCCATGCTCAGGAAGTCGTACTGGCCCTCCCTCCTCGCGTTGCGAGCAAGATCGCGTTCTCACCTGCTTTACCAGATGAAGCTTTAGCGGCAATGACTGGGATCGCGACTTGGATGGCCGGCCAGGCCAAAGTCATCGCTGTCTATGATACCCCGTTCTGGCGCACGGCCGGGCTGTCCGGTCACGCGATGAGCCGCAGGGGGCCGATGGTGGAAGTACACGACGCCTCCCCTGCCGAGGGCGGACCTTACGCGTTGTTCGGCTTTATCGGCTTACCCCCGGGCACCCGTAGCAACGAAGAACGGCTGCGGCAGTTGCTCAAAGGGCAACTGTCCAGGCTGTTCGGCGCCGAAGCTGCGGAGCCAAAGACACTCTTTGTTAAAGATTGGGCCTTTGACCCGTTCACCTCTATCGAAGCGGATCAACAGCCGTTATACGCTCATCCGCAATACGGGCTGCCCCATGCGATGACCCGTCTGTGGGATGGCCGTCTAATCTTTGGCGGGACCGAAGTTGCACCACAGTTCGGGGGCTATATCGAAGGCGCCCTGGAGTCTGCGGAAAACGCGCTGGCCCTGATCATGACGGAAAAGGTTTGAGCACGTATGACGAGTGATACCAAGACTGCCCTTCTGGATGTTGCCGAACACGCTGCGCGCGCGAGGGGGTTTGACGGGTTCAGCTATGCCGATCTGGCAGAGGCGGTGGGTATTCGCAAGGCGTCAATCCACTATCATTTCCCGACCAAAGCAGCGCTGTCGGCGGCACTCATGGATCGCTATCATGAGACCCTGCAGGCAGAGTGCAACCGCATCCGGGTAGAACACAAAACCGGGGCCGAGCAAATGCTGGCCCTGATCGACCTCTACCGGGATGCACTCAATGACGGGAAAACCTTGTGTCTCTGCGTGTCGCTCATCAGCAGCCGTGAAAGCCTTTCGGATGACGTGATCCAAAAGATCAGAAAATTCCGCGCCATGATGGTTACCCAAATCGAAGAGATCCTGAAGCTTGGCCAAGAGGATAAATCAATCACCGGTATCACCGATCCGATCTCGGAGTCCCGCGCGATACTGGCCCTTTTGGAAGGCGCGCATCTGACCGCGCGCGCAGAAGAGAATGTGAATACCTTCGATGAGGCTTTGGGCGTTTTAAAGTCCCGCTGTTGACCTTCGCCCCGACACATCGGATCGTTGCCGCAAGCAATTCATTTGATATTCGGAGCTTCCATTATGCCCAAAGTCATTCTGATCACCGGCACGTCAACCGGCCTTGGTGTTCAAATCGCCGTACAAGCGGCCCATGCGGGCCATACTGTCTACGCTACTATGCGAAACCTCGCCAAGCGCGGCATCTTGGATGCGGCCGCCTCTGACGCTGGCGTCAATTTCAACGTGCTTGAGCTGGACGTGCAAGACAGCGCCAGCGTAAACGCCGCAGTCGATCAGATCATCGCGAACGAGGGGCGGATCGATAAGCTGATCAACAATGCGGGTGCCGGATTTATTCGTACAACCGAACAAGCCAGCGAAGAAGAGGTCGCCTGGGTCATGGATGTGAATTTCATGGGCGTCGTGCGCTGCACAAAAGCGGTGATGCCACACATGCGCGCAGCACGCTCGGGCCACGTCATCACAATCTCATCCGTAGGCGGCCTAGTGGGTCAGCCGTTCAACGAGATCTACTGCGCCGCAAAGTTCGCGGTTGAGGGGTACACTGAGGCTTTGGCCAGCTACGTCACGCCCAATTTCGGTATCCATTTCTCGACAGTTGAACCGGGCGGTATTCAATCCGAGTTTGCGACCAATGTGCTGAAACATGTCGAGGCCACGGGCGGGATGCTTGAGGATGAGTATCTACCTATTCTCCAGAAGTATATTGGCGGCGCTCAGGCGCGAATGGATGGCAGCGATAACTATCAAACTTCGGAACAAGTGGCATCAGTTGTCTTGGGCGTGATTGAAGCCTCTGACCCGCCGATCCGCGTTCGCACTTCAAACTGGGGTGAGGCGTTTACTCGCCTGAAAACCGAAGCAGACCCGGATGGTAAAAAGCAACAAGCAGCCGTGATTGAGCAGTTCCTACGCTAAAACCTTACTCGTGTAAGTCTGCTAGGAATGCGGCAGCCTTGCTGCAATTGCCACAGGTTTCCATGCTGCATCAACGGCGACGTCCGCTTTTTGCGATGTCGAGGAACACCAGCACGCGTCGATCATGCGTACAATCCCTGATCCTTTTCGGATCGGTTTCTGTCGGCAATATCGTAAAGCTTTTCGCGAGCAGCGCCATGAAAAGGGTGCTGTCAGACGAATTCGAACTCGTCTCTATTAGGCCAGTGACGCTGTCCTTTATCCAGCACCAAGTTCGCGCCACTCGCTAAGAGCGGCGCTTCGTGTCAACTTGAAGGTGTCTCGGCTGGTCAGCGATCTTTCCTAGTTGAAGTGGTTGTAGACGGAGAAATGGACGAAGGCGAATTTCTGTCGACTTCGCATGCGCCTGAAACGTTGCATCGCGCGTTCGCGTCGTCGAAACGGCAGGTGCGAACTCTCGACGCGGTTGTTGAGCCACCTTCCCGTCTTTTGTGTTTCGAGCGCGCCCATTTCTCTGAACGCAGCTCGATACGACGCGAAGCGATCGGTGACTACTTCTTCAGCTTTACCGCGCCGCCTCATCGATTTCCTGAGGAATTTCAATGCTGCTTGCTTGTTTCGACGTTTGGTAACGATTGCTTCCAGCACTTCGCCCTCATGATCGACGGCCCGCCAAAGACAAAGCCGCTTACCATTCACCTTCACGAAAACCTCGTCCGCGTGCCACTTCCATTTGGAGTATGCTCTCAATTGCTGAGCACGCTTTCTTCGGATCTCAGCAGCAAACATCGGGCCAAACCTGTTCCACCAATATCGGACAGTTTCGTGCCTCACGTCGATGCCTCGCTCGTGCAACAAGTCTTCGACATTCCGAAGCGAGAGCGGGAAACGGATGTACAGCACTACCGCAAGACGGATGATATCGGGACTGGTTTTGAAGTATTTGAAAGAGGCAGGTCTGGTCATGGGCAAAAGCTATGCAACACCCCTGCCCGCCTCAATACAAGTTCTTCTGACAAGACCGGGCTGACCATAGGCGCAGAGTGTCGCCCCACGCGCCCTTCCAACCAACTACCGGCGTATCAAATGCTTGGGCCAGAACCGTATCGGCGGGATGCCATTCCGCCTTCCCATCGTGATGGGAAACATAGCCGCCAAAGGCGATCCGGTATCGGACTTCGGGACGCTCAAACTCTAAGGCGAAGCGCTGGTTTAACCAGGTTTCCGCTTTTTCGACCTGCTGACCTTCGACAAAACTCTGCTCGAAAAAAGCCATGCTCATAGCGGATGTCGTAACCATAAGCCGGAAGCCAAGAGTAGCGAGTGAGCCCATGAAACAGGCCGCCAGCCGTCCGAGGCCGCCATTCCCCAAGGCGGCATCAGGTTCGTCGTTGAATACGACCGACGCATCTTGGCCGAGTTACGCAAGAGCTTCCATAACCTCTTCCAACAGCCCCAGATTCGCGGTCATGTCTTCGACAAGTCGGCCAATCAAAAACTCCATTGAAAGGTAGTGAACACGTTTTGCGCCTGACTGACACGTCTCGCGCGTGCTTTCGAACCAAGGGTCAACTATGCGGTCGCGCAACGTTAGCGAAACCGCCATTCGCCAATCATAGGTCGACGCATGTACTGCGTCTTTGCCGAGCGAATAGTTGAGATGTCTGAGGATTTGTGAGTGCATGATTAAACAGGGCCAATAGTTTTGGTCGGGTTGGGTTTGATTGCGACGCCTATGCCGTCAGACACACTTCCATAATTGAGGAATTGAACACCTTCGGCTTCAAGAGTTGTGCGCATCGCTTCGATAATAGCGTGCTTCACGCCGCTTTTTCCGGCTTCAAACCGGTGTACGGTCATATGAGAAACCCGCGACAAATCGGCAAATCCCTTCATAGACAATCCAGGCGCGTTGCGGGCCATTCTAAGCTGTTCTGGTTTCACGTTTTTCTCCAGAATCTTTGGGGGATCACAGATGAGCAAGCCTGCCCTATCTGACTTTCTTAATAACGGGTCCAACACATCCGCGATCTACGCGATTTACACTCCTGATCGGTCAACCAGTATTTCCTACCAAAAGCACGAGTGACACCACCCACAGATTTGCCTCAAGCCTCATCAACGTACGCGATAAGAGCAGCTTCGCAACCATTCTGCCAAACCATGTCGAGCCACTTGGAAAACGAACTGGAAAACGGTTTGGCGTCCTTCAAGTCACCGTAAATCCGACTTTGTTCAAGCCAGACCGCCGGGTTTGACTTGGCGGCAAGGGCTGCCTCACTCAGTCTATCCCAAATCGGATCATTCGCCTCGATCACACTACCATCTTCGCGTGTGCCTGCGCACATACGTGCCCATAGCGCCTCGACGAGCGCTAAACCGGTAACGGAACGCCCAGCCTTCAACTGGTCTCGCAATATCGGCAAAACGAAACCTGTATGGCGCGCTGAACCGTCGAAAGCCACGCGTCTGGTCGTGTCCACAATCCTTGGATTTGAAAACCTGCTTTCAACGAGGCCTACATACTCTTCCGGACTTTTTCCGGAAACCGATGAAACCGTTGGCGCAATCTCTATTCTCTGAACTTTACCAAAAAACTGCGAAACAACCGGGTGTCTCATGCATTCGGAAATCGTCTTGAGCCCTAATATCTCACCCACATTTGCGAGCACCTGATGCCCGGCATTGAGGACTCGAATTTTCATAGCTTCAAACGCATGAACGTCGTCAGTGAAGATTGCGCCAACCTCACCCCAGTCCGGACGCCCAGCGCAGAAATTGTCTTCAATCACCCATTGGCGATACGCTTCGTGCGTGACCACAGCAGCATCGTCAATGCCAAAATCTATGGCAAGTGCAAGTTCGCTTGGACCGGTCGAAGGGGCGATGCAATCCACCATCGAATTCGGAAATGTGGCGTTGGTGTCAATCCAATCGGCCAGTTCAGGGTCGGACATGCGAGCCATCGAAACAACGGTTTGCCTAAGGACGTCACCGTTGCTTTGCAGATTGTCGCAACTTAGCCCGGTGAAGGGCGCATGCCCTGCGTCTCGTCTCACGCGAAGGGCGGCCACTATGGCACCAAAGACTGTTCGGGGCGCCAAAGGATTTTTGGCGTCGTGCTGAACGTCAGGGTGGTTGGCGTCAAACCCGTTCGTGACTGGATCAACGTAGTAGCCACTTTCGGTTACAGTCATAGAAACGATGCGAATGGCCGGATTCGACATCGTGCGAATTAGCGCTCCGTTGCCGTCTTCAATAGGCAGGTAGTTGATCATCGAGCCTATGACTTCAGCTGAGATTTTTTCAGGATCGAGCTCGATCAGGGTCGTGAGGCAATCCTGTGCAAGCAGTTTCTCCCGCATAGTCGCATCATAGGGTCGTACGCCCGCGCCGATGATGGCCCAATCTTCAGCTTTTCCTTGCTGCATTAATCGGTGCAAGTACCATGCTTGATGCGCGCGGTGGAAATTGCCGACGCCCACATGAATAATACCTGGTTTCAGGGTGGTACGGTCATATCTTGGGCGCTCGACGGTGAGCTGGTCGAGTGTCGCATTCGAAAGGGAGATCAGCTCATCCATTGCCCACCATCCACGTTATAAGTTTGTGCGACGATGTAGTTCGCCGCATCACTTGCCAGAAAAACAGCCATTCCGGTCAAATCGTCCGGTGTGCCCATGCGTCCGTAGGGCACGGCGGCATCAACTTCCTGTTTCTTTTGTCCGGGTGCCTTGTCTTCATACTTGGCAAAGAACGCATCCACGCCGTCCCAGTGCTCGCCGTCGACGACACCCGGAGAAATCGCATTCACGTTTATGCCGTGCTTGATCAGGTTCAGCGCCGCCGACTGAGTCAGGCTGATGACCGCCGCTTTTGTCGCGCAATAGACTGCAACCAACGGCTCACCGCGCCGTCCGGCTTGACTTGCCATGTTGATGATCTTGCCACCTTTCCCGCGCTCAATCATGCACCGCGCTACGGCCTGCGTCGTAAAGAGAGTACCCGCTACATTGATGTCAAAAGCGCGTTGATAGTCGGCGCGTTCGATTTCAACAATCGGGGCTGCTGTGAAAAGTGCTGCGTTGTTGACCAGAATGTCTATATGCCCGAACTCCCCTATTGTATTGCCCACAGCGTTGTCGATGCTGGCCTGGTCGGTCACATCCATAGCCACCGCGATTGCATTTTCTCCAAGTGCGGCAGCGCTTTGGCGAGCGCCATCAATATTGATGTCGGCGATGGCGACTCGAGCGCCTTCACTGACGTAGGCTTCGGCAAAGGCCCGCCCGATTCCTCGGGCGGCACCTGTGATCAGGGCTGTTTTTCCAGCCAGTTGCATTATTCGATCCTTAGACCTTGAGCGTCGAACTTGTGCAACTTGTCCATTTGCGGTGTCAGGTAGATCGTGTCGCCGTGCTTGGCCTGAATGTCACCTGTAATCCGCACGGTGACCATGTCAGCAAGACCCGTGTCATGGACGTGAATGAAGGTGTCCGATCCCAGGTGCTCCGCCACACCAACGACGCCTTTCCACATTCCATCAGTCATGCTGACATCTGTGTGTTCAGGACGAATGCCGATTGTGGTTGCCCCGTTTTTCTCGGCCTCAGCACCTGAGATCAGGTTCATTTTCGGAGACCCTATGAACCCCGCGACAAATTCGTTACGTGGACTGTGATAGAGCTCTAGCGGTGACCCCACCTGTTCGATCACGCCAGCCCGCAAAACGACGATCTTGTCCGCCATGGTCATGGCTTCAACCTGGTCGTGGGTCACGTAGATCATTGTCGTCTTGAGCCGTTCGTGAAGTTCACTGATTTCAAGCCGCATACCAACACGCAGGGCCGCGTCGAGGTTGGACAGCGGTTCGTCGAAAAGGAATGCCGCCGGTTCCCGAACAATTGCCCGGCCAATAGCAACGCGCTGACGCTGACCGCCCGACAATTGCCCCGGACGCCGATCCAGATAATCGGTAAGATTCAGCGCCTTTGCGGCTCCTTCAATCCGGCGATTTTGTTCGTCCTCATCGATCCCTGCCATTTTCATCGGGAACGCGATGTTTTTGCGCACCGACATATGCGGGTACAGGGCGTAAGACTGGAAGACCATTGCCAAGCCGCGCTTTGCGGGGGGCACGTCAGTAGCATCCGAGCCATCAATTTCGATATGACCCGTAGTGATGTCTTCGAGTCCCGCGATCAGGCGCAATAGTGTGGATTTACCGCAGCCCGAAGGCCCGACAAAAACCGTGAACTCGCCGTCTCCAATTGTCAGGTCCAGCGGCGGAATGACTTGAACGTCGCCGAAGCTTTTGGTCACTTGGTTGAGTTTGATTTGTCCCATTGGTCAAGTTCCTTATTTGACGGCGCCGAAGGTCAGGCCGCTGACAAGTTGTTTCTGGCTGAACCAGCCAAGGATGAGGATCGGCGCAATGGCCATGGTTGATGCTGCACTGAGTTTGGCAAAGAACAGGCCTTCGGGGCTGGAGTAGCTAGCAATGAAGGCCGTCAGCGGAGCCGCATTAGCTGCTGTAAGGTTCAGTGTCCAAAACGCCTCGTTCCAGGCCAGAATGAAGTTCAGCAGCAAGGTCGAAGCTATGCCGGGAACTGCCATCGGTGTGAGAACGTGAAGGATTTCCTCTTTCAGCGTCGCACCGTCCATTCGGGCCGCTTCAAGGATCTCACCTGGGATTTCCTTGAAGTATGTGTACAGCATCCAGACGATGATCGGCAGATTCATCAGCATGAGGATGATGACCAGCGCGCCTCGGCTGTCGAGGATGCCAAGTTTGATGCAGATCAGGTAGATCGGGTACAGAACACCAACCGCCGGTAGCATTTTAGTGGACAGCATCCAGAGGAGAATGTCCTTGGTGCGATTGGAAGGAACGAAAGCCATCGACCAGGCCGCAGGGACCGCCACGATGATACCCAATATTGTCGAACCCCCGGCGATGATGATCGAGTTCCAAAGGAACCGGGCGTAGTTGGACCGCTCCATCACCGCAGAGTAGTTTTCAAGCGTCCAGTCAAATGCCAGGAACACCGGAGGGTCTGCGATTGCGGTAGCTTCGGTTTTGAAGCTGGTCAGGACAGTCCAGAGGATCGGAAAAAAGATCAGCAGTCCAACACCCCAAGCGGCGGCTGTGTTGATGATCTTACGTTGTTGAGTTACTGCGCGGGCCATCTTTTCCTCCTCACGCGTCCAGGTTCTTGCCGACGATGCGCATCAGGAAGATCGCAACGATGTTGGCGAGAATGATTGCATAGACACCACCAGCGGAACCGAGGCCAACATTCTGACTTTCAAGAACACGTTGGAAAATCAGATAGGTCAGAGTACGGGTGCCAAACGCGCCTCCGGTCGTGACAAATATTTCTGCAAAGATTGCCAGCAGGAAGATCGTCTGGATAAGAACCACGATCGTAATCGCACGGCTGAGATGTGGCAGAGTGATGTAACCAAACCGCTTCAGCGGCGGAGCACCATCCATTTCTGCTGCTTCCAATTGTTCACCGTCCAGAGACTGGATTGCCGTCAACAGGATAAGCGTTGCGAACGGCAACCATTGCCAGGAAACGATCATGACGATTGAAGGCAGTGAAGCCTCAGACAGCCACGCGATCGGCTCAGCCCCGAAAAAGCGCCACAGATGGGCGAACAGACCGTTTACCGGATCCATGAACATATTCTTCCACACCAACGCAGAAACAGTTGGCATGACAAAGAATGGTGCGATCACCAGAATGCGGACAACACCTTGCCCCCACATTGGTTGGTTCAACAAGATCGCCAGCAACACACCAAGGATCACGGTGATTAAAAGAACTCCACCGACGATGGTCAGGGTTGCTATCACTGACGGCCAGAACGCGCTGGAGCTAACGAAACGAACATAGTTATCGAAACCGACCCACCCAAGATCTCCTCCACGCAGTGGAAGGTATTGCTTGAATGAGAAAATGAGCGTCATGATCAGAGGCACGAGCATCCAGCCGAGGAGCAAGATGACTGCTGGGGCCATCATAAGCCGCGCCGCTGATCGGGAGTGTTTAGTAGCCATCGGGCATACCTCCTCTGTTGATTGCCATGAGGCTATCTTAAACAGTGCATAGTTATCGAAAATTTATGGTGCCTCGGGAAACACTTGGGAGAAGAGTGTTGCCCGAGACCGGTGGAGCGCTTAGCGGTAGCCAGCGGCTTCCATAGCGTCGTTTGTCAGCGCCTGAGCTTTGGCAAGCGCCTCATCAACGGTCTGCTGACCTGCATAGACAGCAGAGAATTCCTGGCTCACTTCCGTCGCGATGCCCGCAAATTCCGGGATTGCCACGAACTGGACGCCAACATACGGAACCGGCTTCACAGTCGGGTTTGTCGGGTCCGCAGCTAGAATTGAATCCAGCGTCTTCTGGGCAAAGGGAACCGCCTGATAGTTGGGGTTCTCGTAAAGCGATGTACGCGCGCCCGGAGGTACGTTCGCCCAACCTTCGTTTTCTGCGACAAGTTCAATATAGTCTTTTGACGTTGCCCATTCGATGAACGCTTTTGCTGCAGCTTCCTTTTGCGTTCCGGCGGGAACCGCCAGCGCCCATGCCCAAAGCCAGTTTGCTTTCTTGTCGACACCTTCACTGTTCGGTGCTAGCGCGAATCCAACCTTGTCGGCAACAGTTGAGTCATCAGGATTGGTCACAAACGAAGCCGCGACGGTGGCGTCAATCCACATGCCACACTTGCCCTGCTGGAACAGGTTCAGGTTTTCATTGAATCCGTTGGTCGCGTAGCCGGTTGGGCCGGATTCCTGCATCATGTCGACAAAGAAGGTCAGCGCCTCTTTCCACTCTGGCTGATCGAACTGGGCATTCCAGTCTTCGTCAAACCAGCGCGCACCGAAGGAATTGCCGGTTACGGTGATAAAGGCACCGCCTTCACCCCAGCCTGCTTTTCCGCGCAGGCAGATTCCGTTGATGTCATTGTCACGGTCTGTCATCGCTGCAGCAGCTTCGCGGATGAATTGCCAGGTTGGCGCCTCAGGCATTTCCAGACCGGCCTTCTCCATAAGGTCAGTCCGGTACATGATCATCGAGCTTTCGCCGTAAAATGGCGCGGCATAGAGAGTACCGTCGTGGCTCAGACCGGCTCGCATGGCTGGCAGAATATCATCCGCATCGTACTCAGCAGAAAGATCGTCAAGCGAGACCAACCATCCATTGGCGCCCCAAATCGGTGTTTCGTACATGCCAATGGTCATGATGTCGAAAGAACCGCCCTTTGCGGCGATGTCCGTTGTGACACGCTGGCGCAATACGTTTTCTTCCAATGTGACCCACTCGACCGTGTGGCCGGTCTTATCAGTGAAGTCCTGAGTCAACCCCTGCATGCGAATCATATCGCCATTGTTCACGGTGGCGATGACAAGATTCTCTGCTAGTGCGCCACTTGCAGTGACGAGTGTCATTGCCGTCGCCGCATATAGAGCTTGTTTGAATGACATCCTAATTCTCCTCCTCGTTGGATGATGAATTCGACTCTAGCCAAATTCGCAACGCGAAGTCAATTAATAATTTACGCGCGTAAATTTAAGGATGGCTGCGCACTAACATCCTCAGGCCGACTCCCGCATGATCAAACGGCCCTCAAACAGTTTTTCCTGCCTTTCCGACGGGACTTCTCCATTCTCGAACAACGCAAACAATGTGGACACCGACCAATTCGCAATAGCTTCGTAATCTTGCGCGATTGTCGTCAGTGGAGGGCATGTAAACCTGGAAAACGGGTGATCGTCGTGGCCTGCGATCCGGAGGTTACATTCTGGACCATGACCAACCTTAAAGCCAAGTCCATAGGCGGCTGACAAAAGGCCAATTGCAAAGCGATCATTGCTGCACAGGATCGTGTTAGTACTGAATGCTCCCTCAGACAAAAGTCGCCCCCCTTCAACTTTTCCAATTTCCTCGAAGTCCCAGCCCTCTCCGTTTACTCGAAAAATGTTCGGCGTCTTACCGTGCCGCTCCATGCTTTCGATATAGGCTTGTCGGTGTTTGTTGGCATTCGGGTTCAGAGGCTTCTTCATTTCGAAAAAGCAAGGCGGTTCACCGCTGCGGCAAAGATACTCAACCATTAAGTCAACACTTTGAAAATGATCGGTACCAACAAATGCCCGTCCGACATCAGGCATGTTAGCATCAAACAAGACGACCGGAATATCCGCATCAAATGCTTTTACGGCGTCTGTATCAGACAGCCTGCCGAACGGAGCCAATAATACACCCGCCGGTTTCAAGGATTTAAGGGAGTTAAGGTTATCTCGCTCCATTTCCGGATTACCGTGTGAACTGAGTAAAATCGGGCTGTAGCCGGCCTCAATGCATGCGAGCTCCACACGTCTGCCAATCTCGGAAAAGAACGGGTCAGCTAAGTTAGGTACTACAACGCCAATGTTCTTGGTGGTGCGCCTGTTTTGGTTCATCGCAAAAATATTCGGATGATAGTCGTACTCTTCCAGCGCCGCTTCTATCTTTTTTCTTGTGGAAACACGCACGCTTTCTGGATCATTGAAGTATTTCGAGACGGTAGGTCGAGAAATCCCACTGATAGCTGCAAACTCTTCCATATTTCGGATTTTACGTTGCAAATTTTACCTCACACCAAATTACAACCTATCGCGCGATAAATTTTGTCAAATTTAGTAGTGAATGACCTGCGGTGTCAAGTTACGCGAAATGATCCTAACCGGCGAGCTGCCTCCTAGACAAAAACTCAAAGTTGAACAGCTTCGCGGGCTTCTGGACACCGGCGCAAGACCTGTTCGCGAAGCACTTACCTGCCGTTGGCCTGTGTAGAACGATTGGCAACTGGTTATCGTTGGTGCGAAGGGACGGTTTGGTTCGAGTGCGGACGAGCTTGCACGATAGAAAAGACAGCCTCATTTCGCAAACCGGGCATTGTGACATAGTTGAGTGCAGGGGCAGCAAGCTGCCCTTGCTTGATTTGCTGTTCAGAAAGGAACCCGATGGTGTGAAGGCGGTGGGCGTTCAATCTGTGGCGGGAGGCCGACGTCCTCCCTATGGTAATCCGGCAGTTCAGCTGGCTTGCGCAGAAGAGGCCGTTCTTTGCTGGATCGCAAGGCAAGTACAGCATCCAGCCGCAGCAAGAGGCCACGCGACCGTTTGAAGGGGATGTATAGTGATAAGGTTGGCATTGTTCTCTCTATTGATTATGGAAAGCCGCCACGTGAAGAAAACACAAAAAAGGCCGCTCACGAGGCGGCCTTCAGATCGGAAATCTGTCAGACCGCTTTAAGGGGCTACTGCGCCTGCCGCGCGAAGCATTGAGGACTGACAATTCAGCATTTCTGATCTCCTATATCAGGGTTTCCAGTTCTGGAGGTGCTGTAAGACGAATTCGAACCAGTCTCAGTTTGCCGCGGAAACCGCGAACCTATCCGGAACAAAGTCGACGCCACTCGGCAAGTGCGGCGCTGCGTGTCAGCTTGAAGGTGTCTCTGCTGGCAAGCGATCTTTCCTGGTTGAAGTGGTTGTAGACGTAGGAATGGATGGAGGCGAATTTCTGCAAACTTCGCATGCGCCTGAAACGTTGCATCGCGCGTTCGCGTCGTCGAAACGGCAGGTGCGAATTCTCGACGCGCTTATTGAGGCACCTGCCCGTCTGCTGTTTTTTGAGCGCGCCCATTTCTTTGAGCGCAGCCTTGTAGAAAGCGAAGCGATCTGTGACGATCTCTTCGGCGCAACCGTGCTGCTTCATCAATTTCTTGAGGAATTTCAGTGCTGCAGCTTTGATTCGGCGTTTGGTGACGACGGCCTCAAGCACTTCACCTTAGTGATCGACGGCACGCCAGAAGTAGTGGCGTTTGCCGTTCACTTTCACGAGTATTTCGTCTACGTGCCACTTCCATCTTGAAAAGGCACGGAGTTGCTGAACCCGTTATATTCGGATCTCTGATGCAAACATCGGGCCGAACTTGTTCCACCAGTATCGGACGGTTTCGTGGCTCACGTCGATGCTTCGCTCGTGCAACAAGTCTTCGACATTCCGAAGCGAGAGCGGGAAACGGATGTTCAGCATCACCGCAAGGCGGATGATCTCGGGACTGGTTTTAAAGTATTTGAATGAGGCAGGCCTGATCATGGGCAAAAGCTACACAACAACCCTACCCCGCTCAATCAAAGTTCTTCTGACAAGACCAATAAGCACATTGGTGGAAAGTTTCGGAACTCACTTCGATGCCAAACTTTTGCAGCAGATCTTCGAGATTTCGAAGCGAGAGCGGCAATCGATTGTATAGCGTCACCGCAATGCGGATGATCACGGGACTAATTTCAAAGAATTTGAAAGAGGCAGGTCTGGTCATGGCAAAACCACGCGACCGCTATGTCCCGCTCAACAAAAGCTCTTCTGACAAGACCTCTGGACAAAGGCTGGTATAGTCTTTTGCTACACCGTGTCTTTCGTAGTTTGCCTCAATACCAAGCGCGTTGAAGTCCGCGTGGGTTGTGCTGGCGTAGCACCATCCTGCAACCACTGCAAAACAGTGTCCGCAACTTGTTCTCCAAACTCAGAGACGCCGCAGTGTACGGTAGACAAAGCTGGCCAGCATTCTGATGCTTCCTTGATGTCGTCGAAACCGACAATCTGAAACTCCGTGCCAATCTTTACCTGAGTTTCATGGCAGGCATTAATCATCCCAAAAGCAACAAGATCATTGAAACAGACTGCGGCATCGCACGCAGGATGCTCTTTGAAGAGGTTGACCGTTGTTTCATGTCCAAATGATCGGCTGGATTCCCCTGTTTTTACAATAGGCTGCAAGTGGTTGTCTTTCATCGCACTGATATAGCCGGACAGTCTTTCCTGAGTGACTTCGGCACCATCCAGACCACCGACAAAGGCGATGTTCCGCGCGCCCGTTTCGATCAGATACTGCGTTGCCGCGCGTCCACCCTCTGCGTAATCAGGGGCGATAAAGGGAAATCTGCCTGTTTCGCTTTCAACCTGTCGCAAGACTTGCATCAACGGAATGCCAGCTCGCTCTACCGCAGAGAGGGTGTTTGTGACATCGCCATAAGCAGGCGATAGGATCAAAGCAGAAACACCGTGCTCAAGCATCGCTCCCACCACCTGATCCTGAAGTTCGGGGTCTTCGTTTGTGTTCGCCAATACGACCGCATAGCCTCGGGACGCCAGCGCCATCTGCAACGAAGTCGCAAACTCGGTGAAAAACGGGTTGGTCAGGTCGTTTATCACCAAACCTATTAGCGCCGCTCCCGTGGATCGCAGATTTGCCGCCGATCGGTTATAGACATACCCGATCTCTTTCATCGCGGTATGGACGAGCTTGCGTGTCTCCGGCTTCACCTGCGGACTGCCCTGCAACACAAGGCTTACCGTCGACTTGGAAACGCCCGCCGAGTTGGCGACATCTATGATCGTGGGTCTTCGCATTCAGATTATTATTCAACTCCATGCAAGCTGAGAAGCGTGGTCATCCGTGCTTTAGCCAGTTCAGGGTCTGAGAGTAAACCGGCCTGATCCACCAATCTGAACACTTGCGCGTAGTGGCAGATGTCACGGCTGGATTGGAACCCACCCGGCATGATGAAATGGGACTGGGCTCCGTTCAGCCATGCCAGATAGGCAATCCCGGCTTTGTAGAACCGCGTCGGAGCCTTAAAAATCTCTCGACTGAGGGGAATAGTCGGTGCGAACAGCGCGTTGTAGCGATCCATGTCGCCCATTGCCAACGCCTCAAGCGCCTGGCTGGCGGCGGGGGCGATAGCAGCGAAAATGCCGAGCAGAGCGTGGGAAAAATGCGCTCCATCCCCGGCAATAAGCTCGGCGTAGTTGAAATCGTCACCAGTGTAGAGGCGCACGCCGTCCGGCAAACGTGTGCGAAAGTATTCTTCATGTGCCTGATCCAACAAGGATATTTTTATCCCATCAACCTTGGCGGGATTTTCGTTGATCAGGGACAGTACAAAGTCGCTGGCCGCGTCGATATCCGTGCTACCCCAATAGCCCGTCAATGCAGGATCGAACATATCGCCCAGCCAGTGCAGGATTACAGGCTCCGCAGCCCCATCGATCAGCGCGCGGTATACATCATGGTAGGTGTCCGGACCTGCCTTGATCGATGGGAAGGCGCGTGACGCCATGAGGATCAATTGCCCTCCGGCGGCTTCGATCGCCTCGGCCTGGTGCTCGTAGGCTGACAGGATTTCACCTGCTGTGTTCAACGCGCTTAGAGGCAGGTGATCAGTCCCTGCCCCACAAGCCACCCGAGGCGACAACGGATGCGCCTGCGCAGCCTTCATTGTGCGCTGAATCAGCTCCAACGCAGTCGCCCAATCGACGCCCATCCCGCGCTGAGCAGTGTCCATCGCCTCGGCCAGACCCAGCCCCTGATCCCAGAGCCCTTGTCGGAAACGCAACGTTGCGTCCCAATCCACCGCCGGACGGCCATCCCAGGGGTCGCGTTCCGTCAGCGGGTCCGAGACCACATGCGCCGCTGCAAACGCCGTGCGCGTCAGAGGCACCTGCGGCTTGCGCGGTACTAACGGCGTTCCGGTCAGCGCATAGGGTTCCAGCTGCCCCTCAGGATTTGGCAAAATCAATTTCACTATCTCAAACCTCCAAATCCAGAACCAGAATGCCGTCGATGCCACCCACGGCGTTCTCGACCAGTTGCGCGCCCAGCGCCTTGTGCGTTTCGTTGTTCTGATAGGCCTCCAGCACGCCCCAATCGTTGAAGTCGATCACGAACCCATGCATGTATCCGCGTTCGATCTGCTCGGGGCTCTCACTGCGGCCCCCGGTAAACCCGCTGGCCCCGGGAAGGGCCTTGGACACGTCCTCGAGACCTTTGTAGATGGCTCCGATTGTCTCCTCGGTCACGCCGGCGCGGAATTTGGTCAGTACGATATGGCGGATCATTTTTAGAAACCCTGATCTTGTTTGATCATGTCGGAAGCTTTTTCCCCGATCATGATTGTAGGTGCATTGGTGTTCGATGAATTCACTGTCGGCATAATCGACGCATCCGCGACGCGAAGCCCTTCGATCCCATTGAACCGCAGGCGCGGGTCCAGAACGGCTTCGGAATCGCTGCCCATACGACAGGTACCAGCGCAGTGGTGCGATGTTTTGGAGTGTACACAGATAAAATCGAAATACTCCTGCTCGGTCCGCACGTCCGGGCCCGGCAAACGTTCTGCCAAGATGTACGGCTTCAGCGCATCCTGAGCGAGGATCTTCTGCACCAGCTTCAGGCCCCGAATGGACATCTCGCGATCGTAGGGATCCGCCAGATAGTTGGGATCTATAAGCGGCATCATCGCGGGGTCAGAGCTTTGCAACCGGACGGTTCCGCGTGATCTGGGTCTCAGAAAACAGGCGTTCAGTGTAACCCCACCGTTGGGCATCGCCTCGACCCCTGCCTCAATGCCGGTACCAAGCCCCAGATGCATCTGAAGATCCGGCGAACGCGCATCCGGGTCTACGTACCAGAACCCACCCGTTTCGAACAGGCTGGACGCGACCGGTCCCTTGCGGGTGAAAAGGTATTGCAGGCCTGCAAAAGCTGAAAGGTGCAGCTTAGCGAAACGGTCGTAGGTGTGCGGGCCGGTCACTTCGCAGATGGAATATAAATCCAGATGGTCCTGCAAATTCGCGCCCACCTGCGGCTGATGAAAAACCGCGTCGATGCCAAGGCTGTCCAAATGATCCGCCGGGCCAATTCCCGACAGTTGCAACAAGCGCGGCGAACCGATGGCACCTGAGGACAGAATGACCTCTTTCGCGGCGGAGATCTTGTCCCCGTTCATCATCTCGACACCAGTCGCCCTGCCCTTGTCCTCCAAAATGCGGCGGACCTGTGCGCCAGTGCGCACGGTCAGGTTCGGGCGGCTGCGGTTCGGCGCGATAAACGCCATCGCAGCAGAGGATCGTCGCGCATTGCGCTGGGTCAGCTGATAATACCCCGCTCCATCTTGTTTGGCCCCATTCACATCGCGTGTTTCAGGAATCCCCACTTCCCCAGCGGCCTTGATATAGGCATCGCAGATTGGCAAAGGGGCTGAGGGCATGGACACGCCCAGCGGTCCGCCCTTGCCGTGAAATTCGTCGTCGTAGGTGTCGTTGTCTTCGGACTTTTTGAAATAGGGCAGCACGTCGGCATAGCTCCACCCCTCGCAGCCCATTTGCCTCCAGTCATCGTAATCCTGAGCTGCACCCCGCGTGTAGATTTGCGCGTTGATCGCAGACCCTCCACCGATCACCTTGGCCTGGGTGTAGTTGAAGACCTTGTTCTGCATGTGCTTTTGCGGAACCGTGGACCAGCCCCAACTGCCGATACCCTTGGTCATCTTCGCAAACCCGGCTGGTAGGTGAAAGAATGGGTGACGATCGGTGGCGCCGGCCTCTAGCAACAGCACATTCGCCGATGGTTCTTCGGAAAGACGCGCAGCGATCACCGAGCCTGCCGAGCCTCCCCCAACGACAATGAAATCATATCCTTCAGACATTCTTGTGTGCCCTGACTTACAGACGTGAAATCGACAAGCCGCCATCCACCGGGATGGCGGCACCGTTCGCAAAGTGCATGTGCCCTTGAACCAGTGGGACGACAACTGACCCAATATCCTCGGGCTCACCCCAGCGTGCCGCGGGAACAAGACCGCCCTCGATACGGTCGGTATACTTGTCGCGCACGCCCGCCGTCATCTCGGTCGCGATGATTCCCGGTCGCAGCTCAAAGACACCGATGCCTTCGGGGGCCAAGCGTACTGCGAACAACTGAGCCATCATCGCTGCGGCCGCCTTGGACACGCAGTAATCGGCGCGTTCGATCGATACCATTGTCGCGCTGACAGAGGTGACAAAGGTGATCGAACGATAGGTATCTTGCGTCTGCTCCAACATGCGCCGGGCCACCGCTTGCGCCAGAAAAAACGCGCCACGCAGGTTGATGTTCTGCACGAAATCCCAATTCTCGGGCTTCAGGTCCAGCATGTCACCACGCACTGGCGCCCCTACGCCTGCGTTGTTTATGAACGCGGTGATCGGGCCCAAATCGGCTTCGATCTGATCCAGTAGCTCCGGAATGTGATCAATGTCGGACACGTCGTGCTGCACATAAATTGCGCTTGGGCCAAGCTCTGCCAAAGTCGCCTCAACGACCGGTTTGTAGGGCGCCGAGCGAGAGGCTATTGCGACCTTGTACCCTGCGGCGATCAAGGCGCGCGCCACCCCGAGTCCAATGCCCTGTTGTCCTCCGGTCACCAATGCTGTTCCGGTCATGCGGCAAACTCCGTTTTAATAATGTGACGACCTGCCCGGAGTGCGAGTGCGGCTATAGTAAGAGCCGGATTCACTGCCGCAGATGTCGGAAGAACTGACGCGTCGACGATGAACAGGTTCTTGTGGTCGTGGCTGCGGCAGAACGTGTCGACGACACTGCTTGCCGGGTCATTACCCATCCGCGCTGTGCCGCATTGATGCGACGGAGTGCGCCGATCAAATGGTCGCGACAGTACCACAGGAAACCCCGCCTGCTTCAGATGCGCCTTTAGCCGCGCAACCAAGGCCTCGTGCGCCGCCCAATTCGAGCGTTTCCAGTCCAGCGTGATTTGGTCTCCTTCGACCGTCACCCGGCTGTCTGGGTTCGGCAGGTCTTCGGACATGGCATAGAAATCAAAGCTGCGATTGGCGATTAGCGCTGCAATTGGCCTCGGCAGGCTGGTTTGCGACGAAAGGATCGGCCCGGTGATCTTTCCCAGCATCTGAATATTGCCCAATGGCAAACCACCCTGCCCGTCGCTGTTGTAATAGTCGTTAAACATCAACGTTTTCTGATAGACCGCCCTATTTCGACGCAGCGGATGAAGGGCCAGCACCGCCGAACAATTGTGGTTCATAAAGTTCCGTCCGACCTGATCGGACCGATTGGCAAGACCGGTTGGACAATTGTCGTTCGCGGACTGCAGCAACAGTGCCGAGGACTGTACCGCACCTGCTGCAAGCACGATGACCTGCGCATGCAGGGTACCGTGGCCATCAACTTCGACACTTGTGACACGACCAACGGCATCAGCCTTCAATTTTCGGACACGCGCGTCAGTTAAAAGCTCGACATTCCTATGCTTCAATGCCTCGGCGAGGGCACAGGTTTCGGCGTCCATTTTGCCGCCGCATGTATTGGGAAACGCATCCCAAGTTGTTTGCCCAGCCCGCAACCAGGTTTCAATATCCACGCCCAACGGCACTGAGGATGGCGTCAGGCCTGCGTGGCTTAGCCGGTTCCTCAGGTCTGCAATATCAACCTCATCCGGCACAGGTGGGTGCGGGTAACCCCTACTGTGCGGCGGTTCGGTGGGGTCCTCTTTGGTGGTCCCACGTGCGTCGTAAAGCTGTTCCGCGGTGGTGTAATCCGCCTCAAGCTCTTCATAGGGCATGGGCCAGCCGCGCGAGTAACCACCCATATGCTGACGCGGCTCAAAATCCTCTTTCCGATAGCGTATCAAAGCTGCGCCGTAGAACTTAGAATTTCCGCCAACGCAGTAGTAGTTTCCGGGGTTAAAAGGTTTGCCTGCTCCATCTAGCCATGTTTCATCGGGGCGAAAGTGCCCATTGGCAAAGATCGCTTTTGGGTCTCGATCCTGCGGTGAGGGCTGCAACCGCTTTCCTCGTTCAAGGATCAGAATGCGACGACCGGACGGAGCCAACGCCGCAGCCAGCGTTCCCCCCCCGATACCCGTCCCAATGATTATGACGTCAGCTCGATTCATGGAAGAATCCGCATCTCGCTTTCGGGATCAAAAGCCACGGCCTTTTCCATGTTCACTGCAAAGTTGAAATCCTGACCCGGTGCCACTTCGGCATCCGAACGCATACGCGCGATCACATCTCGTCCGCCCAATTGCATCGAGACGAAGGTGTCCGATCCAGCGGGCTCCGTCACCACGATACGGTTGGCCATCTGCGCGATGTTCGACGACTTTCGATCCGCGCCATCCATATCGGTGATAGTCTCTGGGCGGATTCCCAACAAGATCTCGCGCCCATCCCATGCGGCCAAGTTGTCCTGGCTGAACGGAAGTTGCGCCATAGATCCGTCGTGAACGGCGACCTCTGCATGAGGGTGGCCATTCAAAACCGTAACCCTGGCCGGCACCACGTTCATCGCAGGCGAGCCCATGAATGTTGCAACGAAGATATTCGCAGGCGTGTCATAGATTTCCTGCGGCGTACCCAGCTGTTGGACATAACCGCCGTTCATCACGGCGATCCGGCTTGAAAGCGTCATCGCCTCGATCTGGTCATGCGTCACATAGACGATGGTGGTCCCGAGATTTTGATGCAGCTTCTTGATCTCGGTTCGCATGTCGACGCGAAGCTTGGCATCGAGGTTCGAGAGCGGTTCATCGAACAGAAAGACATCAGGGTTCCGTACTAACGCGCGACCCATTGCAACCCGCTGACGCTGACCGCCCGACAACTGACCGGGCTTACGATCCAGCAACTGCTCGATCTGTAAGAGCTTGGCAACTTCTTGCATCGCTTTGTCGCGTTCAGGCTTGGGCACACCATGCATCTCAAGACCGAAAGTGATGTTCTGCCCGACCGTCATATTGGGATACAAAGCATAGCTTTGGAAAACCATGGCAATGTTGCGGTTGGACGGGTGCACCCCGTTCATCACCTGATCCTTGATGCGGATTTCGCCGCTGGTGATCTCTTCCAGCCCCGCGATCATGTTCAGCAGAGTGGATTTGCCACAGCCCGAGGGGCCGACCAGAACCAGGAACTCTCCTTCCTGCACCGAGATGTCGACTTTGTGCAGAACCTCGACCGCCCCGTAGGATTTGGTCGCGTTGTCTATGTCTAGAAAACCCATGAGGTCTTATCCTTTCACCGAACCCGCCATCAGGCCGCGGACGAAGTATCGACCGGCCACGATGTAGACGAGCAGAGTTGGCATGGCCGCCAGAATGGCGCCTGCAAAATGAACGTTGTATTCCTTCACACCGGTTGATGACTGCACCAGATTGTTCAGTGCCACCGTCATCGGTTGGCTGTTGGCATCGGCAAAGGACGCGCCGAACAGAAAGTCATTCCAGATGTTGGTGAACTGCCAGATGATCGAAACCACGGCGATCGGCCCGGAACTGGGCAGAAGAATGCGCCAGAAAATCTGGAAGAACCCGGCGCCATCAATCTGCGCCGCGCGGATCAGCTCGGTCGGGAACACAGCGTAGTAGTTGCGGAAGTACAGCGTGGTAAAGCCAATCCCGTAGACAACGTGGACAAGTGCAAGACCCCAGGTGGTGCCTGCCAGCCCGATTATGCCCAACATCCGTGCCATCGGGATAAGAACAATCTGGAACGGGATGAAGCAGGCGAACAGCATCAGACCGAATAAGATGGTGTCGTACTTGAAACGCCATTTGGTCAGCACATAGCCGTTCAACGCCCCAAGAATGGTCGAGAAGATCACCGCCGGAACCACCATCTTGATCGAGTTCCAGAAGTAGGGCTTCAGCCCTGTCGGATCGACGCCGATCTGCGCCGAAGACCACGCCTTGAGCCACGGCTCAATCGTGAACACCTGCGGCAGGTTCATCATGCCGCCGCCGGTGATCTCTTCCAATGGCTTCACCGAGTTCACCAGCATGACATAAAGCGGCAGCAGGTAGAACAGACCGAACAGAAGCAGCACCAGATATATCAACGTGCGCGTAACGCGGCCCGTTCGGATTGCGGTATCCTGAGTAGCTTGAGACATCAGCGTTTCTCTCGCAATTCGGCGTAAAGATACGGGATCATGATCGCGGCAATGGTCATCAGCATGATCGTGGCCGAGGCCGCACCGATCCCCATCTGGTTTCGCGTGAACGTGTAAGAATACATGAAGGTCGCGGGTAGTTCTGTGGCGCGACCGGGGCCACCCCCGGTCAGGGCGATGACAAGGTCAAAGGTCTTGATCGCCAGGTGGCTGAGGATCACGAAGGCCGACAAGAAGGCTGGTCGTAGTTGCGGGATAATGATCCGGCGATAGAGGTTCCAGTTCGACGCGCCGTCCATCTGCGCAGCCCGCAGAATTTCATTGTCGATCCCACGCAGGCCAGCCAGAAACATTGCCATCACGAAGCCGCTCGTCTGCCAGACGGCTGCTAGAACAACTGTGTAGATGGCGTAATCACGGTTTTTTATCCAGTCGAACTCGAAGCTGGTCCAGCCCCATGTGTGCATAACGTTTTCCAACCCGATGCCAGGGTCAAGGAACCACTTCCAGGCTGTACCGGTGACAATGAAGCTCAGAGCCATCGGATAGAGGTAGATGGGACGCAGCAGCCCTTCCCCCCGGATTTTCTGATCAAGGAAGATCGCCAGACCCAGGCCGATACAGGTGCAGATCACGATGTATAGGCTCGCGAAAATCCCCATATTGATCAACGAGGTTTCCCAATGGCTCAGCCGCCACAGTTTGTCGTAGTTTTCCCATCCGACCCATCCAAAGGACGGCAGGATGCGACTGTCGGTGAATGACAGGTAGACCGAAAACAGAATGAAACCGTAGACAAAGACCGTCATCATCGCGATCGATGGAGACAGGACTAGCTTGGGAATCCAGTTCTGAAGGCGTGTCTTGAAATCCGCGTCGGCTGAACCAGCCATGGCGCGCCCTCCTCGTTCGAGTAGTTGTAGGTCGGAGCGATTACGCCCACTTGGTGACAGGGCGGCCAACCTGCCGCCCCATCGGGAGGATCACGTTAAGATCACTTGGCGATCGAAACTGCGTCGACCAGTTCGACTACAGCTGTCTCGCTGTCATACTCACCGTTGAAATGGGCTGTGACGACGTCATAAACCGCGTTCTTCACCGATGCCGGCGCGGCATGGCCGTGCGCCATCGAGCCAAACAAGTTACCCGACGAAGCCGCTGCTGCCAGATCCTTCATGCCCTGTTGGCCACAAGCATCCAGATCACTACCGTCCACGTCAGTACGAGCCGGGACAGAGCCCTTCACCTTGTTGAAGGCAATCTGGAAGGATGGCGACAGGATCGCGCTGGCCAGAGCGGCCTGTTCAGCCGATACCGAACCGCCCTGATCGAACATCATGAACTGGTCAGCATTGAAGGTGACCTGATCCTGAGTACCCGGGAAGCGGAAGCACAGGAAATCCTCACCCGGCACTTTGCCCGCGTTCAGGAACTCGCCCTTGGCCCAATCCCCCATCATCTGGAAACCGGCTTCACCGTTGATGACCATCGCTGTCGCCAGGTTCCAGTCTCGGCCCGAGAAATTCTCATCCACGTTGTCGCGAATGAAGGCCATACGGTCGAACGCTTCTTTCATGGCGTCGCCGCCAAGTGTTTCCTCGTCCAGGTCAACGAAGGCTGCTTTGTAGCCATCGGGTCCAAGTGTCGACATCGCCACCGCATCGAAAATGGTCGCATCCTGCCAGGCTTGACCACCATGCGCGATCGGAGTGACTCCGGCGGCGTTCAATGCCTCAACCGCTGCGACGAATTCGTCCCAGTTGGTGGGCTGTGCAAGGCCGTTAGCGTCCAGCACCGCTTTGTTGGCCCAGACCCAGTTAGTGGAGTGCACATTGACTGGTGCCGAGACCCACTTGCCGTCATGCTTGGCAAAGGCTTTCAGAGCATCTGGAACGACATCATCCCAACCTTCCTTGGCGGCCACTTCGTTCAGATCGGCCAGCGCACCCTGATTGGCCCAATCGATAATGTCAAAGCCCAGGGCCTGAACGGCTGTTGGTGCGTTGCCAGCAGTGACGCGCGCCCGCAGAACGGTCATCGCCTGCTCACCACCACCGCCCGCTACTGGCATGTCGGTCCAGCCGATTCCTTGCCCGGACAGGTCGTCCTTGAGAACATTCAACGCTGCGGCCTCACCACCTGAAGTCCACCAGTGCAAAACTTCCACGTCTTCAGCATGCGCAAGGCTGGTCGTGCACAATAGACCGGCTACAAACAGCGATTTTGTCTTCATAAATTTACGCATTCTTGTTTCCTCCCTTAATGCGTTCTTCTTATACGGGACCAATCCGGTGCCCGGCTTTAGTCTTGCGGAACCCATGGCGCTCGGTTGTTGCCGATGCGCATGACCACTGATTTCACTTCGAAGAATTCCTCGAACCCGTAACGTCCGATTTCCCGCCCCTGCCCGGATTGCTTGAACCCACCGAATGCAACCTCGGGGAACCCGTCCATCCAGGTGTTGGTCCAGACCGTTCCCGTTTCTGCACGACGGGCGAATTCGAGGCAGGTGTGAACGTTTTCGCTCCAGACCCCTGCCGACAGACCGTAAGCGCTATCATTGGTTAGCGCGATTGCTTCGTCCAGTGTTTTGAACGTCAAAACAGACAGAACTGGTCCGAATACCTCATCCCGGGCTATTGGCATGTCGGGCGAGACATCAGAAATCACCGTCGGCTGGTAGAACTGAGCGCCCAAGCCTTCGACCTCCAGCGGCTCACCACCCAGATCAATAGTTGCACCCGAAGCCTGCGCCTGCTTGACGTACGCGTCGATTTTTGAGTTGTGCTCGGACGTTACGATAGCACCAACCTGCGTCGTCTGGTCCAGAGGATCGCCGAATTTGACTTTGCGCGACAGGGCAACGACACGCTCACGGAAATCGTCGGCTATGTCTTCGTGCACAATGATGCGACTGCTTGAATTGCAGCACTGGCCAACATTGAAATAGACACCAAACACAACCGCATCAGCGGCTGCATTTAGATCGGCGTCGGGAAAGATGACCTGAGGGTTCTTGCCCCCAAGCTCAAGCGCGACTTTCTTGAGTGTATCCGATGCTACTGCGCTGATCGTCTTGCCCACAGCCGTTGAGCCCGTAAAGCTGATCATGTCCACGCTGTCATGGCTCGACATCACACTGCCAACGGGAACTCCGTAGCCCAGAACGATATTGCATACACCGGCGGGCAATCCAGCTTCGACCAGCAACTCGCCCAGCATCAAGGTTGTCGACGGTGTCATCTCAGACGGCTTCACAACAACGGTGCAACCAGCCGCCAACGCGAAGGGCAGCTTCTGACTGAGAATCCAGAAGGGGAAGTTCCACGGCGTAATGATGGACACGACACCGATGGGTTCCTTCAGCACGACACCCATCATGTCTGCGCCAAGAGTGTTGTGGCTGTCGCCGTGTGTGCTGCGTGCCAATGAGGCCGCATAGCGCCAAAGGTCTGCTGCACCGCCGACCTCGCCCTTGGATTGGCTGATCGGCTTACCGCTTTCCAGCGTTTCGATCAGCGCGATCCGGTCGACATTCTGCTCAATCAGGTCGGCAACCTTCAGCAAAACGGTGGCCCGTTCTTTGCCTGATGCCCGGCTCCAATCACCGCTTTCGAACACCTTGCGCGCCGCCTGGATCGCGGCCTCGGCTTCAGCCTCGCCACCCAAGGCCGAACGGCTGACGATGTGCCCGTGCGAGGGCGAGCGCCGTTCGAACGTCTCACCCGATGCGCTATTCTGCCACCTGCCATCGATGAGATGCCGACCTTCGAACAACGGCGGCAACTCGAACGGGATGGCAGGGTTGATGGTGATATCTTTCATATTGTCAAAGGCCAGAAAATGTGGGGTTACGTTTTTCCATGAATGCGGCAACGCCTTCTTCGCGGTCCGCTGAGGCGGCAATCGCTGCGCTACCAAGGGTTTCGACCACGGCATGAGTGTCTTCACCGACCGCTGCATGGATCATGTTTTTTGAGATTTCGGTGGCGCGAGGCGAAAGGTCGCTAAGTTCGGCGGTGATCTCAAGCGCGCGCGCCAGAACGTCGTCAGTCACCTCGGTCGCAAAGCCCAAGGCCACGGCGCGGTCAGCACCAATACGGCGCCCAAAGAGTGCCATCTCTTTCACCGCAGCTTCGGGGATCAGCCGGGTCAACCGCTGTGTCCCGGACCAGCCGGGTACAATCCCAACCCGAGCTTCAGGCAAAGCCAGCGTGGACCGCGGGGTCATCAGGCGCAGATCGCAGCAACTGGCCAGCTCTAGCCCACCGCCGAACGCATGACCGTTGATCGCAGCAATTGTTGGCTTGCCGATCCGCGCCAGGCGGTCAAAGATGCGATGTCCATCACGGACCCAATGGCGCGCGAATTCAGCGGGGCTCAGACCACCCCAAGCGCCAATATCGGCCCCACAACAGAACGCTTTTTCACCCGCGCCCGTCAGAACAAGCGCACGAATAGACACGTCACGCTCGACCTCTGTCAGGCCAGCTTCCAGCGCGTGCAGTATATCTACAGTTAACGCATTGAGCTTGGCCTCGTTGTCCAAAGTCAGGACGGCGGTTGCACCCTCGATATGAATGCGCAGTTTGCTCAAAGTGTCATCCCCATCGAGCCAACTGCGAATAGCGACTTGGGCATCTGAACCGCGTTTTCCGCGACTTTGACGCGACCGCCTGAAGCTTCGACAATATCGCGCTGCACCTCAATGCCGGGCATGATTTCCGTCGCGACCAGCCCCTGATCCGTCAGGCGAATAACGCAACGCTCTGTTACATAGAGCACATCCTGACCGGTTTCCCGGGCACGGCGGCCCGAGAATGTGACATGTTCGACCTGATCCACCATCTTGGTGAATTTTCCTGGGGCATTCACACGGATACCATCATCCGCCAGATCAATCTTGGCGCCAGCTTCGAACCAGCCCGAGAACACGATCTTTTTGGCCCGCGCGGTGATATCGACAAAACCGCCGCACCCTGCTGTCAAATAGGGTTTTTTACCAAGTTTGGAGACGTTCACATTGCCTTCGACATCGACCTCGAGGAACGAGAGGAACGACATATCGAACCCGCCGCCCTGGAAATAGATGAATTGCTGTGGTGACGGCACATAGGCATGCGCGTTGGATGCACACCCAAAGGCAAAGCCGGTTAGTGGGACACCACCGACGGCCCCCTGTTCAATCGCCCATGTCACCGCCTGAGGATGGCCCTCTTCCAACAAAACACGCGGGACCATAGCGCTGATTCCAAAGCCCAAGTTGGCGCTCATGCCGCTGCGGAGTTCTTGGGCGGCGCGACGCGCGATGACCTTTTCGACGCCATGCTCGGCCAGTGAAAAGCTGTCCCAAGGGCGCATGATCTGGCCAGAAATCGAAGGATCATAAGACGTTTCAGTCGTTTGCATCTGCTCCGGGTCTTCAACGATCAGGTCGACCAGATGCCCCGGCACGCGCACTTCATGGGGGCGCAGGCTTCCGGCGGCAGTCACACGTTGAACCTGTGCGATCACGATCCCACCGTGGTTGCGGACGCAGATCGCTTGCTCTAGCCCGCCCAAATAAGCGCCTTCATGCTCATAGGTCAGGTTTCCGAACTCATCCGCTGTGGTAGCGCGCAAAATACATACGTTCGGGTTGATGTTTGGGAAGTGCAGCCAGGTCTGACCGTCGAACTCTCTCCGGTTCACGATGGGCGTTGCCACGCCACGCGCATTCATCGCGCACCCTTCGCGGACAGGGTCCACGAAGGTTTCAAGCCCGACTTGCGTCAAAACACCAGGCCGATGCGCTGCGGCCTCGCGATGCATGTCGAACAGAATTCCTGACGGCACGTTATATGCGGCGACCCGATCCTCGACGATCATTTTCCAGATTTCCGGCATCTCAAGGCTGGAAGGGCCCGACGGGTACGATCCGGCAAGAACGCGGCTTAGCAATCCATCCTGCGCCAGATAATCCATGCCCTTCACGCCATACATATCACCGGCGGCTATAGGGTGCAGCGTTGTAATGTTGCGCGGATGCCCCTCTGTGCGAAACCGCTCTCCTAGCACCTTCAGCACAAGGTCAGGGCACCCCAGTGCCGAGGACGATGAAACGGTTACGACAGCATTGTCTGGGATACGAGAAACGGCCTCGGAAACGGAAACAAGCTTGGTCATCAGAAACCGCCATAATCTATGTTGATACGTTCACCCGACGCTGCGGCCTCACGAACGCTCAGCGCGATTGACAGCGATTTCACTCCGTCAGGTCCATAGGCAGCAGGACGGCCTTGTCCCGCCGCTGCGGAGACAAATTCCGAAACGCCTTGAACATAGAGAGAGTGGTCCGAAAACGGAATCTCTTCGCTTCCGGCTTCAGTCACCAGTTTTATTGCCCCAACAGGGCGCTGCGTCATGACGCCATCCGCAAAAATCGAGCCCTTGGTCCCGTGCACTTGCAGGCCCGACCCGGCAAAGGGGTGCGTAAAGCTTTCGTGCGTCGTGACCATCGCCCCCGATGGCATCGTCCACACGGACATGCACGAGTCTTCGACCCCCTGCCCCATCCCAGAGCTGGCCATTTGCGCGACGACGGAAATCGGGTCCTCATTGAGCAGGAACCGCGTGACATCCGCATCATGAACGACGATGTCGGGGATCACGCCGCCGCCGGCATCTGCTGAGTTAATGCGCCACCCCTGTAGGTTCCCGGGCAAATGTACCGCGTGATGTATACGCAGCGAAAGAACGTCGCCGACGCGACCGTCTGCAATGAGATCACGAATGGCACGATGGCTGCCAGAGCATCGCAGGTGGTGATTTGTACCAAAAGTCACGCCAGCCGCTTCGGCTGCGCGCACCATTTCGACAGCTTCCGCTTGCGTCATCCCGAGCGGCTTTTCACATAGAACATGCTTACCAGCCGCGATGGCAGCCATCGCCTGACCATGGTGCTTCTCATTTGTGGAGGAAATGTAGACGGCTTTCACGCCGTCGTCAGACAGCGCCGCGTTCAGGTCTGTGGTTGCATTGGGAATTCCGTGCTCCTTAGCCCATGTTTGCACCCGGTCAGGGGAATTGCTGACGACCCAGGTCACGTCGTTGCTTGCCTGCTGACGCACCGCGTCCAACATATATTGCGAAGCTATAGTGCTCGCTCCGACAAATACCCAATTCATCTGACCTCACCAAAAAATTGGAACGTTCCAAAAAAATTAGTGGAACGTTCCAAATTTGGCAAGAAAAAACTCTATGCGCGCCTTAAAGTTCAGAAAACATGTCTAAAAACGAGACGTTAGATGCCTCATCCAAAACGATCATAGGGAACCGAAGAGATTCACGGCGTGCCGACACTCTGACTGAGTCGCAGAAATTCGCCGAGCGCCACTTGCATCAATGCGTCAGAGCGACCCCTTCCACGGTCACCCTGTGCATAAGACGTCGAAACCCATGGTAGTCGTTGATCGCCTTGTGCCACGTCGCTCTGTTATCCCAAATGGCGATATCCCCTTCCTGCCAACGCAGACGACATTGGAATTCAGGCTGCTTGCAGTGATCGTAAATCATACCCAGCACCGCGGCAGACTCATCCGCGCTCAAGCCTCTGATTTCGGTCGTGAACACGGGATTGACGAACAACCCTCGCCTACCGCTGAGAGGGTGCGTGATGACCACGGGGTGCAAAGCGTCTTGCGTGGCAGCTTCGGCGTTACCCAAACGGCCGCTTTTTGCGGCTTCTGTGTCCATGATGCTGGCGCCAAAGACATGGCGAGAGGAATGCACCGCCCACAAACCATCTAAGAAACCACGCATCGTGGGCGACAAAGCTTCGTAGGCAGCAGCCATCGACACAAACAGCGTGTCGCCACCCAGGGGCGGAACCTCTAGGGCGTGCAGGATCGAGCCCATAGCAGGCTCCTGATCATAAGAGTGGTCAGTATGCCACCCCTCTCCCACAGCTTCTTTCTGATCCTTCTCTTTCAACACCATGGCAATCTCTGGGTGGCCGTCAACCGGTTTGAAAAATCGGTTCACGTTGATTGGGCCGAACTTTCTCGCAAAGGTCAGATGCTCTTGTGGACTAACGCTTTGGCCCCTCAGTGCGATAACGGAATACTCTGCGAAGGCTGACTTAATTGCGTCGAATTGATCTTCACACCGGATGTCCGCCCCGACGATTTCCGCACCCAATCCACCCGTGAGAGGTTTTACTTCCATGCGCCCTCCTCCCTGCTTCGCTCAGCCTAGAAGACGAGACATATCACTTCAATGCAATCGGCTTGGCTTCATACAACTCCAATGGAAGATCGTCCGGATCGCTGAAGAAAGTGAACCGATGGCCGGTATATTCATCGACACGGATGTCTTCGACGAGGACACCTTTCTGTTCCAGACTGTCTTTCAGCGCCTCGATATCATCCACAACAAACGCAAGATGCCGCAGACCTCGCGCTTCGGGGCGAGACGTGCGTTTGGGCGGGTTGGGAAAGGAAAACAGTTCAATCTGAGAACCGTCCGGCAACGCCAAATCCAGCTTCCAAGATTGCCGCTCAGCCCTGAAATTCTCAGCAACAATCCTCAAACCAAGCGTCTCTGAATAAAACGCCTTGGACCGTTCATAGTCCGAACAAATGACTGCAGCATGGTGGATTGCTTTCAGACTGGTCACGGGCCTGTATCCTTATTTAATCAATTAGCTAAGCCGAACTCTTGAGGTATTTCTTCGCTTCATTTTCAAAACTGATCGAGAAAACCAAGAGGCGTTTGGCCAAATTTGGCAACCGAACAATACAGGAAAACAAAGCAGTATTCATCAAGCGTCTGTGGGCTCAACGTCGTTGTTTTAGGCAACTCGTGCCGGTGGCAGGTCGCGATTCGAGACACACCTTAAATACCAAGCTTCGTGAGCTCTGAGTTGAGAGATTATGCCGCCAAACTAGGCTGTCTACAAACTCGTTTGAAACAAATGAGTGTTGCTCTAAGACAAATTCGAAGCGGTCTTAGTTGCGCCAATTGGGAGTGTCCTCAATGCCGCGCACGGATCGCGCCACTCAAGCAAGCCAAATCTGAACGGGATCTTTGACCGACATGATTGGACCGGCAAAGCGAGATTTTGGAAACATAGTAAAGCTGGCCACCGCCTCTTTCACCTTTCAAAATAGCAATTTAATCGGCGCTCCTATTGCTCCACCGCCCACGGAAGACGAAGGCTGTTTGATAGTTCAGCGCCGTCCAGGCCAAGCGTGACCAACTCTAAGCAGTGTTTATGAAACGTCTAGGTAGCATTCAAAATCGGACCATCTAACAATCTGACCAATTCTCCAAAATAGCCTCCAGAACGCGCCGGACGCGTAGGATCAGATGTAATTGCGACAGCAAGGTTTCGATCAGGATGGGCCGCTATGATTTGCCCCCCATATCCACGTGCCAACTCATAGCCTGAAGGGGACAAAAACCAGCCATAGCCGTAATCCAAACCGGAGAAAGGCGAACGGCCGTGTGGCTTGGTCGAATCCAAGACCCAACGCTCAGGAATGATTTGCCTATTGGCAAAAGCCCCGCGGTCCCGAAGCAGGACCGCGATTTTCAACATCGATCTTGGCGTAATCGCCATCTCATTTCCACCCAAGTAGTAGCCCTGTGGATCCCTCGTCCAAGCAGGTATCTCGATACCAAGCGGTGCACCCAGCCTTTCACGCGTCAGTCTCAATAGGCTTTGTCCGGTTGCAACGGTCAATGCTGCACCAAGCACATGGGTCGATCCGGTAGAATAGAGCATCTGCTGTCCGGGCTCAGCAACCATCGGTCGTGTCAACGCGTCTGCGATCCAGTTGGGAGAGTTGATCCATTCTCCGTAGTTGCTGCCCGAAGTTCTTTCGAGCCCTGCGCGCAGCGTCACCAGATCCTCCATCGTAATGCTTTCGGAACCGGCTGTCGTATTAGCGGGCAAAAGCCGTGGAGCGACCTCCTGCAAGGTGGATTCTACAGATGGAATTTCCTGCCGGTCAATCGCTGTCCCCAACAACAAAGCCACGATGCTTTTCGAACAAGACTTAATATTGGCCGACCTATCCAGGCCTGCACCCTGATGGGCCTGCGCGAAAATGACATCGTCGCCGCGTTGAATTTGAAGTGAATGCAACTGCGGAAGACCGCTGATTGCATCATTCAGCGCCACCGTTCGTCCCCGCGCAATACACGGAGCACAAATTGCGGTTGCGGTAACCAACAGGAGCTTTCGACGTGTGATCATGGCCTTCATTTGGAAGCAAATCTCGGAATGTCCAGACACCTACGCAACATCCCAAGATTTATTGTCCAAGATGTAAGAAAGCTTCCACAAACGAAAAGTGGGATTTGAGGCAACGGGAGGCTTCGTTCGTACAATTGACCAGCATCCTTGCGTTTACGAATTGTGTTAGACTGACCCCGAGGACATTCTAGCAGGAGATCTCCCGTTGCTAACGAATTCACTCCGTCTCGCACTCTCGGTCATAACAATCGCCATGTCGGTGGGTACCCTACCGGACCGCGCCAATGCGATAACGCAAGATGTTCCAGCGTGGCTACAAAAGCACGTCGGTACAGGTGAGGGGCAAATCGCGCCAATCGTTTTGGAAAGGGCACGAGCGCTTTACATCAAGAAACTACGCCGAGGCGAAGTCAGGAACCCTTGCTACCTTGCCAAGGATGCGACCCGCCCCAGCACTGCAAGTAACGGCAATCCGGGCAAGCGTTTTTTTGTCATCTGCGAGTCACAAAAGTCCTTCCGAGCGGTTTCGTCCGGCTATGGCAATGGCAGAAAACTCCTGCGCGCCAATTTTTCGAATGGCCGACAATGTGCGAAGAACTTCAGCAATGCAGAGGGCTCTAAACTAACCGCCGGAGGTGCCTATGTGACGGCTGAAACCCGCACGTCCTTCAAAGGTTACCACAGTCATTCCGGCAAAACGCAGCCTTTCTACCGCACGTTTCTTTTGTTTGATGGTGAAGGAGAAACGAGCAATGCTCGCGAGCGCGCCATCGGAGGCCATCCGGCTGTCTTCCTGAAGTGGCAGTGTAGGTTCAAAAAACCTAGAAGCACTCATGCAGACAACGACGGTTATGTCCCATACGGAAAACTTGTGAACTACACTGGTGGTCGTAGCAATGGTTGCACAACCTGGTCACAATCCGCCTCAAAAGAGATTTTGGCGCTTGTAGAAGGGAACCCGACGACCCTCTACATCTACCCAGAATCCAAAGACATAAACGCTGTCACCAAAGCGTTAAAAAAGGGAAAATCACTTTCTCGAGCTGGAGTTTATTGGAACGCAGCTTGCCTAAAAGCGATTGGCGCACCAAAGTTTTGGCCCAAAAGTAGCCTCCAACCTATCATAAATAGTTGGAGAGCATCATTGCCTAAACAGCCACCACTGGAATTGCCGATCTGCAAGTAAACTGCAAAGCAGACCGTTGGCGCGCTACCCTTCAAGCCTTTCTGCTGTGGGCTCGATGTTGACTTTCAGTGAGTTTCACTCAATGTCTGCTTTGCGGACAAAGCCGTCTTAGGCCGGCGCTGCAGATTTCGCATTTCCACCGACAACCCACAAACACAACACCGCAAGCAAAACCTCTATCGCAAATGCGGCAAGAATGTTATCGGATGGCCAACCATCGAGGACGAAACTGATTGTTCTGCCCACGGCGAAAGCTGAGAAAACCGTAGCCCCAAGCAAGGCTGAGGCCTGGACCAGCTTTTGGTAAAATGCTCCGCCTAAAATGATCAGGCCAAGTACCGAGAGGTTGGCAGCAGGTGCACGCAACTCACTCATCAGGTTTGGCTGCGGCGAGAGTACGATGCCGTAGTTGGCGTAGAAAGACTGTGGGTCCAGAGTGATGGCCAGACCTACGGCGAATGCAGTTAATCCGGACATGCCCAAGATAAGTCTGCCTCTAATTTCAAGTTTCATGTTTGTCTCCAATGTCCCTTGGCCTGGCTTATACGGCTTTGGTCCACGCGCCAGACATTTCAGCTTTGTTTGCGAAGTCGGCGAAGTCGCGTGGCGCGCGTCCAAGCGCACGCTGGACCCCGTCCGCGAGGTTCGCATTGCGCCCATCCAGCGTTTCACGCGCGATGTCCGTAATCACATCAGCCATCATCTCGCCATTCGCATGCGCGATTTCCGCGTGGAAGTCTTCGAATGAAATTGGCAGGTATTGCACAGTCCTGCCCATGGCGCGCGAAATCTCTGCGGCCATGTCGGCAAACGTCATGAGACGTGGTCCCGTGACCTCGTACAGTTCGCCATCGTGTCCTTCTTCTGTCAAAGCAGCTACGGCAACATCGGCGATGTCGTCCACGTCGATGATTGGTTCGCGTACATCGCCGGCGGGCATCGGCAAGACACCTGCCATGACCGGACCAAGCAATGCCCCTTCAGAGAAGTTTTGCGCAAACCATGCAGCACGAACGATAGTGAACGGAACTCCGGAATTGCGTACGACTGCTTCCGCTCGTTCCGCATGCAACTCGCCACGCCCGGTTAGCAGCACAAGACGCCGTAGTCCCTTTTCACGAGCCAATGCTGTGAACGCTTCGACTTGCTCAACCGCGCCTGGAAAAGCGATGTCAGGAAAGTAAGAAATATAAGCAGACGAGACGCCTTCCAGGATTGCGGGCCAGCTCTGCGGTTGGTCCCAGTCAAATGGCGTTTCACTGTTCCGCGATGCGCGCCGGACTGCCTGCCCTTTTTTTTCCAGACGTGTCGCGATCCGCGATCCGGTTTTGCCTGTTGCGCCAAGTACAAGAATGGGTTGTTGTATCATTGGTCATCTCCATGAGTTCACTTGATGGCCCGAAATTAGGCAATAAATAGAGATGTTCTATTCTTCAGAATCCGGAATTCTTATTCGATCGTCCAAAGTAAATAGACGAAGAGCTAAATTTCAGCCAAGGTCCCCACATGAACAAGGTTGAACCGCATGTCCCTGACCCAGATGCACTGGCACAGCCGATCGGCGATCCGCTGGGGGAAATCCTTCATTTACTTAAATTGACAGGTACATTCTATTGCCAGTCTCGCTTGACTGCACCGTGGGGCGTATCGATACCGGGATTTCCCGACGTACTGAGCTTTGCGGTCATCACACACGGGCGGTGCTTGATGAAGGTCGGTGACGATGACCCGTTCGAGGTCGAAAAAGGCGATCTGGTCTTGATGACCAACGGAGCACCGGTCGGTTTCTTTAGCTCAGAAGACACGCCGCTTTTGTCGCTGGAGGAATTGCCCATTCGCAAGGTAACCGAGCTTTATGAAACACTGGAAAACGGCGGCGGCGGCGCGGAGACGGGCATCATGTACGGCTTGGTCCGAATAGATCACGCCGCCAGTGATATGTTGATGTGCTTGCTTCCGGATGTACTCAAAATCGACCCTTGGGAGGAGGACGCCGGAAGCTGGTTACAGGCAACTTTGCAATTCATCGCAAAAGAGGCGCGGGAATTGAGACCGGGCGGCGAAACCGTGATCACGCGACTGGCCGATGTGGTTGTCATTGAGGCCATTCGTCGTTGGCTGAACAGCGCACCCGATGCAGATCGAGGCTGGTTAAAAGCTGCGCGAGACCCGCAGATCGGGCGCACGATAGTCGCAATTCACCGTACGCCTGCTGCGGCTTGGACAGTCGAGTCTCTCGCGGAGGTTGCTGGTATGTCCAGATCCGCTTTCGCGGCACGGTTCACTGAGTTGGTAGGCGTTCCAGCAATCCAGTATCTTGCAACGTGGCGTATGCACCTGGCCAGTGAAAGGTTGGTGTCCACCGATCAACCTATCTCGCAGATTGCTTCTGACATCGGATACTTGTCAGAGCCTGCGTTCAACAAAGCCTTCAAACGGGTATTTGGCGCACCACCGGGAAAAATCAGGAAGAACAGAGCTCACTCCGTATCCAGGCGAAACTTGAGAAACTGAGCATCTTCGTATTCGATCTCGCCGATGTGTTTGGCACCGAGTTTCCGGAGTGCACCCAGGTTTTTTCTACTTGGTGGCAGCAGAAACGTGACAAAGGGGATACGTTTGTCAGCGATCGCAAAGTCGATTGCCATTTTGGAAATCCGTTTCCCAAGTCCAAAGGCGTCGGGCCGCAAAACCAACCCAAAATCCCACTCGCCACCTTCTTTTTGAAAGCCCCCCCAACCAACATACCGACCGCCTGACAAAAACGCCCAATGTCCAAGACCGTCCCGCGCCCAGTAGCCTTCCTTTTTGGCGATAAATTCTCTTGCGACCTCAACATTCCATTTGAACGTCAAAAGCGGCATATGCTCTGCTACCCGGGGGTCGGACATATGAACCGAAATGTCATTCGGGTCGATTTCCGAAAAGCGCGCAAATGAAATCCCATCTTTCATCATTGTACTCATTTGATGGCCCGAGATGTCCCTTGCATGCAAAGTAATTCTGGCGCGAATACTGTTTCACAGCTTTCTCGCGACAATGTACCGGCTCGGCAACAACCCGGCTTGATCCGCTGTCTCAACGATATCGAAGCCCGCACGTTCAATAGCGTGCTGGAGTTCAGCAACGGATACAAAATTTACGAACGGAGCTTTCCCGAGCACCTGCATAATCGGGATCGCTATTCGGCTGATTATGCCATATTTGAACCCTCCACTCTCTGGAGCGCAGACGGTCTTGGAAATGAATACCCCACCGGGTTTTGCAAGGGTCGCAATGTGTTCGAGTGCATGGCCCATATCGGGAACAAGGTGCAGTAGATTATGTGCGAGGACAGCGTCGTAAGAACCGTCGTCAGGATCGTGCTGTAGAACCTCGGCCACTTTGAACGTGACATTCTCCAACTCTTCTTCAGCGAGTTTCTCGTTTGCGATTTCGATCATCCCCGGTGCGAGATCGGAGGCGGTGACTTGAGCCACATGCGGTGCCAGTAGCAACGCGGTTGACCCCGTTCCACACCCGATTTCCAACACACTGTCTTCGGCTTGCAGGTAGGACTTTGAACGTTCGAGCGCGTTCAGATACCCTTCCATGTTCCGGATAGGATCAGCCGCATATCTGCGCGAAATCTTGCTCCAGAACTCGGCATCATTGGACAATGCAGCCATCTTTGATCTCTCTTTCAAACTTTTCACAGCGGCCAGTAAATTAAAACGCGATTCTATGGAATTGCCAGATATTGCAGAACTGTTATGCATTAATGCATGAATTGGAACGCTATCAATTTCGATTGGAACCAGGCTCGGTCCTTTCTTGCAACGGCAGAAGAAGGTTCGTTTTCCGCGGCAGCGCGCGTGCTTGGGCAGACCCAACCAACCGTCGGTCGCCAAGTCGCCGCGCTGGAACAGGCGCTCGGCGTCATCTTGTTTGAAAGGGTTGGCAAGTCGCTTAATCTGACAACCGCTGGTGCTGAGCTGTTGGTACATGTCAGTGAAATGGCAATTGTTGCGAACAGGGGTGCTGTCAGACGAATTCGAACCAGTCTCAGTTTGCTGTGGAAACCGCGATCCTATCCGGAACAAAGTTGACGCCACTCGACGAGAGCGGCAGTGCGTGTCAGCTTGAAGGCGTCTCGGGTGGTGAGAGATCTTTCCTGGTTGAAGTGGTTGTAAATGTAAGAATGGACGGCTGCGAATTTCTGTAAACTTCGCATGCGCCTGAAACGCTGCATTGCGCGTTCGCGTCGTCGAAACGGCAGGTGCGAACTCTCGACGCGGTTGTTGAGCCACCTGCCCGTATGCTGTTTTTCGGTCGCACCAAGCTCTCTGAGAGCAGCCTTGTAAGAAGCGAAGCGATCTGTGACGATCTCTTCGGCGCAACCATGCCGCTTCATCAATTTCCTGAGGAACTTCAGTGCTGCAGCTTTGTTTCGGCGTTTGGTGACAACGGCTTCCAGCACCTCGCCTTCGTGATCAACAGCCCGTCAAAGATAATGCCGCTCGCCATTCACCTTTACGAAAACCTCGTCCACGTGCCACTTCCATTTGGAGAACGCGCGTAGCTGCTGAACACGCTTCCGCCTGATCTCAGCAGCAAACATAGGGCCAAACCTGTTCCACCAATATCGGACAGTTTCGTGGCTCACGTCGATGCCTCGCTCGTGCAGCAGATCTTCGACATTCCGCAGCGAGAGCGGGAATCGGATGTACAGCATTACCGCTAAGCGGATGATCTCGGGACTGGTTTTGAAGTACTTAAAAGAGACAGGTCTGGTCATCCCTAAACGCTACGCAACCGCCGTGCCCCGCTCAAGCAAAGTTAATCTGACAAGACCGACGGGAGCTTTCAACCTAAGCAGCGCAATTGTCTGCCCGCTTCGATCCGACTCGGGAGATTTTTATGGCCTGTACGTTATTGGGTTTTCTGTTGCAAAAGCCGCGCTCTATCGTGCCTTTTCCGCGAACGATTTGGATTTTTTAGTATGGTTGCCGCACAAGTCAGTGCATTGCTGCAGAACATCCGACTTCGCGACACCTTTAGAAAATTTGTCCCGCGGCAATTTTTGGATCGCCTTGCCAGACAAGGTTTGAGCAACATTAAATTGGGGGATGGAGAAGCCGGCATCGTGACGATCCTGTTTGCCGACATTCGGTCTTTTACCACTTTTTCAGAGGGCCAATCGCCCCAGGAGCTATTGAGTTTTCTAAACACATATTTCGACCAGATGAACACGCAGGTTCACATGAATGGCGGATTCATCGAAAAGTTTATTGGCGACGCCATTATGGCCCTGTTTGTTGAAGATGATCCAGCCACAAGCGCCCGAAACGCAGTGCATACGTCGCTTAGTAGGTGCTGTCAGACAAATTCGAACTAGCCTCAACTAGGCCAGTAGAGCTGTCCTTCATGCCGCGCCAAGTTCGCGCCACTCGGCGAGAGCAGCGGCGCGTGTCAGCTTGAAGGTGCCTCGGCTGGTTAGAGATCGCTCCTGGTTAAAGTGGTTGTAGACGGAGGAGTGGACGGCGGCGAATTTCTGTAAACTTTGCATACGCCTGAATCGCTGCATCGCGCGTTCTCTTCGTCGGAACGGAAGGTGTGAGTTCTCAACCCGGTTGTTAAGCCACCTGCCCGTCTTCTGCTTTTCCGTCGCACCGAGATCTCTGAGCGCGGCTCGGTATGACGCGAAGCGATCGGTGACAACTTCATCCGCAGCGCCGTGTCGCCGCATCAATTTCTTGAGAAATTTCAGTGCTGCCTGTTTGTTTCGGCGTTTGGTGACAACGGCTTCAAGCACCTCGCCTTCGTGATCAACGGCGCGCCACAGGTAGTGCCGCCGACCGTTTACCTTTACGAAGACTTCGTCGACATGCCACTTCGACCTTGAGTATGCCCGCAATTGCTGGACCCGTTTTCTGCGAATTTCCGAGGCAAACATCGGACCGAACCTATTCCACCAATATCGGACGGTTTCGTGGCTGACATCAATGCCACGCTCGTGCAGCAGGTCTTCGACATTCCGCAATGAAAGCGGAAAACGGATGTAAAGCATCACCGCCAGGCGAATGATCTCAGGGCTGGTTTTGAAGTATTTGAACGAGACGGGTTTGGTCATTGCCAGAAGCTATGCGACCACCCTGCCCCGCTCAAGCAAAGTTCCTCTGACAAGACCGCGCCCTCGCGTGGTGTCAGAACCGCATGCGATCTTCCCTTCTTGGTCGTTCGGGTGGTGCTGTCAGACGAATTCGAACCAGTCTCAGTTTGCCGCGGGAACCGTGAACCTATCCGGAACAAAGTTGACGCCACTCGGCAAGAGCGGCGCTGCGTGTCAACTTGAAGGTGTCTCGGCTGGTGAGCGATCGTTCCTGATTGAAGTGATTGTAGACGGAGGAATGAACGGAGGCGAATTTCTGTAAACTTCGCATGCGCCTGAAACGTTGCATCGCGCGTTCGCGTCGTCGGAAAGGCAGGAGCGAGTTCTCGACGCGGTTGTTGAGCCACCTGCCCGTCCTTTGTTTTTCGAGCGCACCCAGTTCTCTGAGCGCGGCTCTGTATGAGGCAAAGCGATCCGTGACGACGGTTTCCGCTTTGCCGTGTCGCTTCATTAACTTCTTGAGGAATTTCAGTGCTGCAGCTTTGTTTCGGCGTTTGGTGACAACGGCTTCCAGCACCTCGCCTTCGTGATCAACAGCCCGCCAAAGACAATGCCGCTTGCCATTTACCTTCACGAAAACTTCGTCCACGTGCCACTTCCATTTGGAGAACGCGCGCAGTTGCTGAACACGCTTCCGTCTGATCTCAGCAGCAAACATCGGCCCGAACCTGTTCCACCAATATCGGACAGTTTCGTGACTCACGTCGATGCCTCGCTCGTGCAACAGATCTTCGACATTCCGAAGCGAGAGCGGGAAACGGACGTACAGCATCACCGCAAGGCGGATGATCTCTGGGCTGGTTTTAAATTACTTGAAAGAGGCAGGCTTGGTCATGGACAAAAGCTACGCAACCGCCCTGCCCCGCTCAAGCAATGTTAATCTGACAAGACCCTTGAAAGAGGCCAGATTGGTCATGGGCAAAAGCTACGCAACAACCCTAACTCGCTCAACCAAAGTTCTTCTGACAAGACCTTTTCAGTTTCATTGACTCCGATTTTTGGGATCAACGAAAGAGCGCACGCTAAAGAACTGACAGACAGTTTTTCCCCGCAAATCTCGAACTCCGTAGACAAGCAGTCCGATGCTGGCGTTCACGACTTGGCCTTTTGCTTGGTCGGCTGACCACATGTGGGACAGTGATCGACCTGTGATATTGTTTCGGCATGCACGCGGTTTCGGATATGATCGGCAGCGCGGCGCGAGAGACCCAATTGCTTGCGAACTGCGTCAATCTCTTTCTCATCGGCCTCGCAGATATCGCCGTCTTCCAAGGCCTTTCGAAATTCACGTTCCAGGCTGGCCCGTCGGCGGTGCAACTGGTCGTTCAGGCCGCTGGCAATGATCCCTGCAGGCAACGCAGCCATACCGATGCCAATCACGGTGATCGCAGCGCCGAAGATCTTACCGGCAACTGTCACGGGCGTCACGTCGCCATAACCAACGGTCGTCAGCGTTGCCATCGCCCACCACATCGCTGCGGGGATCGAACCGAAGGCATCCGGTTGCGCTTCGTGCTCGGCCAGCCAAGCACCACTGGCCGCAAAAATCAGCATCACCATCAGGATGAAGAAACCTGCAAAAAAGGCGCCAGCCTCTTCCTCAAACACAGCAAGCAGCATGCCGAGCGCGGGGGAATACCGCGTGAGTTTAAGCAGTCGCAACATGCGGAAGGTACGCAGCAGACGCAGGTCAACCGGGAAGATCAAGTAGAGCAGCGCAGGTAAAATCGCTAGTAAATCGATGATGGCGATCGGGGAGACGGCCCATGCAGCGCGCGTTTTGTAACTTGGATTTTCAGTGGCGACCCACAGCCTTGCCGCGTATTCGACCACGAAGACAAACAGAGAAAGACCCTCAAAGAGGTTCAGAGCCAGGCCCCAACGGAAATATATGGAGTCAACCGTTTCCAGGATAACGGCGGCCACGTTCAGCGTGATTAGGGCAATTAGAGCTATTTCAAGCAACCAGGGACCGGTGGCCGCCCGGTCCGGGCGCTCGAGCCACCAATAGACTTTTCTTTTTAGATAGCCTGAACTTGTAAGTGCCTCACTCATGTCGAAACTGCGTCCAGGCGCGCGTCAGGGGGATCGCGATTTGCGATAGCAAAGCTGTCCCCCAGATCAGATTGCCTAACAAAGAGGGGACATGTGGGACGACAAAGAAACAGATGATTGCCAGCACTATCCCGAATACACGCACGTCCCATCGCCCGAAATCCGACGCCAAACGATGTTCTATGACGTTTTGAAGCACCCAAAGCATGGCAATGTAACCGGCAAGACCGAAACAGCCTATGGCGGCATATTCGGTTGGATATGGCTCCCAAAATCCGACTTTGACCTCGGCAGCAAGAGCCACGCCGACCATGACGCCGCAAAGCATCAAAATCAGGTGCGCAAGCCACCAGATGACCAACGTCGACACCTTTTTGTCTTTTGGTTTGGCATTGCCGACAAAGTCGAAATAGATCCAACACATCACGAACATCGAAACGCCACCGATGACGAAGTTGACGAGTACGTCCGGTGATACTTTGTAAATTCCTTTTTCGGACAGGGTGACGACCAGTTTGAAGAACCCTTCGCCTAATACGATCAACGTTAAAAGAGCAAACCGTTCAGCCATATGGCCAAGACGCGGGACAAACCTCTCGAAACGCAGGACTGTGACACCGGGGATCATATACATTGCCTGCGTGGCCACCATTGCGACGGCAAACACCCAGTAAGCAAGAGGAGCAGGCAAAAAGGCTGCAATCGCAAAGATCACCGCAAAGACCGAGAAATTGCGGATCTGGGCCGTCGACATCGACTCGCCTGATGAATTGGCCCGCCGGGCTCGATAGTACAGCGCCGCGATCATGGCCCTGTTCGCAGCAAATCCTAACGCGAAGAAAACCCAACCCTTTCCGTCAATAGCCGGGATCGCCGCTGCCATGAACATCACCGTGCAGATCATCACGGCCATAATCAGCCGATGCCAAAAGTCGGTACTGACGTAGATCGAGTTGAATATGCTGAGTTCGCCCCAAGCGTACCAGAGCGTTATGAAGACTCCGGCGAACACAAGAAACCCATGCAGATCGAGATGATGCGACAGGTAATTGCCCAATAGAAAGATCGTCACGACGTGGATCAGGTCGTAGAACAGCTCGGCCCAGTGGACATGGTCGTGCGCGTGGTCGAGGTCTTGGTGATGTTGCGGCTTCCGCCAGATGGGGTGATCATGCAGTGCCATAAATTAGGAACTCTTCCAAGTTGAAGGGCTGTAGCGGCCGGCATGCGGCCACTCCGACTGAGTTTTTAATTTAAGAGGAAGGTTGTCGCGGAGACTTACGTCATGCAACCCCCACAATGGTTGTTCAGCGATGGCAGGCCGGGCGACACCTGTCCGATCGTGGTTTTTTTGCGCCGGAAGTGCCTGGTATTCACTGGTGTCACGCGGCCCTGTCGTCTCGTAGATGCAGCAGGATGCGGGCGTAGTTTTCCTCGCCCTGCGCACCGGTCACGAGGTGACGTTGATCGAACACCATTGCAGGCACGCCCCGAACACCTTGGCTGATCCAGAATTGCTCTTTTTGGCGCAAGTGATTGGCCCGATCTTGGCTTTGCAACATGTCTAGCGCATCCACGCGGTTCAGCCCGATGCCTGCGGCCGCGTCAGCGAGAACCTGCATGTCCGAGACGTCCTCGCGACGGGTGAAGAAGGCCGCAAAAAGTGCCTGCTTCATCTCGTGGCCTTTTCCTAGTTCCGTTGCCCAGTCAATCAACTGATGCGCTCGGAAGGTGTTATACATCCGCATGTCATCGGCGTAGTTGAACTTGAACCCAAGTGCTGCGCCCATCTCGCTGAGGCGGGCACGCGCCTTGATCGATCCTTCCAAAGTGGTCCCGTATTTTGCCGCCAGATGTTCGCGTAGGTTCTCGCCACCCTCGGCCATCTGCGGGTTCAGCTCGAATGGATGCCAATGGATATCTAGTTCGGTCTGGGTGTCGCGCGCAGCTTTGGCAAGTTGGTGGTAGCCGATCACACACCAAGGGCAAACAACGTCTGACACGATATCGACGCGAATGGGCAGAGCAGCTTGCACGGTTCAGGTTCCTTTTACATCGCTGGAAAAGCGCGACGCGTTTTCCTTAGCAAAGGCGCTGGCATCTGCGTTGGTATCCCAGAATTGGGGGTTGGCCTTTGGGATGGTCAACGCCCGTTGCACGGCCGGCCGGGCGTCAATACGGTCGAACCAGGCGTTCAGATGCGACAGGTCCGACACATCTACCCTTGCCCAGACATATGCACGCGCCCATGGGAACAGCATCATGTCAGCTATGGTGTATTCGTCTGCAGCAATCCATTCGCGCCCGTCCAGACGAGAGTTCATCACCTCCATCAAGCGGCGGCTTTCGTCCACGTAGCGACGGATTGAAAAGGGCTCTTCATGGCCATTAGGCGCAGCGATGTGCTGGAAATACATCGCCTGTCCCATCATCGGTCCTACGTGCCCAACCTGAAACAGCATCCATTGCATGACCTCGGACCGTTTGACCGGGTCCGATGGCAGAAATTTTCCGTATTTCTCGGCCAGATACCACAGGATCGCGCCGGATTCGAAAATCGCGCGCCCTTCCAAACGGTCTTCGATGGTCGGGATCTTTCCGTTCGGGTTCAGCGCCAGATAATCCGGCGCTTTTTGTTCCTGTTTGGAAAAGTTGATGTGAGTCAGGTCGTATGGGACACCTGCCTCTTCCAGAAAGATGACCGGCTTGTAACCGTTCATCGTACCGGCGGTGTAGAGATGGATATCAGGCTGGGACATGTTCAACCTCGGCAAACGTGGTTTTCAGATGCGCGTCAAATCGAGCGAAATCGGTGTCGATTTCTGGGTTCTTCATTACATCAAATGCCGCAAAGGTCGGAAGCGGCTGCATCGCAAAGAACTTTGCGTTCAGGTGCATCGGGCGCAGCAAATCATCGACGCTACCACCGGCAAAGAACGGTTCGGCCTCATTGTTAAACGCTTCTTTCGGGGCGTTGAACGTCACTGAAAGCATGTAAGTCTTATCGCTCAGCGCGCCTCCCATCCCATAATTGGCCTTCGGTGCTTCTGCCGTCCGACCGTCACCGGTACTTAGCCGCCCATCCATTCCAGCGGTGTAAACTTCATCCATGTACTTCTTGAAAACCCACGGAACGCCCATCCAATTCACCGGAAACTGCATGATGACCGTATCGGCCCACATGTGCGCCTCAACCTCAGCATTCGCGTCATAGCCGTCGGCGACAGTTGCCACGCGTACCTCGTGACCCATTGCGGTAAGCATGTCGCGCGCGCGCTCCGTTAGGCTGGCGTTCAACTGCCCGCGGGCGAATTCGTAGGGCTGAGTACCGTTCACGATCAGGATTTTTCTCATGTCCATATCCCATTTGTGTAATCTTGAACCCTTGACTTTCTTCGGGCTCAGAGAGCATTTGATGGTACAGGTGTTGGAAATCAACTAGTATACTTTTGGTAACCTAGTTGCCTAAGCTAAAGGATGACGATGCGAGCGCGGATTGACGAAGATGCCAAAGGGCGCCGACTGGTCTCGGAGGCCTGTGTGGAGCCATGTGCAATAGAACGAGGTATGCGGATCATTGGCGGAAAATGGACCGGGTCTATCTTATGGCACCTCAAAGATGGTCCTGTGCGTTTCAACGATCTGTCGCGCATGATCGGCGGGGCAAGCAAGAAGATGATCACCGAGCGATTGCGTCAACTTGAGGAGCAGGGCTTGGTTGCGAGGCAAGTAATGGATACTGCCCCTATTTCCGTTCAATATTCCATTACCAAGTTTGGCAGAACGGCGCTTGGATTTCTCGATGAACTGCGAAAGTGGAGTGAGGAGTTACCCAACGGTTTGAATCGATAGCATCGGTGTGTGTTATTGTTTCTTCTGATCGCCGTTTGTCAAAATGCAACGACTCGATTTTGATGTGTACAGTTCCCTTCAGACGTCTTGGTTGCGTCAGAGATTTCTTCCGTCATAGATTATCTCAGGAAGGCGAAGTGCGTCCAACTCATCTATGCATCCCAGGTTAACTCGATAGTGGCCAGGGTTCAGCCGCGTCTCGACGAATGTATGAATTCCACAGCGATTGCAAAAATAGTGCCGCGCCGATTCTGTGCCAAATTGGTAGGTTGAGAGAGCGTCCTGCTCACTTCTGATTTTAATTTCTTCAGGCGGGATAACCGTTGCACTCATCACCATGCCTTTGCGGGAACATAGTGAACAATCGCATCGCATTGCATGATCGATGTCGGGTATCGAAAACGTGAATTTTACAGAACCGCAATGACAGCTGCCTTCGAATTTTTTCACCTTTCACTCCACCGGTTGAGTGCGGAAAGAGCGCCCACAAACGATCTGTAGTCACTCAAGGATTGTTCACACTTTTATTCGGCCACAATTGGGTCCGTATCCGGAACTGTAGAGGTAAGACCAACTGCGTTCCGGCGGCTACCGTTGACGATTGCCTTGATCAGAGCAAGGCCGATCAGCGGCATTGCCAGCCTCCCGGTCTTCTGGACCGGAAGGCCTAAGGGTATCAGACACTTAAGCCGAATTCACTTCCAAGCTTGGAATTCGTTACCGCCTGAAGCATTCTTGGAAACGTATGTCACTACGGGAACCAACTGTCGACAACAGCCGAGTTGTCTTCAACCCATTGCTTTGCAAATGCTTCGGGGTCCTTTTTCTCGACCGCCAAGGCAAAGGACATTTCCGAGAGCATCTCGGTCTCCAACTTGACATTGCTTAGCATTGCGACGGCATCAGGCTGCGCGCTTTCCAAACTGGTCGCATAACTGACATGAAGATCGTCAGTATCCCAGGCAACGCTGGCGGTCGATTTCTCCAACCAGCCCGGGATCGAGTTGGGCGGCACGATAATCCACTTTGAACTTACGTGCGCTGGCTCGCTCAGAACGACAAGTTCGTGCACTTCGAACATGTAGTGCGGCTGATAACAATAGAATACGACATTCTCGTTCTGTCTGGCAGCAGCCCCCAGTTCTGCCAAGGCGTCGGCTTCATCCATGATCCTGAGGCTCATAGTCTTGTGATAGCCGTAGGAACGTGCACGGACTTGTTCGATGGAAGTGGAAGTCCAACCTTCAGCGCCGATCCAGACTTCACCTTTTCCGTCTCCGTTACTATCAAATTTCTGAGCCATTTCCGGATCGGAAAGCTGCTTGATATCCGTGATACCAGTGCGTTCCGCCGTGCCCTTTGTCACGCACATTCCTTGCGCCCCCTTGGGGCCACTGGACTTTACCTGAACCGTTTTTCGGCCGTCGACATATTCCCGTCGAAGGTAGTCGAGACTGGGCAGCCAGACCTCAGGATGCACATGCAGGGTTCCGGCATCCATAGCCGCAAACATGGCTGCATTGGTGCTGTCCTGCAGTTCGACGTCCAAGTCCAGCCGACTTTCCAAGGCAACCTTCAGAATATGTGCGGTGGCTTCCCCCGATGGCCAGTTCGGGACGCCAATGACCATGTCGGCCGCCGAGACTGTAGAAGCGGCAGTTACCGCGGACGCCACACTGATAGCTGCAAAAGATTTACGCGTTTTCATCTCGAAGTCCTTTCATCACTATCAAGCTTCATTCCGCAGCAGATGCCGGGGCGGTGGTCGGAACACCTTCGGCAATTCTTCGACTATCGTTGTAGATCGCCTTAATCAGTGCAAAGCCCATCAGAACCATCGCCAAACTGAATGGCAAAGCCGCAATAACCATCGCGGTTTGAATGGCTCCCAGACCCCCAATGACAAGCAGGGCTCCGACCACCAGTGCCAGGGCGACACCCCAGAAATAGATGTGCGGCTTGGCTTTCGGGCCGTCATCGCCTGCGGCGTTGATTGTATTTACGATCAAAACAGCGGAGTCTGCCGTGGTCACAAGATATGTCAAAAGAAGTACCACAACGATAACTGAGAACACCCATGTCAGATTGTCGTTGAGAATAACGGCCAGTGTCGCAAACAGCTGGTCTGAGATTCCTGCGCCCAGAATCGAGCCCCCAGCCTCACCTGTAAGTTCAAGGTGGATGGCCGTACCGCCAACAAAGGCGAACCAGATGAAACACATCATTGCCGGGACAAGCATTGCACCCAACACAAACTCGCGCACTGTGCGCCCACGCGAAACTCTGGCAAGAAACAGACCAACGAACGGGGTCACTGCGATCCACCAGGCCCAGTAGAACACCGTCCAGCCGCCTTGCCAGCCGGCAAGTGCGGCGCCCGTTTCGGTTCCATCATCTGACCAGACGGTAAAGCTGATTCCCGGCAGCGCCAGCAGGTAATCCCAGATACCGACGAACATGGCCGTCAGACTGAAGAATGTTGCACCGAAAATCAGGAAGAACGCCAACAAGAAAAAGCTCAGCCCCATATTGATATTGGACAGCCACTTGATCCCCTTGCCGACACCGGAGAGTGCGGACAAGGTCGAGGCACCCATGATAACCACAAGAGCGAAGATGATGGCGGCAAAGGACGCTTTTTGTGTTCCTCCCTCGCCGGTCACCAGCAACCAGTCACCGAAACCAATCCGATTAAGGCCGGCTACAAACTGCTCGACACCAAATCCAAGGGTCTGGGCAACGCCCAGGATAGTTGCCACCACGGCCACGATATCGATGACATGACCGATTGGGCCCGAAAGCGATTTGCCGAAAAGCGGGATGAGCGCGGTGCGCACCGTAAGTGGCAGGCCCCTTCGGTATGAGAAATACGCGAACCCCAGTCCGGCAATTGCATAGCATGCCCAGGCCGATAGCCCCCAATGCGCAAATGACCAGATATAGGCTGACCTTACGGTTTCAGCTGTCTGAGCGGGCACGTCTCCCATAATCACGTGGGGGTTGTTCTGAAAATGGTAAATCGGTTCAGCCGTCGCAAAAGTCAGCATCCCAATGCCGATCCCGGCGCTGAACATCATTGAAAACCATGAGAAATTCGAAAATTCAGGCCTTTCATCGTCCTGGCCCAGCCGAAGCCTGCCAGAAGCCGGCAATGCTGCGAGAACAAGGCAAAGTATCAGGAAAAACGCTACCGCGTAGATGTACCAAGAGTTAAAGCTTGCCAGAATGAAGCCATTCAATGCTCCTAGTGTCTCCGCGGCACTCTCCGGAAAGGCTACGGCCCACACGATGAGCAAACCCACGAGGATTTTCGCGGACACGGCAACGTTCTTTGAGAACCCTTCATAAAAGCCGCTCTCGGAAACTGGAATGTCCAATTCGCCTAAAGGTGGTTTCATACTTTCCTCCATTGTATGCTGATTTTGAACCGTCAGCGGACCGTGTCATGGGTTTGCTGGCGGGCTTTGGATATTGCGAATGCCAGCTAGGCCGTTTCTCCCATCAGGCGCTTATCGAGCGGGTAGGTCGAAATCGTTTCGAACCCGCTTTCAGTCACAACTCCCTGATCCTCCAGCTTGACCATGTGGTCGCCGCCGACCTCACCCACCAGCGCTTCGACACACAGCGTCAGCCCAGGTTCGAGAATGGCGTCGAAGGCGCCGTCCACCAGTCGGTCGGGATAGGCGATCAATGGCCATTCGTCGCACAGGCCCACACCATGCATCGGAGAGGAATATTTCAGCGCCTGATACTTGTCCTGCAGCACATGCAATGAGCGTGTCAGCTCCTCCATGTGGAGGCCGGGGCGCAGGAGCGCCGTGTTGGAGCGGATGTGCTCGACGGCCACGGCGTAGCTCTCGCGCATATGCTTCGGCGCCAGTTCGTCACCGATCCACCATGTACGGCTGAGGTCCGCGCAAATGCCATATGGCCCGATCAGATCAGTGTCGAAGGCGAGGATCTCGTTCTCGGCGATGACCCGAGGTCCACATTCCTGAAACCACGGGTTCGTGCGTGGCCCCGAGGTGAGCAGCCGTGTCTCGATCCATTCGCCGCCACGCTTGATGTTCTCGGCATGGAGCACGGCCCAGACATCGTCCTCGGTCACCCCGCCCTTTGGAATTTCTGCGCGCGCGAACTCTTCCATGGCGGCCATCGAACGCTCGCAGGAATGTATGGCGCAGCGCATGGCGCGTAACTCGTGCTCGGTCTTGATGCCCCGTGTGCGTTCGGTGACTTCCTCGCCGTCGCGATACTCCAGCCCCGCTCGGCGGATCGCGTCCAGTCCCGCAGGCTGGATCTTGTCTATCCCGATCTGTGTATAGCCCGGCGCATGGGTGGCCAGCAGGTCCGCCACCTCAGCAGCGAAGGCGTCGGCCGCTGGCCCAATCCGGTCGCCACGGGCGAAATAGAACATGTCAGCGCCAGATCGGCTCTCACGGACGAGCGGATTATACTCGGCGAGGAACGGAGCGTTCTTGTAGTCCCAAAGCACCATGTATCCGTCGGCACAGAGCAGGCAGGCCCGGAACGGGTTGTGGGTGTTCCACAATTGCATGTTCGTCGTGTCGGTCGCATAGCGGATGTTCAGCGGATCGAACATCAGCAACCCCCCATAGCCGCGGGCCACAATAGCGTCGGTCAGGCGCTGATGCCGGGCCTTGCGCATCTCGGTCAGATCGGGCAACGCCAACCCCGCCTCGCGCCATTCAGCATGTGCAAGTGCGGTCGGCCCAATCTCGACCCGGTCGCCGTCATTTGCCGTCCCATCGCCAAGACGAACGCCCTGGCTAGGGTCAATCTTGCGCCGATGACTGTAATGGGTGTTCATTCTATGGCTTCCTTTCAGGCGCTTGATGGCAAGCAAAAAAGGCCGCGCCCTGACGTGCGCGGCCTCTCATTCAAGCTGCGTTCATAGCTTGATCTGCGAATTCCCCCATTGACGTATCCGGGGTGCGATCATTTGCAGTGTTGTTGATCGGAACACCGAAGGCACAAGGGATCATTCTGCGCTCTGCTTCGCCGTAGGCACAGTTTAGTTTCGTTGTGATCAGTGTTGTCTGAGTCGATTGCATTGCCGTTCTCCGAAGCTAGTGCGCAAGCACAACCTTTTCGTCACGAGGCAGTATCCCGAAGTGTCTTTTGTAGTGTTTGGAAAACAGGCCTTGTGTTGAGAACCCGCAGGCCGTGGCAACGTCGATCACGCGCATCTGAGTTTGCTGCAGCAATGCTCGCGCCCTCTCGAGCCTCAGAACCATCATGTAGGTCTTAGGACTCATCCCCAGATATCGACTAAAAAGCCTTTCAAGTTGCCGTGTCGATATTCCGACCTGGCGAGCGACTACCGACGGTGAAACAGGCTCTTCCCAGGTTTCCTGCATATAGCTCAGCGCTTTGGATAGCTTTTCGTTCCGATGTTTCGGACCATAAAGACTGGAGATACTCTGACGGCAATTTCCGTCACGCATAGACCCACAAAGGAGCTGGTCAGCAACCTGACTAGAGGCTTCCGGACCTGCTTTTTGGCGGATCAACGCAGAAAAAAGGTCCAGAGTGGCGGCACCTCCCCCGCAGGAGACGATATTTGAAGCCTCTTCAAAAATTGTGCAGGTAGGCTCCAGATCCAGATAGCCTTCCTCAAAGACAGGCTTCATTCTCCAGTGTGCGCTGATGGGTCCTTCGATCGCTATGCCGATCCGGGCGAGAAACAGTGCACCACCTCCTAGACCGCATAGTCGTGCTCCTAGTCTTGCGGCTTGCCGTAGCCAAGCCGCAGTCCTTCCAGACTTAGAGTAGTTTTGGGAATTGAAGGCGCAGCAAACAACGATGCAATCTCCACGGTGCACATCAGGCAGGGCACTATCGACTGCTACTTTCAGCCCTGAAGAAGATTTTATGCTATCGCCCGTTTCGCTGGCTGTTTTCCACTGAAAGAAGGCCTTACCCATTGCTTCGTTGGCGGCGGCCAGAGAGTCGATGCCGGATCCCAGTTCCAATGCCGAGAACCCGGGCATCAATAAGAATACGAAGCGGTTCACCTCAACAAGTTCACTTAGAACCACATCTATGTCTTTCTCTGGCCGCCCCATGGTTTTTCTCCTGATCAAGAACGCATGTTTGCGCCGTTGGCGTCGTAGATTGGTCCTGCCAGAACCAGCGCGTCGTAGAAGTTGCCCAGAATTTCCACCTGAAGCGTCGTTCCCGGCGGTGCGAACTCGGCTGCGACGTAACCCATCGCCATCGACTTGCCGACATGGTGCGCATAGCCGCCCGAGCTGACGTAGCCGACCGGTTCACCATCTTTCAGGATCGCCTCGTCATGGGCCACGTCGATCCCCTCGACGTCGATGGTCATTGTCACCAACTTCTGCGAGACGCCTTCATCGCGGGCTTTCAGCGTTGCTTCTTTGCCGACGAAGTCCTTCTTCCAGTTGATGAGGACATCCATGCCGGATTCGACAGCGTCGAAGTCAGGACGGTATTCCATCGTCCAGACACCCCAGCCCTTCTCGAGTCGCATCGACAGCAACGCACGCGCGCCGTACCAGCGATAGCCCAGATCGGCGCCGGCCTCTTCGATGGCGTCTGCCAGGCGCATCAGGTATTGCGGTTTGCAATAGATTTCGTAGCCCAATTCGCCAGAGAAGCTGATCCGGTTAATGATCACCGGCACGCCGCCGACAAAGGTCTGGCGCAGGTCGCGGAACTTGAAGGCTTCGGCTGAAACATCGTCCCGCGTGATCCGGGCCAGCAGGTCTCGCGATTTCGGGCCAGACAATGCAATGCCGTGCCAGTCGTCTGAAACGTTGGCATAAGAAATGCCCGCAGGCAGGTCTTTTTCGAACCAGCGGCGGTGTGCCTCTTGCATCGCGCCCGAGCCGAACAGCATAAAGTGATCCTCGGCCAGGCAAGCCACCGTCAGGTCGCCGTAAAGCTTGCCCTTGGGTGTCAGCATCGGCGTCAGAGCCAGGCGTCCGGGCTTGGGAACAAACCCGGCAAGGATATGGTTCAGGTATTCGCGAACACCCTCGCCCTTGAACTCATGCTTGGCAAAGTTGGCAATCTCAATGCCACCTACGGCCTCGCGCACGGCCTTGATCTCCCGTCCGACATAATCGTGAGACCGGTTGCGCTCGAACGAGGGAACCTCGTGCGCATCTTCCGGGCCATCGGCAAACCAGAGTACGTTTTCGAGGCCGAAACCCTGATCCATCACCGCACCTTTGGCGATCATGCGATCATAAAGCGCGGTTGTCTTCTGCTTGCGGCCCTTGGGCAGGGTTTCATTCGGGAAGGTCATCACGAACCGGCGTTCGTAGTTTTCTGACGACTTGATTGTGCCCCAGTCAGGTGTCGCGAACTCACCAAAACGCGCCACGTCCATCGCCCAGACGTCGATGGATGGCTCGCCGTCGATCATCCATTCCGCAAGGGTCAGGCCCACGCCGCCGCCCTGGCAGAAGCCCGCCATGACACCAACAGCGACCCAGTAGTTCTTCATACCTGGAACAGGGCCGATCAGCGGGTTGCCATCAGGGCCAAATGTGAACGGACCGTTGATCACATCCTTGATCCCGGCATTGGCCATTGCCGGAAGACGCTCGAACGCGGTTTCCAGACGATCCGCCACGCGATCCAGATCCGGCGGCAGCAGTTCATGACCGAAATCCCAGGGCGTTCCGCCGACTTTCCAAGGGGTTGCCTGGGCCTCATAGGTACCCAGCAACATGCCCTGCCCTTCCTGGCGGCAGTACACGTTGGCCTCAAAGTCGATGCCATGCGGTAGCTGCTGACCGAAGTTCACGACCTCGTCCATGCGCTCGGTGATCAGGTAGTGGTGCTCCATCGGCTGAACCGGCAGATGAAGGCCCGCCATGTGACCCACCTCACGCGCCCACAGACCGCCGCAGTTCACGACATGCTCTGCATTGATCGTGCCTTTGGGGGTGACAATGTCCCAGCTGCCATCGGGGCGCTGTGTCATATCGGTGGCGCCACAGTGGGTGAAATACTGGGCGCCATGCGCCTTGGCCGCCTTGGCAAAAGCGTAGGTCGTGCCGGACGGGTCCAGATGGCCGTCCTGTGCGTCCCACAGAACTGCGTGATAGTGGTCCGGATCGATCAGCGGATGACGCTCGGCCAGTTCCTTGGGCGAGATGAATTCCTGATCCAGCCCCATGTAACGCCCTTTCGAACGCTCGCCCTTCAGGTAATCATACCATTCCTTGGTCGAGGCGGCATAAAAGCCACCAGTTTGATGCAGACCAACGGATTGCCCGGACAGTTCTTCGATCTCTTTGTAAAGATTGATCGTGTATGATTGCAGGCGCGAGATATTCGGATCCGAGCTGATGGTGTGGATACCGCCGGCCGCGTGCCAGGATGAGCCGGATGTCAGCTCGTCACGTTCAAGCAGGACCGCATCCTTCCAACCGAACTTGGCCAGGTGGAACAGGATCGAGCAACCAACAACGCCGCCGCCAATAACAACGACTTTGGCGTGCGACGGCAGTTTCTTTCTGCCTGTGGACTCGTCGGTCTGAATAGTAGGCATATTTCGTTTTTCCTCAGGAATTCAGCTTTCACTCTGACTGCATTTGGGTGCGCGCTCCTCGTTTTGACCCAAAGCATCTATCTCGGTGAAAAGGGGTTCACTTCTTTGCAGTGGATAGCTGGTGAGCAGAACGATCCCGGTCGTCGCGATCGTCCTGGCGAACCTGCAAGTGTCAGAAATCCGTGGCAGCACCGCCCTCGGCCTTGCGCTTGACGACAAAGGCGTCAAGCTCGTCCCTGATCGCCGGGTCCAAGGCCGGGGCCTCATAGGTGGCAAGGCGGTTTTTCCACTCTGCGTTGGCACGCTCAATCGCAATCGGCGATCCGGCCTCCTGCCAGGTCTCAAAGTTGCGCCAGTCACTCAGGATTGGCGAATAGAAGGCGTCGCGATAACGCGCCTGGGTGTGTTCAGTGCCAAAGAAGTGACCCGCTGGCCCAACCTCATTGATGGCTTCCAGCGCAAGGTCTTCCGGGCTAGTCGAAACCGGCTGAAGAAATTCCGTGACCATCTGCAGCAAGTCGATGTCAAGCATCACCTTCTCATACGAGCAGCACAGCCCTCCTTCGAGCCACCCTGCCCCGTGCATGAGCATGTTGGCGCCGCCATTGATCGCACCCCAAAGCGAGAAGACCGCCTCATACGCCGCTTGCGAGTCAACCGTATTGGCCGCGCACACATTCGAAGAGCGATACGGAATGCCGTAGCGCCGCGCCAGCTGTCCACCGATATGCTGCGCCTTCATGTATTCCGGTGTGCCAAATGCTGGCGAGCCGGTCTTCATATCCACGTTGGACGTGAAGCCGCCATACATCACCGGCGCACCTGGCCGCACAATTTGGGTAAAGGCCACACCCGCCAGAGCTTCGGCGTTTTGCAGCGTGACGGCACCCGCAATCGTAACGGGCGCCATCGCCCCTGCCAGCGTGAAGGGTGTGATCACAACAGGCTGGCCCATCTCGGACAACGCCATCACGCCCTGCATCATCGGAATATCGAGCTGGAGAGGAGAGTTCGTGTTGATGATCGAGAACATACAGGCCTGATCACGCATCTGGTCGTGCGTCAGACCATGGGCAATCCGCGTCATCTCGATTGCATCGGAGACACGCTCCTCACCAAGTGAGTAGATGCAATAGGCCTTATCGGTAAGCGCGATGTAATCCTGAATACAGTCAAGATGGCGGATAGATGCGTGAATATCGACAGGCTCCACCGGATACCCACCCGTCACGTTTAGAACGTTGTGCATCTGGGCCAATCGGAGGAAGTTGCGAAAATCTTCCTGATTGCCTGCGCGCCGGCCCCGATCCGTATCCGAACAATTCGGCGCGCTTGCCATCATGTTGAATACAATGTTGTTTCCGCCCATGGTCACGTTGTGCTGGGCGTTTCGCGCGTGGAGCGTGAATTCAGACGGCACGCTTGCAATGGCTTCGTTGATCAGATCAGGATCGAAGCGCACACGTTCTTCACCGTCGCGGACATCAGCCCCCGCTTTTTTCATCGCTGCACGCGCGTCGTCATGCAAGACATCCAGGCCGGTTTCTGAAAGCAGTTTCAGGGATGCCTGGTGAATGTGTTCAACCTGATCATCCGAAATCAGCTCAACGGCAGGATAGGAACGCTTAAGCTGCGCGAACGGGCGCTGCACGATTGCCGGGGCTGGTACCCCGCCATCACGGCGACGCCCACGGCGCCCGCGCGCTTTCTGGGCCAGTTGTTCAGTTGTCATCCGATAGTACCTTCATTGCCGGAGTTAAGCCTGAGAACGAGTGGATTGGGCGTTACGCCTCAAGTCATTTGCTGCTTACGGCGGCAGGCAAAGAAACCTGACCGCGATTCGTCGCTCAATCCTGCGTGGGCCCGCGAACGGAAAAGTCCGCTATTACTTGGAGGTACCAGTCGCTGTTTCATTTTTAATTTTCCAATATGCCGCACGAGATGCGGTATATTGGATAAATACCATATTTCAGTCAATAGGTTTTATAGGCCCTCTCAGACTGACGCTGTAGGTTCCTGATATTGAGTCGGCTGAGCCACAAGAAGGATGGCCTCCGTTTCTCCATCCGCCTCGTTGTTAATGCGATGATTGCAGTCACTGCGGTATCGCAATGTATCGCCCGCCTCAGCCCGAACAGTTCGTCCAGCGACCGATACCGACAGTGAGCCGGACAGGCAGGTCAGGTGCTCGAAGGTTCCAGGCGCATGGGGCTTTGAATCAAGCTCTGCTCCGACCTTCATGAGAAGCCTGTGCCACTCTACGGGAAGAACAGTGCGTCGCGGGCTCAGCATATAAATCTCGCATTTACCGTCCGCACTTCGCTGCATCGGCGTGGAATAGTGATGAAGATGCTCGATTGGATCCTCGCCACCAGGCGTGCCCTCAAGCAAGCTAAGGTCAACGCCAAGTGCCTGAGAAAGGGCCCAGACTATGGAAAAGGTCGGGTTGGTGGCACCCCTCTCAATGGCGGATAGCATCGATCGGGACACCCCTGTACGCTCAGAGAGTCGCTCAAGGGTCAGGCCCAGCGATTTCCTGGCTTCCTTCATAATTTTCCCGATTTCAGGTGTAGGTAAAGGTGTGTTCATTCCGTAATTCCACTATATTAGATTTTTGTTTACGAACGATAGAGGTCTTGCTAAATCCACAATATTAGAAATCTTGGAAAATGCCATGCTCTACTCAAGTACTCGCGGGAACGCACCCGCTCGATCTCTCCGAGAGTTGCTAAGCCGTGGAACTGCCGAAGATGGCGGTCTTTACGTGCCTGAGGCCTGGCCCGAACTTACATCCAGCGAATTGGCCACGCTGAGCGGGCGGGCCTACGACCAGATTGCATCGGATGTTCTGGCACTGTTTGGCGGAGCAGAGTGGCAACAGTGCGACTTCACCACAGGCATAAGAAAAGCGCTGGCCGGTTTCGAACGCAATGATGGCCCACCTCTGTCTCGCCTGGATGACCAGATGTGGAGCATGGAGCTTTTCCATGGCCCCACGCTCGCTTTCAAGGATTACGCCCTCGCCCCTTTGGCGGAAGCGATCGATCGGGAACTCACAATCACTGACAAGCGCGCGACCGTACTCTGCGCAACGTCGGGAGATACTGGCGCAGCCACCGCAAATGCCTTTGCGGGACGTTCGCGAGCCAATGCAGTAATTCTGTTTCCGGAGGGCCGCGTCTCTGATGTTCAACGCAAGCAGATGACCTGCCTGGGAGCCGCAAACGTTCAGGCAATTTCCGTTCGAGGCGACTTTGATGACTGCCAATGCCTAGTCAAAAACCTGTATCAAAGCGAAGCTGCCAAAGAATATAGCTATACGGCTGTGAATTCGATCAACCTGGCCCGGATCCTCCTTCAGGCGTCCTACTACATTTACGCTTCGGTCAAAATCCACAACGATTGCGGCCAACCCGTGAACTTTGCTGTCCCCAGCGGGAATTTTGGGAATGTCTTTGCGGGCTATATCGCGAAGCAAATGGGCGCTCCCATTGGGAAGTTGATCGTCACATCGAACGAAAATGATGTCCTCCCCCGGCTTTTCGAGACTGGTATGATGTCGAAGGCAGAGACAATACCGACGATCTCACCGAGCATGGATATTCAGGTTTCCAGCAACTTTGAGCGTATGCTGTGGATCCTGAAAGGACGCGACGGGAACGCAACGCGCGACATGCAAAAGCAGCTCGCTGAGCAGTCTATTTACGAACTTTCGCAATCCGAGCATTCAAGACTGACCAAAGACTTCGATGCGATGAAGTGCGGCAAAGATGATGCCTTAAACACCATGCGCCAGATCCATAAGCAGTTCGGCAAGATCATTTGCCCACATTCGGCAACCGGCTACTTCGCGGCGCATCAGCTGAGGGCAACGCTTAACGGACCCATTGTTGTCGCTGAAACAGCTCATCCGGCAAAATTCCCGACGGCAGTTGAAGAAGCGCTTGGAACACTCCCAGAAACTCCGGCGCGGCTGGAAGACTTGTTTGCCCGCGAAGAAGAGTTCGCAACTGTCGATCCGACGGTTGAAGCGGTGCAAAGTGTGATTGATGGAATATTCGCAACACCATGAAGCTGACGTGTGTAACCCCAGAAGTTCAATCTCTTCTGAGTGAACCGCGTGACATCCTCCTGATCGGGATGTCGGGAATTGGAAAGACGCTCCTTTCGAGCTTTTTGAACCAATCCGGGGCGTGGCGCTATGTGTCGATAGACGCCCAAATCCAGGGGCAGTATTTGCGCAAGCAGATCCTTGACGCATTCGATGCCGAGGTCAGCAAGGGAGCTATGCTGTCCAGACTGCAGGAACTGGGCATTCTCAACTTGGAAGACGAATTGTGCAAGGACACGCTTGCGCCATTAACTTCCTATTTGGGGATGCCTGGAGACCCAGACAGAGGCGGGATTGAATTCAACGAATATGTGAAACGGCAGAACTTTCATAGGCAGGCTGAACTCACCGCAGTCGAAGGCCTTCTTAGCCTGGAATCCGATCAGCCAGTTCTGGCTGATTCAAGCGGGTCGTTCTGCGAGTTGTTTGCGGCTGGTGATCCCACATTTTCTGCTTTGAAAGACAGATTCCTCATCGTTTCGCTTAGGGAGAGCGACGAACTCGTCCAGAACCTGATAGTCAGGTACGTTGAGAACCCAAAACCAATTTACTATCCTCCAGACCTGCTTTCTGAATATTGGAGCGAGCATTCAGAAATGGCCGGAGACCGAGACAGTGATATCGATCCAACGATGTTCGCGCTTTGGTCGTATCAGAAGCTAATTTCGGTCAGGCGAGATAAATTTGCGGCACTAGCTAGGCACAGCGACATATCTATTAGTGCCGCAGATTTGCGATACGCCTGAGTCTTCATCGACCAACGCGCCAGGCCATGTTGAGAAAGATCATTCTTCGAACACTATTATGTCTTGCGTCAAGTTGACCTCCATCACAGATACCAGCTTGTTTCATGTCGGAAAGTAGATGTGAGCCCCTTTTATGAACACGGCCTAGGCGGAAACAACTTCTATCAGTTGATTGATTAGCCAGATGTGTAGAGGACTATTGGCGTCTCGAATATGACGAACTGCATGGAGTTTGAATATTCCCCCTGCGATCGGTAGGGGTCGGTGGGATATATCGAACCTCCGAATGTTGTTATTTGCGGCCCGCTTAGGCAATGTCATCACAAGGTCGGAGCTTTCCACAATCGAAAGAGCGGAAAAAAGCGAAGGCACAATCGTCTGAATGTTTCTTCTAAACCCTTGAAGTTGCAGAGCTTGGTCGACCAAGTTTCTAGTAGGACCATGCGGTGAAATGAGCAGGTGGTTCGCCCTGGCTATTCGTTCAAATGTCAAATCTTCCTCCAAAAGAGGATGACCCTTGCGACCTACCAGCACGTAATCTTCTGAAAAGAGCTCTTCTGAAACAAAGTGATTTTCACTTTTTGCCGGAAAGTCGAAATATCCTATCGCGAGATCAATGCGCCCCTGCGTCAGGGCCTCAAGAGCTTCGTCGTTGAATAATGAAAATGCGTGGATATTGATGCCCGGACTCACCTTGCGCAGCTTCGCAACCAGCGGCGGAATTACCCCGGTAAGCTCGTAGTCAAATGCACCTATCTTCAAGTCGGTGGAAGTAGAACTCGGTTCGAATTCATCGGCACCTTCTAATGTTTGTGAAATGAGTCGAACAATTCTGCGAACTTTCGGTTCCAATTCGTGCGCCAAAGCAGTTGGTTCTAGCCCATGCGCGCGCCTTAGAAACAGCGGGTCATCATAGAGTTTTCGAAGACGCTTTAAGGCATGGCTGACGGCAGGTTGGGTCAGCCCCATCTCGCGCGCGACGGCTGTGGCCTGCCTGTGGCGCATGGCCCCGAGAAACACCAGGAGTATGGTGGTGTCGACAAGTCTGAGATCAATTTGATTTATATCACTCATAGAATGAATTCATTATTCTGAAAGTGGCTGACCGTCTAGCCTTATCTGAATCGTATGCAAGGCGATTCCGGGAGGGATAGATGGCGGAAATCCAACTTCGCAACATTGGCAAGCGTTGGGGCAGCTTCATTGGGGTGGACAATTTCGACCTTACGATTGCGGACAAGGAGTTCTTAGTCCTTCTGGGCCCTTCGGGCTGCGGTAAAACCACAACCATGCGGATGATTGCAGGGCTCGAAGACGCCAGCGAAGGCGACATTTTGATCGACGGCCTGCGGGTTAATGAAATGGAACCAAAGGATCGCGATGTGGCAATGGTGTTCCAGAGTTACGCGCTTTACCCGAACATGAACGTTTATGAGAACATTCGCTTTCCGCTGAAAGTGCGCGGCGTCGATCCAAATATCCATGACGAAAAGGTGCGGCGAGCCAGCGCGATGGTTGAGTTGGATGACTTCCTGCATCGGAAGCCTGCTGAACTATCGGGTGGACAGCGGCAGCGTGTGGCGTTGGCTCGGGCAATTGTACGTGAACCAAACGTTTTCCTGATGGACGAACCTCTTTCGAATCTGGATGCGAAGCTTCGGGTTTCGACGCGGGCGCAGATCAAAAACCTGAGCCACGAACTGGCGGTGACCACCATCTATGTAACCCACGACCAGATTGAGGCTATGACCTTGGCGGATCGGGTTGTGATCATGAAACAGGGTGTTGTGCAGCAAGTGGGTACACCTGTTGAGATCTACGACAGCCCCGCCAACGCTTTCGTCGCCAGCTTTATCGGCAACCCTGCAATGAACCTGATGGATGGCGATATGTCAGGTGGAACTTTCCGCGCACAACATGTCGACGTGCCGGGATTGAGTGCACCAGATGGCAAGGTCACCCTTGGCTTCCGGGCCGAGGACGCCAACGTCGTCGAAATCGGCGGCCAGATCAACGCTCCAATCTACACGATGGAACTCCTGGGTGACGCGACCATGGTTTCGGTTCGCATCGGCGGCGCGCTTGTCTCGGTAAAAGCAGACAAATCTTACCGCGCCGAGATCGGTGAAATCGTTTCGATCAACGTCGCCCCTGAACACTTCCATCTGTTTGATCAGAAATCTGGAGCACGCATCGGAAGCTGACACATGGGACATTCCGAAACAGCCGAGAAACCGGGTGCAAAGTTACAAGATGCGCCCAACATCAAAGGGAGAAAACACATGCTCATCAAAAAACTATTCGTTGCTGGAGCAATGGCAGGACTAATGGGGACGACTGCTTACGCGGCAGATTGCGGCCCGTCTGATCAGTCCATCCGTATACTTGCGAGTGATTTTCCCGCCATTCACGCTGTGGCGGGCACCGCAGAAGGAAATTGCGCCGAAGCAGCCTCAGAGTTTTCGCGCAATCATACGACCGAAGCCCGACAGATCATGAACGCGGCGCTCACTCCGGATCCTGCCGAATACACCAGCGTAATTGTAGCTAATTCAACACTGACACAATTGATGAATGATGGACTGGTCCGTCCGCTGAACGATCTAATCGAAAGCCACGGTCAGAATATTCCCGACAATCTAAAGATCGCCATTGACGGCAATGTCATGGCCATTGCTTTCATGGCTAATGCGCAGCACCTGTTCTCACGCTCCGACATTCTGGCGCAAGTGGGGATCGACAGCGCTCCGAGCACCTATGACGAGGTGATTGAAGCTGCAAAGGCGATCCGGGATGCCGGAATCATGGAATATCCCATCGTCATGAACCTGAAGACCGGCTGGAATGTAGGCGAGTCCTTTAATCTGGTCTTTCTTGCGCACGGTGGTGAGTTCTTCAAACCCGGCACCGCCGAACCAACTGTCAACAGCGAAGCTGGTATTGCTGCCTTGGAAACACTGAAAGCGATGGTGGAATACGCGCATCCAGACCATCTTACGCAAGCCTCGAACGAAACGCAGGGACTTTGGGAAGCTGGCGAGGCCGCACTTGGTATCATGTGGGGGTCTCGTGGAGCGCCAATCCTCGACGATGAAGGGTCAAGCGCGGAAGTTACGTCGAATACAGTTCTATCCGCTGCGCCCTCAGTTGAACCGGGTGGCATCCCCGGAGCAACACTATGGTGGGATGGCTTCACAATCTCCACGAATGTATCTGACGCTGAAGCAGAAGCGACATTCGCTGCACTGGCAAGCGCGTTGACGCCGGAAATGGTCGCGGCCAACAACGACGACGCTGTTTGGTTGCTCGAAGGATTTACGCCTGGCCCAGCGGCAGCTGGTGTTGCGGCAACTGTTCAAGGCGGGGCGCAACCGTACCCGATGCTTCCTCAGATCGGATTGCTGCACGCTGCATTGGGTTCCGAGCTGTCGGACTTCCTAAAAGGTGACGAAAGCGCCGAGAAGGCGCTTGCCGATGTTGAGGCAGCATACAGGACAGCGGCGAAAGAAGCGGGCTTCCTTCAGTAACTCCCCTGATCGAGCGCGCGAGGGGGGTACTTGTAAGCCCCCCTCAACCTAACACCCACCGACGGGGACATTTGACATGAAGCATCGCACATTCTTCTGGTTCATCCTGCCAACTCTTTCAGCAATGATTTTGTTCATCGCTCTGCCAATTGTTTCTGTCTTTATCCAATCGCTTTTCGTTCAACACGAACAGGTTCTGGTTGTTTCGGAAAGTTGTGGACCTTTTGGATGCAAGGAGTCCACCTCGGTCGATCTTGAGGCGACACAGAAACTTCGTGATGAAGCACCTTTAGGCAAGTTCAATGGATTGGGTACATATACAAACCGCTCGCACTTGGCCTTTGCCGAAATTGGCGAGGCTTGGGCAAACACCGAGACAATGGGCGAGTTCTGGCGAGAGCTGGGTGACCTGCCATTTTATAATGCTCTCACCTTTACCCTAGCATACACGTTCATAGTAACGCCGATGGTCCTGATCCTCGGTATGGCCGTAGCGGTGGGTGTGAACACCCTGCCGCGCAAGCTCAAGGGCGCAGCGATCTTTGTCTCACTCTTGCCCTTCCTTGTCACACCGCTGGTCGGCTCGCTGATCCTGTTCTGGATGGTGGATGGCGACGGTGTCATCGGCGCAACCATTCAAAACATCTTCAATGACCCGAACCTCAGCTTGAAAGCTTCCACCGGTCTCATGTGGTTCATGCTTATGGTATATGGTGTCTGGCACACTTTGCCTTTCAGCTTCATCACATTTTATGCCGGGCTACAAACGGTTCCCGCGGACACAATGGAGGCCGCGCAGATCGACGGAGCCTCGAAGTGGCAACGCTTGGTCTACGTCGTGGTGCCACATCTGATGCCACTCGTGACCTTCGTGACACTGATGCTGATCATGGACAATTTGCGGGTGTTTGAACCTATCGTGAGTTTCTCTGCCGAGGCCCACGCCCGGTCACTGAGCTGGATTATCTTTAACGACCTGCGCGAAAGCGGCAACCCACTCTACGGTTCGGCCGGGGCAACGTCTTTGATCACAATCTTCTTGGTTGTCATCCTGATGATGCCGGTACTCGTTCGCACTTGGCGCGATTTCACGCGCAAATCTCACTGAGGACAAGATCATGGCGAGAAAAGCAGAAACACGCATGACCCCACTGAAACTGTTCTCCTTCACGATGGTAGGGTTATGGCTGCTTATCGCAGCGTTCCCTTTCCTTTGGACCTTCTGGGGAAGTTTCAAGGTGCAAGCCGATTTCCTGTCCAAAGCGGATTGGATGAACGCCGTGCGAGGGACCAACACACTCGAACAAACCGGCAGCACATTCACTGGACAAGGCTATTACGGCGCGTGGGTGACGGAAGATTTTTGGTTCAACTTTAAGAACACCAGCATTGTCGTGTTCTTTACAGTCGTCATTTCCCTGACGTTCGGCACGCTTGGAGGCTATGCGCTGGCGCGCTCGGGTTTTCGGTATGCATTTTGGATTCTCATGGCCGCACTCGTGTTTCGTGCCATGCCACATATAACATTGGTTTCGGGTTATCTGTTGTGGTTCTTCGAATGGAATGTCTGGGGCATATTACCGACCACAATCATAGTGTTGGTGGCAATAAATCAACCCTTTACCCTTTGGATGTTGCATTCGTTTTTCAAGAACATCCCTAAAGACATGGACGAGAGTGCCATGGTCGACGGTTGTACACGTTTTCAGGCCTTCAGACACGTGATTGTTCCCGTAATGTGGCCTGGTGTAATCACCACCGGTTTGTTCAGCTTTCTGCTGGCGTATAATGATTTCACCGTCGCCGTGATGCTTCTCAGCGAAGAGAACGAGACAATAATCCCCGCAATCAACAGCTTCATGGGGACCACTCAAGTCGAAGGCAAGGTAATGTATGCGGTTGCCGCCGTGGTATCCGCAACAGCACCGCTGTTTGTCCTGATCCTATTCTTCCAGCGCCAAATCGTAAGCGGTCTGACCGCTGGAGCAGTCAAAGGCTAATACTATGAACGACGCTAGTCCCGTCTCAGACATACACACGCGAAACAAGGCGATCTTGGAGCCTCTTCGAAATGCGATGGTCAATTTTGAACTAAGTAACGTTCGCTCGGCCATTGCCGATATCTTTACGGCAGATGCGGTCATACACATGCCGCACCCGTTTGGTGATTTTTGCGGCCCGACAGACTTTTTCGACGCCTGCTATGTGCCACTTTTCGAAGCAATGCCCGACCTTGAGCGTCGAGATTGGATTGTAATGGCAGGCCGGACCGAGCGGGGGGATGATTGGGTCGGATGCGGCGGCCACTACGTTGGCACCTTTGTAGGGCCGTGGTTGGACATTCCGCCAACAGGGCACCTGACACATATGCGTTTTCACGAGTTCTATCGGATTGTGAACGACAAAGTTGTCGAAATTCAAACCCTTTGGGACATTCCGGAAGTGATGATGCAAGCCCAGGCTTGGCCGATGGCGCCGTCATTGGGGCTAGAGTTTTGCATACCGGGCCCCGCCACAAACGACGGCATCATACCCGGACCGTGGGACGAAGTGAAGGCGAACGCATCCTGCGACCACATCGTTACAATGCTGAAGCATATGAAAAAACACCCGAGTCAGGGCGGCCCCGAAAAGATGGAAATGCCGCGTTTCTGGAGCGAACGCGTCAACTGGTACGGCCCGGCCGGAATTGGCACAGGCCGAGGCATCGCTGGTTTCCGCAATTGGCATCAGATCCCGTTTCTGAATGGGATGCCGGATCGCGGCCGATACGTAGATGAAATAACCTATCATTTCTTCGGTGACGGCAACTATGCAGCCGTGACCGGGTGGCCGAATATGATCCAAACCGTGACCAACGATGGGTGGATGGGTATTGCACCCACGGGTAAACGCATCACCATGAAATCATTGGATTTCTGGCGCCTGGAAAACAATAAGATTCGGGAAAACTGGGTCATGGTTGACCTTCTGGATGCCTATCAACAACTCGGCGTGGACGTTTTTGCGCGATTGCGTGAATTCAACAAGGTGCGCGTTCCGGGTCGACTATCCTTCCCGATTGGAGACGCTTGATGCCGTCATACCAAGGACATTAGACATGAACGGTTTTGACCCAAAGTTTGTCGATTTGCCCGACTATATCATCAGCATCACGAAAGAACTGTGGGAAGACCGCCGCATCGCCAAACTGCACGACTATTACGCCCCAGATATTGTCGTTCGCTCGCCCGCGTCGGTTGTTGTAGGCAACAAGGACGTGATCGCAGCGACTATGGCGACGCTTTCGGAGTTTCCAGACCGGAAGTTGCTGGGCGAAGATGTGATTTGGTGTGGTACGCCAGAAGACGGAATGCTGTCATCGCACAGGCTTTTGTCGACGGCAACGCATACGCATCCCGGCGTTTACGGCGCACCCACGGACAAACAACTTCAATACAGGATCATCGCCGATTGCCACGTCATCAACAACCAGATCAACGACGAATGGCTTATTCGCGATCAAGGCGCAATTGTGCGACAATTGGGTCTGAACCCGAAAGAATACGCACGCGATTTGATTGAACGAGAAGGCGGACCGAGCAAATGCGTCCAGCCCTACTCTCCAGCGAATGATATCAGTGGTCCGTATTCCGGGACAGGCAATAGCAATATCTGGGGCGCGCGATTGGCGAACTTGCTTGAACGTTTGATGCACGCCGAATTCGAAGCAATCCCCGAAGAATATGAACGTGCCGCGCAGTTGGAGTATCCAGGTGGGGCAGCAGCTGTTAGCTTTGATGGTGCAGATCAATTTTGGATGGGATTGCGGGCCAGCTTCCCAACGGCTGAATTCAAGATACACCATATAATTGGTCGTGATGATCCCGCGATGCCACCTCGTGCCGCCGTTCGCTGGACGCTTCACGGAATACACGAAGGATATGGCGCATTTGGTGAGCCGACAGGTGCCGAGGTTTTCGTCCTGGGCGCAACCCACGCCGAATACGGTGAATTGGTTACAGGAAGACCAAAGCTTCGTCGTGAGTGGACCCTTTACGACGAAACAGCCATATGGAAACAGATCCTATTGCAACCGAAAGTAGGGTGTCATTGAGCGTTCAAGACAATGTTGAATGTCACCAGTGCCTGCGGTGTCTTTGCAAATTCGTATATCTCCAAAGTAATAGTCGTATCACCGGCAACACATTTTAGGCCGGCGAAATCAAAAGTGCAAAAACGTCAAAAAATTTACGTTCGACGCCGCATCCCGATTGATGCTCTCGCTCCAAGAAACCCGAGTCGTCTCAGAATTGCGCCGGGTTTAGATCTGGTTTCTGAAATCCGTCATTGGGCGCAGTGCCACGAGATCACACTCTATTGCGCATTGCGACAATAGTGGACGGACTGTCAAATGGCATGCTTTGCGACCACCGGATGTTCTGCGCCACGATAACACAGTACGAACATCGCAGTGGGGGTGTTATGTGAACCGCCTTCTGGTTGAGCGCACCACCCATCACCGCTTGTCGCGAACCACCCCACAAGTCTTCTGCCCATTCGGCCCGCAGAGTTGCCGTGACTTTCATCCAAAGCGGGCATTCGAAGACTCTACACCCGCCGTTCGGGCAGAATGCGGAAAACGGCGGGATTGAGCCCAAACCTCCCATATGCTGCACAGCGAACCAATGTCCGCTCTCTGAACTGGTGCGCTGGAAGCTGACTTCAATCAAGTGGTCAGAGTTTCCACTCGAACCCAACAGCTTTTTCAGACTCCTCCCAAAGCCGTGTCGTGACAGCTTTGTCATAGGCGTGAGCGTTCAGTGTGCCCTTGCCGACCGGGCCGACCGCTTCCATTCGGCCCGTCGGGCCGTAGAGCGCCCTTTGCTCGGTGAGGGCCTCTTCTGTCGCGCACATGACCTCTGGGTATGAGCCCTGTTCCGCAGTCTGTACCATCGGCGTCTTGGTCATCAGCCACCAGATGAACCGCATCGTGCGGCTGCCGCTGGTGGTTATGAGCGATGTGGCTGATGAGCCGGGATGACAGACGAAGACCTCGACTTCTCTGCGCCCTGCAGCGGCCAGCCGGTCCTGCAGCTCGTAAGCAAACATCATCTGCGCCAGCTTGCTCTGCGAATAGGCGGTGTTCGCTCCGTAGCCCTCATCCCAGTTCGTGTCGTCGAACTTGATGGTCTTGAGACCCATGTTGTAGCCGAGGCTGGCGACGACCACGATCCGGCCTTTGCTTTCTGCGATGCGGTCAAAGAGCAGACCATTGAGCAGAAAATGTCCGTAATGGTTGGTGCCAAGCTGGCTTTCGAACCCGTCGACGGTCAGCTTGCGCGTCGGCACCTGCGCGATGGCCGCGTTGTTGATAAGCGCGTCGATCCGAGGCACCGTCTTCAGAACTTCTTCGGCAGCCTCGCGCACACTGTCCAAAACCGATAGTTCCGTGCGGACGAAGCTCACGTCGGCTTTCGCGTCGAATTCCTGTCTCAGGTCCGCGATTGCCGCCTCGGATTTCTCGGCCGAGCGGTTCAGCATCACCACCTTGGCGTTCTTCTTCAGAAGAATGCGCGCGGCTTGAAAGCCTGCGCCAGCGTTGGCGCCAGTGATGATGTAGGTCTTGCCTGACTGGTCGCCGAGGCGCTCGGGTGTCCAGCCTTTGGGTCCGAATGTCGTATCTGCCATTTTCTGTCTCCTGCCAGCCCAAGCTGGCGGTTTAAGGTGTTGTTGCTTGAATGCACAGATAGAACCTGACTGGGCGCGAAAACAGGCGATATACTCTCCATTACTTGCCCAATCGTCTCAGCCCCATTGCAAAGATGAAAGTCCTCTGCCAGCTAGAGTGCATGAACAAAGACCAGATCAAAGACCTTATCGAGCGACGTCTGCCAAAGGCAGGCCTAGTCGATACCGCGTTGAAAGGCGTCCAGCTTTTCCGGGTGACCGAGGCCATGCCCTGCGTGCCTGCTGTCTACGAGCCCACGGTGGTGGCTATTCTCAGTGGCAGCAAGGAAGCTGTTCTGGAGGGTGAGCACCACGTCTATGGCAGCGACAAATACCTGCTGTGCCCCATGACTTTACCGGTGGAGGCGGGCACGCCATTGGCGTCCAAGGACGATCCTCTGCTCGGCGTGGTGATTACGCTGGAGCCACGGATGATGCGCGAGCTCACCATGGAAATCGAGGCCGCCGCTGGTGGCAACAAACAATTGCGGGATGGCGCGCCATCGGCTTTGGCATTGGCGTCCTGGGATAGTGGTTTCACGCAGGCACTGCTGCGGCTTCTCGATCTGCTCGACAATCCGGTTGATCTGGAGGTGCTCGGGCAGGGGCGAATGCGCGAGTTGTGTTACGCGGTGCTCATGGGCGAGGCCGGGGCCTCCGCAAGACGAGCCTTTGGCGTCGGCAACGAAATCGCGCGCACCATCGACTACGTCTCAAACCACTTGAATGAACAGGTCACCATCGACGATATGGCCGACCACGTCGGCATGAGCCGGGCGGTCTTCCATCGGCGTTTCAAAGAAGCCACGACAATGTCTCCAATACAGTTCGTGAAATCTATGCGGCTGAACAACGCCGCCATGAAGATTGCCGAAGGAAAGACCGTGTCGGAAGCGGCATGGGACGTAGGCTATCAAAGCGCGTCTCAGTTCAGCCGGGAGTTCAAACGGATGTACGGCCAGTCGCCCCGGCAATGGAGCCATGCGGCGCAGGGGCCCGAACGAATGGCCTAGGGTGCAACAGTGAGCTTACGTTTGAGACGAATGTCCGGTTGAGGTGGTGCTACGGTCAATAGGTGCGTTGTACCGAATGACGGGTTTGTCCGCAGAGCGGACATTTAAGCCTGGTACAGCTAAAGACTGCATTGAGCCCAAAATGACCGATGCTGCGCTCTCTATGAACGTCCGCTTTGAGACGGGCTCTGATCTTGTCGCATTGATGCTTCTTCGAGACGTGATTTAAGACGGTCAACAACATTTTGCGCTGTCGCAATATCATCTGGCGACAGACCTTCCGAGAGTTCATTCACCCATGGGACTTGCTTCGCAATCGCAGCTTCGTACAACTCCTGCCCCTTTGGAGTCATGACAACCAAGTGCGCCCGCTTGTGGTGTGGGTTCGACTGAAACTCCACTATGCCTTCTTTGCTTAATTCATTGATGATCCTTTGTACGCCCTGCCGGTGAACGCCCATCGTCCGAGCATGCCAGGCAACGGATTCCGGTCGATCAGAATATGCGATGGCACCAAGAATCTGCCATCGAGCACTTGTAAGACCGAGTTCTGACACGAGGCGATCACCGGCAAGCTGCAATCGACCGTTTAGCCGAAACACATCCAGTATCAACGCTGTCACGGCTTCTCCTTCTTCGGTTCTTCGCGCATCCGGCATGTCGATTCCTCATTTGATTTGACAACGTGTTGTCATTATGTTTGATGTTTCCCAAATATGACAACATGGCACCAAAACGAAGCTACTTTCAAGGAGTACCGAAATGGTAAGTTTCAAACCACTCGACCCTGAGTTTCCCATTGAGCGGCAATTGGGCATCGACGCTGGACCCGTCGTTCTCGTCAATCTCTTCACAGTCGATCCCGATGAACAAGACGCCTTGGTTGAAGCCTGGAAAAGCGATGCCCAATGGATGCAAAAGCAGCCAGGTTACATCAGCACCCAACTGCACAAAGCTGTTGGTGACGGCAGCATGTATATGAACTACGCGATCTGGGCGTCTGTTGCGAACTTCCGCGCGGCGTTTTCAAACCCCGAGTTTCAGCAGCAGCTCAGCCATTATCCCTCAAGCGCTGTGACCGCCCCCCATCTGTTTGAGAAGGTTGCGGTGCCGAATTGCTGCACGGCCTGACGAAATCCTTTCCAAATGCCAATTTGAGTGAGCCGCTATGAAAACAAAGATTCACGCTATTGCAGGGGGCATCGGCTTTGTGATGATCCTGCTCTTCTGGACATCAACGGCCACCAGCGAGCTCTTTGCGAGCCATGAAACAGTCGCAACCGTCAAGGCATTGATCTTGAAAGGCATGTTCATCCTCATCCCGGCAATGGCCATCGCTGGCGGGTCGGGCATGGCAATGGGCCGGAAACGCAAGGATGCACTTACGAAGGCCAAGAAAAGCCGCATGCCTGTCATTGCGCTGAACGGCTTGTTCATCCTCGTACCTGCCGCTTGGTTTCTGGCTGGAAAAGCCGCCGCTGGTGAATTTGACAGCACCTTTTACACGGTTCAGGTAATTGAGTTGATCGCCGGGGCTGCCAACCTCACTATGATGGGACTGAACATTCGCGACGGCTTGCGAATGACCGGTAGAATTCGGAGGCCTCGCTGAAAATGTGGTTCCAATCCATACATTGGCCAATTTGACGACATTCGAGCAAACGCAGCGAATTGGCGCTCTGTCCGCATACCGGTCGTTTGCTGCAACTTGCTTGAATGTCCACTGTGCGGAGATAGTGTTGAAAAAGTCGGTTGATTGGTTGGTCTGGCGCTGATTCACTCGTTTTGAGAGTGGAGGACTTAGCAATGATGGGACC